>CAWEMW010000007.1:0-115316 GCA_963810295.1 uncultured Actinomycetes bacterium
GTCACCGCGGGCACGTTCAGCGTCGCGGACGCCGGCGGGCGGTTCCTGCTGGCGGCGGCCGGCGGCGTCGCGATCGGGCTCGCGGTCGGCTGGGTCGTCGCCTTCGTCCGCGCGCGGCTCGACGACCCGCCGGTGGAGATCACGATCTCGCTCCTCACGGCCTACCTCGCCTACCTGCCGGCCGAGCAGCTCGAGCTGTAGGGCGTCGTCGCCGCGGTCACGGTCGGCCTCTACATGGGCTCGCAGACCAGCCGCCTGACGACCGCGTCGCTGCGCATGCAGTCCATCCCGGTCTGGCAGATCCTCATCTTCCTGCTCAACTCGTTCCTGTTCGTGCTCATCGGCCTGCAGCTGCCGGGGCTGCTCGACGAGCTGCGCGCGGCCGACTTCGACGTCAGCACCGTGATCGGCTACGGGCTGCTGGCGAGCCTCGCGGTCGTGCTCGTGCGGTCCGTGTGGGTCTTCGCGCTCACCAGCGTGCTGCGGCTGCGCGGGACGCGGCTGCCGCAGCGCAACGTCGCCCTCGTCGCGTGGATGGGGATGCGCGGCGCCGTCTCGCTCGCCGCCGCGCTCGCGCTCCCGCTCACCACCGACGACGGCGCGCCGTTCACGGAGCGCCCGCTGATCCTGTTCATCGCCTTCGTCGTGATCCTGGTCACGCTCGTGGTCCAGGGGCTCAGCCTGCCGCTCGTGGTCCGGGTGCTCGGGGTCGAGGAGGGCGACGGCGAGCAGATCGAGGAGAACAAGGCGCGCAAGGTCGCGGCACGCGCCGCGCTCGAGCGGATCGAGCGGCTGGGCGAGGAGGACTGGCCGCGCGAGGGACACGCTCGAGCGGATGGCCGGCATGTACCGCTACCGCTACAACCGCTTCGCGGCGCGCTTCGACGACGATGCCGACGACGGCGCGATCGAGTCGCGCACGAGCGACTACCTGCGCATCGTCTCCGAGCTGATCGACGCCCAGCGCGAGGCGCTCGACCAGCTTCTTCGCTCGGACGGCGTGATCTCCGACGACGTGCGGCGCCGGGTCGAGCACGAGCTCGACCTCGAGGAGGGCCGCTTCCTCGGTGTCTAGAGCCCTGGGCGGGTGGCGGACGGTGAAGCCCGCGCTGGAGCGCATCTCGTTCTGCCAGCGCGAGCCGGTCTGGGACGCGCCCGACGTGTCGAAGCGGATGCCGGCCACGGTCATCCACACGTGTCCCTGGTGGGCGTAGATGCTTGACCCACTTGCCCGGTCCCGGCTCCCCCCACGACATGAGCGGGCCGGACGCGAGCGGCGCCTGCAGGTAGCCGGCGGAGGCCAGCACGAAGGACACGGAGCCGCTGCAGTGGTCGCCCGTGTCGACCCACTTGCCGTGGCCGCCGCCCCACAGGTACGGCGTGCGGGCGATCACGTTGCCGGCCTCGATCATCTGGCGCACCGCCTCGGGCGCCTCGAGCGGTGGGAGCGCGATGCCGTTGGGGAGCGCGGTGGCCCGGTCGAGGGTTAGCGCGCGAATTCGACGGCTATCTAGAAGATTACGAGGCCGTGATGCAAAATCAGCTGGCTAAGCCTCTCCCGTCATATCACTGGTATCGCGGCGCCATGCCTTCATGGGACAACACGGCACGTCGTGGGCCACACAGCCACATCATCGTCAACTCGTCGCCTGCAAGATATCGGCTGTGGCTCCGAAAGATCGTGCTCCAGACCCTCGTTCGCGCAGAGGTTCAAGAGCCCCTCGTCTTCCTGAACGCATGGAACGAATGGGCTGAAGGGAATCACCTTGAGCCAGATCAGCGCTATGGACACAAGTGGCTAGAGGCCACTCTCGCGGCCCTGTCGGACGGCGTGCGACAGTTCTATGCCAGCCTGGGACTATCCATGACCGAGCGCCAGGCGCTCGCATACATCCGCCTGGCGTTGCCGCCGTTATGAGAATGCCTCGGCTTCGCGGCAGGCTCGCTACGCACTTGGCGGAGACTGCAGAACGATCGCTTACCTCTGACTGGTTCGACGATCTTCTCCTCCAACGAATCGCAGCTCAATACGCAAGCCATCCGTCGACCGACCTGTCCTACGCAACCGTCGGGGACTATGTGGACAGTTTCGAGCACCTCAATCCAATGGCGTCGACGCAGGGCGACTTGAAAGACGTGCAACGTCCATGGGTACTGAAAATGATCTTGGCGAACGTGGCGCGGGGGGCAAGTCTCATCGAGATCGGTAGCGGCCAACCGTATGTCGCTGATGTTCTCACGCGGCTTGGTTACAAGGTCTGGGTTGTGGATCCCTATGACGGGTCGGGCAACGGGCCGGTCGAATACGATTACTATCGCCAAGCGTGTCCGGCGGTCAATTTCGTTCGCGCACGATTCGACGACGCCGTCGCGGATCTTCCCGACCGCCCATTCAACTGCGCGTTTTCAATCTCCGTGCTCGAGCATCTAGACAAACACGGGTTAGGAGGCATCTTTCGAGGCATGGCCAGGTTCCTCGAACCTGACGGCGTCTCCATCCATGCAATTGACCACGTTCACAGAGGGCGGGGTAGCGCCGAGCACCTCCAAAGACTTCGCTTCATCGTCGAGCGCCTGGGACTCTCCGTACGGAGGCTTGAGCACCTTCTCGCTCAGATCGACAGCGACACGGAGACCTACTTCTTGTCTGCAGAGAGTCACAACCGCTGGAGAGGAGCGCTACCGTACGAGGACTTTCCGATGCGGGTGTGCGTGAGCATCCAGACGGTCTCGCACGTCGGCGGTATGGCCCAGGATGGGCGCGCACGATGAGCTCACCTTCACCCACTGCCGCCTTGGACAGAATCGTGTGGCAGTCGGATCGGATGCTCCTCGATGACCTCGTTTTCAGACTCGAGCACTACCGCTCAGACGCCTGGGAGCTCGGCGACGAGTGCTTTCGATTTCTGAAAATAAGAGAGCTGGTCGACCAATACCGAACGTTCTGGACGCTCAAGCAAGAGTTCCAGGCTGGAAACATCTTCGAGTTGGGTATCTGGGATGGGGGAAGCATCGCGTTTTGGGCGGAGGTCTTTCATCCTCGAAAGCTGGTCGCGATAGATCTTGCTTCACGCGAAGACAGTCGATATTTCACGCGATTCAAAGAATCTCGCGGCGTCCAAGACTCGATCACCACATACTGGTCGACCGATCAAGCGGATAAGACGCGCCTCCAACAGATCGTCGATCTCGAGTTCAAGGGTCCTCTCGACCTAGTCATCGACGACTGTTCCCACTTCTACTGGCCGACGAAAGCCAGTTTCGAGGCGCTGTACCCGCGCCTCCGTCCTGGCGGACTGTATGTCATCGAGGATTGGGCTTGGACTCACTGGCCGGAGTTCCAGGCGCCGAGTCACGAATGGGCCGACAAGCTCGGCTTGACCCCGTTGGTGTTCGACCTCGTGGAGGCAGCTGCCACTTCCTCCGACTTTATCTCCAGCATCTGGGTTTACGGAGGGTTCGTCGTGGTCGAGCGCGGAACCGATCCGGGCGCTCGTGAGCGCACGTTGATCCTGGACGATCGCATCTCACGCCGCAGCTGGGATCCTGGCCGTACGCTTCGGCGCTCACGGGCTCGTCGCTGGGTCGACTCGGTGACGAACCGGTTCGCGCGCCGCCGTGCCTGGACAAGCGCCTCCCGGTCGTTAGGGGTGCGCGCGCACATGCTTCGACTCGCCAATCTCCGCAGAACGACTCTCGGACGGCTCTTCGGCCGGACGTCGCCTGAGCCGTTGGATCTCCAGAGGATTCATCAGAGAGTGCGGCTGATGTCGGACGAGCGAGTGGCTAGAAATGCTGGTCGCGAGCGTTCACACGCCCGTCGTCAACGGCCTCGTGATGCCGCCGTTCCCGGACGAAGCGCTACAGGAGGGTATGGTCGGGTCTGCGGGCGAGACTTCCCTCCGCGAGGCTTTCCGCTTCTACGCGGAGGTCAAGGCCTCCCAAGCAACGCATGGGTCAGCCTCGCTTTCGACGTGCGCGGTCTTGGACTTTGGATGCGGCTGGGGAAGACACCTCCGCCTTTTCCTTAAGGACGTTCCGCCCGAAAGACTTCACGGTATCGACGTCGATCCCAGCTATCATCGAGATCTCCCGCAACGGACTACCAGGACTGCATCTCGAGGTAGTCGATTCGTTGCCACCGACCACCTTTGATGATCGATCACTCGATCTCGTCTACGCGTACAGCGTGTTCTCGCATCTCGCCGAGCGAGCACATCAGGCCTGGATCGCAGAGTTTCACCGAATTCTGAAACCCGGTGGTCTCATCGTCGTGAGCGACGCAGCGCCGTGGATTCATTGATTACTGCGAGTCTTCAGGCACGGCGAGCCCGAGGGCCCGTGGCAGACTGCCCTCGCGGCTTCGTTCACGGATGTAGAGGCGACGAAGCAGGCGTACGACGAGGGGGAGTTCATCTATGCCGCTACCGGTGGCGGGCCGAATCGAGACGCATCGTTTTACGGCGAGGCGATCGTCTCGCCGGGATACGTCTACCGCCATTGGCAGGACCGTTTCGAGGTGCTCGATTTTGTCGACGACGTGAGGCGAAATTTCCAAGCAATTATTGTCGCACGCAACCGAGCACGTCCTGTCCAAGTCAGCCACTAATCGGCGCCCGCGGTAGGTCGTGTCACCTCAGCAGCCCCGGTCATCTACTCGGACGACAGTCGCGTATTCCGTTTGACGAGACACCTGGCTATGACGGCAGACATGAGAAGCTCGTGGAGGTCCAGGCCAAGTCCTCGGATGACCAGCGCCAACGCTTACGTTCTGGCCGGCGGACGCGCGGCCGGCACGGCCGGAATGGGATGGGTCATGTCCTCGAGATATGCGAGTTCATGGCGTCACTGGCTGCTGTGCTTCGCCAAGTCATCAGCGCAAGGAGGCAGCAACGGGCGAACTGTGCGATCCCGCTGGCGCTCACCCTGACTTAAGCCAGGCGATCGCGGACACACGATAGGGCGCGGACCAGCGCGTTTTGCAGGCTTTTTTGTGGACAGAGGAGAGGGCGTCGACCTTCGTCGGCGCCCATGTCCGCGACGGCCATCTACTAGGCGACGTAGCCTGTAATGTCGATCACAACTTCCGTCTGCCGGAAGCAGAAGACTGAGATCCCCGGCGGGGCTCCGCCGAGCCCAATCGAGAAGCCGGTGGCGAGGATCTGGTTGTTGCCGAACCAGGTACCGGTCGCCGTCGCCGGCTGTGCCGTTCCCTTGGGGTAGGCGACGACGAAGCCGACGCCGGAAGCGTCGACGGTAGTGTTGACGACACTGATGATTCCGAGGATCCCGTTCGCGTGGGCGGGAATACCGCTCACGACGCCGCCAACGTTGTACGTCCGCGTCTCACCAGGTGCGAATGGACCCCCTCCGCCGAAGCGCGTGTCGATGAGCCGCTGAGGAACCTGGAGAAGATCGACGCTCGACAGGCGGATCCAAGTCCCGGGCTCACCATCCGCGATGCAGATCCACAGCGCGCCATTGCTGTCCACGCTCATGTCACCCTTGAAGGCAATGCCGGAAGGCGGGCCTGTTGCGCTGGCGGGCGCGAGGCTAATTGCTGAATCGACGCCTGAAAAGAAGCCGCCAGTGAAGCCAAATCCGACAACACCGTAGACGCCCGTGCCTTCAACGCCTGAGAGGTAGTCGAGCGCCTCCACCCGAAGACCAGGTGTGTCAGCCGTCCCGGACGCCGTCAGGGCGGTCGTAGCGGAAGCTGCGTTCGACGCATTGCCAACGAGCAACGGATCATTGTTTGCAGCCCCCGCATCTCGTGCTACTACGCCTCCAACGACTGCGCTGGCTGCGCCGATGCCCGCCGCGCGCAGAAGTGCCGACCTACTGGTTGAGCGCTCGTCCGCTTGGTCGCCTGAGGTGTCCAGTCTGATCGACTTGTCTTCGGGTTCCTTTCCGTTCAACGCTGCCTCCTCTTTGCCGCAGCCCTTCTGAAGGCCATCTGATCAACATCGTCCTTGACGGGACCGTGCTTCGCTTCCTGCCGAGCGGTGAAGCGCGACCGAGCGTGTTCAAGGGCGGCCAAGTGCTTTGCCTGGTCGCCGCCTTTCAGGAGCGCTTCTCTGCGAGCAACGCCACGCAGTCGCAGAGCGTCTCGTTGTGAATCGTTCACTCTGTCTACCCTCCCTCTGAGACGGGCTGGATCGGGCCGACGGGCGAATCTTGCACTATCGGGGGAGCACGGCAAAGCCCATATCGATCGATGTGACGAACTACAGCGACAGCATCGTTCGGCTAGGCCCACCTGGCGACCAGCTCCAGCACGCGGTCGAGACTGTGATCGCCGACAATGTGCCGGGTGACCTGATCGAGACCGGCGTGTGGCGTAGCGGCGCCTGCATCTTCATGCGAGCCCTTGCCCAGATGCAAGTAGTGCGTTTCGGGGAGGGCGATTCGGCTTAAGGTCCCGTCCTGTGGCGGACACCGCAAGCGCACCGCAGCTGTACCTAGGCCTGCTGAAGAGGGCGCTGACCAGAATCGTGTTCGAGGATGAGGCGATCAACCCGCTTGCGGCCGATGGGGAGCTACTCCCGTTCGACCCGAACCTGCGAGCCGACGGGCGAGACTGGCCCGCCCACGCCGAGACAATGATCGGCATGCGACGGCTCGACCAGCTCCAGCAGGCTGTCGAAACCGTGCTCCAAGACCAGGTGCCCGGCGACCTTGTCGAGACCGGTGTCTGGCGTGGCGGCGCATCGATCCTGATGCGCGCGGTGCTCGCCGCCTACGGCGACACGAGCCGCACCGTCTGGGTCGCCGACTCCTTCCAAGGCCTCCCGCCACCCGACCCGGGCAAGTATCCGGCCGACACCCACAGCGACCTGCATACCTACTCGGAGCTCGCGGTCACCGAGCACGAAGTGCGCGACAACTTCGCCCGATACGGGCTCCTCGACCAGCACGTGCGGTTCCTGCCGGGCTGGTTCCGCGATACGCTCCCCGCCGCCCCGATCGACCGGCTCGCCGTACTTCGTCTCGATGGTGACCTGTACGAGTCAACAATCGTCGCGCTCGAGGCGCTGTACCCGAAGCTACAGCCGGGTGGATTCGCGATCGTCGACGACTATGGCGCGATCCCCGCCTGCCGGCAGGCCGTCGACGAGTACCGCCATCAACACGGCATCGGCGAGCCGCTCGTCGAGGTCGACTGGACCGGCGTCTACTGGCGCCGCGCCTGAGGTGTTTCAGGTGCTGCTCGGTGCGCCGCCGAGTCAGTTCGATTGTGGGAGGATTGCCGCCGGGGATCGCCTGGATACCCTCGCGGTGGGCATCGGTTGCTCGCGGAGGTGCTCGTTGGAATCGTCAAGGCCGCGAAGAGATTTCACCGCTACGCAAGACTCAACCCGCCAAACCTGGCCCCTCATCAGAGAGACGCTCGAAGTCGCCGTGCGAGATCGACAACTGCTGAGGACGCCTATGAGTCCGAAAATCGCCTCAGTGATGAACCTAGTGTGCAGACGAGATGCGCATCCGAGGAAAACTGTCCATGACGATCCGGATGGCGCAACCTGCCCTCCTTAGTCCGCGGGGCTTCGGTCGATAGGTGTGCTGCGGCAGGACGGCTGCAGGCCTAGGATCCGGGTACTAGTCTCGGTGACGGATCAGCCGCCTGCCTGATCCGGTCCGCCACCATGGCCACACCGTCGGTGCAACCCGAACGCCACCACGGACGCACCACCGCCGGCGCGCACGTGCCTTCTACGGCGCTCGCGCCTTCGGTCTCGCGCGCTCTCGGCACCCGTTGTGCTGGCGATCGTCTTCGTCGCGGCCGTCGGGGCGCGCATCGCTCTCAACTGGGACTTGAGCACGCCCTGGATCGCGCCCGACGAGATGCTCTACGCGCTCCTCGGGGAGAGCATGTGGAGCGGCCGGGTCGAGATCCTCGGGCAGCCGAGCTGGCTACTACGGGCTCTACCCCCTGCTCCCGGGAGGGCTCCTCCGGCTCTTCGGGCCCGACCATGCCCGGCTCGCGATACTGCTCGTCCAGACCGCGGTCGGGTGCTCGACCGCGATCGTGACGTACCTCTGGGCTCGTCACGTCGCCTCGGCGCGATGGTCGGTCGGGATCGCCTGCGCGGTTCTCGCCCTTCCCGCGCTCGACTACTCGGCCCTGATGATGACGGAGTCGGTCTCGCTCCTGGCGGTCACGTCGGCGCTCTACCTGCTGTGGCGGGCGTTCGCGCACCCGTCCTGGAGCAACCAGATCCTCGCGGCGTGTGCGATCGGTCTCGCGTCGCAGATCCGCCTTCAAGCGCTGCTGCTGGTGCCGGCCACGATCCTCGCGGTGGCGCTCTTCTGTCTCGCGGAACGCCGGCTGCAGCCCGCTTCGCGACCAGGCGCTCCTGGTGATCGGGCGTTGCTGCATCGCTCGTCGGCCTGGCTGGTCGCGAGCGTGCTCAACGGGAGCCCCCTGGGCGGCTACTCGTCGGTCGTCGACACGCCCGCTCCCGGCCGGCACGGCAGCTGGAATGGACCGTCTGGCACGTCGGAGCACTCGCGGTCATGACCGCTCTCGTGCCCCTCGCCGGAGCGGCCGCGCTCTTCGTGCTCACCCTGCTCGGCAGGGTGAGCGAGACCAGGCTCCGAGCGCTCGTCGCGATCACGGTCGCCTGGACGGTCGTCGCGCTCGTGACGCGCGGGAGGGTTCGTCGCGCAGAACGTCGGTCATCTCAAGGAACGCAACCTCTCGACGCTCGTCCCGCCGATACTCGTGTGCTTCGCGGCCTGGGGCACGCGTCGGCTGTGGTCGTTCCGTGGGGTGACGGTCGGCTGCACATGCGTCGTCGGGCTCGTGGTCGCCGTGTTGCCCGAACCGCGTGTTCTCGCTCTCCCGGATCGACATTCGACGCCCCCTCGCTCGTGGGGATGCATGTCGCTGTCGACGCACATGTCGGACCTGGCCTTCCGAGCAGCGATCGTTGCCGCGATCGGCGCCTGCGTGCTCGGATCGTGGTGGATCGCGCGCTCGACCTGGGCGCGCCGAGCATGGCTACCCGGCCTGCTCGTCGTCCCGCTCCTGCTCCTCACGACGATGTCCCTCGTCGCCTCGCGGGAGATCGGAATCGCCGCCGACCGCGACCGACAGTTCTTCTTCGGCCCGGAGCTCCAGACTGGATCGACCGCGCGACCGAGAGCCCGACCCTCGTCCTGGACGAGGGCTCGTTCTACTGGAACGACTACTGGCATCAGGCGTACTGGAATCGACGAGTCGTCGGCGTGCTCGCGCTCTCTCCGGGACAGCGCGCCTCGTTGCCGGGCCGAATCGACGCGCGGGTGGACGAAGACGGATCGATCAGGAACCAGCTGGGACAACGGATTCGGTCGCCCGGGCTGGTGACGTCGAACGCAATCACGGTCGCAGGGACCGCGCGTGCCCGACTCCAGCGGAGAGCCGGGAGCGAGCCCGCTCGTTCTCTGGAATGCAGAGCAGCCGCTCCGACTCCGGTACCGCATCAGGGGAACACCGCTCGGACGATCGTCGAGCGGGCCGTTCGACATCGACGTCTTCGATTGCCAGAGGAACGCCTTGCGCGTGCTGCTGCGCGGGTCGACGGCGCCCGCGATCGTCCGCTACACCGGCGGCGCGTCCTCACCGGTGGTGAGCGTGGTCGCCGGCCGGCGCTGGACACCGGTCTGGGTCGCGTTGCGCCGCGAGCCGGGCGCGAGGATGTGTGTGGCCCATTTCGAGCCTGCGAGCATGGTCGACATCGGAACGATCGCCCACGTCGACGCGAGCCGCTCGTCGTTCGCGGAGCCTGACGCCTCCCGGCAGAGCGGGTAGAGGACGCCCTCGGTCAGATGCTCGATCCGAGCCAGCGGTCGTCGAGGCGACCGCGTCCGGCGCTACCGCGATCACCTCGACGCGCGCCACTGTCGCTAGAGGTCGTCCAGCGGGATCGTCTGTCCGGTCCGACCTTGCCGCCGACCAAGCGTCGCACGCTCGAGAGCACCGGGGATGCCGTTCAGGAGCTCGACCATGGACTCGGCGTCGATGTCGGCCTCGTCGATCGCGCGCGAGAGCAGCGAACGAGCGAGGGTTCCCTCCTGGGTGTAGGCCTGCTCCGCCATTCGTCGCAGCTTCTCGGCATGTGCGTGATCCAGCGTCACGTTCAATCGGCTGGTGCCTCGTTCCGGTTCCATGCTCGAAAATTAGCACGATTTATCACGTGTCGTGTAGTGAACGCTCTTGCGAGCGATAGGCGCGCTCAGGCACCGTTCGGGCGCGGTGGCGAACCCTCCAACGGTCGAGCGGCGGCCGACGGGTCGGATAGGGTGCTCGCTTGTCGATGCGCTCGGAGGTCGCCACCACGCCCGTGGGCCAGGCTGATTTCCGGCCAGAGCGTCTCGTCGCGCTCGACGACCTTCGCGACCACTTCTGGTTCGCCGGCCGCCGCGAGCTCGTAGACAACCTGCTGTCCACGCGAGTCGTGCACGATCGAGACATCCTGGACGTCGGCTGCGGCACCGGCTCGATGCTGGTCGAGCTCCATGGCAGAGGTGCTCGTGTGACCGGTATCGACCTATTGCCGGACGCGGTCGAGCTCTCGACCCGTGCCTGCCCCGAGGCCCGGGTGCTTCAGGCGGCGAGCCACGCGATCCCGCTCGCCGACTCGAGCATTGACGGCATTGTCCTCCTCGATGTGCTGGAGCACGTGGACGAGGCTGCAACCCTTGCGGAGCTCTCGCGGATCCTGCGTGCTCCGGGCTGGCTCCTGGTGACGGTTCCCGCCGGGGCGTGGCTATGGAGCTACCGCGACGACGACGCCGGGCACCGACGCCGCTACTCGCGACGACGTCTCGAGCGGGCGTTGAGCGAGGCTGGATTCGTCGTCGAGCAGTTTGCGCGCTATCAGTGCCTGCTGTTGCCCGTCGTCGTCGTCACGCGGGTGCTCGGTCGTCGCTCGACGAGATGGCGAGACAGAGAGGAACGCGTGCCACGGACGCTCAACGCCGTGCTGACGGCCGTCAATCGGGTGGAAGGACGCGTGGCGTCTCGCCTCACGCTTCCGTGGGGAACCTCCTTGGCTGTGATCGCCCGGAAGCGAACGTGAGCGTGATGGAGCTACACCTGTTCACCGTCGACGCGTCGCTCGCCGACAGAGCGGTCCGCGCCGGCGTCGACGGCATCATCGTCGACTGGGAGCGCGGCGAGAAGCATGCGCGTCAGCGTGGCGCCGACACCGAGATCAACGATCACACGGTTGCGGATCTGGCGCGCATCCGCCGCGCGACGACGGCGAGGGTCATGTGCCGGGTGAACTCGATCGGCGCACGGAGCGCGGAGGAGCTCGAGCAGGCGATCGCGGGAGGTGCGGACGAGCTCCTCCTGCCGATGGTTCGCACCGCGGCGGAGGTCGAGGACGTGCTCGCCATCGTCGACGGGCGCGCCGGGGTCGGCATCCTCGTCGAGACACTGGAAGCTGTCGCAGCGGCCGGCGACCTGGCCACCCTCCCGATCACGCGCGTCTACATCGGATTGAACGACCTTGCGATCGAGCGACAGTCGGAGAGCCTCTTCGAGGCGCTCGTCGACGGGACCGTCGAGCAGATCCGCAGCGCGTTCGACGTACCTGTCGGCGTCGCGGGCCTGACCGATCCGGAGCGCGGATCACCGATCCCCTGTCGGCTCCTGATCGCGGAGCTGACGCGGCTGCAATGCTCGTTCACGTTCCTCCGGCGATCGTTCCACCGCGACGTGGTGGGCGGGGACCTGGAGGACGGCGTCCGGCGACTCCGCCGCGCACTCGACCTCGCATCGCTGCGGTCGGGGCAGGTCGTCGAGGACGACCGAGAGGCGCTGCAGCGGCGTATCGCTGCGCTCCTCCCGCGGCGAGCGGCAGTGGCCACAGCCGATGCGTGACGGCAGCAGCCGCGTCGTGGTGACGGGCGCGGGAGGCTTCATCGGCAGCGCTCTGGTCGAGGCGCTCCTTCATCGCGGCGACCAGCCGATCGCGCTGATTCGGCCCGGGGGCCGCAGCGCCCCCGCGGGCGCAACCGAAGAGCTCGCGGTCGAGATCACGGACCGAAGAGCGGTTGCCCGCGCGCTCGAGCAGACGTCGCCCGACGCCATCGTGCACGCGGCCATGACCCCGACGCATCCCAAGACGGACGGCGAGGACGAGGCTTCATTGCGTGTGAGCATCCTGGGGACCGCCGCCGTGCTCGCAGCCTCCGAAGCCGCAGGCGTCGAGCACGTCATCCACGTCGGCAGCTCGCTCGAGTACGGGCCGTACGACCGTCCCATCCGCGAGGACGACTCGCTACGACCCACCACCCGTCGCGGAGCACACAAGGCGGCTGCCGCGATGCTCGTTCTGGAATCAGTGCGCCGAGGCTTGGGCGCGACGATCGTGCGGCCGTTTTCGGTCTACGGGCCTCGCGAGCCCGCGCGGCGAATCGTTCCGGCGGCTATCCGAGCGGCCCTCGACGGCACTCCCCTGGCCGTCACGAGCCGCGGGATACGGCGTGACCTCGTGCACGTCGACGACGTCGTCGACGGCGTCTTGCGCGTTCTCGATGCCCGTGAGCGCGTGTTCGGCGACGTCTTCAATCTCGGCTCGGGAACCGACCTCGACAATCACGAGATCGTCGCGACGGTGGGCCGGGCGATCGGCCGGCCGATCGCCGTCCTCGAGGGCGCTCACGACGGCAGGCCGCCGGACACTCATTGCTGGGTCGCTGACACCACCCACGCACGAACAGCACTGGGCTGGTCTGCCCGGAGCTTCGAGGCCGGGCTGGTCGACGCGGCCGAATGGGCGTCGTCGCTCCAGGAGGTCGTCGCGTGAACCACGCGCCCGTCACCGTGGTCGTGCCCGTGTACCGCAACGCGACGACCCTCGAAGAGCTCCATTCGAGGCTGTCGACGGCGCTCGCCGCCGAAGCGGACGCGCACGTGGTCTTCGTGGACGACGCCTCCCCCGACGGCTCGCTGGACGTCCTCACGCGACTGCAGCAGCGTCGACCCACGGGTGTCGGTCGTGAGACATTTGGCGAACGCGGGGCAGCACCAGGCAGTCCTCAGCGGACTCCGCGTCGCGCGGGGCTGGGCCGTCATCATGGACGCCGACCTCCAGGATCCCCCCGAGGCCGTGCCCCGTCTCCTCGAGCGCGCGCGGGAGGGCGGTGTCGACGTTGTCTTCGGCGGGCGCTGCGGGCGCTACCAGGGAACCTTCCGGACGATCACCGGCCGCGGCTATCGACGCGTGCTCGCCTCTGTCACCGGCCTTCCTCCCGACGCCGGCATGTTTTGCGCGATGCACGCGGACGTAGCCCGCCGACTGGTCGCGCTGCGCGGTCCCTCACCGTCGATCGTGGCGATGATCGCCTCCACTCGGCCGCGAGTCGCATCGATCCCGGTCGCGCGCGCGCGACGGCCTGACGAGACATCCGCATACACCTTCGCGGCCCGCGTCCGCTCCGCCTGGCGAGCCTTTCGCTGGGCGGCCTGGGCGAGGCGTACGCGGTCACGGGAGGCGACATGACGACCGCACCGACGATCGACCGTCACAATCGCGCACAGCGCGCCTACTTCGAGGACCGGGTGAGCCCGCGCATGATCCCTCGGCGGACGCCCTACCTCGAGCGACACGTCGACGAGATCGTCGGCTTCGCTCGCTTGACCCACCACGACCGCATTCTCGAGGTCGGGTGCGGAATGGGACGACACACGCTGCTGCTCGCCGACCGAGGCTTCTCGGTGGAGGGCAACGACCTCTCGCCGGTGCTCCTCGAGCGGCTACAGGCCTACGACGGTGCACGGGGTCGGATCCCTGTGCACGCATTCGACATCGCCGACCCTCCGGCTGACCTTCACGAGGGCTTCGATGCGGTGATCGGGTTCTTCATGCTCCACCACCTGCACGATCTTCGACTGTCGTTCGCAGGGCTCGAGCGACTGTTGCGGCCTGGCGGTCGACTCGCCTTCGTCGAACCTAGCGCGTACACGCCGCTCATCTACGCCCAGATCGCGGCCACGCCGGGCATGACGTGGGACGGGGACGGCGGTGTGCGACGCATGCGGCCCGGCGTCGTCCTGCCTGCACTGCGGGCAGCCGGGTTCGTGGACGAGCGCGCAGGCCGTTTCGGGATGTTCCCGCCTTTCCTCGCCAACTCCCGGCGAGGTGCGGCGGTGGAGCGGACGCTCGAGCGGCTTCGGCCGCTGCGTCTCTTCCGGGCGTTCGCCGTGTTCGGGGCGCGCGCCGCGGCCGCGTGACGCAACCGCCCGGCGCGGCGCGGGAGCCGCAATCCGCGTTCCGCTGGTGGACATGGCTCGCACTCGGAGCGGCGTTGGCGCTCGCGTCCACGGGCCTCGCGACGGCTCGCGGCTACAACATCTACGACGAGGCGTGGTTCCTCCAGGTCGTCGACCGTGTCGTCTCGGGCGAGACGCTGTATCGCGATGTCTTCTACTCGCCGCTCCCGCTCGCCGTGTACCTCACAGCAGGTCTTGCGGAGCTCACCACCGTCCACGCGTTCGTGGTCGACTCGGTCCTGGTCGCGAGCTCGACGGCGTCTTGCCTCCTGGTCGGCTGCGCGGCGTTGCGCCTCGGCTGCTCGCGGTTCGCGGCCGCCGCGGCAGCAATCGGGACGCTCCTCGTCGCTCCACCGCAGAACACCGCGCCGTACGGGGCGCTGGCGGCGACATTCGCTGTCGGGTCACTGGCCGTGCTCGTCGGTCCAGCAGCGATGACAGCCGAGCGGGCGGGCCTCGCTGGAGCACTCGTCGGGCTCGCCTTCGCCTCGAAGCAGAACGTCGGCGGGCTTGCGGCTCTTGCCGCCCTCGTCGGCGTCATCGTCGCCGGGGGACGCATCCGCGCAGTCGGAGCGCTCGCCGGTGCAGCGACGGCCACCGTGCTGGTCGTCCTGCTCCCTGTCGGCCTGCAGGGCGGGCTCGGCGAGCTCGTCGAGCTTGGCTTCGTGAACAAGCGGACGTACCTCGAGTCGGCGTCGGTCTCGTATGTCGACACACTGCACGCGGCCTTCGACGGCCTCAGACTCGGGCGGCCGTTCGAAACCCCGCTGGCGTGGCTCTGGGACACCTCGGCGGTGCTCCTGCCCGTCGTTGCGGCGGGCGCGTTCCTGCTCGGGCTCGCGTTCGGCCGCCGCGACCGGCGTGGTCTCGTCGTCGCGGGGGCGTACGGCCTGGCGGCCGTCGCCGGCGCCTACCCGCGCATGGACTACGTCCACCTCGCGGCCGCAGCGCCGTGCCTCGTGGTCGTGATCGCGGGATCGTGGGCCCAGCTTCCCCGATCGATCAGCCTCCGCGCGGACGGCGTGGCGTTCGTCGTGATCACCGCCGTCGCCGGCGCTTTCGTCTTTGCCACTGTCCGCGCCACCGGAGACCTGACCGTGTCCTCGCTGCCGCACCTGGAAAACGTTCGCCTGTCACCCGACGCGGAGGCGATCGGCCGGCAGTGGCAAGTGGGCCTTCAGCCCGGGTCGAGAGTCTTCGTCGTCCGACAGGACGCCGGCTTCGCCTACGTGGTTAGCCGCGCCTTCAACCCGACCCGTTTCGACTACCCGGCCACTTCCAACATCGGACGGGCCGAGTTGGCCGAGATTCGCTCTGGCATCGCCGACGGGAAGATCGGACAGGCGTGCATCGGCGGACCGCCGGGATTCCTCGAGCCGATCGCCGTCGACGAGCTCGTCGCACGGACGATGGAACTTCGTCCGCTCGACCGACCGGTGCGACCTGTACCACGCAGCGCCCTCAGGATGACGGGGCGCTCCACACGGCACTACAGGCGAACAAGCGCCCAGCGGGCGTCGCGGTAGACGGGAAACGGTGGAGCGAGGTCGGGCCAGCGCTCGCGGTCGACGACGAGCCACGTTGCGCCGCAGCGACGCGCCGGCGTGCACGATGTCACCCGCTCGGGCAGACCGCAGGAACTCGCGCGCACGCTCGCGAGGGCGGTTGTCGACCGTGTCGGCGACATGGCTGATCGGATTGACGCACACGCGCACCGGCGCGTAGGCGCCGAGCCGATAGCTCGCCTGGGGGTCGGCATAGACGACCGCTCCCGTCGGGACGCGCTCTCGGACGGCCGCGAGCAAGCCGTCCGAGAGGATGTTGGGCGGTCGCGAGGGCGACGGGCTCCAGTTGGCGAGCCCGTGGACGTACGTCGGAAGCAGCAGCAGGCATGACGCGAGCGCCGCGCGGCGCTCGAGCGGTGGCCGACCCCAGAAGCCGACGACGAGAGCCACCACGCAGCCGATGACGGCGAACCACGTCGCCCAGGCCGGGCCGCCGTCCTCGAGGAAGTAGCCGAAGTCGCCTGGGTAGAGGAGCTGCAGCGCGACGCCGAGCGCGAGCGCAAGGGGCGCGACGAGTGGTCCGAGCAGTCGTGCCAGCACGCCGATCCCTCCGGCGAGAGCGATCCCGAAGGGGAGGAACCCCGCGAGACGGCGAGATTGCGACAGCGAGACCGCGTCGGAGAACGGCGTGAAGATCCAGGGAATCAGCGTGATCGCGAAGATCGCGAGAGCCCCTCCGACCGCGAAGGCGGCCCACCGCCGGCGTGCCGCGAGCGCAGCGAAGGGAAGGAGGAGCAGCGCGGCCACGGCCACTGCGCCCGACCGGCCGAAGAGCTCGGGCACGACGGCGAAGCTGTCGGGCGTTCCCTCCAGCTGGCCGGCGTACTGCTCGAAGCCACGGAGGCGCTCGCGCTCGTCGGGGCTCACCGATGCCGTGTCGCGGATCACGGGCAGCAGCCAGGCGAAGAACAGCGCCATCGGCACGGTGAGCGCAGCGAGCGCAAGCGTGTCCGGCACGGCGTCGCGACGCACCCAGAGAAACCGCACGACCAGGAAGCCGGTGAACGGCACGACCAGGAAGAGGGCGTAGGTCGGGTGGACGACCGCGATCACGAACGACGCGGCCGCAGCTGATGCGAGCACGGCCGGCTTCGGGCGCCGGGTCGCCTCGATCGCGAGCGCCAGCGCCGCCGGCACAAGGAGCTGGCGCGAGGCCGTCGCCGGGAGCGCGAGCGCGGTGTACGCCCCGCCGTGGGCCGGAGCCATTGCCACGATCGCGACCCCTGCGAGGGAGGCTGCGAGCGCGGGCGTGACGCGGCGAAAGAGCGCCCAGCCGGCCTCGAACCCGAGGACGACCGCGACGAGCGCGAGCACGCTCGGCCCATGGAGGACGACCTCCGTCGGATCGACACCTCCGACCTTCGCGACGAGGGCGAGGAAGCCGTGCCAGAGCGGGAATGCGTAGCCGGGATGCAGCCCGCCGTCGGGGAACTCGTTCGCGCTCTCGAGCGAGAGATCGTCGAAGGCGAGGAGCTTCTGGACGCGGGCGAGGTGGAAGAACCCGTCGCCGCCGATCTCGCCGGCGACGCGCCAGAGGAGGATCCCGAGACCGGCGCCGAAGGCCAGCGCGAGCCCCCAGCCGCGCACACCGTGCACCCTGGTTCCCCTGCGGATCGCGAACGGGAGCGCGACCAGGCCGGCAACGAGAACGAGAACGAGGGTGAGCGTGAGCGAAGCGGAGACGACGAAGGTCACCGTCATCGCGCCGAAGATCAGGAGGAGCGCCCAGGCGACACCCGCCGAGACGCGCGTCACCCCGAGCGCCCGCGCGACGACGAAGCCGGGCGCGAGGACGACCGCGGTCGCGAGCGCGAGCCGCAGGAACAGCCAGGCTTCGGTCATGACGTCAAGGGGACTGACCCCGAGGGGTCTGTCCCCCGCGACGCTCGCGGGGGTCAGTCCCCAGCGGGGACAGACCCCTGGGTTGGGTCCGGCGCCGCCCGCAGAGAACTAAGCTGACTACACGCGCAAGCTTGCCCTTCTCGTCGTCGTTCAGATCGCGGCAGCTCTCGTCGTCGTTCTGCTCGCGGCGGGGTCCGCCGCGAGCACGGCAGCCGCCGCGAAGCCTCGCGTGCTCGTCTTCACCAAGACGGCGGGGTACCGCCATGACTCCATCCCTGCGGCCATCGAGGCGCTGCGCACCCTCGGCGCGACAAACGGGTTCGAGGTCGATGCGACCGAGGACGCCGCTGCGTTCACGAAGGCGCGTCTCGCACGCTACGGGGCGGTCGTCTTCCTGCTCACGACCGGCGACGTCCTCGACGACGCTCAGCAGGCTGCGTTCACGGCCTACATCCGCTCCGGCGGCGGATTCGTGGGCGTCCACTCGGCCGCCGACACCGAGCGCGACTGGCCGTGGTACGGGCGCCTCGTGGGCGCCTGGTCGTCGGGACATCCCGAGATTCAGGCCGCGACGATCGACGTCGTCTCGCCGCGCGACGTCTCCACCATGCATCTTCCAGCGCGCTGGGCCCGCACGGACGAGTGGTACGGCTTCCTCTCGAACCCGAGACGCAACGGCGTGCGAGTCCTGCTCACGCTCGACGAAGCGACGTACCAGCCGCGCGACTGGGCGATGGGGACCGACCATCCAATCGCGTGGAAACACGAGTTCGACGGTGGACGCGCTTGGTACACCCAGGGCGGGCATACCGCGGAGTCGTACGCGGAGCCGCTGTTCGTTCGTCACCTCCTCGGCGGGATCCGTCATGCGCTCGGAGGGGGGCCGACCATCCGATCGTTGAACCTGACAGTGCGCGGGGGACGCGTCCTCGTCAGCGTGCGTGCCGCCAACTGCGCGCGTTGCACGGCGATTCTGCGGGTTCGCTCCACATCTGTCCGGCTGCGCATGGTGGGTGGCAGCGCGAAAGGCTCGAGCGCATCGCTTCCGACGGGACGCTGGCGGGTCACGGTCGTCCTCACCGAACGCGATTCCGGCCTGAGCCGGACTGCTCGACGCTGGGTCCGGATTACCTAGTCCCCGGAGGAGCATGAGACGGTCCGGAGCAGGTGTCCGGCTGGAGCTAGACACCTTCCGGCATACCCTGGGCGTGCCGCCCCTGGGCGCCGCCCTCGTCATGCGGCGAGCAGGGCCTCGACATCGCCCGAGCCGAGCCAGGACGCTGCATCTCGATACAGCCGCCCCCGCTCACCGCCGTGGATGCGGCCGCGCACCACGAGCGACGCGCGGAGCATGCGCCGCGCCTGCTCGGCCTCCCCGGGCCGTCCGTGCAGCGAGAGGTACCGCAGGTGGCCGCGGACGTTCTCGCGGAAGAGCCTGCCGCCGTGCGCTGCGCCGCCCACGTGGACACACCGCGCGTCCGGGGTGAAGACGACCGACCAGCCGCGATCCGCGGCGCGCTTCATCCAGTCGACCTCCTCGCTGAAGAGGAAGTAGTCCTCGTCGAACGGGCCGACCTCCTCGAACGCTGTCCGGCGGACGAGCATGCAGGCGCCCATCACCCACTCGACCGTGCGCTCGCTCGCGTGGTCGAACCCCGCCCCGTAGAACGCGTTGAAGGCGCGCGAGCGGGGGGCGAGCTTCCGCAGGTAGAGGTACTCGGTCGAGAGCCGCCAGAGCGTCGGGAAGCCGCGCACCGAGCGCTGGAGCGTCCCGTCGGGGTTCAGGAGCCGCGGCCCGATCAGCGCCGCTCGGGGGTGCCGCCGGGCGGCGTCGAGCAGTCGCGCGAGGGAGTCCTCCACGAGCCACGCGTCTGCGTTGAGCGCGAGCACGTGCTCGGCGGACGTCTCGGCGATCCCTCGGTTCCAGCCGGCCCCCAGCCCACGATTCTCCGCCTCGACGACCCTGACCTCGGGAAATCGTTCGCGGACGAGGTCGACGGTCCCGTCGGACGAGCCGTTGTCCACGACGACCGTCTCCGTGCCGACGACGCTTGCGAGGCACCGCTCGATCCACGGCAGCGCGTCGTAGGTCACGACGACGCAGGCGGCATCCCTACCGTCAGCCATGCTCGAGCCGTCGGTCGGCGCCGCCGCGGAACCCCTCCCAGAGCAGAATCGCCCCACCCGGCAACGCCAGGGCGGTGGTGACGAGGAAGAAGACGAAGCCGGCCGCAAAGGCCTGGTCGGCCGGGACACCGACGCTTCCGAGGAAGCTCACGAAGAACGCCTCGCGGACCGCGATCCCGTTGAGCGTGAACGGGACGAGAAGGATGAGGAAGAACAGCGGCCCCATCACGTAGTAGATCCGCGGCCCGAGCTCGATGCCAACAGACTTGGCGGCCGCCCAGATCGACAGCACGCGCACCGCCTGGATCGCCGTCGTGAAGACGAAGACGCCGACGAGAAGCGGAACGTGGTTCCGGAAATGGTGCACCCCGTCGTAGAACGCCCGAAGGTGACGGTCGACTCGCAACCGGCGCAGAAGCGGCTGCGTCCGGACCAGAAGCGGGCGAGCGGAACGGGCGAAGAAGAGGAAGATGAGCACGATCGTCCCGAAGACGAATGCCCCCTCGAGCCACAGGTAGGCGTTGACGTCGTAGGTGCCGAGCGCCAGCAGGAACCCGATCGCGCCGAGCAGGACGGTCCCCGCGCCGCCGAGGCCGCGCTCCAGGAGGATGATCGCCGTCACGTCGGCGGTTCTGCCCGGGTGACGCCGCGCGGTCTCGTAGACACGCATCGCGTCGCCGCCGATCGACGTCGGCAGGACCTGACTCGCCGTGTAGGAGACGAGGTAGGCACGCGTCATCCAGCCGAATGTGTCCTCCATGCCCTGCGCTCGCATCAGCCACTGCCAGCGGAGCGCCATCGGCAACGCGGTGCCGATCATGATCGCCACCGAGAGGGCAAACCACCACGGATTCGCGTCGAGCAGCGTGTCGATCGTCTCGCGGAGGTCGACCTTCCAGACGAGGTACGCGACCGCCAGTCCCGTGAGGACGAGCGTCGCCGCTATCCGCGTGCGGCGACTCATCCGGCGAAGCGGGAATGCACCCGACGGAGCGCGTCGATCGCGTCGAGGATGTCCTCGTCCGCGTGTGCGGGCGACAGCGGCAACGAGAGCACCTCGTCGCCCGCCCGCTCCGCGACGGGAAGCCGTGGCTGCTCCGGATAGCGCTCGCGGAACCACGTCAGCCGGTGGACGGGGAGGAAGTGGATGCTCGTCGCGATGCGCTCCTCCGTCAGGGCGCGCTGGTACTCGTCGCGCGTGGCGCCCGCAGCCTCGGGGTCGATCCGCACGGCGTACAGGTGCAGCGCGTGCGTGTCGCGCGGGTCGCGGGCGAGCGGGGTGATCCCTTCGAGGTCGGCGACGCCCTCGTCGTACAGCGCGAACTGCCGAGCGCGGATCTCCGTGTGCTCCTCGAGCCTGTCGAGCTGGACGAGCGCGATCGCCGCGAGCACGTCCGACAGGTTCGCCTTGAAGCCGGCCGTCACCTGGTCGTAGCGCGCGCCGTCACCGCGTCGCGTGAGCCGCATGTCCCGGATCCGCTCCGCGATGTCGTCGCGGTTCGTCGCGACGACGCCTCCCTCCCCGGCGGCGACGTTCTTCGTGGCGTACAGCGAGAAGCACGTCGCATCCGAGAGCCCGCCGAGCTTGCGTCCCCGGTAGCGGGCCTCGAGGGCATGCGCGGCGTCCTCGACGACCGGCGAGTCCGAGCGCGTGGATCGGATCGAGGTCACACGGCTGCCCGGCGAGATGAACCGGGAGGATCGCCTTCGTCCGCTCGGTCACGAGCTCCGGCAGAAGCGCGGCGTCGAGGTTGAGATCGTCCTCGCGGACGTCGCAGAAGACGGGCGTCGCGCCGCAATGCTCGATCACGTTCGCCGTCGCGGGCCACGTGATCGGGGATGTGATCACCTCGTCTCCCGGGCCGATGTCGAGCGCCATCAGGGCGAGGTGCATTGCTGCGGTGCCGGAGCTCAGAGCGAGAACGTGGTCGACCTCGAGGTAGTCGGCAAGGCGCTCCTCGAGGAGCGCGGCGCGAGGGCCGGTCGTCAACCAGCCCGAGCGCAGGGTCTCGGCGACCGCCTCGACCTCCTCCTCTCCGATCGCGGGAGGCTGGAAGCCGAGCGGAGTGTCACGGCGCGTCCGCATCGACCCGGAAGCGTACGGCGTCCGCCGCACGGCGAGCCCGGGCGAGCGCCTCCTCGCGGCTCGGGCCGGTCGCGAGCACGGCGCCGGCCCGGTCGGCGCCGCGGCGCAGCGGGCCGAAGGCGTGGCCCGGGCGGCGGTAGATGCGCACCCATTCGACGCCCTCGACGGTCTCGGCGGCCGCGACGCCGTCGATTGCCTCGAGCTGACCGATTGGTGGGACGAGGAACACGACCACAGCGCCGCCGGTGGGTGAGCGCGCTTGTAACACTGTGTTACTTGACACGGCGCTCAGCGCGGCGTCGATCGCGAGCCCGTTCAGGTCGACGCCGGTCGCGACCTCGCAAAGCTCCGCGTCGTGACCGCCCCCGAGGCGCGCCGCGACCTCCATCACCACCGGACCACCCGGGCCGAGGCGAAGCTGCGTGTACGACGGGCCGTTGCGAATCCCGACGGCCTCGACGGCGGCTCGCGCGACAACACCGACCGAAGCGATGTCGTGCTCCGACGGCCAGACGTGCGCGAGCGCGACGCCGAAGGCCGGCGGCTCTGCGGTCAGCCGGTCGGTCACGGTCAGCGGCGTGAAGCGGCCGTCGAGCGAGAACGCGTTGACGGTCACCTCCGGCCCCTCGACGAGCTCCTCGACGAGCGGCACGCCGCCTCTGGACTCGGCGGCCGCGACCGCGAGCGCCTCGGCGAGCTCCTCGGGCCGACGGACGAGCGTGAGGCCTCGCTGCCCCTGCCGGTCCGCCGCCTTGACGACGCACGGGAGCGGAAGCGACGGATCGCGAGGGTCCAACCCGCGAGGGTGCGGCACGCCGCCCGCTGCGAAGGCGCTCGCGCTGCCGCGCCTTGGACGTCGCGACCGCCGCAGTCCGTGGGTCGATGGGATGCGCGATGCCGATCCGATCGGCGACGCGCGCCGCAATCCCGACCGGCCAGTCGGCACCGGGCGAGATGATCCCGTCGACGTCACGGGCCCGAGCAAGGCGGTCGATTCCCTCCTCGTCCTCCGTGGAGAGGATCGCCCGCTCGTGCGCGAGCGGAAGGCCGACGGCCTGCGGATCGCGATCCACCGCGATCACGTCCACGTCGCCGCGCGCCCGGGCGGCCTCGAGCAGGCCGAGTTGGGCGGGGCCGGCGCCTAGGACGAGGAGACGCGGACGCGCCCGAGGACGCCCCGCCACCAGGCCTCGTTGTCGCGGTACCAGGCGACCGTTCGGTCGAGCCCGTCCTCGAAGTCGATCGAGGCGCGCCAGCCGGTCAAGCGCTCGAGCTTGTCGGTCGAGCCGATGTGGCGGTCGACCTGGCCCGGGCGCTCGTCGACGTGGACCGTCGTCGCTTCCGGATTGCCGACCGCATCGAGCACCAGCCGCGCGATCTCCAGCACCGAGATGTCGACCCCGGTCGCGACGTTGACAACCTCACCGGCCACGTCCTCGAGTGGCGCCTCGATCAACGCCTCGATCGCCGAGGCCGTGTCGTCGACGTGCAGCCAGTCGCGGCTTGCATGGCCCTCGCCGTGGATCGTCAGCGGCTCGCCTGCGAGTGCCTGCGTGACGAACCGTGGGACGAGCTTCTCGGGATGCTGCCGCGGCCCGTAGTTGTTGAACGGCCTCACGATCACGATCGGGAGGTCGTAGGTGACCCGATAGCTGTACGCGAGCCGATCGCCGCCCGCCTTCGTGGCGGCGTACGGACTGCGTGGGTTCAGCGGGTGCTCTTCGTCCATGGGATCGCGCTCCGCGGTCCCGTACACCTCGCTCGACGAGACGAGCAGGAAACGCTCCACGGGCGTGTCCCGGATCGCGTCGAGCAGGATCTGCGTCCCCTCCACGTTCGTGGTCACGAACTCCGAGGCGCCCTCGCGGATCGACTTCTCGACGTGCGACTCGGCGGCCGCGTTGACGATCACCTCCACGCCCGCCGCGACTTCTCGCACGAGGCCCGCGTCGCGGATGTCCCCGTGCACGAACTCGAGGCGAGGATGGCTCAGCACGTCGGCGAGGTTCTCGAGGTTCCCCGCGTAGGTCAGGGCGTCGAGGGAGATCACCTCGTGATCGGTGTGCTCCAGAAGGTGGCGGATCAGGTTCGAGGGAATGAACCCCGCGCCACCGGTCACGAGCACGCGCTTCATGCGCCGGGTCTCGATTCAGACGGAACTCCTTTTGTCGCGTCCGCCTCCACAGCGCGCGGCAGGCAACGCTTGTGGTGAATCACCACAAACGTTGTCCGCACCGGCTGGCCCGTCGCTCCGGTCGTCGGTACGAGTGCTGCGTGCATTGCGATCAGAGCTCTCGATCGACGAGGTAGAGGGGCCGGTGCTCCACGACGCGCTGGATTCTGCCCAGGTACTCGCCGACGAGCGCGAGGATGAAGCCCTGGACGCCGAGCACGGCGACGACGAGCGCGCCGAGCAGCAGCGGGCCCGGGAAGTCGTCCTCGCCGATCCAGTAGACGATCCCGTAGAGGCCGAGCGCCAGCGACGCGACGGAGCAGAGGAGCCCGAGGACGATCCCGGCGGTCTGAATCGGCTGCGGCCAGAAGCCCGCGAGCACGTGCAGCGCGAGCCGGGTGAGGCGAAGCGGCGAGTAGCGGGACGACCCCTCGCGCTCGGCGTGGGCGACGTCGACCTCGATGACGGACGCGCCGCCCGAGAGGACGAGCGCCTTCGTGAACTTCTGGCGGCCGATCGCTCCGAGCATGGGCTCGACGGCCTCTCGCCGGTAGGCGTTGAAGGCGCAGCCGAAGTCCGAGATGTCGACGCCCGTGAACCGGCGCAACATGCCGTTGATCAGCCGCGAGGGCAACGTGCGACCCCACGAATCGCGTCGAGCGGCCCGCCGGCCGCTCGCGACGTCGTAGCCCGCCTCCACTGCCTCGACGAGGAGCGGGACGTCCTCGGGCTGGTTCTGGAGGTCGCCGTCCATCGTCACGAGGATCGAGCCCCGCGCGCGGGACAGGCCTGCGTGCATCGCGGGATGCTGGCCGCTGTTTCGCTTCAACCGAACCGCCCGGACGCGTTCATCGGCGGCGTGGATGCGCTCGAGCGCCGCGAACGTGCCATCCGTGGAGCCGTCGTCGACGTACAACACCTCCGCCGAGCGTCCGAATGCGTCGAGCGTTGTCCTGAGGCGCCGGTGGAGCTCGTCCAGCGTCCCGACCTCGTCGTAGAGCGTCACGACGACCGAGAGCTCGGGCGCTACGCCCGCGTCGGTATCCGGCACCGCGGCTGGGCGCACCTCGAGCTCGCTCATCGGGAGACGGAGCGTACACCCGTATAGGAGCAATCAGGGCTCGAGCAGCTGGTCGACGAAGAAGCGTGCCGCTATCGCGCACGAGCAGGTGCCTGGCTAAAGCCAGGCACCAAGGCGGCGCAGCCTCGCTTGGATCAGCCCCCGGTGACAGACCCCTTCTACGATCAGACGGTGGTCTGGCGAGCCGGCGAGGTCATCGTCCACCGCGAGGTGTGGCGCGGCGTGCCCTGGTGCGCGTCTCCGGTGGTGGTCGTCGAGGATTCTCCCGAGCTGCTCGTCACGTACCTGCCGGAGGAGTCGCCGTTCGCCTTTCCGCCGAGCGCCGACGGCCGGCCGCATCCGTGGGCAGGAAAGCGCGCCTGGGAAGGCCACGGCGTCCTCACCCTGCGCCGACCGGGCGAGGCGTACTCGGTCTGGCACTTCTGGGACGGGCCGGAGCGCCGCTTCGCAGGCTGGTACCTGAACCTCGAGGAGCCGTTCCGACGGACCTCGATCGGCTACGACACGCAGGACCTCGAGCTCGACGTCTGGGTCCCGATCGACGGCACCTGGCGTTTCAAGGACGAGGAGTTGCTCGAGGATCGCGTCAGCGAGGGCCGCTACACCGAAGCGCAGCGCGACGCGATACACGGCCTCGGACGGGAGGTCGGCGGGATGCTCGAGAGGGGCGATCGATGGTGGGACGACGGCTGGACGTCGTTCCTTCCCGAGCCCGCCTGGCGCGCGCCTTCCTTTCCGCCCGGGTGGGAGAGCGCGCCGATTCCAGAGCCGCCGGCTGTCTCGGCATATCGCGCGCTGGACTGAGGCGCAAGCGGTTCGGTGCCCGACTCCCTGTCGGACCCCTGCTCCGTGCCTCCCGCGTCCCGAGAGGAAGAGCAGCGGTGTCGCCGAGCGTCGCCGCGAGCAGGCGGACATCGTCGTATTCCCGGGGCTTCGAGCGCGACGTCAGCCTCGGATCGGGGCCGGCAAGGAAGCCCTTGACCCCGTCGTTGAGCCAACCCTCGTCGAGCTCGAGCGCGGCAGCCATCCTCGCCGCCTCCTCGTAGACGGCCGCCTTGGGCGAAGACAGCATCGATGTCGTTCGTCGACCGCCGTACGTCGAGGGCCAGTGCAATGGCCGCCCCGCCGACGACGTAGAGCTCGGCCTCGATCCCGCGTTCATGGAGGCGGCGCCCCAGCTCGACGAGCAGCCTCGGATCTCGGCTCGGTTCATCACACTCGCTGCAGGGAACGCTCGGGCCAGAAGATCCCCCGTCGCTTGAGCGAGACGGGCGTCTGCGCAATCGGCCCGGAAGCCTCGGACGTCACTGACGAACCAGAAGCGGTCGAGGAAACGCTCCGGAGCCTGGGCCCAGCGCGGGCAGGAGAAGCCATGCTTCACGGCCAGATACTCGGCGACAGCGCCGAGCAGCGCGTCGGCGCTGGCCTCGCCGGTCGGCCGAGGCTCGTGCTCGACCAGCCGCATCAGCATCTCCGGCTTGGCGCGACCGGCCCCATCGAGGAAGTCACGCACAGCATGGAGTGTCGGCTCACCGCGGACGATTCGGTCCGCGGCCAGCGAGAGCGTCACGGTTCGGCCGGGGATGGAGACGGCAGGCTCCTCTGAGACGTATGCGCCGCTCCGGATCCGGTCGAGCAACCCCATGCGACGAACGCTACCGCCGACCTCGGCGAGCGATGCTGGTGCCTGGCTGAAGTCCGGCACCACGGCACCGGCGAATGGCCGGCTCCCACGCGCGCGCGGAGGAGCCGACCTGGGTTGTCCTACGAACGTCCGAGCGGCTCTGCGGTCGGCGTGGGCTCCACCACCGGCCGTGTCTCGCCCTCGTGCGGCGGCTCGATCGTGATGTTCGGGAGCAGCCGGTCGAGCCAGCGCGGCATGTACCACGTCTTCTCGCCGAGGAGCGTGAAGAACGCGGGGACCAGCGTCATCCGCACGAGCAGCGCGTCCACGAGGATCGCGACCGCGAGCAGCAGCCCGAACTCCTTGGAGATGCGGTCGGCCGTGAGGATGAAGGCGGCGAACACGGTTCCCATGATCAGCGCGGCGGCCACGACCACGCGGCCGATAGCCGCGATCCCGTGCTCGACCGCCTCGCGGGTCTCGAGGCCGTGGACGTGCTCCTCCCGAATACGGCTCATCAGGAAGACCATGTAGTCCATGGAGAGGCCGAACAGAATTGCGAACGCGATCGGCGGCACGAAGGTCTCGATCGGGCCCGTCCGGTCGAGGCCGGTCAGCCCCATCAGGTGGCCCTCCTGCACCACGAGCGTCAAGACGCCGAATCCGACGAACGCGGAGAGGATCGTCGTGACCGCTGCGGTCAGCGAGACCACGATCGACCGGAACGCCATCGCCAGCACGAGGAACGTGACGCCGATGATGTAGAGCAGGAACAGCGGCAGCCGCTCCATGATCCGATCGGCGATGTCCTTGAAGGCCGCCGTCAGGCCGGAGACGTAGGCCACCGCGTCGCCGCCCTGCGTCGCCGCCGGCACGACGTCGTCGCGCAGGCGATCGACGAGTGTGTCCGTCGCCTCGTCCTGGGGTGCGGAGTCTGGCGTCACGAAGACGATCGCAACCGTCTTCTCATCGTTGAATTGCGGCTCCCGCGCGGAGGCGACGCCTTCGAGGTCCTGGACGCCGTCGTAGATCCTCTGCGGCGCCTGCTCGTCGCCGTTCACGTCCACGACGATCGGGATGGGCCCGTTGAAGCCGGCCCCGAAGCCCTCCGCGAGCAGGTCGTAGGCCCGTCGGGCCGTCTGCTCGGAAGGCTGCGTCCCCTGGTCGGAGGCCCCGAGGCGGACGAGCCCCGAGGTGCCCGCGAGGGCCAGCAGGACGATCAGCACGACGACGAACACCGCCTTCGCGTGCCCGGTGACGAAGCGCCCCCAACGGGCGATGATCGTCTTCTCGCGTGCCGCCTCAGAGTCGTCGAGCGGACGCAGGAACGGGACCTTGAGGCGGTCGACCTTGTGGCCGAGCTTCGCCAGCACGGCGATCAGAAGCGAGTTCGCGATCAACACCGTGGTGAGGACGCCGAGCGCCGAGCCGATACCGAGCTTCGTCACGAAGTCGAGACCGAAGAACGCAAGCCCCGTGACAGAGATCGCGACGGTCAGGCCGGCGAACAGCACGGCGCGACCGGCGGAGGCGCCCGCCTCGGCCGCCGCGACGCGCGGCGAGAGCCCCTCGTGGAGGAACTGCCTGAAGCGCGTCACGATGAACAGCGAGTAGTCGATGCCGACGCCGATCCCGATCATCGACACGAGCAGCGGGGTGATCGTGTTGATGTCGGTCAGGCCGGCGAGGACGAAGAGCAGCAGGAACGCGCTCATGACCGCGACGATTGCGAGCGCGATCGGAATGATCCCGGCGACGATCGTGCGGAAGACGACGAGCAGGACGATCAGCGCCGCCAGCAGACCGAGCAGCTCCTGCGTTCCCTGCTCGATGGGCGGGAACTCGGCGTCGCCGTTGAACTCGACGATGACGCCGGCGGGCTCGACGGCCTCGCGAACCGCATCCTGGACAGCCACGACCTGCTCGCGGTCCTCCTCGTAGATGACGCGGTCGAACTGTGCCTCGGCGTACGCGATGCGCCCGTTGTCGGAGAACGTCTCGGCGCTGAAGGGGTCGCCGACGCTCGTGATCCCCGCTTCGCCCTCGGGATCCGTCCCGGTCGGCTCGAACTCGGCCGTGTTCAGCTTCGCGACGGCCGCTGCGATTGCGGCCTTCCGCTCGGCTGTGTCCAGGCGCTCGCCGTCGGGAGCGGCAAACACCAGGTTGAGCACACCGCCTTGCTCGGAGGCGAACTCGGACTCGATCAGGTCGGTTGCCTTCTGCGTGTCCGATCCGGGGATCTCGAACTCGTCCTTGAGGCTCCCGCCGACCGTCGCCACGAGGGCGATCAGGACGGCGATGATCCCGATCCACGCCCCGATGACGCGCCACGGGTGCGCGGCGAAGGCGTGCATCCAGCGCGCAAGCCCGCCGGTCGACAGTCGTTCGTGGGCCGCTAGCCGTCCGTTTCCGTCTTGTCTCTCGTCAGTTCCCACGTCGACCTCCGTCTCTCGCGCTGTCGGCTTTCACACGTCGCAGACCGATCCCGTTGTCAGAACTCATCGGTGCGACAAGGGTCGCACCGTTCGACCCCAAGCACAGTAGGGCGTTCAGCCCTATGGATGGTGCGGTTCGCCGCACCCCGTCACGCCGGCTCCGCATGCTTCTCCGGTGTCGCCGCCGCGGCCTCGCCGCGTGGGCTGCATTGCAGGTGTCGGCCTGAACGCCTACACCGGGGCGCCTAGTATCGGCTCGTGGACGTGCTCACCCCGCGCACGCTCGAGGAGGCGCTCGAGCTGAAGGCCCAGCGTCCCGACGCACGGTTCATCCAGGGCGGCACGGACGTGATGGTCGAGCTCAACTTCGGCCACTCGCGACCGCCGGCGATCGTCAACCTCGCCGAGCTCGAGGAGCTTCGCGGCTGGTCGGAGGAGGGCGACCGTCTCAGGCTCGGCGCGGGGCTGACGTACACGGAGGCGATGGCGTCACCACTCGCGGAGCGGCTTCCCGCGCTCGCCGAGGCCTCGCGCACCGTCGGGTCGCCGCAGATCCGCAACCGCGGGACACTCGGCGGCAACCTCGGGACTGGCTCCCCCGCCGGCGATGCGCTGCC
This sequence comes from uncultured Actinomycetes bacterium, assembly GCA_963810295.1. Lineage (GTDB taxonomy): Bacteria > Actinomycetota > Thermoleophilia > Gaiellales > Gaiellaceae > Gaiella. The sequence continues at coordinate 29,820 of CAWEMW010000007.1, forward strand.
ACCGCTTCTTGTCGAGGGCGCCAACGTGGAGCTGGCGAGCGTACGCGGCGTCCGCGCCCTTCCGCTCCACGAGTTCCTTCTCGGTGTCAAGCGGACGGCGCTCGAGCCGGATGAGCTCATCACGTCGGTACGGCTCACCCCGAGCGGCGTCCGCTCAGACCTTCATGAAGGTCGGCCCGCGAAACGCGATGGTGATCGCCGTCTGCTCGCTCGCGGTCGTGGTCGACGCCGACGCCGGACAGGTCCGGGCAGCGTTTGGATCGGCCGCCGTCACGGCCAGGCTCGTCACGGTGCCGCTTGCGAACGCGGCCACCCTGCCCGACCTGGTCGCCGAGGCGGCGAGCCCGATCGACGACGTCCGTGGCAGCGCCGCCTATCGTCGGCACGCGTTGCGTGTCCTCGCTGCCCGGGCGCTGGAGAGGTGCCTGCGCTCGTGAGGATCACGCTGACGGTCAACGGTGAGCAGCGCGAGGCCGACCTGTGGGGCGGCGAGAGCCTGCTCGAGATGCTTCGCGACACGCTCGAGCTCCCGGGCTCGAAGAACGCGTGCGAGCAGGGTGAGTGCGGCTCGTGCTCAGTGGTGCTCGACGGTGAGCTGGTGTGCTCGTGCCTCGTGCTCGCGGCGCAGGCGGACGGCCACGAGGTCGTCACCGTCGAGGGGCTTGCGCGCGACCACGAGCTTCATCCCGTTCAGGACGCCTTCGTGGAGGCGGGCGCCGTGCAGTGCGGGTTCTGCACGCCCGGCCTGGTCGTTGCGGTGGCTGACCTGCTGGAACGGGTTCCCGACCCGACCGACGACGAAGTGCGCGAGGCTCTCTCGGGCAACGTCTGCCGCTGCACCGGCTACGTGAAGATCTTCGACGCGGTCCGACTGGCCGCGGAGCGCCGATGAGCGTCACCGCACCACGCACGCGACTCAGGGTCGGCAAGGTCGGACAGCGTCTGCTCCGCGACGACGCCGTGCCGAAGGTGCGGGGCGAGTTCGCGTATTCGAGCGATCTCTCGGCGCCGGGGATGCTCTGGGGCGACACGCTCCGGAGCCCGCACGCGCACGCGCGAATCGACTCGCTCGACATCGCAGCCGCGCTCGCCCACCCGGGCGTCCACGCAGTCCTGACGCACGCGGACGTCCCCGGCCGGAAGACATACGGGCTCGAGTTTGCCGACCAGCCTGTGCTGGCGATCGATCGGGTGCGCTACGTCGGCGAGCCCGTGGCCGTCGTCGCGGCCGAGCACCCCGAAGAGGCCCGACGCGCGCTCGAGTCGATCGTCGTGGAGTACGAGCCGCTCGAGCCCGTCGTCGACATGGAGCGCGCGCTCGAGCAGGAGCCGTTGCATCCCGACCGGCCCACGATGGGTCACGGCTACCGCGACGATCCGCGGCCGAACGTCGTCCGGGACATGGTGATCCGCCACGGCGATCCCGACACGCCCGGGGACGTCGTCGTCGAGGGCGTCTACGAGCTCGGCATCCAGGATCAGGCGTTCCTCGGCCCCGAGTCGGGCCTCGCTGTCCCGGACGGCGAGGGCGGAGTCGATATCCACGTCGCAACGCAGTGGCTCCACGTCGACCGCGACCAGGTCGCGCCGTGCCTCGCGCTCCCGATCGAGCAGGTGCGCATCCACCTGGCAGGAGTCGGCGGCGCGTTCGGCGGCCGCGAGGACCTCTCGATGCAGATCCACGCCGCGCTCCTGGCGCTCCACACGAACCGGCCCGTGAAGATGGTCTACGACCGCGCGGAGTCGTTCACGGGCCATGTCCACCGACATCCCGCCCGGATCTGGTGCGAGCACCGCGCGACGCGCGAAGGGCGTGTCACATGTGTACGCATGCGCATCCTGCTCGACGGCGGTGCGTACGCGTCGAGCTCGACCGCTGTCGCATCGAACGCCGCATCGTTCGCGATCGGCCCGTACCGCGTCGACAACGCGCTCGTCGAGTCGACCGCCGTGTACACGAACAACCCGCCGTGTGGCGCGATGCGCGGGTTCGGCGCCGTGCAGACGTGCTTCGCCGCCGAGGCGCAGATGGACAGGCTCGCCGCCGAGCTGGGCATCGACCCGGTGGAGCTCCGCCTGCTGAACGCCCTCGAGCCCGGCGACACGCTGCCGACGGGCCAGGTGATCGCCGGCTCACTCCCCACCCGCGAGGTGATCCGGCGGGCCGCGGCGCTGCCGGTGCCTGCCGAGGAGGAGCTTCCGCGCGACCCGCTCAGGTTGCCCGGCGGGGCCGGCAACACGACCCACGGTGAGGGCGTGCGCCGCGGTGTGGGCTTCGCGGTGGGCTTCAAGAACATCTGCTACTCGGAGGGCTTCGACGACTCGTGCGCAGCCCGCGTCGTCCTCCATCGCCGACGGCAGCGCGGAGGTGCACTGCGCGGCTGCCGAGGTGGGACAGGGCGTCGAGGGCGTCATCCTCCAGGTGGCGCGCACCGAGCTCGGCACCGACCACGTCACTCTCGCCTCGCGAACGACCTCGTCGGTCGGCTCCGCGGGCTCGGCGTCCGCATCGCGCATGACGTGGATGGCCGCCGGCGCCGTGCGCGACGCCTGCCGCGCTGCGCTCGAGGAGCGGGAGCGCGCCGGTGGCGAGGTCGACGTCGAGCGCATCTACCGCCACCCGCGCACGACCCCGCTCGACCCCGAGACCGGCCAGATCACCGGCGAGCGAGCGCACGTCGCGCTCGCGGTGGCGGCGATGCGCGTCGTCGTCGAGGTCGACGTCGAGCTGGGGCTGACGCGGGTCGTCTGGGTGGGCACGTCCCAGGACGTCGGCAAGGCGGTCAACCCACTCGCGGTCGAGGGTCAGATCGAGGGCGGCACGGCGCAGGGGCTCGGGCTGGCGCTGATGGAGGAGATCCAGACGCGAGACGGCGAGATCCTCAACGCGAGCTTCACCGATTACCTGATCCCGACCACGCTCGACATGCCTCCCGTGGAGATCGACCTCGTCGAGATTGCCGAGCCGGACGCGCCCTACGGTGCAAAGGGGGTCGGTGAGCCGCCAACCGTGGTCTCGACGGCCGCGATCGTCTCCGCGCTGCGGGACGCAACCGGGAGACCGCTCACGCGTGTCCCGGTGCGCCCCGACGACATCTGCCTGTAAGGGAACGCGAGCGCTACGCGTAGGGCGCGAGCGCTGAGGAGACGCGATCTACCTCGTCCTCGGTGAGTGTCGACGCGAACGGCAGCGCAAGCGCGCGAGCGAACGCAGCGTCGGCGCCCGGGAAGGCGCCGCGGTCGCGGTAGGCGCTCAGCCGGTTGACGGCGTACGTGCCGATCTGGGCTTCGATCCTCTCGGCGCGGAGACCCGCGAGCGCGTCGTCCCGCCGTTCGAGCGACACCACGTAGGCCTGCCAGCCGTGCCGGTCGCCCTCGGAGACGCCGGGCGTCTCAACGAGATGCTCGAGCCGCTCCGTGTACCAGCCGGCCACGCGCTCGCGTGCCTCGAGCAGGGACTCGAGTCGTTCCAGCTGCGGAATCCCGAGCGCGCAGAGGACGTCAGGGAGGCGGTAGTTGAAGCCGGGGGCCGTAATGTCCACGACGTCGCCGGCGACGATCCCGTGGTGTCGCAGGCGGCGCACCGCCGCCGCGAGCTCGGCTTCGTTCGTCGTCACGGCGCCGCCCTCACCGGTCGTAACGATCTTGCGGGGATGGAACGACAGGCACCCCATCACGCCCAGCGCTCCGCACTGCGTGTCGCGGTAGCGCGCGCCGAGCGCACCGGCGGCGTCCTCGACGAGCGCGACCTCCTGCGGCACGGCGGTCTGGAGCTCCTCCCATGCCACGGGCCGGCCGAAGAGGTGAACCGCGAGCACGGCGCGCGTGCGCGGCGTGATCGCCTCTGCGACGAGCTCGGGCCGGACGAGGAAGGTTTCCGGGTCGACGTCGACCAGGACGGCCCTGCCGCCGCATAGCTCGACGGAGCCGGCCGTTGCGGGAAACGTGTACGCGGGGACGATGACCTCGTCGCCTGGGCCGATCCCGAGTGCGAGCATTGCAAGGTGGAGCGCCGCGGTTCCCGTGGACACCGCCACCGCGTCGGTGGTGCCGACCGCTGCGGCGACCGCACGCTCGAACGCGGCGACCTGAGGGCCCATCGTGAGCTGCCCGCTCTCGAGGACGTCTGCGATCGCGGCGAGCTCCGCTTCGCCGACGTCGGGTCGCGCCAGTCGTATCTCCGCGCGCTCCTTCGAGGACGTCATGCGGGCGCGCCGAGCCGGGCGCGGTACCACGCGATGGTGCGCTCGAGCCCCTCGTCGAGCTCGACCCCCGCCTCGAAGCCGAGGAGTGCCCGCGCCTTCTGTACGTTCGGGATGCGCAGCTCTACGTCCGTGTACTCGAGAGGCACGAAGCGGATCTCGCCGGGGCAGTCGGTGATCCGCCTGATGCGCGTGGCGAGGTCGTAGATCGTCACGGCGGAGCGTGCGTTTCCGACATTGAAGCTCTCGCCCACGGCCGCGGGATGCTCGAGCGCGAGCAGGATCGCCTCGACCATGTCGTCGACGTAGCACCACGCGCGGATCTGCGAGCCGTCGCCGTGGATCTCGAGATCCCGACCTGCAAGGGCCGCCTCGATGAAGGCACGAATCGCGCCGCCGCCGATCTGTCCCGGCCCGTAGATGTTGAAGGGACGCACGGAGACGGTCGGCAGGTCGAGCTCCGAGTGGTAGGCATGGGCCATGTGCTCGCCGGCGAGCTTCGACACGGCATATGTCCACCGCGCCTCCCCGACCGAGCCGATCGTCGTCACGTGGGCTTCCTGGACGTTGAAGGCGTGCTGGCCGAAGACCTCGCTCGTCGAGAACTCGACGATCCGCTCAATCGTGTCACGGGTCGCGAGTGCGGCCTCGAGCGCGTTGTACGTTCCGATCACGTTGACACGCATGGTTCGTACCGGGCTCGCGAGCACGGTGTCGACGCCGGCGATCCCTGCGGCGTGGACGATGTGGGTGCACCCCACCATGAGCTCCGTCAACCGCGCGAGGTCGAGCACGTCCCCCTCGACGAGGCGAAAGTTCGGGTGCTCCTCGAGCTCGGTGCCCGACAGTGCGTCGCGGTGAAGGTTGTCGAGCGCGATGACCTCGTTCTCGTCGACGAGACGCCGAGCCAGCGTAGTGCCGATGAAGCCGGCGCCGCCCGTGATCAGCACGCACTTCCCCTTCAGTGGCACGCGGGGATCGTAGATGGTCGGGTCGTCGCCCTGGCCCCGGCGTGCGGGTCGGGTGACGGATGCGGGCTCCGGCGGCGTAGATCCAGGTAGATCATGCGCCCACTCCTCGTCCTCGGCTGCGCCGTCGCACTGCTGGCGCCCGTCGCCCAGGCGGCGCCAGCGACCGTGCTCACGATCACGTACCTGGAGGACTCCGCCCGACCGACCGAGCGCGTCCGTTGGACCCTTCGTTGCGATCCGGTCGGCGGCACGCACCCGCGCCGAGTCGGCTCGTGTCGCGAGCTTGCGCGTCTCGGCTCGCGCGCATTCAGGCCCGTGCCGCCGGACATGGCGTGCACCGAGCTCTACGGCGGCCCGCAGCAGGCGATCGTCTCGGGGCGAGTCGAGGGTCGACGCGTCTGGGCGAAGCTGACACGGGTCGACGGCTGCCAGATCGCGCGCTGGGACCGCGTGCCCTCGCTCCTCCCGTCCGGCGGCGTCCGCTAGCTCGGCGCACCGCTTCCTCCTGTCCGTCGTGGACGCGTCTCGCTCGCAACGGATGTGACTCGTCCGTTTCGGAAGCGTCCCGTTTCGGAAGCGTCCCGTCTGTCTTTGGACGCATCACGTCCCTAGTGCTGTGCCTCGTCCGTTCCGGACATGTCCTGCCGCCCACCTCTCGGGCCGCCGACCTCCTCCCCACGGCTCATAGCCTAATTTGACAACACGCACGGGTGGGATACGGAATCGTGTCGACTTCGTGCCGATCGTTCCCAGGCCCCCGGGTAGCATCGCGCCGTGCCGAGCGTCCTCTTCGTCGGCGCGGGCCGCCACCAGCGCCGCGCGATAGCGCAAGCTCGAGAGCGCGGGCTCCGCGTGGTCGCGGTCGACCGCAACCCCGAGGCGCCCGGACTGGCGCTGGCGGACATCGCGGAGGTCGTGGACTTCGCGGACGTCGCCGCGGTCGAGGAGGTCGCGCGCCGCCATGCCGTCGACGGCGCGCTCACCGTGTCGGCCGACCGTGCGGTGCCGGTCGTCGCAGCGGTGACCGAGTCGCTCGAGCTGCCGTCGATCGGCACGGAAGTCGCCCACCGGATGACGCACAAGATCGCCATGCGTCGCACCCTGGCCGAAGAGGGAATCCCTCAGCCGGCGTTCGCAGCCGTCCGGAACCTCGCCGAAGGCCGACACGCGATCGAGACCGTCGGGCTCCCCGCCGTCCTCAAGCCCGTCGACTCCGGCGGACAGCGTGGACTGTTCCGGGTCGACGACCCCGGCGACCTCGAGTCCAATCTCCACACAGCGCTCGCCGAGTCGCCCACGAACGAGGCGATCCTCGAAGGGTTCGTCGAAGGCACGGAGATGAACGGGATCGTGATCGCCCGCAACGGTCGCGTCGATCTCGTGACGCTCTCCGACCGCCTCCGGCCGCCCGGCGTCGGCTTCGGCGTCGGCTGGATCCACCGCTATCCCGCTTCCATCCACTCCGACCAGCTGCAGCTCGCGGAGCAGACCGCGGAGCGCTCTGTCGCTGCGCTCGGGCTCACGGACGGGATCGCGTTCCCCCAGTTGATCGCGAGTGCGGACGGCGGGGTCGCCGTCGTCGAGGTCGCAGCCCGGATTCCGGGTGGTCAAATGGCCGATCTCGTGCGCCACGCAGTCGGGGTCGACCTCGTCGAGGTGGCGCTCCGGTTCGCGCTCGGCGAGCCGGTGCCCGACGAGCTGGCGCTGCCGCGATTCTCGCAGCCGCTGGCGATCCGCTTTCTGACCGCCTCGCCGGGCCCTCTTCCGACGGGCCGCGTGACCCGGATCGGCGATCTGGCGCCGGTGCTCGAGAGCGCCGGAGTGGTGCAGGCCGAGACGTACCTCGTCGTCGGCGAGACGATTCGCCCCGTGCGTCTCGACGGCGACCGGCGCGGGTACGTGATCGCGACAGCGGGGACGTCGTACGAGGCTCTCGATCGCGCCGAGCGGGCCGCAGCGTTGCTCGACGTCGAGGTCACTCCCCCGAGCTGACGACGAGCGTCAGCGTGCGTCCCGGGCGCGGGACCCCTGCCGGCGCAATACGACCCATCGCCCGACGAGCCCGACAGCCACGACCGCGGTTCCGACCGCCACGGATTCGAGCGGCAGCGTGGCGCCGAGCATGAGACATCCGACGAGCCCGGCGACGTTGAGCGCTCGCGGCCAGCGGCGCTCTGCGCCCGTCTGGGTGTACGCCGCGGCGTTGGCGATCGCGTAGTACGTGAGCACGCCGAACGAGCTGAAGCCGATCGCCCCGCGGAGATCCGTGAGCAGCACGAGCGCGGCGACGACGAGCCCGACGGAGAGCTGCGCACGGTGGGGCACCGAGCGTCGCGCCTCGATCGCGGCGAGTGGCCGGGGCAGGTCGCCTTCGCGTGCCATCGCCAGCACGGTCCTCCCAACCCCGGCGACGAGGGCGAGCAGCGCGCCCGCACTCGCCGCTGCGGCGCCGACGCGGACGAGAGGCTCTGCCCACGCAGCCCCCGCTGCCTTCACGGTGGCCGCGAGCGGCACCGTCGCCTCCGCCAACGCCGATGGGCCAAGCGCGCTCAGCACCGCGACGCCGACCGCCGCGTAGACGACCACGGTGATACCGAGCGCAATCACGATCGCCCGCGGGATCGTGCGCTGCGGCTCCCGCACCTCCTCCCCGAGCGTGGCGATGCGCGCGTAGCCCGCGAAGGCGAAGAACAGCAGGCCGCCCGACTGAAGGACGCCGTACCACCCGGCCGGACGGTCTGCATCGACGAGCAGACCGGCGTCGCGGTTGCCGCCCACGAGCACGAGGACGACGACGAGAGCGAGCGCCGCGAGCGAGCCGGCGACAAGGACGCGGCCGACTCCCGCGGTGCGCGTGACGCCGCGCAGGTTCGCCGCGGTCAGGACTATGACCGCACCAATCGCGATCGCCCGCTCGCCCCACCCCGAGGTCGGCGCGGCGTAGGCGCCGAACGTCAGCGCCATCGCCGCGCAAGACGCGGTCTTGCCGACGACGAATCCCCACCCGGCGAGAAAGCCCCACCAATCACCGAGCCGCTCCCGGCCGTAGACGTACGTTCCCCCCGACGTCGGATACTGCGCCGCGAGCTGCGCCGACGCGGTCGCATTGCAGTACGCGACGATGGCTGCGATCGCGAGCCCGACGAGGAGCCAGCTACCCGCCGCCGCGGCCGCCGGGGCGAACGCGGCGAAGACTCCCGCGCCGATCATCGACGCAACCCCGATGACGACCGCGTCGCCCGTCCCGAGGCGGCGCGCGAGCACCGCCGGCGCGCTCACAGACGAGCCGCAATCCGTTCCGCCGCTTCTCGCAACTCGTCGTCGGAGACGTTCGGCAGTACGTCCTCCCACAGGGGGAGCATGAAGTTCTTCGCCTCGAGCATCCCGAGCGGCCGCGGCATGAACCAGACGTGGAAGTGCGCTCCGCCGTCGCCCCAACGAGAGAGATGGACGCGAGCGACGTCTCCGTCCGCGAGGATCGCCCGCTCGACCCGCGCCACGAGCGGGCCGAACGCCTGCGCGGCCTCGGGTGAGAGGTCACAGAACGAATCGACGTGGTCGCGACTCGCCATCCACAGCGTCCCCGCAAGGCTCCCGCCGACGGGCGGATGGAGCGTGAAGTGCTCGTCGCCCCAGACCGCCTTGGTGGCACCGCCGTCGCAGACCCCGCAGGGCTCCCCACCCGGCTCTCCTCGCCGTGGCGGCTCCGGCACGACCCGCGGGCCTGGCTCCTTGGCGGTCAACGGCTCAACGTACGGAAGCTCCATGGTCGCTCCTCTCGATCCGCCTCAGGCCCGCTGCGGCTCTGGGCCGGCAATTGCGGGAAGGCGTCCCGCGGCGCGGCGCGCAAGCTCGATGAAGGGCCGCAGCCGGACGGAGAGCTCCGTTCGGGTCGCCCGGAACGCCTCCAGCCGGCGCTCGTCGCTCTCGGTGACGACGGCTGGGTCGTCGAGATGCCAGTGCAGGGAGCTATGCGGCCCCGCGAGGGTCGGACACTCCTCCCGGGCGCTGTCCGAGAGCGTGACGACGTAGTCGAGGTGCCGGTCGAGAAGCTCGCCGACCGGCTTCGCGCGCGCTCGACTCCAGTCGATCCCGACCTCGGCGAGCACTCGCACCGTCTCGTCGTAGACCCGCTTCGGGCGAGTTCCGGCCGAGTGCGGGTCGAAGTCGTCGCCTCCGAAGCGCCCGAGCAGCGCCTCGGCGATCTGACTCCGAGCCGAGTTGCCGTTGCAGACGAAGAGCACGCCGATCGGCTCCCGCCGAGCTCCCTGCAGCCGACGGCCCGCCGCGTCCGCTGCCTCGATGCTCGTCTCGAGATCGGAGAGCTCGAGCTCGAGCCGCTCGAGCTCCTCGCGCTGCTGCGAGATCGCCCGGCGCTGACGTTCGAGGGTCTGGATCAGCTCGGGCTCGAGGGACCCACCGTCGAGGCAGCGCTCAGCGAGACGACCCGCCTCGACCGGCGGCAGGCCAAGGCGCCGAAGCGCGAGGATCAGCCGCAGCCGCGAGCAGTCGGCCTCGGTGTACTCGCGGTACCCGTTCGGCCGGCGCGCCGGCGCTGGCAGGATGCCCGCGGACTCGTACCAGCGCACGCCCGAGGGCGAGATGCCTGCGCGGCGCGCAAGGGCCGAGATGTTCACGTGACGAGCGTAAACCCTACAGTCACTGCAAAGTCAAGCCCGCGTCGATGAGGTGCGCCTTCACGCTCGAGCACTACGGCGAGCTGCTCGAGGCGGCGCGGACCGGCGGCTACCGGTTCGCGCAGTTCGGGGCCGCGCCGAAGCGCGGCGACGTCTTCCTGCGCCACGACGTCGACCTCTCGCTCGACGCCGCGCTCAGAATGGCCGAGCTCGAGGCCGCGGAAGGCGCCTCGGCGACGTACTTCCTGATGACCGAGTCGGTGTTCTACAACCTCGCGTCGAAGGAGGGAATCGCGGCGATCGCGTGCCTGCGCGAGCGAGGACACCGCGTCGGCCTCCACGCCGTGTACCCGAACGCGACTCGCGACGACAGGTTCGACCCGGTGCTCGCGTGGCACAACCCCGACCCGGAGTACATGTCGAAACCGGTCGACGGCGCGATCAACGTCATGCAGGAGGGCTGGTTCGACCCGCCCACGTACCGCTCCGACTCCAACCATCGCTGGCGCTCGGGCTGCCCGCACGAGGAGCTGCGCGCGGGATCCTTTCCCTGGCTCCAGCTCCTCACGCACCCGGAGATCTGGGTGTACCCGGGCTCGACGATGGGTCAGACGATGCGCGCGATGCTCGACGCCGAGCGCGAGCGCCGCCTCGAGCAGCTCGCGGACGACCGGATCGACCTCGCGTGAAGGAGATCCCGCTCGTCGGCGGCGACGTCAACGTCGGAGAGAACGTCGTCGTGCGGGTCGGCGAAACGGTCCGACGCCCACTGAGCGATCGCGCACCCGCCGTCCACGCGCTGCTGCGGCACTTCGAGGCGGTCGGCTTCGACGGCGCTCCGCGCGTGCTGGGGATCGACGAGAACGGACGTGAGATCCTCTCGTACGTCGACGGCGAGCCGGCGCTCCAACCCGCGCCCGGCGGCGACGAGGTCGTCGAAGGACTCGGCGTCCTCCTCCGGACGATGCACGACGCACAGCAGGGATTCACCCTGCCCGCCGGCGTCAGCTGGCCCGTCGGGCCAGTCGCCGTGACGCCCGACTCGGTCGTCTGCCACAACGATCTGTTCTGGCCGAACGTCATCTTCCGCGAGGGCGTCCCCATCGCGCTCGTCGACTGGGACCTCGCAGCGCCTCGCCCGCGGGTGTACGACGTCGCCTCGGCCGCGAGCTTCTGGGCGCCGCTCTGGCCCGATGCGAAAGCGCGTGAATGGGGGCTCCCCACCGACCGTCGGGGCGCACGCCTTCGACGTCTGTGCGACTCCTATGGGCTTGGGCCGGAGGAGCGCGGGACGCTCCTGGACGTGGTCTCCCACCGCAACGAGATCGCGTACGAGACACACCGCCTCTGGGGCGGGGTCGAGCGACGTCCGGGTTGGGCAGAGATGTGGGACGGCGGAAGCGGCGCCGAGACCCTCGCGCGGAACGCCTGGTTCGAGAGGCAGCGGGGCGACCTGCTTGCATTCCTCACGTGAGCGTGCGGCCGGTCACGGTGCTCGTCTCCGCCTCCGGCGCGCCGGGCACGGCGGCTCTTCTCCGCGCTCTGCGCGAGAACGGCGAGCGGGAGATGCGACTCGTCGGGACCGACATGTCGAAGCGCTCCGTCGGCCGCCATCTCTGCGACGCGTTCCACATCGTCCCCGCCGGGGCCGATCCGGCGTTTCCGGACGCGATGCTGGACGTCGTCGAGCGCGAGCGCGTCGACGTCGTCCTGCCCCAGTCGTCGTTCGACCTCGAGGGCCTCGCCGGACATCGCGAGCGGTTTCCGGTCCCGGTGCTCGTCTCGAGCCCGGACACGATCCACCGCTCGAACGACAAGGCCGAGACGTATGCGTTCCTGCACAGGATCGGTGTGCCGGCCCCGGCGTTCCGGCGTGTCAACGGCGCCGACGAGGTCGACGCCGCGGCGCGGGAGCTCGGCTACCCGGACCGGCCCGTCTGCTTCAAGCCGGTCTTCTCGTCCGGGTCGCGCGGGTTCCGCGTCCTCGACCCCACCGTGGATCGCGCCCACCAGCTCCTCCACGAGCGCCCAGGATCCGTCGCGATGCGGCTCGAGGAGGCTGTCGAGCTCCTCCCGGCCGAGGGCGGGCCGGACCTGCTCGTCATGGAGTTGGCGACGGGCGGCGAGCGGACGATCGACGGGATCGCCGACGGTCGGAAGGTGATCCTCGGTCACCCGAAGACCCGCGAGGCGATGCGGGCCGGCCTGGCGATGTACTTCGTGACGCTCGACGACGCAGACCTGATGGCGATCGCCGACCGGATCGTCGCCGAGCTCGGCATCGAGTGGTTCTTCAACATCCAGCTCGTCGGCGACCAGGTGATCGAGGTGAACCCCCGGATCTCGACGGTCGTCTACCAGGAAGACCTCAACCTGCCGTACCTCGGCGTCAAGCGAGCGCTGGGCGAGATCTCGGACGACGAGCTCGCGGCACTGAGCTCGCGGATCCGGCCCGGTCGCACCGCGCTGCGCTACTTCGACCAGCTCGAATGGGATCCCGACTGACCAGCGGCGCTCACGGGGGTCAGTCCTCTCCGGGAACAGACCCCGGGGCTCGATGACTCGCCGCCCTCTCCGCGTCGTCCACTGCCCGGTCAACACGGCGGGTGTGCCGTGGACGAACGTGCAGGCGCTCCGCCGCCGCGGGATCGACGCGCAGCTCGTCGTCTTCAACCGCTACACGCTGCACCCGGAGGCCGACCGGTCGCTCGAGCTTCACGGAGGCCTGCTCCGCCGACAGGTGGCGCAGTGGAAGGTGCTCGGCGAGCTCCTGCCGGCAACCGACCTGTTCCACTTCACGTTCGGGCTGACGCTCGTCCCGCAGTCGCTCCAGTTTCCGATTCTGAGCGCGTTTCGCAAGCGCTCGGTCATGCACTACCTCGGCTCGGACATCCGCGGCAAGGCGCCCGAGGAGCTCGCGTACGGGAAGAAGGCTGGCGCCGAGATCGTCGGCAGCTTCGACGCGATCCGCTGGGTGCCCGAGGCAACCGTGATCCCCCCTGGCATCGACCTGAATGCGGTCGCGCCGGCGCCACCGTCCAGCCGACGACGCCCCGTGATCGTCCACGCCCCGTCCTCGCGCGGCCGGAAGGGGACCGACCATGTGCTGCGAGCGTGCGAGGAGCTCGACGTCGAGCTCCGCATCGTCGAGGGCCTCCATCACGACGAGGCGCTGGAGCGCTACCGCGACGCCGACATCGTCGTCGACCAGCTGAACGCCGGCTGGTACGGCCTGTTCGCGATCGAATGCATGGCGCTCGGCAAGCCCGTCGTGACGTTCCTCCACGAGGAGGCGGCACGCCGGACGGAGAGCGCCTACGGGCTCCCCGTGCCGATCGTCAACGCGACGTCCGAGACGCTGGGCACGCGGCTCGAGGAGCTCCTGGCGATGGGGACCTCCGGCCGGGAGGAGATCGGCCGAGCGTCGCGCCGCTACGTCGAGGAGGTCCACGACATCGAACGGGTCACCGACCAGCTGGTCGCGCTCTACGACACCGTCCTCGAGCCGGCGCCGGAGCCCCATGCCACGGTCGTCGTGCCGGCCGAGCCGCCGGCCGACCTTCCCACCGCGCTGCCGCTGGCCGACGGCGCAATCGACGCGACGGTCCCGACCGATCCAGGCCCACCCGAGCCGGCGGTCATGCCCGACCGGTGGGGGACTCGGCACCCAGCTCCGGCGGCTCGGCCGTCACTCCGCCATCTACGGGATCGGCGGGCTCGTGTCGCGCGTCATCGCGGTCCTGCTGCTGCCCGTCTACACCCGGTACCTCACACCCTCGGACTACGGGCAGATCGAGACTCTCCTGGCCCTCACGACGGTGATGGGGCTGATCCTCCGGGCGGGGATCACGAGCGCCTTCTTCCGCTTCTACTTCGACGTCGACGACGACCGCGGGCGAACGCGAGTCCTCCGCACGTCGTTCTGGTTCACGATGGGCGGCGGGACGCTCGGCCTGCTGCTCCTCCTCGCGCTCGCCGGGCCCGTGTCGACACTCCTCTTCGGCACCGGTGACGCCGCCGACCTCGTCCGTGCGTCGGGCGTGGCGCTCTGGGCGACGGTGAACTACGAGCAGCTGACGGCCCTCTTCCGCGTGGAGGAGCGCTCGGTCGCCTTCGTCTCGGCGAGCCTCGCCAACGTCTTTCTCACGATCGGCATCACGCTCTGGCTCGTCGTCGCGCTCGAGAAAGGGCCGCTCGGGGTGATCGTCGGGAACTTCAGCGGCACGCTGATCGTTTACCTCGTGCTCCTCGGCTACCGCCGTGACCAGCTCGGCCTCGAGTTCGACCGCGGGCTGCTGCGCGAGATGAATCGCTTCGGGCTGCCGCTCGTGCCGACCGCGCTCTTCCTCTGGGTGACGAACTTCAGCGACCGGTTCTTCCTCGTCAAGCTCGCGGACGTCGCCGAAGCAGGCCTCTACTCGGTCGGCGTCCGGGTCGCGTCCGCGATGGTGCTGCTCCTGACGGCGTTCCGGATGGCGTGGCCGGCCTTCGCCTACTCGATCAAGGACGAGCTGGAGGCTCGCCGGACGTACGCCTACGTGCTGACCTACCTGACCGTGATCACCGCGTGGATGGCGCTGACGTTGACGCTCCTCGCTCCCTGGATCGTGGACGTGCTCGCAGCGGAGTCGTTCGCCGAGTCGGCCGACGTGGTCGGCCCGCTGGCCTTCTCGACGGTCGCGTATGCGTCGTACATCGTCGTCGCGATCGGCGTCGGCCGGGCACGTCGCACGCAGTTCAACTGGGTCGTGACCGGTGCGGCCGCGCTGGTGAACATCGTCCTCAACCTCGCCCTCATCCCCTCCTACGGGATGATCGGCGCCGCCGCCGCGACCGTCGCGGCGTACGCGACGATGGCGATCGGCATGGCGTGGTGGTCGCAGCGGATCTACCCGGTGCCGTACCAGTGGCGACGGGTCGCGACAGCCGCCCTTGCCGCCGTCGCTCTCGCTGCCGCGGGCGCCTGGCTCGACGGTGGGCTCGTTGCGGCGTTCGCGTTGACCCTCTCGTATCCGTTCCTCCTCGTCCTGCTCGGCTTCACGAGTCGCGAGGAGCGCCGCCGGCTCACCCGGCTCGTGATGCGCTAGCCGATCAGCAGACCGGTGAGCCACATCGCGGCGATTCCCGCGAGGAAGCCGCCGATCGCCCAGCCGGAGCGGAGCCCACCCGGCGCCGTCCTGGCGACGTAGCGCCCGACCTCGACGACCACCTGAAGCGCCGCCCCGGCCGCGATCCCGAAGAACAGCGCAGCGAGCACGTCGTTCGCGGCGTAGCCGCCGAGCCACGTGCCGAGGATCGCCGGGGCGCCCGCGATCAGCGCGAGCCCTGCGAGCTGCGCGAGCGTCACGCGCCCCCCGCTCGCCGGGGCCGCGATCCCGAGCCCCTCGGTGACGTTGTGCACCATGAATCCGATGACGAGGAAGGCTCCGAGCTGGAGCTCGCCGGTCGCGAAGGACGTTCCGATCGCGAGTCCCTCGCCGAGGTTGTGGACACCGATTCCGAGAGCCACGAGAAGCGCCAGCGCCAACCCGGTCATGCCGGTACGCCCGCGCGCGAGGCGGGCGGCAAGGAACGTCATGCCGAGGGCGCTCGTGGCGACGCCCAGCAGCACGAGCCCGGCGCCGCCGAGCGCCGACGGGAGCGCGGCCTGGAGCTCGAGCGCCTCCGCGAGCGCCTCGACCCCGAGGAACGTCAACAGGCCCGCGGTGAGCGCCATGAACGCGGCGACCCAGCGCGGGTCGGCCCGACGAAGCGATGGCAGCCAGAGCAGTCCGAGCGCGACCGGAACAACGCCTACGAGGAGCCCGATCAACCCGTACCCGAGGAAGCTGCGCGCGCTCGGCTGGGGAGTGAGGACGGCGGCGGGGATCTCCTCGACGGTCTCGATGCCCGTCGAGCTCGTCACGCCGACCGAGATCGGCTCCTCCTCGACCCAGGCGTACGGGACGACGATCGTGCTCGACCGGAGCCGGCCGAGCGTCGCCGGGCCGTCGAGGGTGAACGGAACGATCGCGTCGTCGACCGTGACCGAGGCGATGGTCAGGTCGTCGCGCTGCGGATTCCTGACCTGGATGCGGATCTCGCCCTCGCGGAACTCCACGCGACGGACGTCGAACTCGTCGGCCGGCGGCGGCGTGCCGCCGAGCAGGTCGACGACGCGGTCGCCCTGCGACACGACGAGCGCCACGGCCAGCGCCAGCAGCACGACCGGAACGATCGCCCAGAGCCGCCAGCCGACGCTCCCGCCAACCGCGGTCGGAGCTTCCACGCGCTCAGTCCTCGACCTGGAAATAGCCCATCCAGCCGAGCTCGGTGAACTCCGACTGGTGCGCGTGGAACATGAACGTCCCCGGATTCGAGAAGCGGATCTCGAGCACCCCGCGCTGGCCCTGGCACTGCATCACCGTGTCGGTGTACTCCCAGTGCTCTCCCGTGCCGGTCGGCTGGTAGCGGAAGAAGTCCGCGTGCAGGTGGAACGAGTTGATGAGGTCGAACTCCGTGAGGTTCGCGAGGTAGACGCGGACGAGCTCGCCCTTGCGGACGCGGATCGGGTACCGCGCGTAGTAGAAGCTGCGCCCGTTGACGGTGTAGAAGTTGTTGCCGCCGTCACCGTCCGTGTCGTAGCCGTTCATCACGAAGACGAGCTCGCGGGCAGGCTCACGTGGTGTCTTCGGATCGATGATGAACGCGCCGTAGAGGCCTTTGTGGATGTGCTTCTTGAGTGGCGTGGCGTGGCAGTGGTACAGGTGGAGACCCGCCGGCCGCGCGGGGAACTCGTAGAGAAACTCTTCGCCTTGCGCGACGGGCTCGAAGACCCCGTCCATGTTCGTCGGATGGATCCCGTGGAAGTGGATCGTGTGCGGGTGCGAGCCCCTGTTGATGAAGCGGACCCGCAACAGGTCGTCCTCGGTAGCGCGGATCACCGGGCCTGGGACGGTGCCGTTGTACGTCCAGGCGGGGAAGAACACACCCGGCGCGATCTCGATGTCCTCGTCGGTCGCGACGAGCGTGTAGTTCCGAACCCGACCCGGCTTGTACGGCAGCGCGCGCGGAGGGTAGAGAAGCTCGTCGAGGTCGTTCGGCCCGCCGACCGCCGGGGCCCCGTCGCCGATCATCGCCGCATGGCCCATGCGTGCGTGGTCGGTGTGGGACGCCGTCGTCCGGTGCGCCGAGTGGTCGTGCCCGGCGGCCTCGGCCTCCCCGTCCAGCGACAGCTTGACGCCGAGGGGCGCTGCCACCGCAAGCGGCGCGGTTGCGCAGAGGAGCCGCCTACGAGTGAGTTTAGGCATGCCTAAACTCTACCCGAGAGCTTTAGCCTTGTCTAAATCCCGCAACCGGAGGGTGCGAGGCCGACGAAGCGGAGCGTGCCGCGGCAGAGGCCGAGGGCGGCCCGGTCGCGCACAGCCACGCGCGCAAGTGCCCGATCTTCCGTGGCGTTCGTCATGAAACCGAGCTCGACGAGGATCACAGGCACATCGGCCCAGTTGAAGCCCGTGAAGTCGGAGCGCTCGCCGACGCCGCGGTCGGGAAAGCCGAGTGCGCGCACGAGCTCCGTCTGGACGAGCGTCGCAGCCAGGCGGCTCGGCCGATAGACGTCGTCGGTCCAGCCCTCTCTGAGGGCCGGGGCGAGCGTGTGGCTGCCGCGCACTGTGTTGCTCGGATGACCGTCCGCGTGGACGCGGAGAAAGAGGGAGGCGCCGGCGCGGTTGGCGATCCGGGCGCGCGCGACGTTCCCCATGCTGGGCCCCGTTGTCCGCGTCCTCGTCAGCACGACCTCGACCCCGGCACGACGCAGGAGCGTGCGCAGCCGCAGCGAGACGTCGAGCACGAGATCGGCTTCGCGAATCCCGGTCACGACGCCGTGCGTGCCTCCACCGTCCTTGATCTTGCGCGTCGCAGAGCCCGGTCCAATCGGCTCGGTGGCAGGGTTCGCGCGCTCGTCGTGCCCTGGGTCGACGACGACCACGAGGCGGCCGGCCGCGTTGGCGCCGCCGGCGAGGACGAGCGCGACGACGACCGGGAGGAGCCAAGGCGCGCGGATCACGGAGGCGGCCCCACGCGGATTCTCATCCACACGAACGTCAGGATCACTCCGGGCACGAAGAGGATCGCCGACGCGAGGATGAGCGCCTTCGCCGCGGTCGAGTCGAGGTCGACGGCCAGGCCGGCGACCATGCATAGGCCGGCGAGCACGCAGAGCGTGGTCCCGATCACGCCGACACTCACGTCCGGAGGCTAGTCGGGGAGTGCCGCGAGGCTGTCGACGAGCTCGTCGACCGATGGGGCGGAGCGCATCTCGTCAGCAGCGTGCCGGGCAGCCGCGCCGTACCGCTCGTCCCCGAGAACGAGCTCGATGCCGTGTCGAATGCCGTCGAGCGACGCCGCGAGCCCTGCGTACGCGGCCGCGACGCTCGCGACGTTCATCGGCTGGTCCCCGAACAGCGGCACCCCGACGAGCGGACACCCTGCGGCCAGGGCGCTCAAGGTCGTTCCCGCCCCACCGTGGCCGACGACCGCATCGGCATGCCCGAGCACGGCTGCCTCGTCGACCCACTGCTCGACACGGACGTTCGACGGCACGTCGCCCAGGTCGATCTCGTGGCCACCGGTCGTGAGCAAGACGCGGATCGGGAGTTCGGCCACGGCCTCGAGCGCTCTCCCGTACACCTGCGCAGCGGCTGGGACGGTCGCAGCGACAGAGCCGAAGCTGACGTACACGAGGGGACCGTCGACGCCGGGCCACCAGTCGGGAAGCGTGTGACGCTCCGCCTCGACCGCTGGATGACGAATCCGCGTCACCTCGAACGGTGCAGGGTCGACCGACTCCGGGAAGTAGCTCAGGTACGGAGACGCGGCGATGCGTTCGGAGACGCCGGCGTGCCGCTCGTCGATCGCCGGCGCGGCCATGCCGAGCGCTCCGTGCTCGACGAACGAGACCGAGACCGCGACGCGGACGTGCCGAACCCCGTGCCGTTCGGCCGCGATCGCAGAGGCGAACTCGGCGCTCTCCCGAACGACGAGATCGGGCCGCCAGCTCTCATGAACCTCGTCGAACGTCGGGAGCATCGCGTCGACGTTCAGGCGGGCAAAAATGATGCCGACCACGACGACGTCCCCCTGTGCGGGCGGCAGGCTCGACATGCCTCCCCAGAGCGGGCCGAGGATGTCCTCCGGCGGCGACGCTCCTGCCGTGAACGGATAGCCGCGGGACTTGAGCGTCGGCGGGCCGACGACGAGCGTCTCGTGCCCGGCGCTGTCGCAGGCGTCGATCAGCGGGATGAGCGGACCGAAGTGCCCGGCGCCCTGCGTGGAGGCGAAGAGGACGCGCACGAGCGCCGACTCTAGTGGTACGCGTGCACGACCGCGTGGCCACGGCCCCGCTGGATCAGCCAGCGGTTGACCGGATAGGCAACCGCGCCCGCAACCAGGAGCGCGAACGCGAGACTCGCCCAGAAGAGGACGTCGAGGAGCCCCGCCTCCATCGCGCCGGGAATCAGAAGCAGGATCGCGTTGTCGACGATCTCCATGACCGTGATCGAGATCGTGTCCGCCGCGAGCGCGACTGGGATCGCCGCCGTCAGCGCGAGCCCACCGCGCAGGAGCGGCGCCATCGTCAGCGCGTAGCCGAACACGAACGCGAGCACGATCGCGAGCACGATCGTCTCCCAGTCGCCCCAGCCGAGCGCCGTGCCGATGATCATGCCGAGGACCTCGCCGATGGCACAGCCTGTCAGGCAGTGCACAGTCGCGGAGAACGCAACTCGGTTGAGCGACTCGGTCGTATGCGCATGCGTGTGCATATGCACATGCTCCACGCCTACGACTTCACGAGCCGATCCACGGCGGCCATCAGCTCGTCCGTCCGCTCCGCCTGGGTCGTGCCCGAGCTCCCGATCACGCAGTGACGCACGTGACCGTCGAGCAGCTGGAGTGCGACCGCCTCGACAGCCTTCTGCACCGCGCTGATCTGCGTGAGGATGTCGATGCAGTAGCGATCCTCGTCGACCATCCGCGAGACCCCGCGCACCTGTCCCTCGATACGCGCGAGACGCTTCTGGAGCTGATCCTTCTCCGTGCTGTAACCGTGGGGACCCTGATTCTGAGTGGTGTCCACGGACACAAGCTATCATACCCCGGTGGGGTATACTGGGAGCGTGAGCGTGCTCGAACGCCAGCGCGTCGAGCTCTCGATCGAGGGCATGACGTGCGCCTCGTGCGCGAGTCGGGTCGAGAGTCGACTCAACCGGCTCGACGGCGTCGACGCCTCGGTCAACTACGCGACCGAGAACGCGACCGTGACGTACGACGCGTCGCGCGTCGTGCCGGAGCAGCTGCTCGAGGCAGTGCATGCAGCGGGCTACCGCGCGGCGCTGCCGGCGCTGCGCGACGGTGACGAAGCGGCGCCCGAGGACACTCTCCAGTCGCTCCGCCGCCGCCTCGTCGTCTCCGCGACGCTCTCGCTGCCCGTCCTCCTGCTCGCGATGTTCGAGCCGCTTCAGTTCGACGGCTGGCAGTGGATCTCCCTCGCGCTTGCGACACCCGTCGTCCTGTGGGGCGGCTGGCCGTTCCATCGCGCCGCGTGGCAGAACGCGAGGCACGCCGCTGCCACGATGGACACGCTGATCTCGGTCGGGACGCTCGCGGCGTGGGGCTGGTCGGTGGTCGCGCTCGTCTTCCTCGGCGCGGGTGAGATCGGCATGCAGATGCCCTTCGAGCTTCTCGCCGAGCGCGGCGAGAGCGTCGGCCAGATCTACCTCGAGGTCGCCGCGGTGGTGGTGACGTTCGTGCTGACGGGGCGCTACGTCGAGACCCGCGCAAAGCGCCGGGCCGGGGCGGCGCTCCACGCGCTGCTCGAGATCGGAGCGAAGGACGTGAGCGTGCTCGACGACGACGGTCGCGAGCGGCGTGTGCCCGTCGACGAGCTCCGTCCCGGCGACCGCTTCGTCGTGCGACCTGGCGAGAAGATCGCGACCGACGGCGTGGTCGAGGTCGGCTCGTCCGCCGTCGACACGGCCGTTCTCACCGGCGAGAGCGTGCCCGTCGAGGTACAGCCCGGCGACGACGTCTTCGGAGCAACGATCAACGTCGGTGGCCGGCTCGTGGTACGCGCGACGAGCGTCGGCGCAGACACAGCGCTCGCGCAGATCGCGCTGCTCGTGACGGAGGCGCAGTCCGGCAAGGCGCCCGTGCAGCGGCTCGCGGATCGCGTTGCCGGAGTCTTCGTCCCGGTCGTGATCGCGCTCGCGCTCGGAACGCTCGCGTACTGGCTCGTCGACGGCGCAGGCGCGTCGTTCGCCTTCGCCGCGGCGGTCGCCGTCCTCATCATCGCGTGCCCGTGCGCGCTCGGGCTCGCGACGCCGACCGCGCTGCTCGTCGGTACCGGTCGCGGCGCGCAGCTCGGGATCGTGATCAGAGGCCCGGAGATCCTCGAATCGACGCGGCAGGTGGACACGGTCGTGCTCGACAAGACCGGCACCGTCACGACGGGCACGATGGCGCTCGACGAGATCGTCACGGTCGACGGCGTGGATCCCGAGGAGGCACTGCGTCTCGTCGCTGCGCTCGAGTCGGCGTCCGAGCATCCCGTCGCCCGCGCGATCGCGGAGGCGGGCGGCGAGGCGCTCCCCCCGGTCGAGAGCTTTCGCAACCGGGAAGGCCTTGGGGTCGAGGGCGTCGTCGACGGGCACGCGGTCGTCGTCGGACGCGAGTCGTTCCTGGCCGAGCGAGGATTGGTCATCCCGACAACGCTGACGAACGCTCAGGCGCTCGCCGAGCTCGAGGGCAAGACCGCGATCGCGGCCGCGTGGAACGGTGAGGCCCGCGCCGTGTTCGTCGTTGCCGATCGGATCAAGCCGACGAGCGCCGAGGCTGTGCAACGCCTCCGCGAGCTCGGCCTACGCCCCGTCCTGCTCACGGGCGACAACCGCCAGACGGCCCAGGCTGTCGCAGGCGAGGTGGGGATCGAGGACGTGACAGCCGAGGTGCTCCCGGGAGACAAGGCCGCGGTCGTCCGCCGGCTGCAGGAGGAAGGGCACGTCGTCGCGATGGTCGGCGACGGGGTCAACGACGCACCGGCCCTCGCGCAGGCCGATCTCGGTCTTGCAATCGGAACAGGCACCGACGTGGCGATCGAGGCGAGTGACCTCACACTCGTTTCGGGCGACCTCCGGGCCGCCGCCGACGCGATTCGCCTGTCGCGACGAACACTCTCGACGATCAAGGGAAACCTTTTCTGGGCCTTCGCCTACAACGTCGCCGCTATCCCGCTCGCGGCAGCGGGGCTCCTCAACCCGCTGATTGCAGGGGCCGCGATGGCGCTCTCGAGCCTGTTCGTCGTCTCGAACTCACTCCGGCTCCGCGGCTTTCGCTCGGTGCGCCAGGACGATACGATCGGCCCGGAGCGTGTCCGGGAGGAGACGTGATGGCTGTGGTCGACTACTTCATCAAGTTCGACGGCATCAAGGGCGAGAGCACCGATGTCAAGCACAAGGACGAGATCGACGTCGAGTCCTGGAGCTGGGGCGAGACTCACGCCGGTGCGGCACCCGCGGGTGGTGGCGGCGGGGCAGCCGGCAAGGTGTCGATGCAGGACTTCCAGTTCGTGATGAGCCTGAACAGGGCGAGCGTGTCTCTCATGAAGGCGTGCGCCACGGGGCAGCACATCAAGACCGGGACGTTCGCGGGCCGGAAGGCCGGTAAGGGTCAGCAGGAGTACCTCACGTTCAAGTTCCACGACATCCTGATCAGCTCGTTCCAGACCGGCGGGACCGAGGATGCGCCCGTCCCGACCGACTCGGTGTCCTTCAACTTCGCCAAGCTCGAGGTCTCGTACAAGCCGCAGAAGGCCGACGGCTCCCTGGGAGCCCCCGTCGAGTTCAGGTACGACCTCAAGACGAACAAGACGTTCTAGCGCCTCAGGATCGGCGCTCAGCGTGGAGCCCGTTCGCGCCGTCCCCCCGCCCGGCCGCCCTGACCCCCCGCGCGTGGAGAGCGCGCAGACAACGGCCGAGCTCGCCCGGCTGCTCCGCGTCGCGGGGTACGAGCCGGACCGGATCCAGCAGCGGCTCTCGACCGGCGACCAGCTCCTCGCGCGCTCGCCCGAGCTGCCCTCGTATCTGCGGCGGCTCGGCGACGCAGACGCGCTGGCCGTGCTGCTCCGACTCTTCCTCCTCGGCGTTCCCGTGACACACGCGCGTCTCGACGAGCTCGTGGGCGCGCAGCTGCAGGAGCGGCTCTCGGGCGCCGGGCTCCTCGTCCGGGATGCAGAAGTCGTCCACGGCTCGGCGCGCCTCGTCCCGCACGACGAGCTGCTGATCGCCTCGGATCACGCCGGCGCGGCCGAGGCACACGCCGACCACGTCCCGGGCGTGCACCGCCCGTCCGTCGCTCTTGCCCACCTGACCGTTCGCGGCGCGCGCGAGCGCGCGCTCGACCTCTGCACAGGGAACGGGGTCCAGGCGATCCTGCTGGCCGCGCATGCCGAGCGCGTCGTCGCGACGGACGTCAATGCGAGGGCGCTCGCCTACACGGCGTTCAACGCTGCGCTCAACGGCGTCGACAACATCGAGACGAGACACGGCAGCTTCTTCGAGCCGGTCGAGGGCGAGCAGTTCGACCTCGTCGTCGCCAATCCCCCGTACGTCGTCTCGCCGGAGACCGCGTATCTGTTCCGGGACGGCGGCCTGCCGGGTGACGCTGTGTCGGAGCACGTCGTGCAGGCAGCACCCGCGGCGCTGGCGCCTGGAGGGTTCGCCTCCGTCCTGATCGCCTGGGCACTCGATCCGGACGACCCTGCAGAGCGCCCGCGAGGCTGGCTCGAAGGCTCGGGCTGCGACGCGTTCCTGCTCCACACCTCGACCGACGACCCGATCGAGACCGCGACGGTGTGGAACCGCGACCTCCTCGACCGACCGGAAGCCTACGCCGAGGCGCTCGACCGTTGGCTCGTGTACTACCGTCAGCTCGGGATCGAGCAGATCGGCTACGCGTGCCTCGTCCTTCGCAAGCGCGTCGACGGCAGCGACGGCTGGTTGGAGGCGCAGCAGCTGCCGCAGGCAGCCCTCCGCCCTGCAGGGCGGCACGTCAGGAAGCTCTTCGAGACGCACGACAGGCTGTCCGAGATCGACGCGGCCGACGGGCTCCTCGACCGCCGACTGCGTGTCGCAGACGACGCCGTCGTCACCCAGGACACGCGTTTCACTGCGGGCCACTGGCAGGCGGAGGCCCTGACGCTTCGGCTCGAGAGCGGGTTGCCCTTCTCCGCAGAGCTCGACCAGCCCACCGGACGACTGATCCGCGAGCTCGACGGCTCGAGGACGCTCGGCGAGGCGCTGGCGGCGGCCGTGGACAGCGACGACGCGCGCGCGACGGGTGTCTCGCTCGCGCGCCGGATGCTCGCGGTCGGCTTCCTCGAGCTCGCCGACTGAGCGCCGGCGGTCGGTCAGGCGACGAGCCGGTAGACCTGGAAGACCTCGGCGTAGTCGCGGTTCACGTTCGCGCCGTGGACGCGGGCGAGGTTCCAGATGTACTCCTCGTCGGCGTAGCGGCGGTGCTGCTGCGAGGCGTAGCGCTGGACTGCGGCGACCTTGCGCTCGACGTGGCGGCGCTCGAGCGCGAGAAATGCGCCGTACGAGAAGTCGAAGTTGTTCCAGGGGATCTCGTAGCCGAGCACCGTTGTCCGCTTGAACGCCCGCAGGCCCTCCTGGGCGATCGTCTGGTGGTCCTGGTGAACGTCGTGGTGCGACGGCTGGAAGACGACGTCGGGGCGCCACTCCTCCCAGAGCGCGACGAGAAGCTCCAGGAGGTCCTGACGGCGCTCCGGGAACGTTCGCACGTCGAAGTCGTGCACCGTCAGGTTCGACTCGGGGATCCCGAGCTCGGCCGTCGCCTCGCGCACCTCTCGGGCAAGCGTGTCCGGTGCGAACCCGGGTGGGAGCGAGCGCGTCGCGATCGAGAACGCGACGTAGCGCACCTCGCAGCCGGCCTCGACGAGTCGCGCCGTCGTCCCGCCGCAGCCGAACTCCCCGTCGTCGGTGTGAGGCGCGAGAACGAGCGCCCGTTGCCAGCCGTCCAGCACGGCGCGAGTCTACGCAGTGGGCGTCGGCTCGGGCACCGGGGACGGCGGGGGCAGAGGGGCCGCGGCAACGGGGCGCGGAGGCGACTTCTTCGGCACCCGCGAGACAAGCCCGACGAGCCCGAGGAGCGCCCAGGTCATCGGGTCCTCGAAGAACGCGGCGTAGAAGAGGCTGTGGACGGCGATCGCCACGAGCACAACGCCCGTCGCGAGCGCTACCCGCGACGTGAAACCGCGGCCGAGCCCGCGGAGCGTCGCGAGGAAGGCAGCCGCGGCGAGCCAGGCGAGAAGCCCGAGGCCGACGATCCCCTCCTCCGCGGCGACCGTCACGGGCGTGGTGTGCGACGCGACCCGCTTCGGGTCCCGGCCGGGGATCCCAAGACGACGCGCGTACTCGCGCGAGAAGCCGCCTGCGCCAACGCCGAGCACCGGATGGTCGAGCGTGATCCGGAAGCCCTGGCCGACGAGGTTGGCGCGGCCGGAGGTGACCCTGTTGACGCCCGAGCGTGACTTCCCGACGATCTCGCTGCGGATCTGCGGCACCACGACCAGGACGGCGCACGTGACGAGGCCGAGCGCGACGAGCGCGAGCGTCGCCCGCCGGCCCCATGCGACCGCGGCTGCGACGACGATCCCGGCCGCGAGCGCGACGAAGCTCGACTGCGAGAACGAGATCAGGAGGCCGAACCAGGTCGCGACAACGACCGCGTAGAGCCCCGCCATCCGCCACCCCCGGACGCCGCCCAGCAGGATCCCGGCCAGCGAGGCGAGCACCGCGACCGTGAGGTAGCGGCCGTACACCGAGGGGTCCCAGAACACGGAGTTGACCCGGAAGAACGGCGCGTAGGCATTGAACACCTTGACGCTCGGGTTCCAGAAGACGTCCCGTGTGACCCACTGGTATGCCCCGACCGCCGCGTACGCCAGCGCGGTCGCGACAAGACCTCCCCACAGCCACGACAACCACCTGCCGCGCCACGGGAGTCGCGCGAACCCGATCGCGAGGAGACCGAACGGCAGCACGAAGGCCCCGAGGAAGATCGCGCCTCGCCGGACGTCGATCGTCCAGAGCATGGAGAGGCCCGCCCACGCGACGAACGCGGCAAGCGGCAGCGCGACCGGGCCGAGCTCGCGGGCACGGTCGTCGCCCCGGACGAGGGCCCAGCCCAGCGACAGCGCGAGGCCTCCGATGACGGCGTAGAGCGGCAGCAGGAGGTTGACCTCGTCGCTCCCGATGTCGACCGGAAGCCTGAGGGGGATGCACGCGAGCGTCGCGAAGGCGAGCAGGTACGGCCACCGGCGTAGGGCCCACGCAAACGCGATCGAGACGAGGACGCCGGCGCCTGCGGCAGCGCCCAGCTTCGCCCGACTCAGATCCGGGAGCAGGTAGAGCCCCAGGACCCCCAGGCCGGCGCCCCAGGCAACGAGGCCCGCCAGCCGGGCCCACCGCCCCGGCGCGAGCAGGAGGACGGCGAGTCCGACCGCGCCGACGACGCCGGCGATCTGCGCCGCGGTGCTCACGCCGGAGCCTCGCGAACGAGAACCACCGCACGCTCCACATGTCCGTTGGCCTCGACTCTCAGCACGTATCGACCCGGCGCGTCCGGCGCGCGGAGGCGCAACGTCCCGGGACGAACGACCCCGGAGCGCCCGGCGAGCGTCCACCGGAGCGTCCGGGCCTGTGAGATCGCGAGGATCGCGAACCGCGCCCCAGACGCAGCAATCACACGATCCCTGCCGAGCGCGAGGAACTGGATCGCGACCGTTCGCGAGCCGGACCGCGCGCTGAGGTTTCCGGCCACATCCCGCGCGACGAGACGAAGGGTGTAGCGGCCCTGTGGGAGCGGCTCGCCGCCGGCGACCCCGAACCAGTCCATGGTCCCCGTCGTCCGCGTGCCGAGCCGCCGTAGCGCCCGGGTCCCGTCCGCGAAGAGCTCGACCAAGGACCGTTCGCTGACGCGATACCGGATCTTGGCCCGGTCGAAGCGTCCGTCCCCGTCCGGCGAGATCACGATCGGTCGAGCAGTGAAGGTCTCCACGCGAGGCGGTGTGACATCGACGCGGATCCGGTTCGGCATCAGGATGGTCCTGCGCTCCTCGTCGAGGTGGACGCGAGGCCGGTAGCTCCCCTCGTTGACCACCTGACCGTCCCCGTCGCGGCCGTCCCAGACGTACGAGGTCCTCCTTCGACCCTGAGGGCGATCGCGCGCGAGCTCGCGGACGACATCGCCGTCCGCGTCGACGATCTCGAGGCTCACACGGTCGGGACGACGGAGCCGGAAGCTGATCGTCGCCGAATCGGTCGCGCAGTCGCAGACGGGCGAGAAGATCTTGACGACCTGCGGGCCGACGATCGGGTTCCGCGTCAGCTTGAGCTTCTCGGTGACGACGAACGCCGCCGAGGTCGCAACGAGCAGTGCCGCGACGAGCGCGGCAGGGGCGAGTCGAGATCTCAGGTCACCGGGCACGTCAACTCGTTGTGAGATGAGCTCCTCGCCACCTCGAAAGCGATTGTAAGGACGGCCGGAACGGGCCGATGGCGCAGGCACACTGGCAGCTGGCACTGCGGTGTGCCGCCCTCATGCGCCGGCTCGTCCTCATTCTCGCAGGAGCGCTCGTCCTCGCCCTCGGCGCGGGTGTGGCGATCATCGCTACGCAACGGCTTCCGGGGGGGACGCTCGAGACCGACGTCACCGACGTGACGGTCGTCGCGCCGCCCCCACCAGCCGTCACCCAGCCGCCACCTCCGCCCGCGCCGAAGCCCCCGCCCGAGCCGGACGTCGACAAGCGCTGCTGGACGATGTTCGGCGGCGGGCCGAGCCGCGACCTCGCGCGCCCTGCGATCGACCTCGGTGTGCCTGCCCGGAAGCCGCTCTGGGCCCGCGGGCTCAAGGAGTACATCGAGTATCCGCCGAGCTATTGCGACGGCGTCCTCTACGTCAACACCTATCGCGGCGACACGTGGGCGATCGACGCGGCGTCCGGCAAGGTCGTCTGGCGGAAGGTTTCGAACGCGCCGAAGCCCTCGACACCGGCCATCGCGGGCGACAAGCTGATCGTGAGCTCCAAGGACGGCAGCGTCACCGCCCTGACACGCGCGAGCGGCAAGGTCGTGTGGGAGATCCGCACGAACGCAAAGGTGGAGTCCTCCCCAGCTGTAGCCGTCAACACGGCGTTCTTCGGCGCGACGGACGGGCGTCTCTTCGCGGTCGACGTCGACACGGGCCGGATCCGCTGGGCGTTCGACACGGGCGGCCGAATCAATGCAAGCCCCTCGCTCGCCGAGGGCCGCGTCTGCATCACGACGTACGCGGGCTCCATCTTCTGCCTCCGTCAGCGCGACGGACGCAAGCTGTGGAGCACCTACGTCAAGCGCGACACGTTCCGCTACGAGAGCTTCTACGCGAGCGCGTCGACGGACGGCGAGCGCCTCTACACGATCGCGCGCTCTGGGAAGATCGTCACCCTCGACGCCGACACGGGTCGCGTGCTCTGGACCGATCAGGTGAACTCGCTCGGCTACTCGACGCCTGCCGTCGGGCGCGACCGCATCTTCGTCGGAGACTTCAACGGCGGCCTCCGCGCGTACCGGAAAACCGACGGGAGGCTCCTCTGGCGGGCGCACGTGGGCGGCCGGATCCTCGGCGCACCCGTCGTCGTCGGCGAGCTCGTCTTCTTCTCGACGCTCGAGACCGAGACCTACGCTGCGCGCACCTCGGACGGCAAGGTGGTGTGGCGCTACGGCCTCGGGAAGTACTCACCGGGCATCGCGACGGAGCGGGCCTACTACTTCTCGCTCAACGGGATGCTCGTCGCGTTCCGCGGCCGCAACGGGCCGGCGTAGAGTCGGGAGTGTGGTGCCTGGCTTTAGCCAGGCACCTGCTCTTCTGTGTCCGCGAGCGCGGGGTGCCTGCTCCGCCAGAGCGGCGAGCGCTGCGTGAGCGCGCCGACGGCGCGCCAACCCGCCGTCTTCGCACGGTACGCCGCGAGCCGCGCGCGGCTGTGGCCGTGCGTCTCGACCTCGTAGCCCAGCTCGTCGAGCAGGTCGCCGGCGACCGCCTCGAAAGCTGCCCGATCCTGGGCGCTCATCTCGGTGCGCCAGTTCCGCACGCCGATGCGCGGCGGCTCGTTCAACCGCTGCTGATGCTCCTTGCGCGCGGACTCCGTCTGACCGACGTACCCCAGCATCGCGGCGTCGTACTCGAGCCCCACGAAGGCGCACACGCCGCGCAGCTCCGTCCCGGGGTCGGCGACGAGCGCCTCGTAGCGAAGCTCGAGGTACCGCTCCGGCCCGACGCGCTCACCGAGCGCCTGCGCCGCACGCACCTCGGTCGCCCACTGGCAGGCGAAGCCCGCGGCGTCGTGTGGATGGGCCCACCCCTCCGTCATGATCCCTTCGGGGACCGAGAGGAAGGACAGCGCGGCATCGCGCCCGTCGCGGATCAGGTGCGCGAACCGGGCGTCCGGGAACAGCCGCTCGAGGAGCGGCAAATGCTGCATGTAGAGCGGCGTCTTGTCGCCCCAGCGCGGCTTCCCGCGCTCGGCGGCGTACGCCTCGAAGACGGCGGCGATGGCGTCGCCCGCCGTCATCCCGGGGCGAAGGCGTCGGGCGACCGCGTCAGGCGAGAGGCCCCATTCGACGAGCGTCGGGAGACGGCGCAAATCGTTCACGAACGAGCCCGCGTCGACGGCACCGCGATGGCGGCGCGCGAGCTGCGGGACGAAGTACGACTCGTCCGGGATCGCGAGCGCTGCGTTCCGATCGAGCATCACGCGGAGGAGCGTCGTCCCGGAGCGACGCACGCCGAGGACGATCAGCGGTGGGGCGCCGCCAGGCATCGGCGCAGTCTAGGAGGCTGCAATACTTCACGGAATGAAGCGACCGCTCCGCCGCGTGGATCCGTACCAGGACACCGACGTCATCGACGAGCGCGCGCCGCGCGTGAACCAGGCCGTCGTCGGTCTCGTCTCGCTCGTCGCAGTGCTGACGGGCTGGTGGTGGCTCCTCGCCCTGCTCGCCCTCCAGTTGCTGCTCGGTCTGACGCTCGGCAGGCGCTGGTGCGTGGCGTGCGTCTTCTACTTCGAGGTGCTCCAGCCGCGCTTCGGCGAGGGACGGCTCGAGGACGCGCGCCCGCCAAGGTTCGCGAACCTCGTCGGTCTCGGCGTCCTGAGCGCCGCTTCGATCGCGTATCTCACCGGCCTGGACGCCGTGGGCGCCGCGCTCGGGCTCCTCGTCTCGGCGCTGGCGCTTCTTGCCGCCGTGACGGGCTTCTGCGCGGGCTGCACCGCCTTCAAGGTCGGCTACCGGCTCACGGGCCGCCCGTTCGTGTCGTGCCCGTTGCCGCCTCTCGTCAACGACCGCTAGGGCGGAGACTTCCGGAGCCGAGCCGGCGCCGCACGCAGCCGCTCGGCCATCATCTCGTCGACGAGCAGAGCTGGCGTAAGGCGAAGCTCGAGCTTTGGGAGGCGGGCTCGTGGACCGACCTCGACGTGAATGCGGTCGTCACACGTGGACGGCTCCAGGAGCTCAGGGCAGCCGCGTCGGTAGGACGCGCTGCGGAGGTCGACCTCGGCGCGCACGTCGCCGCGCCGAAGCCTGAGGGTGCGGCCGTCGCCGACGCGGTCGGCAGCCACCTGCCAGGTCGCTCCCGCGCGATCGAGGACGGCGCTGGCACGGGCCTCGGCGCTGCCGTCGAGCTCGAACCGAACGGACAGACAGGGTGGCGCCGGCACTCCGAGCAGCTCGTGGCACGGCTTCCGGTAGCTGGCGTCGAGAATCCTCGCCTCGGCAGGCAGCAGCTCGGCCGTGGCGGCGACGAGTGCGTCGCGCGGCGACGGCTCGGCTTCGACCCCAACCGTCAACGCGGCGAGGGCGACACCGGAGATCACGAGACCGAGCATGCGCAGCACGGTCGGAGAGTGCATGAGGCCGCCCAGGCCCGCCAGTCCCGCGCTTGCGTCAACCGTCTCGGTGTGGGACCTCGACGAGCGGCTCTGGGCCGCGCATGACGAGCCACCGAAGCGCGACGGCGAGCGCCGCGATCCCCGCCGCGATGGCGCCCGCGAGAACGATCATGTCCGCTCCGGGCGGATCCACGAGCTTGATGCCTGCGAGTGTCAGCGTCGCCGCGAGCGCGATCCGCAGGGCCCGGTCCGGGAGCTTGACGGTGAACTGGCCACCGATCAGCACGCCCGGGACAGACCCGATCAGGAGCCAGCCGGTCGCGGCGAGGTCGACGTGGCCCGCGACGAGGTGGCCGGCGCCCGCGACGGTCAGCAGGATCGCGGCGTGGAAGATGTCCGTCCCGACGATCTTCGCCGCGGTCAGCGGAAACGCGATCAGCATCACGAGGCCGAAGATCGTTCCGCTCCCGACCGACGTGAGGCCGACGACGAAGCCGCCCACGACACCCGTCGCGACTGCGATCGCACGGTCGCGATTCGTGAGTAGGAACGGCTTGTCCTCGGGCGACGAATGGAGGTACGCCTTGACGAGGAAGGCGATGCCGCAGAACACGAGCGCGACGCCGAGGATCGCCTTGGCCGTGTCCTCGTAGCCGTCGCCGTACTCGCGCTTGAGCCACCACGCAAGCGTGACGCCGAGAATGGAGAAGGGCGCCGACCCCAGGAGCATCCAGGCCGTGAGCCGCGCGTGGACGTGTCCGAGGTGCCGGTGCTGAACGGCGCCGAACGACTTGAAGATCGCTCCGTGGACGATGTCCGTGCCGATCGCGATCGACGGCTTGAAGCCGAAGAAGAGCACGAGTAGCGGCGTCATCAATGAGCCGCCGCCCATCCCGGTCACGCCCACCAGCAGGCCGATGAGGAGCCCCGCGAGGGAGAGCTTCCACTCCATCCGACGGATCAGCCCTTTTCGGGCTTCGTCTCCAGGAGCACCTCTTTCATGGTGTCCCCGCGAAGCCCGAGGCGCAGCGTCTCGACCGCGATCACCTCGTCGGGCGGGATGTTGCCGAGGTTGACGTTCGGGCCGAACTGCTTCACGAACCAGGCCTGCGACGACTTCGTCGGCGCCTCGAAGAGCACGTCGTCGACCGAGATCTCGTGTGCGATCTCGTCGATCAAGCCGGTCCGCATGTCACCGTCCGCGCGGAAGATCCCCGACGTGCCGCCCTCGCGGCCCTCGGTGATCACCTTCCAGGCGCCCGCGGCCAGCTCCTCCTTGATCCACTCCACCCACTGGTACGGGGCGTAGACGACGTCCGAGTCCTTCGACCCGACCTCGGACAGGACCGTGAAGTCACGGCAGAAGTCGGCGATCAGCTCGAGCTTTCGGTCGCGCGGGATCTCGATCGTGCCGTCCGAGATCTCGACGTGCGAGAAACGGTGCTCGACGAGCCAGCCCTTGAAGTCGTCCAGGCGGTCGCGCGCGTAGACCGCCTCGAACAGGGTCCCGCCGCAGACGATCGGCGTCTCGAACGAGCGGTACAGCGCGATCTTCTTCTCGAGGTTGTTCGTGACGTAGCTCGTCCCCCAGCCGAACTTGACGATGTCGACGAACTGCCCGGCGGTGTCGAACAGCCCCTCGATGTCACGCAGGTTGAGCCCCTTGTCGATGACGTGGGTGAGCCCGATGTCACGCGGCTTCCCGGGTCGCGCCGGGACTCCGAGGAAGCCATCCTCAAAGGCGGGCATAGAGCTCCTCCAGCTTCGACCTCGCACGATCCTGGACGTCGCGGTACAGCGAGCCGCCGTGCGCGTCGATCCCGACGATCAGCGGCCCGAAGTCCTTGACGCGGAACTTCCAGAGGCACTCGGGCATCAGCTCCTCCCACGCCACCTCCTCGATCTCCTCGATCTGGGTGGTCTCGAGCGCCGCGGCGCCGCCGACGATCGCGAAGTAGACCATCCCGAGGCGCTGCATCGGCTCGATCGCCTCGTCGGGGAAGCCGCCCTTGCCGCAGATCGCACGCACGCCGTACTGGGCGCCGAGACCCTCGGTGAAGCGCACCATGCGCGCGCTCGTCGTCGTGCCGATGCAGATCTTCTCGTAGCGTCCGGGACCGATCTTGCGGACGTTCGGCGCGGTGTGCAGCAGGAACGCGCCCTTGAGATCCATCGGCGGCTCGATCCCCTGGTCGAAGATCCGGATCTGCGTCCGGTCGCGGATCCCGATGATGTGGCCCTGGACGACCACCTCGTCCCCGGCTCGGAGCTTCGCTATCTCGGCCGGGTCCGCGATCGGGAACGTCACCTCGTGTTGCGCCATCAGGCTGCCCCCCTCTTCGCGGCGGTGATTGCTGCTGTGTCGACGTGGTTGGCTCGTGACGCGGCCACACCCAAGCCCCCGTCCGCGGTAGGACGGCCGGCTGCAGACGCCGCCGCCGGCAAGCCTCCGCCCTGGAACCCATGGCGAGCCGCGAACGCGGCCACCGGCACACCCCCACCCTGGGTGGGGAGGCTTCCCGCCACCCTCACTGCCGATTCTACGTCGCCGCCGCCCGGGGGAATGTGCCGATTCCGCGCCATCTCGTCCACAGGGGCGCTCTCGCGGCGCCGAGCTGCTGCCCTGTCGTAGTCCTCAGCCGTCCGAGCTGCAGCCGTGTCAGAGCCCTCGGCCATCCGACCGGTAGCCCTCCCAGCGCTCCCAGCCATCGCAGCGCTCCCAGCCATCTCAGAACTCCCTGTCGAACTCGATGGCCCCGTCCGCGGCGATGTGCGCCGAGGCGCGACGGGCCGCCCAGCACTGGTAGTTCACGGCGACCGGATTGAGCGTCATGTGCGTGTCGGCGTGCTCGATGTGGCACTGGAGGACGGTCACGTCGCCGCCGAGCCCCATCGGGCCGATTCCCGTCTCGTTGAGGAGCTCGTAGAGCTCGTCCTCGAGCTGGGCGACGAGGGGATCCTCGTTGCGCGTGCCGATCGGGCGCGCGATCGCCTCCTTCGCCAGATGCATCGCGTAGTCGGCCGAGCCGCCGAGCCCGATCCCGACGATCCCGGGTGGGCAGGGCTTGCCGCCGGCACCGACGATCGACTCGAGCACGAACTTCTTGATCCCCTTCACGCCGTCGGCGGGCACGAGCATCGCGAGAAAGGTCATGTTCTCCGAGCCCGAGCCCTTCGGCACGCACTTCACGTCGAGGCCGTCCCAGTCCGGCACGAAGTCCCAGTGGACGATCGGAACCCGGTAGCCGACGTTCGGCCCCGTGTTCTCGCGGGTCAGCGTGTGAACCGTGTTCGAACGGAGCGGATGCTCGACGGTCGCGCGCTCGGTCCCCGCCTTTAAGGACTCGTAGATCCGCGCCGGGTGGAGCGGGAAGTGCTCGCCGACGCGGCAGTAGTAGACGGCGATCCCGGTGTCCTGGCAGACGAGGTTCTTCTGCTCGTCCGCGATTTCGACGTTCCGGTGGATCGTCTCGAGGACGCGGATGCCCGTGACCGAGGTCTCGCGGTCCTTCGCCGCGGCGAGCGCGTCGCGCAGGTCCTGCGGGATGTCCTTGAGCGCCCAGACGTAGAGGTGCGCGGCGGCGTCCTCGACGGCCTGGGCGAGATCGGTGGTCGTGATCGTGGTCATGCCTTCGCTTTCGTCGCGGCGTTCGCGCCGGCCCTCCGGCCGAACACGACGCACTCGAGGAGGGAATTGCCCA
This sequence comes from uncultured Actinomycetes bacterium, assembly GCA_963810295.1. Lineage (GTDB taxonomy): Bacteria > Actinomycetota > Thermoleophilia > Gaiellales > Gaiellaceae > Gaiella. The sequence continues at coordinate 64,308 of CAWEMW010000007.1, forward strand.
TCATGCGGTTTCGTCCGTGCGTCCCGCCGGCGATCTCGCCGCAGGCGAAGACGCCCTCGAGGGTCGTCTCCGCGCCGGTGTCGATGACGAGCCCGCCGTTCTGGTAATGGAGGACCGGGTACGTGAGGATCGGCTCGGTGAGCGGGTCGATGCCGCCGCCGCGGTAGCGGCGCAACATGTAGGGAAGGGAGACCTCCGCGTCGGCCTCGGGAATCCGGGTCGTGTCGAGCCAGACGGCGGGCCGGCCGTCCTCGGTCTCGAGGCCCCGTCCGGCCTCCACCTCGTCGAAGATCGCCTGCGAGACCTCGTCACGCGGACCGAGTGAGTCGGTGAACTCCTCGCCCGCTGCGTTCAGGAGCACGGCGCCGTAGGAGCGCGTCGTCTCGGGGATCGAGTAGCCCTGCATCGTGGCGGGCCAGGCGCCGCCGTTCGGGTGGTACTGGAGCGCATCGAGGTCGCGCGCCTCCGCGCCCGCGTCGAGCGCGATCCGGGTCGTCTCGCCGGTCGCGTTCGGATGGTTCGTGGAGAGCTCGCCTCGCGTCTGGGCCTCTGCGAAGCAACGGCCGCCCGAGGCCAGGACGACGGTCGAAGCGTCGATCTCGTCGCTCCCGTCGGGTGTCGAGAACGACGCTAGCCAGCCCCCGGCGCTCGGCTCGAGTCGCGTGAGCCGGTGATGCGCGAGCGTCTCGCCGCTCGAGGACTCGAACGACTCACGCAGCGCCTTGGTGATCGCGTGGCCGGTCCGGTCGCCGACCTGGAGCAACCGTCGACGGCTGGCGCCTCCGCAGCGGGCAAGCCGGTAACCGCCGTTCTCGCGGGTGAAGGCGCAGCCGCGCTCCTCCAGCCAGGCGATCGCGGATCGCGCCTCGGTGGTCAGCACCTCCACGAGGTGTGGCTCGGCCGTGTCGTGCGAGGAGCGCATCACGTCCTCGGCGTGGAGCTCGGGCGAGTCGTCCTCCCCGACGGCGGCCTGGATGCCCCCCTGGGCCTTGGAGGAGTTGTTCGCCTGGAGCGTCGTCTTCGTCGCGACGGCGACACGCGCTCCGGCGCCGTCGGCTGACACCGCGGCGGCGAGCCCGCTCGCGCCGCTGCCGATCACGAGCACGTCGATGAGGGCGCCGTTCGCCACGGGCAGATCCTACCAACGACGTGCGTCGAGCTAATGCCGACCATTAGTGTCTCTTATTCCCCGGGCGACGCGATAGACTCGCGAGCGTGCCCCGCCTCGCCGACATCATGCGCCCGGAGCCGATCGTCGTCGCTCCGGAGGACACCCTGGGCGAGGTGGCCGAGCGCATGACCGCCGTGAACGTCGGCGCCGTGATCGTCAAGGACTTCGGCCGCCTGATCGGCATCCTCACGGAGCGCGACATGCTCAAGGCGATGGCCGCCCGTGTCCACACGAGCGAGGCCAGGGTCCGGCAGTGGATGACCGAGGAGCCGATCACGGCCGCGGCGGACGCCGATGCCGAGGAGGCAGCGCAGATCATGCTCGAGCGGGGCTTCCGGCACCTGCCCGTCGTCGACGAGACCGGAGCTGTGACCGGCATCGTGAGCCTCCGTCGCGTCGTCGCGGCGACGAAGGCCGCATCCGAGCGGGCCTGATCCGTCGTCAGCAGGCCGACGCCGTCCCCCGGAGGACGGCTTCGGAAGCCTGCGCGACCGTGACCCGCATGCGCCTCAGGCGGGTCACGAGGACGCCGTCGCGACGGATCGACCTCGCGATGCTCTGCCCCGTCGAGCCGGGCGCTGCCCGCGCGAAGACGCACGAGGCCGCGCTCCTCTTCCCGTCGACCCAGCCCGACGCGAACAGGTAGCGGAGCGGCGCTCTCCGGTACGGGGCTCGCGCGAGCGCCGCCCTCGCCTCCGACGGCGACACGCGATTCGCGCGAGCGGTCTGGACGACGAGCGCCCGCGCCTTCGCAGCGGTCGTGGGCAGCCGGGCGGAGAGCTGGCTCTCCGGGATCGCCGAGATCGAGATAGCAAGCGTCGCGACGAGGAGGGTCACGAGGGCGTACTCGGCCATGGCCAGATGATCGGCGGGCGCGAGGCCACGGTCAATGGCGCCGTGTCGTCCTGTGGAGAAATCGGCGCACTTTCGGGTCGAAGGACATCTGGCGCGCGCTGCCTTCGTTTGCGATCTTGACAACCCATGCTGTCCAAACCGAAGGGAGCACTGTGTTCCAGGAACTGACCGAAGAGCTGCTCGACCTGTCCGCCAACGTCAGGGGATACGGCGCGGCGGTCTACGCCGTCGTCGAGGACGTGCCCGGCTGCTCGAGCGGTCTTTGCTCGTGCACCGTCCTCTGCTGCACCTGCACCACCCTTTGCTGGTGAGCGAGAGCTCTCAAGCGTTGCTTCCGGAGCGGCCGAGGCTGCATCCGTGGTGCCGCCTCGTCCGCGACGGAGGCCGATACCTCGTCGAGCATGGCGGCACGGTCGTCACGTTCGAGGGCCGCGCCGTCGAGACTCTGCTGCCGAGGCTCCTGCCGCTGCTCGACGGCACGAGGACGGTGGACGAGTTGTCCTCCGAGCTCGGGGATCGAATCTCCCCGGCGGTCGAGCACGCGTTGTCGCTGCTCGGCTCGAATCGTCTCCTCGTCGAGGGCGCCGATGTGAATGGCGCCGCGGAGGAGCTGACCGCGGCGGCGGCTTTCGCCGTCGCGGTCACCCGTCGCTCGACGGAGGGATCCGCGGCTCGGAGCATCACGGAATCGCACGTCACTGTCCTCGGCGCCGGCGACGCCGCAGCCGAGGTCTCGAGACAGCTCCGACAGATGGGGGTCGGGCGCGTGACCGTCGGGCCCGTCGAGTCCGAGCCGGCCGAGGAGGCATTCGTCGTCGCGGCCCCGGCGGGCGACGAGCTGACGTGTCTCAGTCGGCTCAACGAGCGTGCGCTCGAGCGCCGCGTGCCCTGGCTCCAGCTCTTGCCCTTCGACGGCCGGACCGTCGTCGCAGGTCCTCTTTTCCTGCCGGGAGAATCGGCGTGCCGCGCGTGCTTCGTGCTGCGACGCGGCGCATGCTCGGGATACGAGGACGACTTCGACCTCGTCGAGCGCGAGCCGGTTCGCGTCTCGGCGCCGGCGCCGCTAGCGTCGATCGGAGCGGGGCTTGCCGCCCTCATCGCGCTTCGCTGGATCGCATCGGCGGACCCGACGCTGCCCGGCCGCTTCTACGCCCTCGACTCGGGGCCTATTCTCCGGCTCTCCCACGATCAGCTGCTTCGAGTACCGCGCTGTCACGCCTGCGGGCCGCCGCAGCGCGCGGCGCTGTCGCCCTGGTTCGAGGAGGCGTCGTGACGCTGCTCGTCGGCGATCGGCCGTTCACGCCCCTGGCAGAGGCGCTCCCGCGCCTCGAGGCAGCGCTTTCGCCGCTCGTCGGCATCGCGACGGGCGCAGTCTCGACGACCTACACGACGGACGAGTCGTCTCTTCCCAATTGCGCGTGCGAGCTGGCGTCCTCCCGCCGCACCTTGGGCGCTCCCACCGTCGTATTCGGAAGCGGCGCTCACCCCGACCCACGGCGGGCACGGGCGGCCGCGATCGGGGAGGCGGTCGAGCGCTACTCCGGGGTCTTCGTGCCCTTCGAGCGGCTTCGGCGGACGACAGCGCGTGCGCTGGGCGACGCCGCCGTGCACCCGTCCCGCTTCGCCCTGTTCCATCCGTCGCAGTTCGGGATCCAGCGGTTCCCGCTCGTGCCGTTCACCGACGACACTCAGACCACCTTCGTCGAAGGCATCGACCTCGCCGACGGCTCGGCGACCTTCCTCCCCGCGGAGCTCGTGTATCTCCGTCGCCCGGAGCCGAGGCTCGCCCCGATCGGGTACGCGACGAGCAGCGGCCTGGCGTGCGGGCCCTCGCTCGACGAGGCGATCCTCGGCGCCCTGCTGGAGGTCGTCGAGCGCGACGCGGTGATGCTCGCGTGGAAGTGCCGCCTGTCGCTTTCGCTGCTGGACTGGTCGGAGGACGCCGCGCTGACGGAGCTCGACAGGCGCTTCTTCGAGCCCACCGGCGTTCGCTTCCGAGTCGTCGATGCGAGCTGCTTCCTCGCCGTTCCGACCGCGATCTCCGTGCTGCACGGTCCGGAGGGCGCCGGAGCGGCGCTCTCGGTCGGCGCAGCCTCGGCCGCGCGCGTGGAGGAAGCCTGGCTGAAGGCGATCGCGGAGAGCTTCGGTGTCTACAGGTGGCTTCGGCAGCAGGCAGTCACCGGCGCAACGGCGCCCACCGACCCAGATGCCATCGAGTCGTTCGACGACCACATGCTCTTCTACGCATCCGAGGAGCGCGCGGAGCTGGCCGGCTTCCTCGACGGCTCGGAGGAACGACGCCAGACGAGTGACGTTCCCGGCCTGGCCGGGTCGACACCACACGCGCAGATCGACGAGATCATGTCGAGGCTCGCGAGCCGTGGGCTCTCGGCGTACGCCGTCGACGTCACGTCGCCGGACGTTCGCGATCTGGGGCTCAGCGTCGCGCGCGTGATCGCCCCCGAGCTCTGTGCGCTCGACGTGTCGCATCGCGCAAGGTTTCTGGGCGGAAGCCGGCTTCTGACCGCCGCGCACGAGATCGGGCTCGTGCGATCGCCCCTCGACGTCGCCGACCTCAACCCGCTCCCCCACCCGTTCCCGTGACGGATCCGGCCGAGCCCGTCCGGACCTTCGCCGCCGCCGGGAAACCGGAATGGCGACGGCGAGCCCGTCCCGACGGTCAGGCTGGCGGGGGTCCTCGGCGCGGACCCGGCACCGACGCCCGATCCGACCGAGGACTACCACGAGGCCTCCCGGATCTATCCGCGGGTCGTCGATCCACTGCTCGTGGGCGCCGCACGGCTCGAGCGGAGCGCCGCGATGAGGGTCACGGCCACGCGGTCCGTGAAGAGGCACTTCCATCGCACCTTCGTGGCGCTGCCACGGGGCAATCTCGGTTCGGCGACGCTCGGCGACGTGCTTCGGACGCGACGGTCACGCCGCACCTATGGGAGCGGGACGGTCGAGGTACGTGAGCTTGCGACGTTGCTCGAAGCGGCGTACGGCGTCACGGGCGCCATCGCCGGGACGCCCCAGGCGCTGCGCAGCTGCGCCGTCGGGCGGAGCGCTCTACCCGCTCGAGCTGTACGTCGCCTGCCAGCACGTCGCGGGCCTCGATCCAGCGGTCTTCCACTACGACCCGCTGCGCCACGGGCTGGAGCTCATCCGGCCGCTCGAGCCGGGCACGACCGGCGAGTTGACTCCGTACGCCGAGCTACTCGCCGACAGCGCGGCGTTCGTCGTCGTCACGACGATCCTTTCGCGCTCACGCTTCAAGTACGGCGCACGTGCGTATCGGTTTGCCCTTCTCGAGGCAGGTCACGTGGCGCAGAGCTTCTTGCTGGCCGCCGAGGCACTCGAGCTCGCTGCGACCCCGGTCGGCGGGTTCTTCGACAATCTCGTGGACCGATTTCTCGGCATCGACGGCCTCTCCGAGTCGACCCTGTACGTGCTTCCGGTCGGGCGACGAGCGGCGTGACGGGCACCGCGCTGTGGCAGCCGGCCGGGTGGCTCGCAATCGCGGTGGGCGCGGGGCTCGCGGCTCCCCAACTGGCGCCCGGAGACCCGACGCTGCACGCACCTGGAGCGGCGCTCGTCGCCGGCTGCGCGAGTGGGTGCGGGCTGTTCCTCGTGCTGGCCTGGCGGCGGTTGCCCGCCGTCGGCCTGACAGGGGTTCCGAGACGCCGCCTGGCCGCGCGAAGCCTGGTTCTCGCCGCGAAGTCCGCCCAGGAAGAAGCGATCTGGCGAGGCCTCGTGCTCGGCGCGCTGACCGCCCCCCTCGGACGCCTCAATGCGCTTGCGCTGAGCACCGCGCTGTTTGCAGCTGCGCATGTCCCTCGCCAGGGCCCTGCCGCTTCGGCACACGTGCTCACCGGCGCCGTGTTCGGCGCCGTGTATCTGGCGACCGGGCGTCTGTATGCCGCGATCGCAGCCCACGGGGCCTACAACGTGCTCGTCGGCGCGGCGGCGCTGGCCCGGCAGACAGTGTCCGTTTCGGACAATGGTGCGAAACCGCAGGACGCCATAGCATCGGGATCGCTGTCCAGACGCTCCGAGCCGATGCAGACACGGGCTTCACTGCCGCACTCTCCCAGCGTCGCGAGCCTCGACCGCGTCGTGAAGTCGTTCGGCGCGGTGACTGCGCTCGACGGCGTCGACCTCGAACTGCGCCGCGGGGAGATCCTGGCACTGCTCGGGCCGAACGGCGCGGGCAAGTCGACAGCGGTGGCGATCCTCCTCGGGCTTCGTCGTCCCGACCAGGGGCGCGCACGGCTCTTCGAGCGAGATCCACGCACTCCCTCTGCGCGCCGACACGTCGGCGCGGTGCTGCAGGAGATCTTCTTCCCGCCTGCGATCCGCGTCCGAGAGGTCGTCGACCTCGTCCGAGCTCATTTCCCGAGCCCGGACACCACGGAGGCGACACTCGGGCGTCTCGACCTGGAGGCCCTCGCCGATCGCGACGCAGGTGGCCTCTCCGGCGGCCAGCGTCGGCGCCTCGCAGTAGCTCTCGCGCTCGCAGGCCGTCCGGATGCGCTCTTCCTCGACGAGCCGACGGCGGGAATGGACGCGACCGCACGTCGCGCGCTCCTCGCCGACATCGTGAGCTTTGCCGAGAACGGCGGCGCCGTGCTCTTGACGACGCAGCAGCTCGCGGAAGCCGAGGAGATCGCTTCGCGTGTCGTGCTCCTCGTCGAGGGACGCGTCGCCCTCGAGGGCACGGTCTCCGAGATGCGGGCACGTGCCGGCTTGACGCGAGTGACAGTCCGAGTACCGAGCCTGCCCACCACGCTGCCCGGCGTCACCTCGGTCGACGCCTACGACGGCCGCCATGTGCTCTACGTCGAGGACGCCGACCGGTTCGTCGCCGATCTCGTTCGTTCGGGCGTCGCCTTCAAGGACCTCGAGGTGGCGCCCGCGAGCCTCGAGGACGCCTTCGTCGCGCTCACAGGGGAGACCACGCCGTGAGGCTGGCCCTCGTCTACGCGCGGGCGGAGACGCTCCAGCTCGCGCGCTACCCCGCGTACGTGCTGCCGACGCTCGCCTTCCCGGGGCTCGTGCTCCTCTTCTTCGGCCGCCAGCTCGAGCGCGACGAACCGGAGCGTCTGCTCGCCGGCTTCGCGGCGACGGCGCTCCTCACCGTGACGTTCTTCCAGTTCGGCGTGGGCATCGCCGCGACACGAACGTCCCCGTGGGAGGCATTTCTGCGCACGCTTCCGGTCTCCGTCGCCACGCGGCTCGCGGGCCGCGTGCTCTCCGCACTCGTCTTCGCGGGTGGAACGGTCGCCGTGGTGATCCTCGTCGCGATGAGCGTGTACGGCGCGTCGCTGTCTCCGTGGCGGTTCGGCCTCCTCGTCGTCGGGCTCCTGCTCGGAAGCGTGCCGTTCGCGCTGCTCGGGATCGGCTTCGGCTACTGGCTGTCACCCCGCTCGGCGCTACCCGTCGCCAACCTCCTGTTCTTCCCGCTCGCGATCGGAGGGGCCTTGTGGACGCGCCCCACGGACGACGTCCCGCACGGTGTGGACCTGGCGTCACAGGCGCTGCCCACGAGGAGCTGGATCGAGGTCCTGGACTCGGTCGCGACGGGCGACAGCCCGGTCCCCCTCCACCACGTCGGCGCGCTCGTCGCCTGGGGTGTCGCGTTCTTCGCCTTCGCCTGGCTCGGCTTCAGGCGAGACGAGGGCGAGCGGTTCCGCTAGAGGCTTGATGGCTACCAGATCGAGCGCAGGAGGCCCGCGACCTCCTCCGCCGTCGCCGGCCTGGGGTTCGCCTTCGCGCCCGGGCGCGCGACGATCGCGGCAGCGACGTCGTCCAGCTCGGACTCGGGCACGCCGAAGTCGCGCAGCCGCTCGAATCCGCCGAGGCGGGCCAGCTCCTCGACGCGGGCAGGAGCGTCGTCGGCGCCAAGCATGTCGGCAAAGCGCGCCACTTCCCCCGGAACCACCTCCGCGTTGAAGCGAAGCGCGAGCGGGAGGCACAGCGCGTTCATCGACCCCTGCGGAAGCCCGTAACGGCCCCCGAGCGCCTGGGCCATCGCGTGACCGAGGCAGAGCCCGGTGTCGCCGAGCGCCATCGCGGCGCGCATCGCGCCCTCGAGGAGCCGCGTTCGGCCGTAAAGACCGGTTGGCTCGGCAACGACGAGCGGCAGCGCATGCCCGATGGCGGTCGCGCCGGTGTCGGCGTTGCGATCGCCGCGCGGTCCGGCGGACGGGTGGTAGTACGCCTCCGCGCAGTGCGCGAGCGCGTTCATCGCCGTGCCGACCGTCGGCTCGAGTGGCAGCCCGAGGCTGAGCTCCGGGTCGTAGAGCGCGGCGACGGGGGTCGCACGCTCGTCCATCCCACCGCCCTTGCGACCGGGCGCCAGGAGCATCCCGAACCCCGGCGTCCATTCGGCGCCCGCGTATGTCGTCGGGATCGCGACGTTTCTCGGGAGCGGCTCGTACGAGCCCGCCGCCAGATCCGCGACGACCGCCTTGCACGTGTCGATCGCGCTTCCGCCGCCGAGGCTGACGAGCCCGTCGACCTCGAGGGTCCGTGCCCGTTCGGCTGCCTCGCGCACCGTGTCGACGGGCGCGTGGGGCCGGACGCCGTCGTAGACGCCAACCACCGGAAGCCCCGAGACCGAGGCCGCGCCGCGGCCCGTCGTCACGAGCATCGCCCGTTCGATCCCGACCTCGGCGAGAAGCTCTTCGAGCTCCACGAGCGACCCCGCGCCGAAGCGGGTGATCCGCACGGGACGCGGACGCGCGTCGCTCACGCGGGCTTCGTCGCCGGCTCGCGCGGCGCGGGCGTGAGCCCGTGACCGGGGACCGCCGTCCGCTCGCGGGCGAATTCGGCGAACGACTGCGCAACCCGCGTGGGGACGCGCGCGGTCGCACGCGCGAGCACGATCTCCCTCGTCCCGTCCATCCCGGCGATGCGCGCCTCCGCGAGCGTGCCCGCCGCCAGCTCGGCCTCCACGGCTGCGCGCGAGATGAACGTCACGCCGTAGCCGGCCAGAACGGCGCTTCGCACGGATTCCTGAAGCCCAAGCTCGAGCCGGACGTCGAGGTCGCGCAGGCGTAGCCCGAGGCGGCGAAGCTCGTCGCCGACGATCCTCCGAACGCCTGCGCCCTCCTGCATCACGACGAGCGTCTCGGTGGCAAGCTCGTGCACGTCGAGGGACTTCCCGGCGAACCGATGGCCGGGAGGGCAGACGAGCACGACCTCGTCGTGTGCCAGCGGCTCGAAGGTCACGCCGCGATGACGCGGCGAAGCCCCCACGATCCCGAGCTCGAGCTGGCGTTCGGCGACGAGCTCCACGACGGTCGCCGTGTCGTGCACCTCGAGAGAGACCCGTACCGCAGGGTGCGCTCGCTGGAACTCGCAGAGAAGGAGCGGCACGACGACCGCTGCGGGACCTGTCGACGCGCCGATCGAGAGCACGCCCGCCAGCTCCCCCTCCGACTCCGCGACGACGTCGGCGAGCACCTGCTGCTCGAGCGCGAGAATCCGCTGCGCGCCGCGGTAGAGCCGCCGCCCCGCCTCCGTCGGCTCGACGCGGCGGCCCGACCGATCGAGGAGCTGCGTCCCGAGGCGCTTCTCGAGCGCGCGCACCTGGAGGGAAACGGCCGGTTGGGTGACGCCGAGCCGCTCGGCTGCCTGGGAGAACGACCGCCTCTCGACGACGGCGCAGAACGCGGCAAGCTGGCGCGTGTCCATAACGAGACGTTATAGAAGGTAGCGGCGTCCTTTCTTATACTTGCCCGTATCATACAAAGTAGTATGTTGAACGTTATACGTGGATGCATAATGCAGGCGTGTATGCCGCCAACCCGTTTACCTTCGGCGCCCTCGCTCTCGACGACGCGTTCGTCGACCGGGAGCGCGAGCTCAAGGAGCTCGTCGCCGACTTCCGGAGCGGGCAGGACGTCGTCGTTCTGGCGCCGCGACGGTTCGGGAAGTCGTCGCTCGCCCTCCGCGCCATCCAGGATGCCCAGGGCGAGGGAGTTCTCGTCGCCTACTGCGACCTGATGCGAACGCCGACAAAGGAGCGCTTTGCGGCCGCGCTCGCGAAGACGATCCTCGACGACCTCACCTCCGCGACCGGCCAGCTGATCGAGCGAGCGGCGGCGCTCGTCCGTTCGCTGCGGGTGCAGCCGACGATCGAGATCGACCCACTCGAGGGCGACGTCCGCTTCTCCTTCTCCGCGACCCGGCGGCGGGAGGACATCGACGACGCGATCGACCGGCTGCTGGAGCTGCCCGGACAGCTCGGGGCGGAGCGAAAGCGACGCACAGTGCTCGTGCTCGACGAGTTCCAGGAGGTGATACGGCTCGACGAGACCCTGCCGAACAGGATGCGGGCCGTGTTCCAGACCCAGCCCGAGGTCTGTCACGCCTACCTCGGCAGCAAGCGCCACGTGCTCGAGTCGCTGTTCAACGACCGGAACGAGCCGTTCTGGCGAAGTGCCCGGCAGATGACGGTCGGTCGCTTGCCGCAGGCGGCTCTCGAGGCGTACCTCGCCGACCGTTTCGACGGCACCGAGCGCGCCATCGACGACGACGCGATGCACCGGCTGCTTGCGATCACGGACGGGCACCCCTACGCGACACAGGAGCTCGCCTTCTTCACGTGGGCGCGTGTGCCGCACGGACATGCGGCGCACACCGTCGACGTCGAGGAGGCGCTCGGCGACGTCCTGCGCGCGGAGCACAACAACCTCGCGCGTGTCTGGGACGCGGCGACGGCGAACGAGCGGCTCGTGCTGCTGGCGCTGCGTCCAGGCCCGGCAAGCCTGTACGCCGAAGAGACGCGGATCAACGCGGGGCTCCCGGCGGCGACCTTCGTCCAGCGCGCGGTCTCGTCGCTCGTGCGGGAGGACGTCGTCGAGAAGGCGGCCGACGGCAGGTACCGAATCGCAGAGCCGTTCCTCCCCGAGTGGATCGGCCGGGAGCAGGCCGGCGCGGTCGAGCATGCACGGCGAGGCGAGGCGTGATGCACGTCTGGATCGACGTCACGAACTCCCCGCACGTCGTCTTCTTCCGGCCCCTCGTCGCGTTGCTCCGCGAGCGTGGCCACGACGTGGAGATCACCGCGCGAGACTTTGCGCAGACGCTCGAGCTGCTCGACGACGCTGGCCTGGCGCATACGGTCGTCGGGCCGCCGCACGGCGGCTCGTCGCGGCTCGGGAAGGCGCGGACCATGGCGTCGCGACTGCGTGCGCTCCGTCGATTCGCGCGCGGGCGCGAGCTCGACGTCGCGCTGTCCCACGCGTCGCACGAGCTACCGCTCGTCGCGCGCTCGCTCGGGATCCCGTCGGCCTATGCGTTCGACTACGAGTTCGCATCCACGCAACACGCGATCGGCTGTCGCGCGGCCACGCGTGTGGTCGTGCCGGAGGCGATCCCGCAGCACCGCCTGAGCCGGCTCGGCGCGCGTGAACGGAAGGTCGTGCGGTACCCGGGGCTGAAGGAGGAGTACTACCTCGACGGGTTCGAGCCCGATCCGGGCGTGCTCGACGCGCTCGAGGTCGACCGCTCGAGAATCCTTGCCGTCGTGCGGACACCACCCGAGGTCTCGCTGTACCACCGGCACGGGAACCCACTCTTCACCGACGTCCTGGAGCGGCTCGGCAACGATCACGCGGTTCACGCGGTCGTCCTCCCGCGCACGCCGGCGCAGCGGGACGGCCTGCGTGCCGCCGGCCTCGCGTCCCTGATCGTTCCCGAGCGGGCCGTGGACGCTCTGAGCCTCGTGGCGCTGGCAGACGTCGTCGTCTCGGCCGGCGGCACGATGAACCGCGAGGCCGTCGCCCTCGGCACTCCCGTGTACACGACGTTCTCCGGACGTCTTGGCGCCGTCGACGAGCGACTGCTTGCCGACGGCCGACTCCGTCGTCTCTCGACGGCGGGCGAGCTGATCGTCGCTCGCAAGCCGCCGGGACAGGTCCCGCCAACCCGCCCGCCTGCGGAGCTGCTCGATCGCGTGCTGGCGGGGCTCACGGGATAGCGGCGGCCGCCGGTCGATCGCGGGCGACATCAGCCCCTGACCCAATACCGCATCCCGACCACGCTGTTCAAAGATCGGGTCTATAGGGCAATATTTCACGATTCCTCACCAAGATTGGCGAATTCATCTTGTAATTATCGGGTCTTTCTGCATAGACTCGGCGCATGTGGCGTAGCGGGAGCGCCGAAGGTACGAGGCGCCGGCGGGGCGGTCGGTAGATGCCGGCCCGACGAATTGTCGCCCTCGAGGCGCATGACGTGCGGTTTCCGACCTCGCTGCTGCTCGACGGCTCGGACGCGATGCACACCGATCCCGACTACTCGGCCGCCTACGTCGTCCTCAGCACCGACGCGGACGACGGCCTCGAGGGTCACGGACTGACGTTCACGAGCGGCCGCGGGACCGAGGTGTGCGTCGCAGCGATCCACGCGCTCGCTCCGCTCGTCGTCGGGCGGTCGCTCGAGCAGCTGCAGCGGGACATGAGGAGCTTCTGGCGAAGCCTCGTCTCGGACAGCCAGCTGCGATGGCTGGGCCCGGAGAAGGGCGTGATCCACCTCGCGACGGCCGCGGTCGTCAACGCCGTCTGGGACCTGTGGGCGAAACAGGAGCAAAAGCCCCTCTGGAAGCTGCTCGTCGACCTCTCCCCCGAGGAGGTCGTGGCGTGCGTGGACTTCCGGTACATCACCGATGCGCTAGCGCCCGAAGAGGCCCTCGAGCTTCTCCGTGACCGGCAGCGGGGTCGGGCCGAGCGAGAGGCGGAGATCCTCGCCGCCGGCTACCCGGCCTACACCACCTCGGCCGGCTGGCTCGGGTACGAGGACACGAAGGTCGAGACTCTCGTTCGCGCGTCCGTCGCCGACGGGTTCACGCACGTGAAGATGAAGGTCGGCGCCGACCTGGACGCCGACGATCGACGCGCGGCACTGATCCGGCGCGAGCTCGGGCCCGCCGGACGATTGATGATGGACGCGAACCAGGTGTGGGGCGTGGACGAGGCGATCGCGGCCATGGGACGCCTGGGCAAACACGATCCGTGGTGGATCGAGGAGCCGACGAGCCCGGACGACATCCTCGGGCATGCGCGGATCCGACGCGAGATCGCGCCTATCCGGGTTGCCACCGGCGAGCACGTCCAGAACCGAATCGTCTTCAAGCAGCTCTTCCAGGCCGACGCGATCGACGTCTGCCAGCTCGACGCCTGTCGAGTGGGCGGGGTGAACGAGACCCTGGCGGTGCTTCTCCTGGCCGCGAAGTACGACGTGCCCGTCTGCCCGCACGCGGGCGGCGTCGGGCTCTGCGAGTACGTCCAGCACCTCGCCCTCTTCGACTACGTGTCGGTGAGCGCCTCGCTCGACCGCCGCGTGATCGAGTGGGTCGATCACCTGCACGAGCACTTCGTGTCGCCGGCCGTCGTGCGCGGGGGGCGATACGTCGCGCCGTCCGACCCCGGCTACAGCATCGAGATGCTCCCCGAGTCCCTCGAGCGATACGCCTTCCCGCTCGGGCCAGTCTGGTCGGGCGCTCCCCTCGGCGTGGGACGACAATGACCGCCACGATGGATCCGACGCCGCTGTCCCCCGGGTCTTCCGTGAAGCACCGGCTCCCCTTCGATCGGTACAGGGCCTTGCAGGCCGGGCTCCTGGCGCTTCGGGCCGGGCCGTTCCTGATCCTCCTGATCCTGATCGTCGTCGTGAGCCTGACGACGCCCGTCTTCCCGACCACACGCAACCTCGGGAACGTCTTCTCGCAGACCTCGGTGATCGCGATCCTCGCGCTCGGGCAGCTCCTCGTGATCGTCACGCGCGGAATCGACCTGTCGGTGGGAGCGACCGTCGCGCTGTCGGGCGTCGTGGGCGCGATCGTCTTCGAGCAGACGTCGTCGAGCGCGCTCGTCATCGTTGCGATCCTCGGCACAGGCGTCGCCGTCGGCGCCGTCAACGGCCTCGTCTACGTCTTCGGCCGCGTCCCGCACCCCTTCATCGTCACCCTCGCGACGCTGAGCATCGTGCGCGGGATCGCTCTCTGGGCCTCGGACGGAACGTTGATCTCGGGGATGCCGCCGATCGTCCAGCAGATCGGCGGCGGCTCGATCGGCTGGCTGCCGTACTCGATCTTCGTCGTTGCGGCACTCGCGTTCCTCTGCCTCGTGCTGACGACGAGGCAGGTCTTCGGGCGCTGGCTCTATGCCGTGGGCGGCAACCCGGAGGCCGCGCGCCGCTCGGGCATCCCAGTGCGCCGCGTGCTCGTCTCGGTCTATGTCCTGAGCGGGCTCGCGGCCGGGGTGGGCGGCTTGATCACGGCAGGGCTGATCGACGCGGGCTCACCGACAACGGGCGACCTCGCCGAGCTCGACTCGATCGCCGCGGTGATCATCGGCGGCGCGGCGTTCGCGGGCGGCCGAGGCAGCGTCGTCAATGCGCTCGTCGGCGCCTTCACGATCGGCGTGATCCGGAACGCCTTGAACCTGCACAACGTCGATGCCTTCTACCAGCTGATAGCGATCGGAGTGGTCGTGCTGCTCGCGGTCGAGGCCGACGTCCTTCGCGGCGCGATCGAGTCCCGACTGCGCGTCGCCCAGGCTGCGAGGGCGGCCGCATGACGGCCTATGCCGAGCCTCTCGATCCGCCCGCCACGGGAGTGCCCGCGCTCCGCGTACGCGACGCGGTGAAGCGTTTTGGAGCGGTCGTTGCGCTCGACGGCGTCGACCTCGAGGTCCGATCCGGTGAGGTGCTGGCGCTCCTCGGAGACAACGGTGCAGGCAAGTCGACCCTGATCAAGTGCTTGAGCGGCGTTCATCGGCTCGACAGCGGCACGATCGAGATGGACGGGCGCCCCGTCGCCGTGCAGTCCCCGGCCGACGCGCGCGCCCTCGGCGTGGAGACCGTGTACCAGGATCTCGCGCTGTTCGACAACCTCCGGCCGGCCGACAACTTCTACGCGGGTCGCGAGCTCGCGGGGCCGGCGTGGCTGCCGAGGTCCCTGCAGTTCATCCGACGCCGGCAGATGAACGAGACGACGCGGAGCGTGCTGGAGCGCCTCCAGGTGGCGCTCCCCGACGGCAACGGCGTCGTCGGGCTGATGTCGGGAGGCCAGCGCCAGGCGATCGCAGTCAGCCGCGCAGCGGCGTTCGCCTCGAGCGTCGTCGTCCTCGACGAGCCGACAGCTGCGCTCGGCGTGCGCGAGTCCCGGGCTGTCCTCGATCTCATCCTCCGGCTACGGAGCGAGCAGAAGGCCGTGCTCGTCGTGTCGCATGCGATGGATCACGTCATGGAAGTCGCAGATCGCGCCATCGTGCTCCGACGCGGACGCAACGTCGGAGAGCTCGTCCCCTCGACCGAGACGTACTCGAGCATCGTCTCGCTGATCGTGGGAGGTGGCGAGTGAGCGAGACGTAGACCGCGCCGAGCCGGGACGGCTCGGACTGGGAGCTCCGTGGCTACTGCAGGGCCGCGGAGCGAATTGTCAACTGTGTGTCCGAAGAAAGGACAGACGATGTTTCGGAACAGGCTGCTGGGAGGCGTGATCCTGGCTGCCGTGGTCAGCGCCACGGTGCTCGCGGGCGGAGCGATTGCCCGGCCGAGCGCCCAGGACGCCCAGACCCCGGTGAAGCTGGGCTTCATCACGAAGTTCCCGGTCGACTTCTTCTTCGTGCTGCAGAACGCGGCGAAGAAGTGGGACAAGAGTCAGCCGGGCGCCAGCGTCATCTACGCGCAGGGCAAGAACGGAACCGACGACGCGGGCGAGATTGCGGCGATTCAGAACATGGTCGCCCAGGGCGTCAAGGGGATCGCCATCACCCCGACGAGCCCCGCGGTGTCGCGTGCGCTCGACCAGGCGATCAAGCAAGGCGTGAAGGTCGTGCTGATGGACAACGACATCCCGACCTGGAAGAACAAGGCGTCCGTGGTCGCGACGAACAACTACAAGGGCGGCCTCCTGGCGGGCAAGTGGCTCGCCACGAAGCTCAAGGCCGGCGACACGCTCGGCATCCTCGAAGGCGTTCCCGGTGTCCCCGCACTCGACGATCGCGTCAAGGGGATGCTTGCCGGGCTCGGTCCCGTCCGGAGCAAGATCAAGGTGGTCTCGAAGCTCCGCACGGACTGCGACCAGACGAAGGGTGCTTCGGCTGCGCAGACGATGCTGACCGCGAACCCGGAGCTGACCGCGCTCTACGCGGCGTGCGGCCCGCCGGTGCTGGGAGCGCTCCAGTCCATCAAGAACGCGGGAATCAAGCCGTCCGACATCATCGTCGTCGGCTTCGACGCGCTCCCTGACGAGGTGGCGCAGATCAGGGCGGGCAACCAGGACGGCAGCGTCGCCCAGTTCCCGGCGAAGATCGGCTCGCTCGGGATCGCGACGCTCTACAACGCCGTCAAGGGCAAGAAGGTCCCGAAGAACGTCGACACGGGGACCGCGTTCGTCACGAAGGCAAACGCAGGCAAGTTCAGCTAACGGCATCGTCACTGGCCCTCCTGGTGACGACCGGGCCCTCGCCGTCTCGACGGCGAGGGCCCGCACTTCTCCTGAAAGCAGACCTCCCCTGATCGTCGACGGTCATCAGCACTTCTGGGATCCCGAACTGCTCCCGCAACCGTGGATGACCGAGGAGCACGCCGCTATTGCGAGGAGGTTCGGGCCAGCCGAGCTCGAGCCTCTGCTCGACGCCGCAGGCGTGACGCACACGATCGTCGTCCAGGGCGCCGCTCTCGACGTCGACACCGACGACATCCTCGTGCACGCCGAGGCGACGGCATGGGTGGCGGCGGTCGTCGCGTGGCTCGACCTCGACGCGCCGGCTGCCGCGCGAGCGCGGCTCGACGAGCTCGTCGCGCGACCTCTCGTCCGCGGTATCCGCCCGCTGATCCACCAGGAGCCCGATCCGCACTGGATCCTGCGGGACACCGTGCTCGAGAGCCTCGAGTCCGTCGCCGAAGCCGGGCTGCTGCTCGAGCTACCGGTCGTCTGGCCACGACATCTCGCCGACGTCGCCGTGGTCGCCAGTACGTTCCCAAGCCTCACGATCGTCGTCGACCACCTCGGAAAGCCGCCGCTGGGAACCACCGAGATGGCGCTGTGGGCGACGGAGCTCGACGACGTGGCACGCCTTCCGAACGTCTGCGCCAAGATCTCCGGACTCAGCACGGCCACGGCACGCGACGACTGGAGCGCGAGCGATCTCGTGCCCGCAGTCGAGGTCGCGGTGGAGTGCTTCGGGCCCGAGCGGCTGCTCGTCGGCAGCGACTGGCCGGTGTGCCTGCTGAACGGCGACTACGGACGCGTCTGGCGCGAGACAGTGAGCGCGATCGACCGGGTCGCGCCCGACCATCGCGACCGCATACTTGGGGGCACCGCTCGCTCCCTCTATCGCATCGACCCTCAGGAGCCCGATGGCAGCGCTGACTGACCAGGCGATCACCGAGATCAAGGGACTCATCATGTCCGGCGAGTTCGCCGCGGGCGCCAAGCTCCCGAAGGAGCAGGAGCTCGCCCAACGCCTCGGCCTCTCGCGCAACTCGCTCCGCGAGGCTGTGCGGGCGCTGACCATGGTCGGGGTGCTCGAGCCACGGGTCGGTGACGGGACGTACGTCACAAGCCTGGAGCCGGACCTTCTCCTGACCGGGATGGGGTTCATCAGCGACCTGCTCACCGGCTCGACGTTGCTCGAGCTTCACGAGGTTCGTCGGATCCTCGAGCCGATCGCGACCGAGATGGCGACCTCGCGACTCGACGAGGACGACTTCCTGGCGCTCGACGCCTGCCTCGCCGAGATGGACGTCGCCGAGACCACGCAGGCCTTCATTGCGGCCGACACCGAGTTCCATCGGATCATCGTGCTGGCATCCGGGAACTCGACGCTCGCCTCTCTGATCCAGAACCTCTCGGGCGGAACCCTACGGGCGCGGCTCTGGCGGTCGGTCACGGAGCAGGGGGCCATCGAGGTCACGCGGCAACGGCACCGAGACATCTATGACGCGCTGCGGGCAGGCGACGCAGAGCGCGCGGGCGCAGCCGATCTGCTCCATCTCGCCGATGGTGAGGAGTGGCTCCGGCGGATGATCGAGGCCGAGGAGGAGCTGGAAGCCATGGGCGCCAACGGACCTGAGCTCGCGTGAGCGCCGTCTTCTACGAGTCGCCGGGGCTGTTCACCGTGGGCGGCTCCGTGCCCGTTCCCCCAGGCGCGGGAGAAGCTCGACTGGAGGTCGCGTACTGCGGTGTCTGCGGCACGGATCTCCACATCGCCCAGGGCCACATGGATCACAGGGTTCGAGCGCCACAGGTGATTGGCCACGAGATGTCCGGCGTCGTCGTCGAGCTCGGCGACGGGGTCGACGACCTTGCCGTCGGAGACGCGGTCGTCGTGCGGCCGCTCGATACCCGCGGCGAGACACCGGCGGACAAGGGCGTCAGCCACATCTGTCGCGACCTCGCGTTTCTGGGGATCGACACGCCCGGCGCCTTCCAGCGCTGGTGGACGGTGCCGGCATTCACGATTCACCGGCTCCCGGCCAACGTCGGGCTCCTTCACGGCGCCTTCGCCGAGCCGCTCGCCGTCGCCTGCCACGACGTGCGGCGCGCTTGTCTCGAGCCGGACGAGCTTGCTGTCGTGCTCGGCGGCGGTCCGATCGGGTTGCTCGTCGCCCTCGTCGCTCGCCAGCTCGGCGCCCGCGTCCTCCTCAGCGAGCCGAACCCGTTTCGAGCCCGCCTCGCGGCGGATCTTGGGCTCGACGTCGTGGATCCGACCACTGACGAGCTTCTCGCGAGGGTCTCCGACGCGAGCGACGGAGCAGGGGCCGATGTCGTCTTCGAGGTCTCGGGGGCCCCGACCGCGGCCATGGCAATGACCCAACTGGGCTGTCTGCGAGGCCGAGTCGTCGTCGTCGCGATCTACCCGGAGGCGCAGCCCGTGCGCCTCTTCGACCTCTTCTGGAAGGAGCTGACCGTGATCGGCGCGCGCGTCTATGAGCCCGAGGACTACGAGGCCGCGATCGCCCTCCTCGCCTCGAACGCGCTGCCGCTCGACCGCCTCGTAACCGCCGTCGAGCCGCTCGAGGCGCTCCCCCGTGTGTTCGAGCGCCTCCGCGACGGCTCGGACGCGATGAAGATCCTGGTGGACTGCCGAGCGTGAGCACCGGTCTCGAGGGATCCACCGTGCTCGTGACGGGGTGCAGGCGCGGGATCGGCCGCGCGATCTCGATCGGCGCGGCCGAGGCCGGCGCCGATGTCGTCGGCGTCAGCGCAACCCTCCGGCCCGACGGCGAGGACGTGGCCCGCGAGGTCGAAGCGCGCGGCGGACGCTTTCGCGGCTATGCCTGCGACTTCGGCGACCGTGCCGCCGTGCTCGACCTCGTGCGAAGGCTCGACGACGATGTCGAGCGGATCGACGTCCTCGTGAACAACGCCGGGACGGTCGTGCGGCAGCCCGCGGCCGAGCACACCGACGAGGCGTGGGACACGGTGATCGCCACCAACCTCTCCTCCCAGTTCGTGCTCACCCGGGAGGTCGGCAAGAGGATGTTGGAGCGCGAGGCTGGGAAGATCGTCTTCATCGCCTCGCTGCTCTCGTTCCAGGGTGGAATCACGGTGCCGAGCTATGCCGCCAGCAAGGGCGGCATCGCCCAGCTGACCAAGGCGCTCGCGAACGAGTGGGCGAGCCGAGGCGTCAACGTCAACGCGGTGGTGCCCGGGTACATCGCGACCGACAACACGCATGCTCTCAGGGAGGATCCGACGCGAAGTCGCCAGATCCTCGAGCGGATCCCGGCCGGACGCTGGGGCACGCCCGAGGACATCGTCGGCGCCGTGCTGTTCCTGGCTTCCCCGGCTGCCGACTACGTGCACGGCACGACACTCGTGGTCGACGGCGGCTGGCTCGCCCGCTGACCGTCCGCTACGTCCCAGGCGGCGCTTCGTCGAGCCGGTAGACGAAGCCGGGGCCGCCGGCGAAGAGGCAGTGGTCGACGTTCGTCACGCGGCCGTTCCCGTAGACGAGCGGTCCGGTGACCGCGCGCGGGTCGACACCGCGGACGGACGCGATCGGCGTGTGGCCGTGCACGATCCGCGATCCGCCGAAGCGGTCGAGAAGCGCGTCGACTCGCTCCGTGTCGAGCAACCGCATGCGGTCGCTGAGCGCCTCGAGCACCGCGTCGACCTCGTCGACCCCGCCGCTCTCGAGGGCTGTCGAGATGGCCCCACAGACCTCGTCGACGCTGTTCCCGAGCCCGAGATAGGCATCGGTGTCCGCGTGGACGAGGAGGGCGTCGCCCTCCAGTGCCAGCGCCGGACGGGAGGTGATCCACTCGACATGCTCGTCCGTGAGAGCCCGCAGGTCCGACTCGACTCCTCCGTTCGCGCGCCAGACGTCGCGGAAGCTCGTGCCGGGGAACGAGGTCTCCTCGTCGCCGAAGCGATGGACCGCCAGCAGGAGCGCCTCGTGGTTTCCGAGCAGGCAGCGGACGGCGCCTCGGCTCTCCCGCTCGAGCCGCCGGACGAGGTCGATCGCGCCGATCCCGTCCGGCCCGCGATCGACGAGGTCGCCGACGAGCCAGACGCGGGCGTCCCCGCCGACCCAGGCCTCGCCGACGTCGAGCACCCCCGCGTCGCGCAGGAGCGAAACCAGGACATCGCGATGACCGTGGACGTCGCCCACGACGAGCACCGGTGGCGCCACGGCTAGACGGGCGCGGTCGAGAGGGCGCGCTTCGGCGCGTCGACGATGCGTCGCAAGGCGCCGACGAGCTCGAGCGTCTCGCCGTCGGTGACGAGCCGTTCGAGCTCGGAGAGCTCTGCCTCGAGCCAGTCGGCGTCGACCGGCAGCCTGGTGATCAGGTCGATCTTCGGATGCGGGCTCGGCGTGGCGGTCTCGCCGTCGCTCACGAGCTCCTCGTGCAGCTTCTCCCCGGGCGCCGGGCCGATGAACTCGATCGCGATCTCCGTCCCGGGCTCCTTGCCGGAGAGGCGGATCATCTTGTCGGCCAGGTCGACGATTCGCACGGGCTCGCCCATGTCCAGCACGTAG
Source organism: uncultured Actinomycetes bacterium (assembly GCA_963810295.1). Taxonomy (GTDB): domain Bacteria; phylum Actinomycetota; class Thermoleophilia; order Gaiellales; family Gaiellaceae; genus Gaiella. The sequence continues at coordinate 85,338 of CAWEMW010000007.1, forward strand.
ACCTGGCCGCGGCCGCCGATCGCGCCGGCCTGGACGATCAGCTGCACGGCCTCGGGGATGGTCATGAAGAAGCGCGTCATCTCCGCGTGGGTGATGGTCACCGGGCCGCCGCGCGCGATCTGGCGCCGGAAGATCGGCACGACGGAGCCGGACGAGCCGAGGACGTTTCCGAAGCGAACCGCCACGAATCGCGTCGAGACCTCGGCCTTGTGGCCCCAGGTCTCGACGATCCATTCGGCGAGCGCCTTCGACTGTCCCATCACGGTCTTCGGGTTCGCGGCCTTGTCGGTCGAGACGAGCACGAACCGCTTCGTCCCGAACTCGACCGCCACGTCGGCGACGACGCGCGTGCCGAGTGTGTTGTTGCGCACCGCCTCGACCGGGTTCGCCTCCATCAGCGCGACGTGCTTGTACGCCGCCGCGTGGAAGACAACACCCGGGCGGTACTTGTCGAAGACCTGGCGCACCTTGACGACGTCCTTGACGTCACCCACCACGGCTGCCGCTGCTCGGAACCGACGGTCGCGGACGAGCTCGCGCTCGATCTCGAAGAGCGCCGGCTCGGCATTGTCCATGAGCACGAGCTTGGCGGGCTCGAGGCGCGCGATCTGGCGGCACAGCTCGGCTCCGATCGAGCCTCCGGCACCGGTGACGAGGACGACCTCGTTCTGGAGGTAGTCCGCGATCGCGGCGAGGTCGACGTCGACCGGCTCGCGGCCGAGCACGTCCTCGACCTCGACGGGACGAAGCTGCCGCGCGAGGTCGCGGTCGCCCGACACGAGGTCGGAAAGGCTGGGAAGGGTCTTGACCGGGACGTCGAGCAAGCGAGCGGTCTCGACGATGCGGGCACGGAGCTCGCCGGGGGCGGTCGGGATCGCGATCAGGATCTCGTCGGGCCGTCGGTCACGCACGACGTGGTCGAGCTCGGCGACGGTCCCAAGTACGCGCACGCCGTGGAGGCGCAGGTTGCGCTTGCGCGGGTCGTCGTCGAGAAGGCCGATCGGCGTGTAGCCGAGCGCCGGACTGCGCTGCATCTCCTTCACCACGAGCTGTGCCGCATCTCCCGCACCGACCACGATCACGTCCTTGCCGCGGGTCACGATCCGCCCCGGGAACGGACGCTCGATCAGCGTCCGGGCGAGCAGCCGGGCGCCGGCCACGAAGGCGAGGCAGAGCAGCAGGTCGACGAACCAGACTCCGCGCGGCACCGCCACGCGGTGCACGTCGAACAGGGCGAAGACGAGAAAGACCGCGATCGACGCGAGGGCAACCCCCCTCAGCGCACCCCACATGTCCCTCGTCGAGACGTAGCGCCACCAACGGTTGTAGAACCCCGACAGCGCGAAGACGGGCAGCTTCAGGCCGACGACGAGGAGCACGATCGACCAGTCGAGATACCGGTCGTAGTACACCGGGCGCGCCTCGAAACGGAGGTTCCAGGCGAGCCACCAGGCGGCCGCGACCAGCGCTGCATCGACGGCGATCTGCCAGATCGAGTGACGGGTGATCGGGCTGCGCACCCGTCGTCTCCCTTAGACGGCCACGCCCACGGCCGCGCGGACCGTCGCGACGACCTGCTCCTGCTGGGCGGCGTCGATCCCGCCCCACATCGGCAGCGCGATGTTCTCCGCCGCGGCGCGCTCGGTCTCGGGTAGCGATCCTGCCTCGCAGCCGAGGTACGCCATCGCCGGCTGGAGATGGAGCGGCGTCACGTAGTACGAGGCCGACGCGATTCCGGCCTCGCGGAGGGCGCCGGCGACGCGGTCGCGCTCGGTAGAGCGGGCCACGTACATGTGGTACACGTGCCCGGGCTCGTCGACGGGGACGTCGAGCGCCTCGCCGAGGCCCAGCTCCGCGTAGCGGGCTGCAGCGTCGCGGCGTCCCTGGTTCCAGCCCGCGAGCCGCGGCAGGAACACGCGCAGCGCCGCGGCCTGAATCGCGTCGAGGCGCGAGTTCGTCCCGATCAGCTCGAAGGTCTGCTTGTCCACCGAGCCGTGGAAGCGGAGCTTGCGCACCGTCTCGGCGACGTCGTCGTCGGTGCACGCGACGAGGCCGCCGTCGCCGAGCGCGAAGAGGTTCTTCGTCGGGAAGAAGCTGAACGTCGAGCAGACGCCCGTGGTGGCGACGCCCGGCGCCCCGAAGGCCTGCGCCGCGTCCTCGAGAAGCGGCACTCCAAGCTCGGCGAGCTCGGCGAGCGGCGCGGGCCGGCCGAAGAGGTGGACAGGCACGATCGCGGTCGTCCGCTCGCTCACGCGCGCCGCGACGTCCTGCGGGTCGAGGTTGAGCGTCACGGGATCGATGTCCGCGAACACCGGGATCGCTCCGACACGCGCGATCGCCTCGGCGGTGGCATAGAAGGTAAAGGACGGGCAGATCACCTCGTCGCCGCGCGCCACGCCCATCGCCTCGAGAGCGAGGACGAGCGCGTCCGTTCCGTTGGCAACGCCGATCGCATGCGGCACGTCGAGGTACGCCGCCGCCTCCCGCTCGAAGGCCTCCACCTCGGGGCCGAAGATGAACCGGCCCGAGTCGAGAATCGCCGCAAACCGCTCCTTGAGCTCGGGAATGAGCGGCGCGTACTGCGCCTTGACGTCGATGAGCGGGATCACGATCGCCCGAGTGTACCGGGCTGCATGCAGGGAAAAGCCGTCACACGGGCTCGTCGACGGGGCGGCGTCGACGCTTCAGGAGCCGCCAGCCGAGGAACGCCGCGGCGCCGATCACGGCGACGACCACGAGGTAGTCCACGTAGCGGAACGCTTCGTGGAAGCTCTCCCAATTCGCCCCGGCGGCCCATCCTGCGCCTGCGAACGCGAAGCACCAGAGCGCGGAGCCGAGGAGCGTCAGCCAGACGTACGGCCTCAAATGAGCGTTGAAGACACCGGCGGGCACGGAGATGAACGATCGCACGACGGGCGTGATCCGGCCGATGAAGACCGCCCACTCCTCCCAGCGGTCGAACCACCGCTCCGCGCGGTCGAGCTTCTCGGTGCTCAGGTGGAACCACCTCCCGTGGTGCTCCAGCCACGGTCGGCCGAGGTGGTCGCCCAGCATCCAGCCGAGGATCGACCCGATCAGGTACCCGATGGTTCCTGCCGTCGCCATCGCGACGTACGCCGGGAAACCGTCCGCGAACTCGTAGCCGAACAGCGTCACCGACTGGCCGACGAGCGCGCCCGAGGCGATCGCGCCGGCGTACACCATCACGACCTCGCTCGCCGCGGGGAGCACCGCGTCGACGAGCATCAGGCCGAACACCGCGTAGAGACCCTGGTTGCCGATTGCGTCGGTGACCGCCTCGGTGATCCCGTGGAGGAGGTCGCTCAGGACGTTGGCGACGAGCATCGCGGAAGGCTAGCCGCCGCTAACGCGGCGACTACGTGAAGGACGAATCCGCGGTGTCGGACTTCAGTCCGACACCTGCTCTACCGAGCGGCCGCCAAGCGCAAGACGATCGGCGCCGTCAACTCGGAACGGCCCACCTCGCTGGCCACGACGACGCGGATCGTGTAGCGACCTGCGAGCCGTCGCCCGTTCACGCCGCGGCCGTCCCAGACGACGCGCTGGTCGCCCGCGTCGAGCCGCGCGCCGCCGAGCAGGCGACGCACGAGCCTGTCGGACGGATCGCGCACAGTCACGGAGGCGCGCGCGGGGCGCGACAGGCGCCAGGTCAGCGGAATCGCGCGACCCTTCGGCGGAACCGCCCGCAGCCTCGGAACGCGGAGGAAGCCCAGCGTGTCGTCCACGACGAACGACCTCGCCATCGCCGACGACTGGCCGACGTCGTCCACCGCGTTCACCTCGAGGCGCCACTTTCCGGATGCAGGCGCGCCGCCCGTCGGCGGGAACGCCACCGGGTACGTGCCCGGCAGCTGCGAGGCCGTCGAGGAAAGGGGCGCCGCCCCGGCCGGGCCCCGCAATGTCACGGTGACCGAGGAGGGACGCACGATCCGGTAGCCGAGCTCCGGTGACTCGGCCACGCCGTCCCCGTTCGGCGAGACGAGGGCAGGCGGCTCGGAAGCGAAGACTCCGCGGTACAGGAGCATCACCGCTGTCGAGATCGACCGCTCGCGGCCGTCGGAAGGACGGTTCAGCAATGTCCCGTCGAATGCCATCGTCGTCGACCCGCCGCTGTCGAGCCCCATCCCCGTGACTGCGCCGAGCCTCACGAGCGCCTGGGCCAGCTCGAAGCTCGTGAGCCCGATGCTGTAGCCCGGCTGCCGGCCGTCGACGGCGACGAGCAGGAGCCGTCCGTCGGCGAGCTGCCCGACCGCGCTGCGCGGCGCCCGCGGGCCGAGCTGAGCGGTCGTGAACTTCTCGCCCGAGCGGTAGAGAGGCACCCCGTCCCGGACGAGCTGCGGGCCGCCGCCGAATGCCGCGAGCACGCCCGGCCACGCCGGACGAAGCGAGAGCCGAACGGTCATCGCCGAACCGACTACGGCCTCGGCGGTGACGGCCGCTGCGGACTGACCGCGGGCGACGAGAACCGCCCCGCCCGCCGGTATCGGCACACCGCCACCGTCGACCCGCGACTCGACGACCGGCGCGACGAGGTCGACGTCCGGGGTGGCTGCCGGAAACGGAAAGAGCACGACGGCGACGCTCCCGGGGAGCGGCGGGGTCGCCGGGCCGTAGGCATCGGTGTAGAGCGCCGACCCGTCCGTCGTCGGCGGGGCGTTCAGGCCCCGCACGATGCGGTTCCCGCCGAGACCTCGCCAGCTGCCGAGGAACGTGGCGCGGCGGACGTCGAGACGTCCGTCAGTCGTGATCCCGGCGCTCGCTCGGGCCGCGTTCGGAGGCGTGACGAGGCTGCCGCCTCGCAGCAGGACACCCGACGGGCGGCCGGTCGCGAACGTGAAGTAGTCGCCGTTGATCCCGGCCGAGGTCGCCTGCGAGGTGAGCCGTCGCTGCATCGCGGTCAACGTCTCGCGCCCGACGATCGTCTCGTTCGAGAGCACCGGCTCGAGCGTCGTCAGGCCACCGGGTCGCGGCCCGCGCAGCACGTTGATCGCAACCGGCCCGCGAGGCGTGAACTGGACACTCTGCTCGTACGTGACACCAGGCCAGAGCGTCCGCGGCGCCGCGTCGGCAGGCGCACCGAGCACAGCGGCGAGCGGGAGCACTGCCACGATGACGAGCAGGCGGCGCATCGACCCCGGCCGAGGGTAGTTCAGCGTCGGCCCGACCTCCGGGAATCCTCACGGATTCCGTACGAAGAGCTCGGCCGACCGCGGGAGCGCCGGCCCATGTGAGCGACGTCACAGACGAGACCGTTCCGATGCAGCCGCGTTCACGACCGCCGCCCCGACGATCAGGCGACCGGTCAGGTACAGGCTGAACAGCAGCGCGGCAGCGGCGCCCAGGGCGCCGTACGTGTCTTCGCGGGATTCGACGAGCCAGCCGATCAGAAGCGCATCGAAGACGTACAGCGCGATCGTCCCGACCGCGTAGAGCGTGGCGCCGGGCAGTCGGTCCAGCGGCGGCCCCGAGCCGTGCGGAACGAGCCGCGTGACGCCGATCCAGAGGCCCGCGAGGGCGCCGACGGCGAGCAGGACGCCGACCAGCATCGCCAGGATCGAGCGCTCGTAGAGCACACCGACGACGTTCATGATCACGAACTGCGCGAGGATCGCAGCGCCGAACAGCACCACCGACCGCGGCTCGATTCGCGTGCCCCGGCCCGTGCGTGCGTACGCCAGCCCGTGGACGATCGCGATCGAGCGGAACAGCTGGCCGACCGTATAGGCGAGGACCGGCAGGGTGACCACGACCACCCACCAGCGCGCGGTGTCGCTCGCGGCGGCGGCAAGCTCCTCGGCCATGACGCGGGTGACCCCAGCGCTCTCCGCCAGCTCGTCCGCCTCCTGATCGGTCGCTTCGGAGAACAGACCGAGCCCGGCGACAAGGAGCAGAGAGAAGGGAAGGAAGAACACGAAGAGCCGGTACGCGAGTGCACCGGCGAGGAGGCTGCCTCCGATCTCCGAGTCCCGGTCCACGGCTCTGAGACCGATGTCCACGGAGGCGTGCCGCTCCCGGGCCGCCTCGATCTGCTCCCTCAGGATCCGGACGCGCTCGGCGGCCCGCAGCGCTCGCGCGCCGATCGACTTGCCCACGACCGCCTCTGTCTCGTGCGACCCTGGCGGTGCGGGCACGGGCGGCTCGGCCGGCATCCCGGCAACTCTACGGCGGCGTGAGCGACGGCCGGCTCCGGCCAGCGAACGAGATGTCGTGCGCACCACGAGGGGAGCCGCCGATACCGTGCGGATGTGGAAACCGTCGCCTCGACCTCTCGCACCGCGCTCGTCGAGTCGCTGATGGAGCGGTTCCCGCACGTGCCGCGCGAGGCCGTGCTAAAGGAAGACCTGCTTCGGACAGGCATCGCGTTCGACGAGTCCGCGCTGAGCGACAACCTCGACGGCGAGGTGAAGCCGAAGTCGTACTTCATCTTCTCCTTCGACCAGCGGCCGCTCGCCGAGCTCGGTGAGGCTGCGCGGCGCAGGCCGCCGGAGGAGCTCGCGTTGACCGGCGGGCCGTACGACCTCAGGCGCACGATCGTGTCGGTGCGCGTGAATCCGGCGTCCCCGTACCGCGTCGCGGGCGGCGAGGACGGCGCTCTCGGCCTCGAGCTCGAGGGGCGCGCCATCGCGGACGTGCTGCTCCCGCCGATGCCCGAGTACTACCGGCACACCCTCGCGAACGGCAAGACGGTGATGGAGACCGCGCCGACGATCCAGTGGGGCTATCTCATCTACCTCACCGTGCTGCGACTCTGCCAGTACTTCGGGGCCAAGGAGGAGTGCGGCTTCTGCGACATCAACCACAACTGGCGCCAGCACAAGCAGGAAGGCCGGCCGTACACGGGGGTCAAGCCGGTTGCAGACGTGCTCGAGGCGCTCACGCTCATCGATCGCTACGACACGTCGAAGGCCAGCAAGGCGTACACCCTCACGGGAGGCTCGATCACGAGCACGGTCGACGGTCTCCGAGAGGCCGACTTTTACGGCCGGTATGCCGAGGCGATCGAGGAGCGGTTCCCCGGACGGTGGATCGGCAAGGTCGTCGCGCAGGCGCTCCCGCGCGCCGACGTGCAGCGCTACAAGGACTACGGGATCACCATCTACCACCCGAACTACGAGGTCTGGGACAAGCGGCTCTTCGAGCTGATCTCCCCCGGCAAGCAGCGCTACGTCGGCCGCGAGGAGTGGCACCGCCGGATCTTCGACGCCGCCGAGGTCTTCGGCGCCAGGTTCGTCATCCCGAACTTCGTCGCCGGCGTCGAGATGGCAAAGCCGTTCGGTTTCGAGACCGTCGACGCGGCGATCGCCTCGACGACGGAAGGTCTCGACTACTTCATGAGCAAGGGCATCACGCCCCGCTTCACGACGTGGTGCCCTGAGCCGACCACGCCGCTCGGCCGCGACAATCCTGACGGGGCGCCGCTCGAGTACCACATCCGCCTGCTCGAGTCGTACCGGGACGCGCTCGAGAGGCACGGCCTCAAGCCGCCGCCCGGCTACGGCATCGCCGGCGCGGGGAACGCGGTCTTCTCCGTCAGCTCGTTCATGGACACGCTCGACCCGGACGAGGTCACGGTCGAGGAGGCAGCGCCGGCGTGAGCCGACTCACCGTGGAAGAGGCGGCGCGCCTCTGGAACGAGGCGTCCGACGACGAGCTCCGGGAGCTCGCCGGCGCCGTGCGGGCGCGCTGGCACGAGCCCGACAAGGCCACGTACATGGTGATGCGCATCGTCAACTACACGAACGTCTGCGTCGCCCAGTGCGACTACTGCGCGTTCTACGTGCTTCCGAACCAGGACGGCGGCTACGTGCTCAGCCGTGACGAGGTGTTCGCAAAGATCGACGAGCTCCTCACGTTCGGCGGCGACCTCGTGGCGTTCAACGGCGGCTTCAACCCGAAGCTCCCGCTCGACTTCTACAGCGACCTGTTCGCTTCCGTTCGCGAGCGATACGGCGAGCGCGTCGAGTTCTACGCGCTCACGGTCGCCGAGTTCGTCTTCCTCGCCGACCGCGCCGGGCTCTCGCACGCGGAGGCTGCTGCAAGGCTGCGCGACGCCGGTGTGCACTGGGTGACGGGCGGCGGGAGCGAGATCCTTACCGAGGACTTCCGCAAGCGGCACGCGAAGTGGAAGTACACCGTCGCCGAGTACCTCGATGCGCAACGCGCGATCGTCGAGAGCGGGATGCGGACGACGGCGACCATGGTGATCGGCTTCGACGAGACCCTCGAGGAGCGTCTCGAGCATCTCGAGCGGACGCGGGACTTCCAGGACGCCTGCCTGCGCGACGGGCTCGACGGGCTCTTCTCGTTCCTCTGCTGGACGTACAAGCCGTACGGGACGGCCTTCGGCGGGCGCGAGATCGCGCCGCGCGAGTACTGGCGCCACATCGCGCTTTCCCGGATCTTCCTCGACAACATCCGGCACGTCCGTACCTCGGTCCTGACACAGAACGAGGATGCCTTCCGCGCGCTCGACTACGGCGCCGACGACTTCGACCTTCCGATCGAGGACGAGGTCACGCAGAAGGCGGGCGCGCGCATCGACCTCGACCTCGACGGCCTCCTCGCGATCCCGCGGCAGCTCGGGTACCGGGTCGAGTACCGCCGCGCCGAGCGCCCGACGGCGCTCGCGGGCCAGACCTAGACCGGAGCCGCCTGGGCCGTGAGGAAGCGGAGCTCGGGCACGTGCGCGAGCTCGCCGACGTCACGCGCCATCTCCAGGAAGGTGTAGAGCCCTGCCCGCTCACGCGGGCCGAAGCTGTAGCGGAGCTTCTCGAAGTAGCGCGCGAGGAAGCCGGCCGGATAGCCGTAGCGCGCGCTCGCCTCGTGCGCCAGCCGTTCGGGCTCCGAGCGCGCAAGGCGAACCGAGGCGACGAGCGCCTCCTGGAGCTCGAGCAGGCCTTCGGCCACCGGCTCGGGGGCCGCCCACACCGCGAACACCATCGGCAGCCCGGTTCGCTCGAGCCACAGCCGACCGAGGTCGTAGTGCGGCGTCGGGTCCTCGAAGGCGCTCTTCAGGGCCGCGTCGCCGATCAGGAGCTTCGCGTCGGCGTCGGCCTCGAGCGGGAGCAGCTCGGCCTGGGGGAGCAGCACCTTCGTGAGGACGACCGAGGTCGCGCTCTCGGGGGTCACGGCGACGGAGCGGACCTGACCCAGCGGCGTGCGCGACACGAGCTGGATCGAGTCCACGGCCCCTTCCGACGAGACGCAGAGGCGCGGCATCAGCCTGAGCCGAGGCGCGTTCCGTGCGTACTCGATGGACGAGATCGGCGCAATGTCGATCTCACCCGCGAGGAGCAGCCGGTTGAGCTCGGTCGGGACGCCCACGACCTCCTCCACCTCGTGGGTCAGTCGGTGGAAGACCGGGGCCATGTTGACGTACGAGATGCGGCCGAGCCGGATCACGAGCTCTCCCAGCGGAAGAAGGTGACGAGGTTGCCGTCGAGGTCGAGCGTCGCGAACTCCCGCGTGCCGAAGTCCGTGTCCTCGACGCCGTCCTTCGAGACGGGGTGCAGCACGTCCGCAGCCCGCAGCTCGTCGTAGAGCTCGTCGACGCCCTCCGTCATGATCCGACAGCTCGCCGTGCCGGCGATGAAGGACTCGGCGCCGCTGGACACCGGCGTCTCGGCTGTGTCGGCGCGCTCGCGCCACGTCTCGTCGCTCGACTCCCAGAGATTGAGAACGGCCTCGTCGCGGTACACGACCGCGAAACCGCCGTCGTGATGGAGCACCTCGAACCCGAGGCGGTCGCGGTAGAACGCGACAGCCGCCGTCATGTCGGCAACCGGGAGCGCGGGAATCGTCTGCGTCAGCTTCACCATGTTCAGCGGTCTCGGTCGACGACGGCGTCAGCGAGTGCCTCGAGCTCGCGCGGGCGGGCTGCACCGTTCAGGCTCCCCCTCGCTCTCCCAGCGTACTCGACCGCCATCCGGCGGGACCGCTCCAGCGCTCCGGTCGCCGCGACGCGGACGAGCGCTCCCTCCAGTGAGCCTCCAGCGAGGGCGCGGCGGACGACGTCGTCCTGCCGCGCTGCCAACAGAAGGGGAAGCGTCGGAGTGCCGTCGCGAAGGTCTGTGCCTGCCACCTTCCCGGTCTCGAACGTCTCCCCCGTGCAGTCGAGGACGTCGTCGACGATCTGGAACGCGATCCCCAGGAGACGACCGAACTCGGCGCTCCCGCCGCCGAGCACGCATGCCGCGGCGAAGAGCGAGCCCGTCTTCAGCGAGCATCGTTCGAGGTAGGCGTCGACACTCGTGTCCGGATCGTTGCGTTGCAGCCGCTGCAGCGCCTCGCCCCGCGCGAGGGCGAGGGAAGCGTCGGCAAGCATTGCGACACGCTCGCGCGAGCCCGTTGCGGCAAGCGCCGCGAACGCGGCGGCGAACAGATGGTCGCCGGTCGCCTTCGCCGCGGACGCGCCGTGCGCCGTCCACGCCGCCGCGCGGCCGCGCCGCAGGTGAGCCCCGTCGACGATGTCGTCGTGCACGAGCGTCGCCATGTGAACGAGCTCGACCGCCGCTCCCTCGACGACGGGAGCGCTCGAGCCTGGCGGCGACGACAGGTAGGTCAACGTCGGCCGCAGGCGCTTGCCGCCCGCCGCGAGCGCGTCCCGGCCGACAGCGGCAACGGTGCCGGGGTGAGCCTCGACGACTGCGACGAGCCGCGCCTCGACGGCGTCGAGGTACTCGGCGAGCCCGTCCGCCGCCCGGACCGTCGCGAGCGCGCTCAGCGTCGTACTCCCTGGTGGAGCGCGACGATGGTGGCCCCGAGCAGGCGGAAGCGAACCTGCTCGAACCCTTCGCGCTCGAGGAGGGCAGCGAGATCCTCCGCGCCCGGGAATCGCCGGACGCTGGCCGGCAGGTACGTGTACGCCTTGCCGCCCGGCAGCACCTTGCCGAGCAGCGGGACGACGCGGTCGAACCAGAGCGAGAAGAACGGCTTGAGGAATCCCCGCGGTTGCGTGATCTCGAGGATCGCGAGCCGCCCGCCCGGCCGGAGGACGCGGCGCAACTCAGCGAGCGCGGCCTCCAGGTCAGCGACGTTTCGCACGCCGAAACCCACCGTCGCGGCGTCGAACGAGTCGTCGGCGAGCGGCAGCGCGAGCAGGTCACCCTCCACCCACTCGACCGTGTCGGACTTGCGCCGCGCCCGCTCGAGCATCCTGGGAGAGAAGTCGAGCCCGGTCACGATCCCGCCCGCACGCTCCGCCCCCACGGCGAGGTCGCCGGTGCCGCAGCAGGCGTCGAGCACGCGGTCGCCGGGCTGGACGACCGCCTCGACGGTGAGTCGTCTCCAGGAGCGATCGAGGCCCGCGGTCATGACCCGGTTCATGACGTCGTAGACCGGCGCGATCCGATCGAACAGGCGCCGAACTTCGTTCGGCGCTAGATGACCGGACTCGTACGTCACGTGCTCTCTCTACCACGGGCAGCCTCAGGCTGACCGTGCTCGCCCCACCGCGCGATCAATACGTTGTCGACGCCCAGCTGGTCGAGGCAGCGCGCGACGACGAAGTCGACGAGGTCCTGCACCGTGTCGGCGCCGTGGTAGAAGCCCGGCGCCGCAAACAGGATCACCGCGCCCGCGTCGTTCAGCGTCGCGAGACCACGCAGGTGGATCGACGAGAGCGGCGTCTCGCGCGGCACGAGCACGAGCTTGCGCCGCTCCTTGAGCGCCACCGACGCCGCCCGGTGGATCAGGTTGTTCATCGCGCCCGAGGCGAGCGTGCCGACGGTCGACATCGAGCACGGGCAGACGACGTACGCGTCCACCTTTGCCGAGCCGCTGGCGTACGGCGACTTCCAGTCCTGCGCGTCGAAGAGCGTCACCGAGTCGCCGGCGTCGCCGAGGAAGCGCGCCAGCACCTCGTCACGCGGAAGCGACGCGTCGCGGTACAGCTCGGTCGCAAGCACTTCGATCCCGGCCGAGGAAGCGCAGATCCCGACGTCGGCGCCGGCACCGAGAAGCCCCTGGAGGATCCCCTTCGCGTACGGCGCGCCGGACGCGCCCGTGATCCCGAGGAAGACCCGCATGGAAGTGAGCGTATCCGGGCGCCGCGCCCGGAGGTGGTCTCTACTCGCCGTCCTCGCTGCCGCCCTCGCCGCCTCTGGAGGCGTCGAGGAACGTCGCGAGGTTCGTGAGGTTCTCGTCGCCGAGATACGCGTACGAGATCATCACGTTGTTGCCGTACTGCGCCGGGTTCGAGACGTACGACTTGAAGAAATCGATCCCGCGGTCCGAGGCGCCCACGTCCGTCAGGTCCGGTGCGCCAAGATTGGAGTTGCCCTCGCCCGAGTACGTGTGGCAGTTCAGGCAGCCCGATTGCGCGAACAGCGTCGCGCCCGCGATCGCCGCCTCGTTACCCGTGAACCCCTGTGCCTCCGCCCACTCGTCGATCGTGCCGGCCGCGATGATCTCCGAGCCGAGTGCTTCCTTCGCGGTTGCGCCCTTCCATGTCAGGACGCCCATCGAGATGACCGTGAGGATCGCGGCGACGAGCGCGACCGGCCGTCGGCCGATCCGCCGCTCGGGGCGGCGATCGTAGAACGGCAGTGCGATGAGCAGGATGAGCAGAAGCGTCGGGACCCCGACTGTGCCGAGCACCACGGTCTCGGGCCACTTGAAGATCCTCAGCAGGTAGAAGAGGAAGTAAAAGAACCAGTCCGGCCGCGGGACGAACTCGATGGTGCCCGGGTCGGCCTGGTCCGTGTACCACGGTCCCAGGATCCCGGCCTCGGTGCCGTCCGCCGTGAAGTACCAGACGCAGGCCAGCCCGATGATCACCGCCACGACGACGAGCGACATGATCGAGTCGTGCAGGACGGCGTACGGGAAGAAGCTCTTCCCCTCGCGCTCGACGTCCTCCTTGTAGCGCTTGAACTCCGCGCGGTTCCGGTCTTTCAACGGCGTGCCCATCAGCTCTCCGAATCTCCTGTGGGCTCGGCCGGCGCTCGAATCAGCCCTTCACGGCCGCCGCCGTTCGTCTCGGGCCGAACGCGGCCGGCCGCCGACTTCGACCACGGCGGCGACGTGACCCCGAGACGCACGACGAGATACAGGTGCAGCCCGATGAGGGCGAAGATCGCGCCCGGGACCAGCAGCATGTGGAGCGCATAGAACTTCGAGAGCGTGTCCGGGCCGATGTTGAGCCCGCCCTGGAGGAACTGCGCGAGGAACGGTCCTGCAAAGGGCGCGGTCGCGTTCAGGTTGATCCCGACCACCGTCGCCCAGTACGCCGTCTGGTCCCACGGCAGCAGGTAGCCCGTGAAGCCCTCGAGCATCCCGAGCACGAGGAGCAGGACGCCGATGATCCAGTTCAGCTCGCGCGGGTACTTGTAGGCGCCGAACAGGAAGGTGCGCGCCATGTGGAAGAACATGAGAATGATGAAGACGCTCGCGCCCCATTTGTGCATCCCGCGCACGAGCCAGCCGAGCGTCACTTCCTCGGTGATGTTCACGACCGACGCGTAGGCCGTGTCCGGGTTCGGGTGGTAGTACATCGCGAGGAAGACGCCGGTGAGCGTCTGGACGATGAAGGCTGTCAGCGCCGCGGCGCCGAGCGTCTGCGCCCAGCTGATGTCGCGCGGCACCTTCCGGAAGAGGAACCACTTCGTGTAGCCGACGAGGCCCGAGCGCTCCTCAACCCAGTCGAGCGGGTAGAGCGCGACGGTCTCGAGCTGCTGGCGGCGGGTTGACTTGACGGCCATGCCTACCCCCTGCTCCCGGGTGTCGGGATCGGGTAGAGGAACTTCTCGAGGCCGTCCACGTGGACGCCGGGGTACGCCTTGTAGTACTTCGAGATCCGCGCCTTCGCGCCGGTGCCGTCGACCGTGCCGACGCTGAAGATCCTGCCGAGCACGAGGTTGCCGTCCTTGATCGAGAACTCGTAGCGGTCGAGCGAGCGAACGGGCGGGCCGGCGTTCCGGTTTCCCTCGGAGTCGTAGAGGCCGCCGTGGCACGGGCAGCCGAAGCTCGCCGCGAGCACCGGGCGGAGCTCGACGCCGTTGACCTCCTTCATCGCCTCCTCGTCGATCGGCCCGTTCGGCTGCACGGGGCAGCCGAGGTGGACGCAGCGGCTGAAGAGCGCTGTGAAGCTCGGCACGCCGTCGTCGGTGCGCCCGTTGTTCCGGATGAACGCGGTGCGGCGCGAGACCTCTCCCTGATCGGGGCTCTCGAGGTAGGTCGCGATCACGTACTCGCCCTGCGGGAAGTTCGAGATCGGCCCGAGGTCGACGTCGAACGTCTCGATGCCCTCCCCCATGAACGACGGCAGGACCCCGAAGCCGAGCACCGGCAACGTCACTCCTGCCCCGATGAGGCCGCCGACGCCGATCGTCGCGAGCGAGAGGAACGTCGCGCGGTCGACGGAGGTGCTGACGTCGGCCTCCGTGGCGACGCCGAGCTGCGCCTTCTCCGCGGACGCTCCGGCAGTTGCCGACGTCACCGGATGTGTCGAGAAGAGGTCGCGCACCCAGAGGAAGCCGAACACGAGCGTGATCAGCGCGCCGACGATGAGCGCGGGAACGCTCACGACGAGACCGACGAGGATGCATGCGACTCCGATCGCGAATCCGATCGGCCAGAGGCTCGGCGATGGAACGTGCGTGGTGTCGGGCTCTTCGTCGTTCATCCGGTGGCTATGTGCCTCGGTTCCCGATTCAATCGTTCGACCATGCGGCGTGTCAACGGCGGACCGGCCAGCCGCGCGTGCGACGCCGGCTGCCGCCGCGGCCATTCTGCACGGTTCCGCCGTCGATGTGCACGGGCAACCCGAGCTCTGCCCACCGCGCGTCGACCCGCTCCTTCACCTCCGACGTCATCTCGATCTCAGGCGGCCACTCGCGCGCTCCCTCGTCGGGCCCTTTCGCCGTCGCGTCGAAGCCGATCTTCCCGCCGAAGCTCGGCAGCACCGACGCGTGGTCGAGCTGGTCGATCGGCCCGTCCGAGAGCACGACGTCGCGCTTCGGGTCGACGTTCGCGCAGACCCGGAAGAACACCTCCTCGTAGTCGTGCACGTCGACGTCCTCGTCCACGACCACGACGGCCTTGGCGAGCGAGAGGAGGCCGAGGCCCCACACGGCGTGCATCACCTTCCGAGCGTGACCTGGGAAGCGCTTGCGGATCGAGACGATCACGCAGTTGTGGAAGGCGCCCGCAGTCGGCAGGTCGTAGTCCACGAGCTCGGGAACGCTCATCCGGATCGCCGGTAGGAAGATCCGCTCCGTTGCCTTCGCGAGCCACTCGTCCTCCGCTGGGGGCTTTCCCACCACGATCGACGGATAGATCGCGTCACGACGCATCGTGATGGCCGAGATGCGGAGGATCGGGAACTCCTCGGGCGGTGTGTAGTAGCCCGTGTGGTCGCCGAACGGGCCTTCGAGCCCGCTGTCGGCCGCGTCGACCCAACCCTCGAGGACGATCTCGGCGTTGGCGGGGACTTCGAGGTCGACGGTCTTGCACGGCACGAGCTGGACTGCCGAGCCCTTGAGGAACCCGGCCACCATCAGCTCTCCGACGTGCTTGGGAAGCGGCGCGCTCGCCGAGTACGCGGTCACCGGGTCGAGGCCGATCGCGACCGCGACGGGGATCCTCCCGTCGGGCGCCGCCAGCAGGTCGGCACGCCCGTCCTTGTGGATCTGCCAGTGCATGAACGTGGAGCGACGATCGACCTTCTGCATCCGGTACATGCCGACGTTCCGGACGCCCGTCTCGCGGTCCTGCGTGATCACGGCCGGCAGCGTGATGAACGGGGCAGGGTCGAGCGGCCAGCAGCGCATGATGGGGAGCAGATCGAGGTCGACGTCGTCGCCCTGGAGCACGATCTCCTGGCACGCGCCCTTCGACACAGATTTCGGCGCCGAGTCGGCTATCGACTTGAGCGTGCCGAGCTTGCGGACCTTGTCCATCAACCCCTGCGGCGGGGTCAGCTCGAGGACCTCCTCGAGCTTTGTCGCGACGTCGTCGAGACGCTCGACTCCGAGCGCGAGGCACATCCGGCGCTCGGTGCCGAACTGGTTGATGAGGAGCGGCAGCCTCGAGCCCTTGACGTTCTCGAAGAGCAGCGCCGGACCGCCCGACTTGACGACGCGGTCCGTGATCTCCGTGATCTCGAGGTCGGGATCGACCTCGGCGCGGATGCGCACCAGCTCGCCCTCACGCTCGAGGAGCTCGATCCATTCGCGGAGGTCCTTCGCCGGGGCGGGCATCCGCGGCTCAGTCTAGGTCGTGCGTCCCGGGTACCCGCACCGGATGCGCCTCCGGCGTGCGAGCGGGCTAGAGCGGGCGGCCGAGCTTCGCTTGCTTGCGCTTCGCGTTGCGGTAGTTGTTCAGCTCGCCGAGCCCAATCACGGCGAGGAAGATCAGGCCGACGACGAGCATCGAGAGGATGACGTTCCTCCCCTCCTCGGCGGCGTCCGCAACGAACCAGAGCGAAGCGAGCACGAGGGCGATGCTAGACGATCGCGCGGAGCCGCGCCGCGTGCGCGGCGAGAGCTGCATCGACTGCCTCGTCGCCTGCCGCCGATCGCGCCAGACGCTCGAGCGGCCCAGCGTCCCCGCGGTCGCGAAGGTCTGCGCGGGCGTCGTCGAGGTCGCCGCGGGCGAGCACGGCCGACGTCGCCGCCCAGGCCGCGCCGTCGCCGTCCCGGCCGTCGGCTCGCGCCTGAGCGCAGAGGGAGAGCAGCGCGGCGAGGTCGGCAACCGCAGCGACGGAGCCTGTGTCGGCGATCCGGACGAGCCCGTGTGCCAGCAGCGCGTCGCCGAGGAGCAAGACGACGTCGTCGTCGGGGGGAGCGAAGAGCCGCGAGGTGCCGTAGTGCAGCAGGTAGCCCTCGTAGATCGTCTCGACTCCGAGCGCGAAGCGGCGGTCCTCGACGAGCGGCGAGAAGACGGCGACCGCGTCGCGCTCGTCCGGAGGACGCAGCGAGGACGCCCAGAGCGGGCTCTCCGCGGCGGCACCGGCCGCGATCTCGGCGAACAGGGCGTCGGCCACGCCGTCAGCCTACGAGCGCTCGAAGAAGTCGCGCACCGCGGCGATCGTCACGTCGACGTGCTCGTCCGTGTGCGCGGTCGACGGGAAGAGGCACTCGAACTGCGATGGCGGGAGGTAGACCCCGGAGCCGAGCAGGTGCCGGAAGAGGGCACCAAAGCGAGCGGTGTCGCTCGCGGCAGCATCCTCGTGGTCGCGGACACGACCCGCCCTGCAGAAGAGCGTCAGCATGGCGCCGACGCGCTGCACTGTCCCGAACGGCGCGAGGCCGCCCTCGAGGCGGGCGCCGAGGCGCTCGAGCTCGTCGTAGACGGACCCGTCGCGCAGACGCCGCAGGACAGAGATTCCGGCCGCGGTCGCGAGCGGGTTCCCCGAGAGCGTCCCGGCCTGATAGACGTCGCCCACCGGAGCCAGCCGCGTCATCAGCTCCGCCCGCGCCCCCGAACGCGGCGGCGGGAAGGCCGCCGCCGACGATCTTCCCGAGAATCGTCAGGTCGGGATGGACTCCGAAGAGCTCCTGGGCGCCACCGCGCGCGACGCGGAAGCCCGTCATCACCTCGTCGAACACGAGTAGCGCGCCGGTGGCGTCGGCGAGCGAGCGGAGCGCCTCGAGGAATCCCGGCTCGGGCGGAACGCATCCCATGTTCCCCGCGACCGGCTCGACGAGGATCGCTGCGAGCCCTTCGCCGTACTTCTCGCACGCAGCCGCAACGCCGTTGACGTCGTTGAACGCGCAGACGATCGTGTCGGCCGTCACGCCGCTCGTCACGCCCGGAGTGGACGGGATCCCGAGCGTCATGACACCGGATCCCGCGCTTGCCAGGAGGGCGTCGACGTGCCCGTGGTAGCAGCCCGCGAACTTGATGACCCGGTCGCGCCGGGTAAAGGCGCGCGCGAGCCGCAGGGCGCTCATCGACGCCTCGGTACCCGAGCTGACGAGGCGGACCATCTCGATGGAGGGAACGGCGTCGACGATCTCGGCGGCGAGCTCGACCTCAGCCTCGGTCGGCGCACCGAAGGTCGTCCCGCGGTCGGCAGCCGCATGGACGGCCTCGAGCGTCTCGGGATCGGCGTGACCGAAGATCAGCGGTCCCCAGGACTGCACCCAGTCCACGTACGACGTGCCCGCGACGTCCTCGACCACGGCGCCGTCCCCGCGGGCCATGAACACGGGCTCGTCGAGCCCCACCGCGCGCATCGCGCGCACCGGCGAGTTGACGCCACCCGGGATCAGCTGCGTGGCCGAGCGCCAGAGCTCCGAGCGAGCCCCTAGAGCCACTCGGCGAGATCCTTCGCCCAGTACGTGACGATTGTCCCCGCGCCGGCGCGCTTGATCGCCGTCAGCGCCTCGAGCGCTGCACGGCGCTCCTCGAGATGACCGGCGTCTGCGGCGGCGCGCACCATCGCGTACTCGCCGGACACCTGGTATGCCCACACGGGGCAATCGAAGCGCTCGCGCACGGAGCGGATCACGTCGAGGTACGGCATCGCCGGCTTGACCATCAAGACGTCGGCGCCCTCGTCGAGGTCGAGCGCGCACTCGCGGAGCGCCTCACGGACGTTCGCAGGGTCCATCTGGTAGCCGCGGCGGTCGCCGAACGACGGCGCCGACTCCGCCACCTCGCGGAAGGGGCCGTAGAAGGCCGACGCGTACTTCGCGGCGTACGAGACGATCGGTGTCTCCGGCAGCACGGCCCGGATCGCGCCGACGCGGCCGTCCATCATGTCGCTCGGGCACACGGCGTCTGCGCCTGCCTCGACGTGGCTGACCGCGGTGCGCGCGAGCAGGTCGAGCGTCTCGTCGTTCGCGACGGTGTCGCCGTCGAGCACCCCGCAGTGCCCGTGCTCCGTGTACTCGCAGAGACAGACGTCCGTGAGGAGCGTCAGGCCCGGCACGTCTCCCCGCAGCGCGTGCAGCGCCCGCTGCACGATCCCGTCGTCGTCCCACGCGCCCGATCCCTCGGCGTCCTTCGCCTCCGGGATCCCGAACAGCAGCACGGCCCGGACCCCGACACGCGCCAGCTCCGCGGCCTCGCGAACGAGCTCGTCGACCGACCGCTGCGCGATCCCGGGCAGCCCCTCCACCGGTCTGACGACGCCCTCGCCCGGGCACGCGAAGAGCGGCATCACGACGTCGTCGAGCGAGAGCGACGTCTCGCGCACGAGCGCGCGAAGGGCGTCGGTGCGCCGCAGCCGACGCAGGCGAGTCGCGGGAAAGCTCACGCGGCGAAGCGTACGTCAGGTGGTCAGGGCGAGCTCCCCGAGGCCTGTCGCGGCGGCTCGAGCTCCACCTCGACCGGCACCGGCCCCTCGGGCGCGTCCTCCCACGACTCGAGATCGACCCGCTCGCCGAAGAACTCCCAGATGGCGCGACCGGCGGCCATCGTCGGCAACGCCACCAGCACGCCGGCGATGCCGTAAAGCGCGCCGCCGGACAGGAGCCCGAAAATGACAAGCAGCGGATGGAGCCGGAGGGCGCTCGCCATCACGTTCGGCACGACGACGTGACCTTCCACCTGGTAGATGAAGACGAACAGCGCCGCGACCCAGAGGAACCCGACGGGGTCGACGACGAGCGCGTAGATCGCAGGCGGCACCGCTGAGAGCCACGGACCGATGTACGGGATCACCTCGATGAACGCCGTCCAGATCCCGAACAGGAGCGCGTACTTCTCGGCCCCCTCGACGAGCCCGGTCGTGCCGAGGATCCACATCCCGACGCCGGCGCTCGTGCCGATCACGACCGAGAGGATCACCTGGCCCTTGACGTAGCCCCAGAGCGCGCGCTCGATCCGCTGCGTCAGCGGAAGCCCGCCGTGCGGCGGGAAGCGCCGGTCGATCGACGATTCGAGCCGCGGCATGTCGAGGAGCATGTAGATCGAGATCACGACGACGAGGACGACCGAGAACAGCAGGAGGATCACCGAGAGCGCCGCGTCCTGCGCGAACGAGATCGCGTCCTGGGCGTAGCCCGAGATGTCGCCGGCGCCGATCGAGTCGGTCAGGTCGTTCAGCTGCTCCTCGAGCTTGATCCCCTCGAGGCCGTGCTCGTTCAGCCAGCGCTGGAGCCGGTCGACGTCGACCTCGGCGTCCGTCTCACCGGTGAGCGCGCTCTCCTCCGTGAAGTAGGCGTCGATCCGGTCGGCGGCCGAGCGGGACTCCGAGACGACGATGGTCCCGAGCGCAACGAGGAGCGCCACGACCGCGGCCGCGAAGACGACGGACACGACCGCGACCGCGAGCCCCCGCGGAAGCCTCAGCCGGGTGAGGTCGCGGACGAGCGGGTTGAGCGTGAATGCGATCACCGACGCCGTGAGGAAGAGGAACAGGACGTGACCGAGCGTGCGTGCGAGGAGGAACGCCAGGACGATGAGCACGGGCAGGACGACGAGCTGGATCCAGCGGGGAATCCGGATCGTCTGCTGTGCCGGCACGCCGCGATCGTAGCCCCGCGCCGAACGACGACCGTCACGCGGCCTGAAACCAGCGCCCACGTGCGCTACCGTGCGGGCCGATGGCCTCGCCGCGCTCCCGGCAAGCCGCGCGCCTGCGCGACCGCAGGCGTCGCGCGCAACGACGCGCGCGCCGAATCGTGGTCCTGACCGCGCTCGGCGTGCTCGGCGTCGTCACCCTCCTGCTCACCGCGTTCGGATCGGGTGGCGGGTCGCAGACGGCGACGCCGATCGCGTTCGAGACGACGCCCTCCGCGAACGCCCAGGCCGTCCGGCCGCGTCCGCAGATGCTCGCGACGATCGGCAACCTCCAGATCCAGCTGCCGGTCGCCGCCGCAGCACTGACCGCGATCGGGTTCCACGGCTCCAGCGACGGGTCGCTCTCGCTCCAGCCCGTCGGACGTCAGGCCAACGAGGGGATCCTCGCGCGCCTGTGGCGCCGCATCGCCGGCGCCCGCCGCGACGCGCCCCGCTGGTTCCAGCTCGAAGGCGGCCCACCGGGGACGCACGTGCTCGACGTGGGCACCGCTCCCGGCACCGACGTGTACTCCCCGGTGCAGGGATCGGTGATCGCCGTGCGCAAGCTCGTCGTCGGCGGACGCAAGGTCGGTAGCCGGATCGACCTGCGCCCTTCGCGGGCGCCGTCGGTGATGGTGTCCGTGATGAACATTCGCCCCGACCCGGCGCTCGCGATCGGCACGCCGGTCGAGGCGGCATCGTCGAAGCTCGGGACTGCTGCGAACGTCGCAGCCGTGGAGGAGCAGGCGCTCGCGGCGCACGCTCCGGACGGCGGCAACAACGTCTCGATCTCGGTGTACCCCTCACCGGGCTCGCTGCCCTAGCGCCGACGCGCCGTGCGCATCCTCTTCGTCGGCGATGTCGTCGGCCGACCCGGTCGCGACGCGGTCGAGGCCCTGCTGCCCGCACTACGAGAGCGGTTCGCTGTCGATGCGTGTGTTGTCAATGGAGAGAACGTCGCCAACGGGATCGGGATCACGCCGCGGCTCGCGGAGCGGCTGCTCGCTGCCGGCGCGGACGCGATCACGCTCGGCAACCACGCCTGGCGGCGCGAGGAGATCGGCCCCTACCTCGCCTCCACGTCGGCGGTCGTGCGTCCGGCGAACTTTCCACTCTCTGCCCCGGGGCGCGGCTCGACGGTCGTCACTGCTCGAGACGGGACGCCCGTCGCGATCGTCAACCTGATGGGCTCTCTCTTCCTCGATCCCGCCCACAGCATGTGGGAGCTCGTCGACGACCTCGTCGAGGAGGCGCGCGCAGCCGCCTCGGTGGTCGTGGTGGACGTCCACGCGGAAGCGACGAGCGAGAAGGTCGCGCTCGCGCGCTGGCTGGACGGGCGCGTGACAGCGGTGCTCGGGACGCACACGCATGTCCAGACGGCCGACGCCCGCGTGCTCCCGGGTGGGACGGCGGCCATCACCGACGTCGGTATGACCGGGCCGCACGACTCCGTGATCGGCGTCGAGGCCGATCTCGCGATCCGCCGGATGCGCACCGGGATGCCCGTGCGATTCGAGACCGCATCCGGCGGTGTGCGCCTCGAGGGCGCTCTCGTCACGTGCGACCCGGCGACGGGGCGGGCGAGCGCGATCGAGCCGGTTCGCGTTCCGTGGCCGGAAGCGTGAGCACGGCGAGGAGCGCGACGAGCGTCAGCCCGCGAAGCAGGACGAGCCACGAGGCGAGCGGGTCGAACTCCCGGACGAGCTCCCAGTAGAGAGCCGGGAACCAGACCGCCGTCAGCGCGCACGCGACGACGGTCAAGGTCAGCGCAGTGCGGCTTCGGGGCCCGCCGATCAGCGGCACGAGGAGCACCAGCCACACGAGGAACTGCGGCGAGAGCACCTTGCTCAACGCGACGAAGGCGACGACCGAGGCCGCGGCGTAGCGGACGAGCCGCTCGGTTGTGGCCGGCCCGCGCGCGAAGCCGACCCAGACGAGGGCCAGCGCCGCGACCTGGGCGACGCCCTGGACGACCGCGACGGCGTCGGCCGCCGTCCCCGTGAGGTTCTGCGAGCCGCTCCCCGAGGCCCACTCGAGCGACGTCCCGAAGGCGTGGTGGAGCGCGAGCAGGACACCGGCGCCGAGGCTCTCGATCTGGAGCGGGCGCCCGAGCTGCCGCGTGAACGAGTCGAGCACGCCGTCGGGCGCGACGACCAGGAACGGGAGATACACGAGGACGGCCGGCGCGATCGCCAGGGCGACGACGATCGCTGCCTCGCGCCGGCCGCTCCGTCGCCACGCGGCGACGGCCAGCACCGGCACGAGCACGGCTGGATAGAGCTTGACCGCGATTCCCGCACCGGTCACGAGCGCGGACGCGCGCAGGCGGCCGCCGGCCATGAGCGCGACGGCGGCGGCGACGAGCGCGGCGGGCAGGAGGTCGAACCGCGTGAGGATCACCCCACCGAGGAGCAGCGGCGACGCCGCGACGACGACGAGCGCAACGGTGTGGTCGCGACTGCTCGCGCCGCTGCGGCGGAGCGCCCAGTCGAGGGCGAGCACCGCCGCGGCGCCGATCGCGGCGAGCTCGGCGACGAAGACGACGCGATAGGCGTCGAGCGAGCCGGTCACCAGTGCCGGCAGGACGAGCGCCGGGAGCGCGCCCGGCGGGTACTCGAAGGCGAAGTCGCGGTAGGGAACGAGGCCGTCGGCGATGCGCTCGCCGTACGTGCGGTAGAGCGCGATGTCCGTGACCGCGTCGCCGAGGAGCTCCCAGGCGACGGTCGCCGCGACGGCGACGCCGACGAATACACACGCCGCCAGCAGCGCCTGCGCGGAGGGTAGACGGCGTCCCACTACGGGTCGGTCGCGACGCGGGTGCGAGGGGCGCAGAGCGCGAGAAGCACGAACGGGAGCACCCACGGAAGGTAGAGGTAGAACCAGTGCGTGAGGGAGAGCTCGACGGCGAGCAGGACGGCGGCCGTCAGGGCAGCAAGCTCGAGCGGGCCCTTCTCGCGCGGGAGAGCGGCGACGACGCCGGCGAGCGCGATCGCCCCGACCTGCATGACGGTCTGGAGCGAGCCGAGATCCGGGATGCCGCGGGCGTGGTACTGCCCCCAGCCCCAGATCGAGAACGGCGACTCGCGGCCGAGCTGGTAGCCGAGCGTCCGGTCCCAGAACGTCCTGGCCGCGTCGAGGAGCGACGGCTCGAGGAGGAGGACGGCGAACGCGGCCACGGTGGCGATCGCGAACGCGACGGCGAATCGCGCCACGGCTGCGGGACGAAGGCCGGAGCGGTACGTGAGCCAGAGCGGCGCGAGCAGCAGCACTGCGAACTTCGTCCAGCCCGCGAGCGCCACCGCGACGCCACGCGCCGCGGGTGACGACGCGAGCCAGAAGCCCCAGACGAGAAGCGCCGGCATGATCGCGTCGTTCGTGTTCGCCATCAGCGTGTACGCCGTGAACGGATAGGCGGCCCAGCCGAAGGCGAGGATCGCGGCCAGCCGCACTCCGGCGAGCCGGACGCCGACGAGCACGAGCCCAGCCAGCACGAGGAGGTCCGCGCCGATTGCAGTCGCATGGGCCGCCGGGAGCGAGTCCCAGCGACCTTCCCACCCGAGCGTCAGAACCGCCGGGACGTAGGCGAGATACGCGACGGGCCCGTAGGTGTCGCCCCGCGGATTCGTCGACTCGCACCGTCCGTCGGCCTGGATCCGCTCGCGGATCCGGCCGTCCGACCTGGGCGGCGCGCACGCGCGCCCTCCGTCGACCGGCATCGCGCCGTACGGAGCTCGTCCCTCCAGGATCCGGTCGGCGCCGATCACTCCCGCGTACCCCACGTCGATCACGGTGCGCGGCTGCTCGACGTTCAGACCGACGCGAAAGCCGAGGAGGAACAGCGTGGCCGCCGCCAGGAGCCACGTCGGCCAGCGCGGCCGTCCGGGTGTCGGTCGAGCGTTGCGGTGGAAGCCGATCCACGCCGTGCGCGCGAGGAGGTAGACAAGCGGCGGCACGGCAAGGGCTGCGCTGCGAAACACCTCGCCTCGGTTGAAGAACGCGAGCGAGATCCCGAACGAGATCAACGCCAGCAGATCGAGCGTGTGCAGCGAGAGCAAGCGGCGGAAGTCCGCGAGCCCGAGGAAGAACACGGCCGAGAGCGCGAGCCACACAGGCCACGAGTTCAGGAGCTTGCCTCCGAACGCGCCGGGTCGCCCCCGCGCCATCTGCCAGGCGACCTGCGGGCCGGTCCAGGCCTCGGTGACCCGGCCGTCGGTGTCCGACACCTCTCCCCGCGCGACCTCCCCGGCCTTGCCCGACCAGACGTGAACCGTCCAGGTGCCGTCGTCCCCGTCGAAGGTCGCGTCGGTCGAGGGGCTCGGCGGATAGCGCTCCAGCCACCGCTCGACCTTGGGGTGGTCGAGGAATCGCTCGACGGCATCGTCCTCGTTCAGTCGAGGGTCGGCGTCCGGAGCGGCGAACGCCGATTCGACGCCGGGCGGCGCCGGGGGGGTCGCAGCCATCGCGCCCGCGGCGCCCGCGAGCGACGCAAGTACCGTGAGAAGCGCGACGGCCCGGGTCAGCGAGGTATTGGACGGTGCCGGAACGACCACAGCTTGTTGCCGACGAAGTTGATCGGCGTGACGACGATGATCGCGAGCGCCTGCGCGACGACCTCGCCGAGGCCGGCGCGCACCAGAAGATGCAGCACGAGCAGGTTCGCGCCGAGCGCGAGCGTCGAGACGACGAAGAACCGAAGCCCCTGCATCACGAGGTGCCCGCGTTGTCGGCGGAACGTCCAGATGCGGTTCCAGAGGTAGTTGTTCGTGACGGCGACGAGGAACGAGCCGATCGCGGCCGGCAGGTAGTGGAAGTCGAGCCCGCGGAGCAGCAGCGTGTAGACGACCAGGTTGACGACGTAACCGGTGGCGCCGACGACGCAGAACTTGACGAGCTGCTCCCAGTTCCCCCGCCGGCGGAGAGCAGCGTCCATCCGCCCCCGCCCGGTCGTCGCTCCCGTCGTGACCGTCCGCTCGTCCATCGCCGCGCGAGCCTAGCGGTCGTCTCAGAGGTTGGCCCGTCGTCGTGGCGCCGGGCCAAGCGAGCAAGTTACACATTGCAACTTGGGACCCCTGGCCCGTCGCGGGGGCGCCGGGCCGTGGCTCGCAAGTAACACATTGCAACTTGCGGTCTTCGCCTCTCGCCGACCTCAGCCCGTGACAAGCGGGACGAACCGGCAGCCGAGCGACGCGTTCTCGACCGGCCCCTGCTCCGTCCGCTGCACGCGGACCAGCCGCTGACCTCCGGGGCCGCCAAGCGGGAGCACCATCCGACCGCCCTCTGCGAGCTGGTCGTAGAGGGCGGGCGGGATCGACGAGGTCGCCGCGGCGACGGCGATCGCGTCGAACGGCGCCCTGTCCGGGGCGCCGAGCGACCCGTCGGCGACGCGCACCTCCACGGCGTCGTGGCCTGTGGCAGCGAGCGCGCGTCGAGCCCGCTCTGCGAGTCGCGCGATCCGCTCGACCGAGACGATGCTCGCTGCGAGCTCGTCGAGCACGGCGGCGGCGTAGCCAGAGCCCGTCCCGACGTCGAGCACGTCCTCGGTCCCGCTCAGGGCGAGCAGCTCGCACATCGCGGCGACGATGTACGGCTGCGAGATCGTCTGTTCCTCGCCGATCGGAAGGGCGGCATCGTCATAGGCGCGGTCGACGAGCGGCTCCGGCACGAAGGCCTCGCGCGGGACGCGCTGCATGGCCTCGAGGACGCGCTCGTCGGCGATGCCGCGCCGACGCAGCTGTCGCGCGACCATCCGTTCCCGGAGTCGCTCGCTGCCAGACGACGCGCGCGCGCTCACGCCGCTCGGTCGAGGACGTAGCCAGGCGCAGCGACGCCGAAGTGCGCGAGCACGGCCGGCGCGACGTCCACGACGCGTCCTGGCGCCGGTCCACTCAGGCCGACGGTCAGCACGGGGACGAGCGAATCGCCCGAGGTCAGCGACCCGTGCGACCCGCCCCCGACGTGATGGCGTCCACCGAGATCGGCGAACTCCCAGCCGTCGGCGGCGGACACGACGACCTCTCCGGCGTTCGGGCAGCGAACGGCGCCGAGGGCGCGCTCCACCGCATCGGGGTGGTCGAGGATGGCGGGGTCGCCTTCGAGCTCTACGCCGTCGTCCGCCTTGCGGAGGATCAGCTCGGCGCCGTCGCGACGAGCGATCGTCGCCCCGTCCTCAGCGAACAGCGCCACCTCGACGGACGGCTCGCCGTCGAGACGCTCGGCCAACGCACGCGGGTCGGGCGCCGCGGCGTCGAGTCGGTAGAGGTGTGCTGCACGATTCGAGGCCGCGACGAGCACCTGCGGGTCGTGCGAGAACCGATCGGCAAGCCGCGCGACGTCACGCACCGCCGTCTGGCCGTGGTCGGACATCACGATCACCGCATACCGCTCGAGGAACCCGTCCAAACCGCCGGCGGCGGCGACAAGGCCGCCGATTGCAACGTCGCACCGGCCAAGCACCTCGCGCGCCGAATCGGGACCTGCCGCGTGGGACGCGTAGTCGTAGTCGGAGAGGTACAGGAGCAGGAAGTCGAAGCCGTCGCGGGTCACGAGCCAGCGGCCTACGGCCGCAGCGTAGGCGTCGATCGTCCCGCCTGCGCGGTTGCGGAACGAGAGCGGCGCGCCGGTCCTGTCGCCGCGGAAGAGGTTGTAGAAGAAGAACCGCTCGGGTCCGCGCACAGGCCCGAGAAACGGGACAGTCGGCCGGTGCAGCGTCCGTCCGCGATACGCCGTGAAGTTGACGGCCGCGGTCTCGAGGCCCGCGTCGGCGAGAGCCTCGAAGACGGTCACCGCGCGCGATCCGAGGTGCTCGGCGTTCATCCCGACGAGCGTGTCTCGCAGAGTCCTTCCGAGCCCTGCGGCGCGAGCTGCGCCGAAGGACGACCCGTACTCGACGAGACGGCGCTCGCGGCGGTGCCACCACACGAGGTGGGGGATCTCGTGGACGTCCGGGTGCGCGCCGGTCGCGATCGACGACAGGCACACGGGCGTGAGCGACGGAAACGTCGTCGTCGCGCGGCCGAGCGTGCCCCGCTCGGCCAGCGCGGTCAGCGTGGGCGCCACCGCGTCGCCGAGCGACGCCTCGAGCATCGAGGGCGTGAGACCGTCGATCACGACGAGGACGAGCTTCGTCCTCGTCTCGGTCACTTCGCGAGCGTGCGGAGCCCGGCGTGGCGCTCGGGCTCGCGGCGCGCCCGGCGCGCCGCGAGAGCGGGCACGACGACCGCGAGGACGTACCCGGCCACGGGGACGAGCGCCAGGATCGCGACCGCGACCCCGGCGGAACCGACGATGAACGCCGTGCCGCCGGCCGTGGCACCGCGACGCAGGGCGCCGCGCGCGACGATGGACGCCGACACCGCGCCGATCAGCGCGCCGAGGAGCGAGCCGGGCAGCCCCAGCCAGCCCTTCACGAGGAGGCCGGCGGCGACGCCCACGGCGAGCGCCCCGATCGTGGACACGACGAGCCCGTAGCGCCAGCCTGCGAGCGCGCCTGCGAGCAGCAGACCGGCCGCGAGGCCGAGGCCGAGCGCGACGCCAATCTCGTACCAGTCGCCCACGGCGAGAGTGTACGGGGCGGCACCCGGCCGCCCCGTACGCGCGCCTGGAGACGTGAGGGGGCCCCTCCTCGGAGAGATCGGCGCGGATCTCGCCCATCGGGAAGTCAGCCGCGCCGGAATCCCGTCGTCCTGTAATACGCGTCGCCCGGCGGCGCGGATTCGATGGCGGGGACCCGGCCGTTTCCAGAGCTGCGAAACCGGGCAGCGACGAACGTCGTACCTTCCTGTGAACCCTCGACGTTCGACGGAGGAGGTCGATCCATGAGGAAGCTCGCATTGCTCGTGTTCGTGATCGCGGGAGCCGGGCTGATCGTCGCTGGCGTCTCGCTGGCACGCGGAGGTGACGACGACAACGGTCGGACCTCGGCGCGGCTGAACGGTTTCGAGGAGACGCCGGCGGTCGTGACCGATGGTCGGGGGAGCTTCTCGGCGCGGATCGGGAGTAGCGTGATCGAGTACACCCTGCGGTACGAGGGACTCGAGGGCGGGAATGTCCTGTTCGCGCATATCCATATTGGACAGCGCGGCTACCCCGGCGCCGTCAGCGCATTTCTGTGCGGCGGCGGCGGAAAGCCCGCCTGCCCGAACGACGACGAAGTCGAGATCGAGGGCACCATCACGCCGGCCAACGTGGTCGGCCCTGCGGCTCAGGGCGTGGCCGCGGGCGAGTTCGACGACCTCGTCCGCGCGATCAGGGCGGGTGTGGCGTATGCGAACGTCCACACGACGACCTATGCGCCAGGCGAGATCCGCGGACAGCTGGGGAAGGGTGGCGGCCGCGGCAACGGCGGCGGAGACGACGACGATTGAGGGAGGGGGCTCGGTGCCGGGGCGATCAAGCCCCGGCACCCGACTCCAGCCCCTCGATCACATCGAGGCAGAACGCCGCCGCGACCGCACCGTCGACGGCCCGGTGGTCGAACGTGACGGATACGTTGCCCATCCGGCGAACGACGACTGCGCCGTCACGCACGACGGGCCGGTCGCCGATCCGGTGGAGCCCGAGGATCGCGACCTCGGGGTAGTTGACGAGCGGCGTCACGAAGAGGCCGCCCAGCTTGCCGGCGCTCGTCACGGTGAACGTCGAGTCGCGAAGCTCCTCCGCAGCGAGGTTGCCGGCGCGGGCCGCCTCGGCCAGGCGCTGCACCTCGGTTGCGATCTCGGCCACCGACCGCGACTCGCAACCGCGGACGACGGGCACGACCAGACCGTTGTCGGTCTGCACGGCGACACCCACGTCGACGCGGTCGTGGAGCACGAGCTCCTCGCCGTCGATACGTGCATTGAGCACCGGATACCGCGCCAGCGTGCGTGCGGCCGTGTGCATAGCGAGAGGCACGAGTTGTGTCATGTCGAGCTCGGTGAAATCGCATTCCTCGACGAACGTCACCGCGGGGACCTCGCGATGGGCTCTGGTGACCTGCTCGACGATCGCGCGTCGGATCCCGCGGATCGGCACGCGGCGCCGTTCGGTCTCGCCGGCTGCACCCCGAACATCCACTTCGGTGATCCGTCCTTCCGGACCGGTCCCTACGATCCCGACGAGCTCGACGCCGAGCTCGCGCGCGAGCTGACGAACACCCGGAGTGGCACGAACCGCTTCCAGCGGCTCTCGAGGACACGACCGAGACGCGCGGCGTCGGCGGCCTGCGCCCGCGTCGGGACGCTCCTCCTGCTCGACTGCGCGGAGAAGCTGCTCTCCCTCCTCGCCGATCACGACGAGGACGGCGCCGACCGGCGCAACCGCGCCTTCCTCGACGAGGATCTTCAGCACCGTTCCCGCCCGCGGGGATGGAATCTCGACCGTCGTCTTGTCGGTCTGCACCTCGACGAGCGGCTGATCCTCGTCGATCGTCTGCCCCTCCGCGACGAGCCAGCGCGCGATCTCGGCCTCGGTGAGGCCCTCGCCGAGGTCGGGCAGCTTGAACTCGTACGCCACGGCGGCGCAGGATAC
>CAWEMW010000008.1:0-44600 GCA_963810295.1 uncultured Actinomycetes bacterium
TCAGCCTGTAGATCACGTCGTTTGCCGGGGTCTTGCCCCGGAGCTAGGCGCGGCGGCATCTACTTCGCCGACGTCACGGGGACAGACCCCTTCGAGTGGGTCAGTGATTGCTCGCGGGAGCAGCCGGGGGTGTGCCCGTGTCCCAGCGCACGAGCGCCGGGAGCCCGCGCCTGCGTCCCTGACGACTCAGCTCGCCCACCTGGTGCTCGGCGTTCTCGAGCACGCGAAGCACCGCGCGCCCGTGGGTGACGACGATGCGGCCCGCGGCCGTGAGCGTCACCGAGCGATATCCGCTCCCCCTCACGAGCAGCGAGACGCCGACCGCGGCCTCCAGCTGCGCGATCTGGTGACTGATCGTCGAGCGCGAGTAGCCGAGCCGGGTGGCAGCAGCGACGAAGCTTCCTTCCTCCGCGACGGCGATCAGCGCGAGCAGCGAGCGGACTTGCAGGCCGAGCCACTGCGAGCGCTCGAGCGGCCGACGCGCGACCTCTGCCTCGGCCTCGACGGACCGCGCATGGATCCGCGCTTCGTCGGCGCGCTCCTTCGCAATCTGGATCGCCCATTGACGGCGAAAGGTGTCATCCATCGCGAGCCGCGCCGCCTACGCAGCCTGGTCGAGAATCGAGGACGAGCGCCGCCACCGGGCTCCCGTCGACGTGTCGCGCGTCGGCGTGGAGCGGCCCCAGGGACAAACCGAGGAGAGGCCCGAGGTGGCGTATGCCGGGTTAGACGACACGGGCGGCGGAAGGTTGGCCGAAACGGACAGGTCTTTTCGCAGCGGTCTTCGTGAGCCGAACCGAGCACATCCGAGATGCTTCGGCGATGCGCTGGATCGTCCTTCGTGTGCTCGCCGCCCTGTGCGCAGTCAGCTGGATCGTCTTCCCTGGATTCGGCGCGATCGACCTGTCCGTGACCTGGGACCCCGACTGGCCGCAGGTGCTCGAGGCGGGGTGGGGCCTCTACTTCACGGTGCTCGTCGGGTTCCCGTTCCTGCTCGTCGCGGTGCGGCCACGATCATCGTCACGAGGTGTGCTCCAGCTCGGGGTCGCGACGGTCGCCCTCGCCGTGTCGGCGATCATGGCGACGGAACAGCCGCTGGCGTGGGTCGTCGTCGCGCTCGCGGTGCAGACCGCACTCGTCGGCTGGCTCGCGGGCGTCGGGGATCGGCTCTTCGTTGCCCGGTCCCGTATCTCGCGACCACTCCTGTTCCTCGCGGCCGTAGGGGCCGCACCGTGGCTGGC
Source organism: uncultured Actinomycetes bacterium (assembly GCA_963810295.1). Taxonomy (GTDB): domain Bacteria; phylum Actinomycetota; class Thermoleophilia; order Gaiellales; family Gaiellaceae; genus Gaiella. The sequence continues at coordinate 1,242 of CAWEMW010000008.1, forward strand.
GTACGCACTCGACATGTGGTCGCAGAACCGCCAGGGTCGCTTCGACTCCGACATCACGAACGGCATCGACCACTACTCGGTCCAGGGCGCCTTCGGTCTTGCTCTCGTCCTGCTCTCGCTTCTCGCCGCTCTGCGACCGCGAGATGTCGCTCCGTTCGTCCCGGTCTGCGCGGGCCTCGCGGCGGCGTATCTGGGGCTGGTGTCGTTCGCCTGGCAGGACGCGGCGGGCGGGTTCACCCGAGCCTGGTCCGCGCTGTCGATCGCGTGGGGACTGTCCCTCGTCGGCGTCGCGTTGGCCAAGAAGCGGCGATGGAGCTAGGCGGACTCGAACCGCCGACCTCCTGGGTGCGATCCAGGCGCTCTCCCAACTGAGCTATAGCCCCGCGAGAAGAAAAGTGTAGCGCCGGTCAGGCCGCGCCACTCAGGCGCCCCGCGCGGATCGCGCGCTCCATATCGGCCGAGTCTTCGCGGTACCACGTACCGTCCTCGAGCTCTATCGCCGGGAGGGCGCTCTGGCCGGTCCCGTCGATTACCGCCGTCCGCTTGCTGCGCCGTGGCCAGGCGGCCTTGACGAGCTCGTACTCGACGCCTGTGTCGTCGAGCGCCTTCTGGACACGCCAGCACGGATGACCGGGGAACTTCGCCCAGGTCGCGGGACAGCGGTGGAGCTTGACGGCCATGGACACCTCCTCGGGGCGACGACCGCCATACGATACGCCGGGTGCGCGCCGTTGTCGTGGGGCCGGAGGGGCAGCCGCTCCTCTCCGACGTCCCGGAAGCCGACGAGCCGGGTGAGATCGCGCAGGTCCTCGCCTGCGGGCTCTGCGGCTCCGACGTCGAGAAGCTCGACGCGGCTCACGAAGGTGCCGTGCTGGGCCACGAGGTCGTCGCCGAGCTCGGTGACGGACGGCGGGTCGCGCTGATCCATCACGCCTCCTGCGGCGAGTGCGAGCGTTGCCTGGCGGGGCATGAGTCGACCTGCGAGCGCTTCGCGCCGCCGACGATTCGGCCCGGCGGATTCGCCGAGCGAGTGCGCGCGCAGGGGTGGGTAGAGCTCCCGGCGGAGTGGCCCGACTGGCGCGGCACGATGGTCGAGCCGCTCGCGTGTGTCCTGCGAGGCGCGGAGCGGGTGCCACGCGGACGGGTGGTGATCGTCGGCAACGGCTTCATCGGCCGCCTGTTCGGCGCAGTCCTCGAGCGGCGCGGCGACGAGGTGTTCGCGGTCGACCTGGACCTGCGGCGTGCCGGACGCACGCCCGACGGGCCGGTCGACGCTGCCGTGCTCTGCGGCCGGGGAGGCGTCGAGACGGCGCTCGGCGCGGTCGCGCCGGGCGGCACGGTGCTCATGTTCGCGGACGCCGGCCAGGTACCGGCTTCGGACGTCTACCGCCGCGAGTTGACGGTCGTCGGCACGCGCTCGGCGGCGCCCCCGTACATGTCCGAGGCCGTCGCTCTTCTCCACGACCTCGACGTGCCCGAGCCTCACATCCTTGCCCTCGACCGCTTCTCGGACGGCCTGGAGCTGTTTCGAGCCCGCACCGTCCTGAAGGTCGTCTTCACTCCATTCGAGCCGGCCGCCACGACGAGAGGATCGTGATGATCGATCACGTGACGATTCGCGTCTCGGACTTCGACGCCAGTAAGCGCTTCTACACGACTGTCCTCGAGACACTCGGCCGCAGCCTCGACTGGGAAGACTCCGATTCGGGCTTCGCAGAATGGGGCGACTTCGCGATCGCCCGCGACGACAGGCCGTTGACGCGCGACCTGCACGTCGCGTTCGCCGCCGGGCGGAGGACCGAGGTCGACGCGTTCCATCGCGCGGCGGTCGAGGCCGGATACCGCGACAACGGCGAGCCGGGCGAGCGGCCGCAATACCACCCTGGCTACTACGCGGCGTACGTCCTCGATCCCGACGGCAACAACGTGGAGGCCGTCTTCCACGACCGAGCCGCTGCCTGAGTGCAAGCGCTCGTCTTCCACGGGCCTGGCGACCTCCGGCTCGAGGACGTGCCCGACCCGGTTCCCGTTGAGGGCGAGCTCCTCATCCAGGTCGAGGTCGCGCTCACGGACGGCACCGACCTGAAGGCGTTCCGCCGCGGGCACCCGGTCCTGCTCGGTCCACCCCCGAGCCCGTTCGGTCACGAGGTCTGCGGGATCGACACGGCGACGGGCCGACGCGTCGTCGCGGCGAACTCTGCCCCGTGTGGCGCGTGCGCGCCGTGCGAGCGTGGTCAGGAGACGCTGTGCGAGAGCCTCCTCCCCCTGCTGAACGGCGCGTACGCCGAGCTTCTGCTCGTGCCCGAGCGGATCGCCCGTCGAAACGTCCTCCCCGTCCCGCCCGGCCTCGCGCCCGAAATCGCGGCCATGTCCGAGCCGCTCGCGTGCTGCCTGCACGGCATCGACGTGGCCGGCGTGGCGCACGGCGACAGGGTTGCCGTCGTCGGAGCGGGGCCGATCGGGCTGATGCTGTGCGCCTGCGTCGCAGACGCGGGCGGCCGCCCGGTGGTCGTCGGCGGTCGACCGGAGCGGCGAGAGCTCGCGCCGCTCTTTGGCGCGGTCCTCGACGAACCGGAGGGCGCCGACGTCGTGATCGAGGCGGCCGGGACCGTCGAGGCGTGGAGCCGTGCGCTCGAGCTCGTCCGCCCCGGCGGCACCGTGGTCGCGTTCGGTGGCCTGCCGAGCGACGCGCGAGTGGAGATCGACCCGTACCGCATCCACTACGAGGAGGTCAGGCTCGTCGGCGCGTTCCACCACACGCCTCGGCACATCCGCGCCGCCCTCGGGTTCCTCGCGAGTGGGGCGTACCCCTTCGAGCGGCTCGTCACGCACCGGATCGGGCTCGAAGACGTTGCCGCCCTTCTTGCCGATCCGCCGGACGACCTCCTCAAGGCCGCCGTCCTGCCCTGACCGCTCGAGACGCTAGACCGAGACCGCGAGCCCCGCGGCCTGCGCGGCGCGCCGCAACTCGGTGTCCCAGGTGACGAGGACGGGCCGCGCCGCCGCAAAGACCAGCGCCGACGCGAGATGGATCGCGTCCATACCGCGTAGACCGTGTCGAACCGCAACCCTTCCCGCCGCCTGAGCTAGGTGGTCGTCGACGTCTATGGGCGTGACAGCCTCCCATTCCGCGTCGAGCCGGCGCAGCGCGTCGTTCATCGCGGTGCGCGACAGCCTCCGCCTCCGGCGGGCGGCAGCGATCGCTGCGCTCGTCTCGGCGAACGTGATCGCGGAGGACACGAGCGGTGTATCGACGGCCCACAGCTCCCCCGCTCGGGTCGAGCCCTCCTCGGCCAGGAACAGCTTCGTGAAAGCCGACGAGTCGAAGTAGAGCGTCAGTACTCCTTCGCCCGGCGGTGAGCGAGCAGCGCGTCAGTCGCCGGATTGCCCTTGACGGGGATCGGCGGCAGCACCGGCCTCCGCGGACGTCTTGCGGCCCTGGCGCGCCCTTCGCGCACCAGTTGCTCGATGATGTGCTCTCCGGTCGCCGCGGAGAGCCGCACCTTGGGCTTGCCACGCTCGGTGATGATCACGTCTTCTCCGGCGGCGGCACGGTCGAGCCACTCGCTCAGGCCCTCGCGAAACTCCCGCACGCCGACTTCCACAGCCACATCGTAAGTGTACGCTTCCGCCGTATCAAGTGTCCACAACCGACACGGCTGCTCGAGTCATCCCTCGAACAGCGTGAGCTCCGGCTCTCGCTCGCCGCGCAACACCTTCAGGTCGACCTCGGCACAGCCGAGCCCGCGCGCCTCGCAGAGGGTCCGTGCCTGCGGCTTCACCGTCTGCGCAGCCAGAATGCCGCGGCATTCGGCGCGCGCGGGATCGCGGCGGATCAGCTCCAGGTAGCGCGAGAGCTGCTCCACGGCCTCGATCGTCCCCACCCGCTTGATCTCGACGGCGACCCAGCCGTCGTTCTCGCCACGGCACATCAGGTCGACCGGGCCGACCTCGGTCGGCCACTCCCGCCGTACGAGACGAAGACCGTCCTCGATCACGTCGGGTCGCTCTGCCAGAGCCTCCTGCAGGTGTCGTTCCACGCCGTCCTTCTCGAGGCCGGCGTCCTCGCCCAGCTCGTGCTCGAACTCCGCGAGCACCTCGGTCATGCGGATCTCGAGGCGATCTTCGCTCCGCCCGGCCCGCTTGCGAACGACGATCACGCCGTCGCCGTTCTCGACGACGGTCGGAGGCGTCATCCAATTCAAAGGCTTGAAGCCTCCGCTGTCGGCGTGCACGAGGACGGAGCCGTCGGCCTTGAAGACGAGCAGCCGGATCGCCTCCGGCAGGTACGCGGTCAGGCGGCCGGTGTACGTGACCTCGCAGCGGGCGACGACGAGACGCACGGGCCGCGGAGGCTACCGCCCCTTGCGGACGAGTCCCGTGCGGACGTGGCTACGTGCCTGGCACGTTCGTCCGCGCGCGCGGCGCGAAAACATGTCCCCGGAGGACGACGAGAACCGTCTCCAATGGACAGGTCGACCGCGTCTCCACCCCACCTTGGAGACTTGTCCGGAACGGACGTGGCCACGTGCCTGGCACGAATCGCGCGCGCCCCGTCGGACGGCCGCTCTCCTGAGCGAACGACCTCAGAGCAGCTCGACGCGCGAGGCGCCGACGATGCGCTCGTCGCCGCCGTCCAGCCGGACGAGGAGCTTGCCCTTGCCGTCGTAGTCGGGCGAGGTGACGAGCACCGTCCCTTCCTCCCCGCCCACCCGGCAGCGCCCGCCGTCCTCGCCGTCGAGGCCGCGCCAGAAGCGGACGAAGGGGTTGCGCTCCCACTCGCGCCCGATCGTCGTCTCCACCGTGTGCCCGGGAAGCACCCGCATCTCGTGCGGCAGCGTCATCAGCTTCTCCATCACCGAGTCGCGAACCACGTCGGCCGGCCCGCCTCCGACGGCGTCGCGGAAGAGCGTGTCGCCGGAGAAGCACGCCTCGCCGTCGACGACGAATGCAACCCCGTCGTCGGAGTGGCCGGGCGTGTCGATCGCTTCGACACGCAACCCACCGGTCTCGACGGCGCCTGTCACGACGGGGATCCCGAACCGCGACATCAGCTCTGCCTCGTGCTCGACGTGATCCGGATGACCGTGGGTGCGAAGGACGTGCGTCGGCGTCAGCCGCTCGCGCTCGACGACCTCGAGCAGCGGCTCGAGAGGTGCTCCGCTGTCGACGAACACGCAGACGCCGCCGGGCTCGTCGCCCACGACGAACGCGTTCGACAGCCAGCGCGTGTCCATCGACTGCTCGACGATCACGCTCCAAGCCTACGCGACCGTCCGTCGTGGGCAAGACTGGCGACGTGCAGCGCGGCCTCGCCACGATCCTCGTCGCGCTGGCGGTGGTGGCGCCATCGACCGCTGCGATCCGCGTCGTCGAGCCGTTCCCTGCCGAGCGTTACGCGGCCGGCGGGGCGATTGGTCTCGCGGTGCCCGGCGCAGGCCCGACGGTCACCCGCGAGAGCGCGCTCAACACGTTGCGCACGGGCGAGGTCGAGAGCTCCGTCCTCGGCGGCACACCGCCGGGACCTCCGCTGATCGAGCTCGATCGGGGACCACCGCCCGACACTCTCGTCGTCCTGCCACCCGTCGGAGAGAGCGAGAACGACCGTTACCCGATCGCGGTCACCCCGGGGCCGCGCGGTGTCCTCACGTCCGACTCGACGCGGATCGACGGCCTCGTGTCTCTGGCCGATGTGGCGCACGGGAGGCTGGAGGTCGTCGCGGTGGACGATCCGGTCGCGACCCTAGAACGCCTCGAGCGACGCATCGAGCGGAACGATCGCCTCCGAATGCCTCTCACGTTCTTCGTCGGAGCGCTCGCGTACCTGGCCGCGATGTTCGCGCCGCGCATCGCGCCGCGGGTCTTCCTCGTCGCGCTCGCGGCGAACCTGTGGCTCGCAGGCTGGTGGGTCGTCGCGCTCGTCGGCCTGGCCGCCGCGTTGCTGCCGCTCGGGCTCGCGTGCGCAAGTGTCCTCGCCGCGTACCTGCTGGCGCTCGGGCTCGATCCGGAGGCCGTCGCGCTCTCGCCGTTCGGCCCGTCGCAGGCCGGTCGCTTCTTCGGTGTCTCGAACCTGCTCGAGACGATGCTGCTCGTCCCGGCGCTGCTCGGCGCGTGGCTTCTGGGTCGGCTGGGCGTCGCGGTCGGCGCGCTGGCGGTCGTCGCGGTGGCCGGGAACCGTTTCGGCGCCGACGGCGGCGGGTTGCTCGTCCTGCTCGCGGGCTACGCGACGCTGCTCGCCCGTGCCGCCGGTCCCCGGCTCGGCCCGCGACGTGTCGCCGCATGGGGGGTCGCCGTCGTCGCAGTCGCGATCGCCGTTGTCGGGCTGGACGCCGCTCTGGGCGGCTCGAGCCACGTCACGGAGGCACTCGGGGACGGGCCCGGCGCGCTGCTCGGCGACCTCGCCGACCGCATCGAGATCTCGGCACGGCGAGCGTTCTCCGGCATCGGCCCGGCGATCGTCGTGCTGGCCTCGCTCGCAGTGCTCGTCGGTGTCGCGACGCGGCGTCCGCGACGGCCCGTGACCGACGCGCTGCTCGTCGCGCTGCTCGTGTCTCTCGTCGTCAACGACACGCCCAACGACGTGCTCGGAATCGGCGCAGCGGCTGCCGTCGCGATGCGACGATTCGAGGGCAGCAACCCGCGCGTCGCGCGGACGTCCGGCTATAGACTGCGCGCGATGCGCCGCCCGCTGACCGCCCTCGCGCTCGTGCTGGCAACGCTGGCACTCGTCGCGGCGGGCTGCAGCGAGGGAGAGGTGACGGCGACGCCCGAGACGGTCCAGGGAACGATCCCCGAGGAGACGACCGAGGCCGGCGAGGGCAACGCGGATCTGCCCGCACTCGAGCTGACCGGAGATGCGGCCGCCGGAGAGACGGTCTTCGCCAGCGGAGGCTGCGGCGCATGCCACACGCTGTCTGCCGCGGGCTCGAGCGGGACCGTCGGCCCGAACCTCGACGACGCGCAGCCCTCGTACGAGCTCGCCGTCGAGCGAGTCACCCTCGGGCAGGGCGGTATGCCGGCGTTCGGCGACCAGCTCGAGGCACAGCAGATCGCGGACGTCGCGGAGTTCGTCTCGTCGTCCGCAGGCGGCTGATCCTCCCCGACCGCTTCCCTCGGGCCGTCCAGGCCTTCGCCTGCGACCTCGACGGCACGCTGATCGGACGCGACGCCATCCTGCACCCGCGGACACGCACCGCGATCGCGCGGTCGCAGGCCGCCGGCGTTCCGGTGCTCGTCGCGACGGGCCGGATGTTCCGATCGGTCGAGCCGTACCTCGAGCGGGCGGGGATCGCCGAGCCCGTCGTCTGCTACCAGGGGGCCGCCGTCGTCGACCCGCGAACCCGCGACTTCCTCCTCCACGAGCCTCTCGACCTCGGGGTGGCACGGGAAGCAATCGCCGCGCTGCTCGCGCACGACCTTCCGCCGAACGTCTACGTGGACGACCGGCTCTACGTCGCGGAGGAGACCGAGTACTCGCGCGCCTACTCGGGCTTCCAGAGCCTGCAGGTCACCGAGGTCGGCGACATCCTCGCCTGGCTGGAGCGACCGCCGACCAAGCTCGTCGCAGTCGCCAAGCCGGAGGTGCTGGCCGCGGTGCGAGTCGACCTCGAACGGCGCTTCGACGGTCGCGTCTTCGTCACCACGTCCCTGCCGCATCTGCTCGAGCTCGGGAACCCGGCGGTGACGAAGGGGTCGGGGCTCGCCTTCGTCGCCGCGCAACTCGGTCTCGACCTCGACCGCATCGTCGCCTTCGGCGACGGCGAGAACGACGTCGAGCTGCTGGACGTCGCCGGGTTCGGGATCGCCGTCGAGGGCGCCCACCCTCGTCTCCAGGCGATCGCCGACTGGACATGCCCCGGACCGCAGGACGAGGGCGTCGCGAGCGTGATCGAAGCCGTCCTAGACTCAACGTCGTGATCGACCTCAAGGCAGCGCGCGCGAACGCGGACGCAACACGGGCGGCGCTGGCCCGCAAGGGCTCGGCCGAGGCATTCGACCGACTGCTCGCCGCCGACGAGCGATGGCGCGCGCTCGTCCCTCGGGTCGACGAGCTCCGCGGGCGCACGAAGCTGAGCGGGAAGCCGACCCCGGAGCAACGCGAGGAGCTCCAGGCCGTCAAGGCCGAGCTGAAGGGCGTCGAGGAGGAGCTCGCGGCGGCGGAGGCCGAACGCGACGAGCTCGCCCTGCGTGTCCCGAACATCCCGCACGAGGACGTCCCGGACGGCTCGACCGAGGAGGACGTCCAGGAGGTGCGCCGTGTCGGCGTGCCACCCGAGCTGACCGACCCGCGCGAGCACGTCGAGGTCGGACGGTTCGACATGGAGCGGGCCGCGAAGATGTCCGGCGCCCGCTTCGGCTACTGGGTCGGCGACACCGCACGCCTCGCCCTCGCCCTGTACCGGTTCGCGCTCGACCGCCTGGCGAGCAAGGGCTTCGTCACCGTGCTCCCACCGGTGCTCGTGCGCGAGCAGGCGCTCGTCGGCACGGGCGCCTTTCCCTCCGACGAGGCGAACGTCTACGAGCTACCGGCGGACGGCCTGTACCTCGCGGGAACAGCCGAGATCCCGCTGGCGAGCCTGCATGCGGGCGAGATCCTCGCCGCGGACGAGCTCCCGCTCCGCTACGCGGCCTTCTCGCCCTGCTTCCGGCGCGAGGCCGGCGCGGCCGGGCGCGACACGCGCGGGATGATCCGCGTCCACCAGTTCAACAAGGTCGAGCAGTTCTCGCTCACACGGCCCGAGGACTCGTGGCACGAGCTGGAGCGTCTCCTTGCCAACACGGAGGAGCTCGTCGGCGAGCTCGGCCTCCCTTACCGCGTCGTCGTCCTCCCCGCAGGGGACATGTCGAGCGCGTCGGCGAAGACCTACGACGTCGAGATCTGGTTCCCGAGCCAGGGTCGCTATCGCGAGACGGCGTCGATCTCGAACACGACGGACTTCCAGTCGCGGCGCCTCGGGATCCGGATGCGGGGCGAGAGCGGGCCCGAGCCGGTCCACATGCTCAACGGCACCGCGGTCGTCGACCGCATGGCGCTTGCGATTCTCGAGAACCTCCAGGGGGACGTCCCGGACGTCCTTCAGGGGTACGGGGCCCCTACCCGAATCGGGGGCTGAATCTCCCCCGACTGGGTGGTACGCGCGCGCCGGCCGGACCTAGAGTCAGGCACATGCGGCATGAGGGGGAAGTGCGCGTCGCCTGGAATCGTGCAGAGCTGACGGCGATCCGGGAGGCGATCGAGGTGACGCCCAACTTCGAGGGGCGCCTCGAGGCGCGCGAGGTTCTGCGTCGGGCGTTCAGGGCGCATCGCCATGGGCCTGTCATCTGGGAGAAGTGGCTGGCGGAGCGCCTCGCGAACCGGCTTGTCCCGATCGACCAGGAGACTGCCATCGCTCGCGCGAAGCTCCTCCTCGCGGTTCGCGGTCCGCGCAAGCGCCACGGCTACCAGCCCGTGAGGCCGCTGGCGGCCACGCAGCCGGCGGCACAGCCGGCCGTCTCGGCTGCCGCCTAGACTGACGCCCCCGGCGGGGTTCCGGAGCGGTCGAACGGGGCGGCCTTGAAAGCCGTTGAGCCGCAAGGCTCCGTGGGTTCGAATCCCACCCCCGCCGCTCGAGGCTGCGCGCCGACGCGCGGCGCAGCGGGATCGGATCAGTCGACAGCGTCGAGGATCCGGCTGGCGACGCTCGTCCAGCTCCAGCGCTCGACGGCAGCGCTGCGCGCGGCCGCGCGGAGAGCGGCGCGCTCCTCGTCCGGGAGCCCGAGGACGGCCTGGAGCGTCGCACGTAACGCCATGGCGTCGCCGCTCGGGAAGCTCGCGAGCGAGCCGAGCCCGGCCGGGTAGTCCTCCTCCAGGCCCCGGGCGATCTCCGCCAGACCCGAGTGGTTCGCAACGACGGGTGGACAACCGGCGGCTGCAGCCTCGGCGGCGACCATGCCGAAGGCCTCGGGAAAGATCGAAGGGACGACGGCGACGTCGGCGAGCGCGAGCAGATGCACGAGGTGCCGGTGTTCGAGCGGTCCCGTAAAGAGGGCGTCCGCCCCGGCGGCCTGCCGCTCGAGCTCGACGCGGTAGTCGCCGAAGCCGACGATCACGGCCCGCGCGTCGATCCCACGAAGCGCCTCGAGCAAGACCTGGACGCCCTTGTTCTCGATCAGCTTGCCGTAGTAGACGACGGTCGGCCGGTCGCCGCCGAGGAACGCCGCGAGCCGCTCCGCGTTGTGCTCGTCCGGGAGCCGCTCCTCGGCGTTGCCCGGGTTGGGCGGGTCGGCTCTCGCCTCGTCGAGAAGCCGCTCGAGCGCGTCGGCTTTCGGCGCCGGCCGCCAGAGGTCGACGTCCACGCCGGGAGGGATCTCGTGCACCCGCTCGACGACCCCGCAGACGTCGCGAACGACGTCGCGGATGTGCCCCGACCCGACGATCGTCGCAGCCGCGCCCTCGAGCGCCTCGCCGCCCCACGCCGCCAGCGCGTCGTTTCCGCGCATCGAGTACTCGAGCTCCGAGCCGTGGGCCTTGACGACGTAGCGGCCACCGCTCGCCGCGCCGACGGGCCCGCCCAGCAGCACGTGGTTGACGAGGACGAGGTCGGCCGGCCCGCGGTCGCGCAGGGATGCGGCGTTGGCCTCCACCCACGCTGTCGAGCTCCTCGCGGGAGCAGTCCTGCACGCGCTTCACCTCGTAGCCCTCGTAGCGGTCGAGCACGAACACCGGGAGCAGCCCGCCGACGTCGGGCCTGACGACGTCGGCGCCTCCGAGGTCGAACCGCTCGGGCCTGGGCTCCTGCGAGAAGACCGTTACGTCATGCCCCATGCGGCTCCACTCGCGGGCGAGCTGGCGCGTGTAGATGTTCGACCCGGTGCCCCCGAGCAGATAGCCGTGCCACACGTAGATCCGCATCAGCCCGGGAGTCCCGTCCGCAAGACGGGGCGCGTCGCGCGCAGCGGGCCGAGCCTCGGCGACGGCCCTCGACGAGAGCTCACGACGACGCGGCCTTCCTCCAGCTCGTGAGATCGAAGGTGCGGTTCAGCGATTTGAGGACCGCGCGCGCGATGATGTCCGCGCCCGCGGGCTCGAAATGGACCCCGTCTCCGCCGCGCACCTTCTCGAGACGACCGGATGCATTCGGAAGGTACTCGGCGTAGCCGCCGTCGTCGCCGGCGAACATCGTGTACGTGTCGACGAACGTCACGGTCTCCGGCCTCTCGTTGGCCTCCGCCACGACCGCGGCGTTGACGACGTCGAAGCGGATGGTCTGCTCACTGCTCTTCGTCTGCGGCAGCCCGATCCAGACCGCATGAGCCCCGGAGCGATTGATCAGGTCGAACAAGGCTCCGACGCGCCGGCGGTACTCGCGCCGCCAGGTCGAGCCACCGAACTCGCCGATCGTGACGTTCTCCGGAATGCCGGTCATGTACGTCTTGTCGTCGTTGCCGCCGAAGCCGAGCACGACGACATTCGGCTTCAACTCGCGGAGACCGTCGCGGATCGACGTGAACCAGTTGTAGACATCAGGGCGGGTCAGCCCGGTCGCGACCCTGCCGTCGACGCCGACGCCCTCCATCACCGGGCTCGCGCCCGCAGCGCGGACGACCGCGTAGCCCGGGTTGATCACGAGGGAGTCGCCGACCACCCAGAGGCGCATCTTCCGGCTCGGGGTGAACGCGACCTTCGCACCCGACCCCGGGTTCGCAGGGCTCGGCGTCGCGGGATTCGGCTGCGACGGCGTTGGAGTGGCCACCACCGGGATGCCGAGGTCCGTGTCGATCTCGTCGCTCCCGCTCCTGCCGATAGCGGCCTGGACGCCCATCCGCGGCCGGTCGAGCAGCAGCGCGTGGCTGACGTCGGCGAGCGGGCCGGTGAATGCGATCGCGACGTCCCGCTTCAACCCGTCGGGCTGGTTGTACGCGGACTTGTGGATTCCGGGTGCGTTGAGGAAGAGCGAGATGCCGAGGGCGAGCACGCACACGACCAACGCGTGGCCGGCGCTCCACAACCGTCGAGGAGGCCCGTCTGCCCTGCGACGGCGTCTGCGAGGCTCGTCGGGCGCGGGCGACTCCTGCGTCTCCTGCGAGATCGGCGCGGGGAGATCGCGAGCCACAACAGCCTCGACGCCTGCGGCGTCCTCGTCCGAGGGCAGAGCCGGAAGTCTCGGCAGCGGGCGTTGGTCGGTCATGTGCGACGAGGGTACGCGTAGGGTGCCACGCACTTCGGCCCGCAGCCCGTCTCCTGCTGTGCCTCCTCCGTCACAGCTCGGCCGGCAACGACCGGGATCAGCGCTTGACGCTCGCGAGCGGCCGCAGGCCCTTGGCGATCGCGATCATCGTCTCGTTCGAGAGGCGATCGAGCAGGCTGTTGACGACCCAGTACGAGGCGCCGTCGGTCTTCAGGACGACCATGTGGAGCCGAGGACCGTTGTAGTAGAGCTCGTAGCGTCGGCCGCCGATCTTGCGGACAAAGTTCCTGCCGGCGAGGGCCGGAGCATCTTCCCAGTCGGTCATCTGGACGCCCCAGTAGTCGTTCGACCCCATCTTGTACGTGAGGCGGACGGCCTTGTGCTCCTTGTCGGGGTCGATCCGGTACTCGCGCAGCGGCATCTCGCGATCGATCCATGACGATCGCTCGATCGTGGTCGGGACCATCAGGGGGAAGTCGATCCGCTGCTTGATCGTCCGCAGCAGGTCGGCAGAGGCACTCGTGCCGGAGGTGACGGCCGCGAGCTGCCGCTTCGGCGTCTGGTCGACCGGCGCGGCGGCCAACCGGTTGTGGAAGGTCTGCCCGACCACGGTGACCAGCATCGCGCCGTTCGAGAGCTGCCGGATCCGCGGTGTGAGTTTCTGGACGTCGGCCGTCCCGAAGAGGTTCGCGACCTTCTGGGCCGCCAGCTTCGCCCGCGGCGCGACGCGCGCGTCGAAGTAGACCTTCGTGCGGAAGAAGTCGTAGGTCGGTGCGTTGGCGGGCAGTCCATTCGGAGGCAGCACCATCTGGTACCCGCGCTGCGAGAGGAGGTAGTTCGCCGTCGAGGCCGACCCTTCGACTCCGTTGCCGTTCAGCACCGTGACGCTCGTCGCGCGCGGCGGAGGTGCATTCTGCTTCAGCTTCTCGCCGAGCGCGACCGCGGTCGCCTTCCGTGGGGACTCGACGTCCGGGTTCCGGAACTCCCGCACCGCACGCTGGATGTTCTCCGGCGCCGTCGTCAGGTCGGTGAAGCCCTCGAGCCCGTCGATGCGCGACTGGAAGATGTGCCCGGTCGGAAGCGAGTACGCGAGGAGGCCGTACGAGAGGACGGTCTCCGCGCTGACGTCCTTCCCGCCTCCCTGCGCGACCTCGACGTTGTTCGTCACGACCTTGATCACCTGGGGCATCCTCGTGACCGAGAAGCCCGATCCGATCTGATCCTTGAAGGCACGCACGAAGAGCTGCTGACGGGCGTTGCGGTAGATGTCCGAGTCCGTGTGCCGGAAGCGGACGAAATCGAGGGCCTTCGTGCCGTTCATCCGCTGATAGCCCGGCTGGAGGTTGATCTTCGCGTAGCCGGTCGGGCCGCCGTGATCGTTGAAGTACCGGCGATCGACGTCCATCCACACACCGTCGAGCTTGTCCACCAGCTGTCGAAAGCCGCGGAAGTTGACGGTGATCAGGTAGTTGACCGGAACTCCGGTCAGCTTTCTGACCGTCTGGAGCGTTCCCTGAGGGCCGCAGTTCGCGTAAGCGGCGTTGATCTTGTCGACGTACGAGCCTTCTCCGGGGCACATGATCTCCACCCGTAGGTCGCGCGGGAAGGAGAGCATCGAGATCGTCTTCTCGCCGGGGTCGGCGCGCACGAGCATCAGCGTGTCCGATCGCGACGGCGTCCCCTTCGCCTCGTCGGCGCGACGGTCGTAGCCGATCACCAGGGCAGTCGCCGGCTGGCCCGGCAGGGTGATGTCGAGCTTCTCAGCCGCCTTCTTCACCTCGACCGACCGCGGCGCCACTGCGGCGACCGACTCGTGGAGATAGAGATACGCGCCGCTCGCTGTCCCTCCGACGAGCACCGCGAGCACGAGCGCCGACCAGCCGAGCACGCGGAGCGCCAGCGACATCTTGCTGCGACCCTGGGCCGCCGGCTGCTGATAGAGCGCAATCGGGCCGAGCGACCCGGGGGGCGCGATCACGCGGCCGTCGCCGCCGACCGGCGCTACGCGGCCGATTCCTCTCTTCATCGTCGTTCGCATGGGAGACAGACGGCACACGCGCGCCGAAGAGTGGAACGGTACCCAACGTTTCGGCTCGCACTTGTTGTCATTTCGCAGACTCGGCGTCGCCCGAATGCACAAGGCGACAAGCGGTTCGTGCGAGGATGGGCCGCCGACCTGGCCCACTCTCAGGAAAGAGAGTTCGAGTTGGACGACCAACCGCCTGCCGGCATTCCGCCGGAGGAGCTCCTGACGCGACGTGAGCGGCTCCTCGACCACTGCCGCAGCCAGGGGCTCGACGGCTACGTCCTGTTCGACGAGCACTACATCAAGTACTTCGCGGGCTTCGTGTTCCTCGCGACCGAGCGGCCGGTCGCATTCGTGAGCAACCTGCAGGGCGACGAGGCGGTGTTCGTACCCGAGTTCGAGGTCGAGCGAGTCCGTTCCGAGACGGCGTTCGAGCAGGTCGAGTCGTACCCCGAGTACCCCGGTCTCGAGCACCCGATGACGATCCTGGGGCGCGTGCTGACCTCGATGGGCGTCACCACGCCGATCGGGGCGGATCAGGACGGCTACCCCGGCATCCTCGGCTATGCCGGGCCTGCCCTGAGCGAGATCGTCGGCGCCCCGGTCGCGGCGCTGGCGCCGTTCATCGAGAGCCTGATGGTGCGCAAGAGCGAGGCCGAGGTCGCGCTCATTCGCGAGAGCGCGAGATGGTGCGAGCACGCGCACCGACTGCTCCAGCAGTACAGCCTGCCCGGGACGACCGAGGCGGACGCGAGCCTGCGAGCGGCGCACGAGGCGACCGTCGCGATGGCCGACGTCGCTCGGGGCGTCCTACGGGCAGCAGGCGTCGTCCGACGGCGCGTCAGCCGGCTACCGCGGTCAGATCGGCAGGCGCAGCGCCTGGGCGCATGCCGTCGCGCACACGATCGAGTTCCAGCCGGGCGACGTCCTCGTCAGCGAGACGAGCGCCCCGGTCTGGGGCTACAACGCCGAGCTCGAGCGCGCGATGGTCATCGGCGAGCCGACCGGCGAGATGCGACGGTTGTTCGACCACATGGTCGCCGCGCAACAGGTCGCGTTCGACGCACTTCGCCCGGGGACGACCTGCGCAGACGTCGACGGTGCGGTCCTCCGGTACTTCGAGGACAACGACCTGCTGCCGTACTGGAAGCAGCACACCGGCCACGCGATCGGCCTCCGCAACCACGAGGCGCCGTTCCTGGACGTCGGCGATCGGACGCCCGTGGAGTCGGGGATGGTGTTCACGATCGAGCCCGGCGTGTACGCGCCCGAGATCGGTGGATTCCGTCATTCGGACACGGTGCTCGTGACCCCCGACGGCATCGACATCCTGACCGACTACCCGAGCGACCTCGACAGCCTGATCATCCCCGCCTGACAGCCGATCGACCACCGCTTGCGTCTATGCTCGCGCGATGCGCAGCGGGCGGATGATGCGAGGAGTCCGCATGATCCTCGCGGCGCTGGCCTTCTCGGGTGTGTGGCTCTGGCTCGGCGACGGCGAGCGGATCCTCGGCCCGGCGATCATCGTCGTCGCGGTCTCGGGCCTGTGGGCGATGACCTGGGTCGAGTCGTCGGACAAGTGAGGCGCTGCCCCGGATCCGCATGCGAAGGTTTCGCTGGATCGCCGGCGTCACCCGCGTGAAGCGTCCCGTCACCTGACCAGCACAGCCCCGCAGTGAGACGCTTCACCGCGACCCGATGACGCTCCTTCCGGCGATCCTCATCACGATCGCGGTCACGGCGATTGCCGTGACGGCGATGCTGCTCGTTCGGCGGCACGCGCCCGAAGGGAGCTTCTTCGCGGACGGGGACCGCGCGTCGGGTGTCTTCGGCGTGCTCGCGACCGGCTTCTCGGTGCTGCTCGGCTTCATCGTGTTCCTCTCGTTCACGAGCTACGACCAGTCACGGACAGGCGCAGAGCGGGAGGCTCTGGCAATCGGGCAGCAAACGGAGACGGCCCAGTTCTTTCCCGCGGGCGTCGCCCCGGAGCTGACCGGGGAGCTGATCTGCTACGGCAGGTCGATCGTCGGCGGCGAATGGGAGCGGATGCAGGAGGGCACGCTGGGCGACACCGTCAACCTCTGGGGCGTTCGGCTGTTCGAGACCCTCCGGACGGTGAGCCCGGAGACCGCAGCGGAGCAGTCGGCGTTCGACAAGTGGCTCGACCAGACAGCCTCGAGGGAGGAGGCGCGCCAGGATCGTGTCCACGGCGCCGTGGGCGTGATCCCGATCCCGCTCTGGATCGTCCTCTTCTTCGCGGCGAGCGTGATCTTCGTCTACATGCTGTTCTTCGCCGACAGCGGCGAGCGTGCGGTCGTACAGGGCTTTCTCGCCGGCTCGGTAGCGTCCGTGATGACGGCGTTGCTCCTCCTGCTCGGGTTTCTCGACAATCCGTTCCACGAGGGGGTGGGCGGTCTCGAGCCGACCGCGATGGAGCGCACGCTGCGTCAACTCGACGAGGCGCTCCGCGAAGCCGGCGTCGACGTGCAGCCGCCGTGTGACGCCGCCGGCGTCCCGGAGGCGTCGTGAACGCGCGCGAGAGTCACGTGAGCAAGCTGGAGCTCGTGTCGACCGTGCTGCTCGCCGTCGCCGCGGTGGCCACGACATGGAGCAGCTACCAGGCGACGCGCTGGAACGGAGAGCAGGCCAAGACGGCCGGGAGGGTGACCGCGACACGTATCGACGCAGCGACGGCCGCGGAGCGAGCGAACTTCGAGACGCAGGTCGACGTCACGGTGTTCACGCAGTGGATCGACGCCTACGCGGCGGGTGACGCCCGGCTCACGAAGTTCTACCACGACCGCTTCCGCCCCGAGTTCAAGCCTGCCGTCGACGCCTGGGAGGCGACGAAGCCCGAGACGAATCCGAATGCGCCGTTGACGCCGTTCGCGATGCCCGAGTACCAGCTGGCGTCCCGGAAGGAGGCGGCGCGCCTCAACGCGGAGGCCGACATCCTGTCCGCTCAGGTGCGCGACAACATCCAGCGCGCGTCGAACTACGTCCTGGCCGTCGTCCTCTTCGCCGTGTCGCTCTTCTTCGCCGGAATGAGCACGAAGCTCACCGCGACGCGTTTGCGGGCAGTGACGCTCGCGGTGGGCTGCGCGGTCTTTCTCGGGACGTTGGTGTGGATCCTGACGTTCCCGGTCAGTGTCGCGATCTAGCGACACAGTCCCTCGAATCGGTGCATCCATCCCCCATCCGAGGTACAGTGCCGGCATGCGTTACGAGGGAAAGGTGCACGTGCCGTGGTCCCGGACCGAGGTGACCGCGGTGCGAGAGGCGATGGAGGTGACGCCGCTCTTCGCGGGGCGGGCAGAGTTGCGCGCCCTCCTGCGCCGGTGGCTTCGCAGCCACCGCGGGAGGGGCATCGCGCTCGACGTGGTGCTCGCCGAGCATCTCGCGGCCAACCTCGTCCCGCTCGATCTGCAGACCGCGGTCGCGAAGTCGAAGCTCCATCGCGTCCTCCAGGACGCCGAGCGGCGCGTCGACGACCGGCACGCCGTCGAAGCGGCGTAGCTCCCGCTCCACGGTTGGCCGACGTGCTTCGGCTGCGTGGAATCCCCCGGCTCAGGGCTCCATCCTTGGCGCGGTGCTGCCGATCATCGCGTCATGCGGCGTGTCGCCTCCATCGTCGGTCTGCTCGTGGTCCTCGCGATCCCCGCGCCGGCAGCGGCGTCGCAGCTGATCGCGCGCGACGCGCGCGACGTGACGCTCAGGGTGAACGCCCGGGGCCAGGCGCTCCTCGGGTACACGGCCCGCGGCAAGCGCTGGAACGTGCTCGCGTGGGGCGCGATCAACGCGGTTCATCCCTCATCGAGCGGACGTCAGGTTGCGTTCAAGCTCGACTACTCGGGCGGCTGGCGGACGTCCAAGCGGACGCTCGCTCGTGAGGTCAGGAACGCCTGCGGACGCTATGCAGGCCCGCCGCTCGCCTGGTTCGTGGGCGGCTGCACCATGCCCGACGGGAGCCACTGGGCGGTGCAAGCCTGGCAGAGAGGTCTGCCGAACCTCGGTCTCGATCCCTGGCAGCAACTCCAGGGCTCGATGGAGCTACGGCTCAGCCGCTGGAGCACCGACCTCCCCACGCTCGAGCTGTGGACGAACTGGGCGTACAGCAAGCGGTTCCACCACGTGTTCGGCCGCTTCTCCTACCTGGGCCAGCCGGTCTACGGCTTCGGTGCGTCGGCCAAGGGCTCCCCGACGGACGGGTTCGGCCGCAACATCTACCTCGACACGCTCAACTCGGCGTACGGCCCCGGCTGGCGCCGCGAGAACGCGTTCCTCGCCCATCGCGGCACCGGGGTCTTCTGTTACGGCTTCTACTCGCACGACCCGTACCCCGGCTATCCGGCGACGGGCCGTCGGCCGGAGGGGAAAGGCGAGCGCTACCGCGCCACCGCGATCGGCCCGGGTGTCACGCCGGACGTGATGTGGGAAGGCGTCGCGCCGGCCGCCTACGACGAGGCGACCGATCGCCAGCTGCACGACGCACAGCGAGCGCTCTACGGCTCGGATCAGCTCTGCAAGCCGGTCTGAGCCTCCGACCGTAGGATCGGGCGATGCCCGAGGTCGTGCGCGTAGAGGCGGTCGTCTTCGACATGGACGGCGTCCTCGTCGACACCGAGCACCTCTGGGACGAGGTGCGCGAGGAGCTGACCGAGGAATGGGGCGGCCGCTACACCCCGGAGGCCCAGGAGGCGATGATGGGGATGAGCTCGACCGAGTGGTCCCGCTACCTCCACGAGACGGTCGGGCTCCGCGAGCCGCCGGAGGTGATCAACGCCGAGGTCGTGCGGAGGATGCTCGCGCGCTACGAGGTCGAGCTGCCGGTCGTGCCGGGCGCGGTCGAGGCCGTGCGTCGGCTCGCCGCCGACGGGCTTGCGGCTCGCGGTCGCCTCGTCGTCGAACCGCGAGCTGATCGACGCCGTCCTCCGCCGGCTCGAGCTCGATTCGCTGTTCGCGGTCACGGTGTCGTCCGAGGAGGTGGCGCGAGGCAAGCCGGCGCCGGACGTCTACCTCGAGGCCGCGCGCCGCCTCGGCGTCGCTCCGGCAGCGCTGCGTCGCGGTCGAGGACTCCGCGAGCGGGATTCGTGCAGCGCACGCGGCCGGGATGCGCGTGATCGCGTACCCGAACCGGCACTACCCGCCCGGCCGCCGACGTGCTCGCCCTCGCGGACACCGTGCTCGAGCTCGACTCGACGACCTCTCGATCGACTGCCTGGCCCACGTGTCACACTGCCGACTCGAATGACTGGCGACGAGCGGGAGGCAGACGCAGTTCGCGGCGTCGGCTCGCTCGCCCTCACTGAGCCGAGTGTCCGCCGAGCGATCGCTGTCGGTGAGTCCTTCGTAACGACCTGACGTCGTAACTTGCTCGTCGGTCATCGTCGGCTCCTCTGGCGGAACGCTCGACGCCGAGCGATTTCGGTCGTGCATCGGTCGACAGCAGAACCGTGTCGGGGGCGCCGTCGCGGATGGTGGACCCGGGAGCGGGATGATTCGACGTCCCAATCCCCCGTCACGCGCGAGTTGCGGACGCAGACGGCATCCAACTCTTGACGCCGTGACGATCTTCTTCCGCTGGCGGGCATCGCGATGGGCTTCGGTCGAAACGGAGCGATCTCGACCTTGATGCTCGCGTCAATCCGATATCCATGTCGCGGACACCGGGCCGCGTGGTGCTCGCGGGATCATCTCGCGATCGAACGTCAGGCCGCGCATCACGAGCGTTCTCGTCCGCGGTCGCGGCGATCTGCTCTTGCTGGTCTGTCGCGGCACGCTCGTGCCGAGCGAGGGATTCCGTCGAGGCTCAGCGATCGGGTGCACTCCTCCCCAGCTCGGTCAAGGACTTGCGCGGGCCGATTCTGCGCGGCTCGTTCATCACGATTCCAGCAACGTCACGAACGAACGTCCGTAAGCGAGACGTTGCCGCTGACGACCTCGCGCAGGAACGACCGCGGCGGCTCGGTACCCGATGAGGCTCGGTGGCGCGTAAGAACTCTTGGCTTGACAACGGTATACGTCTGCTGCGCCCGTGCTCGACCGGCCGGTCAGGGCATTCCGTGAAGCCGGATCGCGCAGCTCCTCGGTGCCGCGTTTCCGGGGCGACGTCGCGATTGATCGCCTTCCGGCGAGACGCGGCGAAGCCAAGCTCCTTCCATTGGATCCTGCACCCCGCCTGGCAGCCGGCGTGATCGGGATCGTCACACCGGAGGTCTTCGACCATGACACGCGTCGATGCATGCGACGTGCCACGAGCTGGTCGGATGGTGTCACCAGGCGGCATCGACGCGGTTGGCAACGGAGAAGCGGCGTTCGGAGTACGCGCAGCATTTCTCGGGCATGAACGGAAGTTCGTCGAACGCTGCGCCTCGGGACGAGCGTCTCGAGGATTTCGCGGGGGGACCGGAGCGCGACGAGCATCACCGCGCCGTAGCGACATGGTCCCGTCACGCCTCGTCGCGAGAAATGCCACGTCTGCTCCTATCGTAAGCGGGGCCAGCGCGGGTGTCAAGCTCAACTTGCCTTCACGCCGCACGGATCTGCACACCTAGACGTCCAGCACCTTCTCGGCGGCGCGCTCGCCGCTCAGGAACGACTCATCGGTCCAGATGTACGCCCAGTCGCCGTAGCGGCCGCAGTAGCGCGATCCCGACCTCGTCGAGGTAGCCGTGCACGGTCTGCCAGCGCGGCCGCGCGCTCGAGGTCGAAGATCACGTTGGCGTACTCGACGTGGATGGCGTTCTTGAACAGGATCCGTCGTCCGTCGCGCAGGAGCCCGCACTCGCGGAGGTCGCGGATCACCGGCTCGATGCACTCGTCGGGCTCGCGGTCGCAGCGGCCGGTACTTGCGCGAGTAGTAGCACTCCGCCTGGAGGCTGCCGCAGCCCGGCGGGCACGTTGTGCGGCGACTGCAGGTGCGGCGTGCTCAGCCGCGTGAAGAAGATGTCGCGGTCGTAGAAGTAGGTCCAGTGGGCGTCGATCAGGTCGGCGCCGATCGATCACCGAGGTTGACGATCACGACCTCGGAGCAGGCGAGCCGCGCCGCCGCCTCGAGGACGTCGGCCGGCGCGCCCGTCGATCGGTCGGGATCAGCTCCGGCAGCGGCATCGACGAGACGAGCCCGTCGTACGGCGCGACCGCGCCGTTCGCGAAGCGCAGACCTCCTTGCGCGCGGGGTCGATGCGACTTCAGCTCGTGACCCAGCCGCACGTCCGTCGTCTCCATGAACGGGCGCAGGTAGGAGACGAAGCCGCCGTGCGAGGGGTAGCGGAAGTGGCTGATGTAGTGGACGTCGGGGGTCTGGCGGCGCGAGCGCGCCGCGCAGCACCTCCTCGAGCTTCGGCCGGTAGAGGCGCGGGCCGATCCAGTCGGTGCTCATGTTCCGCGCCTCGTCGTGTGGTACTTGATCGTGTACTCCATCGGGAACGTCTCGGCGAACGTGTCGCCGAAGCTGGCGCGCAGCCAGTCCTCGTAGTTGTGGATCTCGCCCGGCTCGCTGCTGCTGCGCGTCGACGAAGTCGCGTGATGACCTTCGACGACCAGGTCGGTGCGGCAGCCCGTGCAGGTTGCCCTGCGCCGGGTGCTTGATCCAGTGGCCCTGCCAGTAGTTGTTCACCCTCGTGTGGAGCGTCTCGTACTTGCTCGTCGATGTCGTCGGCGAGCAGCTGCTGCGGACCCGCTCGTCCTTCGTGAACGAGACGTGCGGGCCCTCGTCGAACGTGAAGCCGCCCTCGTAGCCGTACGACGCGGTGTGGCCGCCGTAGTGGCGCGCTTGTCGAAGAGGACCGGCCGGCTCCGTGCTCCGCGCAGGCGATGCGCCGGCGCCGAAGCCCGCCATGCCCGTCCCGAGGACGCAGATTTCGTCATGCTGCGCCCGTCTCCCTGCCGCCGTGCTGCTTCCACCAGTCGATGGTCTGCCGCAGCCCATCGTCCAGATCGTACCGGGCTGCCAGCCGAGCGCGCGACAGCCGGGCGTTCGTCGCCGACGACGAGCGGCGCGTCGTTGGCGCGCGCCGGGATCGCGCCCGAGCTGGATGAGATCCGGCCGCCCGACCAGCCGGCCGATCGTCGAGCACGATCTCTCGCAGCGTGATGGCCTGGCCGGAGGAGACGTTCATCGCGCCCGTGACGTCGCTGTCGAGCAGGCGACCAGGCCGTCCGCGACGTCCTGGACGTGCAGGTAGTCGCGGATCTGCCGACCGTGAGAGCAGCGCGCAGGCTCGCCGCGGAGCAGGGACCGGATGACCGACGAGACGAGGCGATCGGGATGCTCGCTGGGGCCGTACAGGAAGAAGACCCGCGCCCAGGCCGCGCGAGGCCGGCGTCGACGGCGAACGCGCGCACCAGCTCGTGAGGGCATGCTTGCACGACCCGTAGACGGTGTCGGGCACCGCGGGGTCATCGCCTTCGGAGCAGTACCCGTAGCTCCAGTCGTACTCGTAGCCGGAGCCGCAGACGGCGACGCGCCGCCCCCCGGCGTCCGCGAACGTCGAACCAGCTCGAGGCTGGAGCTGGACCCAGCGGAAGTTCTCGGGAGCTCTGATCAGCTTGCCCGGCACGACGTACCACGCCAGATGGAGGAGGTGCGTGGGCTGCACCTCCGCGACCAACGCGCGCGGCCGCGTCGGCTGCAGGAGGTCGAGCCTCGTGCCAGGTCACTCCGTCGCGGAGGCTCGCGCGCGTCCGAGCGAGACCGCGTGGACCTCGTAGCCGCGACGTACCAGGGGCTGCGAGGCAATGCCGGCCGATGAATCCGGAGGCGCCGGTGACGAGCACGCGTCTTCGTGGCGCTGGCTGTCAGCACGCGTGCAGCGCCGCCCTTCGAAGTCCGGCCAGCTGCGGTCCGCTCCGAGATCACCGAGACGGGCAGCGGCCACTCGATGCCGAACGCCGGATCGTCGAAGCGGACCCCGCCGCGCCGTCAGGCGCGTAGAACTGCGACGTCTGATAGACATCTCCGCATCGTCGGTCAGCGTCTGGTACCCGTGGGCGAAGCCCTCGGGCACGTAGAGCATCTGTGGTTGTCCGCCGTCAGCTCGACGCCGATCCAGCGCGCGGTCGGCGAATCCGGCCGCAGGTCGACGATCACGTCGTAGATGGCGCCCCGCGTGCAGCGGACGAGCTTGGCCTCTGCGTGAGGCGCCTCCTGGTAGTGCATGCCGCGAAGCGTCCCCTGTGTGGCTGAAACCGACGTTGACCTGCAGCGAGCTCCGCGTCGAGGCCCTGCTCCTCGAACTCGCGGCGGCACCAGGCGCGCGCGAAGAACCCGCGGTCGTCCACGATCGGCTCGATGTCGACCACGAAGGCGCCGGGAGAGAGCGTCTCTGCGAAGATCACAAGTCGCTCGAGAGGCCGATGCCCTCGTAGCGGGCCACGCGGTGCCGGTCGATCTGGCGCCGCCATCGACGAGGAACGACGGGTCGGGACCCTGCGGCGAGGAGCTCCGGCAGTCGGGCGAATTCCTCCCACGGCGTGACGAGCACGACCGCGTCCGCAGCGTTCGACCACGTCCTCGAGCGTCGCGCAGAACGTGACTGCGCCGTCCGGCGAGCGCCTCGCGTGCCGCGGGCTTGGCGACCGGGTCGTACGCCATACCTTGGCGCCTTCCTCCTCGAGCAGCTCGATGAGCGGAAGCGCCGGGCTTTCGCGCAGATCGCCCGTGTCGGGCTTGAAGGCGAGACCCAGAACGCCGACCCGCACGCCCGCAGCCGTGGGAACTGCTTCTCGAGCAGCGCGAGCATGCGCTGCCGGCTGATCCTCGTTGATGCGGATCACCGCTCGAGCAGCCGCATGGCTCTCCGCCTCCTCGGCCGTGCGCGATCAGCGCCTTGACGTCCTTGGGCAGGCAGCTTCCGCCGAAGCCGCAGCCCGGCCACGAGGAACGCAGGTGATCGGCGCGCGTACGCGCTTCCCGTCGGGCTGCGACGGGCGTCAGGTAGTGGCTCAGATGGACGCCCTCCATCACGTCGACGACGTCGACGCCGCCGAGATCGCGCGCAGAGGTTCGCGATCTCGTTCGAGAACGAGATCAGCGTCGCCAGCAGCGCGTTGGACGCGTACTTGATCATCTCCGCCGTGCGGTTGTTCGTCGCGGACGCTGGTCGACCTCCGGGAATGGCCGCGTAGAGCTCGGCCAGCGCGTCGATCGTTCGCTCGTCGATGCCGCCGAGCACGATGCCGATCGGGCGACATGAAGTCGTCGACCGCCTCGCCCTCGGAGAGGAACTCCGGGTTCATGCCGACGCCGAAGTCGCGCCCGGCCTTCTTGCCGGACGTCGCTCTCGAGGATCGGCAGCACGACGTCGTCGGTCGTGCCCGGCACGACCGTGCTCTTGACCACGACGACGTGGTACGTCGGTCTTGTTCCGCGAGCGCCGTCGCCGATCTCCGCGGCGCACGCGCTCGGACGAAGCCGAGATCGATCGCGCTGTCCGTCGAACGGCGTGCCGACCGCGATCAGCGTGAGCTCCGATCGCGCAGACCGCCTCCGCGAGGTCGGTCGTCGCCCGCAGGCGCTCGCCCGACGTTCCGGCGAAGCAGCTCCTCGAGGCCCGGCTCGTAGATCGGCGACTCGCCCGCGTTGATCTGCTCGACCTTCGCTGCGTCCACGTCGACGCAGATCACCGTGTGGCCCTTCTCCGCCAGGCAGGCCCCGGTGACCAGCCCGACGTAGCCGGTGCCGACGATCGAGACGTTCATCAGCGCCTCCTGCCGGCCTCGCGGTTGTCCGAGTACCAGATCGAGCGACGCGCCGCAGGCCCTCGTCGAGCGCGATCTGCGGGTCGAACCCGAGCTCCGTCCGCGCCTTGGTCGATGCGCGGGCAGCGGCGGTTCGGGTTGTCGACGAGGTAGTCCTTGTCGGCGCTCTCCTGCCGGACCACCTCGCCGCGCGTAGCCGAACAGCTCCCGGCCGAGCGCGACGATGCGCTCGGCGAGCTCGGCCACCGAGATCTCGGGCGTCTCGACGCCGATGTTGTACGCCTCGCCCGGCCGGCCGTTGACCAGGATCTTGTAGTAGCCCGACGACGGCGTCGGCGACGTAGCAGAACGTCCGCTTCGGGCGACCCGTCGGACAGCATCACGATGTCGCGGCCGTCCAGGATGTCGCGCGCGAAGTCGGGGATCACCCGGCGGTCGGTGATCTTGAGGCCCGGGCCGTAGTTGTTGAACGGCCGCGCCACCTTGACCGGCAGGCCGTGCTGCTCGCGCGAAGTTGACGCACAGCGTCTCGCCGTAGCGCTTCGACTCGTCGTAGCAGGCGCGGGGCCCGGTGCAGGACACGTTGCCGCGGTACGTCTCGGGGGTCGGGATGTTCTCCGGCGTCGGATCGCCGTAGATCTCGCTGCTCGAGAAGAAGAGGAAGCCCTCGACCGGCTGCCCGCCGCGCTTCTGCGCGCAGGCGTACTCGAGGAAGTGCGCGCAGCCCGTTCACGTTGGCGTCCATCGTCTCGATCGGGTACTGGCGGTAGTAGATCGGCGACGCGATCGACGCGGCGTGCACCAGGTACTCGTGCTGGCCGAGGTCGGACGGGAACGGCTCCGTGATGTCGTGTCGGATCAGCGTCAGGTCCGCTCGCGCCTCGAGCGGCGTGAGCCAGGGGGGCACTCCGCGAACGAAGTTGTCCAGGATGGCAACACGAATCGGCGTCGCGATCGGGGTTGCGGTCGTTCCAGTGGAGAGCCGCCTGGACGAGGTAGTAGCCGAGGAAGCCGGCTCCGCCTGCGATCAGCAGGCTTCGTCCTGACATGTGGTCGAGCTCATCGGCCAGTTGCGCGGTCATCAGCTCCAGGTCCGCCGCGCGCACCTCGTCAGCAGTCTTCATTCTCGCCCTCTTAGCGTCGCGTTCCGAGACGGAAGTCTGCCGTGAAGCAAGGGGTACAGCGTCATCCCGTGCGTCCGAGCGCGAGCGAGACCTTGCGCGCGGTGAACGCCTCGGCGTGGCCCTCGGACGCGCGAGACTCCATCCCACGGAGGCGGAGGATCGCGCGGAACACGTCCGGGTCGAACCAGTCCTTGTGTCGCTGCGTTGCGAAGTGCCGGTCGAGATGAGCGAGCTTCTCGCTCGACGACGTCCGCATCGAGCGGGACGTAGACGTTCGGTCGACCGAGGTCGCCGTCCCACTTCGGGATCTCGTACTCGAGGATCAGGTGGTCGCGGAAGGTGTTCCACGTGAGCTCGTTCACGAGCCGGTGGTCCTGGTGGAGATCGTCGCCGGTGTGCGTGAGGACGAGATCGGGCTGCGACACGTCCCTTGAGGTCTTCGAAGACGTCCTTGACGCGCCCGCCGTCGTACGGAAGGAAGCCGTCGCGGAACGCCATGGAGCTCGATCGTACGGCTCGCGCACCCTGCGAGCAGCTCCTCGGCGCTCGCGCGCGCCTCTGCTCTGCGCGAGTCCGCGCCGCCGAATACGACCCAGTGAATGCGGATCGCCGGGTCCGCGTCGACGAGCGCCAGCATCGTTCCCCCGCAGCCGATCTCGAGATCGTCGCTGTGCGCGCCGAGGGCGAGGATCTGTCGTATCGGCGGGTCGGACCCGAGCTCGAGCATCCGCATCAGGTCGGCTCCGCGACCGCGCCGGGTCCGACCCGGAGCCACGGAGCTCGTCCCGATTCGAGCAGGCCTTCGAGCCACTGCCGATCCTTGATCGTGTCCATCGGGCCGAAGAAGCCGTCGTGCACGTATACGCCGACCTCTTCCCGCGGGATCAGCCTCGCGAACGTCTCCTCGACGAACTCGTCCCCCGGCTCGATCTAGTCGAGCACGTCTCGGCGCATCACGAAGAAGCCGCCGTTGATCCGGACGTCCGCAGCGTTCATCGGCGCGCACGACGCGCACCGTGCCGCTCGTCGTCGGCCTCGACGACGTGCGCGTGGAAGTGCGGCCGCACCAACGCGAACATCACGAGCTTCCCGACTCGCGTCGAACTCGCTGCGAAGGTCGTGGAGATCGACGTCTGACAGCCCGTCGCCGTACGTCGCCATGAAGACCTCGTCGTCGCCGAGGTAGCGGCTCGATCGCCTTCAGGCGCTCGCCGATCGTCGACTGCATGCCCGGTGTCCGCGAACGTGATCCGCCAGCGTGCCGACGTCCTTCGTGAGGAGCTCGACCTCGGCCCCGGCGCCGCGGCCGTTGAGGGTGAAGTCGTTGAACAGCGCCTCGTTGTAGCCGAGGAAGTACTCCTTGATGACCTCACCCTTGTAGCCGAGGCAGAGCACGAAGTCGTGTGACCCCAGGACGCGTAGTACCGCATGATGTGCCAGAGGATCGGGCGGCTGCCGATCTTGATCATCGGCTTCGGGATGCGTTGGGTCTCCTCGCCCATGCGCACGCCGAGACCGCCGCAGAAGATGACGACCTTCACACGACGCTCCTCGACAGGCCTGATGGAAGTCAGAGTGGGCATGGCTATGTCACTGTGTAGCGGATCGAGCGGCTTGTCGAGGGCGGTAGCGGCCCGGCAAGCCTATGCACGCCCGAGCAGCACGCACGCGTTGTGGCCGCCGAGGCCCATCGCGTTGGACAGCGCAACGTCGACCTCGACGCGCCGCGCCTCGTTCGGCACGTAGTCGAGGTCGCACTCCGGGTCGGGGTTCCGGTAGTTGATCGTCGGCGGCAGGACTCCGTCGTGGAGCGCGAGCGCGCACATCATCGCCTCGACCGCTCCCGCGGCGCCGAAGCAGTGGCCCGTCACCGACTTCGTCGACGACACCGCAAGGCGGTAGGCGTGGTCGCCGAACACCTGCTTGAGGGCGCGCGTCTCGGCGAGGTCGCCGAGCGGCGTCGAGGTGCCGTGCGCGTTGACGTAGCCGACCCGCTCCGGGGCCACGCCGGCAGCCTCCAGCGCGTTCGCGATCATCGCCGCCACCCCGGTCGCCTCCGGCTCGGGCTGCGCGAGATGATGCGCGTCGTTCGAGGCGCCGTAGCCGAGGACCTCCGCGTAGATCGTCGCGCCGCGGGCACGCGCCGACTCGAGCTCCTCGAGCACGAGGATGCACGCTCCTTCTCCCATCACGAACCCCGCGCGCGTCGCGTCGAACGGGCGCGAGGCGAGCGTCGGGTCCTCCTCCTCGGCGACGAGCCCGCGCATCGCACAGAAGCCCGCGAGGATCAGCGGGATGATCGGCGCCTCGGTCCCGCCGGCGAGCACGACGTCCGCCTGGCCACGGCGGATAGAGGCGGCGGCCTCTCCGATCGCCGTCGAGCCGGTGGCACACGCCGAGACGGGCGAGAAGTTCTGGCCCTTGAGACCGAGCTGGATCGCGATCTGGCCGCTCGCAGTGTCGACGAGCACCGAGGGGATGAAGAACGGCGAGACGCGGTCGAAACCGCGCTCGGCGAAGGTCTGCTGCTGCTCGGCGATCGTCGCGATGCCGCCGATGGCAGACCCGACGAGGATCCCGACGCGGGTCGCGTCCACGTCCTCGAGGCCGGCGTCGTCCCAGGCCTGCTGTGCCGCCGAGACGGCGAGCAGCACGTTGCGGTCCATCCGCCGCGCCTCCTTCGGCGGCACGAGATCCCCGACCTCGAAGCCGCGCACCTCGGCCGCGATGCGAACCGGGTACTCGGAGGCGTCGAATGCCTCGATCCACCCCACGCCGCTTCGGCCGGAGACCGCGGCGTCCCACGCCGACGCGACGTCGAGGCCGATCGGCGTGACTGCCCCGAGACCGGTGATCGCGACCCTGCGCATCGAGCCGAGAGCGTACTCAGCGCGGTCGGACTTGGACACGACGTACGGGCAGCGCGGCGGTCTCGAGAGACGCGCGACGCGCGAGGGCCATGGGGTGCCCGTTCGCCGTGTGCCCTCACAGTAGGCACGTCGCGCGGTGGTGTGAAGGGGCGCGGTACGGTTGCCGCGTGGCTCGCGGCCGCTCACGCAACGAGCCGGTCGAGCGTCCGGCCGACCTCGACCCGATCGTCCCCTTCCCGCCGATGGAGGCAGAGCTCGTGCGCGAGCTGCCCGCGGGCGAGGAATGGCAGTACGAGCCGAAGTGGGACGGCTTCCGCGGCCTGCTCGAGAACACGACGGGCGAGCTTCGCCTCTGGTCGAGCAACGCCCGTCCGCTGCTGCGCTACTTCCCCGAGCTCGCACCGCTCGCCGAGCTGCTGCCCACCGCGCTCGGCGGTCGACGGGGAGATCGTGATCGTGCGGGACGGCGTGCTCGACTTCGACGCCATGCAGACGAGGCTCCACCCGGCGGAGAGCCGCGTGCGCAAGCTCTCGGGCGAGATCCCCGCGACGTTCGTCGCCTTCGACCTGCTCGTCTGGGACGGCGTGCAGCACTGGCAGGAGCCGCTCGCGGAGCGCCGAGACTTGCTCGAGTCGCTCGGGTCCGGGTTCGTTCTCTCCCCGATGACGCTCGATCGCGACGAGGCCGTCGAATGGGTCTCGGAGTTCGAGTCGATCGGCCTGGACGGCGTGATCGCGAAGCGGCGCGACAGGGCGTATGCCGCCGGTGCACGGGACGCGGTCGCAAAGGTGAAGCCGGAGAAGACCGCCGACTGCGTCGTCGCGGGGGTGCGCTGGAAGTCGGGCGACGAGGCACGCATCGCGACGCTCCTGCTCGGGCTCTACGACGACGAGGGCGCGCTCGACTACGTCGGAACGGCTGCGGTCGCGCCGGCGAAGCACGACGAGATCGCGGCCGCCGTGAAGCCGCTCCTCCGCGACGCACCCGAGCGACGCTTCTCCGAGCCGAACCGCTGGGGCGGCGGCGAGCTCGCGGAGGAAGCCGTCCGCCCCGAGCTCGTGGTCGAGGTGCGCTACGACAAGGTGCAGGGGCGGCGGTTCCGGCACGGGACGAAGCTGCTTCGGCTGAGGCCGGACAAGAATCCGGCGCAGTGCACATGGCGCGAGCTTCGCCCGCCCGTCCCGGAGGGTGACCCCACGCTCGCGCGCCTCCTCGGGTCGGTCCCGTAGCTGCACGAGCGCGCGCTCGGGCACGACGCGC
The DNA here is from genome assembly GCA_963810295.1 of uncultured Actinomycetes bacterium. GTDB lineage: Bacteria > Actinomycetota > Thermoleophilia > Gaiellales > Gaiellaceae > Gaiella. The sequence goes on from CAWEMW010000008.1 coordinate 31,394, forward strand.
GGCCGCTTTCCAAAATGAAGCGAGCGCGAAGCACTGTGGTAGCCTCGCGCGCGGAGTCAATCACCATCTCGAGGAGTCGATTAGTACGCAGGCTGTGCTAGCCTCGCGCCCGACCAGCGACCGAGGAGTCGACGACCATGCGGAAACTGCTCGTCACGAGCCTTCTTCTCGCGGCGGCCGCCGCGCTTGCGGTCGCGACGACCGCCACCGGCGCGGGCACGGCGCGGACCGCGATCCCGGGCTGCGCCCCCGCCTCGCTGAACCTGATCGAGGACGGCGCCCTCACGATCGGCGCCGACAACCCCGCGTTCCCACCGTGGTTCGGCGGCGCCGAGAAGACGAAGCCGTGGAAGGTCTCCGACCCCTACAGCGGCAAGGGCTACGAGTCGGCCGTCGCGTACGCAGTCGCGCGCCAACTCGGCTTCACGAAGGCCCGGGTGAAGTGGACGGTCGTCCCGTTCAACAACTCCTTCCGCCCGGGCAACAAGCCCTTCGACTTCTACCTCACCCAGGTGTCGTTCAGCCCGGAGCGGGCGAGGGCGGTCGACTTCTCGAAGTCGTACTACTTCGTCAACCAGGCGGTCGTCGGCCGCAAGGGCCAGCCGATCGCGAAGGTTCGCACGATCGCGGGCCTCAAGCGCTACAGGCTCGGCGCCCAGGTCGGCACGACGAGCTACACGTACATCACGCGATTCATCCGGCCGTCGTCCGACCCGCTCGTCTACGACACGAACGACGCAGCCGTGCAGGCGCTCAAGAACGGCCAGCTCGACGGGATCGTCGTCGACCTCCCGACGGCGTTCTACGTCACCGCCGTCCAGGTCGATGACGGGACGATCGTCGGAAAGCTGCCGACGAGAGGCACGAAGGAGCGCTTCGGGATGGTCTTCGAGAAGGGCAACGCGCTTCGCGGGTGCGTGAACCGCGCGCTCGACCGCCTCTGGCGCAACGGGACGATCAAGAAGCTCCAGAACACGTATCTCGCCAGAGCCGGCGCGCCGGACCTGAAGTAGCTGGACGGGACCCGGAGCTCCCGGATCCTCGGCGGCGCGACGGCCCGCGGCTCGAGCGAGTCGCGGGCGGTCGCGATCGCCCTCCTCTCGACGGTCGTCGTCGTCACGACGATCGTCGTCGTCGTCACGCGCTCGCCCGGCTGGGACGCCTTCAAGGCGTACTTCTTCAACTGGGACTACTACAAGGAGTCGTTCCCGGAGATCCTCGACGCGTTCTGGGTGAACGTGAAGCTCTTCTGCGTCGCGGAGGCGATCATCCTCCCCGCCGCACTCCTTCTCGCCGTGTTGCGAAGCCTTCCCGGCCCGGTCTTCTTCCCGATTCGGGCGCTTGCGATCGTCTACACGGACCTCCTCCGCGGCATCCCGACGATCCTCGTGATCTTCATGCTCGGGTTCGGCATGCCCGCGCTCGGTCTCGAGTGGATCCCGGACTCGCAGTTCTTCTGGGCCGCGGTCGCGCTGATCCTCGTCTACACCGCCTACGTCTCCGAGGTCTACCGGGCCGGGATCGAGTCGGTGCACCCGTCCCAGGATGCCGCTGCGCGCTCGCTCGGGCTGACGCGATCCCAGTCGCTCCGCCACGTCGTGCTACCGCAGGCCGTCCGGCGTGTGATCCCGCCGCTCCTCAACGACTTCATCGGCCTCCAGAAGGACACCGCGCTGGTCGGCGCCCTCGGCGTCGTGGAGGCCTTCCGCATGACGCAGATCAACCAGGCGGCGACCTTCAACGGGACCTACTACCTCGTGGCGGCGACGCTGTTCGTGGCGATCACCATCCCGCTCGCGCGCTTCACCGACTGGCTCGTCGCGCGCGACCGTCGTCGGCAGCAAGCGGGGAGGCTCGTATGAGCAGCGATCTCTCGGTGCCTGAGGCTGCCGGCTCTGCGGCTCGAGGGGGTGCACAAGTCGTTCGGCAAGCTCGCCGTCCTGCGCGGGATCGACCTCTCGCTCGCCGAGCACGAGGTCGTGTGCCTGATCGGCGCGTCCGGGTCGGGCAAGTCCACGCTCCTGCGCTGCGTGAACCTGCTCGAGCCGATCGACGCCGGCCGGATCGAGGTGGGTGGCGCCGACGTGACGGCGCGCGGCGTGGACGTGAACGACGTCCGCCGCGAGATCGGGATCGTCTTCCAGTCGTTCAACCTCTTCCCGCACATGAGCGTGCTCGAGAACGTGACGCTCGCGCCGCGCAAGGCGCGAGGCGCATCACGCTCGGAGGCGACGGCGGCCGCCGACGAGCTGCTCGCGCGCTTCGGGCTCGCCGACAAGCGCGACGAGTACCCCGATCGCCTGTCGGGAGGTCAGCAGCAACGCGTCGCGATCGTGCGCGCGCTGGCGATGCGCCCCAGGCTGCTCCTCCTCGACGAGGTGACGAGCGCGCTCGACCCGGAGCTCGTCGCCGAGGTGCTCGACGTGATCCGCGAGCTCGCCGCGGGCGGGATGACGATGCTCATCGCGACGCACGAGATGGGCTTCGCCCGCGACGTCGCGCACCGCGTCTGCTTCCTCGACGCCGGGCAGATCCTCGAGGAGGGGACGCCGGAGGCGATCTTCGGCGCCCCGCGCGAGGAGCGCACGCAGCAGTTCCTGCAACGGATCGTGGCCGCCGGTCGGTTGTAGCGCCCGTCGTGTCCGACGTCGAGTCGGGCACCTATCCTTCTCGGCGATGGTCCAGGACCCGCATCGCGTCGACGTCTCGCTCGAGCCGCTCGACGAGTACCTCGTCATCCAGCCGACGAGCGACGAGACCGAGACGCGCGCCGGGCTGATCCTCCCTGCGTCGGCTGCCGCCGCCGCAGCCTGTCGGACGGGCATCGTCACGGCGATCGGCGCGGACGTGACGGGCGTCGAGCCCGGCGACAAGGTTCTCTATCCCCGCGAGGCCGGCTACGAGGTCCGCCTGGGCGGGATCGAGGTGAAGGTCGTCAAGCGCGACGAGCTCATCGCCCGCATTCACGACTGAGCTCCTGGGTATCCTCTCTCGAACCCGGAGAAGTGGCCGAGTGGCTGAAGGCGGCGCCCTGCTAAGGCGTTAGGTGGGTGAATGCCTGCCTCGAGGGTTCGAATCCCTCCTTCTCCGTTCGTTCGACATCCACACGAGGCCCGCAGGCAACCTTTCGGCGCCCAGCCTGGCTGTCAGAAGCCTTTACGGCGTCGCAAGCAGCCGGCTAGGAGCCGACCAGGGATTGTCGAACGACCTCGCCGGCGGCGGTCGGGCTCGCGGTGCCGATCGGTGCGTTCATGTCGGCCTGGATCTCTGCGGCGGAGAGGGCGCGGTTGTAGATCCGGACCTCGTCGACGAGGCCGTTGAAGAACTCGGCCGGCCAGATCGAGTTGCCGCCGATCCGGAGTGGCCCGGTGGAAGCGCCGATCGCCCCGCTCCGATTGACGGTCGCGACCTGGGTGCCGTTACGGTAGAGGCGCGAACGTCTGCCGGTGTACGTGGCGGCGAGGTGTGTCCAGGTGGTGAGCGGCAGGACCGCCCCGCCCACCGCCTGTGTCAGGTTGCCGCCGACCACGATCTCGCCGTGGGCGAATGCGCTGGGGTTGCCGTAGAGTCCGTAGACGAAGTACGTGGAGGTCTGCTTGAAGATGACCGTCCGCCACTCGCCGAAACCGGTGGGGTTCACCCATGCCTCGATCGTCATCCCCGTCGTCAGGTCGAGCGACGCTGCGTCCGGGATGCTGACCCAGTCGCCGTTCGAGTTGAACCGCATGCCTGCCCGTAGCGGCCAGCCTGCCAGAGCGCGCCAGTCTGCGCTCCGTGGTTGCCGAGACCGGATGCATCGTTGATGGCCGTGCCTGCACCCTCGTTGAACGATAGGCACCGACGAGCCCGTGCTCGGCGGCCGCGGTCTGCGCGCTTGCGATGTTCGAGTATGCGGAGAGGTTCGTCGCCGCATCCGTGGCTCGGACGCGGTACCGATAGGTCGTCGACGCGGTGAGCGCCGTGTCCGAGAAGGCGTCGTCGTTGGCTGCGCGACCTGCGTAAAGGTCGTGCACGCTGCCCCCTGCAACGCTCGACGCGGTATCCGGTCACTCCGACGTTGTCTGTCGAAGCAGTCCACCCGAGGTTGATCTGGCCCGTGCCCGCGGGTGTCGCCGTGACGTTCGCAGGAGCCGTTGGTGGCTGCGTGTCGACGACCGCCCCTTGGAACGTTGCGGCGTATGTCTGTGCCGCTGGCACCACCAGTGCGTGCGCCTGCGTCCCGCCGTCGGACCACGAGGCGAACGTGTAGGCGGTTCCGCCCGACGACTGGTTCGGTGCAACCACGGCGTGAGTGAACCCGACGAGCGTGTCGTGGACGTAGGGCGTCGTTCTGGGGATGCCGTCGATCGTGACGGACAGGCCGCTCGGCACGGTATTGAACGTGAGGTCGACTTTGAATGGGTTCACGACCACCGACTCCGTGTCGACGAGACCGTTCGAGTCCCTCACCGTCAGCGTGATGCGGTAGCGGGTGTTCCCGCTGAAGTCATGGCCTGAGGTCGGGATCGTGAACGAGCCCGACTTTATCCCGGTGATCGGCGTTCCCGGGTGGACGTGCGACTCGTGGAGGAAGTCGAGGTTCCACGTGAACGCGGTCGCCGGAAGTGTCCCGTCGTCGGGGTCGGTGCAGAACGTCCATACAATGTCTAAACTAATTCAAAAATGAATATAGAGATTTTAAACTAATTTCCAATAATTCAACCATGATTGATAACCATAATGGGAGAAAATTATCATACTCGTATATAGCAGGAATAGAGCCATTAAGCATCAAATTGAATGATCAACAACATAATTTCAGACGGAAACAAAGTTTATGTTCTTAATTTTTGGGATTCTCCGACAAATACTACGAATATTTAAGTATCGTTCAGAAAATGGTAAATTCCTTTAAAATTTTAGAGAAGTAAAAAATCAAAAAAATGAATCTTGTTTATTTATTTTTTTCACGTTAATTTTTATTTCTTATATTTTTATTAGATTTTTCTACTATCATTTTCCTCTTATTCTCCTCTTCCTTAGCTTCTCTCCTCTTCTCCTTCTCCTTTTTCTTTAAAAGGTAGGAGTGATTTCCAAATATTGTCTAACCAGGATTTACTCATTCGTTCTGTTATCTCTGTTGATTCACGATAAAGAAAATTCATCTTTTCTATGCGGACCGCTAATTCTTTATAGACAGACTTCCCATTTCCTTTGTAATTTCTGCTGATTCACGATAAACCTGATTCATCCGTTGAGTGTCCTGAATAAACTGATTATATATAGAAATAAAATTTGAAATATAATTTTGCCAAAAATGCATTCCAAGACCAAAAGGGTCGTTTTTCTCAAAATTATTTTTCTTGTCAGAGTTAGAATGATTATCCATAGCTATATAGTTTGCTTGTGTTTTTTATTTTTTCTGTAAGATATTAATTGACTATTGAAATTGTTTTAATTACAGGAATCATCTTGTAGTACATTCCAAACCTGATTAAAACTGTGCAGTGTATTTTATATAGAATTGTATTTAAAATAAAATTGGTACCGCAAATGAGTTCAATTGAAATTCTTAAATTGCATTATATTTTTCTACTTTCAAGAAAAATAAATAAAATTACTTCCTACTTAATCTTAACAAATTTTTTATTACAGGAATTTAACTAGCTCATGAAAATTACTACCATTATTTTCTCCAAAGTAGTTTTTATACTCTTATTAGCCAGGATTCAATACACTATTAATTGGTTCAATGTCTCTTTAATTTTTTACTTTATTGCACTAGATTTTAATTTGAACATAAATACACTTGGATTGATTACTACTAGTTTTCTTATAGGTGTAGGATTATTCCAAGTTCCTGCAGGAATCTTAGTCGCAAAATACGGTCTGAAAAAGACTCAGCATAATTGGAATATTTTTATCTTCGGGTATGGCATTAATATCAGGATTTTCTCAAGATGAGTTACAAATTGACCTTTTAAGATTTGTAGTGGGAGTTGGGATGGCCTTCTTTTTTGGAGCAAGTGTTACACTTATTTCAAACCATGCTGGTAGCAATACTGAAACCTAACGAAGTAAGGTACCAACATAAACATAACCGTTACGTATTGCTGCTGCCGACCCGAAAAAGGTGCAGGCGGCGAGCAAGCTGATCCAACGTGGAATGCCATTGAAGGCAGGTTGCCCGGACCGTCGGCCTTGACTACCAGCGACTACGTCAGTTTCTGGCAAAGCAAGGCGTTTAAAAGGTCCCTCCACCAAATAAGCCCTGGAGCGAGCACGAGGTACGGATCAGCAGGCCGAGGCACTAAAACGGATAGCTGCCGGTGAGAGCTACCGCGCGATCGCCAAAACGTTCACGCCCCGCTACAGTATCGAGGTTGAGGTCACGTTTGTAGGAAATGTGAAAACGACACTCCCTAGGGCGCAGATCCTCGGTCATGTTCCTCCAGCCCGCAGCTCAGAGGAGTTCAAACATGCCGAAGGGGTTTAATTTGCAGTGTGCAGCAGGGAAGACAGCGCGTGTGTGGCTGCAAGGGAAGGGTGGCTGGCTTAAAGCTGGCCAGCATGTGCTGTTGCCGCCGATGGCAGGGAAAACGAGGAGTCACCCGTGGCATACCGTACGCCGTTGCGCCAGGCGCTGATCGATGACAACGCCGGCCACGTGAACGTGGTGGTGTGCGAAGCGGATTATAGGGCGCTCAAGCGAGGCATCGGTCACTTGGCGCCGCCGCCCCAGTAAAAAAGCTATCCCTGCTAACGACAGCAGCCGAGTAACGACGGGGCCAGCGCATCAAGAACCTCGCGCGGCCCCGAGCGCACCCTTGCCCGCAGGCGTGAGGAGCTCGCCCGTGTCCAGGATCGGCTGTAGGCCGGCGAGCTGCGACCCGGCCTTGCCCGTGAGCTGCGCAAACAGCTGGCTCTGATCGAGCGAGAAATTGCGGAACTTGAAGAGACGAAGCGCTGACGGGCGTTCACACACCCTGTTGGCAGCGGGGATAATAAGGTGTGCCTCGAGCCGACCGCGGTGTAAAGCATCAGCGACGAAGTTCGAACTGCCCGTTGCCCGCATCGCTCGTTAGCCAGACAGTCTGTCGGTCGCCATCAACGATCACTTTGATCGTGCCGGTCACGTTGTAGTCAGGATTGTGAAAATTTCCCTGATAGGTCGTTCCTGCGACTAGGCGCAACGTTGCGGTCTGGGTGGCTCGTCCCGAGGGCGTGGCGCAGATTGCTTCCAACCGGTAGGTTGAAGTGGATACTTGCTGGTAGTTCGCCTTGCAGCGCGCCGTCTCTTTGATGCCAGCGCCCCCAACCATGACAGCACCGTCCCCGCTCCATGAACCGACCAAAGAGCTGCTGACTCCAGCAACCACAGCGATGCTTCCAAATGCCATTCCTGCGCCAACAACTAACGCATAGAGATGGCACCGCGTTTTGCGTCTCGACATGGCAAGATCCTCTAACCTTAAAGGCGCTATTGCGGAAATGAACGCGTCCTCGCGGCAGCGGGTTCCAAATCGGTCCGACCTGATTTCGCGCGCACCATAAGGAACGGAATTGGTGAGTGGCCCAATCGCAACGGCAGTGACACGACCTTTCGGACCGATGGCTCAATTTGGCCCGTCGGTTCACTGGCTAGAGGCTACCGCGTTGGGTCAGCCACGAGTTGCGAGGACACGCTGGACGCAAGTGGATGCCATCGAGGCCTATGAGCAAAAGCGCTGGCCGCTTGGAAAGATCCCGGGCCGCAAGGGCTAGTTCATCCGGCTGCACAGCCGCGTGTGCGTAGTCAGCCCTTCGGGAGTGACGCACTTGTAAAGTATTAAGGTTCCGCCACAAGGATTGCTCGCCGATCCCCCACAATTTGGCGACCTCGCGGGCCTTCAACTTGCCGTCGACCATGTGGCTGCGAGCCGCAACGATGTCTTCGGGTGACAGCTTCGCGCCGGCGACCGCCGGCCACCAACGCCGGCCTGGATCGGAACGTGGGTCGGCGTTTTCGGCGAGGAATTGATCAGGGCGGGGGGGCGCGAACCAACCCCGTGACGTTCTGCGGGCTACTGGGCCCCACCCCAATCCTATCAGGTGCGATGGTAAAGTGTGCAGCAACCGCCCGGTAAATGGGGTTGTCCGCCCTTCGCCATCGACAGCCAAAATCTCACGACACATATCACGAAGCACGACCAAGAAGTTCTCTCCGCCCCTATTAAGTGGCACGCTTGAGGTTGCATACTATAGGATCGATTGCCTGTCCGTCGGTGGTTCGGCGTGAATCGGGGGCAGTGATTGCTGGCATCGCAGCCAACGGGTGTGTGGCCGATATGAGTCATATAGGCAGCTCATCTGTGGGAGGCGTTGCGCGAGCTAATGGAGAGGTCGAGGTGCGCGGCATTGCCAAGCGCTTCGGCGCCGTCGATGCCGTCAGGCCCACCACGTTCCGGGTGGCTGGGGGCAGGTTCGTCACTCTGCTCGGGCCGAGCGGATCGGGCAAGACGACACTGCTCAAGCTAATTGCGGGTTTCGAGGAGCCGAGCACCGGCACGGTGCACATCGCTGGACGCGAGGTGACGCACGTCGCCCCTTATCGGCGCAATGTCGGCTTCGTGTTCCAGCAATACGCGCTTTTTCCGCATCTGACTGTCGCGCAGAATGTCGCCTATCCCCTCGAGATGCGGCGCATGCCTCGAAACGATATCCGCAATGCCGTGTCGGACACGCTCGAGCTTGTCCGGCTCGGCGACCTTGCCGATCGGCGGCCTTCCGAGCTGTCGGGCGGCCAGCAGCAGCGGGTGGCGCTCGCACGCGCGATCGTTTTCCGCCCGCCCGTACTGCTGATGGACGAGCCTATGGCGGCTCTCGACAAGCGGCTCAGGGAGGAAATGCAGTACGAGATCCGCGCTTTGCAGCGCCGGTTAGGGATCACCACCATCGCGGTGACCCACGATCAGTCGGAAGCACTGGTGATGTCGGACGAGATTTTTGTCCTTAAAGATGGCATGCTGCAGCAGTCCGGCAGCCCGGAGGACCTCTACCACAACCCGTGCAACGAGTTTGTGGCGACGTTTCTCGGCGAGTCCAACATTCTGCAAGGGCAGGTCGCGGGGCCTGACGATGAGCCAAGCCTGACGCTCGGCGAAAGCCTGCGCATCCCGCTCGCAAAGCCGGCACCCCAAGCCGGCACGCAGAGCGCCTATATGCTTCGGCCAGAAGCGATTGAAGTCGCGCCAATCCAACGGGCGTCGAACGTGACCGTACACGCTGAGGTGATCGACAGGGTTTTCTGCGGAGACGTTGTGCGGCTTCGACTTCAGCTACGCGATGCTCCAGGCACCACATTGATCGCAAAGGTCGGGGCGGCGCGTTCGCGCGAAGTCCCCGACCTTGGCTCCATGGTTCCGGCAAGCTGGCGATCCGAGGATATGATTATCGTCAAGCGCCCATAGCGGCAAACAGGAGGAGACAATGGATACCCGGCTGATCTCACGTCGAAGTGCGCTCAAGTCGGCGCTAGTGACAACTGCGGGCCTGGCGGCGCCAGCCCTCGACGGCGGCGCTCGCGCTCAGGGCAAGAACGAGCTTGTGTTCGTCGGTTTCGGCGGCGCCTACCAGGAAGGCCAGGCCAAGGCACTGTTCGAATTATTCGAGAAGGAGACCGGCGTCAAGATCGTGCAGACTACCGGCGTCGAGATCGCCAAGCTGAAGGCGCGGGTAAGATCCAAGAATGTAGAATGGGAAGACATTATCTGCCTTCCCGACCGACTGCGCGCGCCCGCCGTCAAAGACGGGCTGCTCGAGAAGCTCGACTACAGCCGTTTCTCAACCGCCGATCTCATCAAAAAGTACCGTCACCGAGTTTTGCTGCGGTGCTGTCACGCTCGCCATGCAACTCTGCTACAATCCGCAGGCCTTTGGCGGGGGCAAGATGCCGTCGGGTTGGCTCGATTTCTGGAACACGAAGGATTTTCCCGGCCGTCGCGCGCTCTACGCCAATCCGGCCTATACGCTCGAGTTCGCGCTGATCGCAACCGGTGTACCCAAGGACAAGCTCTATCCGCTTGATGTCGAGACAAGGGGCCTGAAAACGCTCGAGGTATTCAAGAAAGACGGGGTGTGGTGGACGCAGTTCCCGCAGGTGGAGCAGATCCTGACAAACAAGGAGGCCGTGATGTCTCCGTGGACCCGTGGCGTGACCGCTCAGCTCGCCGGCAAGCCAATCAATGTCTCCTATGACGGCGCGGCCATTTCCTACGAGGGCTGGGTGATCCCGAAGGGGTCCAAGAACTATGACAACGCGATGAAGTTCATCGCCTTCGCGACCCAGCCCAAGCCGCAGGCGGAGGCTCGTGAAGTACATCTCGTTCGGACCGAGCAACAACAAGGCGCTCCCGCTGATCGATGCGAATGTCGCGAAGCTGCTGCCATCTGATCCGGAGAACTACAAGAAGGGCTTCCTATTCAGTGGCGCGTACTGGGGCGATAACCTCGCCAAGGTGACCGAACGCTTCAACGAATGGCGAGTGGGCTGAGAGACCTAGCAGCGGACAGTTGACGTCGGCTTCGGTGATGTCAATTGCCGCCTTCGACACAATTGTTCGAGGAGGTCCATGAGTACTGTCTTGATACGAGAAGCGTGGTGCCGTTGCGATCATCACGCTCAATCGCCCGGAAGCAATGAACGCCTACGACGCGGACGCTGTTAAGGGCATGGCGAGCTGTCTCCGCGAGTTCGACGAGGATCGGAACCTGCGTGTCGCCATCTTCACCGGCACCGGAACCCAGGCCTTCTGCTCCGGTGCCGACCTCAAGAAGCTGCACGGCAGCGAATTTCACGGCGGCGCGAACGAGCTGTGGGATGAGGATCGCGCGACACGTCTCGGCCAGCGCGTCAAGACGAAGAAGCCGGTGATCGCCGCCATCAACGGCGACCGCCTCGCCGGCGGGCTCGAGCTTGCGCAAGGCTGCGACCTCAGGATCGCGGTCCACCACCGCTTCGTTCGGCAGCCCGGAGGTGCGCTGGTCTATCATCCACGGGTATGGTGCCATGCGCCTGCGCGCTCGGGTCCCGTTCGCAGTCGCGATGGAAGCGACCGGCCGACGGGCGAGCGCATCGAGCCAGGCGGGCCTTCGAGATCGGCCTTGTCAGCCGAGAAGCGGAGCCCGATCGGTTGATGCCGACGGCCATGGAGATCGCCGAGAAGATCGCGGCCAACGGCCCGCTCGCGATCAAGATCACCAAGGAGCTCGCCTGGCGCGGCCAGCACGAGCATCCCGACGATTTCATGCGCTTTGTTGCTGCTTCACTCGCTCTTCTGCACGCGAGCGAGGACGGCAAGCAGGTTGAAGGGCATTTGCCGAGAAACGCGAGGCTTTGTTCAAGGACCGCTGATCGATGACGAATACCGCGGCCGCTCTGGCACGGCACTTCCTCAATCCACGCAGTATTGCAATCATCGGCGCGATGAGCCAGGCCCACAAGGCCGGTGGCCGGCGCTGGCTGTCGACATTGGCGGCAAAGCGCGATGCGCGGGCCGATCCTATTGAATGTGAGCATGCGGGAGCTGAACGGTCACAAGGTCTACCGATCGCTGCGCGACGTGCCGGAACCGGTTGACATCGCCGCCATTCTGGTGCCGGCGGCACATGTTTCGCAGGCCGTCGACGATTGTGCCGCAACCGGCGTGCGTGCGGTGGTGGTGAATCTTACCGCAGGATTTGGAGAGACCGGCGCTGAAGGCAAAGCCGAGGAGGCGCAGCTTGCAGCCCGTGTGCGGGCGGGGGGTGGGCGCAAGGCTCGGCCCAACAGCGCCGGCCTCTTCAGCGCTGCGGGAGCGGTGAACCTGCTCGGGTGGTCGGTTCCGGCGGGTGGCATCGGCCTTGTCACCCAAAGCGGTAACATGGCGCTCACTTTCACGAACTTCGCTCGTACCAAGCGGGCTGGCTTTGCCTCGATGTTGGCGGTCGGCAACGTGAGCCGATCTCAAGCTGTCCGAGGCCATCGAGATTTTCGATGGCCGACGAGGCCACACGATCCGTGCTCGTCTACTGCGAAGGTTTTGCAGACAGTGACGGGCGGCGCCTCACCAGCCGCTCCCGGCGCCGTGCCGGTGTTTGCAAGCCGGTGATCATGCTCAAGCCTGGAGCATCGGAGGCTGGCAGGCAGGCCGCCTTCTCACATACGGGCGCGCTCGCGGGCGACGACGCCATCGCCGTGTCCGCGCTCGAGGATGTTGGCGCCGTTCGCGCTGAGGAGGCGGAGGAGGCCTTCGATATGGCGCTGGCCCTGGCGGCGGGGCGCCGGCTGCAAGGTCGGCGTATCGCCGTACTGTCGGACGGAGGCGGGCACGCTACTCATCGTTCCGGATTGTGCCGGCCGGCGTGGGCTGAGAAATCGGCCAGGTTCTCGACAGAAACAACTCGGCACCTTCGCGAAGCTGCCCGGTGCGTGCCGGCATCGACAATCCCGTCGACTTCGCGGGCGTTGCAGAGTCCGATCCCGGCAGCGTGCCACGCGTTCTCCACGTGTGCCTCGCCGATCCGGGATCGACGGTATCGTCTTCGCCGGTCACTTCGGCGGCTATCACCTAATGACGGATCACAGTCCGACCGAGAGGCCGTCGCTGCGCAGGAGCTCGACGCAGCCAAGGCCTGCGTGGCGGCGCTTCGAGTATCGGGCAAGCCATTCTTCCTACACACAGCGAGCACGCAGAGCGCGGACTGCACACGCTGGCAGCTTTTTTCTGCGGCGGGCATTCCGGTTTACGGTGGGCTCGAAGTCCGCAGCCAAAGCAACTGCGGAGCTTGCGACTGGGTCTTCCCGCTCCGGGCCGACGAGGCCCAGGCTCCTCACCGGGCATCCGCAATCTCGCCTGCACGAGTTCTGCTGGGCAACCCAGGCTCGCCAGCGTCTCGCCGCGGGTGGCATTGCCGTGCCTGCGTGGCGTGTTGTCTGCACCGAGGCCGAAGCGCGCGTGGCCTTCTCTGCGCTCTGGGTCCGGGCAATCCCGTTGTCCTCAAGCTCGTGTCGCAGCGCGCTATCCACAAATCAGATGTCGGTGCGTGCCGATCGGCATCGACTTCTGCCGATGCGACAGCCGAGGATATCTCGGCAGCTTCAGACAATCTCCCGCAAGCTCGGTGACTATGCAGCCCGCGCTCTGGTCACGGGTATGCTCGAAGCCGGCACTGAATGCTTGATCGGCGCGAGGCACGATCCTCAATTTGG
>CAWEMW010000009.1:0-573819 GCA_963810295.1 uncultured Actinomycetes bacterium
GGCCATCAGAGCAGAGAGCCCCACCCCACCGCACCCGATCACCGCGACGCGATCGCCGGGACGAACGCCGGCGGTGCGCCAGACCGCGCCCACTCCCGTCGTCACCGCGCAGCCGACGAGACCTGCGATCTCGAAGGGAACGTCGCCGGGAATCGGAACGCAGCAGCGCTCCGGCACGACGCACGCCTCGGCGAACGTCGAGAGGAAGGAGTAGTGGAAGACGGGCTCGCCGTCACGCGAGAGTCGCGTCGGTGCCGTCCAGCAGCCCTCCCGTTGCCATCGCCGGCCACGCGGTGGAGCAGAGCCACGGCAGGTCGCGCAGGCACTCCGTGCAGACACCGCACGAAGGCGCCCACGACAGCGCCACGTGGTCGCCGACACGCACGCGTGTGACGTCTCCGCCGACCGCCTCGACGACCCCGGCGCCCTCGTGCCCCAGCACGGCGGGGCACCGCGTGGGCGCCGTCCCGTCGACCGCGTTCCAGTCCGAGTGGCAGACGCCACTCGCGTGGAGGCGAACGAGAACCTCCCGCGCATGCGGCGGCGCGAGCTCCACCTCGACGACCTCGAGCTGCGCTCCGACGGCCTCGAGGACTGCTGCGCGCATGTTCACGCCCGGACGGGGGCGACGCCCGATCGCTGCGAAGCGCGCAGCTCCTCGACCGGGATGTGACAACGCATCAGGTGACCCGGCCCGACCTCGGCGAGGGGCGGCTCCTCCGTCTCGCAGAGCGTCCCGAGAAAGCGTGGGCACCTGGTGTGGAAGACGCAGCCAGACGGAGGATCGGCGGCCGAGGGGATCTCGCCCGGAAGCTCGATGCGCGTACGCTGCTCGCCGTCGATCGTCGGGACGGCCGACAGAAGCGCCTCCGTATACGGGTGGTGGGGCGGTTCGAACACGGTTTCCGCGGGCCCGAGCTCCATGAGCCGCCCGAGATAGAGCACTGCGATGCGGTCGGACAGGTAGCGCACGACCCCGAGGTCGTGGCTGATGAAGACGTAGCTCGTCTCCTTGCTCGCCTGGAGGTCGACGAGCAGGTTGAGGATCGCGGCCTGGACCGAGACGTCGAGCGCGGACGTCGGCTCGTCGCAGACCACGAGGCGCGGCTCGCCCGCGAAGGCGCGCGCGATCGCGACCCGTTGCTTCTGCCCACCGGGAGAGAGGTCGGCCGAGCGGAGAGCGCGCGCTCCGGAAGCCGCACCGAGCTCACGAGATCGTCCGCGCGCGCGTCCGCGGCGCTTCCTGTGACGTTGGCGAGCTTCGACAGCGTCCGCTTCAGCATGCGGCGGACCGAGTGCCGCCGGTTGAGGGCCGAATCGGGGTTCTGGAAGACGATCTGCAGAGCGGCCACGTCCGACGACGACCGCTCCGCAAGCCTGGCCGGCATCTCCCTGCCGTCGATCTTGACCCCGCCGGCAGTCGGCTCGACGATCCCGAGCAGGGCGCGGGCGAACGTCGTCTTGCCGCTGCCCGACTCGCCCACGAGGCCGAGCGTCTCCCCCGGCCGAGTGACGCCGAAACCCCGGCGAGCGCCTTGATGTCGCGCCCGTCCTGCGTGAATGTCTTCGCGAGCTTGTCGATCGAGAGCAGCGGCGTCTCGCCGCGCGCGTGCGTCGGACGCTCGACGGGGATCGACGCCGTGTCGCGCGGGAGCTGCTGGGCACGCTCGTGGAAGTGACAGCGACTCTGGTGCCTGACGCCGATCCGGTGGTCGGGCGGCTTCTCCGCGCTGCAGATCTCCTCGGCGAGCCCGCAGCGATGCACGAAGACGCAGCCCGGCAGCGATGCGCCGATCGGCGGCAGGAACCCGGGGATCGTGTCCAGCTTGCCCCGGTCCTTGCGTAGCCCTCCTCGCGGGATGCATCGCATCAGGCCGACCGTGTAGGGGTGCCGCAGGGTCCTGCAGGATCTGCTCGGTCGGCCCCTCCTCGACGAGCTCGCCGGCATAGAGCACCCCGATGTTCGCGCAGGCCTTGCGGATCAGCCCGAGGTTGTGGCTGATGAACAGCACGGCGGTGCGATGCCGCTCCTGGAGCTCCGCGATCAGGTCGACCACCTCGGCCTCGACCGTGGCGTCGAGCCCGGTGGTCGGCTCGTCGAGGATCAGCAGGCTCGGGTCGGTCGCGAGAGCCATCGCGATCACGATGCGCTGCTGCATCCCGCCGGAAAGCTGGTGCGGGTAGCGCCGGAGCACCGACTCCGGGTCGGCGATGCGAACCTCCCGGAGCGCGGCGACCGCGCGCTCGCGCGCCTCGGAGCGCCTTGCATCGCGGAGGGTGAAGACTTCCTCGACCTGCCGTCCGACCCGGAGCGACGGGTTCAGCGCGCTGCCGGGGTTCTGGTAGACCATCGAGACCACGTCGCGGCGATAGAGCCGGAGCTGCTCGGCGCGGAGGCCGAGGACGTCCCGGCCGGCGACCTCGAGCGTGCCGGCCGTCACCCTCCCGTTTCGCGGCAGGTAGCGCACGATCGCGTGCGCCACGGTCGACTTGCCGCAGCCGGACTCGCCGACGAGCCCGTAGCTCGCCTTCTCCTCCACCGTGAGGGAGATGCCGCGCACGACCTCCCGGTCCCGACCGCGCACGCGGTAGACGATCTCGAGGTCGCGAAGCGCGAGGGCGGCGGCGGTCGCAACGGCGGGCGGCGCGCTCATTCGTCGAGCACCTGCTGAGTGGCGTCTGCGATGAGGTTGATCGCGACGACGAGGCTCGCGATCGCGAGCGCGGGAAAGATCACGGCCCACCAGGCGAGCGAGATGTCGGCGTACTGCTCCGCGATCTGCAGGCCCCAGTCGGGCGACGGCGGCTGCGGCCCGTACCCGAGGAAGGCGAGGGTCGCGACCGTGAACACCGCGTACCCGAGGCGCACCGTCCCCTCGACGATGATCGGTCCGGTGACGTTGGGGAGGATCTCGGCGAACATGATGTACGGGGGCCGCTCGCCCGCAGCTTCGCTGCCTGGACGTAGTCGAGGTCGCGCTCGGCGAGCACGGCCGATCTGACCGTCCGCGCGACGGGCGGCGTGAAGGCGATCCCGATCACGACGATCAGCTGCCACGAGGAGACGCTGATCCCCTCGTTCCCCGCCGAGAGGGCGGTGAGGACGAGGATCGCGAGGACGATCAACGGGATCGCGAGCACTGCGTCGAGGATGCGGCCGAGGACGTTGTCGATCCAGTGGCCGAAGTAGCCCATCACGAGCCCGAGCATGGAGCCGAGCCCGACCCCGAGGAGCGTTGCGGCGGGCGCGACCTCGATGACGCTGCGCGCGCCCACGATGACCCGGGAGAGGACGTCGCGTCCGTTCCGGTCGAGCCCGAACGGGTGGCTCCACGTCGGCGACTCGTAGCTCGGCGCGAAGCTCTCGTCGATCGGGTCGTACGGCGCGATCAGCTCTCCGAATATCGCGCAGACGACCCAGAAGAGCGTCACGAGCGCACCGAGGACGAACGTCTTCGAGCGAAGGATCTGCCTGAGCGTCTCCTGGCGCACCCGACTCGGTGTGTCGAGATGGTGCAACGGCGTCTGCGCGGCCGGCGGCCCGTCGACGAGGATGGGCATCGTGGGGAGGTTGTCGCTCAACGCTCCGCTCCCAGGCGGATCCTCGGGTTGAGCGCCGCCGTGAGCAGGTCGCCGAGCAGCGTCGCCACGAAGTAGATGACGCCGATGACGAGCACGGCGGCGAGGAGCATCGGGAAGTTCTTGACCTGTGCGGCGGAGAGGGTGAGCAGGCCGATCCCCGGATAGCCGAAGAGCTTCTCGATCGCAACGATGCCGCCGAACATGTAGCCCACCTGTGTCGCCACGACCGCGATGGTCGGGAGCAGGCCGTTGCGGACGACGTGGGTGCCGAGGACACGGCGGCGCGGGAGGCCCTTGAGCGTTGCCGTCCTCGTGTAGTCGGCAGCGAGCGCCTCGATCGTCCCGGCTCGCGTAATCCTGGCGATATAGCCGAAGAGCACCAGCGCAAGCGCGAGCGCGGGGAGGAAGAGCGAGTCGAGCTTCGTCAGGAGCGATTGGTCGTCAAGGAAGCCGGCGATGCCGGGGAACCAGTTGAGGAAAGCCGGCCCGAAGATCGCGACGAGGATCGCGCCGAGCACGAAATCGGGGATCACCGCGAGGGAGAGCCCCGCCACGGTGATCGTCCGGTCGAGCGGCTTCCCGCGCCGCACGGCGGCGATCACTCCGGCGAGGATGCTGAGCGGAACGCAGAGCACGAAGGCGTACAGCGCGAGCAGCCCGGAGCGCTTCAGCGCCGGGACGAGATCGTCGGTCACCGCGCGACCGTCCGTGTAGTTCGCGCCGAAGTCGCCGCGCACCGCGTCGCTCAACCAGTCGGCGTAACGCACTGGCAGCGGCCGGTTGAAGCCGAGTCGCTCGTTGAACGTCTCCACCGCCTCGGGGGTCGCCTCGCGGCCGAGGACGAGGCGGCCGGGATTCCCGGGCAGCACCTGCGCAGCCGCGAAGACCATCATGCTCAGCAGCAACAGGGAAACGAGGCCGAGCGCGATGCGGTTGAGGGTGTAGCGGAGCACCGGGTCGGGTTTCGCGGCGGGGGAGCCGGCCCGCAGGCCGGCTCCCCCGAGGCGTTACGAGACCGTCACTCCGCGGAGGTTGACCACGGAGATCCCATCCGGGACGTAGCCCTTGACCTTCGAGGCCGTGCCGGCGATGTAGTTGTAGAAGTACGAGTAGATGACCGGTGTGTCCTTGAGCAACGCGAGTTGCATCTGCCTCGCGTGCCTGCGCTGATCCGCGAGGCTCGGCGACGCCTCGAAGGCAGCGATCATCCTGTCGAACGGCCTGTTCGTGTACCGGGCGGCGTTCCACACGCCACCCGACTTCAGTGCCGCGTTGAGGTAGGTGAGCGGTGTCGCCCGGGCCCCGTAATCGACGATCCCGAAGTCGACGCCGAGCCAGGGAGCCAGCTTGCCGCTCGCGCCGAAGCTGACGCCGTCGAAGTACTGCGCGCTCGTGAACACCTTGACCGTGCAGTTGACGCCGATCTGCTTGAGCGCCTGGGAGACCCGCTGGGCGTAGTCGGGCATCTCGAATGCTCGGTAGCAGTTGAGCGTCACGCTGAGGTTCTCGGCCCCGGCGGCCTTGAGGAGCGCCCGGGCCTTCGCGAGATCCTGCCTGCGCTGAGGCACGCGCTTGTCGGTGAACGCGTAGCCGGGCCAGAGCGGGCTGTCGTTCCCGACCTCCGCGTACTTGCCCCACAGGCCCTGCACGATCTGAGGCCGGTTGAGCGCGAGCGCGAACGCCTGCCGCACCCGGGGGTCGTTGAACGGCGCCTTCTTGGTGTTCATGTGCAGGTAGCGGTGGTTTGGCGTCCGACAGCGCGATCGCCTTGTCGCCGACCTGCTGGGCACCCTGGTACGAGAGCTGGACGGCGAGGTCGATCTGACCACTCTGGAGCGCGGTCGTGCGGGCCTGATCCTCGAGGATCTGCCACTCGACCGTGTCGATCGAGGGTCGCCCGCCCCAGTAGGTCGGGTTCGCGTCGAAGGTGTAACCGGCCGCGCCGCGGTTCTCCTTCAGCTTGAACGGGCCGGTGCCGTTCATCTTCGACGTCCAATCGCCCGGCTTGGAGAGGTCGGACGGCAGCCGATAGGACCTCGGCAGGATGATCGCCTGGTACGTCTGCTGGCTGAGCGCGTACGGGAAGAACCCGTTCGGCGCCGCGAGGTTGAACTGGACGCCGTTCGCGCCGACCTTCTTCACGCCGACGATCAGGCCCTTGTAGGACGAGAGCGCCTGCGAGTCCTTCGTCAGGAGCCGCTTGAACGACGCGACCACGTCGTCGGGCGTCAGCGGCGTGCCGTCGTGGAACCTGACGTTCCGGCGGATCTGGAACGTCCACGTCTTCGCCTTGTTCGACGCCTTCCACGACGTCGCGAGCCGCGGCACGAGCCGCGAGTTCTTGTCGGCGAAGACGAGCTGCTCGCCCGCCATGTGCGACACGGCGAGCGCGCCGAGCGACTGCAGGAGCGGCGGCTCCAGCGAGCCGTCCGCGGCCGGCGAGCCGACGCGCAGCACGCCGGCGGTCGAGCGCGCCTGACGCTGCGGTGCGGCGGTCGCGAGCGGCACGCCGGCGATCAGGCTCAGGAGCGGGATCGACATCCCGAGCACCGAGCCACGCTGCAGCAGCTCGCGCCGGGTGACGGTGCCTTCCCGGTACTCGTCGATCAGCTCGTTCTCGAACTCGCCCGCGCCCTTGCGATAGGCGTCGAGCTCCTCGCGGGGGTAACGCATCGATCCTCCTCCTTCGTCAGCGCCGTCCTCGAGGCGCTTACCGTTGCGTGGCGTGACCGAGCGGACGACCCATCTGACCATGCCGGAGGCGAAGCGGCAAGCGCGGCCGGGCAGATGACGCTCCGCGATGCAGACGACGAACGGTCCTCGGTGGGGGTACGGCCGCTCCTTTCGTGACGTCCTCATCGGGATAGACGTCAAACTCGGACGATAGTCCGTTGGGCCCATGTCCAGTCGAGCGCCACGTCGCTTGACCTCCCCTCGCGGCTCGCACTACCGTCGTCACATGAGCGCGAGCGGCAACCCCGTGCGGCCGGTTCCGCCCGAGCTCTTCGCCGAGGAGTCGACGTACGGCGCGACGCGGCTCCCCGTCGACTACGCCTCGACGCTGATCCCGGACGCCTACACTTCCGACGCGTTCCATGCCCTCGAGCAGGAGCGCGTCTTCGGCACAGGCTGGGTTCCCGTCTGCGTCACGGACGAGATCGCCGGGCCGGGCGCCTTCGTCGTCGCCGAGGTCGCCGGACGGTCGATCCTCGTCTGCCGGAACCGCGCCGGCGAGCTCCGCGCCCACCACAACGTGTGTCGGCATCGCGGTGCTCAGCTCGTCGCCGAGCCACATGGCCGGGTCGAACGCTTCTTCCAGTGCCCGTACCATGCCTGGGCGTACGACCTCGACGGGTCGTGCCTCGGGACGCCGCTCTTTACGGCGGAGGCCGGCATTCCCGACGAGCAGCGCGGCATGTTCGACATGTCGGACGTGAAGGAGTTCGACAAGGCCGATCACGGCCTCCACGCCGCACGCGTCGCCGAGTGGGGCTGCCTCGTCTTCGTCTGCCTCGAGCCTACGGCGCCGGACCTCGAGGACGACCTGGGCGACCTGCCCGCGAGGCTCGACGGCTACCGGCTCTCGGAGCACCGGCTCGCCCGCTCGGTCGAGTACACGATCGAGGCGAACTGGAAGCTCATCGCCGAGAACTTCATGGAGTACTACCACCTCCCGTGGGTGCATCCCGGGCTCGTGAAGGTCTCGCCGATGAGCGCCCACCACCGCTGGCAGGGCACGGGGATGTACATGGGCTTCTGCACGTCCCCGATCGCGTCGAGCACCGAGGACGGTGGCTGGGACGGGCTGCCGGCGATGGCGGGCCTCGACACGGAGGACGCCGAGAGCGCCCGCTTCGCCTGGGTGTTTCCCTCCGTCGCGGTCAACGCACTCCCGAACCACACGTTCCTCCTGCTCACACGGCCGGTCTCGGCCGGGCGCACCGCGGAGACCGCGTACCTGCTCGTGCCGCCCGAGTCGAAGGCCTTGCCCGAGGCCGACGCCGCCGTCGACGAGCTGCTCGCCTTCTGGGACACCGTCAACCGAGAGGACATCGCGATCGTCGAACGCGTCCAGCAGGGGCTCGCGGATCCCGCCTACACCGGTGGGCGGATGTGCTACCGGTTCGAAGAGCCCGTGCACCGCTTCCAGAACATGGTGATCGACCGGATGCTCGGGATGCGGCGCGTCCCGGAGGGCGATCCGTCTCACTAGCCGATCCGGCGAGCGCCACGGTGGGCGCTACCTCGTGAGCGCGAGGAATCGCTCGATCACGGAGCGCCCGGCGGGATGGTCGTCATCCCAGGCCTCCGGGTGGAACTGCGTCCCCCACCACGGACGGTCGTCGGCGGCGACCGCCTCGACGGCACACCGCTCGCTCGAGGCGAGCACGCGGAAGCCCTCGGGCAGTCGCGTGATCTCGTCCTCGTGGCTCTGGAACGCCGTGAAGCTCGGCGACAGCCCCGCGAGGAGGTCGGAATCGTCGACGACGTCGACGGTCGCGTACCCGCGCGTCGGCTCCGCTGCCCGCGCGACCACGCCACCGCGTGCGCGGACGAGCATCTGCATCCCCGCGCAGATCCCGAGCACCGGGCCCGGGTACCGGCGGAGCACCTCGTAGAAGCGCTCGAGCGAGCACGAGTGGTGCGTCGCCCACGGATCGTAGGAGCCGGAGAGGACGAGCATCGACGCACTCGGTGCCTCGACCGCGTCGTACTGGGCCGTCTCGACCCCCGCTCCGGACAGCGTCGCAATGCGCTCGCGCGCCGCCTCGTAGCGCTCGCGTCGCTCCGGGGTGAGCCCGCCGACCCACTCGGTGACGACGAACAGGATGCTCAATGATCGACATCCCGGAGCTCGCGCTTGCGACGGATCACGAACGCATCGAGGCGCTCGGCGACCTCGGGATCGAGGGGCGGTTGCTCGTAGCGCTCGAGCGCGTCCTGCCAGACCTGCGTGGCACGCTCCTCGGCCGTCACGGACCCGGCCGCCTCCCAGCTTTCGTAGTTCTGCCAGTTCGACACGAGCGGCTCGTGGAACGCGGTCTCGTAGCGCGCCAGCGTATGCGGAGACCCGAAGAAGTGCCCCCCGGTCGGGACGTCGGCGATCGCGGCGACGCCCTCGTCGATCTCGCGCTGGTCGACTCCGGCCGGGGCAATCGTGACAGCCATCATCTGCAGCATCTCGACGTCGAGGACGAGCTTCTCGAAGGACGCCGTCAGCCCTCCCTCCATCCACCCGGCTCCGTGGTACACGAGGTGCGCCCCGCCCAGCACGGCCGACCAGAGCGACATCTGCGACTCGTACGCGGCCTGCGCGTCGAGTGCGTTCGATGCGCTGGCGTTGCTGGCCCGGTAGGGAAGACCGTAGCGTCGGGCGAGCTGTCCGGCCGCGATCGTCGCCCTCGCGTTCTCGGGCGTGCCGAACGCCGGCGCGCCGCTGCGCATGTCGACGTTCGACGTGAACGCGCCGTAGACGACCGGCGCCGCCGGACGAACGAGCTGCGTCAGCACGATGCCCGCCAGCGCCTCCGCGTTCTGCTGTACGAGCGCAGCGGCCAGCGTCACGGGAGTCATGGCTCCCATCAGCGTGAACGGTGTGATCACCGCCGGCTGGCCGTATTCGGCCATCGCCATCAGCCCGTCGCTCATGGCCGCGTCGAAACGACGGGGCGAGTTCACGGAGATGATCGTGAGCACGCACGGGTCGTCGACGACCTGCTCGAGCGTGAGACCGCGAGAGATCGCCATCATCTCGATCCCGTCGAGCGTTCGGTCGCGTCCGATCGCGAGGCAGTGGAAGGTGCGATCGGTGTAGGTCACGTTCGCTCTGTACGTGTCGAGGTGACGCGTGCCGGCCGGCAGCTCCTGCGGCGAGGTCGGCTGGTTGCCGACGAAATGGATGACGTCGAAGCACTGCGCAAGCTTTATGAGCGTCACGTAGTCGTCGAAGTTCCCCGTCCGGCGACCACGCAGGCGATCGTGGACGGTCGGCGGGCCCGCGACGAGCCCGAACGCGACCCGGTCGCCCCCGACATCGAGGCTCCGCGCGGGGTTCCTGGGGGTCACCGTGAACCGCGAGGGCGCGGTTGCGAGTGCGTGCTCCACGACGTCCACCGGGATCCGAACCAGTCCTGTTGCCTCGTCGACGAGCGCGCCCGCCCCTGCGAACGCCGCTCGCGCCGCCCCACCCATGAACTCCACTCCGACGTCCTGGAGCAGTCGCAGGGAGGCGACGTGCACGGCGTCGAGCTGCTCCGCGTCGAGCAGCGCCACCGGCTCGAAGGAGTTGACGGGCGGCGCGCCGGCGAACGCCGCGGGACGCCGACGCCCCTCGCGCCGCTCGGTCCGTTCCCTCCGGGCTCGTCGGGTCACATTCCCACGTCCGGAGTCTGTCAGACGACGTCGAGCAGCTCGTCCGCGTAGGTGATGCCCGTCCGGCGCATGCCGCGCGGCCCCGCCTCGTAGTGCCCCATCCGCCAGAGAGCCGGCGAGTAAAGGTGGATCGAGGTGGACGGAGGCGCCTCGCCCGGGTGGCGGACACCGTGGATGTCGGCTGCGTCGAAGTCGAAGCTTCCTCCGGCCTGGTGCAGGGTCGTCTTCTCGCGGACCCACCCGTCCTCCTCGATGCGGAACCAGTCCTCGAAGAGCGTTCCCTCGCAGACGCAGACCGCTCCCGACGAGCGGTCGTGGTCGTGGTAGCCGGTGCTCTGCCCGTCCACCCAACAGATGAGCCAGACGTCGAGGTTCGGGTCGCGGTACAGCTGTCGGTAGAAACGCGCCTCGTTGTCGTGGCTGACGAACGGTCGCCAGAGCCGCTCGTCGTGCACGATCTCGGTGGCGAACTGCACCATCGCCGGACGATCGAGGTCCACATCGGCGGGGACCTTGTCGCGGACCCACGTACTGATCTCGGTCAAGACAAGAGCCCCCCTGGCGTCTCGGTCTGGAGAATGTGCGCGACAGCATCTCCGAAACCCCGGACGGCGTCCAACGTGAGTCGCGGGTCCACGACCGGCGTATCGCTCCCGTAGACGAGCTGGCCGGCTCCGAACGTCTGGATGCAGAGCTCGATCGCTCGCCTGCCGTGGGTAGCCGTGTCGAAAAAGACCCCGGGGTCGAGCGCCGAGCGCACGTCGATCCCGCGGTGTGAAAGGCGCTCCAGCAAGAACGGGCCGCCCCCCGCCAGGATCGAGAACACGACGCGAAGCGTCGGCAGGCGCTCCCGTCCGTCGGCCAGCCAGGCGAGGTAGGCGTGCTGCATCTGGCTGGCGTAACCGGCCGTCCAGCCCAGCCAGTCGGGCCTGCCGGGGGGCGCCGGTTCCTCGGCCTCGGGATGGACGAACAGCACGCCGCCCGCCGCCTCGACCTCCTCGAGGAGTGACCGGTGGCGATCGGGGTCGACGAGCGCGGAGGCGCCCACCGAGGTGCCGGCGAACCCCTCGAGCACCCGCCAGGGGGCGAGCGCGCGAAAGCGGCCCTCCGATGCGCGCATCAGCTCCGCCACGCCGTCTGCCCAGGCGAGCTCGAGCTCCTCGCGCTCGGATGGCGGAAGGCGCTCGCTCCCGAGGCTCGGCGCCAGCGAGAGAACGGCGACGTCGATCCCGTCATGATCGAGTGCGGCGACTCGGTGCTCGGGATCGTGCGCCTGCAGATCGAGCAGGAACGAGCCCTCCGGGGTCGTCAGGACGTTGCCGTCGAGCGTGGGTGTCTCGTTCCGGGCGCGGAGAGCGTCGAGGAATGCCGGTGGCCACAGGTGCTGGTGGATGTCGAAGGTCGTCATGCGTCTGCAAAGGCACCGGAGCCGACGAGCGCTGCGAGCGGCTCGAGATCGGGGAGTGGGTCGCCCTCACCGACGAACGGTACGACGCCGCGCACGCGTGCGCGGATCTGAGCAGCGCCCGGCGCCAGCGGCTCGCCGCGGAGATCGCACGCCTGTGCGGCAATCATCAGCTCGACCGCGACGACGCGCGCGCCGAGGCCGACTTGCTCGGCGAGGCGCCGCGCCGCGAGCGGAGCCATCGTGGTGCGGTCCTCGATCCCCTCCGCCTGCGTCGTGGAGACGAGCTCGAGTGAGACCGGCTGGGCGACGAGCCGCGCCTCGGCGGCGAAGGCCTGAACCGCGATGCCCAGCTCGCTGAGCGCGCTCTCGGGGAGGCCGTGCCGCTCTCCGAGCCCCTCCGGCAGACCCGTCAGCGGCGCCTGCAGGAGCTTCACTGCCCGCTCGGCCGCGCTCGTCAGGGCGGGCGCGATCGCGAGGCGGGCGACGTCGAGCGCCAGCGCAAGGCCGGCGGCCTCGAAGTCACCCACCGACACGAGACGGCCCTCGTCGACCAGCACGAGCGGATTCGACTGGTGGGCGTTCAGCTCACGCTCGACCGTGTCGCGCGCGAACGACAGCGCATCGCGCGCCGCGCCGTGGAGCTGCGGCAGCGTCCGGAAGCTCAGCGGGTCCTGCAGCGCGCGTGCGTCGACGCCGCTCCCCTCGACGAGCGACCGAAGCCGGTCGAGGCTGGTGCGGGTGCCGGGCGAAGGTCGCACGTCGCCGATGGCACGGTGGAGAAGCGACTCGCGGTTCGCGCCGAGCGCCTCGAGGTCGAGCGCGCCGGCAACGTCGAGTGTGTCCATCAGGATCGAGGCGTCGTGCAACGCAAGCGCGGCCTGCCCGCTCGAGAACGCGTTCTGGTTGAGCAGCGCGATCGCCTCCCCCGCGACCGGAGCGTCGTCGCCGAGGATCCCGAGCGCGAGCTCGGCGGTCTGGGCGAGGTCGGCCTGGCCGACCGACCCGAGCGAGCGAACGGACGGCAGCCGGTCGACGTTGAGTGCCTCGAGCACGCGCTCGGCGAGCTCGGGCCGTGCCGCGGTAGTCCCCTGTGCGAGCGCGTTGGCCAGCCGCACGCCCGCGGCACGCACGGCGTCGTGACCAAGCGGTGGGCCCTGAGCAATCAGGTGCTGCCGGAGGAGCAGCCGGTCGTGACGGTCGGCCGTGACGCGAAACGACTTGCGCACCCCGACGCCCGTCGTCACGCCGTATGCCTCGTCCCCTGAGGCAAGAGCGCGCTCGACTACCTCCCGCGCCGCGGCCATCCGCGGAGCGACATCCGGGTCGAGCTCGACGCGCTCACCGTGTCGAGCGACGCGGACGACGTCGGCGATCGTGAGCGCGCTTCCCGTGAGGACGACTGTCACCACTCGATCATCGCGCACGCGCGAGCGACGGCACGAGCGCAGCGACGACGAAGGCTCCGGCGGCAATCAGCACGATCGTGCCACCGGGCGGCAGATCACCGTAGTACGCGACGGTCAGGCCCGCGAGCACCGAGCCCAGGCCGAACGCCATCGAGAGGCCGAGCGTGGAGCGCAGGCTCCAGGCGACCCGCTGGGCCGCGATCACCGGCAGCACCATCAGCGCGGCGATCAGGAGGATGCCGACGATCCGCATCGAGATCCCCACCGTCAGCGCCGCGAGCACGGCGACTGTGCCGTTCATCAGCCCCACCCGCACGCCTGCGACGCGACTTCCCTCCTCGTCGAGCACGGCGCCGACAAGCCCGCGGTAGAGGATCGCGATAGCGGCGAGCGATCCGAGCCCGAGCGCAAGGACCACCCAGAGGTCGCTCCACGTGACGGTGAGGATCGAGCCGAACAGGAACTGGAAGAGCCCGACGTCGAGCCGGTCGGCGCTCGAGACGAGGACGATGCCGAGCGCGAGGCCCGTGTAGAAGACGAGCGCGAGCGCCTGATCGCCCGCCGTCCCTCCACGCGAGCGGAGCCACTCGATCGCGAACGCTCCGACCACGGCGAACGCGAGCGCGGTCAACACCGGCGAGACGTCGAGCAGGTACCCCGCCGCCACACCGGCGAACGCCACGTGCCCGAGCCCGTCTCCCACGAGCGACTGGCGGCGCTCGACGAGGAAGAAGCCGACCGCGGGCGCAAGGACGCCGACCACCGCGCCGACGGCGAAGGCAATACGCATGAACTCCAGGCTCAGCATCAGTGCACGTGCGATGGGTCGTGCCAGAGGGCCGGCAGCTCGTTGGGCGCGCCGTCGAAGACGATCCGCCGTCGCACGAGGAGGAGTCGCGACACGACATGCTCGACGGCTCCGAACTCGTGCGAGACGTAGAGGATCGTGACTCCGAGCTCGGAACGAAGCTCGGCGAGCAGGCTGGCAAGCGACTCCTGCGACTCAGCGTCCACACCCGTGGTCGGCTCGTCGAGCGCGAGGAGCAGCGGCTCGGTCGCAAGCGCCTTGGCGATGAAAGCGCGCTGCTGCAGGCCGCCGGACAGCGTGCGCAGCGGCGCGTCGGCTCGGTCGCCCAGGCCCACGCGCTCGATCGCATGCGCGACAGCCTCCCGATCGCCGGCGCGGAGCGGACCGAACGGCCCCCGCACTGCGAGGCGCCCGGCCTCGACGAGCTCCCGGACCGTGACCGGCGTGCCCGAGTGGAGTTGCGCCCGCTGCGGGAGGTAGCCCACTCGCGGCCCACCGCGGGCACCGGCGGAAAGACCGAAGCGGAGCACGCGACCCGAGGCAGGGCGCTCGAGCCCGAGCGCGAGCCGCAGGAGGGTCGTCTTGCCGCCGCCGTTCGGCCCGGCGATCCCCAGGAAGGCGCCCTGCTCGACGACGAGCGACACGTCCTCGAGCGCGGGCGGGCTGCCGCGGTACGAGAAGGAGACTGCCTCGAGCTCCACAGCCGGGACGGAGGTCATGTGCATCCGAGTGCCCGCCGCAACGCGGCGAGATTCTCGCGCATCACATCGAAGTAGTCGTCCGCGCGCTCTTCCTGCTCGCTTGTCAGGCCCTCGAGGGGGTTCAGCACGGCCGTAGTCGCTCCCGCCTCGCGGGCGACGGTCTCCGCGAGTCGCGGCGAGCCCAGGGTCTCGAAGAACACGGTCGTCGCGCCCGTGTCGCGTACCTGCTCGACGAGGCGCTCGAGCTCTCCGGCGCTCGGCTCCGCCTCGGGCGAAAAACCGACGAGGGGAACCTGCTCGAGGTGGTAACGCTTGGCGAGGTACGCGAACGCGGCATGGCTCGTGACGATCTCGCGCCGCTCGCACCGCGCCAGGCCCCGCTCGAACTCGCGGTTCAACGCGTCGAGCCGCGCGCTGAGTCGCTCTGCGCCGCGGGGCCGGCCGAGAGACCGGGCGATCGAGCGCGCGACCGCGGCATAACGCACCGGGTCGAGCCAGACGTGCGGGTCGACCGTCCCCTCTCCCGAGAGAAGCTCCACGGCCTCGAGCACGTCGAGCGAACGCCTCGCCCGATCCTCGAGCGCCTCCTCGACCGCCGGCTGGAATCCTCCGCCGGCGTAGATCACGAGGAGCGCATCCCGCAGCCGCCCGACGTCGCGCGCCGTCAACTCCAGGTCGTGCGGCTCCGCTCCAGGTGGCGTGAGATCGCGGACCGGCGTTGCCGGCGAGACCTCACGCGCCGCGAACGCAAGTGGATAGAAAGCTGCCACGACCGTCCTGTCCGGGTCGTTCCCAGCTCCACCGCAGCCGACCGCCAAGGCTGATCCCAACAGTACGCACAAGAGAACGATTCTCGAAAGCATGCGCGGTCGAGCGTAGCAAAGGATGAGAATCGCTATCATTATTGGTGTGACGAGCTGGACGGAGGAGGCGCTCGCAGGCCTCAGCGCGGCGGGCCTCCGCCGAGGTGGCGCGCGACGTGCAGTCGTGACGTACCTGGCTGGGCAGGGCTGCTGTCGCTCGGCACAGGAGATCCACGACGGCATCTCGGCACGGGGCGGCGCGGTCGGTGTGGCGAGTGTCTACCGCGCGCTCGACACGCTCGCCGACCTCCGGCTGGTCCAGCGGATCGATCTCGGCGACGGAATCGCGCGGTTCGAGCCCTCACGGGAGGGGCACGAGCACCATCATCACCTCGTGTGCGACGACTGCGGAAAGGTCGAGCCGTTCACGGACGAGCCGCTGGAGCGCGCGCTACGCCGCGCCGCCGGCCGGCTCGGCTACGCGATGGAGCAGCACGAGGTCGTGCTCCGAGGCGCGTGCGACGACTGCCGCGACGCGGCCTGACCTAGAAGACCACGGCCAGCGACTCCGGACGCCGGAACACGACGCCCTGAGGCCCGGCGTTCTGGGCCGAGGGATCGAGATGCACGCCCGGGCATCGCTCGAGAAGCCCGGACACCGCCGTTCGGGCTTCGAGCCTCGCGAGGTCCATGCCGAGGCAGACGTGCGGCCCC
The DNA here is from genome assembly GCA_963810295.1 of uncultured Actinomycetes bacterium. Lineage (GTDB taxonomy): Bacteria > Actinomycetota > Thermoleophilia > Gaiellales > Gaiellaceae > Gaiella. Next base: position 15,795 of record CAWEMW010000009.1, read on the forward strand.
TGCGCGAACCCCAGCTGACGGCGCGTGTTCGGTCGGCGGATGTCGAATCGGTCGGGGTCGGAGAACACGTCTGGGTCGCGGTTCGCGTGAGCAAGCGAGACGACCACCATGTCGCCGGCGGCGATCTCGGTGCCCGCGAGGCTCACGTCGACCGTCGCGTAGCGGTCGACGACCGCCGCGGCCGGCTCGAGCCGCAGCGACTCCTCGACGGCGTCGCCGATCAGCGACAGGTCGGCAAGGACGCGGTCGAGCTGCGCGTCGTTCGTGAGGAGGTGCCAGACGAGGTTGAGGATCATCCCCTCTGTCGTCTCGATCCCGCCGAACAGCATCACAGCGGCATTCGAGACCACCTCGTCCGGGCTCAGCGTCCCCGAGGCGGCCGCATCGGTCAGCACGGACGCTCGAGCGTGGTCGTGAACGTGTCCAAGCAGGGCGTCACGCAGCGCGGCGAACGCTCGACGCCCGTCCTCGGTCGGCGGACGGCCGAGCGACGCTCCCGACACCGAGTCGACGATCGCCGCGTACCAACCCGCGAGCGCGGCTACCGCCGCCGGGTCGGATCCGTCGAGGCCGATGGCTTCGGCGACCACCGCGGTCGCGAGAGGGTTGGCGAGCGCCGTGCGCAGCTCGGCCCCAGGAGCGACGACGATGGCGTCGAGCAAACGCTCGGATTCTGCGGACACGAATTCGCCGAAGCGTGACTCCACGTCCCGGGGCCTGAACCGTGCGGCGAACGGGGCGCGGTGTCGCCGGTGCGCCTCGCCGTCGAGCGAGAGCATGCTCGGCCCCACCACGCGCGCCGTCGAGAAGCGCGGATCGTCGACGGTGAACGTGCCGGGATCGCGCATCACCCTGACCGCCGCCTCCCAGCCCTCGACGCGCCACGCACCGAGCTCCTCGTTCCAGGTGACGGATTGCGTCGCCACTGCTCTCGATTGTCGCCCAGACGCTACGTCTGTGGCGGCGGCGCGGCCGGCGGTGTGGCCGCATGCGCCAGCGCGACGGCCGCACGGCGCTCCGCCGTCAGCTCCCGGATGACGATCTGCGCAGATGCGACGAGCGGCACGGCGATCAGGGCGCCGACGACGCCGAGCAAAGCGGCCCCCACGATCACGCTGGCGATCACGAAGAAGCCGGAGATGTCTGCCGCGCGGCCCTGAATCGTCGGCTGCAACACGTAGTTCTCGAGCTGCTGGTAGCCGATGCACACCGCGAGCATGATCAGTGCCTGAGGGACGCCCTGCGTGAGGGCAACGAGCGAGAGCACGACGGCTGCGATGGTCGCTCCGACCTGCGGGATCAGACCGAGCAGGCCGGCGATGATCCCGAGCGCGAGCGCGAAGGGGACGCCGAGCAGCCACGCTGCTGTGCCCTGGACCGTCCCCGCGATCCCCGCGATCACCATCGCGCCCAGCGCGTAGCGCCCGATCGTCCGCGTGATCCGCTCTTCGAGCATCGCCATCCGCGTCGACTCGCGCGGAAACAGGACGCTGTGGAGCGCCCGGGACAGGTTCGGCAGCTCGATGACGAGGAACAGGGTCATGAAGACGATCGAGAGCGCGCCGAGGCCGAAGCCGAAGATCCTCCCGCCGACCGCGAACGCGTCGCCGAGCTTCGACGGGAGATCGGACGCGAGCGACTCGGCACGGCGCTGGAGCTCCGCGCCGACATCGGTGCGCTGATCGAGCTCCTGGAAGAGGTCGGAGCCGCGGATCCGCTCCACGATGTTCGGCAGGTCCTCGATCAGGTCCTGCACGGCGTCGACGAACGGGCTGATGAGCAGGTAGGCGAGTGCCGCGAACAGCGCGACGAGGCCTAGCACCACCAGCATCGCGGCGTTGCCGCGCTTCATCCCGCGTCGTTCGACGAGCCACGTGACCGGCGTCGAGAGCACGATCGCGAGGAACAGCGCGATGAAGATCCAGAGGACCGCCTGCCGCGCCGCGATGAACGCCCAGACGAACGCGATGACACCCAGGATCGTCGCCATCGTCCGTGCCGAGACCGTGATCTCGACCCGCTTCGCCCGCGGCTCCGGAGTTGCCACGCAGCGAGTCTAGGAAGCGCCTCGGAGGGCGCTGGGCTCTAGCCCGTTTTGCTGCGCGCGATACGGACGTCGCCGCTCACGGTGCGGATGCGGAGCTCGACCTGTTCGCCGGGCTCGGTAGGCGGAAGGTCGCCCACATCGAGGTCGGAGCGCATCGAGCCGCTCACCGACTGCGCGTCGATCCACAGGGCGAGGCCCGGTCGCGCCGCGACGTTGACGTCGCCGGAGACCGCGCTCACCCGCACTGCGGCGCCTGTCGCTTCGAGCTCGATGTCCCCGGAGACGGTGTTGACGGCGATCGACTCCTCCGTCGCGCCGATCCGGACGTCGCCCGAGACGGTGTTGACGGTGCCGGGCCCCCCGACCGAGCGCACGTCGATGTCGCCCGAGGCGCCCTTCGCCGTGAGCTCGCCTGCAACGGAGCCGGCGGAGAGGTCGCCGCTGGCCGTCGTGAACGCAAGCGCGCGGGCATCGCCGAGCGCCGCATCCCCCGACGCCGACTTCACGGCGACGAACCCGAGTAGCCCATGGGCCTCGAGGTCCGAGCTGTGCGTCGTGAGCTCGAGATCCGCGCCCTCGGGGCAGCGAATCGCGACCTGGAGCTCGGGGCTGCGCCCGAGGAAGCCGAACCGGCCTTCCCGCTTGGGCACCTCGACGACAATCTCGAGGCGTCCGCCGCGCTCGACGGCCTCGATGCGCGTCTCGGCGGCGGCCTGACGCGATCCGTCGTCGCCGCGCAGCGGTGTGACCTCCGCCTCGACCCTCGGGTCATCCCACGTCGCGACCGTGACGATTCCCGCGGGCGCCGTGACGCGGAGCGCGACGGACCCGGGTGTCTCGAAGCTCGGCATGTCGTTACCTCTCCCGGCCGAATCGGGGCGGGAACGAGGGACGGACGTCGACACGCTCGTCGCCGCGGCGTCGTGGACGTCGGCGCTCGGCCGGATCCGGGTCGAAGGGGCCGAAGAGTGCGTACGAGAACATCGGAGCTCCTTCCGTTAGCTCCGGGCGAAGCCCTGGAGCCGGTTGGACGATCGCCGCGCGGCGCGCGGCTCGAGCGAGCGCGCGAGAGCGCGCACGATCCAGGCATTGGTGGAGACCCCCTCGCGGGCGGCGGCGACCTCGAGGCCGGACTTGAGCCCCTCGGGGAGACGGAGCGTGATCCGGGCGCTGAGATCGTCACCCGGAGCCGGTGGCTCCTCGGGTGCAAACGGCTCGTCGACGAACACGAGCTCGGGCTCGCGGCCCGCGAGGCGGACCTCGATGTGTCCGTTGTCGAGCTGCCCGTTGAGCTTCAGGGCGACCTCCGAGAGCAGGTCGATGATCCGGAGCCTGACGGAAGGCTCGACCGTGTCCGACAGCCGGCGCAACGCCTCGGCGACCTTCTCGTCGCCGAGTGCGGCCGCCGCCGCCTGCAGGTCTTCCCGGATGCCGTCGATGTGAATCTCCATTCGCACCATTATGACATCAATATGATGTCTGTCAAGTGCGGTGTTGGCATCTGATGATGTCAGGCTGCGTGAGAGGAGGCCGGTAAACCGCACCAGCGCGCGGTTCCGCTTCGTCTACTGTTGTTTCGCTCGGCTCGAGGCGAAGGCCCGTCGAGCGCTCTTCGCCCCTCGCCGAGGGGCGGCGCCATCGGTCCCACGCCGTCGCGACACGTCGCCGGGGGGAGGAAGCAAGCCCGTGCAACACGTCGATCCGCCCGACCTCACCCTCTGGCCGACGATTCGCCACCTCTTCCCGCTGTGGCGGGCGCAGTGGCGGCTTGCCGCGATCGGGCTTTCGTGCGCCCTCGTGTTCACGACGCTGTCGCTGACAATCCCGATCCTCGTGCAGCGGACGATCGACAACGCGATCGACGGCGGGGACGAGTCGCTCCTCGTCCCGTACCTCGCGGCGATCGTCGCCGTCGCCGCGCTCCGGTTCGGCGTCAACTTCACCCGGCGCTACGCGACGGCCCGGATCGGCGTCACCGTCGAGGCACGGCTCCGCTCGAAGCTCTACGACGCGTACCTGCGCTTCCCGCGCGCCTTCTACGACCGTCACGCGACCGGCGAGGTGATCTCACGCGCCACGAACGACATCTACCCGGTGCGGTACTTCATCGGCTGGGGCGTCGTGCAGGCGATCCAGAGCGTCCTGATGTTGACCGGCGCCGCGATCGTCCTGACTACCGTCAACCCGAAGCTCGCCCTGACCGCGGCCCTCGCGATGCCGCCCATCGCAATCCTCACCTACTTCTTCGCACACCGCGTGTTCCCGATCTCGCGCGAGGTGCAACGCAAGAAGGGGCACCTGACGGAAGCGTCGGACGAGGCGGTCGTCGGCATCGAGATGGTGCAGGCGTTCGGCCGTGAGAACGACGTGCGCGACCGCTTCTCGGGGCGCGCGGAGGAAGTCCGTGTCGAGACGATGCGGCAGGCCTCGGTCGAGGCGCGCTTCCTCCCGGGGCTGATCTTCCTGCCGACGCTCGGGATCGCGGCGGTGCTCCTGGTCGGCGGACGCGAGGCGATCGCAGGCAACCTCACGATCGGCGAGTTCACGCTGTTCGTGACGCTGCTCCTCCAGCTCGTGTGGCCGCTCGAGGCTCTTGGCTGGATCATCAACCTCGGCCAGCGCGCCACGGCGGCCGCCTCGCGCAGCTTCGCCTGGCTCGACGGGATCGAGTCGCTTCCCGAGCGCTCCGATCCAGCGCCTCTCCCGGATGGGCCGTTGACGGTTCGCTTCGACGACATCCATTTCACGTACGGCACCGGCAGCGAGGTGCTCTCCGGCGTCGACCTCGAGGTCGCGCCGGGCGAGATCGTCGCGGTGTGCGGGCCGACCGGCGCGGGGAAGACGTCGCTCCTGCACCTGCTGCCGCGGTTCTACGACCCGAACGACGGCCAGATGCTCCTCGGCGGCGTCGACGTGCGCGACGTGTCCCTCGCGGAGCTGCGTGGCGCGATCGCGATCGTGACGCAGAAGCCGGTGCTGTTCTCGATCCCGCTTCGCGACAACCTTCTCGCCGCGCGACCCGACGCCGACTGGAGCGACGTCCTCGACGCGTGCGAGGCGGCGGGCGTCTCGGGTTTCGTGAACGACCTTCCCGACGGCTACGACACGCTGATCGGAGAGCGCGGCGTGAACCTCTCCGGCGGGCAGCGTCAGCGTGTGGCGCTGGCCCGTGCGCTCATCGCGGGCTCGCGCGTGCTCGTGCTCGACGACCCGATGTCGGCCGTGGACACCGAGACGGAGCGCCATCTCGTCGAGCACCTCCGGCCCGCCGTCGCCGGGCGGACGGTGCTCATCTCGGGACAGCGGCTGTCGACGGTGCTCGTCGCCGACCGGGCGGTCGTGCTCCAGGAGGGCCGGATCGTCGAGGAAGGGCTGCCCGAGGACCTCATCCGCGCCGGAGGCCCGTTTGCAGAGCTATTCCGCGACGAGGCGCTCGCCGCATGACCCACGAGCCTCGTGTGGGCCTTTCACGGCTCTGGCGCTACACCGAGGGCCGACACCGCCGCCTGGGTGTCATCCTCCTGCTCGCCGCAATTTCAGCTGCAGCGCCGGTCGCCGGCTGGACCATCGTCGGCGACGCGATCGACAACGGGATCCGGGCGGGTGACGACGCACGGCTCGTCCGCGACGTCGTGGCGTACGTCGCCATCGGCGTGGTCGCGTGGCTGCTCGGCACCGCGACCTGGCTGATGCTCGCGGCTGTCGGTCAGCGCATGGTGCTCGACCTGCGTCGCGATCTCTTCGAGCACCTCACGTCGCTGTCGCTCAAGTACTACTCGCAGCAGAAGGCCGGCTGGATCATCGCCCGGCTGACGAGCGACGTCGACGCGCTCTCCGACGTCCTGAACCAGGGGCTGACGACCCTCGTCGTCAACAGCCTCACGCTCGTGGCGGCGATCGGCGGGCTGTTCCTCCTCGACTGGCGACTCGGGCTGGTCGCGCTTCTCGTCTTGCCGCCGGGGATGCTCATCACCCGCTGGTTCCAGCGCACGTCCCACGCCGCGTTCTCCGACGTCCGGACGCGGATCGCGGCCGTCACGGCGCAGCTGGCCGAGTCTGTCTCCGGCATGGCGGTCGTGCAAGCGTTCAACCGCGAGCGCGCGTTCCAGCGCGAGTTCGAGGACCTGAACGAGGCGAACCGCCTGTCGAACACTCATGCGCAGAAGCTGTCGTCGGTGTTCTTCCCCGCGATCGAGCTGCTCGGCGTGCTGGCGCAGGTTGCCGTGATCTATGCGGGGGCTCGCATGATCGACGGCGGCGCGCTCGAGATCGGCACGCTCATCGCGGCCGTCGGGATGCTCTCACTCATTTTCCAGCCGCTCCAGGAGCTCTCCGAGCTCTACGGGCAGGTGCAGGCCGCGAGTGCCGCGATGGGCAAGATCTCGACCGTCCTCGACGCCGAGCAGGACATCACCGACCGCCCGGGCGCCACCGACCTCCACCGCATCGAGGGGCACCTGGAGCTCGACGGCCTCGTCTTCGCCTACGGCGAGGAGCCGGTGATCCACGGGCTCGAGCTCGACATTCCGGCCGGTGGGTGCATCGCTCTCGTCGGCGAGTCGGGTGGCGGCAAGTCGACCACGGCGAAGCTCGTCGCCCGGTTCTACGACCCGGACCAGGGAGCCGTCCGCGTGGACGGCATCGACCTCCGTGACGTGCGACTCCGCTCGTACCGCCGGCAACTCGGTGTCGTCCTGCAGGATCCGTTCCTGTTCAGCGGCACGATCGCCGACAACATCCGCTTCGCGCGGCCCGAGGCGACCGACGACGAGATCGTGGCAGCCGCGAAGGCGATCGGCGTCGACCGCGTCGCCGCGCGCTTCGAGGACGGGCTGGAGCACGTCGTCCGCGAGGGTGGCGCCGGCCTGTCGGCCGGCGAGCGCCAGCTCATCTCGATCGCCCGCGCCCTCGTCGCGGATCCGCGCGTGCTGATCCTCGATGAGGCGACGTCGAACATCGACCGCCCGAGCGAGGTGCTGATCGAGCGAGCCTTCGACACGCTGCTCCGTGGACGCACGTCGATCATCATCGCGCACCGTCTCGCCACGGTCCGACGTGCGGACGAGATCCTCGTGCTCGAGCGCGGGCGGATCACGCAGCGGGGAACGTACGACGACCTGATGGCGGTCGAGGGGCCGTTCCGGCGGTTGGCGACGACGCTGGCCGGGGCGGACGTTCGGCGCGTGGCATAGCGTGTTCTCTGCAGGAAGACACTAGGCGAGCCTCACCGGGCTTACGCCCCTCACTCGGCTGGCCGCAGGCCGACCTCAGCCAGAAAGGACCCACACGTCGTCTCTGATGATGGGTGTCGCCGAGCCGTCGGCGGCGAGGCCGTCGACCTCCACCTCGGAGCCGCCGATCATGAAGTCGGTGTGGAGCCCTGAGACGTTCACGCCCGCTTCGATGAGCTCGTCCTTCCCGAGGCCGTCGATGCCGTCAACCGCCATCGGCAGCCCGCTTCCGTACGCAATGTGGCAGCTCGCGTTCTCGTCGAACAGCGTGTCGTGGAAGACGAGCCCCGTCTGCCGGATGCGCGATGCCCCGTCCACGAGGGCGATCTCACCGAGGAACGGCGCCCGCTCGTCCGATTCCAGCTGGCTGCGAATCACGTCGGCACCGTCGCCGTCGGCCCGGACGTCGACGATCCGCCCGTCGTCGAAGTCCACCTCCAGCCCGTCGACACGGGCGAAGATGCCGGGGACGACCAGCGGGTAGGTCGAGCGTACGGTTCCGGTCGTCCGTCGCCAGTCGGGAGTCGTGAAGACCTCCTCGGTCGGGATGTTCGGCAGGTGCTCGATGCCCGACGTCGTCTCGAACGTCGCGCAGAGCCAGCGGGACGCGTCGAGCAGCCCCACGGTGAGGTCCGTGCCCGGCCCGCGGAACCTGACGGCGTCGAAGCGATGCGTGTTGAGGGCGTCGGCCCGCTCGTTCAGCCGGGCGGCATGGTCCTGCCACGCGACGACCGGGTCGTCGGCGTCGAGCCTCATCGCGGTCGCGACGGCCTGCCAGAGGCGCTCGAGATCCGGCTCGCCCAGCACCGTCTCCGCCCAGCCCTCGTTCGGCGCCGGGACGATCACCCAGTTGACGAGGCGTTCCGTGACAAGCGGGAGGTAGAGCTCGCGGAGGTCCCGTGGCTCCGCCTTGCCGACGAGCGCGGGGTCGAGGCCGTCGAACAGGGCGGGCTCGGGATTCCCGGTCAGCTGGATGATCGCCGGGCGCGTCTCCCGCCAGGTCTTCACCCAGTCCAGGAAGTACGGTGGCGTCTTGCCGAGCTCGTCCTCGGGGCCGAGCTCGATCGCCGCCTTGCGAATATGCAGATCGGCCGGGAACGGGTGGATGCGACACGCCCCTGCGCGGAACGCCGCGCGGGCGACCGCACGTGCGATCGGCACGTGCTCGACCTGGTGGAAGAGCACCACCTCCTGCCCCGCCTGCACGTTCGCGCCGACCCGGACGACGAGCTCGGCAAACCGATCGAGGCGTTCCTCCGCGTTCACGCGGGCGACCCTACAGGCTCTACGCGCTTCGAGTCGACGACCGACAGAGCGTGATCTCTGGCGCTACTCGCCCCAGTCGAAGTCGCGCGAGCGACCCCACAGGCTGTCGTCGAGGGCCGGCCCTTCCGCCTCCTCGCCGTCCTCACCCGGCCACGGGAGTGCGGGTTCCGGCGCCGGGGCCTCCACACCTTCGAGGGTCTCCTCGAGGCGTGCCTGCTCCTCGGACTTGAAGAGCGGATGGTTCTCGAACGGATCCTCGACCGAGTAGCGATCCAGCGGCATCGAGCCGTCGAGCTCGGCGTTCCGCTCCTTCAGGTCGAGATGCTCCTGGATGGCACGGGCGAGCGAGGAGGCGCTGTCGGCTTCCGCGGAGTTGCCCGTGAACGGGTTCTCGGGGATGCGTGTCTCGGTTGCCATCGGTTCGTCGATTTGAGTGTCTGGACCGTCGTTGGCCACGCCCCAGTGTAGCCCGCGTCCCCGCCGGCCTCGGACGTTCGGAGGCCGCCAGGCCTACCCGGGGACGCCCAGCGCCTGGCGGACGATCCGATCCTGCTCGCGCTGATGCGCGGTCGGATAGCCCTCGCTCGGGCTCGCTTTCCAGGTTCGACCGACGTACTGCACGCCCTCCGCGGTGCTCGTACGCGCGACCTCCTCGAGACGATGCCGAATCGAGCGCCACGGCCCCATGTTCTGCGGCTCCTCCTGCGCCCAGACGACCTCGCGGAGCCGCGGGTACGACGCCAGAAGCGGCTCGACGGCCGTCACCGGGAACGGGTAGAGCTGCTCGACCCGGGCGACCGCGACCCCGGGCGCGGACTCGCGCGCCTCGTGCCCGACGATGTCGTAGTACAGCTTTCCGGAGCACAGCACGAGACGCTCGACAGCGGCGTGGTCGGCGCCCTGGTCGTCCAGGACGGGCTGGAAGCGGCCGCTCGAGAGCTCGTCGATGCTCGACGAGGCCTGCTTGAGGCGGAGAAGCCCCTTGGGCGTCATGAGGACGAGCGGCCGAGCGACGACGTCGAGCGCCTGACGTCGGAGAAGATGGAAGAACTGCGCGGCAGTCGTGCAGTTCGCGACGCGGATGTTCTCCTGGGCACCGAGCTGGAGGAACCGCTCGAGCCGCGCGCTCGAGTGCTCGGGACCGTTGCCCTCATAGCCGTGCGGCAGGAGGAGCGTGAGCCGTGACGTCTGCTTCCACTTCGACCGCCCGGCCACGATGAACTGGTCGATGACGACCTGGGCGCCGTTGACGAAGTCGCCGAACTGAGCCTCCCAGAGGACGAGCGCGTCGGGCACGGCCACCGAGTAGCCGTACTCGAAGCCGACGGCGGCGTACTCGGACAGCGGGGAGTTGTAGACCTCGAAGGACGCGTTGGCGCCATCGAGCCGCTGGATCGGGGCGACGGTCTCGCCGGTGTCCGGGTCGTGCAGGACGAGATGCCGGTGCGCGAACGTCCCCCGCTCGGTGTCCTGGCCCGAGAGCCTGATCGGGATCCCGTCCTCGAGCAGCGACGCAAACGCGAGCGCCTCTCCCTGCCCCCAGTCGATTCCCCCCTCCTCGATCGTCTCACGGCGTCGTTCGAGCTGGCGCGCGAGCTTGGGATGGACCGTGAAGCCGTCGGGGACGCGGAGCAGCTGCTCGTTCAGGGAGCGCAAGCGATCCGCCGCGACAGCGGTCTCGACGGCGTCCCCTGTGCCCGAGGTCGGGGGCGACGTCTCGGGCGGCGGCGCCGGCGGCTCCGCGATCGACGCCCGCAGACGCTCGTGGGCCGCGCGGAGGGAGGCGACGGCCTCGTCCACGATCGCCTGCGCCTCGTCCGGCGTGATGATCCCCTCCTCGGCGAGCTTCACTGCGTACTGCTCGCGCACGGTCGGCTGGGACTCGATCCGCTCCACCTGCAGGGGCTGGGTGTACGCCGCCTCGTCCTGCTCCTGGTGGCCGAAGCGCCGGTACCCGACGAGGTCGATGACGAAGTCGTGCCCGAACTCGGCCCGATACGCGAGCGCGAGCCGGACGGCACTCAGGGCGGCCTCGGGATCGTCGGCGTTCACGTGGACGATCGGCACGTCGAAGCCCTTCGCGAGGTCGCTCGAGTAGCGCGTCGATCGCCCTTCGACGGGATCGGTCGTGAACCCGACCTGGTTGTTCGTGATCACGTGGAGCGTGCCACCCGTCGAGTAGCCCTCGAGGCTCTGCAGGTTGAACGTCTCTGCGACGACGCCCTGTCCAGGGAACGCGGCGTCGCCGTGGATCAGGATCGCGAGCGCCACCGTGGGGTCGTGCAGCCCGGCGCCGCCCGAGCGATCGGTCTGCTCGGCGCGTGTCCAACCCTCGACGACGGGATCGACCGCCTCGAGATGGCTCGGGTTCGGCGCGATCGTGACGTCGATCTCGCCTGCCGCGGTGATGCGTGTTCCGGTCGCCGGGAGGTGGTACTTCACGTCACCGCTCCCGCCCTCCGGATCGACGACGAGGGCGTCGTACGAGCGCTCGCCCTCGAACTCGCGCAGGACCGACTCGTACGAGCGACCAACCGTGTGGACGAGGGCGTTGAGCCTGCCGCGATGCGCCATCCCGACCACGACCTCGTGCGCCCCACCCTCGGCTGCGAGCCCGATTGCCTCGTCGAGCATCGGCACGAGGGCGTCGAGGCCCTCCAGCGAGAACTGCTTCTGGCCGAGGAACGAGCGCCGGAGGTACTGCTCGAACCCCTCGACCTGCGAGAGCCGCTTGAGGAGCGCGATGCGCTGCTCGGACGGCGGCGTCACGCGGAAGCGCCCCGACTCGATCGCCTTGCGCAACCACACGCGCTCCGCGTGGTCCGAGATGTGCTCGATCTCGTAGGCGATCGAGCCCATGTAGACGTCGCGGAGGTGTGGCAGAGCCTCGAGCAGCGTGTTCCCCGGGACCGAGAGCCGGAGGAGTCGAGCCGGGATCCTGTCCTGGAGCTCGGGGGTTAGCGGAGGATGCAACCGTGTCTCGTCGAGCGCAGGGTCGCCCATCGGCTCGGATCCGAGCGGATCGAGTCGGGCCGCGAGGTGACCGTGCATCCGGTACGCCTTGACGAGCGCCATTGCGGCCGCGACAGCGCCGAGGAGCTCCGGGTCCGCCTCGGCGGACGGCGTTGGCACGGGCTCGACGGCGACACCGCCGTCGAACCCCGGCTCGGGCGGGGCCGGGACAACCTCGGTCCTCGGCGCATCGGCGGCCTCTACCGCCACGGCGCTGGTGGCGGGCGCCTCGGCCGGAGCCGGCGGCTCCGCGACGCCCGCGCCGTCGCCGTCGGTGGCGGGCTCGGGATCGCCATTGTCCTCGAAGATCCGTCGCCATTCGTCGGGGACGCTCGCCGGCGCATCCCGGTAGTCCGCCAGCAGCTGCGCCACGTAGGCGGCGTTCAGCCCGGTCCGGTCGATCGCGGCCATCGCCGACGTGTTGTAGCAGCGGCCTCTACAGGAGCGGACCGTCGGTGACGATCGCGACGGTCATGCCGACGACCCAGGCGAACGCGCCGAAGAGCGCCGCCTTGAGCGCCAGCGGCTGAGCCCTCTCGCTCATCCGCGCTGCGACGAGAGCGATGAGAATCGCCACCGGGACGACCCGGGCCGGGCGCGCGTCGAGCTGCAGAAGAAGCCCGAAGCCCATCCCGATCCCGGAGAGCACGATCGAAGCGACCGCGAGCAAGCCCGCGATCGTGTCCTTCGCCGACGAGCGGTCGGAATGTGCCTCGTCGACGGAGCTCAACGGCGCGCCTCACCGCGGGCCGGCGAAGGTCGAGCGGCGACCCTGCCGCGTGCGGTGCGATCGGGCCCGGACCGGCGTCCCGAGGGGCCGGGCCGGGTCCAGGCAGGCGATGTCGGCGTGTCGGAGACGGGCACGGTGATCGCCGGCTGCTCGTCGCGCGGCTCGGCGCGGATCGCCCACCAGACGACCATGCAGAGGTAGACGATCGGGATCTTGAGCAGCACGAGCATGAAGACGGCCTCCCAGACCATGCGCATGTCGAGTGTACGCAATCGAGTGGCGGCGAAGGGCGAAAAAGGGGGCAGGAGTTCACGCAACGAGTGACGAACACCAGGGTTGCGACACTTCACACCGCCCTTACGCGGTGGGGCTACCGTGCCCGGACTCCGTCCCCGCCCAAGGAGGTTTTCGTGCGATTTGCGACCCGCTTGATCGCCCTCGTCTGTCTTGCCGGCTGCGTCCTCGTTCCTGCAGCCGCCGGCGCCGACCGTATGTGGGTCGGCTTCCACGACGATCCGGAGCTGCGCTTCGACGGCACGCGTACCAACGCGATGGACCTCGCGCGCGGGAACGAGTCGACCGTGCTCAGGACGCTGGTCGAGTGGCACCGGATCGCACCCGAACGGCCGGCAAACGCGATAAACCCGTTCGACCCGGCCTACAAGTTCGACGACCTCGACGAGTACGTCCGGAATGCCCAGCTGCGCGGCATGGAGGTCCTCATGACGCTCTGGGGGACACCGCAGTGGGCGAACGGCGGTCAGAAGCCACAGGCGTTGCCCCGCAACATGCGTGACTTCCAGAACTTCGCACGCGCCGTCGCCAACCGCTATTCAGGTCGGCATTCCGGGTACCCGTTCGTCCGGTTCTTCTCGATCTGGAACGAATCGAATCTCGCGACGTTCCTCGTGCCGCAGTTCGACGCGCGCGGTCGCATCGTCAGCCCGCGGAACTACGCACGGCTGGCCGCCGCCGGCTATGCCGGCATCAAGGGCGGGAACAGCCGCGGGCAGGTCGCCATCGGCGAGACGTCGTCCCACGGGCTCGACAAGAAGCGACCCGGGGTGACCGACCAGGTCGCTCCCGCGACGTTCATGAAGGGCATCGCCGCCGCGAACCCGCGCCTGAAGTTCGACGCGTATGCGCACCACCCGTACCCGTTCCCGGTCAACCAGAAGCCGACCCAGCTGGTGCGCTACCCGAACGTGACGCTGAAAAGCATGCCGCGCTTCGAGAAGGACCTCGACAAGGCGTTCCGGCGCAAGAACATCAAGATCTGGATCTCGGAGTACGGCAACGAGACGAGGCCCGGTGAGCCGAAGGGCGTGACCGAGGCCCAGCAAGCGGCGTACATCCCGCAGGCGCTCGCGATGGCCCGCAAGGACACGCGCGTCCAGATGTTCGTCTGGTTCGTGATGGAGGACAACCCGGGAAGCCTCTGGCAGAGCGGCATCTACCGCGACAACGGATCCGCGAAGCCGGCCCAGTCGCGGTTCGCACGGTCGGCACGGCCGCTCAACATGGTGAACGGGAAGATGACGGTCAAGGGAGGCACGCGGAACCCGTTGGTGACGGTGTACCTCCGCGAGTACTGCGCGAACAACCCCGCCGGCACGAACGTCGGATACACGGTGCGGAGCTACCAGGGCTCGAGGCTCGCGACCGTCCGACAGGGCGCGGCGCCGCTCGCCATCGACTGCACCATCCCCGTTCGCGTGACCGGCCTCCGGGTCCTGAAGAAGCAGACCTACAGGGTCACCGTCGACGCGAACACCGCGACGACCGCCGCCGTCCAGCGGACGATCACGATCGTCGGCGTCTAACCGCCCTGGGCGGAGACGGGCGTTCGCCCGTCTCCGCCCAGCCTCCTCCGATCGTCGCGCCCTGACGGTCGAACGGCCGCCGTCAGCGCCTCCGAGCGGCCCAGAGCTCGGCGACGTAGTGGTGCCGATACGTCCCGCCGTGCCTGTCGATCACGGCCGCGACAGCCTCGAGCAACGCCTCTCGCCGGTCGGGAGCCATGATGATGTGGTCCGAGGAGGTGCGCAGCAGATCGATCCACGCCTGCGTCGAATAGTCCTGTGAGCCGTGATATCGGCGTACGAGCGGCTCGTCGAAGTCTGTGCCGGGCAGCACAGGCTGCATGGGAGCTCGCGATCTCGCGTGCATCTCTGGGACGCGTTCGGCGTATTCGGCGTCGATCTCACGACCAAGCGCCGTGTCGCGAGCATCCGGCCGACGCCCGAAGATCGCGAGCCATCCACCGCCGCGCAGGAGGCGGGCGGCCTGACTCGTACCGCGCACGGGATCGATCCAGTGCCACGCCTGCGCGCAGGTGACGAGATCGAACGGCGCCTCGCCCGAGGCGGGCGTCCAGTCCTCGAAGTCGGCGACGTCGACCCGCCAGCCTCGATAGCTGCTCAAGCGCTCCCGCGCGACCGTGGCCATCGCGGCATCCGGCTCGACGCCGACTCCGTCGACTCCACGTGCGGCGAGCAGGACGGTCGCCTTGCCCGTCCCGCAGCCCGCGTCCGCGGCGCGGCACGGCATGCCGACGAGCGCCAGCACGTCGTCGATCAGCTCGCGGGGATACGTCGGTCGTGCCCGGTCGAACCGCTCGGCGTCCTGACCGAAGACGAGCCGTTGTTCGACGTTACTCAGAGGCGGCCTCGTCCGCATCGTGCCGAATGGAGCCGAGGGGGATCGAACCCCTGACCTCCGCGAGTGCCATCTGGCGCTCTCCCAGCTGAGCTACGGCCCCAGGAGGTTCGAAATTCGTAGCCGCTCGAACGCGAAGTCTTCGGCCCAGTTCATGCCCCGCTCCTGGTTGTTGCGGCTCGGGGCGCAGTCGCAGCAGGAGGGCGGTACGTCGATCCGAGCCGTTCCATCGGGAGTAGAAGCACGGTCGAGGTCGTGACAGTACGCGCCGATCGCATCGACGTCGGACGCGGCGAGTAGCGACGTTTCAGCAGACCGGCTGCGGTACGTCGAGCACGAGTAACGCCCGGATCGACGACGACGTCTCCTTGGAGGGTCGCCCACTTGCACTGGACGCGGACAAGTCGGCCGTCGAGAGGTCGAAGACGAGGTCGTAGCGATGGCCGTCCGTGAGCGGCTTGAGCACACCGATGCCGAGCTTGATCGCCGCGTGGAGATGCGGCTTCGGCGATCGCGCCCTTCTGATCCGTCGACAGCACCACGTTCTCAGAATAGAGAACGGATCGGACGACATCGTCGTCTGTCTAGAGAACGGCGCCGCGCCGAGCGTTGTGACGTCCGCCGCTTCCGATCCTCGAGCAGGTGTCTGGCTGGAGCCAGGCACCGAACCCCGGGAGACCTCGCGTCGTCGCGGCGACGCGCCCGCCGGACCGGTCAGGCGGTCGCTGCGGCCTCGAGCTTCGGCACGTCGTTCCAGAGATCCTCGAGGCGGTAGTGCTCGCGGGTCTCGGGCGTGAAGACGTGGAGGACGACGTCGAGGTAGTCGTCGAGGATCCAGCTCGCCTCGGGGAGGCCGCTCGTCGACCGAGGAAGCAGCCGGTGGTCGGCCTTCAGACGAGCGAGCACCTCGTCGTGGATCGCCTTCGTCTGGCGCGCGTTCTTCCCGGTCGCGATGACGAAGTAGTCGGTGTAGTCGCACACCGCGCGCATGTCGAGGATCGCCACGTCTGTCGCCAGCTTCTCCTCGCAGAGAGCGGCGATGCGGCGTGCGTTTTCGAGCGAGCTCAGGTCTGTGTCGTCCGTTCGGTCACCGCTTGTGTTGATTCAACACAAGCAACTCACGCCCCGAAGCATACCCCCGGCCGGTGGACGGTCAAACGGGGCGGTAGAGCGCCAACCGGTCGATCTCCGCCTTGACCGCCGGGGGGACGAGACCGTCGATGGGCTCGCCCGCCGCTGCCTTCGCCCGGATGTCGGACGAGGACACTCCAAGCGGCTCGATTTCGAAGAACAAGACGCGCTCGGGACGCTCGAGCGTCGCGAGCACCGCGTCCAGCCTGCTCAGGTCGACGCCCGGCCGCGTCGCGACCCCGAGTCGGGCAAGCTCGAGCACGCGCTCCGGCTCCTTCCAGGAGAGAAACGCAGCGAACTCGTCGGCCCCGACGAGGAAGACCGGGTCGTCGAGGCCGAGCGCCTCGAGCGAGTCGACGGTGCGGCCGAACGGGTCGAGCGAGACCTCGGCCCCCTCGAACGGAGCGAACGCGAGCTCCGCCAGGGCGAGCCGGATCTGCGGCGCGGTCGCGACGTCCTTGTGGCCAGGCTGCTCGACCACACGAACGAGCAGCCGGTCCAGTGCGAAGTGCCGGATACCGGCCGCCGCCAGAGCGACATGCCCGACGTGAGGCGGGTCGAACGCGCCGCCGAACACGCCGATCACGCGAGCTCCCGGCTGGGACGTGGCCTCCGGCCGCGTCCCGAGCGGCTCGCCCGGTCGGACGGGACGCGGCTGAAGCCACGTCCCAGGCGCCCCGCATGCGACGTGCCGGCGCAGACGCTCACGGCTGCCACTCGAGCTCCTCGTCGCCGATCTCGACGACGGCGCCCTTGCGAATGCCCGCCCCTCGGAGCGCTTCCTCGAGCTCGTCGCCCTCCGGGACGTCGCCCACGACCCGATACCCGAGCTCGGTCCTCAGGATGCGGAACCCACGTCGCGCCGGAGGCGTGGGGCGGTACTCGAGGAACTCCGGGAGCTCGATCTCGTCCTCGCCCGGCTCGGGCGGCGGCGGGCACAGCGTGAAAAGCGCTTGCTTCAGCTCGGGAATCCCGGCGCCCGTCGCACAGGACACGCGGTGGACAGCGAGGATCCGCTCGTCGTCGACGGTGAACGGGGCGGGATCGGGCGACAGGTCCGACTTGTTGAGGACGACGATCTGCGGGCGCTCGTCGAGGCCGGCCCCGTAGAGAGCGAGCTCGCGGTCGATCGTCGCGAAGCGCTCGTTGGCATCGCCTTCGGAGCCGTCGATGACGTGGACGAGCACCCGCGCCCGCTCGAGGTGGGCGAGGAACTCGTGGCCCAGCCCCACTCCCTCGCTCGCTCCTTCGATCAGCCCCGGGACGTCCGCGACCGTGAGCTGGGACCCGTCCGCGGCCTCGACGGTGCCGAGAACCGGCTGGAGCGTGGTAAACGGATAGTCCGCCACCTTCGGAGTGGCGTTCGAGAGACGCCGCAGGAGCGACGACTTTCCCGCGTTGGGCAAGCCGGCGAGGGCGGCGTCGGCAACGAGCTTCAATCGCAGCTCGAGAGTGCGAGTCACCGCCGGGAGACCCGTCTCGGCGAAGCGCGGCGCCTGGCGCGTCGGCGTCGCGAACTGCGCGTTGCCGCGTCCTCCGGCGCCTCCGCGCGCCACGACGACGCGCGCGTCGGGTCGGGCAAGATCGGCGACGAGATCGCCGTCCTCGCCGAACACCTGCGTGCCGAGCGGCACGGCGAGCTCGACCGGGTCGCCGTCGGCGCCGTGACGGCGCCCTCCCCGCCCGTGTGCGCCGCGCCCGGCCGCGAAGACCGCCCTGCCCCGGAGCGACGCCAGGTCCCGCAACGACGGGCTGGCGACGAGCGTCACGTTGCCTCCGCGACCCCCGTCACCGCCATCGGGGCCGCCCTTCGGGACGTACTTCTCGCGGCGGAAGCCGAGCGCGCCGTCACCTCCGCGCCCGGAGCGGACGACGATCCGAATTCGGTCGTGGAACACGCGAGCCGCCTTCCTTACACGCGGAGCGGCCCCGCGACGCGGCGCTTACGCCGACTCGGCGGGCGCGTTCACCGCGACGAAGCGGCGCTCGCCGCTCCGGTGGAAGTCGACGACGCCTTCGCGGAGCGCGAAGAGCGTGTCGTCGCGGCCGATCCCGACCCCGGGGCCGGGGCGAAAGCGCGTCCCGCGCTGGCGGACGATGATCATCCCGGCCTTGACCTCCTGGCCGGCGAAGATCTTCACTCCGAGGCGCTTGCTCTGAGAGTCGCGGCCGTTCTTCGAGGAGCCGAGCCCCTTCTTGTGTGCCATCTAGCTCTCCTCCTCCGCGATCGCGGACTCGAGCGCGGCGATCGCGCCCTTGCGCTTGGCGTGCGCCTGCTCGTACTCGAGCGCGGCGGCGCGCGCTGCAGCGTCCCACGTCGGCGCTGCCTCCTTCACCTGGGCAACGGTGAGCTCCGCATAGCCGTCCGGCTCGCCCTTCGGAGCGTCGTCAGCTGGTGCGGAGGTCTCCTTCGCGCGCTCCTGCTTCGCCTTCCCCGCTCCGATCGACTCGATCTGGATCTGCGTGAGCGACGCGCGAAAGCCCGTGTGCCGCTTGTAGCCGGTGCGCTGCTTGTACTTCCCGATGCGGATCTTCGGGCCCTTCGCCTGCGCGACCACTTTCGCGGTCACGACGACGCCCGACGGCGCGATCTGCGGCTCGCCGTCGCCGCCCGCGAGCAGGACGGGCGGGGTGAACGTCGCGCCGTCCTCGAGTGCGAGTCGGTCGACGAGCAGGCGCTCGCCCGCGCTGACGCGGTACTGCTTGCCGCCGACGGAGATGATCGCGTAGCTCATGGCTTGACTCACCTGACGAGGAAAACGCGGGCAGTGCCCGCGAGCGGCGGGATTGTAGCGAACATCGGGGCGGCCAACGAGCCCCGGACCCGGCTCATGGCCTGCGGTCGAAGTCCTCGATCCACTCGGACATCGGGACGTAGCCGTCGGCCTGCTCGGGCTCACTGGCTCCGGTGTCGAGCGCTACGTCGTCGGGCGCCATGGCCAGGCGTTCGTCGGGCACCGTTGCCACGTCGCTGAGCGTGTCCTGCGGACCCTCCGTCTCTCCGGCCGCCTCGGACGGCGCCCCGTCGCCGTTGACCACGGTCTTCTTTCGTCGGTTCCGACCTCCGCGTGAGCCACGCCGTGTCCGCTTGCGTGCCGGCGTCGGCGCGCCGTCCTCCGACGGCTCGTCGGCCTCGGCGGCCGTGTCGGTCACGATCTCCACGTCGGGCGCTTCCACGGCGACGGCCACGCCGTCGGCGACGGGCGCATCCGCCGGCGCGCCGGCGTCGTCCGGAACATGGATCTTCGGCGCGCGGCGGCGGCGCGGCGCGGCAGGCGCCTTGGCGACGACAGCCTCGGGCTCGGGCGACGGCTCGGGCTCTGCCACGGTGTCGGCATCGGCATCGGCCACCGCTTCGGCCGCCTCCGCGTCGTCCGTCACCGTCCCGGCCGCGGCGGCGCTCGCCGGAGACTTCTTGCGCCGCTTGCCACCACGGGAGCCGCGGCGCGTCCGCTTGCGTGCGGGCGAGGGCTCGCCGTTCACGCCGACGGCCTCGGCGTCTACCTCTTCGGCCGCGTCCACGTCGTCGGCGGCCTCCGCTTCCGTCGCGCCGAGCACGGGCTCGTCGTCGACGCGCTCCTCCTCGTCGGCAGGCGCGTCGGCGTCGACCGGCGCATCCGCAGCCTTGCGTCGCGTGGGCGCCCGCGTGGGCTTCTCGGCTTCGCTCTCGAATGTGATCGGCGCTGCGCCGTCGTCCGTGTCGAGGAGGGTTGCATAGGCCCGGCCTTCGAGCACCCGCCCGATCACGATCTTCCGCTTCTTCCCGACGAGCTTCGCCGCGTCGCCCACGACGACGTCGAGGCCGTCGACCTTCCCGACCGCGTCCGCACCGTCGTAGAGGTCGACCTCGACGAGCTTGACCTCCAGCTCGGCCCCTTCCTCGAGCGGCGCCACCGGCGCCAGGTCGTCGCGCCGGCCCTCGGCGACGACCTCGAAGTGGTCTGCATGGGCATGGCCTTCCGCCGGAACGAGGTAGAACCGGCGGCGGGTCGACTCCTCGAGCGCGGCGAGCCGAGCGCCACCCGAGCCGGCGACGAGCGCGAGGGTGCGGGGATGGAGCGCGACCTTGTACGCCTGTATGCGCGATCCCGCGCCCGCAACCGCAAGCGCACGGAGGCGCCGCTCGATCTGGAGCGCGTTCGTCGCGTCGGAGACGACGATCCCGTCGCCCTCGCAGGTGGGGCACGGGCGCGTCATGATCTCGCGGGGGCCGTCGGTCACGTTCTGGCGGGTCATCTCGACGAGACCGAGCGGCGAGATCTCGACGACGTACGTCTTCGTCCGGTCTCGCTCGAGCTCGGTGCGGAAGGCGTCCTCGACCGCCTGGCGGTTCTTCGGATTCGCCATGTCGATGAAGTCGATGACGATGATCCCGCCGATGTCTCGCAGCCGGAGCTGGCGCACGACCTCCTTGACCGCCTCGAGGTTGTTCTTCGTGGCGGTGTCCTCGAGCCGCTGCGTCGAGCTCTTCGAGCGGGAGCCGACGAAGCGCCCCGTGTTGACGTCGACGACGGTGAACGCCTCCGCGTAGTCGAAGATGAGGTACCCGCCCGAGGGCAGGTCGACGCGGCGAACGAGGGTCGAGGCGATCTCGTTCTCCACTCCGAATTGCTCGAACAGGGGCGCCTTGTCCTTCGTGCGATGGACGCGCTCCACCATATGCGGCGAGGTCTTCTTGAGGTAGCTCACGATCCGCCTGAAGGTGCGATCCGAGTCCACGTGCGCTGCGACGAAGTCGCCCGCGAACAGGTCGCGCACGATTCGCAGCGGCAGCTCCGCCTCCTGGTAGACGAGGGACGGCGCCGTCGCGGACTTGGCGCGCGCCTCGATCGTCTTCCACAGCCGCTGGAGGAACACGAGGTCGCGCTCGATGTCCTCCGCGGAGGCGCCCTCGGCAGCGGTTCGCACGATGACCCCGCCCTTCGCCGGCACGAGGTCCTTGAGGATGTCCTTCAGCCGTTGGCGCTCGGCATCCTCGAGGCGACGAGAGACACCCAGCCCCTCGCCGTTCGGCACGAAGACGAGGAACCGGCCAGGCAGCGAGATCTCGGTCGTGAGCCGCGCCCCCTTCGTTTTCATCGGGTCCTTCACCGCCTGCACGAGCAGGTGTTGGCCGCGCTGGATGAGATCGGTGATCTTCTTCCCGTGCCGCTTTCCCTCGAGCTCCGGCACGACGATCTCGTCCACGTAGAGGAAGCCGTTCTTCTCGAGGCCGATCTCGACGAACGCGGCCTCCATCCCGGGGAGGACATTGTCCACCACCCCGAGGTAGATGTTCCCCGCGATCGACCGCCGCTCGGGCCGCTCGAGGTAGACCTCGGCGACCCGGTCGTCCTCGAGCAGCGCGACCCGCTGCTCGCCGACGTCGACGGAGATCAGGAGCTCGCGCTTCGCCTGCGGAAGCGGAGCCCGGCGCGGCGCCTGCCGACGGCGCTCGCGGCCACCTCCGCGCTCCCGTCCGCCCGTGCGCTTTCGGGCCGCGCGCTCGGACGGGGGCGACGGCTTTGTGTCGGTCGCAGCAGCCTTGGCCGGCTGCTCCTCGCTCGACCCGTCGGCGACGGCGGCACCGGGCTTGCGCCGCCCGCGGCCACCTCTGCTTCCGCGGCGGCGGCGCCTCTTGAGCGCCTCGCCGTCGGTCGCGGACGTGTCGTCGTCTACCTGCTGGACGGGCGCCTCAACGGGCGCCGGCGCGTCCTCCAGTGCCGTGACGGCCTCCGCCGCCGGCTGATCCTCTTTGCGTCGTCGAAACCGGAACCAGGGCAAGAATCGTGTCTCCTCGTGTAACCGCGCGCGGGCGCACGTCCGCAGGAGCGGAGCGCCACGCGCAGCGTTGGATGTCGAAAGGTGCGGCCATGAGCCTGCCGCAAGGCTATCAGTGACCCCCCGAGCGCCCTCGGTTCGTAGTCAGGCGGCTGCCGGCCGCAGCCGGGCGCGGCGGGCGCGTACCGCCCTCAGCCGCTGGCGGAGCCTGGCCCAGGCCCACGGCTCGAGCTCCTGGTAGCGGCCCTCGTTCTGTCCACGGGTCGACTCGAGGTACTCGAACCAGGCATCCGCCTCCTCGATCTGCAGCAGCTCTTCTGCAAGCTCCGTGTCCGGCACGCCGAAACCTCCATCGCGGAGAACGGTTGTCGGCTGCGATCCTAGGACCCGGACCGGACGGAGCCGAGCGATCGCGCGAGTGCTGCGAGGGCGAGCGTGGCGACCGCCGCGACGGCGCCGTCGAGCACGGGATTGCGCACGGGAAGTCGGCGGACGAGAGCGCGTGACAGAACGCCGACGCCGAGCGCAGCAGCGAGTTGTGGCGCGACCGTCTCGGCAGCGGCGCGAGGGTCGCCGGGACGAGGCGTGCCGTCCGCGACGGACAGGTCGTTCAACATCCGCGTCTGGGCGAGCGCGAGCACGGGGAGCTTCGGCCCGCCAGAGCGGCTGAGCGCGGCGAGCGCGCCTGCGGACAGAGCTGCATCGGTTGCTCGGCGGCGCTCGACCGGGTCCCGAAGAACGGGCAGCGCCGCGGCGAGCGCAGGGCCGGCCGGGCCAAGGACGCGTGCGAGGGCCTCCGCGATCTCGCCGACCGGGAACCCGCTGCCCGGCGCGCAGTCGACGACGTCGGTGGCGAGGACGTACGGGAGCCGTACCGAGGCGATCCCCGTCTGCACGACGACGAGCGGGACGAGCGCGCGCGTCGCGTCGCGCAGTTGGCGTTCGTCCTCCCGGGTGGCCGCGCCCGCAACGACGCGCACGACGGCGGCGGCCGAGGCCGGGTGCCCCGAGGTACGGACGAGACGCGGGTCACCTCCGGCCGCGAGCTCGCGGGCGAGCTGCTCCGCGAGCACGCCGGAGACAAGCAGGGGGCGTTTGTCGGACGCGCCTTGCGCGTCACCCACCAGGGAGAGCACGTCGCGCGGACCGATGCCGTAGACGCTCATCGGCGCAGGACGTCGGCCTCGCGACCGCGTGCGTGGATCGCCTGGAGGATCCCGACTGCGACGAGGTTCGCGACCATCGACGAGCCCCCGACGGTCACGAACGGCAGCGGGATTCCCGTCACGGGCGCGATGCCCATCGTCATGCCGACGTTGACGAACACCTGGAAGAGGAAGGCGAACACGATCCCGCCGGCGACGACAGCGCCGTACAGGTCACCGGCCACGGTGACAACGCGAAGCCCGCGCCACACCACGAGCAGGTAGAGCAGCAGCAGGATCGCCGCGCCGAAGAAGCCCCGCTGCTCGGCGAACGACGCGAACACGAAGTCGGTGGCGTGCTCGGGGAGGTAGTCGAACCTGGTCTGGCTCGCCTCCGTGACGCCCCGCCCCTCGAGCCCTCCGGCGCCGACCGCGGTGATCGACTGGTTGACGTTGTACGTCAGCCCACTCGGATCGGAGTCGGGGTTCGTGAAGCCGGTGAGACGGGCGGTCTGGTACGGCTTGAGCACCTCGATCCCCGCCGCGGGCAGGAACCAGAGGATGCCGGCGACGAGTGTTGCCGCGACCCCCGCGAGGAGGACGAGGTGAACCCAGCGCACCCCGACGAGGAACAGGACAGCCGACAGTGCCGCGGCGTAGACGAGCGCCGTGCCGAGGTCGGGCTGCAGGAAGACGAGCAGCATCGGCACGACGGCGAGCGCGATGGCCGTGGCGACGGTGTGCAGGCGGCCGACCTGCCGCTGTCGCTCGACGAGGAACCCTGCGATCGCGAGGACGAACAGCCCCTTTCCGAACTCGGACGGCTGGAACTGGATCGGCCCGAGCTCGATCCAGCGCTTCGAGCCGCGGATCGCCTCCGCGAAGACGAACACGAACACCATCAGCGCGATCGCGCCGCCGTACACGGTGCGCCAGTGCCGGCGATACACGGACGGGGGGATCAGGATCGCGACGACCAGTCCGACGCCGCCAACCGCGACGGCAATCGCCTGGCGCACGACGAAGTAGTCCGAGTCGCCGGGGATGTCGAATCGCGTAATGCCCGAGACCGCCCAGAGCCCGTAGCCGACGAGCGTGGCCACGGCGAGCAGGAGCACGAGGTCGAGACGGCGAACGAGCGCCGCCACGTCGACCGCGTCGCGCGAGCGAAGCGGGATCCGCTGACGGCCGGCATCGACGATCATCAGTCGGTCTCCACCAGCGTCTGGGTCTCGGCCTTGACGCCGAAGAACTTCTCGAAGACCCGGAGGGCCGCCGGCGCGGCGGCGGTCGAGCCGTGGCCGCCGTTCTCGATCACCGCACAGACGACGATGCGCGCGACCTCGGTCTGCGCCGGGCCGTAGCCGCACCACCACGACTGGTCCTCGAGGTGACCCGGCGGGTAGCCCGGGACAGGCACGACCTTCTCAGCGGTGCCCGTCTTGCCGGCGACCGCGATCGGGAAGCTCGAGAAGACCCCGGAGGAGGTGCCGAAGCTGGAATGCGTGGCCGAGTAGAGCCCGTCGCGGATCACCTGGAGCGCGGCGGGGTCGACGCCGACGGGCTTCGGCGGGTCGGGCGTGAAGCGCTGCAGGACCACGGGCGACTGGCCGCGGACCGCCGGGGACTCGACCTGCGACACGACGTACGGGGTCACGAGCTTGCCGCCGTTCGCGATCATCGCGTAGAAGCGCGCCATCTGGAGCGGGGTCACCTGGACGTCCTTCTGGCCGATCGCGAGCTGGATCGAGTCGCCCGGGTTCCAGGCCTTGTCCCAGTCGCTCTCGAAGGCCCGCTTGCGCCACGCGGGCGTCGGCACGAGACCCGTCTCCTCGCGCCCGACGTCGATACCCGCCGGCGCGCCGAACCCGAACGTTCGGGCCCACTCCTGCATGCGCGTTCGCCCCTTGTCTCCCCCGAGGTAGAAGCGGTATCCCACCTGGTAGAAGTACGTGTCGCACGACCGCGCGAGCGCTTCGGAGAGCGCCATCGCGTGGTTGACGTACGGGTCCCAGTTGACGAAGACCTGCTCGTCGAGGCCGTAGGTCGCCGACGGCGTGCACGGCAGTGAGCCGTACGGCTCGAGCAGGTGCTCCTGCATGGCCGCGAGCGCGACCACCGGCTTCCACGTGGAGCCCGGCGGGTAGACGCCGGTGGTGACGCGGTTGATGCCGGGATAATTCTTCGCTTTCGCGACGGCGTTGTTCACGAGCGGCTGGATCTTCTTCGGGTCGACACGACCAACGTAGACCGACGGCTTGTACGTCGGCGTCGAGGCCATGGCGAGCACGGCGCCGTCCTGCGGGTCGAGCGCGACGAGCGCGCCGCCGTTGGCGTACCACGACTTGTTGGCGCGAGCGGTCTTGATCCCGTAGCGGAGCGCGCGCTCGGCGGCGCGCTGCAGGTCGATGTCGATCGTGAGGCGGACCGCCTGCCCCGGCTGGGCCTCGCGCTTCGGCTCGAGGGGGCCTTGCGGCCGGCCCATCGAGTCGACCCGGATCTGCGCCTGTCCCGCGTCGCCGCGCAGCGCTTCGTCGAGCTTGGCCTCGACGCCTGCCTGGCCGACCTTGTCGCCCGAGCGGTACAGCTTCGGGTGGCGGTCGAGATCACCCTGCGAGACCTCGCCGACGTAACCGAGCACCTGGGCGGCGAGGGTCTGGTGCGGGTAGTGGCGGAGGTAGGTCTGCTGGATCTGGACGCCCGGGAACTCGGCCTGGTGCTCGTAGAGATACGCCACCTGGTCCTCGCCCACCGCAGTCTTCACGGTGATCGGATTGACGGGGTCGGCGATCCGCTGGTCGACCTCCTTCGCGAGCCGCGCCGGCCGCACGTTCAGCACCCAGGCGAGTCGCTTGATGACGTCGTAGCGACCCTGTCGGGGCAGGTCGCCGACCCACAGCTTGACGGCCGTTCCGGGGACGTTGTCGACGATCGGCTTCCCGTCGCGGTCGAGGATCGTCCCGCGCGGCGCCTCGATCCGGATCGTGCGCAGCTGGTTCCCCTGAGCGGCCGCCAGGTACGTGTCCCCGGACAGCACCTGCAGCGACCAGAGCCGAAAGAAGAGGACGGCGAACACCAGGAGCGCGATGACGCCGAGAACGCCGACGCGCAGAGCGAGCCCGGGGGTCAGGCGGTAGGGCGCCTCGACGGCAGGGTCGGGCGGCAGGAAGCGCGAGGACGGGGTGCGGGCTTCTCCGTACGGCGGGTTGCTCACATCAACTCCACCGGACGCGCGCGCTCGAGCCGCTGCTCGGGGAGGAGCGCGCGACAGAGACGATGGAGCGGGATAGCGACGAGCGCCGCCACGAGCGCGCTGGGAACGAGCGTGACCAGCGCCTCACGAGCGGAGACCTGCTGGCCGAGCAGGAAATGCAACGCCACGCCTCCGATCCCCGCCGCAGCCGAGATCGCGAACGCCGCGAGGGGCGCCGCGTAGGCACGGCCCCGCCCCGTCGTCTCGCCGTAGCGTCCGGCCCAGTAGCCGGCCAGCGTGAGGAGAATGGATGTCGTCCCGAGCACCCCGAGGGTCATCACGTCGACGAGCACGCCGGCGGCGAAGCCCGCGGCGGCGCCGGTGATCGAGCCCGCGACGAGCGCGACCACCACGATCACGACGAGCAGGATGTCCGGCTCGGCGCCGAAAAGCCGCGCCCCTGAGAAGGCCGCGACCTGCAGAACGGCCGCCAGGAAGACCAGCGGCGCGGCGCGCAGGGCGGTGCTCACCGTGTGCCTCGCCCCACCGGCACCAGGACGAGCACGGCTTCGAGTGCCGTGAGATCTGCGAACGGCTCGACCTGGACCTGCGTGTACAGGTCGGTGTCGGTCCGTCCGACGCTCGTCACCCGACCGATCCGGATGCCCTTCGGATAGAGCGACGCGAGCCGCGAGGAGCGCCAGCCGGACGTGACGACGGTGTCGCCGACCCGGACGACGGCCTCCTTCGGCACACGGTCGAGCCGCAGCGGCGCCCGTGGCCCGTGGCCCGGACGAACGATGCCGGACGCGTCGGTCGCGAGGTCGACCGCCGAGACCGCGCTCTGGTCGTCCGTCAGGAGCGTGACCCTCGCTGTGCGCGAGCTGACCCTGCTGACCGTCCCGACGAGCCCGTCGGCCGTGACGACCGCGTCGTCGACCCGAACGCCGTCGTTCCTTCCGACCGCGACGACGATCGACTGGGCGTACACCGCCGCCGAACGCCAGATGACACCGGCCGCGAGCCCGCGGTAGCCGTCTCCGAGGCGTGGGCCGTCCCTGAAGTCCAGGAGCTCGCGCAGCCGTTCGTTCTCGCGGACCGCGAGCAGGCCCTGGTCGACCTGCTGCCGAAGCAGCTCGTTCTCCGCGCGCAGGGATTCCGCATCCGAGCGCGCGTCGAACAGGCCGTCGACCCATGCGTATGCGTCCCGGAACGGCTCGGCGATACGGTCGGCTGCGACCTGGAACGGGCGCAGCACCGACGCGGCGGTCGACTGGATGCTCGACACGGGGCCGTCGTCGTCCTCCCGGAAGGAGAACGTCACGAGCACGAGCGCGACCAGCACGAGGCAGCCGACGACGAGCCGCCGTCGCGTCGCGGCGGTGTTTCTCGGAGAGGGCTTGCCTGCGGACGGGCGCCGGACGGTCACGCCCAGCACCGCCGCGCGCGCGGTGCGGTTCCGTGGCACCGGCGGATTGTAGCGGCGGCCCAGGCCGCCTCGGGCGGCCTGAGCTAGATGAGCTGGTCACCGTGACCACATGGTTCGACGAGGGCGACGCGTCGCGTGTGCAAGCGAGCCAGCTTGCCTAGCCTCAATCGCCCGGTAGGGCGAGTGAGGCCTAGCTGTAGCGCCTGCTGCCGTTGCGCCTGGCGCGACTGCGGTTGGAGCGGTGGATCGCCTCGAACTCCTCGAGGCTTCGGCCGGAGCCGACCGCGACGCACGTCAGCGGGCTCTCCGCGAGATGCACCGGCATCTGCGTCTCGTGTCGCAGGCGCTCGTCGAGCCCCTGGAGGAGCGCGCCGCCGCCGGCCAGCACGATGCCGCGATCCATGATGTCCGCCGAGAGCTCGGGCGGCGTCTTGTCGAGCGTCGACTTGATCGCGTCGACGATCTGCGAGACAGGCTCGTCGAGTGCGCGCCGGATCTCCTCCGACGTGATGATCACGGTCTTCGGGAGACCCGTCAGCATGTCGCGGCCCCGCACCTCGGCCTGCACCTCTTCGGCCATCCGGTAAGCGGAGCCGACCTCGAGCTTGATCTCCTCCGCGGTCTGCTGGCCGACGAGGAGCTTGTACTCCTTCTTGATGTGGTTGACGATCGCCTCGTCCATCTCGTCTCCGCCGACGCGGAGCGACTGAGAGACGACGATGCCGCCGAGCGAGATGACGGCCACCTCGGTCGTGCCGCCGCCGATGTCGACGATCATGTTCCCGGTCGGCTCGGCGACGGGAAGTCCCGCACCGATCGCAGCAGCCATCGGCTCCTCGATGAGGTAAGCCTGGCGCGCGCCGGCCGACAGCGTCGCCTCCTCCACCGCGCGCTTCTCGACGCCCGTCACCCCGGACGGGACGCAGACGACGACCCGCGGGTGCGCGAAGCGGTGCTGATGCACCTTCTGGATGAAGTGGCGCAGCATCTGCTCGGTGACGTCGAAGTCGGCGATCACGCCGTCCTTCAGCGGGCGGATGGCGGAGATCGAGCCCGGGGTGCGCCCGAGCATCCGCTTCGCCTCGACACCGACCGCGTGGACGTCCCCGGTGCGCTGGTCGATCGCCACCACCGAGGGCTCGGAGAGCACGATCCCTCGGCCGCGCACATAGACGAGCGTGTTGGCGGTGCCGAGGTCCACGGCCATGTCGCGGCCGCCGAAGCCGGTCATCGATCGGAAGACGCCCATCGGTCGCGTGAGTGTAGCTCGCGTGGGATTTGCAGCCATTTCGACGCCGGCGCGCTACGCCGGGCCATCAAGCCTCCAACAACGCCGGCAGCTCGCGCTCCAGCGTGCGGACGAGCAGCGCACCGGGAAGCCCGACGACGTTGAGGTAGTCGCCCTCGATCCGCTCGACGAGACGGCCGCCGAGCCCCTGGATCGCGTAGGCGCCGGCCCGGCCCTCCCACTCCCCGCTCGCGACGTAGGAGGCGATAGCGTCGTCGTCGAGCGACCGGAACGTGACGAGCGTCTCGGCGTGGTCGACGATCACGGTAACCGGCGTGATCAGGCACAGGCCGGACAGCACGGCATGTGTCCGCCCGGCGAGCTCGCGCAGCATGGCCGCGGCCTCTGCTGCGCTTTCCGCCTTTCCGTAGACGCTCCGGCCGACGTGCACGGTGGTGTCCACGCCGAGCGTCGCGTCGCCGTCCCGGTGAACGGAGCGCGCCTTTCCGACAGCGTGCGTCCGCACGAGCTCGACGGGATCCGCCCCCGGCGGATCGTGCTCCTCGTAGGTCGGCGGTACGACGTCGAACGGGATCCGCAGCTGCTCGAGGATCGCGCGGCGCTGCGGCGAGGTCGAGGCCAGCACGAGCCGGCCGACCTCGCGGTCGCCGCTCACTGACGCCTGCGCGCGATCCAGATCTCCTCGCTCGGCCAGCGGCGAGCCCACTCCGCGGAGACGAACGGGTAGCGCGTCGTTGCCCCTTCGGCAGGCTGCACCTCGATCAGGTCCTCGAGCTCGAGCTTGTTGGCACGGAGCAGCCTGACCCAGTCGCCGTGGGAGAGGTGGAACTCGATCGACTCGTCGCCCGGGAACTCGAAGCGGTGCATCCCGAAATAGTCGCGCTCGAGCGCCGTCGTCGTCTGCGAGCCGTCCTCGGGCGTGCACGCCATCAGCAGGGCGCCGTTGACCATGAAGACGAGTCGACCGCCGGGGCGCAGCAACCTCGCCGCCTCGGGAACCCAGCGGTACGGGTCGACCCACGTGCTGGCGCCGTACTCCGAGATCGCGAAGTCGAAGCTCTCGGCGTCGAACGGCACCTCGTCGGCGCTCGCGCGGACCAGCGGGAACCCGAGCCTGAACTGCTTCTGGAGCAGGCGGGCGCTCTCGAGCTGCTCGTCGCTGATGTCGATCCCGACGGGGACGGCACCGCGACGCGCAAGCCATGCGCAGACGTAGGCCGTGCCGCAGCCGAGCTCGATCGCGTCGGTTCCCTCCCCCACATCGTCGAGCAGGCCGAGCTCCGCCTCGGGCGTCCCCCAGATCCCCCAGATCGGCTCCTCCGCCAGCCAGTTGTCGAGCCCCGGCTCGAAGTAGTCGGGTGCCCACGCGGCCCACGCCTTGCGATTCCGTTCGACGTCGGCCCGGTGGCGCCGCAGCGCCACGAGGTCGACGCTCTCCGGGACGAGCTCGCTAGAGGAGTCCGTCGGGGAAGAAGAGGGCGAGCTCGCGGCGCGCGCTTGTCTTCGAGTCCGAGCCATGGACGACGTTCTCCGAGAGTTCGGTTGCCAGATCACCGCGTATGGTGCCTGGGTCGGCGTCCGCGGGATGCGTCGCCCCCATCATCGTTCGCACCCCGGCGATCGCGTTCTCGCCGCGCAGGGCGACGGCGAGCACGGGGGCCGACGTGATGAAGTCGACGAGCTCGACGAAGAACGGCTTCCCCTTGTGCTCTGCATAGTGCTCACGGGCCATCGCCTTCGGGATCCGGAGCAGCCGGGCCCCACGCAGCTCGTACCCGCGCCGCTCGAAGCGGGCGAGCACCTCCCCGCAGAGCCCGCGGCGGAACCCGTCCGGCTTGACGAGCACGAGAGTCGTCTCGATCGCCATCGAGCCGAGACTCTAGTCAGGTCCTACGAGATCGCCGAGGGCGAAGCGGTTGGAGCACGTCCTCGCCGGTGACGACCCCGGGCGGGACCGGCGTGGCGCAGTACGGGCAGACCTGCCAGATGGGCTCGAGCGGCGCCGCGCACTCCGCACAGGACTGCTTGAGCCGGGTCGTGCAGACGGGACAGACGAGGAACGAAGGCTCGACGGCGCCACGACACACCGGACAGCGCAGATCGTGCTCTGCGAGCCGCTCTTCGATCGCGAGGATCTCGAGCTCCCGCTCCCGCACGTCCTCGAGGTACTCGGGCGGGCGGAAGAGCATGTAGATGAGCGGGCCGATGAAGGGCGGTACAGCGCCGAGCAGCGTCGCCATGCCGATCAGCCACGGGTCCTGGACGCGTCGGCGCGCGTCCTTGAAGACCCAGTAGACCGTCGCGAGCCAGAAGACGACGGCGAGAAAGATGCCGACGTTCCGTGCGACGTCCCAGGTGTTGGAGTCGAAAAGGTTGTCGTCTGCGGCGGCGGCGAGGAGGTTCACGGCTCGGCTTTCCGTCAGAGGAGAAGCTTGCCGAGGATATACCCGACTGCGAACGCGGTCCCGACGATCGCGAGCAGGAGGAAGGTCGCGAAGCCGAGCACGGTGAAGCGCTCTCTCGCTCTAGCCATCCCGTTCGCTCTCGAGATCCGCGAGGAGCGACAGCGAGCCCGTCACCAGAACGGGCTCACCGAGAGCGTGCGCCAGGACGAGTGCGTCGCGAGGATGCTCACGCGTCTCCACGCGACTGAACCATCGTCCCGCCCGCGCGGCGAGCTCGTCGGCCGCGAGCGCCCTTGCGCTCGTGGAGCGACACGCGACGAAGCGGTGCCCGAGCGCCGCGAGGCCGGCGAGCATGCCTTCGACATCCTTGTCGGCGAGAATCGACGCCATTACCGTGTAGTCGTCCGGCGGCAGATGCTCCACGAGCCATCGGACGCCGGCGGGGTTGTGGGCGCCGTCGCGCACCTCCCGGCCACGCCACTCGAGCCTGCCCGGAAGCGTGACCTCGGCGGCCGCGCGGGGGTCGACGTCCCTGCCGAGAAACGCGCGTGCCGCCGCAGCAGCGAGGCGCTCGGCGCCGCCGGGCTCGACGAGAACCTCGCCCGCTCCCGCGGCGCGCGCGGCGCTCTCCCACTCCGGCTCGCCCAGGACCACCGTGCACCCGCTGCGGACGACGGCGAGCTTCTCTGCGGCGATCTCCTCTCTCGTCGTGCCGAGGACCTCCGTGTGCTCGAGTGAGACGTTCGTGAGGACGACGACGCGTGTCGCGTCGAGGACGTTCGTCGCATCGTGACGGCCGCCGAGGCCCGCCTCGATGGCCGCTGCCTCCACCTCCCCTTCGCGGAACGCGACGAACGCGGCGGCGGTCAGCGTCTCGAACTGCGTCGCTCCGATCGACTCGGCGGGGCGGCGGACGACGCCGAGCACGGCCTCCAGGTCGACCTCGGCGCCGCCCAACCTGATCCGCTCCGCCCACGAGCGGACGTGCGGAGAGAGGTAGGCGCCTGTCGTGAGACCGTTCGCGCGCAGGAGCTCCTCGACAATGCGCGTCGTCGTCGACTTGCCGTTCGTCCCCACGACATGCACCGCCGCAAGGCCGGCCTGCGGTTGGCCGAGCTCGGCGAGCAGCGCAAGCATCCGCGCCGTGCCGAATCCCTCCGTCGGCCAGGGCGAGAGACGCTCGAGCCAGGCGACATGCGACGCCCGGGCCACGGTCCCGTCAATCGCCGAGCAACTCGAGCTCGCGGCGGAACCGCTCGAGCTTCGCGCGCTCCGCATCGACGACGTCCGCGGGCGCGTTCGCGACGAAGCGCTCGTTCGCCAGCATCCCCTCGGCGCGAGCGATCTCCTTGCGGAGCCGCGCCAGCTCCGCATCGATGTTCCCGTCGTCCCGCCTCCGCTCTGGTCGGACGACCGCCTCGAAGATCCGGCGCTCCTCGTCGCTCTCGAGCTCGACCCGCACACCGCTGCGTCGAAAGACGCGGGCGGCCTCCTGCACGCGGTCGAGGTCGTGGGCCGACGTGAACACCGCGTATTCCTCGTGCGGCCATTCCGCCACGATCAGTCGGTCCTCGTGGAACTGCGACCAGATCTCCTCCGTGACATGGGGCAGCACGGGATGGAGGATGCGAATCAGGTACCCGAGCGCGTACAGCGCGGTCGCCCGAGCAGCTTCGTTCCCGGCGTAGAGCCGCGCCTTCGTGCTCTCCGCATACCAGTCGCAGAAGTCGTCGAACGTGAGGTGGTAGAGCGCGTCGGCGGCGTGGGCGAAGTTGAACGAGCCGAAGGCACCCTCGACCTCGAGCCGCGTCTCGTGCAGTCGCGCCAGGATCCAGCGCTCCTCGAGCGCTTCTGCTCCGCGTGGGTCGGGCGACACGTCGCCGGCGTGTTGGAGGATCAGCCGGGCGACGTTCCAGAGCTTGTTCGCGAGCTTCTGCCCTTCCTCGATCGCCCCTTCGGCGAAGCGGACGTCCTGGGACGACGCCATCTTCAGGAGCCCGTAGCGCGTCGCGTCGGCGCCGTAGCGCTCGATCGCCGCCAGCGGGTTCATGCCGGTGCCGAGGCTCTTGGACATCCGGCCGCCGGCGGGCGCGTGGACGGTGGAGTGGATCACCACGTCGCTGAACGGCACCTCGCCCAACAGCTCGAGGCCCGCGAAGATCATCCGGTTCTCCCAGAGGCGGATGATGTCGCGGGCCGTGGTGTTCATGTCGCCCGGGTAGAAGGTGCGCAGATCCTCCGTCTCGTCGGGCCAGCCCAGCGTCGCGAAGGGCCAGAGCGCCGACGAGAACCAGGTGTCGAGCACGTCCGTCGACCGCGTGAGCTCGTGCGAGCCGCATTCGACGCACGCCTCGGGCTCGGTCTCCTCGACGGTGACGTGACCGTCCGGGCACTCCCACAGCGGCAGCTGGTGCCCCCACCAGATCTGACGCGAGATGTTCCAGTCAGGGGCGTCCTCGAGCGACGCGATCGCGAAACGATGCTGCGACTCGGGGTGGAAACGGACCCGGCCAGAGCGGAGCGCCTCGAGCGCGGGCTGCTTGAGCTCGTCCATCGCGCACCACCATTGCATCGAGATCCGCGGCTCGATACGGGACTTGCATCGGTCGCAGAGCGCAACCGAATGGCGGTACGACTCCCGCTTCTCGAGCTGATCGCGCTCGCGCAGCCAGGCAAGGATTCGTTCGTCAGCCTCGGCCTGGGTCAGGCCGGCGAGCTCGCCTGCCTGGTCGCTCATGCGGCCGTCAGCCGCGATCACCGTCAACTCCTCGAGGCCGTGGTCGATGCCGAGCTCGTAGTCGAGCGGGTCGTGACCCGGCGTGACCTTGAGCGCGCCGGTCGCGAACTCCTGCTCGACTCGCTCGTCGGAGATCACGGGCACGCGACGCTCGACGAAGGGCACGATCACCTCGCGGCCGACCAGCTCGCGATAGCGCTCGTCGTCGGGATGCACCGCGACGGCGACGTCCGCGAGGATCGTCGAGGGGCGAACGGTGGCGATCGTGATGTGTCCGTCACCGTCGGCGAGCGGATAGCGAACGTAGGTGAGAGCGTCGTCGACGTCCTCGTGCGCGAGCTCGAGGTCCGAGAGCGACGTCTGGTGGAAGGGACACCAGTTGATGATCCGATTGGCACGGTAGATCCACCCCTTGCGGTACAGGTGGACGAAGAACCGCATCACGGCTCGGACGTACGCGTCGTCCATCGTGAAGCGCTCGCGCCGGTAGTCCAGCGACGCGCCGATGCGCCGGAACTGGAACATGATCTTGCCGCCGTACTCGCGGAGCCACTCCCACACCCGCTCTTCGAATGCCTCGCGGCCGAGGTCCTGACGGGTCTTCCCTTCCGTGGCGAGGTGCTTCTCGACCGCGTTCTGGGTCGAGATGCCGGCGTGGTCGAACCCCGGCTGGAAGAGCACGTTGAAGCCCTGCATGCGACGCATCCGGACCAGCGCATCGGCGAGGGACAGCTGCAGCGCATGTCCCATGTGCAGGTCGCCGGTGACGTTGGGCGGTGGGTGCGCGATCGCGAAGCTCGGCCGACCCGGATCGGGATCGGCGTTGTAGAGCCCCTCGGCCTCCCATGTCTCCTGCCAGCGGCGCTCGACACTCTCGGGCGTGTAGAGCGGATCCATGGGCGAGAAGTCTATGGAGCAGGTGTCGGACCGAAGTCCGACACCCGGGGGCGCGGCGCGGTGTCCGACGTCAGTCGGACACCTGCTCTCCGAGCACGAGGATGGTCGAGGTCGCGTGCGCGAGGAGCTTCCCTTCGCCGTCCTCGAGCCGGGCCTCGGTGAGGACGACCGTCCGCCCGCGGTTGACGATCGTGCCGATGCAGCGGACGACGCCGGTCTCGGCCGTGATAGCGCGCGTGAAGTTCGCCTTCAGCTCGAGCGTCGTCCAACGCGTCCCGGCTTCGGCGACTGACACGAAGGCCGTGCCCATCGCGGAGTCGAGGAGCGTCATCGAGAAGCCCGCATGGACGGTGCCAATCGGGTTGTAGTGCTCCTCGCCCGGTGTCGCCTCCCATACCACCCTGCCCTCGTCGACCTCCGCGAGCCGCATTCCCATCAGCCCGGTGATCGGCGGGTACGCGAGCTCGCCGGCGGCCATGCGGCGGAGCATCTCGAGTCCTCGAAGCTTGGCCGCTTCCGCCAGGGTCTCGTGCGGGTCGGTCCAGCTGTAGGTCCGCGACCGCGGCTCCGCCACGCGCGCGGGGCTCAGCCGGTGCCGTCGGCGACGGCGTCGAGCTCGTCGGGTACGCCGTGTGTGACGAGTGTCGGCTTGAGGCCCTTGGCGATCGTCTCGCGCGTGATCACGCACTTCGAGACGTCGCGTCGAGACGGCAGCTCGAACATCACATCGAGCAGCGCGCCCTCGATGATCGAGCGGAGGCCGCGCGCCCCCGTCTCGCGCTCGAGCGCCTTGTCGGCGATCTCCCACAGGGCGTCCTCGGTGAAGACGAGCTCGATCGTGTCGTACCCGAAGAAGCGCTGGTACTGCTTGACGAGCGCGTTCTTCGGCTCGGTGAGGATCCGGACGAGGTCGTCGCGGCGAAGCTGGTGCACCGCCGAGACGACGGGCAGCCGGCCGATGAACTCGGGGATGAGACCGAAGTTCATGAGGTCCTCGGGCATCACGTCCGAGAGCAGCTCGGCGCTCTCTGCCGAGTGCTTCGAGCGGACGTCGGCGCCGAAGCCGACGGCGTTCTTCCCGATCCGACGCGCGATGATCTTGTCGAGGCCGGCGAACGCTCCGCCGCAGATGAACAGGATGTTCGTCGTGTCGATCGTGAGGAACTCCTGGTGCGGATGCTTGCGCCCGCCCTGGGGCGGCACCGACGCGACCGTGCCCTCGAGGATCTTGAGGAGCGCCTGCTGCACGCCCTCGCCCGACACGTCGCGCGTGATCGACGGGTTGTCCGCCTTGCGCGCGATCTTGTCGACTTCGTCGATGTAGATGATCCCGGTCTCGGCCTTCTTGATGTCGAAGTCGGCGGCCTGGATGAGCTTGAGCAGGATGTTCTCGACGTCCTCGCCGACGTACCCCGCCTCGGTAAGCGCCGTCGCGTCGGCGATCGCGAACGGGACGTTGAGGATCCGCGCGAGCGTCTGCGCGAGAAGGGTCTTGCCGCACCCGGTCGGGCCGAGAAGCAGGATGTTCGACTTCTGGAGCTCGACGTCGGCCTCGTCGGCCTGCCCCATGCGCACGCGCTTGTAGTGGTTGTAGACCGCCACCGCGAGCGTCCGCTTCGACTCCTCCTGGGAGACGACGTAGTCGTTCAGGACCGAGTAGATGTCACGCGGGCGCGGGAGGTTGTCGAGGTCGAGCGCGGCAGGAGACGTCAGCTCCTCGTCGATGATCTCGTTGCAGAGATCGATGCACTCGTCGCAGATGTAGACGCCGGGGCCGGCGATCAGCTTCTTCACCTGCCGCTGGCTCTTGCCGCAAAAGCTGCAGAGCAGCTGCTCGTTTCCCTCGCTCGCTCGGGCCACTGGTCTCCTCTTTTACTCCGATTTCACGGG
This sequence comes from uncultured Actinomycetes bacterium, assembly GCA_963810295.1. Classification (GTDB taxonomy): domain Bacteria; phylum Actinomycetota; class Thermoleophilia; order Gaiellales; family Gaiellaceae; genus Gaiella. Next base: position 52,575 of record CAWEMW010000009.1, read on the forward strand.
TTCGGCTACCCCGGTTCGCGCCGTCTCGGCGTCAGCGGTGCGTGATCACCCTGTCGATGATCCCGTACTCGACCGACTCCTCCGACGTCATGAAGAAGTCACGATCCATGTCCTTTCGCACCTTCTCCTCGTCCTGTTTCGTGTGGTGCGAGACGATCTCCTCGAGCTTTCGCTTCAACGCGATCGTCTCCCTGGCGTGGATCTCGATGTCGGACGCCTGACCCTGGTAGCCACCCCACACCTGGTGGAGCAGGATCTTCGAGTTCGGCAGCGCCATCCGCTTCCCTTCGGCGCCGCCCGCGAGGAGGACGGCCCCCATGCTCATCGCGATCCCGACGCAGATCGTGCGGACGTCGGGCTTGATGAACTGCATCGTGTCGTAGATCGCCAGGCCTGCGTACACATGGCCGCCGGGCGAGTTGATGTAGAGGTCGATGTCCTTGTCCGGATCCTCGGACTCGAGGTGGAGCAGCTGAGCGATGATGAGGTTCGCGATCTGGTCGTCGACCTGCGTCCCGAGGAAGATGATCCGCTCGTTGAGCAGACGGGAGTAGATGTCGAACGACCGCTCGCCGCGGGACGTCTGCTCGATCACCATCGGGATCAGGGGGCTCATACCGTTTCCCTCCCTCTGGTCGGGAACCGGCTAGGCGTGGTTCTTTCGGTCACGACCATTGCGTCCTTTCCTGATCTCACTTAGTGATCCTGCGGAGCAGGATCACCGGGGGTCCACAGTTTCGTCTCGCCGGCCGGCTTCTCCTTGTCCGGCGTCCAGATCGCCTCGCGCGCGGCGTGCTGCTCCGGCGCGATCGGCTTCACGTCGGCCGCGAGGCGGTCGAGCGCAGCCCTGAGACGCAGGTCCTCTCGGAGCGACTCGGAGTGCCCATGCGCCCAGACGTCGGCGATCACAGCCTCCGGGTCGTCGCCGGCAGCCTCGGCCTGCTCGCGGATCAGGCCCTTCACCTCGTCGTCCGACACCGAGATTCCCGCCTTCTCGGCGACTGCCTCGAGGGCGAGCTCTCGGGCCACCGAGTGCGCCGCCTCCGCGCGGATCTGCGCGGTGAGGACGTCGGGTGTCTGCCCGGTCGCCTGGAAGTACGCCTCGGGCGAGATGCCCCGGTTTGCGAGCGAGCGGACGAATCCGTTCAGGAGCTCGCGGGCCCGAGCCTCGACGAGCGGTCCGGCCGCCTGCACGTTCGACGCACGCACGAGCTCGTCGACGGCGGCCGCCCTGAACGCAGAGTCGATCTGCTCGTCCACGGCCGCGCGGATCCGCCCCTCGATGTCGGCACGGAGCTCCTCGAGCGTGTCGAACTCGCTGGCCGAGCGCGCGAGCTCGTCGTCGGCCTCGGGAAGCACCTTCTCGTTGACGTGCTTGACCGTCACCGAGACAGTGGTCTCGGCGCCCTCTGCAAGCTCGTAGCGGACACTCCGGGTGTCACCGACGCGTGCGCCGACGAGCGCTTGCTCGATCTCCTCCACGAGGCTGCGCGAGCCGAGCTCGACGACCGTGTCGGACTGCCCGGCGCCGTCCTCGCCTGCGAGATCGACGACGAGTGTGTCGCCCTCGCGTGCCTCGCGATCGTCGGCGGGCACGAGCTCGGCCACCGAGCTGCGGAGCGCGTCGAGCTCCTGTTGGACGAGCTCCTCCGGCACCTCGGACTCGGCGCGCGGCACCTCGAGCGTCGTCCAGTCGACGATCTCGGGGGTCGGCTGCACCTCGACCGTGGCGCTGAACGTCCAGGGCTCGCTCTCGCTCGACGGAAGCTCGAAGTCGTACTCCGGCGTCGCCACCGGGCGCAGCCGCGACTGCGATGCGGCATTCCAGAACCAGCCGCCGATGTGCGACTCGACGGCCTCGACCCACAGTCGGTCGCGGCCGACGTTTGCGAGGAGGACCTGCCGCGGCACCTTGCCCTTGCGGAACCCGGGGATCTTGACCGAGCCGGCGAGGTCGTCCGCGGCATGCTCGACCGCGTGCTCGAGCTCGTGCGGCGCGACGTCGACCGTGAGGCGGACGCGGTTGCCGCCAAGCTCCTCCACCTGGGCCATGCGGCAATTCAAGCAGTTGCGTTGTCGCGGCCCACCGAGGTAGGGGCGAGATATCTCGCCCTACGGGGCGATACGCTCCAACCGCGCGGGCGTGGCGGAATCTGGTAGACGCGCCGGGTTTAGGTCCCGGTGGGCTTCGGCCCTTGGAGGTTCGAGTCCTCTCGCCCGCATAGGGGACGTGGGCTAGGGCCCGCGTCCCGCGGACGACGCAACACACGGGGACGCGGCCGGAGGCGACGTCCCGTCAGCGCCCGAGCAGGAGCCCCACGGTCTCGCGCACCGAATCGATGACCAGCCCCCCGAGCGCGATGAGCGCGAACGCCGCGAAGGCGACGAACGGATCGTTCCCCTGCAGTACGAGCAGCGCGCAGAAGGCGCCGACGACGACGCAGGCGGTCGCAAGCGGACGGCGGGTCCTCGACCCGAATGCGAGCCCGATCAGGAACACGAGCCCGAACACGACGATTCCCACTGCCATTGCCGGAGCGTAGGACCTGGTCCGGACGGAACGTGTGTCAGTCGATCGCCGGTCGGGCGATGGCGGGCGGCTGGCGCCCGGCAAGCAGCCAGCCGGCCGCCGCAGCGGTCAGCGGGATACCGACGACGATGAAGACGAGTGGGAGCACCGGGATCCGACCGAGATAGCCGAGGTCGTCGGAGTACGTCGCGCCCAGCGCGAGATACGCGCCGGCGACGCCGAGGAGCCCGCCCAGGAAGGCGAGCGCGCCGGCGGTGGCGGCGGTCAGCGTGCGGCGGATCCTGCTCGTCGCGCCGATCGCCGTCAGGGTGCGCAGGTCGCCGGCGCTCTCGCTGCGGATCAGCCCGACGGTCATGGCGAGGATCGCCAGCGCGAGAAGCGCGCCGGCCGCGATCGCGATGGCCTTGGTCGTTTCGAGCGAGGCGCCCTCTCGCCGCGTCTCGATCGCCAGGCCGGCCTCGGCCGCGAGTTCGCGCCCATCGACGATCTGCTCGCTCGTCAGGGTCCGGCTCGACTCGACGAGCCAACCCGACGGGATCTGCCTCCAGCCGCGACGGCGAAGACCGTCGAGGGTGATGAACGAGGTCGGCGTAAGGCCCATTTCGCCACTCGGAGAACCGAAGAGCTTCCGGCTGTCGATCCTCTGGACGTTCGTGACGGCGCGTACGGTCAGCTTCGGCGCTCCGACCGTTGCCTGCATCGTGGCAGTTACGAGCTCGTCGGTAACGAGCCTCCTGTCGACCAGGAAGTCCGTGCTCGGATCTATCGACGCGGGGTCGACTCCGAGGTACATGAGGACGGCGGAGGTCGCGACGTAGAGGCGGGACTCGGCGACGTAGCAGCTCGCCGGCGGACGGGCCGGGCAGAAGATCGGCCTTCCCGCCCAGGCCTTGTCCTCGGGGTCGGCGATCTTTCGTCGGAGCTGTTCCGTGTGAAAAACCCGAACCCCGTCGATGACTCCCGACCGCGCGCCCGGTCGGAGCGCATTGTGGAGCGGGATCACCGCTGCGTCGTCGAGATCTGCCGCGAGTTGGTGGACGCGACCGTCGATACGCTCGAGATCGGCGGGCGTCGGGATCACGACGAAGTCCGGACCCTCCGCTGCATCGGGGTACACGCGGATCTGCCGGTCGGACAGGTTCGGCGGTTCGCCGGCCGACTGCTTCTCCTCGGCCGCCGCGATGATGACGACGGTCGCGGCGATGCCGAGGGCGAGGGTAATGGCCGCGAGTGCCGCCCCGGAGCGGGCTTGATAGCGGGCGAGGTCTCGGAGCGCCAGGCGCACGGCGATCGGGGAGTGCGCGGCCGTCCGCGCGAAGAGGCGAATCGCGAGGGGGCCGAGGAGCAGCGTGCCGAAGATCGTCGCCACGATCCCCGCGATGATGAGCGGCCGGCTGCTTCGGTCTGAGAGCACGAGGCTGCCGATTCCCGCCACGATCAAGACTGCGGCGAGGATTGCCGAGTGGTGCGCGGGCTTCGGCTCGGGCGGTCGCGCCGAGAGGGCAAGCGTGACGGGCACGCGGGCCACCGCTCGCCCCGGCCACCAGGCAGCGGCAGTCGCCCCGAGGATCGCAACGAAGGCAACCAGCGCGAGCAGTGTCCAGGGCAGGCTCAGCCGGTCGACGCGATGGTCGAGCGCGGTCTCCAGGGTCGGGACGGCCGCCAGCCAGAGTGCGAGACCCACGACTGTTCCGATCAGCACGCCGATCGCGCCGACGACCGCGCCGTTCCACAGCAGTACGAGTCGAAGGTGCTTCTCGGTCGCGCCGACCGCGGCGAGCATTCCGAGCTGGCGGAGCCGTCGCTGAGCGATGACGGCGAAGCCGGCTGCTGCAACGAGCGATGCCAAGAGCAGGAAGACGGTGGCCACCGAGAACATCACGAGGGCAGGTGCCTGCTCGTCGCCGCCCCGGGACCTGACCGACATGGGGGCAGTCCGGTCGCCCTCGGCGACGTCGGCGGGGGCTTCCAGGAAGGCGCGGACCGAGTCGTCGCTCGCGTCGACCAGGACCGTCACGAAATCCGGTGCTCCCGCGGACGAGGGGGAGACAAGCGCGAACTCGTCGCTCAGGTCACGTGGGTTCTCGACGATGCCGACAACGGTCCGGCGATGGCCGTCGAGGGCAACGGTCTGCCCGAGCTCGAGCGCGAGCATCTGGGCGACACCGTCGGTGACGGCGACCTGGTGGCGTCCTTTCGGGTAGCTGCCTCGGTGGAGGGCGAGGCGCGCGCCCCCGTACAATCCACGTGGGTCTTGAGAACGGAACTCCACCGTTTCCACACCGCCGGGAACGGACAGAGAGCGGTGGCCGAGGACGTCGGTCGTCCCGAACCGGCCCGTGAGGGCCACGAGACTCGCCTCCAGCAAGCGCGGATCGGCGCCGTCCAACTCGAAAAGGTGATTGGCCGAGCCGAACTCGGCACCGTTCACCGAGGCCGAGTTGTAGGCGATCGTGACGCTGCCAATCGCGGCCGCAACCACGACGGTCAGGAGCGCGATCACCAGGATCTGCTGCCGCCACTCGCGGCGGAAGAGGCGCCACGCCCAGCGGATCAGAGGACGACGCGCGGCAATTCCGCCGCCTTTCGCTCCTCGTAACGCCGAGCGGTGCTCAAACGTCGTCACGGCCGGTCACCGGCCGCGAGGAGCGACTCCGGGCCGGGGGGTGCGACCGTCTGGTCGACGATATGGCCGTCGCGCAGGAAGACGACGCGGTCAGCCCAGGAGGCGAGGTGTGCCTCGTGGGTCACGACGACACCCGCTACGCCCCGCTGCGTGGCGGCACGCAGCAGCCGCATGACCGCTTCACCGTTCACGGAGTCGAGAGCCCCGGTCGGCTCGTCGGCGAGCAGCAACCGCCTCTCGCCGACGATTCCTCGTGCGATCGCGACGCGCTGGCGCTCGCCGCCCGAGAGCTCGTCCGGGTAGCGATCTGCGTGCTCCGCGACGTCGAGCTCCTCCAGCGCCTCGAGGCCTGTGCCGCGTGCGGCTCTGGCGCGGACGCCATCGAGCTCGAGGGGCAGAATGACGTTCTCGAGGGCGGTCAGCCCCGGGAGCAGGTTGAAGTCCTGGAAGACGTAACCGATCGAGCGGCGTCGCAGCTGCGCCTGCTCCGAGCGCGATACGGACGCGAGGTCGACGCCGTCCACCAACACCTGGCCGCCGGTCGGCTGTTCGAGGCTGCCGGCGATCGTCAAGAGCGTGCTCTTGCCGGAGCCGCTCGGCCCCATGATCGCGACGAGCTCGCCGCGCTCGACCGCTAGGTCGACGTCGCGAAGCGCGTGCACCTCGGTCGGCCCGGAGCCATAGACCTTCGATACCCCGCGCAGCTCGAGTGCGCTGGTCATCGGGAGACCTCCATCGTGTGAGTGGGTTCGAGAAGCGCGTCGGCCGTGGCGACCGGAGCGGGAAGCGGCCGCTGCTTCAAGCGGACGTCGGCGGCATCGAGCCAGCGGATGATCGCTTCGAGCCGGAAGAGCTCGGCGTCGGTCACCAGCGCCAGCGCCGTGTCGTCCTCGTCGGCCGCCGCCTTGACCTGCGTGTAGCGCTGCATGATCTCGATCACGTGCCGGCGGTGCACCTGCAGGATCTCGTGGACGTCGGTCCCGGGCACCTGCAGGGCGACGAGCACCTTGATTACGAGCTCGTCGCGCGGGGGAGGCACCAGGTCCGGCGGTGTGCGAAGCCAGACGGCGAGCTCGTGGGCGCCCGCGGACGTGATCCGGTACCGCTTGCGCGAGCGCTCGCCTTCCGTGTCGTCACTCTCGACAAGCCCGTCGCGCTCGAGGCGCTGAAGGGTCGTGTAGACCTGCCCGACGTTGAGCGGCCAGACCTCGCCCGTCCGCGACTCGAACTCGTTCTGCAGCCGCAGGCCGTACGTCGGCCCCTCGCGCAGGAGCGCAAGGAGGGCATGAGGGACGCTCACGGACAACCCCGGGCAACTACCATACCGGGTACTATACTGAGTATATACTTCGAGTGCAAGTCTCCCGCCGGGCCTTGAGTGGTACCGGCCGTTGATCGCCGGCGGCCTGGACGAGCTCGATCGGGTTGCCGGCGGGGTGCGTGCCTCCCGGCGCTCTGAGCGCCTTATTGGCGGAACCACGCACCGTGTGTAGCGAGCGATACAGAGGCTGTGTCGCGTACGGCCACGACGGCGGAGCGGCTGCCTCCTAGGCTCGTCACATGGTCGAGCGGTCGAACAGGAGGCGCGGCATGTACGGCATCACCAAGACACGGATGCTGCTGACGACGGGGGTATTCGCCGCCGTCGCGGCGCTGTTCGCGGCTGGGGCGAGCGCGAGGATTCCGGCAGACCCCGGTTCTGACTTCGCAGCGCAGGAGTCGCTCGGGATCGGCCGCTACGCGGTCCTGCCCTCCGTGACGAAGGTCGCCCGGCCTGCCGGGACGAAGGCGAGCGTGGCGTTCTCCGTCGAGGAGATCTGCGCGGCCCTCGGCCTCGAACAACTCCGCGGCGTACTCATCAACGAGGACGCGATCAAGTCCGCAACCCCGGGCGCAATCCAGGAATGCTCAGACGCCCGTGCCGCGAAGTCGATCGCGCCGGTCTTGGCCTCCTCGGATGCTACTCAGGGCGTCTCTGCATCGGCTCTCGCCAGCCGCTCGGATGTGGTTTCGCGCTACCTCGACAACAACCGGACGAGTACGAGCCAGAAGCGGCTCGCGCGGCCCCGGTCCAACAAGTTCCCCGACGGCCGTCGCAGCGCTCCCTAAAGGCGAGCTACATCGATTGAAGAAGACGGGGCGGCCGCCGCCCCGTCTTTACGCCGGTGGGAGCTTCAGGGCCCTATACGACTGGACGCTGTCGGACCGGTGACCACGCCGGTTGCCGCCTGGCTGCCGGTGCCGTATGGCCCCGGGAGGAGTCGAACCTCCGCGCGCAGGTTCGAAGCCTGCCGCTCTATCCACTGAGCTACGGGGCCAGGGTGGCGGACGGGACTCGAACCCGCGACCACCGGGACCACAACCCGGGGCTCTACCAGCTGAGCTACCGCCACCACGCGGGAGACGCAGGATAGCCGTATCGGGACTGCGGTCGCCGCCCGTCGAGGGCATGCCGCGCACGAGAGAGTCGTCACCGCGCAGCCGCATCGCGTTTGGGTTGCGCCGCCTCAGCTGAGGCGGCGCAGGACCTCGTCGAGCGCGATGTCGTCCGGGACGTGCTCGGGCGCGTCGGCCACACCTCGTGCGGCGAGATCCGCGTAGATGCGCGCGACGGCGCGGAACAGTTCCGGCGTGAGACCCGCGTCGCCCTGCGTCGCGGCAATCTCCTCCATCTCGGCGACGTAGCGCCACGCCTTGGCCGATGCCTTCCCGAGCGTCGCGCCGGTCCGCTCCCGGTCGGCGAGACCGGTTCCGGAGAGGTCGTCGAGGACGTGCTCGACGACACCGTGTGCGGCGGCCGTGCGGAGCGCCTGCGCGAGCAGTGCAACGCGGCCCTTGTAGACGGACGCAGTGCACATCTTCACGGCAGAGGCCAGGCCGATCGTGTCGCCGACGAGGATCAGCTCGACGCCTTCGACCGGAAGCGATGCGATGTCCGCGGCTCGCGCGCCGGAGAGGTACATGCGGGTCGTTCCCGCACGGGTCGGAGGTGGGCCGGAGATCGATCCGTCGACGGTCTCGATCCCGTGCACCGTGAGCAGGTCGGCAACCCGGCGGACCGTCGTCGGCGCAACCGCGTTCAGGTCTGCGACCAGCGGCCGCGAGTCGCCTGCCGCCGAGGCGATCGCCTCCGCGACCTCGACCGCGGCACCGGGCGGCACGACCGAGAGCACGACCGACGCCTCGGCCATGAGTGCGTTCAATGAGCCGACGTCCTCGAGCTCGGCATCACTGGCCAGCCCGCGTGTGCGGTCACTGCGCCCGTCGAGCGCGACGAGCACGCGGGCGCCACCGTCCCGAAGCCGCGCTCCGAGCGCGCTCCCCATCGCTCCCGCACCCACGAGCCCGACCACCAACGCGCCCGGGAGGATTCGAACCTCTCGACCCGCGGATTAGAAGTCCGCCGCTCTGTCCCCTGAGCTACGGGTGTCATGCGGTTCGCTCGCACCTCCGACGCGACGCCCGCGTTCGACAGAGCTCACCCAGGGCGCCGAAGCCGCCCTTACTCTAGTGAGGAATGCCCCCGTAGCTCAGCTGGATAGAGCGAGGGACTTCTAATCCCTAGGTCGGAGGTTCGAGCCCTCCCGGGGGCGCTGTGTCGCAGAAGGGTGCCGTCATACTCGTCCGAGCGCCTGTTCTAGACGGTCGCTCGCCGAGCGTCCTGCGGCGCAGCCAGCCGAGAACCGCGCCGCCGAGGGCGACGGTCGCCCCGAAGCCGAACGCCCAACGCACGCCGCGCTCCTCGACGAGAGCGCCCGCCGCTGCCGCGCCCGCAGCGAACCCGATCGAGACCGCCGTGCCGAACCATGCAAACGCCTCGGCCGCGGTTCCCGTGCGTGCCGTGCGGTCGATCGAGGAGTAGAGCGCCGCCACGGTCGGGGCGATCGGCAGGCCGGCCACGAACGCGAGCACCGCGAGCGTCGGCAACGAGACGGCGAGCTGGAGACCGAGCAATGCCGCCCCAAGGGCCAGCGCGCCGCCCACGAAGCGACGGACGTCGTCGCGCGGCGGGCGCATCCCGGCGAGGAGGCCGCCGACCAGGCTGCCCGCCGCAAAGCACGCGAGGGCGATCCCACCGAGCTCGCGTGACCCTTCCTGTTCCGCGAACGCCGGCATCGCGAGCTCCACCGAGCCGAAGGCGATCCCGACGACCGCGGCGTAGAGGACGACGGTGCGCACGCCGGGCGAGCCGAGCGCTCCGAGGAGGCCCGCCCCCTCGCTGCGTGACGGCGGCATCTCGCGGACGGGCGGCAGGCGCGACAGCGCGATGGTGCCGACCAGGCTCGCGAGGCCGGCTGCGCCGACTGCGAGGGCGGGCTCGACGGCCGCGAGCGCCGCCGCGAGCAGTGGTCCGACCACGAAGAACGCCTCCTGCATCGCCGCCTCGAACGCATATGCGGTCGACCGGAGATCCCCGGGGGCGATGCGCGGCCAGACGATCCGCACGGTCGACCCGATGGGCGGATGGATGAACCCCGCAAGCGCCGCGGTCGCCGCGAGAACGGCCGTGGCGGCGTCGACGAGCGCGAGCGCAACGACCGCGGCGAGAAACCCTGCGTAGGCGACTGCTCCGACGCGGAGGACCGGGGTGGGTCCGAGCCGGTCGACCCGACGGCCACGCACGGGAGCGCCGATGCCAAGCGCGATCGTGTAGACGGCGACAACGAGCCCGGCCGCGCCGTAGCCGTCGCCCTCGCCACGCACGAGGAGCAGAAGCGCGAAGGGCGTCATCCCGAGCGGGAGCCGGGCGAGCAGCGACCAGCCGATCAGCGCCTTCGCGTGAGGAACGGCGAGGAGCTCCCGGTAGGGATGCGCTTCGCTCATGGGCTGACACCGTCAGGCGGCTCGACCTGCTCCTGCTCGGAGAGGAACCGCAGGAACCAGTACGCGAAGACGACGAAGAACACGACCGACTGCTCGGCCGCCATCGTCATCCCGCCGAGCTGCTGGTCCTCGAGGCGGGAAAGTCCCCACACCCGCTCGGACGCACCCGCGTAGAACTCGTAGAGCGGCTCGGGAACCAGCGCGAGCACAAGGCCGAGCGGCGCGGAGAGGACGAACGCACCGAAGGCGTACGCCGCCCGGGCGGCCGACGGGAGCCGGTGCGGTGCGTTCTGCCAGACGCACCACCAGAACAGGATTCCGGTGGCGAGGTACGTGGCGTGCTCGAGGGCGAGGAGGGAGTGCGGATGGCGAAGCGCGGCGTCGTAGAGCGCCGGCACGTGCCAGACGGCGTATGTCGCAACCCACAGCGGAAGCGCGATGAGTGGGTACGTCAGCCAGCGGACGATCCGGGGGCGCGACAGACGGTCGCCGAGCGCAGGCGGCACGCCGAGCACGAGCAGGAGCGGCGCCCACTCGGCGAGGACGACGTTCTGGAGCAGGTGCGCCCACACGAGGTACTCGCGCGCAAGCGTGTCGAGGGGGGTGACGAGCGCCGCGACGAGGAGCGCGCAGCCGGCGAGGAACGCAAGAGCTCTCAGCCGGTCCCGGCAGCGCGTCGCGGCGAGGTACACGACGCCCAACGCGAGCGGGACGACCGCCTCCCAGCTCCACGACCAGTCCGCCGGTCTCACGCGGGCACGGTACGCGAACGGCGGGCTACCCTTTCTCGCGCCCGCGGGTGTAGCTCAACGGTAGAGCCCTAGCCTTCCAAGCTAGTTATGGGGGTTCGATTCCCCCCACCCGCTCTCTACGGCGCCCACGTCCGCTCAACGCCCGCTCGCGGAGAAGTGCTGGTAGTCCTTCACCCCCGACCAGCGGCCGCCCCAGCTCCAGCCGACGGCGTCGAAGGCACGCACCACGGCGCCGCCGGCGACGGCCATCCCGGGACGGTACGGCGAGCGCCGGAGATACGGCCGGCTCGCTCGATGCGAGGTCGTGCCGTCCGAGGCGACGTACGGGTTCTCGATCGGGTTCAGGTCGATCGCCCGGCCGAAAGCGTGCTCCGACCAGCGGCTCGTCCCCTCGACGGTGCGGCAGTTGAACGCCGAGGTGTTGTCGGCCTCGATCGACTCGAAGTCGCTCGCCCCGTACGCGTCGACGGGAACCATTCGCCGGATCGGGAAGCGCACTGCATAGAGGCGCCGCAGGACCGTCGCCACATCCCGTGCGACGTCGCGATGGACGACGATGCGTCCCGTGTGGGTACGGCCGTCGAAGCCCCAGTGTCGCGCGCGGACGAGGCGCAGGTCGTCGAGGCCGACGGGGCAGCCCGGACGCCAGGAAATGCCCGTCATCGTCTCGCGCAGTGACGACGGGAGCGTGCTCACCGAGCCGCGGTACTCGGCGGTCGAGGCGGCCGAGCTGCCGGCGGCGACAACACCGAGCATGAGGATGAGCAGCGCGACGACGGGAATCCGCACCGGGGAACGGTAGCCCCCAGCTCACGCGCAACGAGCAGGTGTCCGACTGGAAGTCGGACACCCGGCGGCTCCAATCGGACAACTCGACTCGCCGGCGCGAGAGTCGGGGTGGTCGGATTCGAACCGACGAAACCTCCCGGCCCCAAACCGGGCGCTCTACCAGGCTGAGCTACACCCCGTGGAACGACAGTGTACGGCCGCGGTCAGGACGCCAGCACGACGACGAGCCTTCGTGGGCCGTGAACTCCCTCTACGCGCTCGAACCCGATGTCGGAGGTCGCAGACGGACCGGAGATGAGGACCAGAGGCTGTCCGGCGCGCGCGGAGGGCTCGAGGCGCTCGAAGAGCTCCGGCACCGTCTCGACCACCTGATCCCGTGCCACGACGCAGACGTGGAGGTCGGGGACGAGCGTGATCGCGCGCCGGCCCTGACCGGGCCCGCCGTCGAGCGCGATCGTTCCAGTGTCAGAACAGGCAACGGCGCACGTCGTGACCGCGGCGTCCAGGGCATCGAGCTCCGTCGGCGCCAGCCCCTGATCCTCGACGAGAGCGACGCCCGCAGGGCGAAGCGCGGCCGGGAGATCGGGCGCGACGACGACGCGTGACGCTCCCTGCTCCGCAAGCGCCGCACCGATCGCCGCTCGGACGTCGGCAGCCTCTACGACGACGCCGCCGGCCTCGATCACGCGATCGACGAACATCGCGGCGATCTCGTCCGCAGGACGGACGCCACGCTTGACGTAGTCGCGCGGCACCTCCGGCAGTGGAGCATCGTCGGCGAGCGCCTGCCGGATCCGCGCCAGCACGGCCTCACGCGCCTCGCTCACGTGCCTCCCACCATTCGCGGAACGTCTGCTGGGCCACGCCCGGGAGCGTGCGCGAGCGACCCCAACCCCGAAGCCGGCCCGGGAACCAGCGCAGGCGTCCTCCCGAGAGCGCGGGTCGCTGGAGGGAGCGCGCGATTCGCTGGGCCCGCTCGTAACGTTCTCGGCTGGAGAACGTCCGCCCGAGCGCGCGCAGCGCGCGGCCCTCGAGCCCCGGCCGCGCGCGACGAACCACCTGTGCCCGCTCGTGCACGAGAATCCGCGGGATGTCGATCCCGACGGGGCAGACGTCGGCGCACGCGCCGCAGAGCGACGACGCGTACGGCAGCGAGGCGGCGGTGCCGTGCTCGCCCGAGAGCTGGGGCTGGAGGATCGCGCCGATCGGCCCCGCGTAGACGGTGTCGTACGCGTGCCCGCCGGTCTGGCGATAGACCGGGCAGACGTTGACGCACGCCGAGCAGCGGATGCAGCGAAGCGCCGGCCTGCCCTCCGGATCCGCAAGCGCGCGCGTGCGGCCCGCATCCACCAGCACGAGATGAAACGACGTGGGGCCGTCCGAGGCCGACACGCCCGTCCAGAGCGACGTGTACGGGTTCATCCGCTCCCCGGTCGCGGAGCGAGGCAAGAGCTGCATCAGCACGCCGAGGTCACGCCACTCCTCGACGACCTTCTCGATGCCGAGCACGGTCACCAGGGTCTCGGGCAGCGTCGTGCACATTCGGCCGTTGCCCTCCGACTCGACGACCGCGACGGTGCCCGTCTCGGCGACCGCAAAGTTCGCGCCCGAGATCGCGACCCTCGCGCGCAGGAACGCCGCACGGAGATGCTCCCGGGCGGCGGCGAGCAGCGACGCGGGGTCGTCGGCAAGGCCGGGCTCGTCGAGCGCCTTGCGCAGAACTTCCGCAATCTCCGACCGGCCCCGGTGCAGCGACGGGACGAGCAGATGCGACGGACGCTCGCCCGCGAGCTGGACGATCCGCTCGGCCAGGTCGGTCTCGATCGGGTCGATCCCGGCGCCGACGAGCGCGTCGTTCAGGCCGAGCTCGTCCGTCGTCAGCGACTTGACCTTCACGACCTCCCGCGCACCGACGCCGCGGACGAGCCCGACCACGATCCCATTCGCCTCGTCGGCGTCGCGGGCCCAGTGCACGACGCCGCCCGCCTCCGTGACTCGTTCCTCGAGCGTGACGAGCAGCCGGTCGAGACGGAGCAGCGAGCGCGTCCTGATCGCCTCGCCGGCCGCACGGAGCTCCGCCCAGTCCGGCGTCTCGGCGACGACAGTCGCGCGACGCGCCCGAATCGTCGTCGTCGCGCGGAGGACGTTCGCACGCGTGCGCTCGTCCTCGAGCGCGACGGGCGCCGCTCGCTCGAACGGCAGTGGTGTGGCGCTCCGGCCGGCGAGCGCGCTCACGACGCGAGCACCTCCGCGAGGTGGAGCGCGCGAATCGGTCTGCCCTTGCGCTCGAGGCCTCCGCCGATGTGCAGCAGACACGACGTGTCGCAGGCACACACGGCGTCGGCGCCCGTCTTCTCGATGTGGCCCAGCTTGTCGGCGAGCATCGCGCTCGAGACATCCGAGTTGCGAATCGCGAACAGCCCGCCGAAGCCACAGCACTCCGTCGCATCCGCGAGCGGGCGGAGCTCTACTCCGGGTACGGCCCGCAGGAGCGATTCCGGTCGATCTCCGACCTCGAGCACGCGGAGCGAATGGCACGTGGGGTGGTACGTGAGGGCGCCTTCGAACGACGAGCCCACGTCGACGACTCCGAGCCGGTCGACGAGGAACTGGGAGAGCTCCCAGGTTCGCGACGCGACACCGTCGAGGCCTGCCGAGTGCTCCGCGACGTGCGTGCGCACATGGGCGGCGCACGAGCCGGAGGGCGAGACCACTGCGTCGTATCCCGCGAACGTCTCGACGAACCTGGCAGCGAGCGCGGATGCCACGTCCGCATGGCCGGCGTTCAGGTGCAGCTGCCCACAACAGGTCTGCTCGCGAGGGAACTCGACCTCCACCCCGAGCCGCTCCAGGAGGGCGACGGTCGCCCGACCCACGGCCGGTTGGAGCGTGTCGACAAGGCAGGTGACGAACAGCGCCACGCGCACCGCGCGAGCGTACAGCAGCGTCGTCCGTTTGATCGATGATCGATCAGATGGCCCGAGCACGACCAGACCAGGTGCCTGGCTGAAGCCAGGCTTTGTGGGCGAGAGGGCCAAGCGTCTCGCGCGGATAGCCTCACGCGGTGACGGAGATCGCCCTCCACGGAACCGCACTCTCGACGGAGCGGCATCCCCGGGTCGGGTACGCGATGGCGAGCGCTGCCGCTCTGCTGTTCGCGGTCAACGGCAGCGTCTCGAAGGTGATCCTCTCGTCACCGGAGATCACCACGCTGAGGCTGACCGAGCTACGCGCGACCGGCGCATTTCTCTGCCTGGCGGGGGTCATCGCGCTCACCGCGCCCAATCGACTGCGAGTCGCCCGAGACGAGGTTGCCCTGCTCGTGTTCTACGGAATCGTCGGGTTCGCACTCGTCCAGTGGCTCTACTTCGTCTCGATCGAGCGGCTTCCGATCGGGATCGCCCTCCTCCTCGAGTTCACAGCGCCGGTGCTCGTCGCGCTCTGGGCGCGGCTCGTATGGCACGAGGCGGTCAGACGCCGCGTGTGGGCGGCCCTCGCGCTCGCGCTGGCAGGGCTCGCGTTGGTCGCAGAGGTGTGGGAGGACGTGCGGCTCGACGCGGTCGGCATCGCGGCGGCACTCCTCGCCGCGGTGTCGCTCGCGATTTACTTCCTGACCGGTGAGCATGCGACCGGCCTGCGGGATGCGACGTCGCTCACGTGCCTCTCGCTCGGCGTCGCGGCGTTGTTCTGGGCGGTCCTCCAACCCTGGTGGAGCTTCCCCTTCGCGGCCCTCGGCGACAGCGTTTCGCTGCAGGGCACGTTCGACTCGACGAGCGCGCCCGTCTGGATGCTTTGCCTCTGGATGATCGTGCTCGGGACCGTGCTCCCGTTCGTCCTCTCGCTCGGCGCGCTCAGGCACCTTCCCGCGACACGTGTCTCGGTCGTTGCGATGATCGAGGTCGTGCTCGCCTCGTTCGTCGCGTGGGTGTGGCTCGAGGAGACGCTGTCCGTCGCGCAACTCGTCGGGGGCGGGGTCGTCTTGCTCGGCGTCGTTCTCGCCCAGACCTCGCGCTGAGTGGACGGGACCGCGCCTCCCGCGCACGACCGCGCCACGCTTGGTGCGTTCGCGGGCGCAGTCGTGATCGGCGGCTCGAACTTCGTCGCGATCAGGTTCAGCAATCGCGAGCTCGACCCGATCTGGGGAGCCGGACTGCGCTTCGCCCTGGCGGCCGTCCTCTTCGGCCTTCTCTGCGCTGCGTTGCGCCTCTCCCTGCCGCGCGGTCGTGCGCTCCTCCTGACGGCCGTCTACGGCCTCCTGTCCTTCGGCGCCGCGTACGGCTGTCTCTACTGGGCAATGCAGGACGTTCCGGCGGGCATCGCCGCCGTGGTGCTGGCGGTCGGCCCGCTGCTGACGCTGCTGCTCGCGGTCGCACACGGGATGGAGCGGATCAGCCCACACGCCCTCGTAGGAGCGCTGGTCGCAGTCGCAGGCTCCGCGCTGATCTTCTTCCAGCCGGGCTCGATCGCGTTCGGCTGGCACTCTTTCGCCCTGCTCGGCGTCGCGGCGCTCTGCGCGTCGGAGGCGGTGGTCGTCTCCAAGCTGGTGGGGCGCCACCACCCTGCGGCGATGAACTTCGTCGGGATGAGCGCGGGCGCGACCGTCCTCCTGGTCGTGGCGTGGGTGGCAGGAGAGCGCCTCGCGCTACCCGTCGACGGCGAGACGCAGCTTGCGGTCGCCTTTCTCGTCGTCGCGACGGTCGGGCTGTTCCTGCTCGTGCTCGTCGTCGTGCAGCGCTGGACTGCGTCCGCGACGTCATATCTCTTCGTGCTGATGCCGGTGGTCGCGGTCGCCCTCGGCGCGCTGATCGCCGACGAGGAGATCACCTTGACGACGATCCTCGGCGGCGCGCTCGTCTGCGCCGGGGTCTACGTCGGCGCCACGCGGGCGGCGACGGCGAGCGGACGCACGGCGCCGAGTACCCTTGAGCCGTGAGCGTCCAGCGCGTCCTCCTCGCCTCGCCCCGCGGCTACTGCGCCGGGGTCGAGCGTGCCGTGGAGACGGTGGAACGCGCCCTCGACCACTACGGCGCCCCGGTATACGTGCGGAAGCAGATCGTCCACAACATCCACGTCGTGCGCGACCTCGAAGCGCGGGGCGCGATCTTCGTCGAGGACGAGCGCGACGTTCCGCGCGGCGCAACGGTTGTCTACTCGGCGCATGGGGTCGCCCCGGCCGTGCACGAGAACTCCCGGCTGCTGGAGCACGATGTGATCGACGCGACGTGCCCACTCGTCACGAAGGTCCACGTGCAGGCGAAGCGGTACGCGGCCGGCGGCTACACCGTCCTCCTGATCGGGCACGCCGGCCACGAGGAGGTCGTCGGGACGATGGGCGAGGCGCCCGACTCGACGATCCTCGTCCAGGACGTCGGGGAGGCCGAGTCGCTCGAGCTGCCGTCCGACACGCGGCTCGCCTACGTCACGCAGACCACCCTCTCCGTGGACGAGACGGGTGAGATCATCACGACGCTCCGGCGTCGTTTCCCGGAGATCGTCGGTCCGAAGAAAGAGGACATCTGCTACGCGACGTCCAACCGGCAGTGGGCCGTCAAGGACATGCTGGCCGAGATCGACCTCTTGCTCGTGATCGGGTCGCGGAACTCGTCCAACTCGAACCGACTCGTCGACGTCGCGCGAGCCGCCGACCTCCCCGCCTACCTGATCGACGACGAGGCGGAGATCGACGAGAGAGTGGCTCGAGGGAGTCGAGACGGTCGGCATTACCTCGGGGGCCTCCGCGCCCGAGCACCTCGTGACGCGCGTCTGCGACTGGTTCCGCGAACGCGGTGTCGAGCGCGTCGAGCCGTATCGCATGGTGGACGAGGACGTGACGTTCCGTTTGCCGGTCGAGCTCCGCCGCGAGCTGGCGCTCGCGGAGGCTCGTTCCGACTAGCGGTTAGAGTCTCACGCCCGGGCGATCAGCGTGTCGTCGCCGTTCGCGTCGAGCGACACCGCGAGGGTCTCCGTCTTGATCCAGTCCGCGTGCTGCAGGAGGTCGGCGTCGCTCGACGGGATCGTCAACGCGATTCGATCGGAAAGCGCGAAGCCGGACTCCTTGCGCAGTGCATTGACGCGGCGGATGAGCTCGTAGACGCGGCGCTCGCGGTCGAGCTCCTCGTCGACGTGCGTGTCGAGCGCAACGGTCACGCCGTCCTCCGCGGCGACCGCCCACCCCTCCTTCGCGGCGCGCTCGACGAGCACCTCGTCCGGCCCGAGCTCGTGGCCCGCCGCCCGGAAGCGACCGCCCCCGAGCTCCTCGAAGGCGCCCTCCTGGAGCGCGGAGCGCACCGCGCCGAGCGCAGGCCCGAGCTTCGGGCCGAGGACGGGGAGGTTCGGCTTGATCCGCAGCTCCGCGTCGACGGCGTCGAACCGGACGACCTTGACCCGAAGCTCGTCCCGAACCTCGTCGGCGTGCGCTTCGGCCAGGTCGGCCCCTTCGACGACGAGCGTGCGAAGCGGCTGCTGCACCTTGAAGCCCGCAGCCTGGCGGGCCTGGTGGCCGAGACCGACAACGCGCCGCACGTCGGCGATCTCCTCGAGCAGGGCGTCGTCGGCCCCGATCTCCTCCGGCCAGCCGGCGAGATGGACGCTCGCCGGCGCGTCCCGGCACGTGTCGCGGACGAGCACCTGCCAGAGATGCTCGGTGAGGAAGGGCATCACCGGTGCGATCACGCGTACCGCCTGGACCAGCGCGTGCCAGAGAACGCGAAGGGCGGTCTCGTCGCCGTCCCAGAAGCGGCGCCGCGAGCGCCGGATGTACCAGTTCGACAGGTCGTCGACGTATGCCTCGAAGGCGCGGATCACGTCGACCGTCAGCCACCGCTCGTACCCCGCGGTCGCCTCCCGGACGAGCTGCCGCGTGCGGGCGACGAGCCACCGGTCGAGAGGCCCCAGCTCGACGTCCGGACCGTGCTCGAGATCCTCGTACCGCGGCTCGAAGCTCTCGACGTTCGCGTACTGGACGAAGAACGTCGCCGAGTTCCACAGCGTCAGGAGCCTGCGTTGGATCTCGTGCGCGGGTCCGAAGCCGAACAGCAGGTTCCGGTCGGGCGGCTGGGTGCAGTACTGCCAGCGCATCACGTCGGCGCCCATGCGCGCGAAGGCGTCCGGCGCGGCGATCGTGTTCCCCCACGAGCTGTGCATCTCGCGGCCCGTCTCGTCGAGCATCTTCTCGTAGCCGAGCACCTTCCGGAACGGCGCCTGGCCCGTGAGCACGACCGACATGAAGAGCTGCGAGTAGAACCAGAGCCGGATCTGCTCCCGCATCTCCGAGACCCAGTCGGCCGGGAACCATTCGTCCCAGTAGGCGTGATCGGGGAGATCCGCCGTCGTCAGCCCCTTCGCCGCGCCCGTCGCGTAGCCCTCCTCGACGTACTCCGGGCTCTCCCACCCGAGGGTCGAGAACGGCACGATGCCCGCGTCGAGCCACACGTCGCCGACCTCGACGATCCGCTCGACGGGCTCGTCGCACACGGCGCAGCGGATCGGCACGGCGTCGATCCACGGCCGGCGCAGCTCCTCGAGCTGCTCCAGCCCGGAGAGCGCGCGCTCCTCGAGCTCCCCACGTGAGCCGATGACGTTCAGGTGCCCGCACTCGCAGGGGTAGAAGGGGAGCGGCAGCCCGTAGAAGCGTCGGCGAGAGATGTTCCAGTCCCCCATGTTCCGGAGCCAGTCGTCCATGCGCTTGCCCATGTAGGCGGGCGTCCACTCGACCGTCGCGTTCGCTTCGAGCAGCGGCTCGCGAAGCTCGTCGACCGAGATCAGCCAGTCGTCGGTGACGCGCCAGATGAGCGGCGTGTCGCAGCGCCAGCAGTGCGGGTACCGGTGGAGATACGTCCCGGCCTCGAGCAGATACCCCTGCTCTGCGAGGCGGCCGACGATCTGGTCGGCGGCGTCGGTCGTCGAAAGGCCGTGGAGCCAGCCGTAGGAGTCGTAGAACCGCCCGGCCTCGTCGACCGGAGAGAGCACCGGCAGGTCGTGGACGCGCCCGAGCTCGAAGTCCTCCTGGCCCGCTCCGGGCGCGATGTGGACGATCCCCGTCCCCTCCTCCAGCGAGACTTCGTCCCAGGGGATGACTCTGTGCGCGACCTCTCCGCCGGGGCCGAGCTCGTCGAACGGGCCGCGATACGTGAGCCCGACGAGCTCCTCGCCGAGGACGCGGCGCACGAAGCGCTCGTCGGGGTACCGGGCGACCGCGACCCATTCGCCGCTCTGACGTAGGCCGTACTCGGCGTCGGGCTTGACCGCAGCCGCGACGTTCGCAGGCAGCGTCCAGGGCGTCGTCGTCCAGATCACGACGGACTCGCCGTCCCGGTCGAGCAGCGGGAAGCGGACGTACAGCGACGGGTCGCTCCGGTCCTGGTAGACGCCCGCCTGCGTCAGCTCGTGCTGCGAGAGCGAGGTGCCGCAGCGCGGGCACCACTCGGTCGAGCGATGCCCGAGGTAGAGCCACCCGCGCTCGTGGACGACGCTGAGGAATCGCCAGATGTACTCGATGTTCGTGTCGCTGAAGGTGAAGTAGTCGTTCCCCCAGTCCATCCACTGCCCGAGCCGGATGGATCCCTCGGTCAGCGCGCGCGAGGAGTTGACGACCACCTCGCGACATCGCCGCGCGAACTCGGCGAGCCCGTACTCCTCGATCTCGCGCTTCGAGTTGAGCCCGAGCCCCCGCTCCACACCGACTTCGATCCAGAGCCCCTGGCAGTCGAACCCGTTCTGGTAGCGCTGGTGATAACCGCGGAGCGCCTTGTAGCGCTGGAAGACGTCCTTCAGCGTCCGCCCCCAGGCGGTGTGGACGGCGAGGACATCGCGATTGGCGGTCACCGGACCGTCGACGAAGCTGAACCGCGGACCCTCGGCGTTCTGCTCGCGCAGGCGTACAAAGGTTCCCTCCCGCTCCCAGAGCTCGAGGACCGCGCGCTCCAGCGCGTCGTGGTCCGGCTTGTCCGGGAGAGGTGCGAACATGCCGTCGATTCTAGGATGTGCGCTCGAGACGCTGTTTTCGAGGAGGCGCCAACGGGAAGGGTTTTCGGACGTCCGTCGTTGTCATATGTACGAAACTTGACGCGTCAACAGAAACGGAAGGATTCATGGCACTCGAAGTAACGACCGCGACCTTCGAGCAGGAGGTCATCAAGTCCGACAAGCCCGTCCTCGTGGACTTCTGGGCCGAGTGGTGCGGCCCGTGCCACGCGGTCGCGCCCGTCCTCGACCGCATCGCCGCGGAGCGCGAAGACGAGCTCAAGCTCGTGAAGGTCAACATCGACTCCGAGCACGAGCTCCAGCAGCGCTACGGCGTCGCCTCGATCCCCACGATGATCCTCTTCAAGGACGGCGAGCCGTCGGCGGCAGTTATCGGCGCACAGCCGAAGGGCGCGATCGAGCGCTCGCTCGGTCTCGTCGCCGCCTAGCTCCTTCCCTCCCCACTCCTTCCCCCCGCGCGAAGCCCGGCCCCGGCCGGGTTTTGCGTCGGTTCGCGCGCGCTGTCCGAGCTCAGTCGGACGCGTTCTCTCGACCGCGACGAGCAGGTGTCGGACTGAAGTCCGACACCCGGCGCCACGCTTCGAGCGCATCCGTGACGTGCGTGAACGCCAGCTCGTCCGGCCCCGGCAGCTCGTCGGGAGCGAACCACCGGAGCTCGGCAACGTCGTCGGCCGCGACCGGCTCGCCGACCTCCGTCATGCGCATCACCCAGTAGAGGTTCAGGGTCGCCGCGGCTTCGGGCGCGCCGCCGTAGACGTCCATCCACGCGCCGAGGAAGCGGGTCGGCTCGCAGCGGAGGCCGGTTTCCTCCTCGACCTCGCGCCGGATGCCGTCGAGCGGGTGCTCGCCTTCCTCGAGGAAGCCGCCCACCGGGTCCCAGAGGCCTTTGTCGGGCTCGACCGCCCGGCGGGCGAGCATCACGCGTCCGGCGTCGTCCTCGACGAGCGCGCTCACGCACGGCACGGAGTTCGCGTAGTAGACCGAGCCGCAGGACGGGCATGCGGCACGCGAGCCGTCGCTCTCGAGCTCGGTCGCGCAGCGCGGGCAGGTCCGCCAGCCGTGGAGGATCGCCATGGCGCTACCGTACTGCGCGTGAGCCCGCGGCACGTTCCGGCGTCCGTGACGGAGCTGTCACGCGTCTCCCTCCTCTCCTCGCTGCCCGGGCAGACACTGGCGCGGCTCGCCGAGCGGATGGAGCGCCAGGAGCTGCCGCCCGGCCGGATCATCGTCTCCGAGGGAGAGGAGGGTGACCGCTTCTACGTGATGCTGTCCGGCCTCGCTGCGGTCACGCAGGAGACGCGCGGCCCGCGGAGCATGGTCCGCCCCGGTGACTGGTTCGGCGAGGTGGCGCTCGCGATGGGCGTCCCACGCACGGCGACCGTCACGACGATGATGCCGTCGGTCGTCGCCAGCTGCGACCGGGCGACCTTCGACGAGCTGCTCCGTCCGCTGTTCGCGGACGACGAGAGCTGAGCGCGCATGGGCGACGGCTTCGACGCTCCCGGCGCCACCGTCAAGTCGGACGGGGATGGGATCGAGTACCTCCTGTGGCGGCACGTGCTCGACGACGGTCGCGTGACGACGCTCTACGCGGTGAGGCACCCACGTCGCTCGACGCGAGTGCGGGTGGTGCATTTCCCCGACACCGAGCGCCTCGACGTCTGGTGCGCCGCGAACGAGGTCGACGAGGCGATCATCGGCGGCTTCTTCCTGCGCGACCCGTACCGTCCGCTCGGCGACCTGTGGATCGACGGCCGATCGATAGTTCACGAGCCGATCGTCGATCCCTACGCCGCCCGCCGCGCCTGCGTTGTCATCGATGGCGACGGTGTCCGTCTCGTTGCGCGGTCGGCGGCCCCCGACGAGCCGCCCGGCGACCTCGTGCACGCCGGGCCGCTGCTCGTCCGCGACGGGTCGGTCGTCTTCGACGATGCGGACGTCGAGGGGTTTTCCGCCGGCGCGGGGCAGTTCGACTCGGACATCACGGACGGCCGACACCCGCGCGCCGCCCTCGGTGTCTCGGACCGGCACCTGCTGGCGGTCGTCTGCGACGGGCGACGCTCGCGCGTCGACGACGGTCTCTCGATGCGCGAGCTGGCCGAGGCGATGGTCGAGCTCGGCGCCCACACGGCCGTCAACCTCGACGGAGGCGGCTCCACGACGCTCGTCCACCGCAGGCATCTCCTCAACCGGCCGTACTCGACACAGGATCAGCCCGCACCCGAGTCGCGACCGATCGTGACGGCGCTCGTCTTCGAGCCTGTGACCTGAGCTCGGCTCAGTCGAGCTCGCGAAGGACGGCGTCGGACAGGCGAGGCCATGCCTCCTTCGCCCAGTCGCCGAAGCCTCTCGTGGTCAAGACGGCGCACGCCACGCCACGGTCAGGGTCGACCCACAGGAACGTTCCGCTCCCGCCGAAGTGGCCGAACGTGCGCGGCGAGGTCAGCGTGCCCGACCAGTGCCCCTCCTTCGCACCCTTCAGCTCGACCCCGAGCCCCCAGTCGAGCGGGCTGAAGCGGCCGAACTCGGGCAGGACGCCGTCGAGCCCCGGGAACTGGACGCTCACCATCTCCTCGTGTGTCTCCGGCGCGACGAGCCGAGGCTGAAGGAGCTCGCGACCGATCGCGAGGACTGCGTCGAGGGACCCGTGCATCCCAGCCCCGGGATGACCGCTCGGATCGAGCGACACGCCGAGCGGATCCACGACCGCCGCCCGTACATACTCGTCGAACGACATCTCCGCCTGGTCGGCGAGATGGGCGCCGAGGACGCGGAACCCCTCGTTCGAGTAGATCCGCCGCCGGCCGGCGGGCGCGATCGGGGCGTCTCCCTCGAACGGCAGGCCGGAAGTGTGCGCGAGAAGATGGCGCACGGTGGCGCCGGGCGGGCCGGCAGGCTCGTCGAGGTCGACGACTCCCTCCTCGGCCGCGACGAGCACCGCGAGCGCAGCCACGGGCTTCGAGACGGACGCGAGTCGCACGACGCGGCCCGTGTCGCCACGGGTCGCCACCACGCCGTCTGCCTGCATCACGCCGGCAGCAGCGAATGGGACTTCCCAGGCGTCGATCTGGTGGAGCGCGTCCAAGGCGGCGATACTAGGCGCCCCGATGGAGCGCAGGCTGATCACCGGCCATTCACCGTACGAGGGTGTCGCGGGGTTCTCGCGCGCGGTCGTCGCAGGCGACCGCGTGCACGTGGCGGGCACGGCGCCGATCCCACCCGACGGGTCTCCGACACCCGACGGCGCGTACGAGCAGGCGGCTCTCTGCCTGGAAATCATCGGCGAGGCGCTCCAGCGGGCGGGCTCGGGGCTCGAGCACGTCGTGCGCACCAACATCTACGTCACCGCGGCCGAGCACTGGGACGAGGTCGCCCGTGCTCACGGCGAAGCCTTCCGAGATGTTCGCCCCGCCTCGACCTGCGTCGTCGCTCAGCTCCTCGACCCCGCCTGGAAGGTCGAGATCGAGGCCGAGGCGGTGCTTCCGTGAAGCAGGTCGTGCCTCCCTCGATCACCGGTGTCGAGGGAGCGCCCGCGGCCAGCGTGCTCGATCACAAGTTCGGAGCGAGCGATCCCTTCACGCTCGGCGTCGAGGAGGAGTACATGCTGCTCGACCCCGAGACCTTCGACCTCGTGCAGCACATCGAGACCGTCCTGGACGCGGTGCAGGGAGACGAGCTCGCCGACCAGATCAACGCCGAGCTGATGCAGTCCGTGCTCGAGATCGCAACACCCGTGTGCGAGACAGCCGGCGACGTGATGCACGAGCTGACGAAGCTACGCGGCTACGTCCGCGACGTCGCCGGTGGCGAGGGCCTGCGCGTCGGCTCGGCGGGCACGCACCCTTTCAGCCTCTTCGAGCGGCAGCGGATCACGGCGAAGGACCGCTATCACGCGCTCATCGACCAGCTCCAGTACGTCGCGCGGCGCGAGCTGATCTTCGGGATGCACATCCACGTCGCGGTCGACGACCCGGACAAGGCGATCCAGGTCGTCAACGGGCTCCTCCCCCACCTCGGGCCGCTGCTCGCGCTGTCCGCCAGCTCGCCGTTCTGGCGCGGCGAGCCGACGGGGCTCGCGTCGAGCCGCCAGATCGTGTTCTCGGCGTTCCCGCGCTCGGGGCCTCCGCCGCGCTTTCGCGACTACGCCGACTACGCCGAGGTCGTGGGCCAGCTCGAGCGCACGGGCTGCATCGCCGACTACACGCACATCTGGTGGGACATCCGACCGCACCCCAAGTGGGGCACCATCGAGGTGCGGATCTGCGACGCCGTGACGCGCGTCGAGGACGCCGTTGCGATCGCGGCCTACTGCCAGGCGCTCGTGAAGGCGATCTCCGACCGGTACGACGCCGGTGAGGAGATTCCGAGCTACCACCGGATCCTGACGAGCGAGAACAAATGGCTCGCCGCCCGCTACGGGCTCGAGGCGCCGCTCATGGATCTTGCCACCGGTCGACGCATCCGGGTCCCGATCGCGAAGCTCGTTCGCCGCACGGTGCGCGACCTCGAGCCGCACGCGCGCGAGCTCGGGTGCGAGCGCGAGCTGGAGGGGATCGCGGAGCTGCTCGATCGCGGCAACTCCGCCGAGCGACAGCTGCGCGTCTACAACGCGAACCGGGACATCGTCGAGGTCGTGCGGGCCATCGCGGACGCGACCGAGGCGGTGCCTGCGGACGCTGACACGTCCGCAGGCTAGAAAAGACGATCAGCGACCGGTCCCGGCTCGAAGCGGGTTGTGGTGGGCATGCACCACGAACTCGCGCCTGTCGATCCGCGCGAGCTCGACGCCGCGGACGTTTCGCAGGACGAGTGCCCGGCCCTGGACGCGCATGCGCACGTCGAAGAGCCGCCCCTGGTTGCCCCGCCACGGGAGCTCGATGCAGAGCGCCTTGCCGCGCATCGTGTCGAGGGCATGGACGAACGGCAGCCCGCCAGGCTTCTGGTAGAGCGTGTAGGCCCAGACCCCGCTCGGCCCATGTGCGCGCGTCACCGGCACCCCGGTCATCGAGCGTCCACCGAGCCGGGGATCGACGACGGCCTCGCGGAACAGCTTTCCCCGCACGGCGTCGTAGACGCGTCCGCTCGCAGAGCCTTCCCTCGCGTCGAGGGCTGGTGTTGCTAGGGTCGATTGACTACTCTTACCGGTATGTCTCTTACCGCCATGGCCAGAAAGGTCACCACCAAAGGACAGGTCACGATCCCGCAAGAGCTCAGGGAGAAGCTTGGCATCTATCCGGGCTCGACCGTGGAGTTCGGGGTCGAGGGCGACGTCGTCACGCTGCGGAAAGCGCGCGACGGCGGGCGCGGCGCCGCGATCGTCGCCCGGATGCGCGGCACCGCGACGAGGGGTCTGAGCACGGACGAGATCATGCGACTCACGCGCGAGTGAGCCGCACGACCCTCGTCGACTCGAACGTCATCCTCGACGTCGTCACCGACGACCCCACCTGGGCCGGACGATCGCGTCGCGCGCTCGAGCGCGCAGCCGACGAGGGAGGACTGGCGATCAACCCACTCGTCTACGCCGAGGTCTCGGTGGGCTATGACCGGATCGAGGAACTCGACGAGGCGTTGCCGCCCGAGACGTTCGCAAGACTGCCGCTGCCCTGGGAGGCCGGCTTCCTCGCGGGTGAGTGCTTCGTTCGCTACCGCCGCGCGGGTGGCACGCGCCGCTCGCCTCTGCCGGACTTCTACATTGGCGCCCACGCCGCGCTCGTGGGCATGACGCTCCTCACCCGCGACCCCCGCCGGTACCGGACGTACCTCCCCGGACTCGCCGTCATCACGCCGTAGAGCACCACCACCGAGGGCGATACGGTCGCGCGGTGACGATCTCCTCTCGTTTCGTCGTCCTCGCCGTCACGCTCTATGCCGCGTGCGCCGTCTGGGCGACGTGGCCGGCTGTCCGCCACGTCGACGACCACTACCTCGCCCGGCCGGCCGCAGGTCACGGACAGGCGGCAGCCGGCGACCACCTCCAGCTTGGCTGGGCCTTCTGGCTCGTAGGCCACCGGCTCGAGCAGCGGGAGTCGCCGCTCGTCGACCCGTACTCGTTCCGTCCCGAGGCCGAGGCGCCGCCGAACCTCCAGGGCTGGTTGCTCGGCATCCCGTACTGGCCGCTCTCGTCGGCATTCGGGGACGTCTGGGCGTACGACCTCGTGGTGCTGCTCTCGTTCGTGCTCGCCGGCGGGCTCGCGTGCTGGTGGCTGCGCGCATTGGAGGTCTCGAGACCGGCGGCGCTCGTCGGCGGCCTCGTCTTCTGCCTCATGCCGTACCGGGTCGGACAGTCGACCGGACATCTCCTCGGGCTCGTGTCGTTCCTCCTTCCGGCGACGCTGCTCGCGCTCGAGCGTCGGCGATTCGTGCTCGCGGCGGCGTGCCTGGCCGCCCTTCCGCTCTCCGGCCAGCTCCACCTCGCGCTCGGCGCGATCCCGCTGGCGCTCGGCTACGCGTGGGCGAGGCTCCCGCGTGCCATGTGGTGGAAGGCCGGCGTGGGCGCGGTGGTCGCCGCCGCGGCGGGACTTCTCGTCGAGCGATGGGCGATCGAAGGCTCGATCGGCACGGGCCGCTCGTTCGCGCAGGTCGAGCGGTACTCGGCCGAGCTCGCGGACTTCGTCACGCGTGCTGTCGGGTCGGGCGTCGAGGAGCTCGTCTTCCTCGGCTGGTTGACGCCGCTCCTCGCGATCGTCGGGCTCGCCGCCGTGCGGCGCCGGCGAGGGCTGGCCGTGGTTCTCGGGCTCGCGGCGCTCGTGCCCTGCCTGCTCGCCCTCGGCGGGAACCTTCCGGGCTACGAGACGTTCTGGCGCGCGGTCCCGGGCCTCGACTCGACCCGTGTCCCGGAGCGCTTCATGCCGATCGCGTGTCTCGCGTTCGCGGCCCTGGTCGCGCTCGGGATCGAGCAAGTAACACAGTGTTACTTGCGCCTCTCCCGGCCCGCAGTGCTCGTCGCGACCGCCATCGCGGTTGTCGTGCTCGCGCTCGATCTGCGCGTGCCGGTGTTCGGTGCGGTCGCGGCGGACGAGCCGACCGGGGCCTACGCCGCCATCCGTGGGCCTGGTCGGCTGCTCGAGCTTCCCGTCTTCAGGCCCGACGTGCACTTCGGGAGCGCCTACCTCGGCTACGCGCGCCAGAGCCCCCGCGAGCGGCCCCAGGGCTATTCGACGCTCGCCCCGCCCGCGGCCGACCGGCTCGCGCGGGACCTCCGCGGCCTCTCGTGCGGGCGGGGCACGATCCCGCCGCGGCTCCGCGTCGGGTTCGTGACCGTCCACCGCGGGCTCTACGCCCAGAGCGGGTTCTTCGGCCGTTCGTGCCCGGAGCGGGCGGAAGCGGCGCTTCGCGCGTCGGGCTGGCGGCGCATCGCCCGCGACGGACCGATCGCGACGTATGCGCGCTAGACCTGCGCCCGGCCGCCGCCGGCCGCGAGCGCGTGCGCGACGGCGGCGAGGTTCTCCCGCCAGAGCTCCTCGGGAAGCGGCGGCAGGATGTCGTCCCAGATCGCCGCGAAGCTCGTCCGTAGCTGAGGCATGCGCGCGGGGCGCGCGATGAACCAGAAGTGCAGATGCGCGCTGCCGTCGCCCCAGCGACCGACGTGCACGCGGCCGATCTCGCCAACGGCGTCGACGGCGCGCTCGACTCGGACGAGCAGCGGGCCGAGCTCGGCCGCGAGGTGGGCGGGCATGTCTCCCAGGTCGCAGTGCTCGCGCGGCTGGAGGATCACGATCACGGGCAGGCCACTCGGCTCCTGGAGCGGGGTCAGGAGCCAGCGCTCGTCGCTCCAGATCGCGTCCTCGTCCCCCTGCCGGCAACGCCAGCAGTCGGTGGGATCCTCGCCGAGCCGAGCCGGCTCGTCCCCCGGCGGCTGGAGCGCTCGCACGCGGATGTCTCCCTCGAACGGGAAGGTCTCCCAGTCGGCGACGCGCGGCATCGGCATCCGCCCCTCTAGGTCCGCTGCCGCGAGTGCGCGGGCGTAGAGCTCCTCGGCCGTCTCGGGCACGACTCCAGTCTCGCACGGTCGAACCGGTCAGGCGCATCGGTCGAATCAGGCACGACCTCGAACGAAGGGAGTCCCCTCCATGCGCCGAACCATGCTCGTCCTCCTCGCCGCCGCGGCCGTCCTAGCGCTGTCGGTGGGCGTCATCGCCGCCACGGCAGGCGGGGGCTCGACGACCGCGAGCGGCCAGATGCATTCCACCCACGCCATGACGGCGTCGACGCTCACGAAGTCCGACCTCCGCAACACGCTCAACAAGCTGCTCGGCGAGCACGCAGTGCTCGCGATGAACGCCACGAACCTCGGCGTCACCGGCTCGAAGAGCTTCCCGTCCGCCGCGAAGGCGCTCGACAAGAACTCCGTCGAGCTCTCGAAGGCGATCGGCTCGATCTACGGAGCGAAGGCGGCGAAGACGTTCCTCGACGGCCCTTTCCAGTGGCGGGCACACGTCGGCTTCTTTGTCGACTATACGGTCGCCCTCGCCAAGAAAGACATGGCCGGTCAGAACAAGGCCGTCTCCAACCTCAAGACGTACACCATTCGGCACGGTGACTTCCTCGCCGGCGCGACGGGGCTGCCGAAGCTCGCCGTCCGCAACGACCTGCTCGGGCACGTCCTCGAGCTCAAGGGCCAGCTCGACGCGTACGCGGGCAGCAACTACGCGAAGGCGGCCGACACGTATCGCGCAGCCTACGCGCACATGTTCATGACGGGCGACCTGCTCGCCGGCGCGATCGCGAAGCAGCAGAAGCTGAAGTAACCGCAGGACGCTTAGCTGCGGGGGAGCATGTCAGCGCTTCCCCGCGGCTAGCGGGACGATCTCGAAGCGGTCGACGTCGACGAGCCCGCGGTCGGTGAGCTTGAGCGAGGGAATCACCGAGAGCGCGAGGAACGCAAGAGTCAGGAACGGCGTCGCGCCGCTCCAGCCGAGCTCGCCGGCGGCCTCGTTGCAGGCCCGGCTCTGAGCGACGACGACGTCGAGCGGCTGGTCGGAGAGCAGCCCTGCGACGGGGAGCGGGCACTCCGCCACCACGCGACCGCTGTCGACGGCGACGATCCCACCGCCCAGCTGCGCGAGTCGATGCACCGCGAACGCCATGTCCTCGTCCGTGACGCCGACGACGACGAGGTTGTGCGCGTCGTGCGCGACGGTCGACGCGAGCGCGCCCTTCCGGAGCCCGGCGCCGGTCAGGAACCCGAGCCCGATCCGACCCGTCGCGAGGTGACGCTCGACGACAGCGAGCTTCACCAA
This sequence comes from uncultured Actinomycetes bacterium, assembly GCA_963810295.1. Classification (GTDB taxonomy): domain Bacteria; phylum Actinomycetota; class Thermoleophilia; order Gaiellales; family Gaiellaceae; genus Gaiella. Next base: position 82,320 of record CAWEMW010000009.1, read on the forward strand.
GTCCCTTCCGGGGTCGGATGCGGCGTCACCGTCGATCACGAGCGGGTCTCGTTCGAGCGATGCGGTCACGACCTGGTCGTCGATCAGCCCGATCGCACGTGCCGGGCCGCCCTCCCATGGGATCGCGAAGTCGGCTGCGTCGACGGGCTTGAGGCGCACGGTCTGGCGCACCCACTCCGGGACCTCCGCCCGCGGCACGTCCTCGATCGGGCGACCGCGCTTCAGCACGAGCTCCGGGACGAAGCTCTCGAGGTCGGGCAGGACGAGGACGTCTGCGACATAGCCCGGCGCTACGGCCCCGTGCCGGTCGAGGCCGTGACACAGCGCTGGGTGGAAGGACGCCATGAGGATGGCGTCGGCCGGATCGATTCCGGCGGCGACGGCATCGCGGACCATCCCGTTCACGTGCCCCGAGTCGGCGATGTCCTCGGGGTCGCGGTCGTCGGTGCAGAAGGCGATCCGGCCCGGGCCGTACTCGGCGACGAGCGGCAGCAGCGCCCGGAGGTTGCGCGCCATCGAGGCTTCGCGGATCAGGAGCCACATCCCGGCGCGAAGCCGCTCGCGGCCCTCCTCGACCGTGAGCGCCTCGTGGTCGGAACGGATCCCAGCCGCCGCGTACGCCTGGAGCGCCTTCCCGAGGACGCCGGGAGCATGCCCGTCGACGTGCTCGGCGCCCTCGAGCGCGAGCTTCTCGAGCTCGCCCGGGTCCCCGGCGATCACGCCCGGGAAGTTCATCATCTCCGCGAGCCCGATGACCCGCGCCCGGCGCATGAGCGCCTCCAGGTCGCCCGGGGCGAGCGGCCGGCGAGGCGACTCGAACAACGAGGCGGGGACGCACGACGGCGCCATGAAGAACACTTCGAGCTGGAGGCCGGCCGATGCGTCGTGCAGCCAGTGCACGCCGTCCGAGCCGAGCACGTTCGCGATCTCGTGCGGGTCGGCGACCACCGCGGTGGTCCCAAGTGGGAGCACGAGACGCGCGAGCTCGTCGACAAGCAGCTTGACCGACTCGAGGTGCATGTGCGCGTCGATGAAGCCGGGCACGACGAAGCGCCCGCCCGCGTCGATCGTCTCCCTGCCATCGTACGAGCCGACGCCGGCAATCGTGCCGTCGACGATCGCGACGTCCGCCTCGAGCCACTCGCGTGTGAAGACGGACAGGACCCGACCTCCGCGAACGACGAGGTCGGCCGGCTCGTCGCCCCGGGCGACCGCCAAACGCCGTTGCAGAGGCGTCATCGCGCGGACGATAACGCTCCGGACCGGGGCGACCGCGCCGGTTTGCACCACCCGCCGGGCGGGAACATTCTCGACGTGGGCCCCGATCTCCCGCTCTGGGAAGGAGTCGCGCGTCTCCTTCTCGTGATCGTGCTGGCGGGCGCCGTCGGCCTCGAGCGCGAGCTCCGCGACCAGGAGGCCGGCCTCCGGACGCACATGCTCGTCGGCGTCGGCGCCGCGTTGTTCGTCATCACCGGCAACTTCGCCTGGTCGGAGCTCGAGTTCGGGAACGACGTCGGCGTCGTCCTGGATCCCTCCCGCGTCGTCGCGTACGTGATCACGGGCATCGGCTTCCTCGGCGCCGGAACGATCATCAAGCACGGCATCAACATCAAGGGACTCACGACCGCTGCCTCGCTGTGGGTCGTCGCCGCGGTCGGGGTGTCGATCGGCGCAGGCGAGTATGGCCTCGGGGTCGTCGCGACGGCAATCGTGCTCCTGAGCCTCTGGCCGATTCGCAAGCTCGCGGATGCCGTCGGCCTTCGCGCCGACCACTCGCACCGCCTGGAGCTCGAGCTCGACGCGCAGGGAAGTGTTGCCGCCGTCCTCGCGAGCCTCGAGGCGGTCGGCGGAGATGTCGCGTCAGCCCGGGTAACCGAAGAGGACGAGATCCGGCGCCTCGAGCTCGTCCTCTTCCAGCGCGACGCGGATCTCGGGCGCCTCATCGACGCGGCCGCGTCGTTGCCGAACGTTCGCAGCGCTGCGATCGCGCAGTGACCGAAACCGTTTCGTCGGTCCGGTTGCCGGGAACGATGTCCGCATGAGAGCCGTCTTCGGGCTCTACGTCCTCGTGATCGTCGTCGGCGTCGTCCTCTCGGTCGTCGTCGCGCTCCTCGGCGGATGAGGAGGTTCCTCCGGGAGAACGGCCTGTCGGTCTTCTTCGCGACGTTCTTCGCGGTCTCGCTCACTGCCCAGTCGTTCGCCGGGCAACGGGCCGCGAGCGCGGAGCAGCGAGAGCACGGTGGCGCCTCGGTGTCGTGGTGGGAGTACGTCACCTCCGTCGAATTCTGGGGCGCGGTAATGGAGAACTGGCAGTCGGAGTTCCTCCAGTTCACTGTCTTCATCGCCGCGACGGTGTGGCTCGTCCAGAAGGGCTCGAACGAGTCGAAGCGGCTCGAGGACGCCGGCCTCGAGATGGACGAGCAGCAGAAAGTGGGGGCGCACGCCACCGCTCGATCGCCCCGCTGGGCAGCCGTCGGCGGGCTCAGGAGGCGCGTCTACGCGAACTCGCTCCTGCTCGCGATGGGGCTCGTGTTCCTCGCGACCTGGCTCGCTCAGTCGCTGAACAACTGGCGCACGTTCAACGACGAGCAGCGCCAGCATGCAGAGGCAACCGTCTCCTGGGGCAGGTACCTCCTCGACCCGAGCTTCTGGGAGAAGACGCTGCAGAACTGGCAGTCCGAGTTCCTCGCCGTCGGCGTGATGGTCGTCTTCACCATCTATCTCCGCCAGCGTGGATCGCCGGAGTCGAAGCCGGTCGGGGCCCCTCACGACGAGACGGCCACCTCCGGCTAGCGACCGCGCGGCGGTTTCCAGGTCGCTGCGAACGGGAAATGCGAATGCATGGCGACGAAGCGCAAGACCACCCGCACGAGCACGAAGCGCAAGCCCTCCAGCGTTAGCACGAAGCGCAAGAGCACCACGCGAAGCCACGGGCCGCGCGCGATCTGGAGCGGCGCGATCTCCTTCGGGCTCGTCAACGTCCCCGTCCGGATGTACTCGGCGATCGAGACCACCGATCTGGAGTTCACCCTGCTCCACGCCGACGACGGCAGCCTGATCGGATACCAGAAGATCTGCAAGCGCGAGGACAAGCCGGTGCCCGACGAGGAGATCGTGAAGGGCTACGAGATCCGCAAGGGCGAGTACGTCCACGTGACCGACGAGGACTTCGCCGCCGCGAAGGTCGAGGGCTACCGCACGATCGCGATCGAGGCGTTCGTCGCCTACGAGGAGATCGACCCGATCTACTTCGAGCGGACGTACTACCTCGGGCCGGCCGAGGGAGCGGAGCGCGTGTACGCACTGCTGCTCCGCGCGATGGAGCGGTCGGAGCTGGCGGGCATCGCGCGATACGTGATGCGCAATCGCGAGCATCTCGGCTGCCTTCGGATCCGGGAGGGCGTGATCACGCTCGAGAAGATGTACTTCGCCGACGAGATCCGACCCATCGACGAGATCGAGCCGCGGAACGTCGAGGTCGCCAAGCAAGAGCTCGAGATGGCAGCCGACCTCATCGACCGCTTCACGTCCAAGTGGAAGCCCGAGAGCTACACCGACACCTATCGCGAGCGGCTGCTCGAGGTGATCAAGGCAAAGAAGAAGGGCAAGGAGGTCCACGTCGAAGATGTCGAGGAGCCCGACGTCCCGGAAGACCTCTTCGAGGCGCTGCGCGCGAGCGTCGAGGCCGCCAAGAAGTCGCGCAGCACGTCGCGTGCCTCACGGTCACGCCGTGCGCCCACCAAGCGCAAGAGCAGCCGCAAGCCGTCGCGTCGCTGACGCAGCGCTGCGACACGCCGTGGTTTCCTACTCGTGCCGATGACTCCCGCGGACGAGATCGACGCGCTCTACGGCCTTCCGCTCGACGAGTTCACCAAGGCGCGCAACGAGCTGGCGAAGAAGCTGCGCAACGAAGGCGATCGAGAGGGGGCCGCCGATGTCACGGCCCTCCAGAAGCCGTCGCTCCCCGCGTGGCTCGTCAACCAGCTCGCTCGCGAGCGCCGGAGCGACGTTCAGGCGCTCCAGAAGGCCGCCGACGCGATCAAGAAAGGCGACGTCGACGCCGACGAGCGGTTCCGCGCGTCCGTCGACACGCTCGTCCGAGCCGGGCGGGAGATCCTTGCGGCCGCCGGCCGCAAGCCGTCAGACACGGTGCTACAGCAGGTCGCGACGACGCTTCGCACGTCTGCCGCCGCGGCGTCGGAGGATCTTGCGGCGGGCCGGCTGACGGAAGCGCGGGAGGCGAGCGGCTTCGACGTGCTCGCCGGCGCGGCGCCGCGTCCACCGCGCACGAAGACCGCGAAGGCGAAGCCGTCGAAGCCGAAGGTCGACCGGGCAGCGCTCGACGACGCCCGACGCGCGCTCACCGAGGCCCGCGACGAGGCGCGGGAGCTACGCCGCCGCGTGGCCGCCGCGGAGCGAGAGGCGCGCCGCACCCAGGACGCGCTGGACACCGCGGAGACACGCGTTGCAGAGGCGGAAGGGCGCCTCGAGTCGCTCCGCGCGTCGGTATAGCCGGTCGATCGCCCCGAAGAGGGTCAGGTGTGGAGTGCGCGGTATCCGGGTACCTCCTGACACCGGACGGGAGGCACTCGTGCAGGACAGCAGCGATCGGGAACACGAGCCGGCGCCTGAGGACGCGCCCGGCGAGGGCGAGTCGATGGAGGACGTCGTACGTCGCGGCCGCTGGTCGGGCACGCCGTTCGTTCTCCTCGGCAGCGTGGCAGCGAGCATCTGGCTCGTCGTCGCGGCAGTGGCCGGAATCGCGTTGCTCGTGTGGTGGCTCGCCTAGCGGCCTGGTCGCGACCTAGGTGGGGTCGGTCGCGACGGCGACGCGGGCTGCCTCGCCGTTCTTGTCCACCACGTAGAAGCGATCTGTCGTGTCGATGACGCGTTCGAAGTCGAGCAACTCGTGCCCGGGGGCCACGACGAACGTCGTCGAGTTCGCGCGCACGTCGTCGTACTCCGCGGCGGTCATCGCGACGCGCTCACGACACTCGAGCCGTCCGCATTCGCAGAACACGTCGTTCAGCACGCCGGGCTCGGGAGGAGCGAGCTCGTTGACCTGCCGCCAGTAGGCCTCGTTCTCTCCGATCCGTCGTTCGCGCTCGCTCTTCTCGCTCTTCATCTCGCTCATCGCGCGGAACTCTACCGACGGCCGCCCGCCGTTTCCGTTCGCAGGCGGGAGGGTAGAAACGAGCGCGTCGACCATTCGCGAACCAAGGAGACATGCTGTGTACATCGGTGCAGGAACGCTCGCCGTCATTCTCATCATCGTGCTCTTGATCTGGCTCCTGTAGGGGCGGCGAGGACGCGGCGAGAGGAGTCGGGTGGCGTCGGGGACGACGCCACCCGATCCCGGAGGCTCCGCCGACACGTAGGCAACCCTCCCGGCGAGGCTCAGCGCGGCGTCTTGGCGGCGACGTGCGGCTGGATCATGCGCTCGATCTCACGACCCGTCGCACGACCCTCCAGGCGGCCGAGGACCGTTCGGCCGCGCAGGAGCACCAGCGCCGGGACGGTGCTCACCTCGAAGGCCCGCATCAGCCGCTCGTTCGAATCGGCATCCACCTCGAGCACGCGCAGGCGCGCCTTCTCGGTCACTCTCACCCATGCGACGAGGCTCGACATCCGGCGTGCGGGACCCGAGCGCCTGCTCGAGAAGAACACCAGTGTCGGCCGCTCGTCCTGCTGCGGCCGCACTTCTACGCTCATGAGGGTCCGGTACCCGTGAACGGTCGTCCGCAAAACGCCCGTTTCGCATGTGTCCTCCCGGTCAACAAGCTCCCATGGCGGTTCGCGAGATGTGGTCGGTCCTGAAGGCGGCGGTCCAGGAGGCGCGCGACGACGACGTGCCGACGATCGCCCAGGCGCTCGCCTACGCGTTGTTCCTCGCCATCCCCGGCATCGTCCTCGTCACGCTCGGCGCGTTCTCGCTCGTCGCGGACGACAAGGATGTCGCGGGGCTCATAGGGCGCCTCGAGGGTGTGCTGCCGGCCGAGGCGGCGACTCTGCTCGAAGACAGCCTGAGCCGTTCGGCTGCGTCCGCGCGCGATGGGATCCTCATGACTGTCTTCGGCTTCCTGCTCGCGCTGTGGGCGACGACGTCCGCCGCGACGACCCTGATGGCCGGACTGACGACGACCTTCGACCGCCGGGAATCGCGCGGGTTCGTGCACAAACGCCTCTCGGCGCTGGCGATCGTCGCGTGCCTGCTCCTGGCGGTCGGGCTCGTTCTCGGTCTCCTCGTGCTCGGGCCGCACGTCGAGCGCTGGGTCGGCGACGCAAGCGGCGTTCCCACGCTGACCGCCTGGGCGTGGTGGACGGCGCAGTGGCCGATTCTCGTCGGCGGGCTTCTCCTGGCCTTCGCTGTCGTCCTTGCGATCGGCCCGGACGTCGAGGAGCGGCGGTGGCGGCTGATCACGCCCGGGGCGCTCGTCGCGCTCGTCATCTGGCTCGTGGCCTCGGCCGGGTTCGCGCTCTTCACGGCCCGGTTCGGCACGTACGAGAAGACGTGGGGCACGCTGGCGGGCGTCGTCGTGACGCTCATCTGGCTCTGGCTCACGGCCGGGGCGCTCCTGTTCGGCGCCGAGGTGAACGCCGAGGTCGAGCGCGCGGCCGCCGCCAAGGAGGGACGCAGCTCCCCGCCGCATCCTTCGGGTGCTACCGAAGGACCGACTCAGCCGTGAGCTCGGGCGCGATCCGGAGACGCTCGACGAGCGTCATGAAGGCCGCGCCGAAGGGAGACGCGTCAACGCGAGACCGCACGTGGTCCCAGTCGACCTGCTCGCGGAGGGCACGCGCGATCTCCAACACTGCTCGAAAATCCGGCGTCTGCTCGTTGAGAGCCAGCACCTTCGTCGCAAGGACGTCGTCGATCGACGCAACCCTCATCGTCTGCGCCATCACCTCGACATCCGACGCACGGTCGAACATCGCGTCGTCTACCGAGCCGCCCGACGGTCGGAAGATCAGGTCGACGAGCGTGGGGCCGTCCCAGGCCTTGTAGAGCCACCCCTCCGGCGGGCGCTCGGCGCGCATGCCCACCTGCTCGAGTGATGCCAGGCCCGCTTCGGCGTGCTTCTCCCGCACGAAAAAGTCGACATCGTGGGTGGTGGGCGGGCCGCCGCGCGCCCAGGCCGCCAGGCCGCCGCCGAGCAGCACCGGCACATCGGCCGCGGCGAGGGCCGCAGCCGCCCTCTTCATCGTCTCGATCAACTCGGGGAACGACTCGGTCGTCGTGTACGCCATCTCGCCAGAGGTACCCGGCGCACGCGCACTTGGAACGTTGCGGGCCGACGGTTCCCCCGGCCGTGCGAGGGGGTAGGCCGAGGACATGGTTCCGGTTCTCCGTATCGCGGCGGCCGGCGATCTCCACGCGTCGGAGGAGCATCGCGAGCGGATCACGCATGCGTTCGCGGAGATCGTCGAGCGCGCCGACCTCGTCCTGCTCGCGGGCGATCTGACGACGTACGGGCTGCCGGAGGAGGCGGCCGTGCTCGCCGACGCCTGCCGCGTGGTCGCACCCCTACCCATCGTGGCTGTCCTCGGCAACCATGACCATCACTCCGGCCGATCGGCGGAGATCATGGCCGCACTCCGGGACGCAGGCGTCACGGTTCTCGAGAGCGACCACCTCGTGCTCGAGCTCGGCGGGATCGAGGTCGGCGTCGCGGGGACGAAAGGGTTCGTCGGCGGCTTCCCGGGCGCGGAGATCGCCGATTTCGGCGAGGCGCTCCTCCGCGAGGTGTACGCGGAGACCTCACGGGAGGTCGCTGCGCTCGAGACGGGCCTCGAGGCGATCTCCGGATGCCATCGCCGACTCGTGCTCCTCCACTACGCCCCCATCAGCGACACGCTGACAGGTGAGCCGTCCGGCATCTGGGCTTTTCTCGGCTCGGGCCGCCTCGCCGGGCCGATCGGCGCACACCGGCCCGATGCCGTGTTCCACGGCCACGCGCACCACGGCCGGCCGCGGGGCTGCATCGGCGAGGTCCCCGTCTGGAACGTCGCGCGCCACGTGACGGGCGAGGACTTCGCGATCGTGGAGGTGTGAGCGCGGAGCCCCAGCTATTCGTTGAGCTGCGTGAGCCTCCGTTCCTCGCTGCCGTCGGCTTTCACGATGTACACCTCCCGGTTGCGGAGGTAGGCGATCGTCCGCCCGTCGGGTGACCACGCAGCGGCGAAGGTGCCGGCTACGGCTCTCCGATCCGGTTCGGTGGCCAGAATGCCATCGACGTGCGCCACACGCGTGCGTGGAAGCTCTTAGGCAGCCGCTCGCGAGCGCCGGATGCGCCACGAGCGGAGCAGGCTCAGCAGCGCCGCCTCCTCCTGCTCGAGACCCCGAGCCGAGACGACGCGCAGACGGCGCTCGCGGAAGTGCTCCAGTGTCCTGCCGTCCTTCCACTGCTCGACGACGGCCGGGCTGACGTACGAGGCCCGAGCGACAGCCGGCGTGTTGCCGAGCTCGTCGCCAACCCGCCGCATCACCGCCGCCAGGACGCGGCGCTCGTCGGCGGGAGAGTCGGGCGGCCCGTGCTCCGCGAGCGCGAGCGCCGCTGCGAGCGTCCCGCCCCACGTGCGAAAGTCCTTCGCCGTGTAGCCGTCACCCAGGTGCGAAGCGATGTACTCGTTGAGGATCCCGCCCGTGAGATTGGCAGGGTCGCCGTCCCGCTCGAAGCGGAACAACCGCGAGCCGCCGGGATAGTCGAGCAGGGAGCGAACCGCCTCGGCGAGCTCGGCGTCCACAACCGTCCGCCGGACGAGCAAGCGCTGCTTCGAGCGGAACCGGAACTCGACCCGCCGCCCTCGCACGGTCGCATGGCGCTTCGTGAGCGTCGTGACGCCGTACGTCCGGCTGACCTTCGCGTGTCGCTCGGAACCGACCCTGAACCACGCGCGGTTGACGAAGGTCACGGCGAGCGCGCACGCCCACTCCCGCTCGTAGGGACCGAGGGCCAGGTGCTTGGCGGTCGCGTCGCGGAGCGCCGGAAGGCGCTCCCCGAACGTGACGAGCCGGTCGTACTTGCGCTCCTCCTGGGCCGCACGAAACGCCGGGTGGTAGAGGTACTGACGCCGACCGGCGCTGTCGACCCCGGTCGCCTGCAGCTTCGCTCGGGCGTTCGGCGAGATCCAGACGTCTCGCCAGGCGGGCGGGATCACGAGCCCCTCGATGCGTGCCAGCTTTTCCTCGTCCGTGATCGGCTGGTCGCGTGCGTCGACATAGCGAAACCGCTTGGTCCCCGTTCTCCGCCACCCCCCGCGTCGCGCCATGACCTACGGGGATTCCCGCTCGAGCGAGCTCACGCGGCGGCCGGGGCCTTCGCGTATCGCGGCAGGAGCTCCTGCTCGGCGAACCGGAAGAACCCTTCCTGATCCGGACCGACCTGGTGCACGTACACGTGGTCGTACCCGGCGTCGAGGAACGTGTCGATCGCGTCGGCATGCTTCTCGACGTCGGGCCCGCAGACGACGGTCTTCGCCACGTCCTCCTCGGTGACCATCGCCGCGGCCGCCTCGAAATGCGATGGAAGCGGAAGCTCCTGCGCCAGCGGGCCTTCGAGCGCAGCGTTCGGCCAGATCTCCAGGGCGGTCTTTCGTGCCTCGGCCTCGGACTCGGCCCAGCAGACCGTGAGCTGCCCGAAGCGCGGCTTGCCCGCTCCGCCGCCGTCGTCGAAGGCCTCGAGCAACTGGCGCTCGGGCGCGGTCCCGACGAAGCCGTCGCCGATGCGACCGGCGAGCTCGGCGCTCTTCGCCCCGCCGGCTGCGACCATCACGTCGATCGAATCGTCGGGAACCGTGTAGAGGCGCCCGTTCTCCACCGTGTAGTGACGCCCGCGGTGGGTCGTGAGCTCCCCTTTCCAGAGCTCGCGCATGAGGGCAACGGCCTCCTCGAGCATCTCCCGACGCAGGTCGGCCGGAGGCCACCGGTGGCCGAGAACGTGCTCGTTGAGGTTCTCGCCCGTGCCGACTCCGAGGAAGAACCTGCCCGGCAGCATCGTCGCTGTGGTCGCAGCTGCCTGGGCGACGATCGCCGGATGAATGCGCATGGTCGGGCACGTGACGCCGGTTCCGATGCGGATGCGCTCGGTACGGGCGGCGATCCCGCCGAGGACGCCCCACACGAACGGGCTGTGACCCTGCCGGTCGATCCATGGATGGAAGTGATCCGAGACAAGGGCGAAGTCGAAGCCGACCTCCTCCGCGCGCGCGGCGTTGGCCACGAGGTCAAGGGGCGCGTGCTCCTCGCTCGAAATGGCATAGCCAAGCTCCACGTCCGTCTCCTTCCGTCCAGGCCCGGCGTACGGCCGCCGAGGCGGACGTGGTCAACCGGTATCGACGGCGTCGTTCCCAACCAAGGCGCGCCCCAAACGTCGCGCCTGCGCCGTAGCGACGGCAAAGCGAGCGCCCCGAGGGATTAGGCGGCGACGAGACCGGGTACCCCTTCGACTGTCGCGTGGGAGCGCGGCACTTTCTCTCACGAGCAGGAGGACGTCATGGGAATCGGTCTCAGTCTCATCATGATTGCCGCCGGAGCGATCCTGACCTGGGCGGTGACGGCGGAGGCGTCCGGGATCGACCTCAACACGGTCGGCGTGATCCTGATGGTGGTCGGGATCGTCGGCGCGGTTCTGTCGCTCGTCTTCTGGTCGAGCTGGGGCGGCTTCGGCGGTTACCGGCGCGACACGGTCGTGCGCGAGCGCGACCTCGTAGAGCGCTAGGTCGCGCGCACAGGCGCAAGAAGACGGTTCGGGGGGCGCCCAGGTGGGCGCCCCCGGCATGATCTCTTCGAATGACGCGAGTTCTTCCCCACGTGGAGCCGTTCGAGGGCGGCCTGGTGTTGACGCTCTCGGGCGAGCTCGACGCCTACGATGCACCCGCCCTCCGCACCGCCTTCGCTGAAGCGGCCGCCGACGCGAGCGCCTCGGCCGTCGTCCTCGACCTCACCGCCGTCTCGTTCCTCGACTCGACCGCTCTCGGCACGATCGTGGGGCTCCTGCGGCGTGTGCGCGAGGGTGGTGGAGAGCTGCGGGTCGTCCTACCGGAGACGGAGGCGCGTCGGATCTTCGAGCTGACCTCGCTCGAGCGGTCGCTCGACGTGAGGCCGGATCGCGCGAGCGCCCTCCTCGCCTGACGCTCAGGCGGAAAGCAGCTTGGTGAGTCGCACCGTGGTGCCGGCGCCGCCGGTCGGCGGCCCGTCGACAGCCAGGTCGTCGACGACCGCGCGGATGATCGCGAGGCCCATGCCCGCCTCGACCGGCTCCTCGCCGACGCGGATGTCGTCCGGAATGCGGTCGAGCGACAGCCCCTGGCCGTCGTCCTCGACGGTCACCTCGATCGCGTCGGACGTGACGTCGAAGAGAATCCGGACCGCGCCCGGCTCGTCCGCGTAGGCGTGGCGGACCGCGTTGCCGCAAACCTCGGTCACCGCCAGCTTGAGGTCGGCCAGCGCCGATTCGCTCATCGGCGCCTCGCGCGCGATGCCCGCCAGCGCAAGCCGCACGAGAATCAGATACTCCGCCTTGGCGGGGATCGTGAGCCGTACGGTGCCCGAGCTCACGCCTGCTCCTCCGTGATCGTCTCGAGGCGGCCGCGCATCGTCACCAGCGCGCGGCGGAGCAGGCGTGAGACGTGCATCTGCGAGATGCCGATCCGCGCCGCGATCTCCGACTGGGTCAACCCTTCGAAGAAACGCATCTCGACGATTGCCCGCTCGCGCGTGTCGAGCGCGTCGAGGCCGGCCTCGACGAGCACACCGTGCTCGACCTCCTCGTACCCGGACTCGATCTCGCCGAGCACGTCCTCCATCGTCTCGTCGTCGCTGCCACCGGGCCCGAGCGGCTGCGAGAGGGAGCGGGTCGAGTACGCGTGGTACGTCTCGAGCGCCTCGACGACCTCGTCCTCACCGATCCCGATCGTCTCGGCGAGCTCTGCGATCGTTGGCGCGCGTCCGAGGTCTGCGGTGGTGGTCTCGATGGTGCGCGTGAGGCGAAGACTCAGCTCCTTCATGCGCCGCGGCACGTGCACCGCCCACGCCCGGTCGCGGAAGTGGCGCTGGATCTCACCGACGATCGTCGGCACCGCATAGGTCGTGAACTGCGTTCCGCGCTCCAGGTCGAAGCGCTGAATGGCGAGCACGAGACCGATGGCGCCGACCTGGACGAGGTCCTCGAGCGGCTCACCGCGCCCGCTGTACCGCGAGGCAACGCTTCGCACGAGCGGCATATAACGCTCGACCAGTCGGTCGCGCGCGGTCGGGTCGCCGGCCCTGTGAGCCTCGAGCAGCTCTGCGAACTCGGCGTCGACTGCCAACGTCGTCATCCGTCTCGCCGGTGGCGGGCAGCGGAGACGAGCAGCTCGGCGAAGGTGCCGGCACGGTCCTCCGGGACAACCTCGTTCGCCTCGTCGACGAGTCGCTCGAGCACTCGCGCGACGGCCGGATCGGCGACACCGCCGTCGACGAACGGGCCGAGCCGCACCCGGAACCCGTCCTCGGCGGCCTGCACCTCGAGCGTCACTGTCTCGCCGTCCACACCCTGAGCGAGCAGGCTTTCCACGGCGAGCAGCAGGTCCTCGACCCGGTCGACGGGCAGCTCGAAGCGGGACGCCAGACCACCCAGCACGAGCCTGCCGACGCTGCGGTACCCCTCGGTCGCCGGGAACTCGACGAGGACGGTGTCGGGGATGGCGGGACGCGCGGCGGAGCTGCTCAACCGCCGCCCGCTCCGTCGATGGCGGCTCGTCGGTCGGAGTGCATCGTGAAGATACGGTCGAGCAACGTGATCTCGAAGATCCGGCGGATGTGCTGATCGGTGCTGACGACGCTCACACCGCCGCCCGCGGGTCGCAAGCGCTTCACCGCGCCGAGAAGGACGCCGAGCGTCATCGAGTCGATGAACGTCGCCTCGCTGAGGTCGACGACAAGGTGCACCGAGCCTCGATCGATCGCATCGGTCAGGGCCGCGCGAAGATCCGAGGCAGTGTGGAGGTCGGCCTGTCCGTGAACGGAGACGACGCTCACGCGGTCGGAGACATCCTCGACATCAACTGCGAAGGACGCGTCATCTACGCCGTTCGGTCGATCCATCGATTCGATCTCGCCACCCACGCGGGACTTCTCCTACCCCGGAGAGCGCCGTCTCAAACGACGCCGAGCCTGCCATCGGCTTTGGAGGCAACCTCGGAGGATGCCCGACCGTTGCTCGTGGCCGGTCACGAGCGCTTGCGCGAGACGGCGCGCTGCAGCTGGGCCTTCGTCATCTTGGAGCGGCCCTTCACTCCGAGATTCCTGGCCTCCTCGTACAGCTGCTCCTTGGTACGGCCGCGCGGCCCCTTGCGGTTGGCGCGCAACCCGCCCCTTCGCCCCGACGAGATGTCCTCGCGGGAGAGCCGCGACGGCTCCCTCGCCTCGCCCGATCGCGCACGCTCCTTGTTCACGGTCCGTGCCGCGATCTCCTCCGCGCGCGGCTCGCCGCGGTCCTCGAGCGACTCCTTGATGTGCTCGTACTGCCGGCCCCGCTTCGATCCCTTCTTCACCCCACGTGGTGGCATGGCAGTCGCCTCCTCGTCGTCTAGCTCTCGTCGATCTCGGGCGGCCCATACCCCGCACCGTCAAGGCTCGAAACCTCGGCCAGGAGCACCGCCACCGCCTCGTCGACCGTCGCGCGGACCGGGAGCACCTCACCGAGATGGACAAGCGCGATCACTCGTGCGGTCGGGCTCGACTCCGCGACGGCGAGCGCGACACCGCCACCGTGCGAGGCCGCGATGCGAGCCAGGCCGAAGAGCGCGTGGAGCCCGGCGCTGTCGACGAAGGTGACCCGGTCGAGGTCGACCACGAGCTTGCCCCCGGCCACGAGCGGGTCGAGGCGTGACCGTGCCTTGTCGATCGCGAGCTTGTCCAGCTCGCCCCCGAGACGGGCGACCTGGACTCCGCGCACCTCGTCAGTGGTCAGCTGGATGCGTTCCATGGCTCCGTGCAGGCTCGCGGGTGAGGGGCCGCTCCATCACGACGCGCGTGCCGGAGGGGCTTCGCTCGACGTCGACGGATGCCATCAACGACTCGATCAGGCGAAGCCCAAGACCTCGATCGTGCCGCACCTCGGGCTCCTTCCAGCGGCCGCGATCGATAACCCCGATGCGCACGCGGTCGCCGGAGAGCGCCGCATCGACCCGGACAACAGCGCCGTCCCCCGCGTCCGCGTGCTCGATTGCGTTCGCCCCCGCCTCCCACGTGGCGAGCAGTATGTCGCGTGCGTCGACATCGGGGACGGCGGCGGAGTCGAGCCACCGTTCGAGCTCCTGACGGAGGTACGGAAGCGCGTCGGGGTCGGCGGGGATCGTCAGCTCGAGCGGAGCCAGCAACGCGGGATCGAGCAGGACTGCGAGCAATGCGACGTCGTCCTGCCGTGCCTCGGCGCCGAGCAACTCGCCGACGAGCGCGTCGACGAATGCATCCGGCTCATGGGGCGCGCGTCCCGCAGCGTTGGCAAGACGGGCCAGTCCGTCGTCGATGGACAGGCCTCGACGCTCGACGAGCCCGTCCGTGTACAGGACGATGATCGATCCCGGCTCGAGCACGGTCGTGTGCTCCGTGTACTCGAAGTCCGTGTCGACGCCGAGCGGAAGGCCTCCGTCGCCCTCGATGAAGCGCGTCCTGCCGTCCGGCAAGACGACGAGCGGCGGGGGATGACCGGCCGAGGCAAGCGTGACCATGAGCGTCTCCGGGTCGAGCGCCAGGTACGCCAGCGTGGCGAAGGGCACGTCGATGTAGTTCTCGAGCAAGAGGTTGAGCTTCGTCACCGTCTGGGCAGGTGTGAGCACGTCGAGCGTGAGCGCCCGCATGCCGTTCCGCAGCTGCGCCATCGTCGCGGCGGCCTGTACACCCTTCCCGACGACGTCGCCGACGACGAACCCGAGGCGACCGTCGGGAAGCGTTAGCGTGTCGAACCAGTCGCCGCCGACGTCGACCGCCGTCGAGCCGGGGAGGTACAGCGCGGAGACCCGCACGCCCTCCATCGACGGCACGGTCTCCGGCAGGATGCTCCGCTGCAGCGTCTCCGCCACTACCCGCTCGCCCTCATAACGCCGCGCGCGATCGAGCGAGAGGCCGCACTGCGCGGCAACAGCCTCGAGGAACGCGCGCTCGTCGTCGACGAGCCTCCCCGGCTGTGACCAGGCGAGCACAGCCAGACCCAGGGGCGCGGCGCCGGCGCTCACCGGGAGGAACGCGAACGAGCGCAGGTCTGAATCGGCGAGCGCCGTTCGCAGCTCCGGATGCGCAGCCGCGAGGAGCTCGACGTCGTCGTAGAAGGAGGGCTCCTGAACGCGAACCGCGGTTGCCGCCGGGCCGGAGGACGTCACCGGAACGATTCCCTCCGGGCCCAGCAAGGCGTCCGGGAAGCTCCTGGAGCGAACGGCGTGGAGCTCGTGACCCTCGTCGTCCAGCAACGCGAGCGCGGCTGCCGACGCGCCGACTGCTTCGACCGTCTCGTCGAGGAAGGCGCCGGCGACCTCGGCAGGGGTGAGCGCTCCCGAGAATGCGGCAGTCAGAGCCTGGAGACGCCGCGTGCGGCGAGCCGAGACCTCCGCCTGGATCCTCGCCTCGTGCTCACTCTCGTGGAGCCTCGCGCGCTCGAGCGGCTGCGCCGCCTGGCCGGCGATGGTCTCCACGAGCCTTCGCGTGCCCTCGTCGGGAAGGTGTCCGGGCCTGAACTGCGCTACGAGCACCCCGACGGGACTGCTTTCGATCATCAGCGGCAAGGTCGCGGACGGGCCGCGCTGCTCGTCGCCCACGTCGCCGTCGAGCCACCGTGGCGCCTGTGGAAGCGGGGCGTCGCCGGGAAAGGCGACAAACCCCGGGCCGGCAGCGTCCTCGTTTCGCGCCAGCGCGACATCGGACGCGACCGACGCGAGCAGCTCGGGCTCGCCTCCGCTCCTCCCGACGTCGTAGACGGCCACGGTCTCGGCGCCCGCGACGGCGAGCACGCGACCCGCGACGAGCGCCGCGATCTCGGTTCTCGTCGACGCGGCGCCGAGCGAGCTCGCGAGCGCATGGAGTTGTGCAAGGTCGCCGGCCAGGCGCTCGGCGCGCGCTCTCGCAATCTGCTCGGTCTCCTCGGCGCGTCGCCGCACGCCCTGCTCGATGACGAGCCCCGCGTGATCGGCGAAGCGCCGAACGAGCGCGAGCATTTGCGCGTCCGGCTCCGGCACGACACGGGCCCAGCGAAGCGCGAGCAACATCTCCGGCCGACCCGAGACGACGATCGGGACGCGGAGCACTGAGCGCACACCCTCGGCCAGGATGCGCTCGAGCCTCTCGCCCTGCACCGTCGTCCGCGCATCGGGGAAGAACGTCGGCTCGCGCCGCTCGAGCGAGAGCTGCATTCCGGGATAGTCCTGCGGCTCGACGCGGTGTCCCGGGGGCGCGTCCGGCGACGCGGGCTCACGCCAGATCACCTCGACAAAGCCGTCGACGACCTTCCAGAGCTGCGCGACGTCGGAGTCGAACATCTCGCGTGCCTCGGTGCAGATCGCCTCGGCAACCGTCTCCGGGGGCTCGTCCGCAAACCGCAGGACGAGTCGTGCCACACGTTCCAGGCCCTCCCGAGCCGCACGCTCGCGCTCGTAGACGAGGGAGCGGCCGAGCGCCTGCCCCCCGAGCTCCGCGGCGACCAGCGCGACGGAAAGGACGTTCTCGTCGACCGCATGAGGTTGCTCGAACGGAAAGCCGATCGCGCCGACGACTCGTCCCTCGACCCGCAACGGCACTGCGAGCGCGGAGGCCGCATAGCGCGCGAGCCTGGCCCCGTCCGGGTACTCGCGGGCGAACTCGTCCCGGGTGGCCGCGTACGCGGCGTCTCCCGAGCGGGCCGCGGTGGTGATGGGCGCTTTCGTGGAGAGAGGAAGCCGCAGCCCCGGCTGAAGCGCCGGACGGGGCCCTTCCGCGGGGTCTACCACCAGCAGCTCGTCGCCTTCGACGAGCCCGAGCGACCCGCCTTCCGACCCGAGCAGGTCGGGCACCCGCGTGAGCAAGGCCGCAGCGACCTCGGACGGCGTGGCCGCGGATGCCAGAGCAGCGGCGAGCTCGTGCAGATCGTGGGCCACAGCCGTCGAGCGTTCTGCCTCGGTGGCGCGCTCGGCGGCCTCCGCCCCGAATCGGCGGAGCGTCCAGCTGACCCAGATGAGGACGAGCGCCACGACGAGGCCGATCCCCCAGCGGGTCGCGCCGGAGAGCGTCGGCAGGAGCGACCAGTGCGGCTCGACGAAGATGAGCAGCGCAACGAACCACCCGACGGCGGTTGCTGCAAGCGCCGGCCCGACCCCGTAGTAGACGGACAGGATGACGACCGTGCCCACGAGTGGGGAGAAGAGCGGGTCGTCGGAAAGCGGGAGCAGGAGCGCCGTGACGGCAAGAGCGACGCACACCGCCCCGAGCGCGAACGCGTAGGACCGCAAACCGCCTGCTGGACGGTGGACGCCGCTCGTCGAAAGGTCCCTCACCGCGCCTCAGAGTGCTACCCGGAATGCTGTTCGTCAAACCGTCGCCCGGGACGGATCCGACGACCCGAAGCGGTTTCGAGGATGGCAGGATGGGAATTCCTCCTCGTGATGGAGGAAGCTCTCTCCCTCACGATCCCCGACCGGCTCGACGCGCTCGATGCGCTGCGCCGAGCCTTGCGGTGCTGGCTCGAGCGCGCAGGGATCGACACCGACACCGCCGAGGACGTCGTCCTGGCGACCTGGGAAGTCTGTGCGAACGCGGTGGAGCACCCTCTCGACCGGAAGGGCAAGGGCGTCACGCTCGTCGCGAGCGTGACCCCGCGCTGGGTGCGGGTGGTCGTCGACGACACCGGCTCGTGGCACGAGAGGAATGTGCAACGGCGCGATCGGGGCCTGGGATTGTCGCTCGCACGCGCGCTGATGGATCGGATCTCGATCCGGAGCGGTCTGCCCGGCACGAAGGTCGTCATGTGGCGTTTCCTCGGCGGTCACGCGTGACGCAACCTGCCCTGGTTCAGATCGTGGGCGGACTCGACCTCTCCACAGTCGTTCGGTGGGAGGCAGAGGTCGGAAAGGCCGCCGCCGCGTCCCGAACCGTCGTCCTCGATCTCGCGGGCGTCGACTTCGTCGACAGTGCGGGCGTGCACGGGCTCTTCCGCATGCTCGCGTCGCTCGACGCGCAGGGAAAACGACTGGTGGTCGTCGCTCCCCGGGGAGGACGTGTTCGTCGCCTGCTCGAGATCCTCGACCTGCCGACGATCACCTGGGTGTGCGAGACGAAGGAGGAAGCGCTGAGCGCGACCACGGCGTAGAGGCGAGGAGGGTCCCGCCCCGCCCCTACGCCGTTGCGCGTCGGCTACACCGACCGTTCGGCGGTCGTGCCGGTGGGCTCGCGATCCTTGTCGTCGTCGCGATCGAGGACGTCGTCTACGGCGTCCTTCGCGTCGTCCAAGGCGTCTCCGGCCTTGTCCTTGACGTCGCCCCACGTCTCCTGGACCTTCCCTTCGGCCTGCTTCGCCTTCCCTTCGGCCTGCTTCTTCTGCCCTTCCAGCTTGTCGTCCACCACGACTCCCTTCGTTCGAGTCCGACCCGCGTACCCGCGCGACAGCGTCTCGACACCTGTGCGGGTTTCGGGGCGTTCGCATGCGGGGATCACCCGGGCATGAGCTCACACATGCCGCAGCCCCCGCCGACGCCCGACGTCCCGGACCCGGCGCCCTCGCCGGACCCGGTCCCCTCGCCGACGCCCGATCCTCCGCCCGAACCGGCCCCGCCACCCCAGGAGCCGGGCACCGAGCCGCTTCCCTCGCCAGAACCGCCGGCTGTCTAGATTCCCACTCCGCTACGACCCGGTGGAGGGGGTCCTTGCGCTCGGTGACGAGTTC
Organism: uncultured Actinomycetes bacterium; assembly: GCA_963810295.1. GTDB lineage: Bacteria > Actinomycetota > Thermoleophilia > Gaiellales > Gaiellaceae > Gaiella. Next base: position 101,204 of record CAWEMW010000009.1, read on the forward strand.
CGACTATAGGTGCATGCGCCGTGGCGAATCCTGCTCTCGCGGCCACCGACTTCCGGATGCTCGGCCCGGTAGAAGTCGTACGGGACGGTCAGCCGTTGCGACTGGGCGGTCGTCGACAGCGCTCCCTCCTCGCACTGCTCCTCCTCGAACACGGGCGCCCGGTTTCGACCGATCGGCTGATCGACGAGCTGTGGCGTGAGACGCCTCCTCCCGGCGCCGAACGAACGCTCCGTGTGTACGTCTCGCGCCTGCGCGCCTCGCTCGGCGCGGACGGGCTCATCGCGCGCTCCCCGGGGTACATCCTCGAGGTCGAGGCAGACCGGCTCGACGTAACCCGCTTCGAACGACTTCTCGCCGAGGGTCGCGAAGCACTTGCTCGCGGCGGCGCCGGACTCGCTGCGGATCGTCTCGCCGCCGGGCTCGCCCTGTGGCGTGGCCCGGCGCTCGCCGACGTCGACGACAGCCGCGTCCTCGCGCTCGAAGCGAGACGGCTCGACGAGCTCCGCCTTGCTTGCGTGGAGGAGCGCATCGAGGCCGAGCTCTTGCTGGGCCGCCATGTCGCGTGTGTCCCGGAGCTCGAGCGCCTCGTCGAAGAGGAACCGCTGCGCGAGCGCCTCTGGCGCCAACTCGTGCTGGCTCTCTACCGCTCCGAGAGAGAGGCCGACGCACTCGCCGCCTACCGGCGGGCGCGAACCTATCTCTCCGAGGAGCTCGGTCTCGAGCCGAGCGAGGAGCTCCGAGCGCTCGAGCGCGCCGTACTGCGCCACGAGATTGCTCACCTAGCGCCTGCCGAAGAACGGCACAACCTCCCAGCACAGCTGACGAGCTTCATCGGTCGCGAGCAGGAGCTCGCCGCCCTCGAGGCGTTGCTGCGTGAGCACCGTCTCGTCACGCTGACGGGAGTCGGCGGCGCCGGCAAGACCCGGTTGGCGCTGGAGGCGGCCGTGCGTCAGGTCGGGGCGTGGACGGGCGGTGTCTGGCTGGTCGACATGACGGCCTGCACCGACGACTCGCTCGTGCCGACCGCGGTCGCGCAGGTGCTCGGCGTTTCCGAACGGCCCGACGTTTCCGCTCTCGACGGGCTCGTCGATCACATCCGAGGCGAGGAGCTCCTACTCGTACTCGACAACTGCGAGCATCTCGCGACGGCTTGCGGCGAGCTTGCGTACGCGGTGCTCCGAGCATGCAGCCACGTGCGGGTGTTGGCGACGAGTCGAATCCCACTCGGAATCTCGGGTGAGGTCGATTCCACGGTCGAGCCGCTGCCGACACCGGGCGACGACGTACCGGCCGAAGAGGTCGAGCTGTTCGCATCCGTCCGTTTGTTCCTCGCGCGCGGGCGCGCTGCGCGCCGGGAACTTGCGGCGGACGACAGAGGTGTGACGACCGTGGCGCGGATCTGCCGTGAGCTCGACGGTCTTCCGCTTGCGATCGAGCTCGCCGCCGCGCGCGCGAAGGCGCTTTCCCTCGACGAGATCGCCGCCCGCCTCGACGATCGCTTTCGCTTTCTCCGCTCCTGGGGCCGCCTTGCCGACCCGCGACACCAGACGCTCCGAACGACGATCGACTGGAGCTACGACCTTCTCGCCGCTGACGAGCGCGCCCTGCTCGGTGGCCTCTCCGTGTTCGCCGGGGGCTTCTCCCTTGCCGCAGCCGCCGCGATCTGCCTGGAAAGCGACGAGACCCGCGCGATGGAGCTCGTCCAGCAGCTGGTCGCATCCTCGCTCGTCGTCGCCGAGGATCGCCAGGGATCGATGCGCTACCGGCTCCTGGACACCATCCGGGAGTACGCGGCCGAAAGACTCGACGAGGAGGGCGCGGCAGAGCTGGTGCGGCGGCGCCATGCGGAGCACTTCCTCGGCGTTGCGCGGCAGGCCAGTCCCGACCACGTCCGATTCGCCCCACAGGAGCACAGAGCGGGTCTGGCAATTCTCGACGCCGAGCGCGAGAACATCCACGCCGCTGTGCAGTGGGCGGTCGCCGACGCGCCGGACCTGGCGCTGCCACTCGCGGTCGAGCTGCGCCACTACTGGCTCATTCGCGGCTACGTTCGTCAGGGCCTCGACTGGCTCGAGGAGGCTCTTGTACGCGCTCCACCGGACCCGTCTTCGGTTCGCGTCCAGGGACTTGCGGCAGCCGCCTTGCTGGCTCGGCTTGCGGGCGAGTTCGAGCGTGCGCAATCGTTCGCGGAAGAGGGAATCGCGGCCGCCCACGGGAGCGGGCCTGAGCGAGCCGTCGTCACGTGCCTCAACGTCCTGACGGCCATCGCAGGTCTCGCGGGCGACTACGACCTTGCCCGCGCGCACTGCGACGAGGCGGTCGGCATCGCACGTCGCATGGGCAGCACGCGTCTCGAGGCAATAGCTCTGTTCATCCTCGCCGAGGCGGCTCTGCACACGCGGCGGTACGACGATCTCCGCGAGATCGGAGGCCGTTCACTCGAGCTCTCCCGCGCCATCGAGGATCAGGAAGGCATGGCCCTCGCGCTCAGCAGGCTCGGCATGGGCGCAGCGTACGAGGCGCGGCTGGACGAGGCCCGGAGCCAGCTCGGCGAAGCTCTCGAATACGCGAATAGCCTCGGCTTTTCGGGGGTCCCCGCAATCTGCTGCTACGGGCTCGCGGTCGTGGCCTCCGGCTGGAGCGAGCCGGTTCGGGGTGCACGCCTGCTGGGAGCGGCAGACGAGCTGCGGCGGGTCGGCGGCGTGCTGCTGCCGGCCGAGGCCGAGGCCCGCGAAGACGCCTTGGCGGCGATACGCAGCACCCTGTCCGACGACGAAGTGGCCGCGGCCATCGATGACGGGCGCAGTCTGGGCCTTGACGAAGTGCTCACCGAGATGCGCGGTCTGTCGTCGCCTACGGCGATGCCGTAGCTCGTCGGCACCAGCACACCTGGATCTGTAACCGCCTTGTAACCCGAGTCGGCGAGCGTCTCGCTTCATGGAAGGCGAGATCCAGCAGGCCACGGCCACGCTCGTACGTTCGCTCGAACACGGGGACGCATCGAGCGCGGCCCGCGTGTACGCCGACGACGCGAGAGTGCTCGCGCCCGTGGGCGAGCTGCTTCGAGGGCGGGTCGAGATCGAGGCCTACTGGCGGGCGGGGATAGCCCTCGGGCTGTCGACGGTCACGTTCGAGCGCCAGCTGACCGCGGCCATTGCCGGCAAGTTCATCGAGATCGGTCGGTACGCGGTCGCTGCCAAGGTTGCTCGTAACGCGCGACTTGTCGATCGCGGCACCTATCTCGCTCTCCACGGCCAGGTCGCCGACGGCTCCTGGCGCCGATCCGTCGACGTCTTCAACCCGGACGAGTCGATCCCGGCTCGTTACGACGATCGTAAGGAGGAGACATGGTGAAGAGAAACCGAGCATTCGTCGCGGCGATCGCAATACTCGCCCTATCGGTGATGGTCGCAGCCGTTTCCGCATCGGCCGCGAAGACGCCGCGTAAGGCGGGTGCGGGATACGCGCTCGTCGGCACGTGGGACGTTACCCTTTCCCTGCCGGGGCAGCCGCCGGGACGCGTCCTGGCGACGTTCGCCGGCGACGGCACAACCGTGGAGAGCGCGGCCGCCCCGCCGGCGCTTCGCGGTGCATCGCACGGAGCGTGGGAGCGGATCGGGCCGTATCTCTTCTCGGTCACGAGGATCTTCTTCCGATTCAATCCGCAGACTGGGGCGTTTCTGGGCACGCAGAAGGTGAATGCGACGGTGCGAGTCGCACAGGACGGGATGACTTTCACGGCCGTGTCGATCTCCGAGCAGCGCGACCCGGCCGGAAACCTCGTGATAGGTGGTCTACGAGGCACCGCACAAGGTGCCAGGCTTGACGTCGAGCAGATCCCGGATCGACCGTAGCGCCGGCAGCGGAGAAGGTCCGACGTAACGCGGGCCTTCTCCGAAGATGCCAGCCGGCGACCAACGCGCACCTTGCCGCAGGCGGACGGGCGCGAAAGTGCCGTCATATACACGTCTTGAAGAGAGCGAATGTCGCCGGTTGGCTCATCGCGCGCAGCGGTGGCCTAGCATGACCTCCGTTCGCATGAGCACAGGATTGGCACGCCGCGCGGCCAGAGGACTCCCTCCAGCGGCGGTGCTGGCCGGCATCTTGATCGTGCTTGTGGCTCCAGGAAGTGCTGGCGGCACAGACCCGGCGACGGCCAGTCGTAGCCTTCCCCTGACGACGGTGACGGTTGCCGTCCTCCCTGTCGAGGCCGCGGCGCTGCCTTTGTACGCAAAGCACAGAGGCTTCTTCGAGCGCCAGGGAATCGACGCGAGAATCGTCGTCCTCTCGGAACCGACCCAGATCGCGGCAGCCGTGTTGTCGGGTGACGCCGAGTTCTCAGGGTTCACCACGGGCGGCCTCGCACTTCTGAGGTCGCGCGGCGCGCCGGTCCGTCTCGTGGCTGCGGGGGCGCTCCATCGGCCAAATGCCCCCGCGACGGGGCTCGTCGCAGCACCCGGCAAGAGGATCAGCCGACCCCGCGACCTCATTGGCAAGCGGATCGCGATCGACGCGCCGAATACCCTCGGACACGTTGGCTTGCTGAAGTGGCTCAAGCGCAACGGCCTCTCGGCGGACGACGTTCAGCTCTCCGAGATCCCATTCGCCCAGATGCTCGGTCCGCTCATGCGCGGAACGGTCGACGCTGCCATCCTGCCCGAGCCGTTCTTGACCCTGGCCATCCGGCGGGGCGCGCGTCCGATTGCTGACACCCTTTCTGCCGTCTGCTCGCGAGAGTGCCTCGTGACGATCTCCATGGCTCGTAGGGATGTCGACCCGAACCTCGCCGCGCGGTTCCGGAATGCGATCCAGGCGGCGGCAGTCTGGGCCAACAACAGGAAGAACGACCGCGCCAGCGGCGCGATCCTCGCCGGGTACGCACCCATCGACGAGGCGGTGATCAGGAACATGAGGCGTGCTTCCTTCGCAACGCGGCTTCGGCCGGCGCTGGCGCAGCCGTGGATCGACGTCTTCGCCGAATTCGGGCTGATCCCGGCGTCCTTCTCGGCGAACGATCTCGTGAAGTGACTGACCTCGAATCGCCCCTCTACATGCCCATCGCGTAGTGACGAGCTGGCGCTGAGCAGGTAGTTCCTGCCTTCGAACCGATCCTAGTCAGCACCGAGTCGACACCGGGAGACCGCCATACGGCCGTTGCTCACACGTGTCTGCCTGGACGGCCCGCTCGGTGGGCGGGATACTCCGGCCGTGACCGGGCGCTCGATCGAGGGAATATCTCCCGCGCCCGCGTGGAGTTGTCGGCCCCGGGCTTCGGGGAAGAGGATCGATGACGCCTGAAGTCGAACTCTCGTCCGAGCTCGCGGAGGCGCGCCGCAGGCTCGCCGAGCTCGAAGCGCTGGTCGAGATCAGCCCGGTCGCCATCGTCGTCATGGACGCCGACGAGCGAGTCACGGGCTGGAACCCGGCTGCGGCGCAGCTCTTCGGCTACTCGCCGCAGGAGGCGATCGGGCGGCTGATCGACGACCTCGTCCTCGACGAGGACCTTCGCGGAGAGGGCCGGCGCGTCACCCACGAGGCGCTCGAGAGAGATCGGGCCGACCGGATCACACAGCGCGTACGGAAGGACGGGGAGACGGTCGACGTGCAGATGATGCTCGTGCCGCTCCGAGTCGACGGCGAGCATGTCGGCTTCTACGCGATCTACCACGACATCACCGAGCTCCAGCGCTCACGAGAGCACGCCGAGACGCTTCTGGCGGTAACGCAGGTCCTCGGAAAGACGTTGAGCCTCGAAGACACGTTCGAGGCGATCCTCGACGAGCTGCACCAGGTGGTGCCCTACGACAGCTGTTCCATCCAGGTGATCCAGGGAGACCGCCTGACCATCGTGAGCGCGCGCGGCCTCGACGACCTGGGCGGGATGATCGGTGTGGGCTTCGACCTGGACGACGAGACGAACCCCGGGATCCAGGTCTTGCGATCGAAGCGGCGACAGGTCTTCGCCGACGTCTCCCATCACCCCCACTTCGCGAGCGAGGAGCACGGCGGTGGACGCATTCGCGGATGGGTCTGCGTCCCGATGATCGTCGGCGACCGCGTGATCGGCGTCATCAGCATCGACAACTTCGAGGCGGACTTCTACGACGATGCGCTCGCGAACCTCGCGACGGCGTTCGCCGCCCAGGCCGCGATGGCGATCGAGAACGCCCGCTTGCTGGAGACCGAGCGCGCCGCTCGTCAGCAGGCCGAGACACTTCGCGCTGCAGCCGAGTCGCTCGGCAGCATGCTAGGCATCTCCGAAGTCTTCGACCTGATCCTGTCGGAGCTGGGCAAGGTCGTTCCCAATCGGAGTGCCAGCATCCAGCAGCTCGACGGCGACGAGTTCGAGATTCTCGCGGCCCAGGGCTTCCCGGACATCGAGGAGCTCCTCCGACATCGCTACGCGTGCCGGGGGCCCGACGATCCTGCGTGGGGACTCGTCCAGCGGCACGAGACGATCATTGTCTCGAACCCCGCTGAGCGGTATCCGCAGTTCGAGGACGTGCACGGCGAGGGAAGCATCAAGACATGGATGGCCGTCCCCTTGCTGATCGGCGACCGCCTGATCGGGATGCTGACGCTCGACTCCTTCGAGCCCGACTTCTACACCGCCGAGCACGCAAGGACGGCCAAGGCCTTCGGCGCGTTCGCCGCGACGGCGATCGACAAGGCCCGGTACGTCACCGAGCTCCAGCGGGCGCGCGAGGAGGCGGAGGCGGCGACGCAGGCGAAGAGCGCGTTCCTCGCGACGATGAGCCACGAGATCAGGACGCCGATGAACGCGGTGATCGGCATGACCAGCCTCCTCCTCGACGACGACCTGACGGCCGAGCAGCGCGAGCTCGCCGAGGTCGTCCGCTCGAGCGGAGACGCCCTGCTCCACGTGATCGACGACATCCTCGACTACTCGAAGATCGAGGCGGGCAAGCTCGAGCTCGAGAAGGAGGCAGTCGATCTCCGGGAGTGCGTCGAGGGCGCGCTCGAGATCGTGGCGCCGCGCGCGTGGGAGAAACGGATCGAGCTGGGCTGTCTCATCGACGAGGAGGCGCCCGCAGGAATCCTCGGGGACGCCGCGCGCCTGCGGCAGGTGCTGCTCAACCTGCTCTCGAACGCGGTCAAGTTCACCGAGAAGGGCGAGGTGGTCGTCCAGGTCGGGGCCGAGCCCGCCGGAGCGAGCGCGTATCGGCTCGAGCTCGCCGTCCGGGACACCGGGATCGGCATCCCCTCGGACCGGATGGACAGGCTGTTCGCGTCGTTCAGCCAGGTCGACGCGTCGACCACCCGGCGGTACGGCGGTACGGGGCTCGGGCTCGCCATCTCCAAGCGCCTCGTGGAGCTGATGGGTGGGACGATGTGGGCGGAGAGCGAGGAGGGCTCGGGGTCGACCTTCCATGTCGACCTCCCCGTGGAGGCGACCGAGGCTCCGACTCCCAGGGCCGCGCAAGGCGCACCGCAGCTCGCCGGCAAGCGCGTTCTCGTGGTGGACGACAACGTCACGAACCACGAGATCGTCGCGCGCCACGTGCGATCGTGGGGCATGGACGCCGTGGCGCTCACGTCGCCCCTCGAGGCGCTCGCTCGAATCGAGGGAGGCGAGACGTTCGACGTCGCCGTCCTCGACATGGTGATGCCGGAGATGGACGGGCTCGCCCTCGCACGCGAGATCCGGCGGCACCGAGACAAGCGCGAGCTTCCGCTGGTGATGCTGACCTCGCTCGGCCGGCTGCCCCAGGTCCGGTCCTCCGGAGTGTTCTCGGTGCAGCTGGCCAAGCCTGTCAAGGCCTCCCAGCTCTACAACGCTCTCCTGCAGGCGCTTGCCGAGCAGTCCCAGGAGCCCGGGGTCGACGAGCCTGACGTGGGCAAGCCGGCGATGTCGTCGCTGCGGATCCTCCTGGCCGAGGACAACGCCGTGAACCAGAAGGTCGCCCTCCGGCTCCTCGACCAGCTCGGCTACCGCGCCGACGTGGCGGCGAACGGCCTCGAGGCGCTGGAGGCACTCGAGCGACAGCCCTACGACGTCGTGCTCATGGACGTGCAGATGCCCGAGCTGGACGGCCTCGATGCGTCGCGCCAGATCGGCGAGCGCTGGCCTCCGGAGGCACGCCCGCGCATCATCGCGATGACGGCGAACGCGATGCCCGAGGACCGCCAGGCCTGCCTCGCCGCCGGGATGGACGACTACCTTGCCAAGCCGATCCGCCCGACCGAGCTGACGGAGGCGCTGAGCCGCGCCCGTCCGCTCGGGGACACCGTCAGGGCGAATGCGGTGGGCACGAGCCTCGACGCGAGCGCGATCGAGAGCCTGAGAGAGCTCGACGGGGAGGCCTTCCTCGCGGAGGTGATCGGCACGTTCCTGAGCGACGCGCCTGCCCTCGTCGCAGCGCTCCGGACGACGTACGAGGAAGGCGACACGGAGGCGCTGCGACGGACGGCGCACACCCTGAAGTCGAACGGCCAGATCTTCGGGGCGGGTAGCTTCTCGGAGCTCTGCCGGGACCTCGAGGAACGAGCGAGGCGCGGCACGCTGGACGGCACGGCCGACGTCATCGATCGAATCGACCGAGAGTACGCCGCGCTCGAGACGACTCTCACCGCCCTCGGCTCGACACCGGCGCCGTGAGCGCTCCGGCAGCTCCCCCCGGAGCGATCCTCATAGTCGACGACAACCGGGTGAACCAGCTCTTGCTCAGCCGCGGCCTGGAGCAGCAAGGGCACGCCGTCGTCTTCGCAGGACACGGCCGCGAGGCACTCGACCTGATTCGTCGCCAGCAATTCGACCTCATGCTGCTCGACGTCCTGATGCCCGAGCTCGACGGCTACCAGGTCCTCGCGGAGCTGAAGCTCGACCCGCACCTCCGCGACATCCCGGTGATCATGACGTCGTCGCTCGACGAGCTCGACAGCGTCGTCAAGTGCGTCGAGATGGGCGCAGAGGACTACCTCACGAAACCGATCAACCCGGTGTTGCTGAACGCGCGCATCACTGCGAGCCTCGAGAAGAAGCGCCTGCGCGATCAGCAGCGCGAGCTGATCAGCAAGTTCGCGACGAAGGAGGTCGCGGAGGATCTCCTGACGTCCGGCTTCTCCCTCGGCGGCAAGCACATCGACGCGTCCGCGTTGTTCTGCGACATCCGCTCGTTCACGACGATCGTCGAAGCGCGGGAGCCCGCCGAGACGATCGAGTTGCTGAACGACTACTACACGCTGATGATGGACGCGATCGGCGGCGAAGGCGGCATCGTGAACCAGATGGTCGGCGATGGGCTGATGGCGATCTTCGGCGCGCCGTTGCCGCGCGAGGACCATCGCCAGCGCGCCGTGCTCGCTGCGCGCCAGATGGTCGAGCTGATCCGCCTGTTCAACGAGGAGCAGACCGCGCGGGACAAGCTGCAGATCCAGATCGGCGTCGGCATCGCGTCGGGGCCGGTCGTCGCGGGCTACACGGGCACGCACCACCGAGCGACCTATACGTGCGTGGGCGACACCGTCAACGTCGCCGCTCGTCTCGAGTCGCACACGAAGGTCCTGAACCGGCCGATCCTGATCGACGAGCACACGCGGCGCGGTCTCGACGACGTCATCGCCGTCGAGGCGCAGGGGGAGCTGCTGGTGAAGGGAAAGACGCTGCCGGTCCAGGTGTACGCCGTCAGCGTCGACGCGCTCGTCGCCGAGAGCGTGTAGGCGAGACCCGCGAACTCCGTCGGCAGGGTCGTCGTCGACAGCGCGGTGTCCGGGCGGTCCTTAGGAAAGGCGCTGAACCGATTAGGCACGTCTCCTGGGTGGCGCGTCATCACCGTGACGACACCAACTCGGCGAGCGATGAGCCTCGCCCGCCGTTCGTGGCGGTTCTCGGGCTCGTCTCTCAAGGGTTGACCATGGAGAGGGAATGAGTATCCGACCCTGCCGCTAGACCTCGAAAATGGCTTGATCACGGGTGCGCCGTCGCCGCGGCGATGCAACAGGTCGGTCCCTACATACCCATCGCGTGGTACCCGGCATCGACGTAGAGCGTCGTGCCGGAGACGTTCTTTGCGTCGTCCGAGAGGAGGTACGCGGCCGCGGCGCCACAGTCGCCGGCATCGATGTGGCGGTGAAGGGGCGCGCGCTGCTCGAACATCTCCTCCATGGTCGTGAACCCGGCGATCGAGCGAGCCGCCAGCGTCCGCACCGGCCCGGCGGAGATCGCGTTCACGCGGATCTGCTTCTGACCGAGGTCCCAGGCGAGGTAGCGCATCGACGCATCGAGCGTCGCCTTGGCCACGCCCATGACGTTGTAGTGGGGCACGGCACGGACACCACCGAGGTAGGTCATCGTCACGATCGCGCCGCCACCTCGCGCGTCCATCAGCGGCTCGGCGCGCCGCGAGCACGCGACGAGCGAGTAGGCGCTGATATCGACCGCCATCCAGAAACGGTCGCGCGGGGTATCCGTAAAGCGACCCTCGAGGTCCTCGGCGGCGGCAAAGGCGACCGAGTGGACGAGCATGTCGAGCCCGCCTCCGAACGCGTCGGCTGTCTCGGCGAACACCCTGTCGAGGTCGTCGTCCGAGCGGACGTCGCACTCGGTGACGAGCTTCGTGTCGACCGTCCCCGCGAGGTCGCGCACCGATTTCTCGATCCGCTCACCCTGATACGTGAACGCGAGCTCCGCGCCCTCGGCGGCCAGGCGATCTGCGATTGCCCACGCGATCGAGCGCTTGTTCGCGACCCCGAGCACGAGCGCCTGCTTTCCCTCGAGCCTGCCTGGCATCCGACGATCCTAATGCGACTCGCTACCGTCGCGCCGTGCGCGCCTTTGCCCACGACGTGTTCACGTACCCGCTCCCGGACGGGCATCGTTTCCCGCTCGGCAAGTACCGGATGGTGCGCGAGGCGGCGGAGCGGCTTCCCGGCGTCGATGTCCACGACGCGGACGCCGCCGGTTGGGAGCAGCTTGCATGGACGCACTCGGCCGACTGGCTCGACCGTGTCCGGGAAGGCCGTCTCGAGCGGCGCGAAGAGCTCGGGCTCGGGCTACCGTGGTCGCCCGAGCTCGTCGAGCGGGCGCGGCGTGCATCGGGGGCGACGATCATGGCCGCCCGCGCAGCGCTCGAGGACGGCGTCGCGATGAACCTCGGCGGGGGGACGCACCACGCCTTCGCCGACGTCGGGCGCGGGTTCTGCGTCTTCAACGACGTGGTGACTGCTCTGCGCGTCCTTCGCTCCGAGGGACATCTCCTGCGGGCGCTGGTCGTCGACGTGGACGTGCATCAGGGCGACGGCACGCACGCGCTCCTCGCGACCGACGCCGACGCGTTCACGCTGTCGCTCAACGGCTTTCGCAACTACCCGTTCCGACGTGTCCCCGGCGACCTCGAGGTCGAGCTCCCCGACGGCACGTCCGACGAGCGCTACCTCACCGAGCTCGAGCGCGTGCTTCCAGAGGCGGTTCGACGAGCTCGCCCGGAGCTCTGCTTCGTGCTTGCCGGCGCGGACCCGTACGAGGGCGATCGCCTGGGGCGTCTCGCGCTCACCAAGGAAGGTCTGCTCGCGCGCGATCGGCACATCCGCGACACGTTGCTCGCATCCGGCGTGCCCGTCTGCGTTACGCTCGCCGGCGGCTATGCGGCGGACATCCGCGACACGGTCGCAATCAACGTGAACACGGTGCGCGCCTTCACGTCCCTGGACGCACGGTGACGTCCGTCGCACCGCTCGAGGACCCGGACGTCGCGGGGGTCCGGATCGCCGTCGTGACCGGCGCGTCCTCGGGGCTCGGCGAGGCCACGGCTCGGCTGCTCGCGCAGAAGGGGTGGCGGTGCGTCCTCGTCGCGCGTCGCGAGGACCGGCTCCTGGCTATCGCGGATGAGATCGGCGGCGAGGTCGAGCTTTGCGACGTCGCCGACCGCGACGCCGTCGAGGCCATGGCAGCGCGGATCCTGGCACGCCATCCCGCGATCCACCTCCTGGTCAACAACGCCGGGATGCCCGCGCGCGGCTCGTACCTCGTGGTCGATTCCGATCTCATCCGCCGTGTGATGGAGGTGAACTACCTCGGGGGCGTCTGGTGCTCACGGGCCCTACTGCCCGGCCTCAAGTGGGCCGCCGAGGCGGGCGGCGCGCACATCGTCAACATTGTCTCCGTCTCCGGCACGACCGCCTTTTCCGCGGCGGGCGCGTACTCCGCCTCGAAGCACGCCCAGCTCGCCTTCTCGCGCTCCCTGGCCGCTGCGCTCCGCGGAAGCGGGATCTCGGTGCATTCCGTCATCCCGGGCTTCGTCGAGACGGAGGGGTTTCCACAGAAGGGCGTCCTCAAGAGCCCGCTCCTCGGCCGGTTCGTGATCCAGCCGCCGCGTGTCGCGGAAGCGGTCCTGACGGCCGTCGAGAAGGGGAAGAGCGAGGTAACGGTCCCGTGGTTTCCCTACCGCCTGATCTCGATCGTTCAGGCGCTCGCGCCGGGGCTGATCGCGCGCTTCGCCAGCATGTCCGACTACCGGCCCGGCTCGGTGTAGCGTCCTTTCGAGGCGCGAGCCGCTACGGCTTGCGTGCGACGTACCAGCCGATCTCGACCTCGAACGACGCAGGCGCCATGCGCGCCACGCGCTCGCGCTCCTCTCCTTCGAGCCCCACGAGGTCGAGGTACCGATCCATGTGCCGTTGCTCGCGCGCGACCTCGTTCGCGGTGACCACGAGATCGTTCGCGTCGAGGAAGCCGCGGATGTCGGCGTCGGGCAGCAAGCGACTATGCGACTGGTCACGTGCCCGCTCGAACCGGTCGTACTCGAGGCTGCGGATCGGGTCGACGTCTCCCAGCTGGTCGGCGATCACGATCCGGCCGCCACGGCTGGTGACGCGGGCGATCTCGGCGACCACCAGCTCGGGCCGGCGGACGTGGTGGAGGACGCCGCGGCAGCCAACGAGGTCGAAGTCGCCGTACGGGAACGGGAGCGCCTCCGCGTCGCCCACGACGAAGCTGCAGCCCGGCGGCGCGTCTTCCCGAGCCGCCTCGACGCGCTCCTCGGACGAGTCCACTCCGACCACCTCGTTAACGAGCGGGGCAAGCGCGTACGAGAGCGCCCCGGTTCCGCACCCGACGTCGAGCGCCCGCTCGTCACCGGCGAGCGGAGCGAGCAGTCGCCGAAGGCGTGCCTCGAGGTCGGCGTGGCGCTCGGCCTGGTGCGCGCGGCGGTGGTCGATGGGATCAGACATCGCGCACCACGCGCGTCGCTCGTGAGACGGCGCCGATCCCGCACGCGAGCTCGTACGCGATCGTGTCCGCCACGCGCGCATGCTGCTCGAGCGTGACCCCGTCACCGACGATCGTGACAGGCGTTCCGGGCTCGACGGGGCCGCGCAGCGCGACCGCGAGGGCGTCCATCGAGACGGTTCCCACAACGGGGCTCGGTGTGCCCGCGACGAGCAGCTCGGCGCCTGTCATGTCCCGACGGAAGCCATCGCCGTACCCTACGGGGACGATCCCTACCCACGTCTCCTCGGCCGCGACGAACCGTCGTCCGTAGCCGGTCGACTCGCCAGGCTCGAGCCGGTGGACCTGCACGACCTCGGACTCCCAGCGAAGCGCAGGCCGTAGCTGGAAGCGCGAGGGGTCGTCGCCGAGCGGGTCGATCCCGTAGAGCGCAATCCCGCAACGCGCGGCGTCGAGTCGGGTCTCGGGGAACAGGAGCGCCGCAGCGCTGTTCGCCATGTGCCGCGTGAACACACCCGCGTACGACTCGGTGGCGCGGAGGAACCTCTCGAGCTGCTCGTGCGCGAAGTCACGGCTCGTGTCCGCGGTTGCGAGGTGGGTCATCAGGCCGACGACCGACGGCCCCGGAACCGGCAGCTCGGAGAGCCCCCACCGGCCCATCCCCGTGTCGAGCTTGAGGTGGACCGCGACGCCTTCGGGCAGCCGGCCGTCGGGAACGGTGAGCTCGAGCGCGGCATCGCGTGCGACGGGTACGTCCTCGGGCCCCGTCGGCCCGAGCACCACGATCCTCACGCCGGGGAGCTCGGTGCGAAGGGGAAGAGCCTCTCTGACCGTCGCGACGCAGAGCGCCGTTGCGCCTCCGTCGAGCGCCGCTCTTCCGACGTCCAGCGCCCCGTGCCCGTAGCCATCCGCCTTGACGACGGCCCAGAGCTCCGTGGTCTCGAGGAGATGGGTCAGCACGCCGGCGTTGTGCCGGATCGCGCCGAGGTCGATCGTGATACGGGAGCGCACGGTCGCCATTCTCGTCAGCTCAAAGGACCGAGGGCAACGCTGCGACGACATCGGACGCGATCAGACCCGCCTGGTGCGGCACGGAGCGGGCCGCGAGCCCGTGGGCGACGGCGCCCGCGACGGCGGCGTCGACCGCGTCGAGCCCTTTTGCGAGGAACGCGCCGATCACACCCGTCAGGACATCGCCCGTCCCGGCCGTCGCGAGCGACGGCGGCCCGGTGTCGCTTACGATGGTGCGGCCGCCCGGCGCCCGGACGATCGTGTCGGCGCCCTTCAGCACCACGACGGCGCCGAATCGCTCGGCGCATCGGCCAGCGGCCTCGAGCCGATGCGCTGAGACCCACTCCGCCTTGGTGTCGAGAAGCCGCGCGAGCTCCCCTGCGTGCGGTGTGAGGACGAGCGGTGCGTCGCGCGTCACGGGCTCGAGCCCGTGGAGCCCGTCGGCGTCGACGACTGCCGGCAGGTCGGAGCGCTCGAGCAACGCGCGCACGAGCGATCGCGCCTCGGGCGAACGCCCGAGCCCAGGCCCGACCGCGATCGCTCGCGCCCGCTCGATGTCCGGCGCGAGCGCGTCGAGCGCCGTTGCGTAGTCGAACCCTCGCTTGACGGGCTCGAGCGCAAGCGCTTCTGCGGTCGCGAGCGTGGGCTCGGGGACGGCGAGCGTGACGTAGCCGGCGTCGGCGCGGAGCGCAGCCGTGGCGGTGAGAACAGCTGCGCCGATCGTTCCCGGCGCGCCACCGACGACGAGGAGCGCTCCCGAGGTGAACTTCGTATCCCCTGCGCCGCGTCGTGGGACGAGCCCGAGCACGGCAAGCGTCGCACGGACGGTTGCGGTGGGTTGCGGGTCGAGCCCGATGTCGGCGACGACGACCCGGCCCGCGTTGAAACGACCCGGCGACGACGACGAGCCCGACCTTGGCGCCGTGGAAGGTGACCGTCACGCTCGCGCGCACCGCCGCGCCGGCGATCTCACCGGTCGAGGCATCGACACCCGACGGGATGTCGACCGAGATCACCGGCACCCCGCTCGCGTCGATCTGCTCGATGCGATCGGCCGCCTCCGGGCGAGGCGCGCCGTGGAAGCCGGTCCCGAAGATTGCGTCGACGACGACGTCCGCCCCTGCCAGGTCGTCGGTCTCGGTCGCGTCGCGGCCGGCCTCTCGCAGAATGCGCGCGGCGATGCGCCCGTCACCTCCGTTCGATCCCTTGCCGCAGACGACCGCGAACCGCCGGGCATCCGGGAACGACCGCAGCGCCTCGTCCGCCACCGCCGCGCCGGCGCGCTCCATCAGCTCATTCGCCGTATCGGGATAGCCGGGGTGGCGCGACTCGGCCGCGCGCATCTCGTCTGCGGTGTACAGCGGCTCGTGCATCGACGTTACGACTCGCTGGGTCGAGGCGGCAGCGGCGTCGCGAGGTCGGCCACGCACGCGGCGCCCGCCATCGTGTGCGAATGGGTGAGCGAGACGTCGATCTCGCGCATGCCCACCCGCTCTGCGAAGCGGCGGGTCTTGCCGCTGAGCGTCACGCCTGGCTTCGGCGGGCCGACGATCTCGATCTCCTTCCACGTGAAGAGGACGCCGCAGCCGAGTGCCTTGCCGACGGCCTCCTTCCCGCAGAACCGGGCCGCGTAGGACTCTGCCGGGTTGCGGCGGGTCTCGCAGTACGCCTGCTCGTCCGGCGTGAAGCAGCGGTCGCGAAAGCCAGGCCGCTCGAGCGCGAGCCGGATCCGCTCGATCTCGATCAGGTCGGTCCCGACGCGGGTGGCCACCTAGAGAGCCTGCTCGAGCCAGTCGGGCAGGTCGGCGATCGAGCTGAGCACGACGTCGGGCGTCACGTCCAGGCGCTCGAGCGTGTCCGGGCGGAACTTCCCCGTGCGGACGAGCGCCGTGCGCATCCCGAAGAGCTGGGCAGCCCGGACATCGGACTCCGGGTCGTCGCCGACGAGCCACGTCAGCTCCGGCTCCGCGCCGAGAGCGTCGAGCGCCGCCGCGAAGTAGGTCGGGCTCGGCTTGCCGAGCACGGTCGCCTCCACGCCGGTGGCGTACTCGAGCCCCGCGACGAACGCGCCGGCGTCGAGCATCGGCCCCCGGCTCGTCTGCCACCAGCGATTCTTGTGGAGGCAGTACAGATCGGCGCCCATCTGAATCTCCCCGAACGCGCGGGCGAGATTCATGTAGCTGAACACCTGATTCGGCTCGAGGGTCTCGTCGCAGCCTCCGATCAGCACGGCATCGGCCCCCTCGCCGACCAGGTCGAGGCCCTCGAGGTCGGGAACGACTCCTGCCATCACAAGCGCGAAGACACGCTTGCCCGCCAGCTCGCTTGCGGCGGTGCGGGCGGTCGTCTGGAGCTCGTCGTCGGGGAGGTCGATTCCCATGGCGCGCAGCTCGTCCGCGAGCTGGGCTCGCGGACGGGTCGAGTTGTTCGTCACGAAGCGGAGGGTGTGCCCTGCGTCGCGCAGCTGTGCGACCGCGCCCTGTGCGCCGGGGATCGGCTCACCGGAGACGTGCAGCACCCCGTCGACGTCCAGGAGAATGCACGCCATGGCCGGGGAGTCTATTCGGGTCACGCGCTCCGTCTCCATCCCTCCGGAGGAAATCGAGCTCCGCGTCTCGCGCTCGTCGGGCCCGGGAGGCCAGCACGCGAACACGTCGGAAACGCGAGTCGAGGCGGTGTTCGACGTCGAGGCGTCCGCGTCGTTGACGGACCGGCAGAAGCACCGCGTCGTTGCGAAGGCGGGACCCGTCCTCCGAGCGGTCGCGCAGGACGAGCGGAGTCAGGCACGCAACCGCGAGCTCGCCGTGGAGAGGCTCGTCGCCAGGCTGGCGGACGCGTTGCACGTCGAGCGGAAGCGCATTCCCACGCGTCCATCGGAGGCCGCGCGCCGGCGTCGGATCGAGGCCAAGCGCCGCCGCTCAACCGTCAAGCGAAATCGAGCGACGCCGAGCGACGACTGACAACGCTTGTGGTGATTCACCACAAGCGTTGTCATCTCACGGGTTCGCGTAACACTCCTTGTGTTGAATCACCACAAGCTCCTCACCGCTGACGTCGTCGAGCCGCTGCTCCGCGGCCGCTTCGGCCGGCCGTACCTCTGGAGCGAGTCGTGCGCCTCGACGCAGGATGCGCTCCGCGCCGCCGACCTGCCCGAAGGCGCCGTCGCGCTCACCGAGCACCAGACCGCCGGCCGCGGCCGCCTGGGCCGGAGCTGGGAGGACGTCGCAGGGCAATCGCTGCTCTTCTCCGTGCTCCTCAGGCCTCCGGGCGGCACCGCGCACCCCGAGCTCTCGCTTGTCGCGGGCCTCGCCGTGGCAGAGGCGGTCGAGGAGAGCCGCGACGCAGCGGGGATCAAATGGCCGAACGACGTCCTGCTCGAAGGGCGCAAGGTGGCGGGCGTGCTGCTGGAGGGATCGGAAGGTGCTGTCGTCTGCGGAATCGGGATCAACGTCGCGCAGACGGAGGCCGAGCTGCCGGCTACCTCGCTGCCGGCCGGGTCGCTGTCGACCGTCACGGGGCACGCTCCCGATCGAGCGGAGCTGCTCGTCGCGCTCCTCGAGATCTTCGAGCATCGATATGACGCATGGTGCCGGTCGGGGCTCGCACCGCTCCTCGACGAGCTCGAGGCGCGCAATGTGTTGCGCGGCAAGCGGGTGCAGATCGCGGGCGAGGACGGGACCGCGGGACGCATCGGGCCCGACGGCCGCCTCACGCTTCACCTCGAGGACGGCACGACCGTCCTCATCGGGAGCGGCGAGGTCGAGGTGTCCGACTCGAAGTCGGACACCTGACGCCTACACCCTGCGATCCTGCACGTGCGAGAAGCCGAAGCGCCCCTTGATGCAGAGGTTCCCGCGTGTGACGTCGTGGTCGTCGGGGCTCGTCACCTTCACGATCGTGTTGTCCTGGACGTGCAGCTCGAGCGAGCAGCCGACACCGCAGTAGGGGCAGATGGTCTCTGTCACCGACTGCTCGTCCTCGCGCCATTCGTCGGCCTGGCGGAGCTCGTGCTCGGAGCGGAACATGAGCGCGCCGGTCGGGCACACCGCGATGCAGTTGCCGCAGTAGACACAGGCGGACTCGGGCAACGGCGTGTCGAGCTCGGTCGAGATTCGCGCATCGAACCCGCGCCCGGCGACGTGGATGGCGAACGTGTTCTGGTACTGCTCGCCGCAGGCGTCGACGCACTTGTAACAGAGGATGCACTTCGAGTAGTCGCGGACGTAGAGCTCGTTGTCGAGCTTCACGGGCTGGTGAACGGTCGCGGCGGTCCGCCCGTCGGGCGCCACGTGATGTCCGGTCCGTGCTCGGTCGCGATCCACGGCAGGTGGGGAGGGCGGCCCGAAGCGCGTGGGCTCCGCGTCGTAGCGGGCCAGGTAGCCGGGGGCCACCGGAGTCGTGGAGAGATCGACCGACGAGGCAAGCATCTCCATCACGAGCTTCCTCGAGAGGCGGACGCGCTCGGAATCGGTGTGGACCTTCATGCCGGTCTCGACCTTGCGCGAGCAGGCCGGGACGAGCACCCTCGCGCCTTCGACCTCGACGACGCACACGCGGCACACGTTCGCGGGCTGGAGCGTCTCGCCGTAGCAGAGCGTCGGCGTGTCGATCCCGAGCTGGTTGCATGCATCGAGGATCGTCGCGCCCTCGAAGACGCGGACAGCCTGCCCGTCGACCTCGAGCTCGACCATGCGCCTCGGCGCCAGCAGCTCGCTCACGCCGATTGTCCCTGGAACACGTGCAACCGCCGGATCGCCGACTCGACGGCGCTCGATGCCGTCTGCCCGAGCCCGCAGATCGAAGCGTCGCGCATGCACTGGCCGACCTCTCCGATGAGAGCAAGCTCGCGCTCGAGACCGCCGCGCGGCTCGCCGGCGACGAGGCGCGCGAGCGCTTCCTGCTGCCGCACCGTCCCGACGCGACACGGGACGCACTGACCGCACGACTCGTCGCGGAAGAACGCTGCGATGCGCTGGAGGAGGCGTGGGAGGTCGACCGTCTCGTCCAGCACGAGCACGACACCGGAGCCGAGCGTCGTGCCGGCCTCGCGCGCTCCCTCGAAGGTGAGCGGCACGTCCAGGTCGTCGGGCCCGAGGAAGCTCCCGGCCGCACCGCCCATCAGCACGGCCTGGAGCGCCTTGCCGCCCGGCACCCCTCCCGCGAGCCCGAGGACCTCGCGGAGCGTCGTGCCGAAGGGCACCTCGTACGTCCCCGGTCTCGCGATGTGCCCCGACAGGCAGAGAAGCTTCGTTCCCGTCGAGTCGTCGGTCCCCGTCTCGGCGAACGAGGGACCGGAACCGAGCACTACGTCGAGGACGTTGACGAGCGTCTCGACGTTGTTGACGACCGTCGGCTTGCCGAAGAGCCCGACCTCGACGGGGAACGGCGGCTTGTTGCGCGGCTCGCCGCGGTTGCCTTCGATCGACTCGAAGATCGCCGTCTCCTCCCCGCAAATGTAGGCGCCTGCGCCGCGCCGGATCTCGACGTCGAACGAGAAGCCCTCGCCCATCACGTCCTCGCCGAGGAAGCCGCGCTGCCGTGCCTCGTCGAGCGCGTGCTCCAGGGCGTGGAGCGCCTCGGGGTACTCCCCTCGTAGGTACACGAAGCCCTTCTCGCAGCCGGTCGCGTACGCGGCGATGGTCATCGACTCGACGACTGCGAAGGGGTCGCCCTCCATCAGCTCGCGATCCTTGAAGGTCCCGGGCTCGGACTCGTCGGCGTTGCAGACGAGGTAGTGCGGTCGGTTGGGTTGTCGCGCGACCGCCTCCCACTTGACACCGGTGGGGAACGCGGCGCCGCCGCGGCCGAGCAGCTTCGAGTCCTTCACCTCCCGGAGCACACCCTCGGGCCCGAGCTCGACCGCGCGACGGAGCGCCTCGTACCCACCGTGGGCGCGGTAGTCGTCGAGGCTCGCCGGGTCGACGACGCCGACGCGGCGGAGCAGACGGAGCGAGGGATCGCCCGTCTGCGGGATCGAGCGCTCGGGCGGCGGCCCGGGCGTCGCCTCCGGACAGCAGGTCGAGCACGTCCGCGGCAGTGATCGGCGCCTGCGCGCGGTCGAGCGGCGCCTCGCCCGCGACCGCGACCATCGCCGCGGGCGCGCGATCGCACTGCCCGAGGCACGGGCTGCGATACCAGGTCGCGGAGCCGTCCTCCGACAGCTCACCCTCGGCCCCGAAGCGCTCCTCGACCTGCGCGATCAGCTCCTGCGCACCGTGGCAGCGGCACGCGATGTCGTCGCAGACGTGGACGACGCGCGGCGGCCGCGGCTCGAGCGCGAAGAGCGCGTAGAACGTCGCGACGCCGTACGCGTCGGCGGGCGGCACCGTGAGCCGCCGGCAGACCTCGTTGAGGCCGCCGGCGCTGATCCAGCCGATCCGCTCCTGGAGCGCCCACAGCGCGGGCAGAAGGAGGTGGCGCCGCCCGCGCGCAGCGTGGCCGGTTGCCGCCGTGTTGCCCTCGACGCCTGCCTGGCGGGCGCCTCCCTCCCAGCCCGACTGCGGCGGGCCGAGCACGGAGTCGAGCGCGTCGCGCTCATCGGTCGTCGGTTCTGCGTTCGGGACGAGCTTCAGATCCATCAGGCGGGGGCAGTCTCCCGCTCGACAGAGCCTGGTGCACGCGAAGCGTGCGCCTGGGCCACCTTCTCGACCCTGATCGCGGCTGCCTTGAACTCCGCCGTGCCGGACTTCGGGTCGGTCGCGTCGATCGTGAGCTGGTTGACGTCGACCTCGTCCGGGAAGTGGAACGTCATGAACGCGAGGCCCGCCCGCAGAGACGAGTCGATCCGCACGGGCGCCTCGACCGCGCCGCGGCGCGAGGAGACGCGCACGACCTCGCCCTCGGACACCTCGAGCAGCTCGGCGTCCTCGGGCGAGAGGTCGAGGGACTCGCCGCGATGGAGCGGCGAGCGGTAGCGACCCGACTGGGCGCCGGTGTTGAACGACTCGAGGCGCCGACCCGTCGTGAGCCGAATCGGGAAGTCGGCGTCAAGTGCCTCGAACGGTGGCTTCGCCTCGACGACGCTGAACGGCGCCAGGGGGCCTTCCGGCGGGTCGGCCCAGAGGCGACCGTGCAGGAACGGCGACCCCGGGTGCTCCTCGTCGGGGCACGGCCACTGGATTCCCCGGAGCGCCTCGAGGCGGTCGTAGCGCATGCCTCGGTGCATCGGCGAGAGCGAGCGGCACTCGTCCCAGATCTCCTCGGCGGTCGGATGCCCCCAGTCGTGGCCGAGCCGTCGTGCGAGCTCGGCGAGGATCCAGGTGTCGTCGCGCGCGTCGCCCGGCGGGTCGAGGGCCTTGCGAACACGCTGCACCCGGCGCTCGCTGTTCGTGACGGTGCCGTCCGCCTCGCACCACGACGCGGTGCCCGGGAACACAACATCCGCCATCTCGGCTGTCCTCGTCATCACGATGTCCTGCACGACGAGGAGGTCGAGCGCGCCGAGGAGCTTGCGCGCGTGGTTGACGTCGGCCTCCGATTGGGCGGGGTTCTCGCCGATCACGTACAGCGTCTTGAGCTCGCCGCGCTCCATCGCGTGGAACATCTGCGTCAGATGCCAGCCGTAGTGCGGCAGGATCGGCGTGCCCCACGCTTCCTCGAACCGGGCGCGCGCGTCGTCGTCGCGCTCGAGGTCCTGGAAGCCGGGAAGCTTGTTCGGGATCGCCCCCATGTCGCCGCCGCCCTGGACGTTGTTCTGACCGCGGAGCGGGTTCAGCCCCGAGCCGTACCGGCCGACGTGCCCGCAGAGCAGGCCGAGGTTGATGAGCGCGAGGACGTTGTCGACGGCGTTGTGGTGCTCCGTGATCCCGAGCGTCCAGCAGATCATCGCGCGGTCTGCGCGTGCGAAGGCGTGCGCGGTCTCGCGGATCACCTCCGCCGGAACGCCCGTGAGCCGCTCTCCCTCGGAGAGCGTGAACGGCTCTACCGACTCGGCGTATGTGTCGAATCCCTCGGTCGCGCGCTCGACGAACGGCCGGTTGTGGAGCCCCGCGTGGATGATCTCGCGCGCCATGGTGTTGGAGAGGGCGATGTCGGCGCCGACGTCGAGCCCGAGCCACCGGTCGGCCCACTGCGCCGACGTCGTGCGCCGCGGGTCGATCACGAAGAGGCGCGCGCCGTTCCGCACTCCGGCGAGGAGGTGGTGGAAGAAGATCGGGTGCGTCTCCCGGGCGTTCGAGCCCCAGAGGAGGACGACGTCCGTCTCCTCGATCTCGCGGTACGACGAGGTGCCGCCGCCCGCTCCGAACACCGTCGCCAGACCGACGACGCTAGGTGCGTGTCAGGTGCGGTTACACGAGTCGATGTTGTTCGAGCGCATCACCTGGCGCGCGAACTTCTGCGCCAGGAAGTTCATCTCGTTCGTCGCTTTCGAGCACGAGAAGATCCCGAACGACGTCGACGCGTCCGCCTCCCGTGCCCGTGCGAACCCGGCCGCCACGGTGTCGAGCGCGTCGTCCCACGTCGCGGGGCGAAGCGTCTCGCCGTCGCGAACGAGCGGCGTCGTGAGGCGTCCCTTCATGCGAGAGCTCCTTCCGTTCGCGGTCTCGTGTCCGACTCTAGTCGGACACATGCTCCTCCCGTTCGCCCGTATCCGACGTCGGTGCCTGGCTCGAGCCAGGCACCTGTTCTTCCCGCTCGCCGACCACGCTTACCGGCCGGTCGGCGTCGACCGCTGCGAGCACACCGGCCGAGATCTCCTCGTGTGTCAACCACCGCCCGTCGCGTGAGCCCAGCAGCACCTGTCGGTACGCGACGTGAACGGGCACGCGGTCGAGCGCCCAGGCGCGCGTGCCGAAGACCTGCACGAGCCGGGCGCCCGGCGCGAGCGCGTCCGCAATCGCAGCAGGCGCCTCCGGTGCGTCGGTGTGGATCCAGCAGACGGCGAGCTCGATGGGTCCGCGCGACTCCGCCGCGAGGACCAGCGCCGCCCGGAGCTCGTCCGTGTCTCGATAGTCGAGCGCAATCGGTGTGACCCCGCCCCCGAGCGCGGCCGAGCGACGCGCGATCGACGTGACCGGATGGCCGCGCTCGGCGAGCGCTCGTGTGGCCGAGGCGAGCATTCCCGTGCCGCCGACGACGACCGCGTGCCGCGGCCGCTCCAGCTGCGCGAGCGCCTCGGGGGTGTCCACGTCGACCAGCAACCCTTCCGGTAGCTCGAGCGTCGTCGGGTTGACGCCGCGCAAGGACAGCCGCCCTCCCGCGATCCGCCGCTCCAGCTCGGGAAGAAGCGACCGCGGGTACGCCCCGGGCAGCGGGATCCGACCGGACGGAACAGCCTTTGCCACCCCGAGGGCCCGTAACGCTCCCGGCGTCACGAGCGGCACGTCCACGGGCAGCGCGACCACGACGTCGCGCCGCGCGTGCCGCAGGGCCGCGACAACCCCATGGACGGGCGCCCGCGAGACGGCGCCGTCGTCGAGAACCGGGAACGGCAGCCCGTCGGCGGCCTTGCCGACGACGAGCACCTCGTCGCACGCCTCCTCGAGCAGGCGACCTGCCCGGGCCGCCAGCGTCTCGTCGCGGAGCCGCCCGAGTGCTTTGGGTGATCCGAACCGCTCCGAGGCGCCGCCGACGAGCACCGCGCCGGTGAGCCCCGTCACCCGATGACCCGGTCGGGCACCGAGTAGACCGTGGCGCGGCCGTCGCGAACGAAGCCGCACAGCGTGATCCCGCGATCCTGACCGAGCTCCACCGCGAGCGACGAGGGCGCGCCGACGGCAACCATCAGCGGACAGCCCGCGACAGCCGCCTTCTGCACGAGCTCGAAGGAGAGCCGGCCGCTCACGCAGAGCACGTTGTCGCGGAGCGGGAGGAGACCCTCGCCGAGCGCCCAGCCGAGCACCTTGTCCATCGCGTTGTGGCGGCCGACGTCCTCGCGTACGCAGAGAAGCTGTCCGTCCGCTGCGAACAAACCCGTCGCGTGGAGGCCGCCCGTGACTGAAAAAGCGGCCTGCGCCTCACGCAGCCGGTCGGGCAGCGAAGCGACGATGCCGAACCCGACGAGCAGGTCGGACTCGACGCGCGGCGCCTCCACGGCGACCGCCTCGAGCGCGCCCTTGCCGCAGACGCCGCAGGAGGACGAGGTGTAGAACGACCGCTGGACACGGTCGAGGTCGGCGTCGGGCGCCTCGACCTCGACGACGTTCGCCGCCAGGTCGTCGGAGGCGCGAGCCGTCACCGGATGAAGGCCCTCGGTGAGGCAGAATCCGCGCGCCAGCTCTTCGTCGTGGCCAGGCGTGCGCATCGTGACCGCGATCGGGCGCCCGTTGACGCGAATCTCGAGCGGCTCCTCGACGGCCACTCGATCGTCCTCGCGGCGGCCGCCGGGTAGTCGACGGACGGGCGCACGTCGCGTCGCGTACGGCGGCACTTCCACGAGGTGAGCGTAGACGGCACGGGCGTCCGGGGTCTGTCACCGAAAGGGACTGACCCCCGCGAGGCTCCGTCATTCTGGAGCGCCACGGGAGACGGACCCCTTCGGCGTCAGTCCCCGGGTCAGTCCTCGTCGTCGAACACGAAGCGCGCCACCTGCGGGTCGTGGTCGCTCGCCTGGTCGAAGAACTCCGCGTTGACGCGCACGACGTCGTACGAGGTCTCACGCTTGTCGAGCTTGCGGCTCACGAGCACCTGATCGAGCACCTGTGAGCTTCCCTCGAACACGTAGGAGTAGCGCTCCGGCTTCGGCAGCGTGTTCATGAGGTTGGTGAGCACGCCGCCCGAGAGGATCTGCAGCGTCTCGGAGAACTCGAAGTCGTTGAGATCGCCAAGCACCACGATCCTCGCGTTCTTGTTCGCGGCGAGGATCTTGTCCACGAAGTCGTTCAGGACCCGGGCCTGCTGGTGCCGCTGCGTCTCCGTCGGCCTCGCCGGCGGCTGGAAACGGCCGAAGAGAGGCTGGTCGCCGCCCTTCGAGTTGAAGTGATTCACGATCACGAAGATCGTCTTCGACCGGTAGCGGAACTCGGCGGCCAGAGGCTTGCGACTTGCTGCCCAGGCCACGTTAGCCGGGTCGACGCGACCGGGGCTGTACAGGAGCTGCACCTTGTTGTTCTTGCCGGTCACACCGTTCGGCGTGAGGGGGCCTGCGCCGGGCCGGTCGACGAATGCGAGGCCGCCGTCGGTGCGGTAGAGGAACCCGACGCGAATGTTGCCGCCGGGCTGACCGCCGTCCGCGTCGTCCACCGGATCGATCTGACGGAACTGGTAGGTCGGCCCACCGACCGCCTGGATCGCCGCGATCAGCTGCTGGAGGGTGAGCGACGCGTCGGTGACCGCCGAGTTCGCTGGTCCGTCGTTGTCCTGGATCTCTTCGAGCGCCACGATGTCCGGCGCCTGCAGGTTGTCGACGATCAGGTCCGCAAGGCGCGCAAACTTCGTGGGCGGATCGACCGGTGAGAGATTCTCGACGTTGAACGTCGCGATCGTCAGCTCGTCGGACGCCTGCGGGCGCGTAACCTCGCGCACCAGGTTGTTGTCGACACGGGTGAGTGCCGTGGTCAGCTGGAGCTCGAAGTTGCCGAAGTTGTAGTCGAGGACGCCGACGGCAGCCGTGGTGAAGCCGTCGCCTACGTTCGCCGCCGGTGTGGCGCCGAGCACGATGTCGTCCTCGAGCTGGATCCGCTCGGGATTGAAGTCGCCCGGGCTGATCACGACGCCGTGCCGGACGGTAGGGACAGTGGCAGCGGCGCCGTTGTCGCCGACCACCCACAGTTCGCCGAAGTCGTTCCGCGGTCCGACGACGACCGGGTCGTTGACGCGCAGGAGCATCGCCTCGAGGCTCTCGTAGAAGTCGATCCCGTCGGTTGCGGGATCGAACGAGCCGCTCGTCTCGACATCGCCCGTTGCGTCGTTGTCGATGACCGTCGTCGGCGGGGTCCGGCCGCCCAGACCGACCACGGTCTGCGCAATCGGTGCACCGGGACCTGCCGGAGTGACAGTCGGGGAGACGATCTCGGTCGTCGTGAGGTTCGCGCTCGCGCCGCCGCCCGGGCGGAACTCGGTGACGCGGCCGCTGACGAGCACTGCTTGACCGACGGCAACAGCCGAGCCGCCGACGCCGAAGACGAGAACAGCGTCGGACGTGGCGGCGTTCCGGTCACCGAGGACGTCCTGCATCGTGAAGCTGTTGGGCCGGACGGCCGTGATCACGCCGGGAACGCCCGAGACGACCTGCCCGTTGAGCGGTGAGAGGTGCGCTGCGCCCTGGATCTGGAAGATCCGCGCAAGGGCGCCGACGGTCGTGAACGAGAAGGTGTGGTCGGCCGCCATGGTGTTCGGCGGGTCGTCCGTGTCGACGTCGGTCACTCCCTGATCGTCCACCGTCACCGTGCACGTCTCGCCGACCGCGAAGTCGGTGTCCGGGTCGAGCGTGTACGTCTCCGTCCCGCCGGTGAGGGCAAACGTGTGGGCGCCGCTGGTCGCGCACGCGATCGCGAACGTCGGACTCGAGACGGAGACCGGCTCGCTGAAGGTGATCTCGACGTCGGCACCTCTCGCGACGTCGCCCGTACCGTTCGCGGGGGTCGTGCTCGCGACGGCCGGCGCTGCGTCCCCAGGCGTGGTCACGGTGTGTGAGCCGAGCCCGTCGAACGTATCGGTGGGGAATCCGTCCCATTCGGCCGAGGGGTCGAACGAATCGGCGTCGTTCGTGTCGCCGGCCACGATTGCGGACTTGCGGCGAAGAGTGTTGTCGGCCGTGCTTGTCAGCCCTGCGCCCCACTCGGTACCGGGGTCGACGCCGACCTGCCCGATCACGTCGACGATCGGTCCTGCCGCACCGCCCTTGCGGAGCACGACGGCGTCGTCGCCGTTGAACCAGCCCGAGCCGTTCGTCTGGTCGGCCTGGGCGAGGATCGCCGCGTTCGCACTCGCCTGGGCGACCACGAAGACGTCGCCGTCGGCAACGGATCCGGTCAGGTTGATCGTCACCCCTGGCGCCGTGCTCCCGTTGAAGAACATCTGGAGCATGTAGATCTCCGCCGCGAGGTCGACCGGGCCCCCCGTGTCGTTGAAGATCTCGAGCGCCTTGTTGTTGCTCGAGCCCTCGATGTACTCGGAGACGAACAGGTCAGACGCGGCGAGTGCGTTCGGCGCGCCCGCGAGCGCGCAGGCGAAAATGGCCACGGCAAGGACGAAGCGGCGTCGCATCGATCTTCTCCCCTGAAATCGCTGACAGCAACGGTCGCGCAGCATCCTACGCGCGGCGAGCAGGTGCCTGGCTGAAGGCGCCGCGCTTCGCGCTCAGCCGCCGGACGGCACGAGGGCGCCCGGCGCCGTCAGGTCCGCGCCGCACGCGGGGCACGTCTTCTCGCTGTCGTCGCCGAAGGCCAGCCCGCACGATGCGCATGCGAAGGGCTGCTCGGGCGGAGCGTCGCCTCGGAGCTCCTCCGGCTGCAGCACGCCGTCGGCGAAGGGGTCGAGTGCGGACTCGTCGTCCATCCGCTACTCCACCGTCACGGTCTTGGCGAGGTTGCGCGGCTGGTCGACGTTGAGTCCCCGCAGGCGCGCGATGCGGTAGGCGAGAAGCTGCAGCGGAATGACGGCCAGCACAGCCGAAAGGAAGGCCGGGGCCTTGGGGACGTAGATCACGTCGTCCGCGTGGTGCTGGATGTCCTCGTTTCCGTCCGAGGCGATCGCGATCACGTGGGCTCCGCGCGCGCGTACCTCCTGGATGTTGGAGACGAGCTTCTCGTAGACGAGCTCCATCCGCGTCGCGACGACGACGACCGGCGTGTTCTCGTCGAGCAGCGCGATCGGCCCGTGCTTCATCTCGCCGGCCGAGTAGGCCTCCGTCGGGATGTACGAGATCTCCTTGAGCTTCAGCGCGCCCTCCAGCGCGACCGGCAGACCGATGTTGCGCCCGAGGTAGAGGAAGAAGGGTCGGTCGTGGAATCGACGTGCAATCTCGTCGATGGGGTGGTCACCCTCGAGGAACTGCGTGATCTTCGCCGGGAGGCCGTAGACGGCGTTGACGATGTACTCGAGCTCTCCCGGGGGCATCGTCTCGCGCACCTGGGCGAGCTTCAACGCCACGAGGAAGAGGAGGCTCAGCTGCGCCGTGAAGGTCTTCGACGCGGCGACGCTCACCTCGAGCCCGGCGCGCGTGTAGAGCACGGAGTCGACCTCGCGGGTGATCTGCGAGCCCATCATGTTCGTGATCGCGACGGTGTGCGCCCCCATCTCCCGGGCGAGCTTCATCGCCTCGATCGTGTCGCGGGTCTCGCCCGACTGCGAGATGCCGATCACGAGGGTCTCGGCGTCGAGCACGGGATTCCGGTAGATCCATTCGGAGGCGATGTCGTGCTCGACGGGGATCCGCGCCCACTCCTCGATCGCGTAGCGCGCGCCCACCGCGGCGTGGTAGCTCGTCCCGGCGGAGAGGATCACGATCCGACTCAGCTCGCGGAGCTGGTCGTCGTCCATCCCGAGCCCTTCGAGCTGGAGCTTGCCCTTGCGAAGTCGGTCACCGATGGTCTCCGCGACCGCGTCCGGCTGCTCGTAGATTTCCTTCAGCATGAACGTCTCGTAGCCGGCCTTCTCTGCGCCCTCGAGGTCCCAGTCGAGCTCCACGACGTCGTGCTCGACCGCAGTGCCGTCCTTCGCGCACATGAACCGTGAGCCGTCGTGCGTGATGACCGCGATCTCGCCGTCACCGGGGAACTGCACTGCGCGCGTCTCGCCGAGGAACGCAGCCGCGTTGGACGCGACGAACGCCTCGCCGTCGGCCAGACCCACGACCATCGGGCATTGATGGCGCCCCGCGACGAGCATCCCCGGATGGTCGCGGTGGATGACCACGAAGGCGAAATGTCCCTCGAGCTCGCAATAGGCGCCGCGTACGGCCTCGACCAGGTCGCCGTCGTAGTGCTCCTCCACGAGATGCGTCACGGTCTCCGCGTCCGTCTCCGACGTGAAGACGTGGCCGAGCTCGGTGAGGCGCTCGCGCAGCTCGCGATAGTTCTCGACGATGCCGTTCAGGACGATGGCGAGCTTCTCGGGCTCCTCCGCAGCGAGCGGGTGCGCGTTCTTCTCGGTGACGCCGCCGTGTGTCGCCCAGCGCGTATGGCCGAGGCCGGTCGTAGCCGGCGAGCCGTTCTGCCCGACGCGCTCCTTCAGAGTCTGGAGGTTGCCGACGGCGCGCGTGTACCGAAGCGCGCCGTTTTCCAGGAGCGCGATCCCGGCCGAGTCGTAACCGCGGTACTCGAGCCGCTCGAGCCCGTGCAGGAGGAGGGGCTTGCATTCCCGGGGCCCGACGTATCCGATGATCCCGCACATGCTGGTCTCCCTCTCCCGCCGGTCCCGACGAATATTGACGCTTTCCAGGCGGATCCCTGTTTTGCAGGGGTTTTACCGAGCTCTGGTCTCCCGTCGGACGAGATCGGCGATGCTACCACAGAGATCCGCTGCCTCCTCCGGGCGCTCGGCCTCGGCGAGGACGCGAATCAGCGGCTCTGTCCCGGAGGGTCGCACGAGCACGCGGCCGCGGCCTTCGAGCTCGGCGTTGAGCCGCTCGACCTCCGCGACAACGCGCTCCGGGACCGTCGGATTCGCGACCGGGACGTTCTCCTTGAACTGCGCGAACCGAGGCACGACCGACGCGGCCTCGGCGAGCGTGCGGCCACCGAGGGAGCGACACAGCGTCAGAGCAGCGGCGAGCCCGTCGCCGGTGACGTGGCCGTCGAGCACGATCAGGTGCCCGGACTGCTCGCCGCCGAGCATGCCTCCTTCGCGGCGCATCGCCTCGAGGACGTACCGGTCGCCCACGTCGGTCGAGACCACCCGCACGCCGCGTTCCTCCATCAGGCGGTGGAAGCCGAGGTTCGTCATCGACGTGACCACAACGGTGTCGACGCCGAGGGCTAGGGCGCAGATCGCAATGATCTGGTCGCCGTCCACGATCTCGCCTGCGGCATCCACCGCGAGCATGCGGTCGCCGTCACCGTCGAACGCAATGCCCAGGTCGTAACCTCCGACGCTGACGGCCGAGCGCACCATCGCGAGGTCGGTCGCGCCGCATCCCGCGTTGATGTTCGTGCCGTCGGGCGCGTTCGCGAGCGCAGTGACCTCGGCGCCGAGCCGCTCGAACACCTCCGGCGCGATCGCCGAGTAGGCGCCGTTGGCGCAGTCGACCGCGATCCGCAGGTGCGAGAGGTCCGAGCCGAAGTGCTCGATCACGTGCTCGACGTATCCGCCCGTCGCGTCGCTCGCGTGCTCGACCGTACCGCCGCCCGGACCGGTTGCGTCGAGGAGCGACTCGATCTCGAGCTCCTCGGAATCCGACAGCTTGTGCCCGGCCCTGTCGAAGATCTTCAGGCCGTTGTACTCGGGCGGGTTGTGCGAGGCGGACACGACGAGGCCGAGGTCCTGGGAGAGAAGGGCAACCGCGGGTGTCGGGAGAACGCCGGCGAGCACCGCAGTGCCGCCTGCGTCGACGATCCCCCTGGCCAGAGCGGCTTCAAGGGCCGGGCCGGTCCCGCGAGTGTCGCGGCCCACGAGCACGCGGCCGCGTCCCGACCAGAGCGTGGCGGCCCGGCCGAGGCGCTCCACGAGCTCCTCGGTCAGCGTCTCGCCGACGATCCCCCGAACGCCGTCCGTCCCGAAATACCGCCTCAGCTGCTTGTCGCCTTCGGCGACTAGCACCTCTGATTTCATCGCATGACGTTCGGCCACTGGGACACCCTCCACTGACTCAGCGTGGGTCCTAGAGGCACTTCCCGCAAGGGAAGTGCCTACCGCTTGCTGAACTGCGGCGCCTTGCGCGCCTTGTGCAGGCCGGCCTTCTTGCGCTCGACCTGCCGTGCGTCACGGGTGAGGAACCCCTCGCGCTTGAGCGGCACGCGAAGCTCCGGATCGGCCTCGACGAGCGCCCGCGCAATTCCGTGCCGGACGGCGCCCGCCTGCCCGCTGATGCCCCCTCCGTGCACGCGCACGCGAAGGTCGTAGGTCCCTTCCGCATCAGCGGTCTTGAAGGGTGAAAGCGCCAGCGTCCGGTGCGTGGCGCGGGGGAAGTACTCCTCGAGCGTCCGGCCGTTGATCCACGTCGTGCCGTCGCCGGGGCGCAGGATCACGCGCGCGACGGACGTCTTGCGCTTACCGGTGCCGCGATAGGAAGCGAGCTCTGCCATTCGAAAAATTGTGTCGGTGTCAGGCCTTAGCCTGACTCCGACTCCTTCCTATCTCCAGGGTTTTCGGGGACTGGGCGGTGTGCGGGTGCTCGGGGCCTGCGTAGACCTTCAGCTTGCGGATCTGCGCCGACGCGAGCTTGTTCTTCGGAAGCATGCCCTTTACCGCCTTGCGGATAACCTCGGTGGGGCGTCGCTCGAGCTGCTCGCGGAGCGTCCGCTCCTTCAGGCCGCCCGGGTAGCCGGAGTGCCAGCGCACCATCTTCTCGTCGAGCTTCTTGCCGGTCACGTGGATCTTCTCTGCGTTGACGACGATCACGAAGTCGCCCGTGTCGACGTGCGCGGTGTACTGCGGCTTCCCTTTGCCCCGCAGCGTGTCGGCGATCTGCGTCGCGAGACGGCCCAGGGTCTTCCCCTCGGCATCCACGACGTACCAGTCGCGCTTGATCTCGCCCGGCTTGGCGGTGTAGGTGGTCATCGCTCGGAAAGGCGGCAGTCGGACGACCGCCGGCGGCGGAGTGTAGCAGCCTCCGCGCGCCGTCCGCCCCGTGGGGGCTAGGGAAGAACGACGTGGACGAGGCGCTTGCGTCCCGGCCAGCCGACCGAGACGTGCAGCGACTTCCCGTCCCACGTGATGTCGGTCATTACGACGATGACGGCGACGATCGCGATCGTGCGAAGGCGTGGCACACCGGGATCCTCGCACGCCGCTGCGCGTCAGGACAGCGCCGTGGTGAGACCGTCGGCGAAGCGCGTCGCTCCGCCGCGTGACGGATGCCGCACGTAGGGGCGCTCGAGCGCCCCGGCTGCGACGCGCCCGACGGCGACCACGCGTCGCCCCTCAGCGAGTCGCTCCGCGAACTCGATCCCGATCGCCACCTCCTCGGTCGTCGGCCGCCGGTTGCTCACCTCGGTGCCAGGGTGCGTGGGGACGACGTTCCAGAGGAGGACGTCGCTCTCGAGCTCGATCTCCGCGAGGACGCGGTGGACGATCGTCGCGGTCGCCTCGGCGGGGCCCGAGCCGGTCAGCTGTCGTTCGGACGTGAACGGGATTCCGGAGACTCGCGCCCCGCGGTAGCCGGGCGCCTCCCCGACGAGCAGGATTGTCGCGTCGGACCTCGAGGCGAGGTACTCCGCGAGTCGGGCGCGGAGGAGGGGAGCCCTAGGCCCCGTGGCGTACTGGTTGAACGTCGCTCCGATCTGCGTGCCTGCGAGGTCTTCGACGATGCCGTCCACACCTGCACTCTGCCGCGGACCAGATCCTGGAATGCGCGGCGATACTCGTTCCATGACGAGCGTTCGTCGTCGTGTCGTCGTGCGGGGGCGCGTGCAGGGCGTGTGGTTCCGGGAAAGCGCGCGCCGCCGGGCGGAGGAGCTCGGCGTCGCGGGCTGGGTGCGGAACCGCCCGGACGGTGCGGTCGAGGCGGAGCTCGAGGGAGCGAGGGAGGACGTCGAGGTGCTCGTCTCGTGGTTTCGACACGGCCCGTCTGACGCACACGTCGATCAGGTCGAGGTCGAGGAGCTGTCCCCGACAGATGAGCAGGGGTTCCGGGTCTCGCGGTAGCGGACTTCGCAGCGGAACTGACCTCGGTAGGATGAATCGCAGCGAACCGGGGAGCTCGGGCAACCGGGCTGAGAGGGCGGCTAGCGCGCCGCCGACCCGCAGAACCTGATCTGGGTAATGCCAGCGGAGGAACGCGTGAAGGAGCCGGACGTCGTCGTCGTCGCATCGGGCCCAGGCCCGGGGATTACCGTGCCCGACGCGCGGGTGGTCGTCGCAGCCGACGGAGGGCTCGACCGGGCGCTTGCCCTCGGGCTCGCCGTCGACGTCGTCGTCGGCGATCTCGACTCGGTCTCGCCGGCAGCGCTGGCGGCGGCGGAGGCGGCCGGCGCGCGTGTCGTCCGCCATCCTGCGGCGAAGGATGCAACGGACCTCGAGCTCGCGCTCGACGAGGCCGCCGCGCTCGGCCCCCGGCGCATGCTCGTCGTCGCGAGCGCAGGAGGACGGCTCGACCACCTTCTCGCCGCGACACTGCTGCTCGCCGCCGATCGCTATGCGGAGATCGAGATCGACGCGCTCGTCGGCGAGTCACTCGTCCACGTCGTGCGGGGCACGCGCCGCCTCACGGGCGCGCCCGGAGAGCTCGTGACTCTGCTCGCAGTCGGCGCACCTGCCCACGGAGTCACGACGGAGGGCCTCGAGTACCCGCTCAAGGGCGAGACGCTCGATCCCGGCTCGACCCGTGGCGTCTCGAACGTCCTCGCCGCCGAGACGGCCGTCGTCTCCGTCGCGCGAGGGGTCGTCCTCGCCGTCCGGCCGAGCGGCACGCGAGGGAGCTTGTGTTGAATCACCACAAGCGTCTCTCGCTCGGGGCTGCCGCGGTCGCTGTGCTGGCCGTCGCGCTGGTGACCGGGTGTGGCGGCGGCGACGGCGACGCGCCGAGCGAGGTCGTGCTCCTCACACACGACTCGTTCGCCGTCTCGAAGGAGGTCAAGGCGGCGTTCGAGGAGGAGAGCGGGCTGAGGCTCCGGATCCTCCAGGGCGGCGACGCGAACGAGATGCTCAACCGCGCGCTGCTCACTGCCGGCGACCCGCAGGGCGACGCGATCTTCGGGATCGACGACTCGGTCCTCTCTCGCGCGCTCGACGGCGACCTCCTCGAGGAGTACCGGTCGGACGAGCTCGAGCACGTCGATCCGGAGTACGCCGAGACCGACCGGGCCGTGACGCCGATCGACCACGGCGAGGTTTGCCTCAACGTCGACCGCGCGTGGTTCGCCGAGCGCGGCGTCGCGCCGCCCCGTACCCTCGACGACCTCGCGGAGCCGAGGTACCGCGGTCTCCTTGTCGTCGAGAACCCCGCCACGTCGTCGCCGGGGCTCTCGTTCCTGCTCGCCACCGTCGCACGGTTCGGCGAGGACGGCTGGGAGAGCTACTGGCGCTCGCTTCGGGCGAACGGCGTCCTTGCAGTCGACGGATGGGAGGAGGCGTACACGCAGCAGTTCTCGGGGGCGTCCGGAAGCCCGGGGAAGCGCCCGATCGTCGTCTCCTACGCGACGAGCCCTGCGGCCGAGGTGATCTTCGCCTCGAGGCCGCTCGAGGTGTCTCCCACCGCGGCGGTCGAGGACGGCTGCTACCGGCAGGTCGAGTACGCCGGCGTCCTGCGCGGCGCCGCGAACGAGGACGGCGCTCGCGAGCTGATCGACTTCATGCTCTCGGAGCGATTCCAGGCGGACGTCCCGGGATCGATGTTCGTCTACCCGGTGCGGGAGGGCGTCGAGCTGCCCGAGGCGTTCCTCGAGCACGCGATCGTCCCCGAGACGCCGCTTCAGCTGCCCGCGAGCGAGATCGACGAGAACCGCGACCGCTGGGTAGCCAGATGGACAGACATCGTCGTGCGCTGAGAGCCGCGACCGTCGCGGTTCCGCTCGCGTTCCTCGCCGTCTTCTTCGTGTGGCCGCTCGCCGCGATCCTCGAGCGGAGCCTTGTCGTCGACGGCACGATCGACGTGCCCCTCGACGTCCTGACGAGCGAGTCGACGCTCGAGATCGCCTGGTTCACCCTCTGGCAGGCGGCCGTCTCGACGGCGCTCACCCTGCTCGCCGGCCTCCCGCTCGCCTGGGCTCTCGCACGATTCTCGTTTCGCGGCCGATCGCTCGTGGAGGCCCTCGTGCTCGTCCCGTTCGTGCTACCGACAGTCGTCGTTGCGACCGCGTTCCTGGCGCTGCTCCCCGACGGGGTCGAGCGGTCGATCTGGGCGATCCTCCTCGCGCACGTCTTCTTCAACGTTGCGGTCGTCGTGCGGATCGTCGGCGGGTTCTGGGCGGGGCTCGACCCGCGTCTGGACGACGCCGCGGCCACGCTCGGCGCCTCCGCTCGCGAGCGCCACCTGCGACTCACCCTTCCACTCCTGTCACCGGCACTGGCCTCGGCGGCGTCGATCGCGTTCCTCTTCTGCTTCACGTCGTTCGGCGTCGTCCTCGTGCTCGGCGGGATCCGGTACGCGACGCTCGAGGTCGAGATCTACAACCAGGCTGCCCGGCTGTTCGACCTGCGGACCGCAGCGGCGCTCGCACTGCTCCAGCTGGCGGCGATCGGCGCGACGGTGCTCGTCTCGGGTCGCCTCGAGCGACGCCTCGGGGGCAGCCGCCGCGCCGGCCGGCCGGCCCCCCGTCCGATCGGCCGTCAGCGGCTCTGGATCGGGCTCGTGGTGCTCTGCACGCTCTCCCTGCTCGCGCTTCCGCCACTCGCGCTGGTCGTCCGCTCGCTCCGCGTCGGGAGCGGCTACGGGCTGGATCATTTCGCCTCGCTCTGGGAGGAGACACCCGCGCTGCTCGTCGTGCCGTGGCATGCGGTCGCAAACTCGCTCCTGTTCGCCGCCGCGGCTGCGTCGATCGCGCTTTTCGTCGGGATCCCTGCAGCCGTCGCCGTGGCCCGGGGCCGAGGAGGGGTCGACGCGATCGTCATGCTCCCTCTCGGCGCGTCCGCGGCGATGCTCGGCTTCGGATTCCTGCTCGCGTTCGACGCCCCACCGCTCGATCTGCGCTCGTCACCCGTGATCGTGCCGATCGCGCAGGCGCTCGTCGCGATCCCGTTCGTCGTCCGCGCACTCGTGCCTTCCCTCCGGGCGTTCGACGCTCGGGTGCGCGAGGCGGCCGCCGTGCTCGGCGCCACGCCGTGGCAGGTGCGACGCGAGATCGAGCTGCCGTTGCTCGCACGGCCGCTCGCAGTGGCAGCAGGGCTCGCGTTCGCCGTCGCGCTGGGCGAGTTCGGCGCGACGGTCTTCGTCGCCCGGGCGGACTGGCCCACGGTACCCGTCGCGATCTTTCGCTTCCTCGGTCGCCCCGGGGCGGACAACGTCGGCGCCGCGATGGCGCTGTCGGTCGTGCTGATGGCTCTCGTGACGATCGTCGCGCTCGCCTCCGAGCGCTCCCTCGTCCGTAAGGGTGCTCGATGAATCTCACGCTCGAGCGGATCGACGTCACGCTCGACGGAAAACCGATCGTGGAACGGGTCTCGCTCGACGTCTCCTCGGGCGCGCGGCTGGCCCTGCTGGGACCGAGTGGATCCGGGAAGTCGACGCTCCTGCGCGTCGCTGCAGGGCTGCAGCGCCCGACCGGTGGTCGCGTCCTGCTCGACGACCGCGACGTCACACGCGTCCCCGCGCACCGGCGACGCGTCGGTCTCGTCTTCCAGGACGCGGTGCTCTTCCCTCACCGCGACGTCGCGGGAAATGTCGGCTTCGGACCACACGTGGCCGGCCTCGACGACGCCGAACGCGGGGTGCGCGTGGCCGAGGCGCTCGAGCTCGTCGGGATGTCAGGGACGGAGCGACGTGACGTGCTGACCCTGTCGGGAGGCGAAGCGCAACGCGTTGCGCTCGCCCGCTCGCTCGCGACCCGCCCCGACGTGCTTCTCCTCGACGAGCCGCTGGGCTCTCTCGACGGACCGCTCCGCCAGCGTCTCCAGGACGACCTCCTTGCGCTGTTCGAGCGCTTGTCACTCACTGTCGTCCACGTGACGCACGACGTCGGCGAAGCGTTCGCGATCGGGGACCGGGTGGCGGTCCTGCGCGAGGGCCGGGTCGCACAGGTGGCGGCCCCGGACGAGCTCTGGGCGCAGCCCGCGGACGACTGGGTCGCCCGATTCCTCGGGATACGGAACGTCGTCGCGAACGGCGACCGCGCGATCGTGACGCGCCCGGAGGCCGTGCGCGTCGTCCCCGGCGACGACGCCGTCGTGGTCGGCGCCGAGCGGGACGGCGCCGTCGTTTGGCTCCACGTGCGCCGCGACGACGGGGTCGAGCTGGAGTCGGTTACCACGCGCATCGACCACGCACGCCCGGGCGACCGCGTCCGGGTGGAGATCGACCCGGCAGGCGTCGTCGAGGTTCCCGTATGGGAAAGGGAGGTATCCGACTGAAGTCAGACCCAGCCCGGCGGCCTCGACAGAAAGCGCTCGTCACAGTGGCCCCACGGCTGCCACAGGACGAACGGAGGTTTCCATGTCGTTCAGCCGTCTCGCGTCTCTCATCGTGGCTCTTCTCGTGTTGTCGCCCGGAGTGGCGCATGCCGCGGGTGTCGAGGCGGGCGCGCCCTTCCCGTCGAACCTCATGACGGTCCTCGACCTCACACAGCGCACGGGGTTGCGGGTGAACCTGCCGCCGCCGAATTGCGCAACGAATCCGTCCGACTGCGCCGACGTCGCCGTGCTCAACCGCCTCGACGGCTTCAACGTCCAGCCTCGCCTCTCGATTCCGTTCAGCGGGCCGATCGACCCCGCGACCGTGTCGAGCGACACCGTGCGCCTCTACGCCCTCGACTGCCTCGCGTGCGCTCCGATCGGCATCGAGCAGGCCGTGTGGGAGCCCGCGGCGACCGCGCTCCACGCCGAGTCCGCCGAGCAGCTCGAGCAGGACGAGACGTACCTGCTCGTCGCGACGACCGGCATCCACTCGAGCGACGGGAAGCCGCTCGACCGCACGTCGTTCCTGCGCGACCTCAACCTTGGCCACGCGAGGGACCTGCGCACGAAGCTCTATCGAGCGGCGCTTCTCGTGTCGCTCAAGGCGACCGGCACGTTCAGGAAAGCCGCGGCCGCGAGCCTTTCCACGACGCAGAGCATCACCGCCGACCTCGAGAAGATCCGAGCGCAGATCGATGCCTCCAGCCCCGCGCCTGCGCAGATCATGGCGTCGTTCCCACGCTCGCAGATCACGGCGATCGCCTGGAACCGGCAGACGACGACGAGCGGCCCGCTCGCACAGAGCTTCCTGCCCATGCCCGCTCTGGACGTCTTTCCCGGCTCGGTCGGACGGCTCGCGTTCGGCACGTACGACTCGCCGGATTACGAGACCGCCGCGAAGGTAATCCCTGCGACGGGAACCCGGACCGGATCGCCGCAGCCGCAAGGCGTGAACCGCATCTCGTTCACGCTGTTCCTCCCCGCGGGAAGCAAGCCCGCGAACGGTTGGCCCGTGGTGATCTTCGGGCACGGATTCACCGACTCGAAGCAAGGTTCGCCCTGGGCCGTCGCCTCGTCCCTGGCTCGAGCTGGCCTCGCGTCGGTCGCGATCAACGTCGTCGGGCACGGCGGCGGCGCCGGCGGCAACCTGACGATCGTCACGCCGGGCGGACCGACGGTGATCCCGGACGGCGGGCGAGGCATCGACCAGGACGGCAACGGGACGATCGACTCGACCGAAGGTGTCAACGCGGCGCCGCCCGACACGCTCGTCTCGAATCGCGACGGCCTGCGACAGACCGTCGTCGACCTGATGCAGCTCGTCCGCGAGATCCAGGTCGGCCTCGACGTCGACGGAGACGGCAGCGCCGACCTCGACGCATCGCGCATCTCCTACGCCGGCCAGTCCTTCGGCGGGATCTACGGCCTCGACTTCCTCGCGGTCGAGCCCGACCTCGTCGCGGGCGTCGCGAACGTGCCGGGCGGACCGATCATCGAGATCGCCCGGCTTTCACCCGGCTTCCGCCCGCTCGTCGGGATCGCGTTGATCAGCCGAACGCCCTCCCTCTACAACGCCGCGCCGAACCCGACCCTGACGAGCTTCGTCGAGAACATCCCGCTTCGCGGTCAGCCGCTCCTCGTCGACACCGTGCCGGGCGCCTCGGCGATCCAGCAGCTGATCGACCGCACCGAGTGGGCTCAGCAAACGTCCAACCCTGCTGCGCTGGCGCCGCACCTCGAGCATCCCGTGATCATCCAGTTCGCGAAGGGCGACCGGACGGTGCCGAACCCCGACGACCACCGCGATCCTCCGGGCGGGCGAGCTCGCGGACCGGGCGACGTACTACCGCAACGACCTCGCGGGGGCGGGCTCGGTGGCCAACCCGCACACGTTCCTGACCGGGATCGGGAACCCCGCGACGGCGACGTTCGCCCTGCAGGCGCAGGCGCAGCTCGCGACGTTCCTCGCCTCGGGCGGGGCCGTCACGATCGATCCCGACGGCCTGGGGCCGGTGTTCGAGACGCCGATCGCGGGACCGTTACCGGAGGTGCCGTAGCAAGGCCGTCGCTGCGCGGCTGAAGCCACGGCCCTCGTTCTTCTAGCGGATCCCGGCGCAGCCGGGATCCGCCGCTACTCCCACTCAATGGTGGCCGGCGGCTTCGAGGAGAGGTCGAGCGCGACGCGGTTGACGCCCGGCACCTCGTTGACGATCCGGCTGGCGATGATGTCGAGCACGTCGTACGGAAGCCGCGCCCAGTCCGCGGTCATCGCATCCTCGGACGTGACCGCGCGGATCACGATCGGGTAGGCGTACGTCCGCTCGTCGCCCTGGACACCGACCGAGCGGATCGCCGGCAACACGGCGAAGCATTGCCACAGCTCGCGGTAGAGCCCCGCCTTGCGCACCTCCTCGAGAAGCACCGCGTCGGCGTGACGCAGGATCGCAAGGCGCTCCTCGGTGACGTCGCCGATGATCCGGATCGCGAGGCCGGGGCCTGGGAAGGGATGGCGCCAGACCATCCGCTCGGGGAGGCCGAGCTGCTCCCCGACCCGACGCACCTCGTCCTTGAAGAGCGAGCGAAGCGGCTCGACGAGCTCCATCCGCATGTCCGCGGGAAGGCCGCCGACGTTGTGATGCGACTTGATCTTGGCCGCGACGCCGACGTCGCCGCCCGATTCGATGACGTCCGAGTAGAGCGTTCCCTGGACGAGGAAGCGGACGTTGCCGAGCTTGCGGGCCTCGTCCTCGAACACGCGGATGAACTCCTCGCCCACGATCGCGCGCTTCTCCTCTGGCTCACTGACGTCCTCAAGACGTGAGAGAAACCGCTCCCGCGCGTCGACGTGGACGAGGGGGACGTGGAAGTGGCCGCCGAACGTCTCGACGACCTGCTCCGCCTCGTTCTCGCGCAGCAGGCCGTGGTCGACGAAGACGCACGTGAGCTGATCGCCGACCGCCTTGTGGACGAGAAGCGCGGCGACGGCGGAGTCGACGCCGCCCGAGAGCCCGCAGATGACCTGCTCCGACCCCACCTGCGCGCGAATCCGCTCGACCTGCTCCTCGATCACCGCGGCGGGAGTCCAGGCTGGCGGCGCGGCGGCGACCTCGTAGAGGAAGCTCTCCAGCATCCGCTGTCCCTGCGGCGTATGGACGACCTCGGGGTGGAACTGGACGCCATAGAGGCCACGCTCGCGATCCTCGAAGGCGGCGATCGGCGTCGTCGGTGACGAGGCCGTTACCGCGGCGCCGGGCGGTGCGGCCGTCACCGAGTCGCGGTGGCTCATCCAGACGACCTGCTCCCGGGCGAGGTCGTGGAAGAGCGTCGCCGACCCGTCGAGCGAGACCTCCGCCTTCCCGTACTCCGAGACGTCGTTCGCCTCTACCGCGCCTCCGAGCTCGCGCGCCATCAGCTGCATGCCGTAACAGATGCCGAGTGTCGGGACGCCGAGCTCGAAGATCGCCGGGTCGGCGAGTGGCGCACCGTCCGCGTAGACCGAGGCCGGCCCGCCGGAGAGGACGAGAGCCGCCGGGTTCCGGGCCGCGATGTCCTTCGCCTCCAGCCGATGCGAGACGAGCTCGGAGTACACGCGCGCCTCGCGGACACGGCGCGCGATCAGCTGGCTGTACTGGCCGCCGAAGTCGAGCACCAGGACGGGGCGCGCCTCCGGGCCGGGCTCGGGCCCGGGGAAGGCAATGACCTCGGCCGGCTCAGCCACGGCGATAGTTCGGCGCTTCCTTCGTGATCGTCACGTCGTGCGGGTGGCTCTCGCGAAGGCCCGCGCCTGTGATTCGCACGAAGCGCGCGTCCTGCAGCGCCTCGATGGTCGGCGCGCCGCAGTAGCCCATCGCCTGCCGCAGGCCGCCGACGAGCTGGTGGACGATCGGGCCGAGCGGCCCCTTGTACGGGACGCGCCCCTCGATGCCTTCCGGGATGAGCTCCGCCACGTCCTCCACATCACCCTGGAAATAGCGGTCCTTCGAGAACGAGCGCGC
The DNA here is from genome assembly GCA_963810295.1 of uncultured Actinomycetes bacterium. Lineage (GTDB taxonomy): Bacteria > Actinomycetota > Thermoleophilia > Gaiellales > Gaiellaceae > Gaiella. Next base: position 142,481 of record CAWEMW010000009.1, read on the forward strand.
CTTCATCGCGCCGAGCGAGCCCATCCCGCGGTACTCCTTGAACCGCTCGCCCTGGACGACGATCACCGCGCCCGGCGCCTCGTCGGTCCCTGCCAGCATCGAGCCGAGCATCACCGTGTCGGCTCCGGCGCCGATCGCCTTCGCGACGTCGCCCGAGGAGGTGACACCGCCGTCGGCCATCACCGGCACGCCGTGGTCGGAGGCGACGGACGCGATGTCCGATACCGCCGTCACCTGAGGGACACCCACGCCGGCGACGACTCGGGTCGTACAGATCGACCCCGGGCCTTGCCCGGCCTTCAACCCGTCGGCCCCGGCGTCCACGAGCGCCTCGGCGGCCTCGGCTGTGGAGATGTTCCCTGCGATCACCTCGATGTCGTGCGCGTCCTTGATCGCGCGGACGACGTCGAGCACTCCGTGCGAGTGCCCGTGCGCCGTGTCGACGACGAGCGCGTCGACCTCGGCGTCGACCAGCGCAGCCGCGCGCTCGAGCGCGTCGGTGCCGACGCCGACCGCCGCCGCGACGCGAAGGCGACCGCGCTCGTCCTTCGTCGCGAGGGGGAACGCCTCGCGCTTGGCGATGTCCTTGACGGTGATGAGCCCCTTGAGCCTGCCTTCGAGGTCGACGATCGGCAGCTTCTCGATCCGGTGACGGCCGAGGATCGCCTGCGCTTCCTCGAGCGTCGTCCCGACCGGCGCCGTGACGAGACCCTCCCGGGTCATCGCCTCCTCCACCAGCATCGTCGAGGGGACGCCGAAGCGCAGGTCGCGGTTCGTCAGGATCCCGACGAGCCGATCGTCGGCGTCCGTGACCGGGATGCCCGAGACGCGGTAGCGCTTCATCAGCTCGAGCGCGTCGCCCACGAGGGCGTCGGGCGGGAGCGTGACCGGCTCGACGATCATGCCGGCCTCGGAGCGCTTGACCTTGTCGACCTCCGCGACCTGGTCGGCGATCGCGAGGTTGCGGTGGAGGACCCCGATCCCGCCGAGCCGCGCGAGCCCGATCGCCATCCGGGCCTCGGTGACGGTGTCCATCGCCGCGGAGACGATCGGAATCTCGAGTGCGATGGTGCGCGTCAGGCGACTCGCGGTGGCGACGTCGTTCGGGAGGACGGCCGACTCGGCCGGGACGAGCAGGACATCGTCGAAGGTGAGGCCTTCCTTCGCGAACTTGTCCTGCAGGTCACCCAAGTGCTGCGATCGTAACAGTGTCGCTGGTCGACCTCGGCGCTTCGGCTCAGGCAGCGTGCTCCAGCTCGTAGACCTCGACGGCCGCCGCCAGCCGTTTGGCCTCGGCAGGATCGAAGCGCCCTGCGCCGACCTCGAGCACCGACGCCGCGCCCGCCGCAGCAGCGAGGCGCAGCGCATCCTCGGCCGGCAGGCCGTCGAGCACCGAGGCGACCCACTGGGCGAGAAGCGCATCGCCCGCCCCGACGACGGAGACGGGCTCGAGACGCGGGGTGACCGCGCGGTAGCGGCGGACCTGGCGCTCCTCGCGTGTCAGTGCGAAGCACCCGTTGTCGAGTGTGATGTGGACGTTGCGGGCCCCGAGCTCCGCGATCGCGTCGAGCGCCATCAGGAAGTCGTCGTCGTCGAAGAGCTCCTGGCCGACCAGCTGCTCCGCCTCGTGCTGGTTGGGCGACACGAGCCACGGCTCCGCCTCGAGGCCGAGCCGCAGCGGCTCGCCCTCCGTGTCGAGCGCGACGCGAACGCCGCGCCGCCCCAGCTCGCGAATGGCGTCGGCGTAGAACGTCTCGGAGACACCGCGCGGCAGCGAGCCCGCGAACACGACGAGCTCCATGCCCCGCGACAGGTAGCGGACCTTCTCCATCAGCGTCTCGAGCTCGCGCTCGGTGACCTTCGGCCCCCACTCGTTGATCTCCGTCTGGGTCCCGGACGTCGGGTCGACGACGAGCGTCGAGGTCCTGGACTCGTCCGCGATCCGGACGAAGTCGTTGAGGATCGCCTCGGCCGTGAGCTCCTCGACGATGCGCGTGCCCGTGCGCCCTCCCGCGAGCCCCGTGGCGACGACGGGCCGATCGAGCCGTTTCAGCGAGCGCGCGATGTTGATCCCCTTGCCGCCGGCGAGCGTCAGGACCTGGCTTGCGCGGTGCCGCTGCCCGAGCTTGAGGATCGGCACGGTCAGCGAACGGTCGAGCGCAGCATTGAGGGTGACGGTGACGATCACGAGAAGAGCCCCGCGAGGCGATCGACGGCACGTCCGGCGACCCACCGCCCTTTCCCGGTCAGGCTCGGCTCGGCCTGTGACCTCGCGGCCACGAGCGGCGAGCGCGCCACGACCCGTGACTCGTCCCGGACGACGAGCGTGCCGAGCCGCTGGCCGGCGACGACCGGCAGCGACGCCACAGCGGGAGCGACGATGCGCTCGACGAGCGGGCGGCCCGTCGGCGTTGGCCGCACGATCGCCCGGGGCGCGACGAGTGCCAGGGGCTCGAGCCCCCAGCCGACCGGGACACGTGCATACGTCCGTCCCGGGTCGACGACCTTGGACGGCCGATAGCTCTGCAGGCCGAATCGAAGCAGCGCGGCGAGGTCGCGGTCGCGCTGCGCCTCCGACGAGGCGCCCAGCACCGACGCCGTGACGCCCACGCCGGACGCGCGGGCGAACGCCACCTGCGACCAGCCCGCCAGCGTCGTATGGCCTGTCTTCCCGCCGACGAAGCCGGAGACGCGGCCGATGAGGTTGTCGGTGGACTCCACCACCCGACCGTCCGAGAGCGTCGCGCGCGACGCGCCCGCATAGCGCCGGATGATCGGGACCCGGAGGGCTGCACGCAGAAGCGCTGCCGAGTCGGCGGCGCTCGAGACGTGGCCGGGCTCGTCGAGCCCGTGGGGGTTGCGGTAGCGCGTGCGGACGAGCCCCATCTCTCGCGCGGCGCCGTTCATCAGCCGTACGAACTGCGGCATGCTCCCGCCTGCGCCAACCGCGAGGGCCGTCGCGGCGTCGTTCGCGCTCGGCACGAGGGTGCCGATCACCAGGTCCCGCACCGGGACACGCTGCCCGGCCCGGAGATCGAGCGACGACTCGCCGACGCGCGCCGCCTCGGCGGGGACCGTCACGGCGCCGTCGAGGGGCAGCCGCTGGAGCGCGACGAGCACGGTCATGAGCTTCGTGATGCTCGCCATCGCCCGCGGGGTGTCGGCCTCGCGCGCGGCAAGCGTGCGGCCGTCGACGCTGCTCTGGACGACGTACGCGGGCGCCGACACGACCGGAGCGGACGCGTACGCAGACCCCACGAGCCCGAGGGCGGCACCCAGCGCGGCAAGGAGGCCCCAGCGCTTCACGCCGCCGAAGAGTAGTTGGCGGGGACGAGTACCTACCATCCGGCGGCCGACCAGACGGCGCTTGCGAGCCTCGCGGCCTCGGCGCCCGCGACGGCGCGCCAGTCCTCGGCCGGGTCGTCTCGGTAGGCGTAGATCACGGATCGCGAGGCGTTCACGAGCGCGCTCGCAGGGCCGCTCGTGAAGGCTCGGGCGACGTCGGCGGGAGTCGCCCCCTGGGCGCCGACACCGGGAAGCAGGATGATCGCCCTGGGCATGGCGCGCCTCGCGTCGCCGACGATCCGGGGCACGGTCGCGCCGACCACGGCGCCGACGCTCGACAGGCCGCGCGCCCCGACGAGATCCTCACCCCACACGTCCACGAGGTCGGCGACGTGTCGCCACACGGGGCGACCGTCGGCGAGGATCGCGTCCTGGAGCTCGGCTGCTCCCGCGTTCGACGTCCGGACGAGCAGGAAGATCCCGGCGCCGTCGCGCCGGCACGCGGCGATGAACGGATCGAGCGAGTCACGGCCCAGGTACGGGCTCACGGTGAGGGCATCCGCGAGCGGCGGCTCGGCGGCGCGGGGCTCGAGGAAGGCCGTGGCGTACGCACGGGCTGTCGAGCCGATGTCGCAGCGCTTGCCGTCGGCAATCACCAGCAGGCCCGCTTCGCGCGCGTAGCGGGAGACGCCCTCCAGAGCCCGCCAGCCGTCGCTCCCCAGCGCCTCGAAGAAAGCCGCCTGTGGCTTGACCGCGACCACGTACGGCGTGACCGCATCGATGATCCCCTTGCAGAACCGCTCGACCGCGCGCGCCGCCGCCGCGCGGCCGCCCGCCGCCTCGCCCCGGAGCTCCACCGGCAACAGCTCGACGACCGGGTCGAGACCGACGACGAGCTGCGATCGCTTGCGCTCGACCGCCTCGGCGAGCCTGTCCGCGAACGGTCGCGTGGCGCCGCCTGCGGCCTCGCTCGTCACGCGGCCAAGGGTAGCCCCTGCACCAGCGCGCACACTGCCTCGACGTCGAGCGAGCCCACACGGAGCTCGGGTGGCGGCCGACGGAGGAACGACGCCACGAGACGAAGCTCGTCGACGTCCTCGGGGGCGTCGACCGCCGACCGCCCGCGCGCGTCGGCGAGCAGCGTCGCGGCCTCGACGGACACGGCCGGGCCGTTCGGCAGCAGTCGCTCGCCCGCCACGCGCCCGCCTGCGAGCGCATACGCTCGGACGAACCCGGGCCGCCCGGCCGGGACGACGACACAGGCGCGCAGGCTGCGGAGCTCCTCGAGCTCGCGAAGTGCGGCGACGATCTCTTCGAGCGCCGCGAGTCGGTCGCGGAGCCGGGCGGCGTCCTCGAAGCGCTGCTCACGCGCGAGCCGGCGGAGTCGCGCCCGCAAGGGCTCGATAGCGGCCTCGACGTCGTCCGAGGCATGACCGTCGAGCGCCCGTGCGGCACGCCGCGCGAGCCCCTTGCCGGTCACCGGCCCGACCGGCGTCCGCTCGGTCGTGACGCTCCAGCGGCTGTCGCGACGGCGGAGGTAGACGTGCCGGTCCGGCCGGGTGCCGCGAGCGTTGGCGGGCGGGCGCAACTCCCGGAGCAACCTGAGCTCCTCGAGCGCCGCCTCGAGCTCGGAGCCTGTCTCGCGCCACTCGACGCGCTCGAGGGCGCCCAGGGCGGCCTCGACCGCGGGACGCTGGCGCCCGCCCGAGAAGTACGAACGGAGGCGCGCGCGCAGCTCGCGTGCCCTGCCGACGTAGAGCACCATGTCTCCCTTTCCGCGGAAGAGGTAGACGCCCGGGCGTGTGGGCGCGCCCGCGATCAGCGAGCGCTTGGCGTGGAGGCGCCGGGCTCGCGGCGCCGCAAGCTCCACGAGATCTGCGAGCGTCCGAGCGCCGCGCTCCTGGGCGAGCCCGACGAGCACGATCAGGATCTCCGCGGTCGCGCTGCGCGTCGGGAAGGGCTCGGTGGCACGGCTCCGTCGAGACGCCGAAGAAGTGCGCGAGCGCCGCGAGCCCGACCCGCCGCGTCCGCTCGCCGAGCAGCCGTCGGGCGAGCCAGACCGTGTCGACGACGGGCGCGGCGATCTTCCGCCCGGTGAGCCGGGTGACCTCGACGTCGAGGAAGGCGAGATCGAACCGCGCGTTGTGCGCGACGAGCGCTGCGTCCCCGGTGAACGCGACGAGCTGCCGCACCGCGAGCTCGGCCCGCGGCGCCCCTCGCAACGCGCGCGACTCGATCCCCGTGAGCGAGGAGATGGCCGGTGGGAGCGGGACGCCGGGATCGACGAGCGTCTCGAACGCGTCCTCGAGCTCCAGCGCTCGTACCCGCTGGGCGCCGATCTCGCAGATCCGCGACGTGCGGGGCGACAGCCCCGTCGTCTCGAGGTCGACGACGACGAAGTGGGCGTGCTCGAGGAGGACGTCGGCGCCGGGCGGCGAGGCGAGCCCGACCGAGGCGCCGCGCCACGAGAGACGCGCGTCCCCCGTGACGACGTCGTCGAGGAGCGACCGGGCGAGCGCCGTCGGCGCGCTCGCGAGGGCGAAGAGCGCCCGCGCCGCCTCCTCGGCGGGAACGGGCCCGCGGCGGGCCTCGACGAGCTCCACCAGACGATCGGCGGCGTCGAAGCTGAGCTGCATGGCACTTCAAGGTACACGAACATACGTTCGTCGTACCTTGAAGTTCTGGCCTGGCTCGACCGCAACGTAGGGCCGCCGCCGCGACCCTACGCACGTTCTTAGAAGCATTGTTCCGCGCGTATGCGCGGAACGTGCTAGTTGACGGCCTTCTTGAGCTGAGAGCCGGCCGAGAACTTCGGGACGTTGGCGGCCGAGATCTGCACCTTCTCTCCGGTGCGCGGGTTCACACCCATGCGGGCGGCGCGCCGGGTGACGTGGAACTTGCCGAACCCGGTGAACGTCACGGGGTCGCCGTTCTGAAGCGACTTCTCGATCACGTCCAGGCATGCGTCGACCGCAGCGCCGGCATCGCGCTTGGTCAGGCCCGCCTTGTCGGCGACTGCATCCACGAACTCCTGCTTGGTCACGCCAGTCCTCCCTGGTCGATGGTTTCTTGTCTGCGCGGGACCCTAGCGATCCTGCGGATGATATGGCTCAACCATGCGGGTTCTGTACTCGTTCCCGCTCCGCGAGCAACGTGCTCGCGCGGTAGAGCGCGTCGAGCCGCACGCCGACTCGGGCGAGCGCGTCGGCACCACCCTCCTCCCTGTCCACGACGCATACCGCATGGCGGACGACGAGGTCGGCCGCGCGAACGGCGTCCACCGCCTCGCAAAGCGCGCCGCCCGAGGTGACGACGTCCTCGACGAGGCACACGAGCTCGCCGGGCTCGTACGGGCCCTCGATCCGGTTCCCTGTGCCGTATCCCTTGGTTTCATCCCGCACGATGATGAACGGCAGCCCGGACGCCATGGCCCCCGACGCGGCCAGGGCGACGGCGCCGACGGCCGGGGCGGCGAGTCGGACGGCCTCCGGCTCGACGCGCTGCGTCGCCGCCGCGAGACGCTCTCCGAGCTCGCGCAGGAGCTCGGGGTCGGTCTCGAAGCGGTACTTGTCGAGGTACCAGGTCGAGCGCTTGCCCGAGCGCAGCGTGAAGTCGCCCTCGAGAAGCGCGGTGTCGAGGAGCTTCCGCCCGAGGGCGTCGAGCTCCGTCACCGGACCACGTCGCTTGCGATCGAGACGAGGCGCGCGTGCTCCGGGCTGTCCTGCCCGAGCTCGAGCTCGGAGCCGTCCTGCCAGGCCACGACGACGCGTCGATCCTCGTCCCGGCGTCGCCTGAGCACGAGCCACAGCCCGGCGATCGCGCCCGCGAGAAGGAGGATCGTCCTCACGCGCTTGCCCCACGCAGTCCCGCGAGCGTCGTGCGGAGGTCGTAGGCGACGAGGCCCGCAGTCGGCTCGGCGACAGTCGTCACGACGATGGTCCGCTCTCCGTCCCCCACCACCACGAGCGATCCCCCGGCGAGGTCGACGTGGACTCGCTCGACTCGCGCGGCATCTCCGCGCAACGTGGCGGCGGTGTCGAGCAGCGCAGCGCCGGAGGCGGCGAGCGCCGCGGTCCGCTCCTCGCCCGCCGTCTGCGCCGCCTCGATCTGGCCGTCCTGTCCGGTGATAACGACCTCGACCACCTGGGTCGAGAGCTCGAGGAGATTGGAGAGGGCGGCGGAGGCGTCCATGCCGGCGCCCGAAGCTACCAAGCCGGGTATCCGGGTGCGCCGCCATCGACCATTACGGTTCGAGCGCTATGCGAGCCATCGGCGCGACCTTCGACCGGTTCTTCGACGAGCGCGGCACGCACCTCGCCGCGATGGTCGCGTACTTCGCGCTCATGTCGTTCGTGCCGCTCGTCTTCCTCGCGCTGTCGATCCTCGGCTTCCTCGACCAGGCAGACTCGTCGAGCGCGCTCGTCAACTACCTCGAGGACATCTTCCCCGAGCGGTCGGTCGAGTCGATCGTGGACGTCGTGGACGCCGTGCAGGAGAACGCCGCAACGCTGTCCGTCGTCGGTGCAGGAGCGCTCCTCTGGAGCTCGGTCTCGCTGTTCTCCGCGCTCGAGTCGGCGTTCAACATCATGTACGGACGCCCGAATCGGCCGTTCCTGCGCGGAAAGGTCCTCGCGACCGTGTACATGAGCGCCGCGCTCGTTGTTCTCTTCTTCGGGCTCACGATCGGCGGCTTCGGCTACGACCTCTTGCGCCGCTACGCGACAGACGTCGTGTCCAACCACTTCGTCGCGTTCGGCCTGACAGTGCTGCTCTCGGCACTGACTCTGTTCGCGTTCCTGGTATCCGCCTATCACCGCCTGCCGAATGCCCGCCTCACGTGGCGTGAGGTGCTGCCCGGGGCGATCCTCGTCGCTGTCGCGATGGAGGCGGCGCTCCAGAGCCTGCCGCTCTTCGTGGTCCTGACGAAGGAGATCGTGGCGTTGCAGGCGCTCGGGACGACGTTCCTGCTCCTCGTCTCGCTCTACGTGATGGGGATCATGATCGTCTTCGGAGCGACGCTCAACTACGTGCTTGCCTACGGCACGACCGGACGCGTGGTGGAGGCGAAGCACCCGGAGCCGGCCGGCGCGGACGCTTAGCGATCGCTGTCGAGGTCGCGCAGCCAGTCGGCGAGGAGCTCCGCCATGTCCCGATCGCCCAGGTTGGTGGCGTCCAGGTCGAGCTCCTCGTCGGCCGCGCGGCGTTCCACGGCCCTGAGCTCCCGCTCGAGCTCTTCACGATCCCCTCGCTCGGCGGCCGCGGCCGCCACACCGAAACGCCACCAGCGCGTATCGAGCACTCTCCGCCCGGCGTCCGCCGCACACGCGCCAAGCTCCGTGCGACAACCGGCGAGCGCAAGCGCGCCGCAGCGGTACTGGGCCTCATGCGGCGGTGGAACGCCGTCGAGACGACCGAGCGCACTCTCCGCCGCCTGCCGGGACTCGTCCACCAGACCGGCGAGGCGGTACATGTTGGCGGCATCGAGATAGGCTCCGGCCTCACTTCGGCCCTCGGCTTCGCCACGAGCTGCCTGAACCACGTACAGCTTTGCCGCCTGCGCGAAACGCTCCTGCCAGCCGTCGACGCCGAGCGCCCGCTCGACCCGGCCGACTGCGTTCCACGGCCTCGGCCGCTCCGGTCTCGTACGGATGTGGAAGAGGTTGCGCTCGAGCCTCGCCCGCACCTCGCGATCGCGCAACCCGTCGTAGCGATCGTCCAGCGGCGCGGCGTGGCTGCGGAGGAAGCGGCTGACGACTCCGGCGACGATCGCCCGCTGCTGCGCCACCGACTTGCCTTCGAGCCGTTCCATCACCGGAGCGGGAATCACCATGGGATCGAGCCCCTCGAAGCGCAGGCTCGCAGCCGCGACGTCGACCTCCAGCTGCCCGTCGAAGCCGAGGCGTCGCGCCTCCTCGTATGCGATGTCGAACAGCGACCGGAGATCCGGCGGGCGATCCATGGCTTCGCGCGACGTGTCGACGGCTTCGCCGAGCTGCCGCGCGAGCTCGGCAGCGGCACGCGCCCGATGCGAGTTGCGCTGCTTCCACGCGTTGCCGAGCTCGGCGATGGCGTGGGTCTCTCCGGCCGGAACGAACACCGGGTCGAAGCCGAACCCCTCCGTTCCCGCGGCGACGCGCGCGATCGTTCCCTCGAGCGTTCCTTCGGCGACGACCTCGCGCCCGTCGGGCGCGACGGCGACGATCACACAGACGTAGCGTGCCCGACGGTCCTCCTCGCCGCGAAGGGACTCGAGCAGGCGCCCCACGGGGTCGCCGGCGGCCCAGCGCGCCGTGTGCACACCCGGGGCGCCGTCCAGCGCCCTGCTCTCGAGGCCGGAGTCCTCCCCGACGGCCCACGCGTCGGAAGGCGCGTGGGCACGGCCGAACCGCGCCTTGATCCGCGCGTTGTCCTCGTACGTGAGCCCGTCCTCGGGGGGCGGGTCGGCCGCGGTGACGAGCCCGATCTCCCAGTCGGGGAGGGCGCGACGAAGCTCGTCGAGCTTATGCGGGTTGCTTGTCGCGAGAACGAGCCGTGGGGGCGCCTTGTGGTGATTCACCACAAAGTCAGCACGGCTCAGACCGGCGGCATGTCGCACGCCTCGCGCTGTGCGGCGCCGAGCTCGGCGATGCCGCCCGCGGCGAGGTCGAGCATGCCGTCGAGCAGCTCGCGCGAGAACGGGTCGCGCTCGGCGGTCGCCTGCACCTCGACGAGGCGACCATCCCCGGCCATCACGACGTTCATGTCCGTTTCCGCGGCCGAGTCCTCGACGTAGTCGAGGTCGAGGACGGGTCGCCCGTCCACGACGCCGACCGAGACGGCGGCGACCGTGCCCGAGAGTGCCTTCGCGAGCCCGAACCGATCGAGTGCGCGATGAGCGGCGATGTAGGCGCCGGTGATCGAGGCGCACCGCGTGCCGCCGTCGGCCTGGAGCACGTCACAGTCGAGCCACAGCGTTCGCTCCCCGAGCGCCTTGAAATCGCAGACGCTTCGCAGCGCGCGGCCGATCAGCCGCTGGATCTCCACCGTGCGCCCGTCCGGCCGGCCACGGGCGACTCCCCGCTGCGTGCGCTCCCCGGTGGACGCGGGAAGCATCGAGTACTCGGCGGTCATCCATCCCTGGCCCTTCCCGCGGAGCCAACGTGGGATCGCCTCTTCGACGGTGGCCGTGCAGAGGACGACGGTGCGGCCCTGGGCGTAGAGGATCGAGCCGTGTGGCTGCTCGAGGAAGTCCGGCTGGAGGTCGAGCTCGCGCAGCTGATCGGGCCGGCGCCCGTCGTGCCTCGTGGTCACGCCGCGGCGCTCTCCAGCGCGTGCAACGTGACGTGCTCGACCTCGCGGATCGGGAGTTGCAGGAACCGCTTGCCCATCTCGGCGAATGCCGCGGGGTCGCCTGTCGTCAGGAAGCGGTACGCGCCCTCTCGCGCATCTCCGTTCTCGATGCCCTTCCGCCGGAGCGTCTCGGCCACCTCGCGCGCGGTCTCGTCGGCGGAGAAGACGAGCGTCACGCCGCGTCCGAAGACCCGCTGGAAGATTGGTCGCACGATCGGGTAGTGCGTGCAGCCGAGGATCACGGTGTCGACGCCGGCCTCCTTGAGCGGCACCGCGACCTCTCGCACCGCCTCGGTCGTCTCCTCGCCGAACGGGTCAGGCCCCTCGATCAACGGCACGAGCCGCGGGCACGCCACGGCGATGACCTCGACGCTCGCGTCGTGCGCGTGGACGAGCTCCTCGTACCGGCCGCTGCGCACCGTCGCCTCCGTCGCGAGCAGACCGATCTTCCGGTTCCGTGTTGCGAGCGCCGCTGCGTGGGCCTCCGGCTGGAGAACGCCGACGACGGGCACCGAGAGTGAGCGCTGGAGGTCGGGGAGGGCCGCCGCGGTCGCGGAGTTGCACGCGACGACGACGAGCTTCACGCCCTCGGACTCGAGGTGGCGACCGACGGCGAGAGCGAAGCGCCGCACCTCGGCGAGCGAACGTGGCCCGTACGGGAGCCTGGCGTTGTCGCCGAGGTAGACCGCGTCCTCGTGGGGAAGCGTGACGAGCAGCTCGTGGAGGACGGTCAAACCCCCCACACCGGAGTCGAACACACCGATCGGCCGCCCGTCCATCGCGCGGATGATACGGCCCGGCCCTTACGGGCTACCAATGGTGGGCTACCCTTCGCCGCCGTGACGGGGGTCTCCAGATGCGCGGTCGTCGTCCTGCTCGGGCTCGTCGCCCTGATCGCAACGGCGCAGGCGGGCGCGTTCTCGAGGCAAGAGGTGCGCATCGCTTCGACCGACGGGACGGCGCTGGCGGCAACGCTCACGCTTCCGGACGCGCCGGCGCCCGCGGGCGGATGGCCGTCGGTGATCGCGATGCACGGCCTCGGTCAGAATCGGTCGATCGGCCTCGCGGCAGCGCAGGCGATGGGGCTTGGCGAGCGCTACGCGGTGCTCGCCTTCGACGCGCGCGGCCACGGCGAGTCAGGTGGCCTGGTCGGGATCGACGGCCCGAAGGAAGTCGCAGACGTGAAGGCCGTGTTCGGCTGGCTCCGTGACCGGCCCGACGTCGCCGACCGGCGGATCGGCGGCTGGGGCGTCTCGTACGGCGGCGGCGCCGCCTGGAACTCGCTCGCCGCCGGCGTGCCCTGGGCGGCGCTCGAGATCTCGATCTCGTGGACCGACCTGCTCGAAGCGCTCGCGCCGCAGGGGCTCGCGAAAACGGGTGTCATCACGGGGTTCGTGTCCGCGCTCGACCCGAAGCGCGTCGACCCCGAGGTGCTCGCGATCCGCGACGCGGCCTTCCGGGGCGACTTGACCAGCGTGCGGCCGTTCGCCGCGGCTCGCTCGTCGATCTCGGCCCTCAAGGGCGTCAAGACGCCGGTCTTCCTCATGCAGGGCCGACGCGACTTCGCATTCGGGCTCGACCAGGCGAAGCGCGCCTATGCGGCACTCGCCGGTCCCAAGCAGCTCTGGATCGGCCTCCACGGCCACGCGCCGTCCTCGGGGGTCGCTGCCGACACGCCGGCGATGCTGGCGGAGGGCGCGCGATGGTTCGACCGGTTTCTCCGTGGTGACACGACGCGGCCGCTGGCGAAGCCGGTCGCGATCGCACCCGAGCGCTGGCGCGGCCAGCCGGTGCGCTTCGCCGGCCTGCCGAAGGTCGTCGTACGACGACCGGGTTCGCTTCGCATCAACACGATCCCGGCCCGCGCGAGCATCGAGCAGTCCGATCGCTATCTCATCCGAGTGCTGCGGCCTTCGCGCGCTCTGGAGATCTTCGGCTCGCCGATCGTCGAGCTGCGGGCGACCGCCTCCGGCGGCTGGTCGCGGATCGTCGCCGTGCTCAGCGCGCGCACGCCGGCGGGCAGGGAGATCGTCGTCGGAGGCGGCGGCGTGCCGACCCGAGCCGGCACTCGGACGTACCGGATCGCCCTGAACGACCAGGCGACCTTCCTGCCGAAGGGCTCGCGCCTGACGCTCACGATCGGCTCGTCGTCGCTTGCCCAGAATCCGGGGAACTTGCTCTACCTCGACCTGCCGTTCGCGTCGACCGCTCGGCTTCGCGTCACCGGTGGGACGGTGCGGATCCCCGAGCTCGCGACGCCGATCTCCCGATGAGGCGCCTCGCGGCCGTCGCGCTCGCGGCGCTCGTGTCCGCGGCCGCTGCCGGCGCGGCGAGCACCGCCGAGCCCGGCGTGTCGAAGACGTCGATCCTGATCGGCGGCACCGTGCCGCTGTCAGGCGAGGCGGCCGCGTTCGGCGCCGTCGGCCCGGGCGCGAAGGCGTACTTCGACTACGTGAACTCGCGCGGCGGCGTCCACGGACGGAGGATCGAGTACCGCTTCTACGACGACGGGTACAACCCGGCGCAGACGGTGCAGCAGACGCGACGCCTCGTCGAGCAGGATCGCGTCTTCGCCGTGTTCAACGCGATCGGCACGGCGAACAACCTCGCGATCCGGGACTACCTGAACGCGCAGAAGGTGCCGCACCTCTTCGCCGGCGACGGCTCGCAGGCGCTCGGTGGAGGCTCGACCCGCTACCCGTGGACCGTGGGCTTCCTCCCGAGCTACCAGGGCGAAGGCTCGGTCCTGGGCCGTGACCTCGTTCGCACGAAGCCGCGCGCGACCGTCGGCGTCCTGTACGAGAACACCGAGCTCGGCAAGGACATGACGCGCGGCCTCTCGCGAGCGCTGGCGGGGAAGGGCCCTCGGATCGTCGCGTCGGAGGCGTACGAGCTCACGTCGACCGACGTCGTCTCGCAGATCTCCAAGCTGAAGAGCTCCGGCGCCGACACGCTGATGTTGTTCGCGACGCCGAAGTTCATGATCCAGGCGATCGTCGCGGCGAAGAAGCTCGGCTGGAAGCCGCAGCTCTACCTTGCGTCCGTCTCGATCGAGCCGACGATCATGGCGATCGCCCGCGCGAACGCGCCCGACCTGACACGTGGCGCGCGCGCGATCGCGTTCGTCAAGAACCCGAACGACCCGGTGTGGAAGAAGGACCCCGCGGTCACCCTCTACCGCTCGATCCTGAAGCGGTTCGCACCGAGCTCGAAGCCGACCGACGTGTACCACTGGTACGGCATGACGGTCGCCTGGACGATGGTCGACGTCCTCGAGCGGGCGGGCAAGAGCCCCACGCGCGCGAGCGTGCTGCGCGCCGCGCGGAGCCTGAACACCACGAAGAACCCCTTCCTCCTCCCCGACACGCGGCTCCGCACGTCGGCGAAGGACGGCTTCCCGCTCGACTCGGTCTACCTGTATCGCTACGACAACCGCGAGTGGGTTCGCACGGCGGGGCCCTTCGCGACCTGATCACGCACGACGCGAACGAGAAAGGGAGTGGAACGCACATGAGGAAGCGCACACGTATGGCCGTGTTGGCGCTCGCCGGGCTTGCGGTACTCGCGCTCACGGCCGTCGCCAGCGCGGCGTACACCACGCCGAAGCTCACGGTGACGTACGGCACCGGAAACGTGACACGCATCGTCGCCTCGGTGTCGAACGCCGACGACGCGACTGCGCGCGCTGCGGTCGTGATCCCGAACGGGAGCGCCCTGACCACGACAGCGGCGCCCGGCACGAAGGTCGGTACGGCGCAGGCGCAGGTGAGCGCGCTCGCGCTCGGCGGGGCACTGCTACCGCTGTCGGGCGACATCGTCGTCGCACCTCCGGGCGCCGTCACGCCGACGTCGCAGGCCCAGTGCATCCAGGCGGCGACTCCGCAGGTGACCCTACTCGTCGTCCTGCAGGCCGCCGGACAGACCATCAACCTGCCCGCCTACGTCATCCCGACGAGCGGAGCGCAAGCAGCGATAGGCCCGGCTCAGCTCGTGTTCTGCCTTGCGCCCCCGGACATCCCCCCGCCTGCGGGAGCGACGTTCGGCGCCAAGTTCCTGACTGCCGACCTCACGCTGACCGGCGTGATCGGCCCCGTCCTGCAAGGCGCCTGGGTCGCGTTCTGGACGCCGTGGCAGGCGGGTAACGGCCAGATCAACCTGGCCGGCAGCGTCGCCTCGCCGGCGCAGATCGCGCCGGGTGGGCTCACGCTGACGGGCCGCAAGGTACGCAACGTGAAGCGGCTCGCCGGCCGGGTCACGCAGGGTGGCGCGGGCGTCGGCGCGGCGGTCAGCATCTACGGCGCCGCGGGCCGTGCCGCGCTTCGTCGCATTGCGACCGTCAGGTCGGGGGCAACTGGAGCCTTCACGTACGCCGTCCCGAGGCGGTCGAGGGCGACCGCGTTCCAGGCACGCGTCGCCGTCGCGGGGCGGACCTCCGCGGCCGTCTGCACGCAGTTCGGTGCGCTCGGCGTCCCGTGTGTGAACGGCACCGTGAGCGGCTTCACCGCCCGTTCGCGGAACGTCCTGGTTCGGTAGCGATGCTGGATGCGGGCGCCCTGCCGGGCGCCCGCATCCTCTAGAAAGCAGCAATGGCCGCGACCGTTCGGATCGGCACCTGCTCGTGGGCCGACAAGGGCCTGCTCGAGGCGTGGTACCCACGCGGCGTCTCGACGGCCGAGAAGCGCCTTCGCTACTACGCGGAGCGCTTCGACGTCGTCGAAGTCGACTCGCCGTACTACGCGCTTCCCGACCCCGAGGTGACCGAGCGCTGGGCGAGGCGCACGCCCGACGACTTCACGTTCCACGTCAAGGCCTCCGCCGCGATGACGTGGCACGAGGGCGAGCCCTCCGACGAGGCGTTCCGGCTCTTTCGCGCCTCCCTCGAGCCGCTCGAGCTGTCCGGCAAGCTGCGAGGCGTTCTCCTCCAGTACCACCCGCGCTTCACGAAGAGCGAGGAGGCCAAGGTGGAGCTCGCACGCGCGCCGGAGCGCCTCGCGCCGCTCGTCCCGCTGATCGAGTTCCGCCACCGCTCGTGGATGGAGGAAAACGAGCGGGCGGACACCCTCGCGTTTCTCGAGGCCCACGGATTGGCGTACGTCTCGGTCGACAGCCCTCCGACGCGGGCCTCCAACGTCTCGCCGACGCTGGCCGCGACGACCCACCGTGTCGCGTACGTCCGATTTCACGGCCGGAACGCGAAGACCTGGAACATCCGGGATGCCGAGAGCGCAGCCGACCGCTTCGACTGGCTCTACTCGGTCGAGGAGCTGTCCGGGTGGGTCGCGCCGCTCGCAGGGCTGGTCGACGAGGCGGAGGAGGTCTACGCGATGTTCAACAACAACCGCGACGACTTCGCACCCCGGAGCGCGCAGATCCTGCGCGGGCTCCTCGACGAAGCGGGCGTGCCAGCGGCTGGCGGGATCGAGCCGCCGACGACAGAGCTGACGCTGTTCTAGCGCGCCGATACAGTCGCGCCCATGCGCGTCCTGTCCGTCGTCCACGAGGACACCGACACGGGCGGCGGCGGGCTCTTCGAGCGGGTCGCGCTCGAGCGGGGCGAGCGCCTCGACCGCTGGTTCACCGCGGACGGTGCGCAGACGCCCGGCGATCCCGGCGACTGGGACGCGATCATGGTGTTCGGCGGCGCGATGCACCCGGACTCCGACGCCGAGCACGCCTGGCTCGCCGGCGAGACCGCGTTCATCGAGCGGGCGATGACGGTCGGGATCCCCGTCCTCGGGGTCTGCCTCGGCGCACAGCTCGTCGCGCGTGCAGCGGGATCGCAGGTCCGACCGGCCGAGCGCGCCGAGGTCGGCTGGCACGAGGTCGCCCTGAACGACCAGGGCGCGGCCGATCCGGTGCTGGGCGCCCTACCGCCTCGCGTCACAGCCTTCCAGTGGCACTACTACACCTACGAGCTGCCGTCGGGCGCGGTCGAGCTCGCGACGAGCGCGGCGACGCGTCAGGCGTACCGGCTCGACGACCGAACGTGGGGCGTACAGTTCCACCCCGAGGTCGAGCGGCACATGCTCGACCACTGGTTCGACATGGGACGCGAGGAGCTCGGGAAGCCGATAGAGGAGATCGCCGCCGAGACCGACCTCCACCTCGGAACGTGGAACGAGCACGGCCGGGCGCTGTGCTCGGCGTTTCTCGACCACGCGCTGCGCTTGGCGCAACGCGTCTAGTCAGCCTGCTTCCGCCGGCAGCTTCGGGTCGCGCGACCACTCGTGCCACGAGCCGATGTAGTTCCGCGCGTTGTACCCGGCCGCGACGAGGATCTGCACCGCGATCGCCGAGCGGCTCCCGGAGTGGCAGTACGCGACGACCTCCGCTCCGACGGGCTTGCCGACGAGAGCCCGCACGGCCTCCGCGTCGCGCGCCTCGAGGAGCGCCGCGACGTCGAGGTGCCGAGCGCCGGGGATCCGGCCGGGCCGCGGGTCGCACGGCGCAACGAGGTCGCCCGCGTACTCATCCGCCCGGCGCACGTCCAGGAGCACGAGACCAGGGTCCGCGAGGCGCTCGACGAGCTCCGCGAGAGCGATGTCGCTCATACCGCGAGCGAGGCGACCGTCTCGATCTCGGCCGCGACCGACGGCCGGACGCTGCACTCCTCGAGCCAGCGGCAGATCGCGGGGAACGGCTCGAGGGAGACGCCCATGAGGTCGCGCAGCCGAAGCAGCCACGGTAGGTACGCGACGTCGGCCAGGCCGAAGCTCCGTCCCGTGAGAAACGGGGACGCGCCGAGAAACGCGTCGAGCCAGGCGAGCGACGCCTCGAGCGCAGCGTCCGCGCCCGGCTCCTCCCGTCGGAACGCGTAATACGGGTCGCCGAGATCCCCGAAGCGGAACACCATGAGCCGCGCCGCGGCACGCTCGCCGGGGTCGAGAGGCAGGAGCGGCGGGTTCGGGTAGCGCTCGTCCAGGTACTCGTCGATGACGGCCGACTCCGGCAGCACCCAGCCCTCCTCGTCGAGCACCGGGACACGCCCGTGCGGCGGGTTGCGCTCGATCAGCCACGCCGGTCGGTCGGTGAGGTCGATGATGACCGTCTCGTAGGGCACCGCCTTCTCGGCGAGCACGATGCGCACACGGGCGCAGTACGGGCAGCGCGGGGCGTCGTACAGGGTGAGGGGCGCGCCGCTCATGCCTCTTCGACCGCCGCAACGTGCGCATAGCCGTGCTCCGTGCCCTCGAGCCCGAGCGCTGCCGCGAGCGAGGCGAGAAGCTCGCGCGGGTCGGGCAGCCCGGCCGGCGTCGACGCGGTGGCGGCCACGGCCTTCACGGCGTGCGGGTCGGCGCCGGTGAGCCGTGCGAGCACGGTCGGGTTGGCCGCCAGCCCGATGACGTCCCCCGGCGGGAGCGGCCCATAGAACTCGGGCACCGACAGGTACTCGTCGACGATCCCGCCGCGATCGAGCGCGATCATCCGCACGACCTGGTCGACCTCGAGCGAGAGCGCCACGACCACGGCCCCGAGCCGTGAGGAGATCTCGCGCGCGAAGCGCAGGAGCGCGGTCGGATTCCCGTCCGCCGTCTCGTCGTAGACGGCGACCCAGCCGTTCCGTGGCCCGACGACGCGCGTCCCGCGCGAGCCGATGCGCGGCGCGAAGGCATAGGCGGCGCGCTCGACGTCGACGACGGCGTCGGTCTGGACGTGGATGGAGGCGAACGACTCGAGGTGCCGACCAGGCTCGAGTCTTTCCTTCAGCGCGGACATCGGCGCCACGAGCGTGAGGACCGCCTCGGTGAAGCCCCACCGGTGGTAGACGGCCCGTGCGTCCGCGTTCGAGGAGAGGACTTCGAGCTCGAGATGCTCGACGCCGTCGTCCGCCAGCGCCTCCGCGACCGCGTTGACGAGCGCCGCCGCGACCCCACCGCGGCGAGCCTCCTGGACGACGTAGAGATCCGTGAGCCGACCGATACGGGGGCTGGGCCGACGCGCAAGCGCGAAGCCGAGCGTCCGACCGTCCTCTTCGGCGACGAACGCGAGCCCCGCATCGACGATCTCACGGATCTCGGCGAGCTCCTGCGCTTCGTCGAGATCGACGTGCGCGAGCGGCGGCACCTCGCGCTCGAACTCCCCCCAGAGCTCCTCGAGCACCCCTGCGTCCGAGGGCGTGGCAGCGCGAACAGGCACAGGGCGATGCTAGACGGCCGGAGAGGGGTTGCGCGCCTTCCTCGATCGAGCGGCTTCCCGGATCACCGAACGGTCTTTATGCTGTGAGGAGCCCGGCGGCGGTCATCCCCCTCGACCGTCGCCGGCACCTCTTTTCTGCGGCAGGGCGCGCTTCGGTGCGAGCTCTAGCTGGGCGCCTGCGGCAGCGCGCGCAGGACGTCGAAGAGATCGTCGAACGGCTCGTACCCGACGCGCTGCTCGTCGAGCCACATCGCGAGCCCCGCACGGGCGAAGCGTCGTTCCGCGGCCAGCGAGACGCACCGGTCGGAGACCCCGTCACCGACGTACGCGAACGCCTCCAGGGCAGCGACGGCAACGCGCTTGCATCGCTCGCCGCACACCTCGCACGTCGGTCCGTCGGGGAACGACGAGCGCCACCCCGCCGGGTCGGCCGTGACGTGATTCGCGACGACCCGCGCCACAATCCCCTCGCGCGCGAGGATCGGGTCGATCGTCTCGTGGAATCCGGCCGAGACGATCAAGGGATCGTGGGCTTCCACGAGCTCGCCGAAACCGGGTCGTATACGAACGTGCCCGAGCATCCATGCGACCACATCGTCGAGCGGCGCCGTGATCGTCGACATCTCGCGGGCAATCACCTCGTCGAGCGTCAACCTCTCCCCGACGTCGTCCTCCAGCGCGTCGAACACCTCCAGGTCGCCGAAGCGCTCGATCACCATGTGGAGCGTGTCCCGCTCGGTGACCGTCCCGTCCCAGTCGAGGACGAGCGCCGGAAAACGCTTGTGGTGATTCACCACAAGCGTTGTCAGCCCGCCGGCAGCGACCAGCCGCCGTCGATCACGACCGTCTGCCCGCGGATCATCTCTGCGTCCGGCGAGCAGAGAAACGCCACGACACCCGCGATGTCCTCGGGCGTGACGATGCGCCCGGCCGGGGTCCGAGCGCCCGAGGCCAGCATCGCCTCACGATTCGGGAAGTGCTCGAGGGCGCCCGTCTCGACGACGCCCGCGGAGACGGCGTTGACGCGGATCCCGCGTGGGGCGAGCTCCACGGCCAGATAGCGCACGAGCGCCTCGAGCGCGGCCTTCGACGTGCCGACCAGCGTGTAGTTCTCGAGCACGCGAACGGAGCCGAGGCTGGAAATCGCGACGATCGTGGACCCCGGGGTCATCGCCGGCGCCGCGACCCGGGTGAGACCGAGCAGCGCGCGGGCGTTCGCGTTGAGCGTCCAGTCCCAGTGCTTGTCCTCGGTCTCGAGCGCCGGACGGATGACGCCGGTCGCGGCGTTGTGGACGAGGACGTCGAGCGGCCCGAGCGCCGCTACCTGCTCGGCCACGCGGCTCGACGTGATGTTGCCACGGACGAGAACGGGCTCGGCGCCGAGCGCGCGAAGCTCCTCGGCCGTCTCCTCAGCGGCCGAGTCGGAGCGGAAGTAGCCGATCGCCACCCGGGTCGCGCCCTCGCGTGCGAGCCGCAGCGCGATCGCCTTGCCGATCCCGCGCGAGCCGCCCGTCACGAGGACGGACCGCGTCGCGCTCACGCGTCGTTGCGCGGCAACGGGTGCGCGGCGGTCGCCGCCGACGGGATCGTCTCCCAGCCGATCCGCTCGCGCGACTCGGGCTCCGAATGCTCCGCCTTGGTCGAGGCGAAGCCGAGCCGATCGAGGAGCTCGATCTTCTCCTCGCCGTAGATCCTCGCCGGGTGGTCCTCGGGCAGACCCGCAATCGTCTCGCGAACACGGGCCCGAATCTGGAAGGCGAAGTGCGGCGTTGCGGGGCCGACGAGGGCGTCGATGTCGTCGATGGTCGGCTCGCTCATCGGGCTGCGAAGCGTAGCCAGTAGCGTCGCCGAGATGCGCCGTCCGTCGACCGTCGAGCTGATGTTGCTCACCACGATCGGGCTCTGGGCGCTCAACCTGACGGTCAGCCGCTACATCCTCACGCACGGGTTCCAGCCGCTCGCGTACGCGACGGTCCGCTACGGCCTCGCCGCGCTCGTCTTCCTGATCCTCGTCCTCGCCATCGAGGGGTCGCTCCGCTTCGCCAGACGAGACCTCGCGCTCGTCGCCGGCGCAGCCGCGTTCGTCTACGTCAACCAGATCGGGTTCGTCTACGCGCTCGAGAAGACGTCCGCCTCCGTGCTCGGGCTGATCCTCGGCGCCACCCCGATCTTCGCCGCGCTCGCCGGGCTCGCCCTTCGCACCGAATCGCTGCCGCCGCGATTCTGGGGAGGAGCGTTGCTCTCGTTCGCGGGCGTGGGGCTCGTGGCGGTCGGCTCGGGCGGCAACCTCGAGGGCGACCTCGGCGGCGTGCTCCTCGGTGTCCTGACCGCAGCGACATGGGCGGGCTACTCGATGCTCGTCACGCCTCTCATGCGCCGCTACTCCGCGACGCGGATCAGCGCCGTCGTGCTGGGAGCTGCGTGGGTCCCGATCGCGCTGACCGGCGCGGCTCAGGTCTCGAGCCAGGACTGGAGCCTCGGCTGGGAGGTCTGGGCACTCCTCCTCTTCGCGACGCTCGGCCCGCTCGTGCTGACGAACGAGCTCTGGTTTCGCTCGCTCGACCGCATCGGGCCGGCCCGGGCGACCCTGGCTGCGAACCTCCAGCCCTTCCTGGGAGCTGCAGTCGCGGTCGTTCTCCTCGGGGAGACTCTCGGGCCGCTCGAGATCGTGGGCGGCGTGTTGATCGCGGTGGGGATCCTCGTTGCACGTCGCCGCACGGTCTCGGTGCCTCCGGGCGAATAGCCTTCCCGCGTGTCCCCGCAGCGCCGCACCGCGCTCGTCTCGGTCGCCGCCGCCGTCGTCCTGATCGCGATCAAGCTTGTGACCGGCCTCGCGGCGGGCAGCCTCGGGCTCGTCGCCGACGCAGCGCACTCCGGCACCGACCTCGTCGCCGCGCTCCTGACGTTCTTCGCGGTCGGCGTGGCGACGAAGCCCGCGGACGCCGGCCACCTCTACGGCCACGGCAAGGCGGAGCATCTCGCCGCGCTTGCCGAGGCCGCTTTCCTGGTGCTCGTATCGATCGGCGTGGCGGCACTCGCGGTGGCGCGGCTCGCGGGCTGGATCGAGCTCGACGTCGAGCCCGCGTGGTGGGCGTTCGCCGCGCTCGGGATCGTCGTCGCGATCGATCTTTCGCGGACGATGGTCTCCTACAGCGCCGCGCAGCGACACGGCAGCGCTGCCCTGCTCTCGAACGCGATCCACTTCGGCTCCGACCTGCTCGCGACCGTCGCCGTGCTCGGGGGCCTCATCGCCGCCAGAGCGGGCTTCCCGGAGGGTGACTCGATCGCAGCGCTTTTCGTCGCGGTCCTCGTCGTCGCAGCTGCGGCACGGCTGATCCGACGCAACGTCGACGTGCTCATGGACCGCGCTCCTGCGGATGCGGTTGACGCCGCGCACGAGGCGATCGCGCGACTCGTTCCACCCGTTTCGGTTCGCCGGCTACGCCTTCGCCAGGCCGGTGGGCGCACGTTCGCGGACGTCGTGATCGGCGTGTCGCCGGCCGCCGTCGTCGGCCAGGGCCACGCCGACGCCGACCGCGTCGAGGACGCCGTCCAGCGAGTGTTCCCGGGCAGCGACGTCGTCGTCCATGTCGAGCCCGCGGCCTCGGAGGCGGAGCTCCGCGAGCGGATTCGGGCCGCGGCGATGACGGTCTCCCACGTTCGTGAGCTGCACAACCTGACGCTCATCGACACGGACGATGGGATCGAGGCGTCGCTGCACCTCAAGCTGCCGGGTGACCTCATGCTCGCGACCGCCCACGCGATCGCCGAGGAGGTGGAGGAGGCGATCCGCGAGGCGGCGCCCGACGTCCGGGCAGTGCAGACCCACCTCGAGCCACTCACCGAGCTAGCGCCCGGCCGGGTCGTCCCGCACGATCCCCGCGAGATCGAACGGGCCGTCGTCGCGGTGACAGGGAGCCGACCGCGCGAGCTCCGTACGCTCGACACAAAGGACGGCCTCGTCGTGCTCGTGACACTCGCGCTCCAGGGGAACGTCTCCCTCGCAGGCGCCCACGATGAGGCAACGGCGGTGTCCGAGCGCATTCGCAATGCCCTTCCCGGCGTGGCCGACGTCGTCGTCCACACCGAGCCGTGATCCGCCTTCCTGCCGGGCTCTCGGAGGAATGGGGCCGCGAGCCTGAATGGCTGGCCGCACTACCTCGACTCGTCTCCGAGTGCGCGGCGCAGTGGGACCTCGCGCTGGAGGCGCCGTTCGAGACGCCGCGGTCGTTCGTCGTCCCTGCGGGCGACGTCGTCCTCAAGCTCAACGCGCCTTCGCACGACGACGCGGACCACGAGGCGGACGCGCTCCTCGCCTGGGCGGGGCACGGCGCGGCACGGCTCGTCGCGCGAGACGACGAACGGCGCGCATTGCTCCTCGAGCGGTGCCGCCCCGGAACCCACCTCGCGGGCGCCGGCGTCGACGAGCCCGCCGTCATCGCGGGATTGCTCCCACGGCTCTCGGTCGAGATGCCGAGACCGCATCCGTTTCGGTTGCTGGCAGACGAGGCAGACCGCTGGGCGGAGGAGGTCCCCGCCCGCTACGGGATCGGCGGCCGACCGTTCGAGCGCTCGCTCCTCGCCTTCGCAGTCGACGTCTTCGTCGGCGTCGATCGATCCGCAGCGTTCCTCGTCAACCAGGACCTCCACGGCTTCAACATCCTTCGCGCGACTCGCGAGCCGTGGCTCGCGATCGACCCCAAGCCGCTCGTCGGCGAGCGCGAGATGGACGCCGTGGGGCTTCTGCGGAACGCTGCCTTCGACGGCGGCTCGGCGTTGGTGCGCCGGTGGCTGGACGTCCTCGAGGAGTGCTCGCTCGACCGCGACCGTGCCCGCGCGTGGAGCGTCGCGCACGCGCTTGCCTGGGGATGGACGGAGCGCGACGGGTGGTCTGCTCGGTCGATCGAGGCTGCGCGCGCGATCCACGCCGCGGCGTAAGCCGCGCGAGCCTCAGCGCTTGCGGGGGAGCATCCGCGCCAGGACGTCCTTCGCGACGTAGCCGGCTACCTTCGGGTTCTCCTGCAGCCGCCGCAACGAGTACTCGTACCACTGGTGGCCGTACGGCACGTACACGCGTAGCGGATGCCCGGCTGCGACGAGCTCGCGGGCGCGGTTGGCGCGGACGCCGAGCAGCATCTGGAGCTCGTAGTCGGACGGGTCGAGCCCGTCGACACGCTCGAGCGCCCGGCCGATGAGCCACTCGTCGTGCGTCGCGATCGCGACGCGGCACCCGGAGCCGAGCAGCGCATCGAGGCAGCGGAGGAAGCTCTGGCGGACGGCGTCGAAATCCTGGTACGCGATTGAGGCCGGCTCGAGGTAGATCCCCTTGCAGAGGCGGACGCTCGGTTCGAGCGGCGCGAGTGCCTCGATGTCCGCGTCCGTCCGGCGGAGCGCGGCCTGGAGCACGATCCCGACGCCGTCGTGCCCCTCGGCCCGAAGCGACCGGTAGACCTCGAGCGTCTCGTCCGTCGTGCTCGAGTCCTCCATGTCGATGCGGACGAAGATCCTGCGTGCGGCCGCGTCTGCGACGAGCTCACCGACGAGCGAGCGGCACAGGCCCGGGTCGAGCTTGAGGCCGAACCCGCTGAGCTTGATCGAGATGTTCGAGTCGAGCCGGTCGGCCTCGATCGCAGCGAGGGCGTCGCGGTACGCCCGGGCGAGTGCCTCTGCCTCGTCCGGGCTGGAGATCTCCTCGCCGAGGACGTCGACGGTCGCCCGCATGCCTTCCGCATTGAGCGAGGCGACGGTGCGGCGCGCGTCGTCGAGCGTCGCCCCTGCGATGTAGGACGCGGCGACCCGCCTCACGACCGAGCGCGGCACCGCGGGCAGCACACGCACGACAGCGCGGTCGAACAGGCTCACGGCCGCAGGATCCTAGTTGCGCACTAGAGCCACGTTGCACATTGCAACGTGCTCACTCCCGCATGAAGCCCTGGCGGGCTGCCGAGACGAGCGCGACCGCTTCGGGAAACAGCACGCGCATCGCGTCGCGCAGCTGGAGCGCCTGCTCGTCGACCCCGCCCGTCGGCTGGATCTGCGCCAGCGCCGCCTGCGTCAGGTCGACGGCAGTCGAGAGCGTGAGCGTTGCGAACTGCTCGCGCTGCGCTTCCTTGACGCCCTCGGCCTGCTGCTCCGCGAACTCGCGCAGCCCGCGCATGATCTCCTCGGGGTCGCCGCCGAACGGGAAGAGGCCTCCACCTTCCATGTCGGGCAGGCTAGTCGAGAGGACCGAGGTAAGCGGGCTCGACGTCGGTCCACAGGGCGTCCGCCACCTGTGCCGCCGAGCGCATCACGTCGGTGAACGGCGACGGTGCCGCCGGATCGAGCGCGCGCTCGAGGCGCCTCGCCGCGTGTCCGATCGCGTCGAGACGCGCTGGGGACGCGAGTTGCGGCGGCGCGCCGAGAACGTGTTGGAGCTCGCGCGCTGCGTCTTCCGCCTCCTCGATCCCCTCCGGCATCTCGGCGATCCGCACAGCGACGAGCTGCGCACGCAGCTCGTCGAGGTCCCCGGGGAAGGCCGCCTCCTCGGCGACCTCGCACAGTGCTGCGATCGAGACCGCGTCGCGAACGTCGCGCCTGGCGCGGAGCGGACGCCCCTCGTGGTCGAGCGCGAGCCACGACCGCGCGCCGTTTCCACGCTCGAAGGCGCAGACGTAGATCCGGACGCCCGAGGCGGGCTCGGTCGGCAGCACGCCGGTCAGCGTCGCCTCGCCGACGTGCTCTCGAGCCGCGGCCGCGGTCCGCTCCACGTCGTCCGCGAGAGTGCCCGAGGCCACCGTGCCAGGATAGAGCCGTGTCCGAGCGCCAAGCTCAGGCGAAGGCGCTCTTTGCGCCGCTGGGACCGACGTACGACCGCGTCGGAGCGGTCCTCTCGTTCGGCCAGGATCCGCGCTGGCGTCGCATCCTCGTTTCGACACTTCCCCGCGGGGGCTCGGTGCTCGACGTCGCGACCGGCACCGGCCTCGTCGCCGGTGCGCTCCTCGAGCGCGACTTCCGCGTAACAGGGCTCGACCAGAGCCCCGAGATGCTGGCGCGGGCGCACACCAGGCTCGGCGACCGTGTCGCGCTCGTCGAAGGCACGGCGAACGAGCTCCCGTACGCCGACGAGTCGTTCGACCACCTGACGTTCACCTACCTCCTCCGGTACGTCGACGACCCGGCGGCGACCCTGGTGGAGCTGGCGCGTGTCGTTCGCCCGGGAGGCACGGTCGCGATGCTCGAGTTCGGCCTGCCTCGGGGGATCTGGCGCCCGCCCTGGAACCTGTGGGTCGACGTCGGGCTTCCCGTCGCAGGTCGGCTGATCTCACCGGGCTGGCACGAGGTGGGACGGTTTCTCGGCGACTCGATCCGCGACTTTCACTCCCGGTATCCCGAGCCTCGGCTGCTCGAGCTCTGGCGCGCCGCCGGGGTCGAGGACGTCCGCGCTCGCCGGCTCAGCCTTGGCGGCGGGCTCGTCGTCTGGGGGACGCGACGTGGGCGCTGAGGGGACGCCCACGGGCCGAGCCGCCTTCTACGCGCTCGAGCCAGGGGGTTGGCGCGACTACGTGACGCTGCTCCACCTTCCCTACACGGCGTGGCACCTCTCCTACGTGGTCGTGGGCGGTTGCCTCGCCGTCGGCGTCGCGTGGGGTCGTCTGGGCCTCACGGTGCTCGCATTCGCGCTCGCGATGGGGGTCGGCGCGCACGCGCTCGACGAGCTTCGCGGGCGACCGCTCGGCACCCGGATCCCGTCGTGGGCGCTCGTCGGTCTCGCCGTCGTGTCCGTCGGCGCGGCCTGCGTCATCGGGCTCGCCGTCGCGGCCGAGACCACGCTCTGGATCGTGCCGCTGGTCGCGCTCGGCGCGTTCCTCGTCCCGGCGTACAACCTCGAGCTCCTCGGTGGTCGCATCCACACCGACGTGGGGTTCGCCCTCGCGTGGGGCGCCTTCCCTCTGATCACCGCCTATGTCGCCCAGACGGGGGTCGTGCGAGCGGAGGCGGCACTCGCCGCCGCCTGGGCGACGCTGCTCTCGCTCGCCCAGCGGCGGTTGTCGCATGTGGCGCGCAAGACGCGGCGGGACGTCGTGGCCGTCGAAGGACGGCTCGTCCGTGCCGACGGAACGAGTGAGCCGCTCGATCGATCGGCTCTGACAGCGGTGCCGGAGGCGGCACTGCAGCTACTCACCGCGTCGACCGTCGCGATCGCGGCCGCGCTCGTGGTCTTGCGCCTCTAGTCCTTTACGGCCAGCGGCACGATCGCCGCTTCGGGCGCGCGTCCGACCCACCGCGTCAGTGCAGGCAGCCCGAGCACGAGGCCGCCGAGGCCGCCGACCACGACGGCGGTTGCGGTCTCGACGCCGGCAAACGCCATGCCGGCAGAGAAAGCCACACCGCCGGAGACTCCGTGCGCGGCCAGCGCAAACGCGACCGCGCCGCCGGCCATACCTGCGCCGCCGGCCGAGATCGGCAGAATCGCAGCGAGCTCGATGGCGGCCACGGCCAGCAAGCCCGCGGTGAGCGGACGCTCTACGCCGAAGGCCAGCGCGAGTGCAGAGACCGCGGCCACCCTGGCGGCGATCGCCAACCCGGCACACAGCACGACGGATGCCGCCGCGCGCGGCCGGGCGACCAGAGCCCCGAACGCGTCGAGCACGTGCGCCGCCCGGGCTCGGAACCGCGTCCGCACGGCGACGAGCGCGACACCGATCCCGACGCAGCCGGCAGCGACGAGCGCAAACGCCGGCCAGGTCGGAAGGACGCCGGTCGTCGACGCGGCGGCGACGAGCGCCCCGAGCCACAGCGCGCGAGCGAGACCCGCGACTGCAGCCGCTCCACCCGTCGTCCAGACCGCTCCCTCACCGTGCACGAGCCTCGAGAAGAGCGCGATCCTGATCACGCCTCCGACCCTTGCCGGCAGGACGGCGTTCGCGAGCGACCCGATCCCGTACCTCGCCACCGCGTCGACGGGGCCGCAGCGCGTGCCGCACGCGCGTAGGGCGGCGCGCCAGGCGAGTGCGCTTCCCGTCAGCGAGCAGGCGAGCAGAAGGCCGGTGACGACGAGCCAACGCGCGTCCGCGGCGGCGATCCCACCCAGGCCCGTGCGCATGCCGTCGCGGAACTCCGCCGCAAGCGCTTCTTCGGGAAGCAGCAGAAGCAACAGCAGCAGGCAGAGCCCGGCGATGGGCAGTCCCAGAGCCACGGCATGACGGATACGAGAATGTGAAGCCAAAGCCAAAAGGTTCTCCCCTCCCCCTCAATGTAGGACGAACGGCACTCTCATCGGTTAGCAGCTTTCGATCCTTGATAACTCAGGCGACTACGATCGGCGGCGATGGCCCCGTGGATCCTCGGCGCGTGTCTCGTCCTGGCCGTGCTCCTCGCGGCTGCGCTTGCCGTCGCGCTCCGCCGGGCTCGCGCGGCCTCCGCGGCGTCCGACGAGCTCGTCGCGGGCGCGCGTCGTGCGGTGCGCGAAGCCGTCCAGTCCGAGACCGCGGCGCACACCGAGGAGATCCGTCGCGTCCTCGCCCGGGAGCGAGCCGAGACCGCTTCGGTTCTCGCGGCTGAGGAGCGCCGCTTCGCGGAGGAGCGCCGGGCGTCGTTCGAGCAGCAGGAGCGGGAAACGAGCGAACGCCTCGCGGAGGAGCTCGTACGTGGCGAACGGCGGCTCGAAGAGAGGCTCCGCGGCTTCTCGGAAGACCTCGATCGCGCGCAGCGGCACCTGGAGGCGCAGCTCGCCCGTCTCCAGCAGAGCAATCGGCAGGCGATCGCCGAGGTCGAGTCGCGTCTCGAGGCCGAGGCGGCCGAGCTCGGATCGACGGCCGACGAGCAGAAGAAGATCGTCCTGCGACTCCGCGAGGAGCTCGAGCGCGCGGCCGGGCAGGCCGTGACCGAGGCTCTCGACGAGCTCGAGTCGCAGACGATCGAGCGGCGGCGAGCGATCGACGAGATCACCGAGCGCCTGCGGGCGCGCGAGGCGGTCGTGGCCGAATCGATCGAGAAGGCGGAGACGGACATCAGGGCCAGGCTCGACGTCGTTCTCGTCGAGTGGGAACGACGCCAGACGGAGCGTCTCGCGCGGGTCACGGAGCGCGAGGCCGAGCGACACGCCC
The DNA here is from genome assembly GCA_963810295.1 of uncultured Actinomycetes bacterium. Lineage (GTDB taxonomy): Bacteria > Actinomycetota > Thermoleophilia > Gaiellales > Gaiellaceae > Gaiella. The sequence continues at coordinate 171,319 of CAWEMW010000009.1, forward strand.
AGGTCGCCATGCTCGCTCTCGACGCGAGGCTCCGGGAGGTGCGGGAGGAGGCCGCGACGCGGCTCCAGCGCGAGCTCGACCGCGCCGTCGAGCTGCTCGTGCGCGAGGAGCTCGCCCAGCGCCTCGACGCCCGCTGATCGACACGATCGCGCGGTCTCCCGCAGGATCTCGCGACAGATCTCGCGGTCCGCCCATCTCGTACTCGGCACGATCGCGGCGCGGATCTCCTGACGAACCTCTCGACGCTCCGCACACCTCGATGCTCGGCACGATCTCTGCGCGGTCTCCTGACGAACCTCTCGACGCTCTGCACGATCTCGCCACTCGGCAAGATCTTGACTCTCGGCACGATCTCGACTGCGGCCCGATCTCGACACCCGACGGCCGCCACGATCTCGCGTGGTCTCCGGACGAATCGCTCGGCAGTCGGCACGATCTCGGCACTCGCCAGATCTCGACAGCCGACGCCGGCACGATCTCGGTACTCGCCAGCTCACGACACCCGACGGCCGGCACGATCTCGGCACGATCTCGTGACTCTTCTGTAACGAGATCGGCGGTAGCGTTCGTGTAGGGACACGGGAGTGCCCCTGGGGGCAGTTGGAGGTTTGGGCTGTCGCGGCTACGCAGGTCGGTTGGAGCGGTCACCAACCTCGCGCGTAACGTCGTGGGGCGGCATCGAAGCATGTCTCGATCAGCTCGCCCCCGTCGCGCGACCGCAGGCCGCGAGCCCACTCCGAGCCCCGAGCACGCTCGACGCCGGAGCAGCTCGCACCACGCGCCTGGCCAACTTTCCGCGGGAGGGATCGTCAGAGGCAGAACGAAAGACCCGGCAATATGGCGGAGCTGACCGAGACACCCGTGTGGCGCGAGGACGAGCAGTCCAAGGTGGAGAGCTGGCGCCTGCACGTGCTCATCGAGGCCGGGTTCCCGCTGCCGCTCGCCGAGCGGCTCGCCGGGAGCGAAGCCGACCTCCACACGTGCGTCGAGCTCATTGCCCAGGGCTGCAAACCTGTCATAGCCGCCGAGATTCTCCTGTAGGCCAGGGCCGCGCGGGCCCGGCCGGGCCCGGAGGAGGCTGAGCTCACGGGTCGTCGGTCGCCGTCCGCGAACAGGCCCTGGTTACGCTCCGCCTCATGGCGCAGCTTCCGCTCGGCGAGCGCAGGGTCTACCCGATCGCCGCGTTCAACCGCCGGCTCGCCGGATACGTCGCGCGTGTCCGCGACGTCTGGGTGGAAGGCGAGGTCTCGGAGCTCAAGCGCAGCCCCGCCTGGGCAACGGTGTTCCTGACGCTGAAGGACCCCGAGAGCGGTGCGTGCCTGCCCGCCACGATGGCGCGGCGCGGCTATGACGCACTCGCGCCGGCGCTCGTCGAGGGAGAGCGTGTCCAGGCGATGGGCCGACTCCAGCTGTACGAGGCCCGCGGCGAGCTCAGCTTCAGAGTCGCCGTGGTGGAGCGGGTCGGCGCCGGCGACCACGCCGCCGCGCTCGGCCGGCTGCGGCGCGGTCTCGAGGCCGAAGGGCTGTTCGCGCCGGAGCGGAAGCGACGCTTGCCGCGCTTTCCACGGGCGGTTGGCCTCCTCACCGGCGTCGACGCGGCTGCGCGGGGCGACGTCGTCGCGGCCGTGACGACGCGTTACCCGGCCGTGCGCCTCGTCGTCGCCGAGACGCGCGTCCAGGGCCCGACAGCGGCCCTCTCGATCGTGCGTGCCTTGTCGGGTCTCGCCGCCTGCGACGGCGTCGACGTGGTGATCCTCGCGCGCGGAGGAGGAAGCTTCGATGACCTGCTCCCGTTCAGCGACGAGCGGGTCGTGCGCGCCGTTGCGTCGTGCCCCGTTCCGATCGTCTCGGCAGTCGGACACGAGCAGGACGAGCCACTCTGCGACCTTGCCGCGGACGTTCGAGCCGCAACGCCGACCGCCGCCGCGCGCCTCGTGGTGCCCGACCTCGACGAGCTGCGCGCCGGTCTCGAGCGCGCCCGACAGCGAGTGGGAGCGGGCGCGACGCGTGCGCTGGAGCGCGATCGAGCCCGGCTCGGTCGGGACCGGGAGAGGCTCGTCGCCGCCCCGAGGCTCCTCGTCGAGCGTCGCCGCGCGGCCCTCGACCGCACAGGCGTCCGGCTGCAGGCCCTTTCGCCGCGTGCCACGCTCGCCCGCGGCTACGCGATCGTGCGCTCGGAAGGCACGGTGCTCAGGGACGCGCGCACGGTCGATCTCCAAGGCAGAATCGACGTCGAGCTCGAGACCGGCGGCCTCGGCGCGCGGGTCGAGGAGGTGCGCGGGTGACGCCCGAGCGGACATTCGAGGAGCTCCAGCGCGAGCTCGACGAGCTCGTCGCGCGCCTCGAGCGAGGAGACGTCCCGCTCGACGAGGCGCTGGCCCTCTGGGAGCGCGGCGAGGAGCTCTACCGCGCGTGCGCAGAGCGGCTCGACCGGGCCGAGTTGCGCATCGAGGAACTCCGTCTCGGCGTGTCGCGCCTCGAGGGTGACAGCACCCTGCAGGAAGGGTAAGGTCGGCACGCCATGGCCCAGCCGACACCCGAGCTCATCCGCAGCATCCCGATCTTCGCGGACCTCGACGACGCGTCCGTCAAGCAACTTGCCAGCGACTTCATCGAGCGCGAGTTCGCCGCCGGCCAGGCGATTGCGACGGAAGGCGAGGGCGGGCTCAACTTCTTCGTCGTCGAGAGCGGCGCCGCGGACGTCTCGGTGGGGGGCCAGAATGTCGGCAGCCTCGGCCCCGGCGCGTCGTTCGGTGAGGTCGCGCTCGTCGACAAGTCGGCGCGCTCGGCGACCGTGACGGCAACCTCGCAGCTGCGGGCGTTCGCACTGCCCGTCTGGAGCTTCCGGAGCTTCGCGGAGTCGCGTCCGTCGGTGACGTGGAAGCTGCTCGAGCTTCTCGCCGAACGACTCCGCGCCGCAGAGCACAGGTGAGGTGCCCCTAGAGGGGTCGCGGTGGACACCGCGTCCGACTCCGAGCTCGTCTCCCGCTGTCGCGCCGGGGACCAGGCCGCCTGGGAAGCGCTCGTCGACCGGTACGCCCGCTACGTCTACGCGATCGCGTCCCGCGTCTACCGGCTCGGCCCGCAAGACGCCGAAGACGTGTTCCAGGAGGTTTTCTCGCGGGTCTTCGAGCGACTGGACACATTGCGCTCCGGCGATGCTCTGCGCCCCTGGATCGCCCAGACGACCAGGCACTGCGCGATCGACGTCCTGCGCCGGTCGGGCCGAGAGGTCGCAGTCGACGAGCTGCCCGACGAGACGGACGAAGGGCTGACGAGACTCGACGAGGCACTGACGGTGCACGCCGCCATGAACGGGCTCTCGTCCGATTGCCGCGAGATCCTCGACCGGTTCTTCTGCCGGGACGAGAGCTACCGGACGATCTCGGCGGAGCTCGAGCTTCCGTCCGGCACGATCGCCAGCCGGATCGCACGCTGCTTGACCCGACTCCGCGACGTGCTCGAGCCGGGAAGAAAGACCCCTCCTCCACCGTCGGGTGAGAAGGTGGTAGAACGACGATGACCCCCGAGGAACGGATCGCAGAGGCGCTCCGCGCCCTCCCCATGCCCCCGAGGGGCTGGATCGAGGCCGCGAAGCAGCTGCCTGCGGCACGACGCGAGCTCGAGACGATTCTCGAGCGGATCGAGCGGGACCAGCGGTTCCGCGAGCGCGTTGTTGCCGACCTCGAGGCGACGCTCCGCGCCGAAGGCGTGGAGCCGACGCCCGTCGTCGTCGCCCACCTGCGTCGCCGTCTCGCAGCGTGAGCGTCAGCGCGACCGGCATCGTCCTCGCGAGCCTTCCCGCGGGTCGCCTTCACGACGTGCTCGCCGAGGCGGGACCCGGCCCTGCCGGCGGATCGGCCGCTGCGCTCGCGACGAGCATGGCCGCGGGGTTGGTCCGCCTCGTGACCCGCGTGTCGCACGAGTGGGAGGAGGCGCCCGGCGTCGCCGCACAGGCGGCCGCGCTCGGCGACCGCGCCCTCTTGCTCGCCGACGACGATCACGTCGCGTACACCCACGCGCTCGAGCAGTTGCGCGCGCCCGACCGAGACGCCGCGCTAGGCAGGGCGCTCCACCGGGCAGCGGCGGTGCCGCTCGAGATCGCCGAGGTCGCAGCCGATGTCGCCGTGCTCGCGGCCCTCGCTGCGCGCGACGGCGCCGACTCGGTGCGCGGCGACGCGTGGACGGCCGCAACCCTCGCCGAGGCCGCGAGCAACGCGGCGGCGCGGCTCGTCCACGTGAATCTCGCGACGCGACCGGACGACGAGCTCTCTGTCCGGGCCGACGCGGCAGCGCAGGCCGCCGCGACCGCCCGCGACGTTGCGTTGCAGACGACGTGAGCGCACGCCCTGTCCCCGCCTGGAGCCTTGCGCCCGGCGAGGCGCCGGCCGTCGCCGTGCCCGGCGTATGGCGCGAGACCGTCACTCGCGCGTGGGCTCTCGACGGCTCCGCAGGCGAGGTCGACGTCTGCATCGTCGACTCCGGCATCGAGTCGGGGCATCCGCTCATCGGGCCGCTCGCGAGCACGGTCGCCGTCGAACGTGACGGCGACACGATCTCGATCGTCGAGGACGACAGGGGTGACGTCTGCGGGCACGGGACCGCGTGCGCGGGCATCGTCCGGGCGATCGCACCCGCCTGCAGGCTGCACAGCGTCCGCGTTCTCGGCGCGGGGGCGACCGGGGCGGGCGACCTCATACTCGCCGGGCTGCGGCACGCCATCGAGTCGGGCCATCGGGTGATCAACCTGAGCCTCTCGACGACGAAGCGGCGCTTCGCAGAGGAGCTCCACGAGCTCGCGGATATCGCGTACTTCAACCGCACGGTCGTCGTCGCCTCCGCGCACAACCTGCCGGTAGACAGCTACCCGTGGCGGTTCTCGTCCGTTATCTCGGTCGGCAGCCACGAGGAAGAGGATCCGCTCGCCTGGTACGTCAACCCGAGCCCACCGGTCGAGCTCTTCGCGCGGGGCGTCGACGTCGAGGTCGCGTGGCTCGGAGGCGGGACGCTTCGCTGCACAGGAAACAGCTTCGCCGCTCCGCATGTCGCGGGGGTCGCGGCGCTCGTGCTGGCGAAGCACCCGGAGCTGACGCCGTTCCAGCTGAAGAGCGTCCTGCACATGACCGCGACGAACACGGAGGCATCGACATGAGCGATGACCTCGCGGGGCGCCGAGCAGCGGCCGCCGGCGTGCTCGGCGGCGACGAGGAGACCTACAGGGCGCTTCTGCAGTCGATCGTCGACGTCGCGCGCACGATCTTCGCGGGTGAGGCGGCGTCGATCTTCCTCTACGACGAGGACGCCGACGAACTCGTCTTCGAGGCCGTTTCCGGGCAGGGCGGAGACACGCTCGTCGGGACGCGGTTCCCGTCGAGCACGGGAATCGCCGGCTTCGCCCTCGTGACGCGGCAGCCCCTGGTCGTCGACGACCTGACGTCGGACCCGCGCTTCTCGGCCGATCGAGCGCGCTCGACGGGGTACGTGCCGTCGAGCATCGTCGCCTCCCCGCTCCTCCACGACGAGCGCGTGCTGGGCGTCCTCTCGGTGCTCGATCGTGCGAAGGATCGCCCGTTCGGAGTCGCGGAGCTCGAGCTTCTCGGACGGTTCTCCACCCAGGCCGCGATCGGGCTCGATCTCCTCCTCCGCGCCCGCCGCGCCCGCGCGGCAGTCGGCGACGAGGGAAGCGCGGCTCTGGTCGCCCGGGTCGCCTCGCTCGTAGAAGATGCGGACGACGATGCCGGCGTGAAGCTGCTCGAGGCGATCGCGCGGGTCCTCTCGACCCGCTGAACCTTCTCTCTAGAAACGGAAACGGCGCCGAAAGCGCCGCTTCCGAACCGCGCCGGCCCCCCGCGGGAGGGTCGGCCAGCACTCGGCGCTACACGCTCTCTGCACGCACCCCGTGTCGATCTGGGGTCCTCAGCTTGTGTCCCTCGAAGTCGTCGTCCTCGTTCTCGGCCCGTCCGGTCTCGGCCCGTCCGGCTCGGCCCGTCCGAGCTCCTGACACGGCCGATGTCGCCCTCGTCGATCTCTGCCTGGTCGTCCTTGAGCCTGTGCGCCTCGAAGTCCGGCTCCACCTTGCTCTCCCGCGGTTCTGCTCGTCGGACACGGTCGCTCCTTTCACGCTGCAGGGGTCGGTCTCTCACTCACCCGACGCACGGGTGAGATGAAATCTTCCCTCATTTCTGATGTCGTCTGCAAGGACGATGGCGGGGACAGTCGATCGGGGGGCAGAGAGTCGGGCGCGGGCATCTCTGCGCGCGCTCGGAGCCGTGCTCGCGAGCCCGAGGCTCCGTCGCCTCCAGCTCGCGTGGGTCGGATCGATCCTGGGCGGCTGGGCATACCTCGTCGCGCTCGGCGTCTACGCCTACGAGCAGGGCGGCGCGGCTGCTGTGGGCCTGGTCGGGCTGATCCGTCTCGTGCCGGCGGCGATCGCGTCGCCGTTCACGGCGACGCTCGCGGACCGGTATTCGCGCGTCGCGGTGATGGTCTCGAGCGATCTCGTCCGCTTCGTCCTGATGATCGCGGCGGCAGTCGTGATCGCGACCGACGGGCCTGCGCCCGTCGTCTACGGGCTCGTCGCGCTGATCGACGGTCGCCGGCACTGTCTTCAGACCTGCCCAGGCAGCGCTGCTTCCCTCGCTCGTCGCTTCGCCGGCCGAGCTGACAGCGGCGAACGTCACGTCGAGCACGCTGGAGAGCGTCGGGACCTTCCTCGGGCCGGCGCTCGGCGGCCTGCTCCTCGCAGTCAGCGACCCCGCCGTCGTGTTCGCGGCGAACGGCGTCACCTTCCTCTGGTCGGCGGTCCTCTTGATCGGCCTGCGCGGCGTCGAGCAGCCACGCGAGCCCGCACCCACGGACGAGGCCACCCCGGAGGCGTCCCACGGCGCGCTGGCCGGGATCACGACGATCGCAACCGAGCCGAATCTCCGCACGCTCGTGGGCCTGTACGCCGCCCAGACTCTCGTCGCTGGCGCGCTCAACGTGCTCGTCGTCGTCACGGCGTTCGAGTTGCTCGACCTCGACGAGGCCGGTGTTGGCCTCCTCTATGCCGCCGTCGGCGTCGGTGGGCTCGTGGGCGGCTTCGTCGCGCTCGTTCTCTCGGCTCGCGGACGCCTGGCGCGCGACTTCGCGCTCGGGCTCGCCTTGTTCGGGCTCCCGCTCGCCGTCCTCGGTGGCCTTCCGTTTGCCGTCGTCGCCGTGGTCGCGCTCGGCGTGCTCGGGATCGGGAACTCGATCGTCGACGTTACTGCGCTCACGATCATGCAGCGCGCGGTGCCGGACGCCGTCCTCGGGCGCGCGCTCGGCGCGCTCGAGGGCCTGCTGCTCGCGACGTTGGGCCTCGGCGCCGTCCTGGCGCCTGTGCTCATCGACCTCGTCGGGCCTGAGGCTGCTCTCGTGGTCACGGGGGCGGTGCTGCCGACCCTCGCGCTCCTGACCCGACCGAGGCTGCGCGCGATCGACCGGGCGTCCGGGGCGCCGGAGTCGACCGAGCTTCTCAGGGGTGTGCCGCTGCTCGCAGCACTGCCCGAGGCCGTGCTCGAGCGTCTCGCTCGCGAGGCGATCCCCGTCGAGCTCCAGGCGGGCCTTCCGATCGTGCGCGAGGGCGAGCCGGGCGACCGGTTCTACGTCGTCCGCTCGGGGCAGGTGTCGATCCTCGGGCGGACGTTCGGGCCCGGCGAGGCGTTCGGGGAGATCGCCCTGCTCCGCGACGTGCCACGCACGGCAACCGCGATGGCGGTCACCGACGTGGCCCTCGTCGCGCTCGAGCGCGAGCCGTTCGTCGCCGCCGTCACGGGGCATGCCCCCAGCGCGGCCACCGCAGAGATCGTGATCGCCGCCCGCCTCGGCTCGCTCAGCGCCGGGCCCGGGCCCGTGTGACGAGCTCTTCTTCGGCGACGCGGCCGTCGTCCTCGTCGGACACGCCCTCGGTGTCCTCGAGCGCGTTCTCCGCCGATGACTCCTCCTGCTCCTCCATCCGCTTGAGCGCGGCGAAGGAAAGACCCTCGCGAGCCAGCATCACCAGGCCGACGCCGACACCGACCGACATCTCGATCGCCTGCAGCACCAGGCCGAACGCGAACCCCGTGCCGTAGGCGACGCCGTACTGGACGAGCGGCAGCGCCACCGCCGCCTGAAGCAGGCCGACGTTGCCGGGCCAGAGCGGGAACACGGTCGCGATGTTCATCAGCAGGAGGACCAGCGCCGCGGCCGGGAGCGGGACGTCGAGGTCGAATGCGGCGGTCACCGCCCACACTGCGAGCAGCTGGAGCGCCCAGCCGAGGATCTGCAGCAGGATCGCGGCGAACGCCGCCGCGGGAGTGCGGAGCACGGCAAGCCCCTGACGAGCCATCGTGATGAGCCGGCTTGCCGTTCGCGGGCCGTGCGGGGCGGCACGGTGGGCGCGGTGCGCGCTGAGCATCGCCGCGGCGAGGAGCGCGAGCCCGACCGCGCCGACGATCACCACGCCGGTGACCGCCCAGTGCGGGAGCTTCGCCGTCGCCGCGACGTACGCCACCAGGAGCGCGATCGGGAAGAGGTCGAACAGCCGGTGCGCGAACACCGTCCCGAGCAGCGTCGCGCTCGTACCGGGCCTGCCCGGCAGATGCCGCCGCAGCACCGCGACTCGCGCAAGCTCGCCGGCCCGGGCAGGGAGGACGGCATTTCCGAGGAGACCCACGCCGAACGCCGAGAACACCTGCGGGAATGTCGGCAGCGGCGGCGCCAGGGCCTGGTGGATGGTGAGGTTCCAGGAGAGAGCCCGGGCGAGCACCGAGAGCAGGTTCAGGACGACAGCGACGACGACCCAGCGCCAGCTGACGAAGCCGAACGAGTCGTAGACCGTGTCCCACTCCGGCCCGCGCCACCAGAGCGCGACGATCGCCGCGACGAGCGAGGCGAGAACGAAGAGCCCGCGCGCCCAGGGGTTGCGCGCGAGCGCCTGGAGCTGGCTCACGCAGCCGCCTTCACGACGCGCCCCGCGGCGACTCGCTCGTAGATCCCCTCCAGCCGCGCCGCGATGTCCGGCCACCCGTAGCGTTCTTTCGCGAGCGCGCGTGCCGCCGCGCCCATCGCGGCGCGACGTGGCTCGTCGGCGAGCAGGCGTTCGACCGCCTCGACGAGCGCGCCCGAGTCGCCCGGCGCGACCGAGACGGCGGTCTCGGGCGTCACGACGTCCTGGTAGCCCTCGATGTCGGACGCGATCACGGGTGTTGCGCAAGCGAAGGCACGGGTCAGCACCATGCCGAAGCTCTCACCGCCGAGCGACGGCGCGACCAGAGCCTTGGTCGACCGGAGGAGGTTCGTGAGCGCGTCCTGCGACAGGAAGCCTCGGACCTCGATGCCCTCGTCCGGCACGCCGACCCGGGAGAGGAGGAGTCGGACGGCGAGCGGGTCGGCGCCCGCGACGACGAGCCTCGCGCCCGTTCGGCGGTGAATCTCCGGCCAGGCCCGGAGCAGGACGTGCAACCCCTTCCGCGGCTCGTGGCGGCCGGCGAACACAACCGTGTGCTCTCGGTGCCGGGGATCCGCCTCGTCCGGGATCAGGACGCCGTTCGGGACGATCTCCCAGTCGCCGCCGAGCCATGCCTCGGCCGACGCCCGGGCCCGCTCGGACACGGCGATGCGCTGGTCGACGCGGTCCATCAGGAAGCCCCAGGCGATCATTCCGAGCCGCATCCAGCCCAGGTCGCCGGATGCGTGGTGCGTCGCCACCATGGGCGTCTTTGCCACGGCGAGGACGGCGACGCAGATCGCGGGCGTCATCGGCTCGTGCAGATGGAGGACGTCGAACCGCTCGCGCTCGAGCACTCGGCGGACCCGGAAGAACGCACGGGGGCTCAGCACGATGTTCGGCAACGAGCCGTTTGCGGGGACGATCACCGACCGTCCGACCGGGATCACGTTCGCAGGCGGATCGCCGTGGCGCCCGACGCGCGGGTGGAGGGCCCGGGTGAACTGGCCGGGAGGATCGTTCCCCATGACAAGCCGCACCTCGTGGCCCCGCGCCTCGAGAGCAGCCGCCTGGAGCTCAGCATGCTCCACGACAGCGCCCCAGAACGACCACGAGAACGGCACGACAATGCCGATCTTCACGCTAGGAGCCTACAAACGTGGGGGAACCCATGGTTCCCCCACGAGCCCTCTCCTTCGGGTTGGCCGGCGTCTCGGCGGACGTGGGCCTCCCGGCCGACAAAGCCGCCCTCCGGCCGCGACGCGAACCGTTTCCTCCACGGATGCCGTCACGCGCGCGCACGCGACAAGACTTTGTGGTGATTCACCACAAAGTCGTGTCTACGACGTCACGCCGGGGCGGAGGCGCTCCCAGGCGGCGGCGAGCTCGACCAGCTCGGGCGGCTCGAAGTGGTCGAGGAAGCGTGCCCGCACGCCGGCCAGATGAGTCGGCCGCGCGTCGGCGAGTCGCGACTTGCCGGCTTCGGTGAGACGCGCGTAGAGGACCCGGCGATCCTCCGGGCACGGCTCGCGGGCGACGAACCCCGCCTTCTCCATCCGGTCGACCAGTCGCGTGACGCCGCTCTGACTGAGGAGCACCGAGCCCGCCAGATCGCTCATCCGGAGCCGATCGTCGGGCGCGTTGGCCAGGTGCAAAAGGACCTCGTAGTGCGTGAGCGGAAGTCCGTGCGACTCCTCGAGCTCCCGGTCGAGGTCGCGGACGAGCGCCGCGTGGACGCGGAGGAAACCGCGCCAGGCGGCGAGCTCCTGCTCGGTCAGAGCTGGTGTTGACGTCAGACTGTTGCATATGCAAATATATTAGTTGCTAGAGCAAGCTTATCACGGAGGCATGAGATGTCAGCAGCGACGAACGACATTCGGAAGGATGTCCAGGAGGGCACGACGACCATGCGACTCGAGGGGATCCACCACGTGACGTGCATTACCGGCGACGCACCGGTCAACGTCGCGTTCTACACCGGTGTCCTCGGGCTCCGGCTCGTGAAGAAGACCGTCAACCAGGACGACCCAACCGTCTACCACCTCTTCTACGCGGACGAAGAGGGAAGCGCGGGCGCGGACATCACGTTCTTCGAGTACCCGGACGCGCGGCGCGGGCGGGCCGGGGAAGGAATGGTGCACACCGTCACGTTCCGCGTCGCCTCGGACGACGCGCTCTCGTTCTGGGAGTCGCGGCTCGACGATGCTGGCGTCCGAAACGCGCGCCAGGACGGACGCCTGCGGTTCGAGGATCCCGAAGGACTGGGCCTCGAGCTCAGGGTCTCCGAGGTGGACGACCGACCGCTCGTCGCCCGTCACCCCGAGATTCCCGCCGATATGGCGCTCCAGGGTTTCGACGGCGTCCGTGCGTTCGCGGCTGACCCGGAGCGGAGTCGGCGGCTCCTCGAGGACGTCCTTCGCTTCACGCCGACGGGCGAGGCCTCGTGGGAGGCGCGCGGAGCCGAGCGCGGCGGCTTCTACGCGTACGACCGCCCGCCTGCAGGACCGGGCGTGGGCGGCGCGGGCACCGTCCACCACGTCGCCTGGGCGTCGACAATGGAGGATCACGAAGCCTGGCAGCGACTCGCCACGGAGGCCGGGATGCGCGCGACTCCGGTGATCGACCGCTTCTGGTTCCGCTCCGTCTACTTCCGGGAGCCGAGCGGCGTGCTGTTCGAGATCGCAACCGTCGGGCCCGGTTTCGGCATCGACGAGGATCCGGAGCATCTTGGTGAGTCGCTCATTCTGCCGCCCGCCTTCGAGCACCTGCGCTCGCAGGTCGAGCAGGTTCTGACACCGCTCCCCGATCCGCGGAGCGCACGGGCGTTGTGACGGCGGCGGATGTCCAGCCTCTCGAGGCGCGCTGGAGGGACGCCGTTTCCGAACCGGCAGGCGCGCTCGTTCTGCTCCACGGCCGCGGCGCGGACGAGCACGACCTGTTCCCGCTCCTCGACCTCCTCGATTCGGAGCGTCGGCTCCTCGGCGTGACGCCGAGAGGCCCGCTCGCCCTGCCGCCCGGCGGCCGGCACTGGTACGCGCTCGGCGGGATCCCGACGCCCGACCCGACGACGTTTCACGCCACCGCGCCACGCCTTGCCGCGTTCCTGGACGCCCTGCCGGTGCCGGCGGAACGCATCGTGCTTGGCGGGTTCTCCCAGGGGACTGTGATGAGCTGGGCGATGAGCCTCGGGCCGGAGCGGCCGCGGCCTGCCGCGGTCGTCGCGATGTCCGGCTTCCTGCCGCGCGTCCCCGACTTCCCGCTCGAGCCGGAGCGTCTCGCCGGTGTCCCGGTCGGGATCGCCCACGGAGCGCTCGACCCGGTGATACCCGCTCGGTTCGGTGCCGAGGCCGCCGAGACGCTCGCCGCCGCGGGCGCCGACGTCCTGCGTCTCGAGACCCCGGTCCCGCACATGGTCGACCCCGCGTGGATCGAGCCAATGCGGGAGCTCGTCGCGCGCGCCACGACCTAGACTCCGCGGATGCTGCTTGCCGACGTCGGGCTCGCCGAGCTCCATACGCACCTCGGCGGCTCGGTCGCGTCGGACATCATGTGGAGCCTCGCCCACGAGCAGGGCATCGCGCTTCCGGTCAAGGACTACTGGGAGTTCGACGCGCTCGTGACGGTCTCCGACCCCCGCGGCGTGGAGAGCCTCGACGCCCTCGACGCGATCTACCACTGGACAGAGCTGATCCAGTCTTCGCCGCTCGCCGTCGAGCGCTCCGTCCACGCCGCGATCGGCGGCGCCTACCGCTCGCAGCGCATCACGACGCTCGAGCTGCGGTTCAACCCGATGAAGCGAAACCGCGGCGGCGAGCGCGACCTCGATCACATCATCCTCGCGGCGATCCGCGGGCTCGACCTCGCGAAGCTCGAGTACCCGCAGGTGAGCGCGGGCCTGATCCTGATGATGGACCGCACCTTCGACCGGCGACAGAACGAGATCATCGTCGAGAAGGCGATTCACTGGGCGAGCCGCGGCGTGGTGGGTGTCGACATCGCGGGGCCTCGGCCCGGAGGGCTTCGCTACGACTACACCGGCCTCGCGCCCATGGTCGAGACCGCACGTGCCGCAGGCCTCGGCGTCACGATTCACGTCGGCGAGGAGGGCGAGACGGGCGCCGCGGAGATCGACGAAGTCGTGCAATCACTCCGGCCCGACCGGATCGGCCACGGGATCCTGGCGGCGAGCGATCCCGACCTGATGCGCGCCCTCCGGGAGGCCGAGGTCACGCTCGAGATCTGCCCGACCTCGAACCTCCTGACGAGGGCACTCGCGGACGAGGGGGCGGTGCGAGAGACGTTTCGCAGCTTCGTCGAGCACGGCGTGGCCTTCACCGTGGCCACCGATGGGCCGGAAATGATGCGGACCCATCTACGCGACGAGTTCGCCCTCCTGCACCGGATCGGCGCGCTCGACGAAGACGAGATCGCCCACGCCAACGAGCGAGGCCACGCGGCCTCGTTCGTCCGTCGTGAGCCTTCGAGCTAAGCGGCCGACGGACCGGAGCCGGACGGGCTACGTCGCCGCTCGTTTCGAGGCAACCGGCCGCGAGGGGATCGTTTTGCGTGACTCGTGCGTTGGACACTCGAGGATGGTTCTCCCGCCGACCATCGACCTCACGCCTGGTCCGCGCGCCGCGTTGGCCCCGACGTGAGGCGGCAGCGCATCGAGCTCTGGACAGCGCTCTGGATCGTGTACATCGTGTGGGGCTCGACGTACCTCGCGATCAAGCTCGCGGTTCGTACGCTGCCGCCGCTCCTGACGGCCGGGACCCGCTTCCTCGCCGCAGCCATGCTCCTGACCGCCATCCTCGCCATCGCGAGACGGTCGGTACGCGTCGCTCCTCGCGAGGCGCTCACGGCGGCAGGGCTCGGTGTCGCGTTGCTTGCATGCGGCGTCGGCCTGGTGCACGTGGCGGAGACCCGGATCGACTCGAGCGTCGCCGCGATGATTGCGGGCTCCGTCCCGCTTCAGGTCGTCGTCTGGCGGACGATCGCCCGAGAGCGCGTTCCGCGGGAGACGGTCGTGGCGGCGCTGGTCGGCCTCGGCGGGCTCGCGCTCGTCGTCGGCCCGGACGGGTTGGCGGGCGGATCGACTGCAGTGGGCCTGCTCGTGATGCTGACGGGCACGCTGGCCTGGTCGAGAGGGTCGTTCGTATCGCGGCGTCTGCGCCTTCCCGCCGACCCCTTCGTGGCCACCGTCTACGAGATGCTCGGCGGCGGGCTCGTCCTCGCCGCGGCCGGTCTCGTCGTGGGTGAGGCCTCGGAGCTGAGCAGCGCGTCCTTCGAGCCGGGGCCTGTCGCGGCATGGGCGTATCTGGCGGTCTTCGGCTCGGTGATCGGCTTCAGCGCCTACGCGTGGCTGCTGGACAACGCTCCGATCTCGCAGGTCGTGACGCACCAGTACGTCAACCCGCTGGTCGCCGTCGCGCTGGGCGCGCTGCTCCTCGACGAGCGTCCAGGCCCGGCGACGCTCCTGGGGGCCGCGCTGATCGTCGGCGCGGTCGCCGTCACCGCGCGACGCGAGGGCCGCGGAGCGCCGGTCACACCTCGACGCGTGTCCGCTGCGCCGCCAGGAACTCGAGCAGGTCCGACCGGGTGAGAATCGCGATCGGGCTGCCGCCCCGAGCGACGACGACGGCCGCGCCCGAGCCGGTCAGCTCGGCGAACACGTCGTCGACGGACGCGCGCGCGTCCACCGCCGCGAGCGGGGGCTGCATCGCGACAGCGATGTCGTCGTTCAAGGCGTCCGGGTTGCGGAACACCCGGTCGAGGAGACTGCGCTCCTGCAGCGACCCGACGACGTCCGTGAGCGCCTCAAGGGGCTCGCTGCGCACCACCGGTAGCTGCGAGATGCCGTAGCGCTGCATGAGGTCGATCGCCGCCCCGACCTTCTTGTGCGCGTCGACGACCACGAGCTCCGGCACATCCGAGTCCTCGCCGATCTTGAAGCGGATCACCTCTTCGACGGTGGGAGCCGGAGCGCGGCGCTCCATGAAGCCGTACTGGATCATCCAGTTGTCGTCGTAGAACTTCGAGAGGTACGAGCGCCCGCCGTCGGGGAACGTCATGAGAACGGTCGAGCCGGACCCCAGCTGTCGCGCAACCTGTAGACCTGCCCAGGCGGTCGTGCCGCAGGAGCCGCCGACGAGCAGGCCCTCCTCGCGCGCGAGACGCCGCGCCGTCAGGAAGGAGTCGCGGTCGGAGACGCGGATCCACTCGTCGACGACCGACGGGTCCATCGTCAGAGGCCAGGAGTCCTTTCCGATCCCCTCGACGAGGTACGGGTGCACCGGGTGAGCGGCGTCGGCGGTGAAGATCGACCCCTCGGGATCGGCGCCGACGATCCGCACTTCGGGCTTGCGCTCCTTGAAGTAGCGCCCGATGCCCGAGATCGAGCCGCCCGTCCCGACGGAGACGACGAGGGCGTCGACCTCGCCGCCCGTCTGCTCCCAGAGCTCGGGGGCTGTCGTCTCGTAGTGCGCCTCCGGGTTGGACTCGTTCGAGTACTGGTCGGGCTTGAAGCCACCGGGGATCTCCTCGGCGAGGCGGTCGGAGACCGAGTAGTAGCTCTCGGGGGAGTCGTGCTCGACGGCCGTCGGTGTGATCACGACCTCGGCGCCGTATGCCCGCAGCGTCGAGATCTTCTCCTGACTCATCTTGTCCGGCATTACGAAGATGCATCGATACCCCTTGTGCGCGGCCGCGATCGCGAGCCCCACGCCGGTGTTTCCCGACGTCGGCTCCACGATCGTCCCGCCGGGCTTGAGCCGGCCGTCACGCTCCGCAGCCTCGAGCATCGAGACCCCGATGCGATCCTTGTTCGAGCCGCCGGGGTTCATGAACTCGAGCTTGGCGAGAAGCGTCGCTCCCGTCTCGTTCCCGAAGTCCACGAGGCGAACGATCGGCGTCGAGCCCACGAGGTCGAGGACGGTCGGGTACTCGCGCGCCATGCGGCGCAACACTAGAGGCTTGATGTGAAACTCGGGTGCGTGTCGGGGAGGGCATGCACCAAGCAGCGTGGTCGGCTCGATCGGCGTGCAGGCTTGACTGCCTGGATGCCGATCGAGACGGCCGCGATGCGCCGTGTGCAGGCCCCCATCCGTGCGTGCCTGAGTTTCACATCAAGCCTCGAGCCGTGGGGGCGCGCTAGAACCGCGCGATGCGCCGCGCGCCGACCGGCGCCGAACGCGACGCGAGAGGCTGAATCTCGACGGTGCGACCCGACTGTGGAGCGTGGATCATCCGGCCGCGCCCGATGTACAGGCCGACGTGGCCAAGCCCGTGGAAGAAGAGCAGGTCGCCGGGCCGGAGCCTCGAGCGGGGCACCGGCCGGCCGACGCCGTACAGCGCAGCTGCGTTGTGGGGCAGGTTGATCCCGACCCTGCCGTAGACCCACATCACGAGGCCCGAGCAGTCGAACCCGGACGGCGATGCGCCGCCCCACGAGTACGGGACGCCGAGCTGCTTGCGTGCGATCTTCACGGCGCGTTGCGCGATCGTGAGCCGTGCCGGCCGCTTCGGCTTCTTCGGCAGGACGAAGTGGAACGGGCTCTGGAGCTGGAGGCCGCGGAGCGCCTTGGTCGGGTCTGCGTGCGCATTGCCGGCGAACAGGCCAAGGAAGACGGCACAGGCGAGTGCGGATATGACGAGGCGAGGTTGCATCGGCAGGGAGTGGCGGCACGGGACGGCATCTGAGGTGGCCGCGCGAGAGCGGGCCGGCCGTCGGTGTCAGCGACCGCGGAACGGTAGCACCACCACCGCGACCAGAGGTCCAGAGGGGACCTCGCCCTTTGGCGGTGGCAGATCGAGCGGCGCTCGATCGACGGCGCGAGCGCGCTCGTCAGTGTCGGAAGTGGCGGCGGCCCGTGACGACCATCGCGGCGCCGGCCTCGCGGACGGCGTCGAGCACTTCCGGATCGCGCTTCGAGCCGCCGGGCTGGATGATCGCCTGGACACCGGCCTCGAGCGCGATGCGAGGGCCGTCCGCGAACGGGAAGAACGCGTCCGACGCCAGGACCGCCCCTTCGAGGGAGTGCCCAATCTCGAGCGCCTTGTCGACGGCGATGCGCGTGGCGTCCACGCGGCTCATCTGGCCCGCGCCGATCCCGAGGGTCTGTCCCCCGCGTGCGATCACGATGGCGTTCGACGTGACGTGCTTGGCGACCGTCCAGGCGAACAGGAGGTCCTCCCACGTCTCGGCCGCGGGGTCGCCGCAGACGATGTCCATCTCGTCGAGCGGGTCGCCGTCCGCGTCGCGGTCCTGGACAAGCAGGCCGCCGAAGACACGGCGGAGGTCGCGCTCGGTCGTCACGAAGCCGCGCCGCTCTCCGTCGACGAGGACCCGCGTCGCCTCCTTCTCGCCGAGGGCCTCGAGGGCGGCGGCGCCAAAGCCCGGCGCAAACAGGACCTCGACGAACTGCTGCGCGAGCGCGCGACCGAGGCGGTCGCCGACGGGCCGGTTGAGGACGACGACCCCGCCGTACGCAGAAACGGGGTCGGAGGCGAGAGCCCTGTCGTACGCCTGGTCGATCGTCGCGCCCAGGCCGACGCCACAGGGATTCGCGTGCTTGACGATCACGGCAGCCGGGCCGTCCAGCTCCCGGACCAACATACGGGCCGCGGAGAGGTCGCCGAGGTTGTTGAACGACAGCGGCTTGCCCTGGATCTGCTCCACGCGTGCGAGGAGGTGTGTTCGCACACCGCGCTGGGCGTAGTACGCCGCGCGCTGATGGGGGTTCTCGCCGTACGAGAGCTCGGTCACGCGGTCGAACACCGGGACGTAGGTCTCCGGGAAGTCGTCCTCGCGGCCGAACCACCGTGCGACCGCGGCGTCGTAGGCGGCGGTCGTCTCGAATGCACGGGTCGCCAGCGCGCGTCTCGTCTCGATCGAGACTGCGGCGCTGACGCGAAACTCCTCGAGGATCGCGTCGTAGTCCGCGGGACGGCAGATCGGGACGACATGCGCATGGTTCTTCGCAGCCGCCCGGAGTAGGGCCGGACCGCCGATATCGATCTGGTCGATGGCCGCTTCCCACGTCACGTCCAGCCGGCCGACCGTGCGCTCGAACGGATAGAGGTTGACGCAGACGAGGTCGATGGGAGCGATCCCGTGGGCCTGAAGCTCCGCAGCATCTGCCGGCACGTCGCGGCGCGCGAGGATTCCGCCGTGGATCGCGGGATGGAGCGTCACCACGCGGTGTCGGAGCAGCTCGCCGAACCCCGTGACGTCCTCGACCGGCGTCACCGGGATGCGCTCGTCGGCGAGCGCGCGGGCCGTCCCACCACTCGCGACAAGCTCGACGCCGAGCCGGTGGAGCTCGCGTGCGAAGCCGAGGATGCCGGTCTTGTCGTATACGGAGAGGAGCGCTCGGTGGATCGTCACGAGGCGATCAGCTCACTCAGAACGTCGGGCAGCAACCGGTGCTCGACCGCTTGAACGCGCGCGCGCAACGTGTCCGTCGTGTCGCCGGGCTCGACTCTGACCGTCTCGGCGCGGATCACCGGGCCGGTGTCGACGCCCTCGTCGACCCAGTGGACGGTCGCAGCTGTCTCGGGCACACCTGCTTCGAGGACATCCTCGATCGGGTGTGGGCCGGGAAACGCCGGCAACGGCGCCGAGTGGGTGTTCACCACGCGCCGGCCGAACACCTCGAAGAACCGCGGACGGAGGATGTGCATGTACCCCGCGAGGACGGCGAGCCGGACGTCGCGCTCGCGAAGCCAGTGCGCCAGGGCTTCGTCACGCTCGTCGCGGCTCGCGTAGTCGGCTGCATCGAACGTCGCGATGGGGATCCCCGCGGACTCTGCTCGCGCGAGAGCGCGCACGCCTGGGCGATTCGAGGCGACGGCGACGATCGGGAGCCCGGCGTCGATGAGCGCCTGGAGGTTCGTTCCCTCGCCGCTGACGAGGACGCCGATCATGCGTCGCTCCATTCCACGCCGCTCATCCCTGCCTCTATTCGCCCGATCACGACGTCGTCCGATGCGACGTCCGTCGCGGAAACGACGGCGCAGTACCCGATCCCGAGGTTGAAGACCCGCCGTAGCTCGTCCTCGCCAACGCCGTTCGCGGAGAGCCACCCGAACACCTCCGGGCGGTCCCACGCAGCGGGGTCGACGACCGCGCCCAGGCGCTCTGGAATGACGCGCGACAGGTTTCCCGCGATCCCACCGCCCGTGACGTGGGCGAGCGCACGAACGTCGGCCCGCGCCCGGAGCGCGCGAACCTCGTCGAGGTAGCAGACGGTCGGCGGCAGGAGCATGTCTGCGTCGAACGGGCCGTCGCCGACGATCCGCCTGACGAGCGAGAAGCCGTTGGCATGGATACCGGCCGACCGCAGCCCGAGGACGACGTCGCCCGCCTGGACACGCGTCCCGTCGATCAGCTCGTCGCGGCGGACGACTCCCACCACCGTGCCGCAGAAGTCGAGCTCGTCCTCCCGATAGATCCCCGGTAGCTCGGCTGTCTCGCCGCCCAGGATCGCGCAGCCTGCCGCGCGGCACACGTCGGCGGCGCCTTCGACGAGCGCCACGACCTGCTCGGGGTGGATCGTGTTGGCGGCGACGTAGTCGAGGAAGAACAGGGGGTCGGCCCCCGTCGTGAGCACGTCGTTGATCCCGTGCGCGGCGAGATCGGCGCCGCACCAGCGCAGCTTGCCGGCTCTCCTGGCGAGCACGAGCTTCGAGCCGACGGAATCGGTCGAGGCCGCGAGCAACCGCTCGTCGTCGATCGCGAACAGACCGGCAAAAGCGCCGAGACCTCCGACGACCGGGGACGTGCGCGTGGCGTCCACCGCATCGCGCAGGCGGCCGATGATCGCGTCCGCCGTCGCGAGCGAGACGCCGGCGGCCACATAGGTCTGCTCCTCCGGCGGCACGCCGCGAGCGTAGTCGACCGTCCGGAAGGGTGGCCGGGATAGGGTCCTCGGATGGATGACGCGCTCGAGGCCTTCCTCGCCCGGCACGTCGAGACGTTCAACGCGGCGGTCTCGAGCGGCGACTTCGGCGCGCTCGTCGCGCTGTTCGCCGACGACGCCGTCCTGGAGTTCGCGGGCGTCCCGTTCGGCCCGTTCGAGGGGCGGGACGCGATCGCGGCGGCGTACGCAGCGCAGCCGCCGACCGACACGATGACGGTGCTCTCCGTCGAGAGCGGTGACGACGGCACGGTCGTCGAGGAGTTCTCGTGGACGGCGGACGGCAGCGCCCGTTCCGGGGAGATGCGCATCCTGGTCGACGACGGCCGGATCCGCCGACTCGTGGTCGCGTTCGGCTGACGCGGCGACCACGGCCTGACCCTCCGGCCCGCGGTCGCGTTCGGCCGGACGCTGCGACGACGGCCGGATCTACCGGCTCGCGGTCGCGTTCCGCTGTACGCGGGAATCGGCAGCGACCGGTGACGGGACGACACCCGACCTGACGGCCTGCGAACCGAGGGTTTGGCGCGGAGTCAGGCAGGTGACCGCACGAGGACGAGCGTAACCACCCCCAGGGGCACCCCCGTGCCCTACAGACACGTTATCGCGACAACCCGCACAGGTGTGTGCCGACTTCGTGCTGAGATCGTGACGGCCGCAGACATTTGCTCGGCGAGGGGGGCGTCCCGCTGGCGCTCAAGGGCGGCGTGTGTGTTCGCAGGCTCGACGCGGTCCTCGCCAGAGAGGAACGACGGCGGCGCCCTGAGGGCCCTCTGCGCTCCGAAGCAGTCGTCAGGCGACGTATTCGCGGCGCTCAGGCTTCAACACGCCCCACCCGAAGCCCTTCCCCGTTGCCCGCAGGCCACAGCCTAGAAGCCCCCCGCGGGCGACGCCTTTGCAGGCTCTCAGCCTCGCAAGCCCGCAGGCTCGAAGCGGAGCTTCGAAGTGAGCCGGTCCTCGGGCACGCGCGTCGGGTAGTCCCGCGTGAAACAGGCCCGGCAGACAGCGTCCTCGGCGAGGCCGGTCGCCCACTGCATGCCGTCGAGCGAGAGGTAGTGGAGGCTCGACGCGCCGACGTGCTCGCGCATCTCCTCGACCGAGCGATGGGCCGCCGCGAGCTCGTCCTCGTCGGCCATGTCGATCCCGTAGAAGCACGGTGACACGACCGGTGGCGACGAGATACGGACGTGCACGTCAGCAGCACCGGCGCCGAACAGCATCTGGACGAGCGCCCGCATCGTGTTGCCGCGGACGATCGAGTCGTCGACGACGACGATCCGCCGCCCGGCGATCTCGGAGAGCGGGTTGAACTTGAGTCGGATGCCCTGACGACGGAGCTCCTGGTCGGGCTCGATGAACGTACGCCCGACGTAACGGTTCTTGATCAAGCCTTCCTCGTAGGGGATTCCGGAGCGCTTCGCGAATCCGATCGCCGCAGGGGTGCCGGAGTCGGGGATCGGCATCACGAAATCCGCGTCCACCGGCGCCTCTTCGGCGAGCCGCTCGCCCATCCGCACGCGGCCGGCGTGAACGCCCGTCCCGTCGAGCGCCGAGTCGGGCCGAGCGAAATAGACGTGCTCGAAGATGCATGCGGCCCCGCGTCCGCGCGGGACGGCCTGGACGCTCGAGCATCCCTGCTCGTCGATCCAGACGACCTCGCCCGGATCGACGTCGCGTACCCACTCGGCCCCGACGAGGTCGAGCGCGCACGTCTCCGAGGCGACGACCCAGTCGTCGCCGACCCGACCGAGCGTGAGCGGCCGGATCCCGAGCGGGTCGCGGAAGGCCACGAGCACCCCGTCCGCGATCGCGACCACCGAGTACGCCCCCTCGAGTCGCTTCATCGTCGCCGCGACGGCCTCCGGCAGCGGTGCCGGGTCGCGCGCGACAAGCGCGGCGATCACCTCGGTGTCCGAGCTCGACGCGAGCCGGACTCCATCCGCGAGCAGCTCCTCGCGCAGGGGCTCGGGGTCGACGAGGTTGCCGTTGTGGCCGAGCGCAACCGTTCGCGCCGGGCCGTGAAAGACGAGAGGCTGCGCATTCGCCCAGCGGGCACCCCCCGTGGTCGAGTAGCGCGTATGGCCGATCGCGACCTCGCCGGGAAGCGCGGCGAGCTTCTCCTCGTCGAACACCTGCGGCACGAGCCCCATCTCGCGCACTGCGGTGACCCTCCCGCCTTCGTAGACCGCGATCCCGGCCGATTCCTGGCCGCGGTGCTGAAGCGCGAACAGGCCGAAATACGTGAGGCGCGCGACGTCGCGCTCGACCGATCTCACGCCGAAGACGCCGCACATCAGCCGGCTCCCTCGTGCGCGCGCCCGAGCTCGGAGAGCGTGAGCCCGAAGAGCGTGTCGCCGCCGACGGTGCCAATTCTCCTGAGCTCGACCTCACCGCCGGTCGGGTCCGGCTCGACCTGATCGGAGGGAAGTGCGACGACGACCTGTCCGCCGATCTCGCCGAACAGCGTCAGGGGATCGTCGTCGAGCTCGAGGGCGGCTCCGACGCCACTCCAGAGCGCGGCCTCGGCGAGCGCGACGGCGAGCCCCCCTTCCGAGACGTCGTGGACGAGCGACGCGTGGCCGGCGAGCCGTGCAGCGTGCCTCACGAGCGCGACCTCCGAGACGAGGTCGAGCGAGGGCGAGCCGCCGCTCGAGCTCCAACGCGCCTGTGCCTCGGAGCCGGCGAAGGTCAATGGCGAGCGCGACCGCGCGAGCAGGACGGCGTCGCCCTCGCGCCAGCGCCCGGGAACGCGCCGGACATCGGGGACGAGCCCGACGCAGCCGACGACCGGCGTCGGATGGATCGACCGGCCGTCGGTGTCGTTGTAGAGCGAGACGTTCCCCGAGACGACCGGGATCCCGAGAGCCTCGCACGCGAGCGCCATGCCCTCGATGGTCTCTGCGAGCTCCCACCCGACCTCGGGCTTCTCGGGGTTGCCGAGGTTGAGGCAGTCGGTGACCGCGAGCGGCTCACCGCCCACGCACGCCACGTTCCGTGCGGCCTCGAGGACGGCGAGCTCGCCCCCGATGCGCGGGTCGAGCGCTCCGACCCGGCCTTGCCCGTCGAGGGTGAGCGCGAGCCCGCTCCACCCTGGCCGCAGGCGGAGAACGGCCGCGTCGAGCCCGGGTCGTCGCACGGTGCGCGACTGGACGAGCTGGTCGTAGCGACGGGTGACGAAGGCGCGCGAGCGAAGCTGGGGCGAGCCGAGAAGCTCGAGCAGCGCTTCCGGGATGGGCGGAACCGGCGTCGGCGCCTCGGCTGGAGGGATGCGCGGCGCACGCTCGACGGGATACCGCGGGCACTCGTCCGTGAGCAGGCGCGCGGGGATAGAGCCCACCTCGTCGTCATCCCAGAAGGCCCGCAGCTCACCCGTGCCGGTGACCTCGCCGACGACCGCGCGGTGGAGCTCCCACCGATCGACGACCGCCTCGACCTCGGCGAGCCGTTGGGGATCGACGATCGCAACCATCCGCTCCTGGGACTCCGAGATCATCACCTCCCACGGCGCCATCCCCTCCTCCCGTTGCGGAACCCGGTCGAGGTGGACGTCGATCCCGAAGTCCGCCGCCATCTCCGAGAGCGAGGACGCGAGACCGGCAGCGCCGCAGTCCTGGAGCGAAAGGACGAGACCACGCTCGACGAGCTCGACCGATACTTCGATCAGCCGCTTGCCGGTGAACGGGTCGCCGACCTGCACCGAGGGACGCTTGTCCGCGTCCTCGTCCCCGAGCTCCGCGCTTGCCAACACCGAAGCGCCGCCGATCCCGTCGCGTCCGGTCGTCGCGCCGTAGAGCACCACCAGCGCGCCCTCGCGCGTCGCCTTCGCGCGCGTCAGGCGCTCCGAGGGCAGCAGTCCGACGCACATCGCGTTGACGAGGCAGTTCGACGCGTAGGACTCGTCGAACACGACCTCGCCGCCGACGTTCGGTACTCCAACACAGTTGCCATAATGGCCAACACCGCCGACCGCGCGCGAGAAGTGGCCGTCGGGCGCGCCGAAGCGGAGGCCGTCGAGGAGCGCAATCGGCCGGGCGCCCATCGCGGACACGTCACGGAGGATCCCGCCGACACCCGTCGCCGCCCCCTGGAACGGCTCGACGGCCGACGGGTGATTGTGGCTTTCGACCTTGAAGGCGACCGCGACGCCGTCACCGAGGTCGACGACGCCCGCGTTCTCGCCCGGGCCCTGCAACACGCGCGCCCCCTCGCTCGGCAGCCGTCGGAGAAGAAGGGCCGAGTGCTTGTAGCCGCAATGCTCCGACCAGAGGAGGGAGAAGACCGCCAGCTCGAAGTGGTTCGGCTCACGCCCCATCAGCGTGACGATGCGGTCGAGCTCCCCGTCCGTGAGGCCGAGCTGACGGTGAAGCGGTTGTTCCGCTACGAAGCTCAGAAGGTCAGTCTAGCCCCGGCGTCTGTCGTCGCCGGGGACTCACGTCGCCTCGACTAGCGTCGAACGGTGTCCCGCCGAGACGTCGCGCTGCTGCTGGCCCTGTCCGCGATCTGGGGCTCGTCGTTCCTCTTCATCAAGCTGGGCGTCGAGGAAGTCGAGCCCTCCGTGGTCGCGTTCGGCCGCCTCGCGGTCGGCCTCGTGGTGCTGCTCCCGCTCGTCGTCGCCCGCGGTGTCGTCTCCGACGTCCGCACGATGGTCGTCCCGCTCCTGGTGCTCGGCGCGCTGAACAACGCGCTTCCGTTCTGGCTTCTGAGCTTCGCGGAGACGCGGCTGGACTCGGGGCTTGCCGCCGTCATCCAGGCCGCCGCCCCGATCCTCACGGTGCTGCTTGCGGCGCGGATCGACCCGTCGCAACGGGTGCGAGGCGTGCGGTTGCTGGGCGTGGGCGTCGGGTTCCTCGGCGTCGCGCTCCTCGTCGGCGTCCAGGAAGGCGGTCAGCTCGTCGGCGCGCTCGCGGTCCTCGGGACAGCGCTCTGCTACGCGGTGTCCGTTCTGTACGCGGGCCGCGCCGTCCGCTCGTTCCCACCTCTCGAGGTGTCCTTCGGGCAGCTCCTGGTCGGCGCGGCGCTCACCGCGCCGATCGCCTTCGTGCAACGGCCGCCCGCCGTGCCGCCCGCCGAGACGCTCGCCGCGATCGCCGCGCTGGGGGCGCTCGGGACCGGCGTCGCCTACCTCCTCTACTTCGCCCTGATCGCGCGCGCGGGGGCCTCGCGGGCGATCCTCGTCACGTACCTCGTCCCTGCCTTCGCGCTCGTCTACGGCGCGGTGTTCCTGGACGAGGACGTCACGACCTCCGCGCTCGTCGGTCTCGCCTTGATCCTCGCGGGCACGACGCTCGCGACGGGCGCGCGACGCACCCGCGGTAGCGTGAGGACGTGAACCGCTACTGGACCCTGCTGCTGATCCTGGCCTCGGTCTGGGGCGCCTCGTACCTCTTCATCAAGGTCGCCGTCGAAGGCGGACTCGAGCCCGCGCCGATGATGTGCGCACGCGCAGCGATCGCCGCAGCGGTGCTGCTGGTCTACGTCGTCCGGTCACTGGGACGGGAGCGGGCGCTCGCCGAGCTCAGAGGGTCGTGGCGGCAGTGGGCCGTGATCGGCGCTGTGGCGAACGCGCTGCCGTTCTGGCTCGTGGCCTGGGGCGAGAAGCACGTCGACTCGGGGATCGCCGCGATTGCGCAGTCGACAGTGCCGCTGTTCACAATCCTCCTCGGTCTGCGGTTCCTCCCCCACGAGCCGCTCTCCCGCACGCAGGTGCTCGGATTCACCCTCGGGCTCGTCGGCGTCGGCGTCCTCGCCGGAGGCCATCCCGAGGGCGGTTCGTGGGCCGTGGCCGGGACGCTCGCGGTCGTCCTGTCGTCGCTGGCGTACGCGTCCGGGAACGTGATCGGGCAGCGCAGCGTGTCGAGTACGCCGGGTCCGGTGCTCGCCACCGGCGCGATGCTCACTGCGGCAGTCACGCTGCTGCCGTTCGCGCTCGTCCAGGCCCCGACGCAGATGCCCGACACCGACGCGATCCTCTCCCTGCTGGCGCTGGCCCTCCTGGGAACGGTGGTCGCGCAGCTCGTCCTGTACCGCATGCTCAACCTCTTCGGGGCGCGCAGCTCGAGCCTCGTCACGTACCTGATGCCCGGCTTCGCGCTCGTGTACGGAGCGCTTCTCCTGGACGAGCCGATCACGGTGGCGGTGGTCGGTGGGCTGGCGCTGATCCTCGCCGGGGTAGCGCTCGGCTCCGGCGCGCTCCGCCGAGCGGCGCGGCGCGCACCGGCCGAGGTCGCAGCGCGTTGAGCGTCACGCTGCGCCGAGCGACGCCGGACGACGTCGCGTTCCTCGTGCGCCTGGTGGGTGACGACGATGTCGCGCCGTTCCTGGCGGCGGTCCGCGCCGCGAGCGCGGAGGACATCACGGCCGAGGTCGAGCGCTCCCACCGCGAGCCGGATGCGTTCGGCGTGATGGTCATCGAGGTGGACGCCGCGCCCGCCGGCACGGCGAGCTGGGAACGGGTCAACCGAAGGTCGCGGATCGCGTCTGTCGGCGGGTTCGCGCTCGACGGAGCATTCCGTGGGCGCGGCGTCGGCACGGACGCGGCGCGTGCACTCCAGCGACACCTGCTCGAGGAGCTCGGCTTCCACCGGATCCAGATGGAGGTCTACGGCTTCAACGAGCGGGCGCTCCGCCACGCGGAGCGGGCGGGCTGGATCCGCGAAGGTGTCCGGCGCAAGGCGTACTGGCGTAACGACGAGTGGGTTGACGGAGTGCTGTTCGGGCTCGTCGCCGAAGACCTGGAGCGGTAGCGCTCCGCCCCGAGTTCCCCGGCTGAGTCGAGCGGTTGCGAGGGCCCACGTCCGGAGCGGGCAGCACGATACGTTCGTCTCGTCGTTACGAAGGAGGCTCGATGCCATTCCTCATCGCAGTTGGTGCGTTCTTTGCCGCGCTCATCGGCGGCATCGTGCTCTACGTGGTCGGTCTCGAAATAATCGGCATCGTCGTCGCGCTGGCGAGCATCCCGTGCGCGCTGGCTGCATGGATCACGTCCGCCGACCGACGCATGTGATCGCGGCCCGAGCCGCAACCTGCCTGCGTCGTTAGCCGTACCGCTGGAGGAACGCCAGGACGCGCTCCCATGCGTCCTCGGACGCCCGTACGAACTCCTCGTGCTTCCGGTCGAAGAAGCTGTGCGGCGCTCCGGCGTAGGTCACGACCTCGTGCTCGACGCCGGCCGAGTCGAGAGCCGCGTCCCAGGCGTCGACCTCCTCCTGGGGAATCCCGGGATCGTCGCCCCCCATCAACGCGAGGATGGGCGACGCGAGCTCGGACGCACGCTGGATCGGTCCCGGCGTCCCGTCCTGAAACGGCCCCGGCCGGCCGTAGAAGCCGATCGCTCCCGCGAGATCGAGCCCCGCCGCGGCAGAGAGCCATGAGAGCCGGCCGCCGAAGCAGAACCCAAGCGTGAAAACCGCGGGCGCCGACCCTCCCTCCTCCGAACGAAGGAACGCGACCGCCGCGGCGACGTCGCGCCCGAGGCCGTCGAGGGTCGTCTGCGCGACGTGGTCCATGAACGGAAACTCATCGTCTCGTTTGCCGACGCCGGCCGAACGGCCGAAGTAGTCGACCGCGAGGGCCGTGTATCCGCGCTCCGCGAGCCTGAGGCAGAGCTCCTCGTAGAAGCGGTAGAGCCCGCGCACGTCCGGAAGGACGACGACACCGACACCCGCGGGCTCGACCGGCCTCGCGAGGAAGGCGGCGAGCCGATTGCCGTCACCGGCCTCGAGCACGAGGTCGTCGTGCGAGACTGACGCACCCGAGATGGGCGGTATGGGCGGCCGTGAGTCAGGCTCGTGGCACATGCCAGGACCATACTGCCCGCGCGGCGCGGGACCCCCTCGGTGGCCAGCCTCCCTGTCGGTGGGGGCTCACGCTGCCAGAGCGAGGATCAGCAGGAACTCCCTCTGGCACCTCGATGCGGAAGCGGGCGGCCATGGATCAGGCCGGGAGTCGCTCACCGCTCACTGGGTCGAAGAGGTGTGCGTCTCTGCCGTCCGGGGCTAGGTGCACCGACGCACCGCGCTCGGGTGCCTCACGAGCGTCCGCCCGCGCGGTGACGCGCGACTCGGCGCCGCCGATCTCGGCAGAACAGAAGACGTAGGCATCCGCCCCCAGCACCTCGACCGCTTCGACACGCGCGGCGATCCCGTCGCCGGAGAGGCGAAGAGCCTCCGGACGGAGCCCGATGAGCAGCCGCGCAAGCCCGCGCGCGGTCGCTGCCGTCGCGCAGTCGCTCGGGAGCGGTATCGGGACACCGGCGAGGTCGATCGACCCGTTCGTGCCGAGCGGGACCTCGAGCAGGCTCATCGCGGGCGAGCCAATGAACCCGGCGACGAACGCGTTCGCCGGGCGCGCGTAGAGCTCGCGCGGCGGCGCACATTGCTGCAGGCGGCCGTCACGCAGCACGGCGACGCGGCTGCCGAGCGTCATCGCCTCGGACTGATCGTGCGTGACGTAGACGGTCGTCACACCGAGGCGTGCCTGGAGATCGGCGATGTCCGCGCGCATCTGGACGCGGAGCTGTGCGTCGAGGTTGGAGAGCGGCTCGTCCATCAGGTAGACGAGCGGTTCGCGGACTATCGCCCTTCCCATGGCAACCCGCTGCCGCTGGCCTCCCGACAGCTGACCGGGCTTGCGCTCGAGCAGGTCGGTGAGCCCGAGCAACTCGGAGACCTCGCCGACCCGGCGGTCTCGCTCGTCGCGCTTGACCCGCGTCATCTTGAGCGGAAAGCCGATGTTCTGGGCGACCGTCAGGTACGGGTAGAGGGCGTAGCTCTGGAAGACCATTGCGACGTCGCGGTCGCGTGGACGGGCGTAGGTGACGTCCCGATCCCCGATCCAGATGCCGCCGTCGTCGACGTCCTCGAGCCCCGCGAGCATGCGGAGCGCCGTCGACTTGCCGGAGCCGGACGGCCCGACGAGCACCATCAGCTCGCCGTCGGCGACGTGGAGCTCGAGCGCGTCCACCGCGGGTGCGTCGGTCCCCGGATAGGTCCGCGTCGCGCGCTCGAACCGGATGTCAGCCACGTCGTGCCTCCATTCCCACCGGCCGCGTCGGCTCGAGGTCGTCGTCGGCGTCCGCAGCGGCCGTCAGCTCGCGGCGGGCACGCTCCTTCGCGGCGTCTTCGGCATCGAGCCAGTCCAACCCGAGTAGCGCAGCGCCGACGACCGGCGGCGCATCGGTCGTGTGGACGACGATGTCGTCGCCCACGTCGGCGAGGCCGGCGACGATGGCGGCCTGGAGTCGCTCGTCGCCGGCCCGAAGCAGGCCCCCGCCGAGCACGACCTCGACAGGCCGGCGATCGAGACCGAGCCGGGTGAGCGCGACGCGGGCGAGCGCAACGACCTCGCAGGCAAGGCGCTCGACGATGGCGGCTGCCTCGGCGTCGTCCGCCGCTTCGGCGAACACGACCGGTGCGAGCTCGATCAGCCTGCGGTGCGAGATCCGCCCGGTGTGCAGCTCCTCTGCAAGCCGTCGCGGCGAGTCGAGCCCGAAGTGCCGCGGCACGGCGTTCTCGAGGCTCGTGTGGGCGCCGCGACCGTCCTCTGCACGTGCGGCTGCGAACAGCGCCGCCGCACCGACGTCGTAGCCGCCGCCCCAGTCGCCGGTAATCGCCCCGAGGGCGGGGAAGCGAAGCTGCCGGCCATCCGGCGCGACACCGACGCAGTTGATCCCGGCGCCGCAGACGACGGCCACGCCCCACCCGCGCTCGGTGCCAGCACGGAGCAGGGCCATCGTGTCGTTCCCGACGACGACATGGCTCGCGATCTGCTGTGCCTCCAGGGCGACACGCAGGCTCTCTTCCTCCGCCGGGAAGTCCACTCCCGCGAGGAAGACCTGCGCGATGCTCAGCTTGGTTTGTCCGTTCTCGCCTGCCGACCCGAGCGCCTCGTCGAGGAGCTGCTGCAGAAGGCCGACCGATTCGGCGAGACCGAGGTGGTGCGGCGAGGAGAGCGGCCCGCGGACGTGAGCGAGGAGGGCGCCGTCCGACCGGACGAGCGCCAGGTCGGTCTTCGAGTTGCCGCCGTCGACGGCCAGCACGGTCCGGCCGCTCATTGCCCTACTCCGGTGAGCAGCAACGGCTCCTCGGCAAGGAGCGCGTCGAGGAGCGCGCCCGCGAGCTCGTCCTGGCCGATGAGCGGATGGGTGAGGAGCGCCTTCCGCGCCGTGACCGGGTCGCGGGAAACCGCGGCCTCGGCCGTGAGCCGTTCGTATGCGGCGACGTGCTGCACGAGGCCGAGTAACTCGGGGGCGAGTGGCGGCTGCGCGAGCGGCACGGCGCCCGTCCGACCGACGCGCGCCGGGAGCTCCACGACGTCGTCGTCCGAAAGTCCCGCGACGATCCCCCCGTTCCGCACGTCGACGACCTGGACGTCCCCGCTGTCGGCCGACAGCGATGCGATCAAAGCGGTCGCCGCCTCGCTGTAGAAGGCGCCGCCTCGCTGCTCGAGGAGTGCGGGCTTCTCGGCTACCTCGGCGTCGCGGTAGATGTCGAGGAGCTGCGCCTCGATCTCGGCCACCCGAGAGGCACGGGGCACGCTGTCCCGCTGCTCCGTGAGCACGGCGTCGTGCTCGTAGAAGTACCGCAGGTACGAGGACGGGATCGCGCCGAGCTCCTCCAGCAGACGCAGTGGCAGCGCCGCATGCCGAGCGAGCTCATCCCCGTGGCGCTCGAGGAGCGCGGGAAGCACGTCGCGGCCGTCGATGACGACCCGCCGCACCCACGTGAGGTGGTTGAGCCCGACGTGATCCACGAGCACGCGCTCCGGCGGGATCTCCAGGAGCCGCGCGACCTCGCGCTGAACGCCGATCGCGACGTTGCAGAGCCCGATTGCGCGGTGCCCGGCGTCGAGGAGCGCACGCGTCACGATCCCCACGGGGTTCGTAAAGTCGACGATCCACGCGTCGGGCTCGGCGAGAGCCCGGACGCGGTCGGCGATCTCGAGCACGACCGGCACGGTGCGCATCGCCTTCGCGAACCCGCCCGCCCCGGTTGTCTCCTGGCCGATGCACCCGCAGGCCAGCGGGGCGGTCTCGTCGCGGAGCCTCGTCGCCTGCCCGCCCACGCGAAGCTGGAGAAGGACGAACGACGCCCCGTCGACGGCAGCGTCGAGGTCGTCGGTGATGGTCAACGTCCCGCCGAACCCCTGGCGCTCGAGCATGCGGGCCGCCATCTCGCCGACGACGGTGCGCCGCTCCGGGTCGATGTCGTGGAGCGCGAGCTCGTCGACGGGCAGCCGCTCGCGCTCGCGCGAGAGCCCGGACACGAGCTCGGGCGTGTACGTCGACCCGCCCCCAATCACGGCCAGCTTCATCCCTTCAGCCCCGGCCGCGAAGGGGCCTGTCCGCGAAGCGGATCAGTGGAGGGGTCTTGGGGAACCGGGAGGTTCCCCCACGACGACGCGTACGACTCATCCCTTCACCCCCGTCAGCGTGACGCCTTCGACGAAGGCCTTCTGGGCGAGGAAGAACACCACGACCACCGGCAGCATCACGAGCACGGTGGCCGCCATCGTCAGGTTCCACTGCACCTGATGGAGCGAGCGGAACTGCGAAAGGCCGATCGACGTGACCCAGTTCGCCGGGTTTTCACTCAGGTAGAGGAGCGGCAGGAAGTAGTCGTTCCAGGTGTAGAGCACCGAGAAGAGCGCGACCGCCGCAATCGCCGGCTTGCCCAGCCGCAGGACGACGCGGGTGAGGACGCGGAGCTCTCCGCAGCCGTCGACCCGGGCGGCGTCGAGGTACTCGCCGGGGATCGTGAGGAAGAACTGCCGTAGCAGGAAGATCGCGAACGCGTCCCCGAACCAGTTCGGGATGATCAGCGGCCAGAGGCCGCCAACGAGCCCGAGCTTCGCCCACATGATGTAGAGCGGGACGACCGTCACCTGCGGCGGCAGCATCAGCGCGACAAGGACGACCATGAACACGACGTCGCGGCCGCGCCAGCGCAGGCAGGCGAACGCGTAGGCCACGGGGATGCTCGAGATCAGGAGGCCGATCGTCGCCAGCGACGCGTAGATGAACGAGTTGAGCGCCCAGCGCCATAACGGCGCGTCGCGGAACACATCGAGGAAGTTCTCGAAGCGAAACGGCTGCGGCCAGATGTCTGCCGAGAGCGCCTGTCGATTCGTCATCAGAGACGTGAGGACGACGAAGACGACGGGCGCGACGAAGGCGATCCCCGCCGCGATCAGCAGGCTGTGGTCCGCGATCGCGACGAGCAGCCGCCGTCGTCGGATCGAGCGCGGCACCGTGTGCGTGACGCTCGCGGCCTTGGCGTGGGCAACGGCGGTCACCGGGCCATCCCCTGGTAGTGCACGACGCGCCGTGAGTTCCAGATGATGATCGCCGTGACCGCGAACGCGACAGCGAGCAGGAGCATCGCCATCGCGGAGGCGTATCCCATGTTGAAGTAGCGGAACCCGTGGTTGTAGACGAGGATGGGGTAGAACATCGTCGAGCCCTCGGGGTAGCCGATCTCGATGTTCGTGGTGGTGCCTCCCTGCGTCGCCGACCCGGCCGCGACGCTCGCGGCCACGTGGGCCTGCGTGAAGTACTGGAGCGAGGCGATCACGCCGAGGACGACGGCGAAGAGGATCACCGGGCTGATCGTCGGCAGCGTGACGTAGCGCAGCCGCTGCAACGCGCCCGCCCCGTCGAGCTCGGCCGACTCGTAGAGGTGCCGCGGGACGTCGAGGATCGCCGCGAGGAAGATGATCATCGTCGTGCCGACGCCCCACAGGCCCAGCATCACCAGGGACGGCTTCGACCAGCCCGGGTCGTTGAACCAGAGCGGCCCCTCGATCCCGAGCCAGCCGAGGATGACGTTGACCGGGCCTGTCGAGGGGTTGAGCAGGTAGACGAACCCGAGCGTCGCCGCGACCGGCGGCACGAGCGCTGGAAGGTAGAAGACGGTACGGAACACGCTTCCTCCGACGCGAGCGCGCGTAAGGAGCATCGCGATCCCGAAGGCAAACAACACCGTCAGCGGAACGGCAAAGACGACGAGCCAGAGCGTGTTGTAGATCGCGGGCCAGATCTGCGGGTCGTCGCCGAACATGTAGCGGTAGTTCGCCAGGCCCACCCAGCGCGCCGGCGTGAGCAGGTCATAGCTGTGGAGCGACAGCCAGGCGCTCATCACGAGCGGGTATCCGAAGAAGACGCAGAAGCCGACGAGCCACGGCGAGAGGAAGGCGAGCACCGTCGCTCGACGGCGCCAACCGGCGCCCCGCCTGGCTCGTCGGCGGTCGGCCGCGACCGCGGCAGGCACCGCCTCGGTCGCGGCCGACGCAGCTGTCACGGCACGCCGCCGCCGGACTGCTTGAGCTTCGCGTCGATCTGCTTGTCGACCTCGGCGAGGCCGGCGCGCAGGTCCTTCACCTTCCCGGATTGCCATTTCGCCAGGAAGCTCGTGAACGTCTCGAGGTGCGCCGACCCGAGCGGCGTCACCGGGATCGTCGCCGAGCGCGGGTGCACGAAGATCTTCGTGAACGTCGCGAAGTTCGGGTCCGACTTGAGCTCCTTCGACTTCGCCGCGGCAGCAGTCGAGGGGACGTTGCGGATCCCGTTCGAGAACATCGCGAGCGCGTGGGTGTCGGTGGTGAGGTACTTCACGAGATTCCACGCCAGGTCGGTGTTCTTGCCGCCCTTGGGGATGCCGATGATCGTCCCGTTGATGTAGCCGGAGCCGTACAGGCTCTTGGCGCCGACCGGCATCGGCGCGGTGCCGTACGAGAGGCCCTTGTGGTCGGCCGCGAGAAACGCGACGCGCCACTCGCCGTCGATCATCATCGCAAGCTTCCCGCGTCCGAAAGCGTGCGGCGCGGACCACTCGTCACCGGCGCCCGTTTGCCACTTGACGAGCTTGTCGTGGCCGTAGTAGTCGACGAGGCCCTTCTGCCAACGCAGGAGGCGTTGCCAGGCCGGGTCCCTCGAGAGCGAGGATTTTCCCGCGGGGTCGAAGTACTTCGCGCCCACGAGCGGCTGATAGGCGCCGATCGAGTTCTGGTAGAAGCCGATGAACGGGTCATAGCCGACGACGTCGAGCGATCCGTCGGCCTTCCGCGTCGTGAGCTTCTTCGCGTAGGCGCTGAGCTCCTCGAGCGTGCGCGGCGGCCGGGTGATGCCGGCCTTCTTGAAGAGCTCCTTGTTGTAGTAGAAGCCGTAGGCGTCGGCGAGGAGCGGCAGGGCGCACCGCATGCCACCGTACTGCGTGTAGTAGCGCGTCGTGGCGGGGAAGATGCTCGTGTTGACCTTGTCGCGCTTCAGGTAGGGAGCGAGGTCGATCCAGCCGCCCGACGGGCAATAGACGCCGACGTTCTGCGAGGTGAAGGAGCTCACCACGTCCGGCACGTTTCCCGAGCGGAGGGCGGCGGTGATCTTGTCGTCGTTGATCGCGCCGACCACCTTGACGGTCACGTCCGCGTTCTTGGCGTCGTACTCGGCCACGACTTTCTTGAACTCGTTCAGCTCGCGCGCGCTCCAGCCGACCCAGATCGTCAGGTTCGTCGCAGTGGCGCGCTCCGGCGCCGCCGACGTTCCCGTCGCTCCGATCGCGGCGGCGAGCACGAGACCTGCGAGAGCGACGACGATCGCCGCTTTGCGTCTCATCGGGACCTCCTCCTTGGACGGTCGCTTGCCGTTCCTCCCGCTCCCGGCTTCCACGCCAGTCGCAGGTTAGGAAAGTTTACGAATCAGCACCCTAGACCTCATGAGGAATCACGTCAAGATCGAGAGTTCATCCGTGCTGTTTCGTTAAGATTCCGTCCGAGAACCGATGCTCTCCAACTCCCGCGTCTCAGCGCCGGCGATCCCGCCGCTCCTCAAGCACCTGAACGAGCGAACGGTGCTCGAGGCGATTCGCTCCGGCTCGCCGATCTCGCGCGCAGAGATCTCTCGTCGCGCTGGCATCTCGAAGCCGACCGTCTCGCTGGCACTCCAGTCGCTGCTCGACGCGGGGCTCGTGCGCGAGGCGACGAGCGAGCCCGACGGGCCACGGTACGGCGCCGTGTTCTTCGAGCCCGTGCCGGAGGCCGCTGTCGTCCTCGGTCTGGACGTGGGTGGCCGCTTCCTGCGCGGCGCCATCTGTGATCTGCGCGGCGACGTTCGCGCGCGGCTCGATGTCGAGATCGACAGAGCGGACGCCGGACGCGTCCTCGATCAGATCGCCGAGCTGCGCCGTCGCCTCGTCACGGCAACAGGGCTCGACGACGACCTCGTCAACAGTGCCGTCGTCGGCGTTCCAGGGGTGGTCGACGCCGAGCGCCGCCAGATCGCTCTCGCGACGAGCGTGGCGGGGCTCGAAGGCGACACGTTCGGCGCCGACCTCGGGCAGCGCCTGGATCTACCCGTGGTGCTGGAGAACGACGTCAACCTGGCTGCGCTGGGGGAGCATTGGCAGGGCGTCGC
This sequence comes from uncultured Actinomycetes bacterium, assembly GCA_963810295.1. Taxonomy (GTDB): domain Bacteria; phylum Actinomycetota; class Thermoleophilia; order Gaiellales; family Gaiellaceae; genus Gaiella. The sequence goes on from CAWEMW010000009.1 coordinate 206,588, forward strand.
GCGCGGCGTCGACGACTTCTTGTTTCTCTCGATCGGAACCGGGATGGGCGCTGGGCTGGTCCTCCGAGGCGAGCTCCACCGCGGTCACAACGGCGCTGCCGGCGAGGTCGACTTCGCGCTCGTGGGGTTGGCGCAGGACGTCGACCCGTGTGCGGGCGCCGTGTCGGCTTTCACCGCCGGAGTCGTCGCCGCCGGAAGCACGACGACGGCGCTCCGGCCGCCGTACGATGCGCGCGACATCTTCGCTGCAGCGCGGACCGGCGACGAGGTCGCCCGCGAGGTGGTGAACGAGGTTGCACGCCGGATCGCGCTCCACATCGTCCCGGTCGCCGCCGTCACCGACGTGTCGCTCGTCGTACTCGGTGGCGGTCTCGGAGCCAACGGTGACCTCCTCCTGGAGCCAGTGCGGCGCCGTCTCGAGGGATGGATCCCCTACCCGCCACGCGTCGAGGTGTCTGCGCTGGGCGAGGCAGCGGTGCTCACCGGGGCCCTGGCGTTCGGCCTCCGACGGGCTCTCGACGACGTCGTCGACCGCCGGACCGCTATCGCAGCCTCGTAGACCTAGACGGCGACGGGCGCGGCTTCGCCGTCGGCGACCGCCGCGACGTCCCGTCTGCGCAGCAGCAGGAGCAGCAACACGCCGCCGGTTGCGAGCAGGATCGCGCTCGCCGCCCAGGTCACGTGGAAGCCCGAGACGAGCGCCTCGGCGGTGTCCGCCTCGGTCGGCCGGCGACCGACCGAGGCGAGCTCGTCCTCGGTGCGATTCGTCGCGAGCGTCGAGAGCAGCGCGAGCCCGAGCGCACCGCCGATCTGCTGGGAGGTGTTGAAGAGCCCCGAGGCGAGGCCGGCGTCGTCGCCCGGGATACCGCTCGTCGCGATCAGGGTGATCGGCACGAAGACGAGCCCCATCCCGATCGACGTGAGCATGATCCCCGGCAGCAGATCGGCGACGTACGACGAGTCCGGCGTGAGCCGCAGGAAGAGGAGCAGGCCGAGCGCCCCGATCGCCGCCCCGATGATGGGAACCTCCCGCGCGCCGAGAGCAGGGACGAGCTTCTGCGACAGCCCGGCGCCGATGATGACGCCGGCCGTGAACGGCACGAACGCGAACCCTGCCTCGAGCGGCGAGAAGCCGAGCACGCGCTGGACGTAGAGAGTATTGAAGAAGAACATCGCGAAAAGGCCCGCGGCCACCACGAACATGGCCACGTTGGCCGCGCGGACCGTCCGCACCGAGAAGATCGAGAGGCGGACGAGCGGCTCGGCGGACCGCCGCTCGATGAAGACGAACGCGACGAGGAGGACGGCGGCGACCGCGAGGATGCCGAGCACCTCGCCCGAGCCCCAGCCGGACTCCGCGGAGCGCACGATGCCGTAGACGAGCGCGATCAGACCGGCGGTGACCGCCACCGCGCCGGCGAGGTCGAAGCTCTTGTGCACGTGCGTGTCCTTCGACTCCGGGACGTAGCGCAGCGAGACGGCGAATGCGGCGATCCCCACGGGGACGTTGACGAAGAAGATCCACGGCCACGAGAGCGTCTCGACGAGGAGCCCGCCGAGCACAAGACCGACGGCGCCGCCGCCCACCGCGATCGCGGCCCACACACCGAGCGCCTTCGTCCGCTCGGCGCCCTCTGCGAACGTCGTCGTCACGATCGACAGCGCAGCCGGCGAGACGAGCGCAGCGCCGAGACCCTGGAGCCCGCGCGCGAGGATCAGCATCGTCTCGCCCTGCGCCAGTGCGCAGAGCAGCGAGGCGGCGGTGAACACGACGAGACCTGCGAGGAACACGCGCTTGCGCCCGATCAGGTCGCCGGCGCGCCCGCCGAGGAGCAGGAACCCACCGAAGAGGAGCGCGTAGGCATTGACTACCCATTGCAGGCCCGACTCCGTCATCTCGAGATCGGCCTGGATCGACGGCAACGCAACGTTCACGATCGTCGCGTCGAGAATCACCATGAACTGCGCGAGGCAGACGAGGACGAGCACGAGCCAGGGATTGACGCTGTGCCCACGACCGTCCACGGCGACGAGGCTACACAGGAAGGGCCGCTACGAGGGTTCGGTTGCCCGAACCTGGTGCGGACGGGTCAGCCGGACATTACGCGGGCGTCGGCGCGAGCCCGAGCTGGTCGTCGGGCCGGCGCAGCGGGTCGTACAGCTCTCGCCGGATCGTATTCAGGTCGCCCAGAGCGCGGCCTTACGACGGGCGTTTTCATGGATCGGACAGCTACGCGGTCGTCCCCTCCTCGATGACGGCCAGATACTCGGAATGGACGTAGCGCTTGTTCCGAGTCCGGCCGGTGACCTCGCGAACGATCCCAAGTCGCTCGAGGTTGCGCGCAGCACTTCCGACCGTCACCTCGCTCGAACCGAGCCGGCGAGCCGCGTCGGGTATTCGGAAGACGAGCTCTCGGACTGCGATGTCGTACAGGCGTCCTGCCGAGCCCGCTGCGCGGCCGAGTGTCTGAATCTGCTGGCGGTCGCGCTCCACAAGCGCGAGGAGCCGGCGTGTCGTGTCCGTGGCGGAGTCGGCGACCTCGATCACTCCTTCGAGGAAGAACGCCAGCCACGCCTCCCACTCGCCATGCGTACGGATCCGTTGCAGGTGGTCGTAGTACGCCTCGCGATGCTGCTTGAGATAGAGGCTGAGGTAGAGGAGCGGCTTCGACAGCACCTTGCCTTGGCCGCAGAGAAGGAGCGTTACGAGCAGACGCCCGAGCCGACCATTGCCGTCGAGAAACGGGTGAATCGTCTCGAACTGGGCATGCGCAAGCGCCGCCTTGGTCAGGATCGGAGTCGCGACGGGCTGGTCGTGGAGAAACTTCTCGAGGTCGCTCATCGCCTGCGCGACCTCGTGCGGCGGAGGCGGCACGAACCGCGCGGTCCCGGGACGCGTGCCACCGATCCAGTTCTGCGAAGTCCGGAACTCACCGGGTTGCTGGTCACTGCCGCGCGTCCCCCGAAGCAGCAAGGCGTGAATTTCGCGCAGGAGTCGATTCGAGAGCGGGAAGCTGCCCTCGATCCTCGAGAGGCCGTGGTACAGCGCGTGGACGTAGTTCAGCGGCTCGGCGACTTCCTGGCGAGGGACACCCTCTGAGTCGTCGTGCTCGAAGAGCAGAAGCTCGGATAGCGAGCTCTGCGTGCCCTCGATCTGCGCCGAAAGCACCGCTTCCTTACGGATGTACGAGTAGAGGAACTGATCTGGGTTGGGCAACAGCAAGGTGGCGCCGTCCAGTCGCCCTAGAGCTTGGTTGGCGCGATCCGCGAGGCCTTGGAGCGCCGTAGGATCGAGTGCAGGGCTCGGTGGCAAGGGCTTTGGATGGAAGACGAGGTATTCCTCGTCCCCTGTTCGAACCCGGCGAAACACGCCCGATCTCGCGCTCCCTGGCGACGATGGAGACGAAGCCCACGATCCTTTACTTGACGCCATCTAACTAAAGGATAGCGGTGTATCCTTTAGTTGCACGATGGCAAACCCAAGTTTCCTTTGGTCGGGAGCCAGGGCCCGAGCAGCGCGGTCGGCATGACCACGATCCGGGTCCAGCCCCAGGAGTTTTCCCGCCCGGAGTCACGCCGAGCCCCACAGCGAGGCGATCGGGGCCGCCGTGATCCGTTCTTCGAGCCTGAAGACGCGCGGGCCGGTGTGAAGCACGACGCCGGCGACGAAACGGTCTCCGAGTCGGTCTCGCAGCCAGACGAGGTGGCGTGCGTCGTCCCGATGCGGTGCTGCGGTCGCCTTCACCTCGATCCCCACGACCTGACCACCGCCGAGCTCGGCGAGAAGGTCGACCTCGTGCCTCCCCTGCTCGTCGCGGAGATGGAAGAGCTGCGGATGGGTCGCGGAGACCGGGAGCTCGGCCCGGAGCTGGGAGGCCGCAAACGTGTCGAGCAGCCGGCCGAGAACATCGCCGTCGCGAAGCACGTCGGCGGCGTCGAGGCGAAGCGCGGCGGTGACAAGCGCAGCATCGACGACGTAGCGCCTCGGGGAGACGACCAGCCGCTTCAGGCGATTCGACGTCCACGCTGGGACGCGCTCCACCGCCAGCAGGTTGGTGAGCAGTCGTTCATAGGCTCGCGCGGTTCGATGGTTGACGCCCGCCGCGTCGTAGATGGTCTTGTCGTCCGTCACCGTCCCGGACGCCAACGCATACGCCTCGAAGTACCGGCGCAGGCGCACGGGGTCGCGACCCGCCTCCAGCTCGTCGGCGTCGCGAGTCAGCATCTGGTCGACGTAGCTGCGAAGCCACGCCTCACGAGCACGGGACGAAAGCCTGAGCGCAGGCTCCGGAAAGCCGCTCCGGAGCGCCAGCTCGACGTAGCCGCGGAGGTCGGGTGGATCCGCGGGGACGGCGAGCTGGCCGCCCGCGGCCGTTACGTCGAGGAAGGACGACCGCGGGTGGATCCCGAGTTGCTCTGCGACCGTCATCCCGAACATCGAGACTCGGACGAGGCGGCCGGTTCCCGGCCATCCCGGCGCCTCGAGATCACCACGCACCGATCCCGTGACGAGAAAGCGTGCGGGCCGCGGATCCGCGTCAACCGCACGCTTGATTGCCCCGAGCACCTCTGGCACGACCTGCCATTCGTCGATCAGGACCGGCTCGTCGAGCCCGCGCAGCGCGGCATCGGGATCGGCGCGAACGACCGCCGCCTCGGGAGGCCGATCGAGCCGCACGATCGTCCGTGCCCGTCGTGCCGCGGTGGTCGTCTTGCCCGTCGCGCGCGGACCGACGAGGAAAACAGCCGGAAGCTCCTCGAGGAGGGTGTCCAGCAGTGGATCGACGAGTCGTGCTCGGTACCCTGTCATGTCGATAGGATACAGAAATTACGCAGCGTCTAATACAAGTTTCACACATCACAGAATACAATTATTCGACGTCTCCCGGTACCATCTCCACGCGGTGGAACGAGACGTGTAGCCTGGCCGCATGGAGCTCATCCACACCTGCTACCGCATCACCGATCCCGAGCGATCGGTCGCCTTCTACGAGGCGCTCGGGCTCGAGAAGCGGCGCGAGCTGCCGATCCGCGACGAGGCGATGAACTACTTCCTCGGCGTCCCCGGCAAGGAGCAGCCCGAGCTCGAGCTGACCCACAACTTCGGCGTCGACTCGTACGAGCTGGGTACCGCGTACGGGCACATCGCGCTGACTGTCTCCTCGATGGACGAGACGCTCGCCGCACTCGCCGAGAAGGGGATCGAGCCGGAACGGCCGCCGTACGCCGTGCGCGAGGGCGGCTCGCTCCTCTGCTTCGTCCGGGACCCCGACGGCTACCGAATCGAGCTGATCGAGCGCTCCGACTACTGAGCTGACGGGCGCCCGCGGTCATGTGCAGCCGCGGGCGCCGCAGCTCGTCAGGAGGCGATCCCGGGCTGCGAGCGCTGGTCGCCGCGCACGTGCCCACCGCATCGGCGCTTGACGGCGCCCCTCGGTGAATGAGATCGTCGGGCCGAGCAAAGGGGGGTTGCGTGCTGCGCCTGGCGGTGTGGATCGCGGTGGTGAGCACGCTGTCGCTCACCGGTTCGACTGGCGAGGCCGCTTCGCCGCTCGGCCGGCATCTTCTGCCCATGCGAGGAATGTGGGCTGACTTCGAGAAGCCTGCGAGCGGATCCGGTTGGTTTACCGGTGATCTGCTCCGCCAACTCGCCTACGGAGACGTGCGAGAGTCGGTCGCCGAGCAGCTCGACCGGATGCGGTCGATGGGCGTGAACAGCATCCTGCTCGAGATGCGTACGTCAGACGACTTCGACGGGCCCTCCGGCACCTGGCCGGACTGCAAGATGCACTCGTTCCTCGGCCCCCGCTGGCCTGACCCGAGCGCTGTCGAGCTGAATGGGCTGCGCACGATGCTCGACCTCGCTCAGCGGCGCGGCATGCGGGTGATTCTCTCGCTCACCAACACGCATATGGACGAGGCATCGCGGAGCGACTCCGAACGGTGGCTGGGTGCGATCCTCCGGGCTGCGAAGGAGAAGCCCGCCCTCGACCTCGTCGTATTCGGCGGAGACCGCCGCGAGCTCGACAACCTGCCGCCGTTCGACGGCGCGCGGGACTCGTGCGGCGGCCAGGCCGAGGCGCCGCTGTGGGCCGGCCCCGACTCGGTTCAGGCGCGGTACCTGCAATGGGCGATCTCCTACGGGATGTCCCTGGGGATCCCGGTGCGGAAGCTGACGGCCGAGGCGATCGTCGGCTTCTACCCGCACGAGATCGAGCAGGACGCGGGACCCGACCTTCAGGACCGCCACCAGTGGAGGCCGCTCGAGGTGCTCCGGACGATCTTCGACCGCCTCGGCATCCCCTCGGCGCAGCGCACGTACGCACTATCGCTCTACGCCCATACGAAATGTGCGTTCGTGTCCTTCGGCCCCTGTACCGACGCAGACTCCCTCGGCTGGGCAGAGGAGACAATGCGCGTCAGCAGGGCGCGGGTCGGGCCCGACGCGCGAATGGTCCTCGCCGAGTGGGGAACACAGCACGACGAGCCCGAGATCCTCCGAACGGTCGAGGGCCTGGGCGCGCTCATGCGCGGTCTCGGGATCGAGGGCGGGATCTACTGGAAGTGGTCCGACGCGCCCGCTGGCGATCCGTCCTGGGCCTGGAACCCGAATGGCCTGATCAAGATCCGCGGGCCCGGCTACCGCTACACCGCTGTCCAGCGTGAGATCGCCGATCTCTACGGCTTTCACCTCCCGGAGATCCCCAACGGGTCCTTCGAGGACGGGACGAAGGGGTGGAAGGTGACGGGCAACGCCACGGCTCAGCCACTCGACGAGCCTGCGCCCTGGCGCGGCACGTCGTTCCTCCGGGTCACCGGGCGGGTCGTCTCGACACCCGTCCGCGCGAGCGCGTCGACGAGGTACACCACCAGCGCCCGTCTCCGGGGAGCACCGGCGACGCTGACGATCCGCTACGTCTCGTGCCGCGGAAAGGCGGCGGCGCCGAAGCCGGCGACGTTCCGCTTCGGCGGCGCGACACGTTTCTCGGTGGTACCGCTTGTGTACACGACGCCGAAGCGCTCGTGCGCGGTGCAGCTCGAGATCGGCGCTCCGCGCGGATTGGATGTCGACGAGGTGCGGTGAGCGGCGCGGGGCGGTCGCCGGCCGAGCAGGTCGAGGTGTGCGTTTGAGACCGCAGTAGGGAGGCGCGTTCGGCAGGGCGAGATCAGCACACGAAATGGTCGACGGCGAGCGTGGCGTGGCTCCCGCGGCCGCCGACGGCAACGACCCTGACGGTGCATCCGCGTTGCCCGCCGCTTCCCGGCAGCGAGACGACGAAGACACCGCGGCGTCCTGCACGGACCAGGGCGACGGACGTCTGACCGTCAATGCGGACCGTCAACCGGACGCGCTCGAACGTCTTGAACCGCTCGCCGCGCACGCGCAGCGGATCGAACGACACGAGCTCCACAGCCGCCGGCGCGGCCGTCTGCGCTCCGAAGCCGAGCGAGGGAGTCGCGCCAACGGCGGCGATGACGGCGACGAGTGCAGCCAGCCGATGCACACGGACAGTATGCGGGCGATCCGTAGGCTCGAGACATGACCGAGCTCGTCGCGAGTGGACCGCCCGCGTCTCGGCGCGTCCTCGTCGGCTACTTCACGCTCGCCGGCCTGTACACGCTGTCGGCGGCGGCGATCTGGGGCGTCAACACGCTCTTTCTCCTCGATGCCGGCCTGAGCTTCTTCGAGGTGTTCGTCGCGAATGCTGCCTTCTCGGCGGGCATGGTCATCTTCGAGGTGCCGACCGGGGTCGTGGCGGACACGCTTGGGCGACGCGTCTCGTTCCTGTTCTCGGTGTCGGTGCTCGCGGTGACGACGTTGATGTACGTCGGCCTCGCCGAGGTCGGCGCGGGTGTCGTCGCGTTCTCCGTCGTCTCGGTCGGGATGGGCCTCGGGTTCACCTTCTACTCGGGGGCGATGGAGGCCTGGCTGGTCGACGCGCTGACGGCCACGGGCTACGCGCGCGCGCTCGACGGCGTCTTCGCGCGGGGCCAGCAGGTCACCGGCGCTGCGATGCTCGTCGGCACGGTCGGAGGCGGGCTTCTCGGGCAGATCGACCTGTCGCTGCCCTACCTGGTGCGGTCGGTCCTTCTCGCTGCGGTCTTCGTCATCGCCTACGTCGTGATGCACGACCTCGGCTTCACGCCCCGCCGCGTGCCCCGCGCCGAGTTGCCGCGCGAGATCGCCCTGAACGCGCGAGCGGGAGTGCAATTCGGCTGGGGGGTGCGTCCGCTCCGCATGCTGATGCTCGCCTCGCTGTTCCAGATGGGGTTCCTGATGTGGGGGTTCTACGCCTCTCAGCCGTACCTCCTCGACCTGCTCTCGAGCGACGCGATCTGGGTGGCGGGGCTCGTCGCGGCGGGGATCGCGCTGTCGACGATCGCGGGCAATCAGCTCGTGACGGTGTTGTCGCGGCGGTGCGGCCGCCGCACGACGCTGCTGCTCTCGGCGGCTGTCGTCGAGACCATCGCGGCAATCGTCCTCGGGCTGGCGGGGTCGTTCTGGGTGGCCCTCCCCGCCCTGCTGCTCGTGACCGGGGCCGTCGGCGTGATGAGCCCGGTCCGACAGGCGTACCTGCACCAGGTGGTGCCGACGGAGCAGCGCGCGACCGTGGTCTCGTTCGACTCGATGATCTCCAACACCGGCGGCACCGTCGGCCAGCTCGGCCTCGGCGCGCTGGGCGAGGCGCGCTCGGTCGGTACGGCGTTCGTCGTCGGCGGGCTGGCGACGGCGGCGGCGATCCCGCTCTTCGCGCGGGTGCGCTCGATTGGCGGGCCGGCGGACGTGATCGTCGGCGAGCAAGCCGGTGTCGAGAGCGCGTGCGCCGCGTCGGGGCTTCCCGACGTCGGCTCGGTGGACACCGACGTCGCAGCGAGCACCGCCGCGAGCTGATCGTCAGCTCGTCTGCACGCCCATCGCGATCCTGCCGATATACCGGTTGCCGTTCCGGGCGAGCTTGAGCATGGAGCGGCTGCCGCCGTTCCGGAAGATCGAGTCGGAGGCGTTGCGTACCGTGCGACTGGGGCGCCGGTTGTACGGCGCGCGGCGATAGACGGCGTCCGTGAGCGAGTCGGGGAAGTAGAGCTGGCCGGTGTGGACGACGTCGCCACCGATGTGCACCTGCACGTGGATGTGCACCGTCCGCCCCTCGTACCAGCCAGGGTAGATCGTGTCGAAGATCGCGAGCCCGGCGCGGTCGGTGCGCTGGATGCCACGCAGGAACGTGCGCCCCTCGGTCCCCTCCTGGGCGAAACCGGAGTACGTTCCTCCCGCGTCGCAATGCCAGATGTCGACTGCCGCACCCCGGATCGGCGTGCAGCTCGAGACGTCGAGCACGGTCGTGCGGAGGTCGAGCGCGACGCCCGGCTTCCCTTCGCGGACGTTCCGTCGCACCTTGTCGCCCTCGAGGTAGTACGGGCCCTGGGTCTGCTCGGGCGCGAGCACGCAGGTGACGAGCCCCGAAGCGACCGCGGCCGGTCCGGCCGAGGCCCCCGTGGCGTCGTCCGCGGATTCGAGCTTCCACGCCGTCGTGCCGAGCGCGCCGGCGGCGAGGCCGCCGAGGCGGAGGAGCGAGCCTCGACGCGTCAGCGACCGAGGACGCTCGTTGCTGTTCGTGTGTTCATCCATGCGCCCATCTTGCACCTCGATGTTCAGAGGCCGTTCAGAGCTGGAACGGAGCTTGGACAGAGGCGGTTCGCGGTTACGGCTGACGCGAAGCCACGAGCGCCTCGGCGGCGTCTGCAGCGAGCCGGGCCGCGTCGCGGAGCGCGATGTCGACCGAGCCAGCACGCTCGATCAGCGTCGTGCACGGGAGGTCGGCGGGCAGGTGGTCCCGGTCGGCGTCGCCGGCGACGACCGCGACCGGCACCTGGAGCTCGCGGCCCTGCTCGAGCACGTGGCCGACGACCTTGCCCGCGAGCGAGGTGGCGTCGAATCGTCCCTCGCCGGTGATCGCGAGCGAGGCGGACGAGAGCGCCGCTCGGAGGCCCGCGATCTGGGCGACGAGCGCCGCCCCGGGTGCGAGTCGGGCGCCGATCGCCGCGAGGCCGCCCGCCAGGCCGCCGGCGGCGCCGCCTCCCGGCAGGGGTCGCACGTCAACACCCCTCGCGGCGTATCGCTCGGCGAGCTCGGTGAGCCGTCGCTCGAGCTCGTCGACGGCGTTCGGATCGGCGCCCTTCTGGGGCCCGAACACCCGTGCGGCGTCGATGAACGTCGTCGTGACGTCGCAGGCGACGACGACGTCCGCGCCGCGAAGGTCGAAGTCGAGCGCCTCGAGCGCGCCGAGGCCGCCGTCGACGGTCGCCGACCCTCCGACGGCCACGATCACGCGCGGTGCTCCTTCGTCGAGCGCGGCGCGGATCAGCTGGCCGGTGCCGCGAGTGGTAGCGCGGAGCGGATCGTTCGCCTCGTCGACGAGTGCCAGGCCGCTCGCTCGCGCCATCTCCACGACGGCGGTGTCGTCGCGCATGCCCCACTCCGCTTCGACTGGCTTGCCGAGCGGGCCGGTGACAGTTGTGCGACGCCGATCGCCGCGGTCGGGACACAGGACGTCGAGCGTTCCCTCACCACCGTCCGCCAGGGGCATCCGAAGCGCCGCGCGGCCGGTGCGCTCGACGCCGCTTGCGAGGGCGTCGGCAGCCTCACGGGCTGTGAGGCTGCCGCGGAACTTGTCCGGACAGCAGAGAACCAGGTTCGTCACTCTGCCGTCAACCGGCCGAGACGGTCGCGACGTCGTGCACCGGCCGAGCTTACGACGGTTCCGTTGCGTCAACCTCGCGTTGACAGGCATCCTGTTGTCAACTACAACTTGACGCGTGGAGATCGAGCAGCTCATCGCGAGGGCCGAGGCGGAGGCTCCGGACGAGACGCCGCTCTCCCGGGTCGCTGCCGCCAGCCGGTTGAGCATCGAGCTCAGCGCGCTCGGCGATCAGGTGGTCGACCACTTCGTCGAAGCGGCGCGCCGCGACGGCTGCTCATGGGCACAGATCGGGTCGGTGCTCGGCGTCACGCGTCAGGCGGTTCAGCAGCGCTACGGCGGCTTTCTGCGACACGTGAGGCGTGTGGGGCACGGCCGCGCGGGCATGTCGCGATTCGGCCCCGACGCGCGCCTCGCGGTCGTCGAGGCCCAGACCGCCGCCCGCGCGTTGGGCCACGACCACGTCGACACGGAGCACCTCCTGCTCGGCATCCTCGACGCAGGGCCTGGCGTGGTCGCCGCGGCAGTGCTCGCGCGGTGCGGGATCAGTCGGGACGTCGTCGAGCATGAGGTCGTCGCGGTCGGCGGCAGCGGCACGAGCGCGGCACGAGGCCAGATCCCGTTCTCCCCGGCCGCCAAGAAGGTCCTGGAGCTGTCGCTGCGGGAGTCACTCGCTCTCGGGCACCGTCACATCGACACTGCACATGTGCTGCTCGCACTCCTGAGGGAGCGCAAGGGCGTTGCCGCCAGGCTCCTCGAACGTCACGGCGTCGATCGAGACCGCGTGCTTCGCATCATGCGCGAGGGCGTGTCCGAGGCCGACGAGTGAACGGCCGTGCCCAGGCTTCGCCGATGAGCACGACCGACCTCCCGCACGCGGAGTTCGGCTTCCCGGGACCGCTTCGCGACCGCCTCGTCGCGGCGATCCTGGACGGCTCGAAGGTCTCGACCACGGGTCTCCACGAGGAGTACCTCCGCGAGGGAGCGCCGATCGGCGAGGTTGGTGACCGTGAGCTCGTTGTCGACTCGGAAGGGCGCGGCGTCGCGGTGATCGAGACGACGGCGGTCGAGGTGAAGCGGATGGGTGACGTGGACCTCGCGTTCGCGATCGACGAGGGCGAGGGGTTCGAGACGCTCGACCAGTGGCGCGACGCTCACGTCCGCTTCTTCACGTGCCCCGAGATGGTGTCGCTGCTCGGCGAGCCTGTCGTCACTATCGACGACGACACGCTCGTCGTGTGCTTCAGGTTCCGCGTCGTCGAGCGACTCGCCGACGCCGGCGCGTCGCTTCCCTAGTTCGGGCCACGTTCGAGTGCCGTCCAGTGCGGCCACTCCGCGCGCATCTGCGCGCGATGTCGTGATGCGTCGGGCGGCTCGGCGTGATTCGCATCCAGGTGGGCAATGATCACATCGGCGCCGTGGACGACGGTGTCGCCGTCGACGAGGGTCGGGATCGACCGAATCGCGGTCGCCGCCTCCATGGCGTCCCGCTCGGCGCGGTCGAGCGGGATCGTCCGCGCGATCCAGTCAACGCGAAGCTCTGTGAGTCGCAACCGGACCCGGTGCGAGTAGGGGCACCACTCCGCCTGCCAGAGCTCCAGCACCCGCCCATCGTCGCAGAGGTGACACGAAGGCGACACAGACACGGCACACGTGAGGCGATATGTTGTCTCATATGGCGACAGTGACTACTCCCTGGGGGAAGGCGACCAGTGTCGAAGCGGTCTCTGTTCCGCAACGCTCGGGGGACAAGCGCTTCACGACTCGTGTCGAGCTACTCGCGACCGGCGACGGCGAGCGGCTGGTGCGGTTCTCGTACGCGACCGACGGCACGGGGCGGCGCGGGCCGGTGACGCTGCGCGAGCGGGACCTCGCGAAGCTCCGCGTTGCGCTCGAGCGGTCGCCGGAGCTCGGGCGGATGCTGCACGAGGGCGGCGTCGCGCGTGCCGGTCCCTGACGACGTCGAGATCACGATCGACCGACGACGGTTCGCCGGCGTCTGGACGAACGCCACGAAGATGACTTTGTCGTCAGCTCGTCGTCCTTCGGCAAGAAGCCCTCGCCGGAGCACGAGGCGATCCTGGCGCGCGTGCGGCGACGGCAGATCGAACTAGCCTTGAAGCGGAGCGCCGAGCGTCGCCGGAAGTGGGGACTGCCCGAGCTCGGCTACCGCCCGCCCGCCGCATAGCCCGTCACGGGCTCGCGCGCCGAGGCGATCAGCCCTTCGAGTATCGGGATGCCGCCGGTCGGGCCGAGGAGCGGGTCCACGGCGTGCTCGGGATGGGGCATCAGTCCGAGGACGTTGCCTGCCTCGTTTGCCACCCCTGCGACACGATCGCGTGAGCCGTTCACGTCGTCGGCGTACCGGAGGACGACCTGGCCATGCTCGATGACATCCGCGAAGAGCTCGTCGTCGGCGACCCAACAGCCTTCCCCGTGCTTGACAGGGATCACGAGCTCGTCACCGAGGGCGCAGGCGGCCGTGAAGGGAGTCGCTATCGACTCGACCATCAGGGTGACGTCCTCGCAGACGAACTCGAGCTGCCGGTTGGGGCGCAGCGCACCGGGAAGGAGGCCGGCCTCGCAGAGGATCTGGAAGCCGTTGCAGATTCCGAGCACGGCTCCGCCGTCGCCTGCGAACCGGCGCACCGCGTCCATCACCGGTGCAACTCGGGCGAGCGCTCCGCAGCGCAGGTAGTCGCCGTACGAGAAACCACCGGGAAGCACGACGCCGGTGGTGTCTCCGGGGAGCTCCGGGGCCGTGTGCCAGACGGGCACCGCCTCGGCGCCGAGAAGCTCGAGCGCGAGGCATGCATCACCGTCGTCGTTCGACCCGGGGAACGTCACAACCGCGATGCGAGGACGCTCGCTCACGTGCCCTCCACGACGACCTCGAAGCTCTCGATGAGCGGGTTCGCCAGGAGCTCGGCGCACATGCGCTCGACCTCGCCGCGCGCGGTCTCCGGGTCGTCGGCCTCCACCTCGAGGTCGACGAGGCGGCCGACGCGAGCCCTCGTGACCGAGAACCCGAGGGTCTCGAGCGAGGCCTGAACCGCCTCACCCTGTGGATCGAGGATCCCTGCCTTCGGTCTGATCAGGACCGTCAGTCGCACAAGACGGACTCCGGATCGTCGATGTACCGCTCGAGCGAGATGTCGGTGAGCCGCTCGAAGGCTTCGGCGTAGCGTCGCCGAGTGCCCGCCACGACCTCCGCCGGCAACTCGGGGCCGGGGGGAGTGCGGTCCCAGCCGGTGGTGACGCACCAGTCGCGGACGAACTGCTTGTCGAACGACGGCTGCGCGCCGCCAGGCGCATAGCCCTCCGCAGGCCAGAGACGTGAGGAATCGGGAGTCAGCGCCTCGTCCGCCAGCGTCACCGCGCCGTCGCGGTCGACGCCGAACTCGAACTTCGTGTCCGCCAGCAGGATTCCGCGCGCCTCCGCGTACACGGCTGCGAACCGGTAGAGCTCGAGCGCAGCGCTGCGTGCGACGCGGTACGGCGCTCCGCAGAGCGACTCCGCTTCGTCCTCCGTGATGTTGAGATCGTGCCCGGTCGTGGCCTTCGTCGCGGGTGTCACGATCGGCTCCGCCAGGCGCTCGGACTCACGAAGGCCCGCCGGCAGGCGGTGTCCGCATACGAGGCCCGTGTCGCGATAGTCCGCCCAGCCGGAGCCGGCGAGGTACCCACGGACGACGAGCTCGACCGGCAGCATCTCGAGCCGCTCGCACTCGAGCGACCGCCCGTCGCTGCGAACACCGAGGAGGTGGTTGCGAACGATGTGTCGGGTGCGTGCGAACCAGAAGGCGGAGAGGCCGGTGAGCACACGTCCCTTGTCCGGGATCTCCGTCGGCAGCACGACGTCGTACGTCGAGATGCGGTCCGAGGCGACGAGCAGGAGCCGCACGTCATCCAGCGCGTAGATCTCGCGCACCTTGCCGCTGCCGACGTGCACCGCGTCAGGCATGGACCGCCAGCCCTCTCTCTGCGACGAGCGCCCGCAGTCGCTCGAAGACCGTGTCGACATGAGCTGTATAGGCGCCGAGATCGAAGACCGCGGCGAGGTCGACGCGGTCGGCGATCTCGGGGTCACCGTCCACGAGGTCGAAGAACTCGAGCTCTTCCTCCCAGGCCCGCATTGCGTGACGCTGGACCAGCCGATATGCCGCGTCCCGCGTAAGGCCGGCGTCGACGAGCGAGAGCAGGAGCCGCTGGCTGAAGTAGAGGCCGTGGCTTGCGTCGACGTTCGCACGCATGCGAGCAGGGTGGATGACCATCTCTTCGACGAGCCAGGCGAAACGGTCGAGCGCGTAGTCGACCGCGAGGAACGAGTCGGGCAGCACGATCCGCTCGGCGGACGAGTGCGAGATGTCGCGCTCGTGCCACAGCGCGACGTTCTCGAAGCCGACGAGCGCGTTGGCGCGGACGACACGAGCGAGCCCGCAGATCCGCTCGGCGACGATGGGGTTCCGCTTGTGCGGCATCGCGGACGAGCCCTTCTGGTGTGGCGCGAACGGCTCCTCGACCTCCCGAACCTCGGTGCGCGCGAGGTGCCTGATCTCGAGGGCGAAGCGCTCCAGCGATGCTGCCACCAGCGCGAGCGTCGCGAGCAACTCGGCATGCCGATCACGTTGGAGAATCTGGGTGGAGCTCGGCGCCGGCTCGAGCCCGAGCCGTTCGCATGCGACCCGCTCGACCTCCGGGTCGATCGCGGCGTACTGCCCGACAGCGCCCGACAACTTGCCCACGCGGAGCCCGTCGAGCGCGCGTTCGATGCGCACACGGTCGCGGTCGAGCGCGAAGGCCCAGCCGACGAGCTTGAGCCCGAACGTCGTCGGCTCGGCGTGGACGCCGTGCGTCCTCCCCATGCAGAGCGTCTCGCGATGCTCTTCCGCCCGCGCGACGACGGCGACAAATGCCCGGTCGAGACCCTCGAGCAGGAGGCCGCCGGCCTCCTGCACTGCGAGGGACAGGGCGGTGTCCAGGACATCCGACGATGTGAGGCCGAAGTGGAACCAGCGCCCATCGTCGCCGAGCGTCTCGGCGACCCCGTCGACGAACGCGGCGACATCGTGGTTGGTCTCGCGCTCCAGCTCGGCGACACGCTCGGGGCTGGGTGGCAGCGCGTGGGCTCGAATCCGTTCGACCGCGTCGGCCGGCACCGCCCCCACGTGGGCCCAGCCGTCGAGAGCAGCCAGCTCGACGTCGAGCATCCGCGCCAACCTCGCTTCGTCCGACCAGATGTGCGTCATGGCGGGACGGGAGTAACGCGCGATCACTGGGTCAAGTCTAGACGCGCCGTCTTACGGCACCCTCGGGGTCCTCGCTTGTCGCGATCTCGGCACAGAGGTGGCACAGAGCTGTGCGCTTTGTTGCCTTTCCGGACACTAGAATTAGAAGTGGGTGGTGGGATGGGGTGCCCCAGAGGAATCGCGCTCGTTGCGAAGATCCTCTCCGCTCCCCGACGCGTGCAGCGCAATGTCGTTCCGTCGTCGCGCTCCGGGGATCCTGACCAGGTCGGACGCTGCGTAGGCGCGGGCACGCGCGTCGGAGAGCGTCGAGCCCGTCGCGGTCACGCCGAGCAGGCGACCTCCATTCGTCACGAGCCGTCCGCGCGTCAGCGCGGTGCCCGCATGGAAGACGAGTGCACCCGACGCCTCGGCATCCTCGACCCCCTCGATCGGCGTACCACGATCGGCCGACGCGGGATAGTCGCCGGCGGCGAGCACGACGGTGACCGCGGCGCCGCTCGCCCGAGCGAGCGAGACGCCAGCGAGGGAGCCGTTGGCGGCTGCTGCGAGCGCGGCGAGCAGGTCTCCCTCGACGAGCGGGAGCACCGACTGCGTCTCCGGATCGCCGAAACGGCAGTTGAACTCGAGCACGCGCGGGCCATCGGCAGTGAGCATGAGCCCGGCGAACAGCGTTCCGACGAAGGGCGCTCCTCTCCGGCTCAGCTCGGCGAGCACCGGCTCCATGGTGGCCGCGGCGAGCTCGTGGATCCCGTCGACGTCGACGGGCGCGAACGAGCCCATGCCGCCCGTGTTGGGTCCTTCGTCGCCGTCGTTCGCCCGCTTGTAGTCGCGCGCGGGCGCGAGCAACAGAGCGTCGGCCCCGTCGCAGACAGCGAACAGCGACACCTCCGGGCCTTCGAGGAGCTCCTCGACGAGCACCGCGCCGCCGAAGCCGCGCGCCGTGTCGAGGCCGGCGCGAAGCTCTTCGTCGGTCCGACAGACCACGACGCCCTTTCCCTGCGCAAGGCCGTCGGCCTTCAGTACGCAGGGGGCGCGCGGCGCGTCGAGCAGCACGGCGGTCGGGACGCCGGCCGCCTCCATCACCTCCTTCGCGAACCGCTTCGAGCCCTCGATGCGTGCAGCGGCGGCCGACGGGCCAAAGACCGGGATACCGGCGTGGCGAAGTGCATCGGCGACGCCGGAGACAAGCGGCGCCTCGGGTCCGACGACCACGAGCTCGGCATCGAGCGACCGTGCGAGCCCGAGCAGTCCGTCGCCGTCGTCGTCCGCGATGGGATGGCAGGTGGCGAGCGTCGCGATGCCCGGGTTGCCGGGGGCGGCGTGCAGCTCCGTCAGCGCGGGCGACGACGAGAGCCGCCACGCGAGCGCATGCTCGCGACCGCCCGAGCCGACGAGGAGAACGCGCACCGGCCGAGCCTAGGGCTGCAGCGCCAGGACGGCGTCGCGGGCAGCTCCGGTCCCCACGATCGTCACGGGCACGCTGAGCTCCTCTGCGACGAAAGAGACGTACTCCGCAGCCGCGCCGGGAAGTGACGGCCCGGTGAGCTCTTCCCGCCATCCGCCCAGCGTCTCGAAGACCGGCGCACAGTGGTGGAAGTCGGACTGGTGCGCCGGGAAGTCCTCCGTCTCGCTCCCGTCCGGGAGCCGGTAGCGAACGCACACCGGGATCTCGTCGAACTCGGACAGCACGTCGAGCTTCGTCAGGGCGAGCGACGTGATCCCGTTGACGCGGACCGCGAACCGCAGCGCGACGAGATCGAGCCAACCGCAGCGGCGCTCCCGGCCCGTCACGGTGCCGAACTCGCCGCCGATCTCGCGGACGCGCGCCTGCGCCGGACCGGCGATCTCGCTCGGGAACGGCCCCTCGCCGACACGAGTGACGTACGCCTTCGAGACTCCGACCACCTCGTCGATCCGCTGTGGACCGATCCCGAAGCTCACCGCCGCTCCCGCCGCGATCGGGCTCGAGGACGTGACAAAGGGATAGGTGCCGTGGTCCAGGTCGAGAAGCGTCCCCTGCGCGCCCTCGAACAGCACCTTGCGACCTTCGCGCAGCGCCCGGTCGACGAGGAGCGAGGTGTCGGCCACGTAGGGCGCGAGCCGCTCCGCGTGCGCGAGCGTCCGCTCGACGACCTCGCCCACGTCGAACGGCTCGATCCCGTAGACACGCTCCAGCCACATGTTCTTCTCGTCGGCGGCGAGCTCGACCTTCTCGCGGAGGATCTTCGGGTCGAGGAGGTCCTGCACCCGGATGCCGATGCGCGTCGCCTTGTCGGCGTACGTCGGCCCGATGCCCCGGCGTGTGGTGCCGATCTGGAGCTTGCCGAGTCGGCGCTCCCGGGCGCCGTCGAGCGCCACATGCCAGGGCATGATCAGGTGAGCGTTGCCCGAAACGAAGACGAGCCCGTCGGTACGACGACCACGCGACTCGAGCTCGTCGAGCTCGTCGATCAGCACCTGGGGATCGACGACGCATCCCGCGCCGATCGCGCTCGCCACGCCGCCCACGATGCCGGACGGAATGGCGCGGATCTTGAACGTCTCGCCGTCGACCACGATCGTGTGCCCCGCGTTCGGACCGCCCTGATAGCGGCAGACGAGGTCCGATTCCTGGGCGAGCAGGTCGACGATCTTGCCCTTCCCCTCGTCGCCCCACTGCGCGCCGACGATCACGGTCGCGGGCACGTGCCGCAGTCTTGCACGCCCGTCAGTCGAACGCCGGGCGGACACGCGACCGGCCCGCGCGTTCGGCACCATCGCGTCTCGACGCCGTCGCGTCGACAGCCTCCGGTCGCGCCCTGGGCGAGGTCGGGGTCAGGAGGTGCTGCCGGCGAGGTCTGCGAACTTCGCGTAGCGCTTCAGGAAGCTGAGCTTCACCGCGTCGGTCGGGCCGTTGCGGTGCTTGGCGAGGATCACCTCCGCGAGTCCCTGCGAGTCGGACTCGTCGCCGTTGTAGTACTCGTCGCGGTAGACGAAGAACACGAGGTCGGCGTCCTGCTCGATCGCAGCCGCTCTCTCTCAGGTCGGAGAGGATCGGCCGCTTGTCGTGGCGCTGCTCGACCGCGCGCGAGAGCTGGGAGAGCGCGAGGATCGGGACGTCGAGGTCCCGCGCGAGCACCTTGAGGTTCCGCGAGATCTGTGACACTTCCTGCACTCGGTTCTCGGACGTCGCGCCCGAGGTCATCAACTGGAGATAGTCGACGATGATCATCCCGAGCCGGGGCTCGCGGGCTTTCAGGCGTCGCGCCTTCGAGCGAAGCTCCATCATCGTGATCGAGCCGGTGTCGTCGACCCAGATCGGCGCTTT
The DNA here is from genome assembly GCA_963810295.1 of uncultured Actinomycetes bacterium. GTDB lineage: Bacteria > Actinomycetota > Thermoleophilia > Gaiellales > Gaiellaceae > Gaiella. Next base: position 225,841 of record CAWEMW010000009.1, read on the forward strand.
CATCAGCTTGTCGCAGGCGGCCGTCAGGCGGGGCCAGTCCTCCTGCGTCAGCTTCCCGGAGCGAACCCGGTTCGACTCGACCTTCGCCTCGCTGCACATCAGCCGCTGCGTGACCTCGGACTTCGACATCTCGAGCGTGAACAGCGCGACAGGCGTCCCGGAGCGCACCCCGAGGTTCGCGGCGATGCAGAGCGCAAGCGCCGACTTGCCCATCGACGGGCGAGCGGCGAGGATCACGAGGTTGCCCGGCTGGAAGCCGGAGGTGAGACGGTCGAGCTCACGGAACCCGCACGGCACGCCGGTCACGTCGACCCCGGCCTCGTACAGCTTCGTGATCCGCTCGAAGCTCTCGGTCAGGAGCGGGCCGATGTGCGCAAAGTCACCACGGACGCGCTCCTGCGAGAGGTCGAACACGATCTGCTCGGCCCGGTCGACGAGCTCGGTCGTCTCGCCGATGCGCTCCCGCCCTAGACGCGTGATCTCCTGTCCGGCGTTGATGAGCGCGCGAAGCGTCGCGGACTCCTTGACGATCTGTGCGTAGTGCTCGACGTTCGCGGCCGCCGGGACGAGAGCTGCGAGCTCGGCGACCCGAGCGCTACCGCCGACCTGCTCGAGCTCGCCGCGCTCCTCGAGCTCGTTCGACAGCGTGATCGCGTCGACGGGCTCGCCCTTCGACCAGAGCGCGAGCATCGCGCGGTAGATCGTCCCGTGCGACCCCCGGTAGAAGTCCGCCGCGTCGAGGTTCTCGGTGACCGCACCGATCGCCGTCTCCGACAAGAGCATCGCCCCGAGCACCGACTCCTCGGCCTCGAGGTTCTGTGGCGGCACCAGGGCCGTCTGCGGCGCGTGGGTCGTGCTCACGGTGCGGGATCAAACCCGTCTCGAGCGAACACGTCCACTCGAGCCGCTGTCGGCGCGCGGGCGGTGGCGATCACGCGATGAGCAGGACAATAGAACATATGTTCTATAGAGTTATACCCAGGACCGGACGGACTGACCACAGGGCCGCCGGAGTTGTTCCTCTCGTCGAGCCCGCACCGTGCGGAGATTTCGTTCGTCAGTCCACAGCCCCGCGGCCTCGCTGTGGACGGTCTCGAGGGCGCTGTGGAAGAGAAGAGGGCCCCGCAGGGCCCTCTGTCAGGTGGTCTCGGTCTCGGCCGCAGGCGCCGGCTCGTCCGGCGGCCCGTCGTCCGCCCCGTCCGGCTCGTCGGGCAACGACTCGTCGGCGGCGAGCGCGGCCGCCCGCAGCTCCTCCTCCTCGGCGAGCGCCGCCTCGGTCTCGCGAAGTGCCTCCTCGTGCGCGGCCGCGGCAGCCTCCGCCTCGGCCCGCTCCGCCGCCTCGAGCGCCGCGAGCTCCTCCTCGGGGGGCAGCTCGCCGCCCTCGGGCACGACAAGGGTCTTCACCTCGGCGGTGACTCCCTCGAACACGTGGACCGGGATGCTGAACCGGCCGATCCGCTTGATCACGTCGAGATCGATCTTCCGGCGGTCGACGCGGATCTTCCGCGTCCGCCAGAGCTCCTCCGCGATGTCCGTCGGCGTGACCGATCCGAACAGCGCGCCGGTCGGGCCCGCCTTCACCTCGAAGCGGAGCACGGTCTTCGTCAGCGTGTCCGCGATCTCGGCGGCCTGGTCGGCCGACCGCGCCTCGTGACGCGCCCGCTCCTCGTCGATCCGGCGGATCTCGGCGACCCGCCCAGGGGTCGCGACCTCGGCCAGGCGCCGCGGCAGCAGGTAGTTACGGGCGTACCCGCGCTTCACGTCGACGACCTCGCCCTTCAGGCCGAGCTTCTCGACGTCGTTGGTGAGGATGACTTCCATCGCTACCCCTGCACGTACGGCAGCAGCGCCATCTCGCGAGCCCGCTTCACCGCGACCGCGACCTGCCGCTGGTGGCGGCGGCACGCGCCCGTGATGCGACGGTTGCGGATCTTGCCCTTCTCCGAGATGTAGCGCCGCAGCTGGTTGACGTTCTTGTAGTCCACCTCCGCGATCTTGTCCTTGCAGAAGTGGCAGCTCTTACGCCGGCCTCCGGTCGCCCGGTCGGCGGCCCGCTTGCGCGGTTGGGTCTTCGCAGCCATCGGTCGGCCTCCTAGAACGGGATGTCGTCGTCGGTCGGGGACGTGGGGAAGTCGCCGGCGGGCGTCGCGACCTCGGTCGGGATGTAGCCGCCGCCCTCTCCGTCGCCACGGCTGCCGAGGAACTGCACCGTGTCGGCGACGACGTCGACCGCCTGGCGCTTGTTCCCCTCCGGGGTCTCCCACTCACGCCACTCGAGGCGGCCGTCGACCCCGACCGGGCGGCCCTTGGCGAGGTACTGCGCGCAGCGCTCTCCCTGGTTACCCCACACGGTGATGTCGAAGTAGTTCGGCTTGTCCACCCACTGACCGGTGTCGTCCTTGCGGCGCGTATTGACAGCGAGCCGCAGGCTGCAGACCGCCATGCCCGACTGGGTATGGCGAAGCTCAGGATCCTTCGTCAGGTTTCCGACGAGCACGACGCGGTTGATCGAAGCCATCTCTTACTCCTCCTCCGGGGCGTCCGCGGGCGTGGATGCATCGTCGCCGATCGGAGCGCCGACCGCTATTGGCTCCGCGGGACCCCCCTCGAGGCGACGTGTCGCCAGGTGGCGCAGCACGTCGTCGTCGATCTTCAGCACGCGCCCGAGCTCGTCGAGCGTCTCGGTGGTCGCGGTGAAGCTGACGAGGTGATAGACGCCCTCGTCCTTCTTCGCGATCGGGTATGCAAGCTTCCGCCGACCCCACGCGTCGTGGCGCTCGACGGCGCCGCCGCCCTGCTCGATCAGCGTGCGCACGCGTTCCACGACGACGCCCTGCTTGTCCTCGGGCAGCTCGGGATCGAGCAGGAGCAGAATCTCGTATTCGTTCACAGCGTTCCCTTTCTCCTTCCTTCGGTCTGAATCGGCCCCGCCGGGTGGTGCGACGCCCGGGAACGGCGTCGCGCGGCGTGGCAGGAAGCCGCAGAAGGGTAGCAGCGGTCGGCTGTCCGGCCCGTGGTCCGGGGGGATCTACACTGCCGCCATGCGGAGGCTCTTCGCTTGGACGGCGGGGCTCGTCGGGATCGCGGCGCTCGCGCGGATGCTCGCACGCCGGCAGGCCGAGCGGGAAGCGACGGCGCCGACCCCGCCGCACGAAGCGACGAGCGCCGACCCGGCCGAGGCGCTCCGACAGAAGCTCTCCGACACCCGAGGGGACGACGAGGCCGAGCCCGTTGCGGCGCAGGAGGCGGAAACGACGGGTGAGCCCACCGAGTCACTCGACGATCGACGTGCGCGCGTTCACGCCAAGGCGCAGGAGGCCATCGACGCGATGCAGGAGCCGCCGGGGTGAGCGACCAGGCTCCCGCCGACCCCGGCGACGACACGCTCGCGCGCCTCGAGGAGCAGGTCGCCGCGTTGCGGGACGACGTGCGGCGGCTCGGCGCACCGACGGCGCTCCCCGCGCAGTCGTCATCCGCCGCACCACCCGTGACACCCGCCGCCTACGCGTGGCTCGGCGCGCTCGACCCGCCCGTCCGTCGCCGACCGCAGGTGCCGCGACTACTGCTGGAAGGCCTGTTCCTCGCCGCTGCCGCGACCGCCGCTGCGATCGCCGACCTGGACGCCGTCGCGATCGCGGGCGTGATGATCGGCGCCTGGGTTCTCGTCGCGCTGATCGAATGGGCGGCTTCCCGGGCCGAGCGGCGACCCGATCCCGCGCTGTACCTGCCGCCGCAGGTTGCCACCGCGCCGGTGACCGACCCGGCGTGGTTCAGCCCGCCGGTCGAGCAGACGCTGCTCGACGTCGGCGACGTCGACAACGTCACCGAGGTGACCCGCCTCCCGCCGGCCGCGGACATCGAGTCGACGGCCGAGCGCCGACCGGCGCTGTAGCACCAGGCTCCGCGTCGAGCGCCGCCGACCGCGGGGCAACGGGCGAGATCCAAACGGCGGTTGCGGCTGCCTCGAGCGGCCGAAACCGCTCCTGCGATCCCGCCGGTGGACAAGAAATAGCCTTGCGCGCAGGTGCTCTTCCCCACCGCCACCTTCGCGCTCTTCTTCCTCGTCGTCCTCCCGCTCTCGTGGCTGACGATGCCCTGGCCGCACCGCTGGCGGCCGTTCATCATCGTCGCGAGCTACGTCTTCTACTCGTGGTGGGACTGGCGGTTCGTGTTCCTGCTCGCGGGGTGCACGCTCTGGAACCAGGTGCTGGCGGTGCGCATCTGGCGCAGCCGCTCGCAGGCGCAGAGGCGGGCGCTGCTCTGGCTGGCGCTCGCCGGCAACATCGGAGTGCTCGGCTACTTCAAGTACTACGACTTCTTCGTCACGTCGACCGACAACCTCGCGACGACGGTCGGCATGGACGTGCCGCTCAGCCTGAAGTCGATCGTGCTTCCGGTCGGCATCTCGTTCTACACCTTCATGGCGATCAGCTATGTCGTCGACGCGTACCGCGGCGACTTCGAGCCGACGACTCTCGAGAAGTTCGCGGTGTACCTCTCGTTCTTCCCGCACCTCGTGGCAGGGCCGATCGTCCGGCCCTCGGAGCTGATCCCGCAGATCGACACACCGAGGAATCCGCGGCGCGTCGACACGAGCCGCGCCTTCTACCTGATCGCCACCGGCCTCTTCAAGAAGGTGGTGATCGCGAACTACCTCGCCTCGTCGATCGTGGACGAGGTGTTCGCCGCGCCCGGTCAGCACTCGTCGCTCGAGATCCTGATCGCGGTCTACGCGTACGCCGTGCAGATCTACGCGGACTTCTCGGGCTACACCGACATGGCGATCGGGATCGCGCTGCTGCTCGGGTTCAAGTTCCCGCAGAACTTCGACTCGCCGTACGCCGCGGTTTCGGTCCAGGACTTCTGGCGCCGCTGGCACATGACGCTCTCGCGCTGGCTGCGCGACTACCTCTACATCCCGCTCGGCGGCAACCGCCGCGGCACGATCCTCACCTACCGAAATTTGCTGCTGACGATGCTGATCGGCGGCCTCTGGCACGGCGCCGCCTGGACGTTCGTCGTCTGGGGCGGCCTGCACGGGGTGGCCCTCGCGGGCGAGCGCTGGCGGAACGAACGGCGCGGCGCGCCCCGACCGGAGACGACCCGCAGCCGCTGGGTCGGGCGGATCCTGACCTTCCACTTCGTCTGCTTCGCGTGGATCTTCTTCCGCTCGGACTCGTTCGACGCGGCCTGGGACATGATCGTCGGCCTCTTCACGGGGTGGGGCGAGGCGTCCCCGCTCGTCACGAGCGGCGTGCTCCTCGCGATCGCGGTGGGCATCGGCTCCCAGTACCTCCCGCAGCGGGTGCCGCAGCTCGTGATGGCGCGGTTCTCGCGTCTCCCGGTGCTCGGCCAGGCGACCGTCCTCGCGCTCGCGCTCGTGCTGACGAGCGCGATGGGCCCCGAGGGCGTGGCGCCGTTCATCTACTTCCAGTTCTGACGCGTGAAACCGCCGGGTCGCGCGGAATAAGACGACCTGCGCAGGGATCATCGAAGATGTGAGCGTCCTCCGGCCTCCTCGCATGGATCCGTCACGCGCACGTCGCGCTCGGCGTCCCACGCCGAGCTCGTGGGCACTCGCGTCGCGGCGCGTCCCTCGAGCGTGCCCGGGCGCCCCTTCGGAGCTACGGTTCCCGGTGCCGTGCCGATGAGACGCCGTCGAGGAGACGAGGCCGACGGTCAGGAGGTCGTCGAGCTGGCCGCCCTCGCGGACGGCTCGCTCGCGCCGGAGCGTCGATCAGCGCTCGAGGAGCGAGTCGCGGCCTCGCCGGACCTGGCCGAGCAGCTCGCGGAGCAACAACGCGCAGTTGCTCTCATGCGGAGCGCTGCTGCGCAGGTCGAGGCGCCGACCGCCCTCCGCGAGCGCATCGACGCGCAGTCGCGGGTACGTCACCGGCCGGCACGGCGCGGCCTCGTCCTACTCGGAGGCGCCGCCGCTGCGGCGGTAGCGGTCGCGATCGGCCTGACGGCCATCCGTTCGGGCACACCGGACGAGCGCCTGTACGCCGCCCTCGCGCCCACCAACCTGGCGCCCGCCGCCACGGGCGAGGCGACGCTCACCAAGACCGCGTCCGGCTGGCGGATCGAGCTGGACGCCACGGGGCTCCCCCGTCTCGAGGGAGGTCGCTTCTACCAGGCCTGGCTCCGCAACGACACCGACGTGCTCGTTCCGATCGGGTCGTTCAACGAGGGCCAGGACGTGACGCTGTGGGCAGGCGTGTCACCGAAGGACTTTCGCACGCTGAGCGTCACGCGCGAGGAGGCCGACGGCGATCAGGCCTCGTCGGGCGAAAGGGTGCTCGTCGGAACGGTCGACACCGGCGACTGAGCGTCGCTCGCCGTCGATCAGGCCGCGCTGCCTTCGAGACGCCGGACGACTTGCTGGCGGGCGCGGTAGAGCCGGCTCATCACGGTGCCCTCGCGGATCCGCAGCACTCGGGCCGCCTCCTTGTAGGAGAGGCCCGTGACGTCGACGGCGACGAGCACGTCGCGGAAGTCGTCGGGGAGCGCGGCGACCGCGGCGTAGAGCTCGCCGGCCTCGAGCGCATCCTCCGGCTGGCGCGCGTGCGGGTCGGGCACGAGGTCCAGCTGGTCGGGGAGCGGCTCGGGGCGTAGTCGGCGGCGCTCGGTCCGCTTCTGGGTCAGGAACGTGTTGCGCAGGGCTCCGAGCAGGTAGCCGAGGTCGTCCTCGTTGCGGAGCAGGCGCGGTCGAGACAGGACGCGCGCGTACGTCTCCTGGACGAGGTCCTCGGCGTCCTCGCGCGAGCCAGCCAGCGCCCAGGCGGCCCGGTAGAGCCGGTCGAGGTGGTCTCCGAGCCGGGCGGGGTCGAGCTGGCGTTCCATCGGCGAGCTGGCCTGAGGCGGGCGGTACGTCGGGTTGAGCATAGAGCCGGGAATAGATGGCCGCGAATGGCGTCCTCGTGAGCGACCAGGTTCATCCGCTCAGAGGAAAGGACACACCATGAAGACTCTTCACCCCAACGAGTCCCGAACGATCCGGCCCGCCCGTCTGGTTGTCTCGGCACTCGCCGTGTTGGCCGCCGGCCTGCTGGCCGGACCGGCAAGCGCGTCGCCGTCGAACGCCGAGAAGGCCTCGCATCCGTACGGGAAGCAGAAGTTCAAGCACCCGAAGCTCAGGCACGGTGTCCTGACGATCGAGGGCACGAACGGGAGCGACACGATCGCGCTTCGCCTGAAGGCAGGCGACCCCGAGGTCCTCCAGATCGACGTCGGCAACGACGGCTCGGCCGACTTCAAGCGCAAGCTCAAGCACGTCGAGCGGATCGTCGTCGACGCCGAGGCCGGTGCCGACCACGTCCTCGTGGACGAGGTCAACGGGACATTCACGGACCGCATCCCGACGACCATCGACGGTGACGAGGGGAACGACGACCTCGACGGAGGCTCGGGAGCGGAGAGGTTCCTGGGCGGCAAGGACAACGACTCCGTCGACGGCAACAGAGGCAACGACGTGGCCAACATGGGCGACGGCGCCGACACCTTCGTCTGGGACCCGGGGGACGGCAGCGACGTCGTCGAGGGCGAGGACGGCGCCGACACGATGCTCTTCAACGGCGCCAACGCCGCGGAGCGCTTCGAGATGTCGGCGAACGGGAACCGCCTCAGGTTCTTCCGCGACCTGGGGAACATCACGATGGACACGAACGACGTCGAGACCGTCGACCTCGAGGCTCTCGGCGGCGCTGACAGCGTCACGATCGACGACCTGACCGGGACCGACGTCACGAGGGCGAACGTCGACCTCGAGGGCGCTTCCGGCGGCGGAACTGGCGATGGGCAGGCCGACCGGGTCGTCGTCAACGGCACCAACGGGGACGACACGATCGCGGTCGCCGGGGACGCTGCCGGTATCGCCGTGACCGGCTTGCCGGCGCTGGTGTCGATCCGCAACCACGAGCCGACCGACGAGCTCGCCGTGAACGGTCGCGGCGGCAACGACGGCATCTCGGCGACCGGGCTGGCGTCCGGGACGATCCAGCTCAGCCTCAACGGCGACGGCGGGAACGACACGATCGCCGGGCACCCGGGCATCGAGACGCTGCTCGGAGGCGACGAGAACGACACGCTCGACGGGAACGGCGGCAACGACGTCGGGCTGATGGGCGCCGGCGACGATACGTTCGTCTGGGACCCGGGCGACGGCAGCGACGTCGTCGAGGGCCAGGCGGGCTCGGACACGATGCTCTTCAACGGCTCCAACGGCGCAGAGCAGTTCGACCTGTCGGGGAACGGCGAGCGGCTGCGGTTCTTCCGCAACCTCGGCAACATCACGATGGACACGAACGACGTCGAGACCGTCGACCTCCGTGCGCTCGGTGGCGCGGACATCGTCACGGTCAATGACCTCAACGGAACGGACGTCACGACCGTCAAGTCGGACCTCGCCGGCACGCCTGGCGGCAACACAGGCGACGGCCAGCCCGACGACGTGATCGTGAAGGGCACCAACGGGGACGACGTGGCCCTCGTCACGGGGAGCAACGGCGCGGCCAGCGTGCTCGGCTTCGCCGCCGCTGTCCACGTGACGAACGCCGAGCCGGCAAACGATTCGCTGACGCTCGACCTGCTCGGAGGTGCGGACGTCGGTGAGGCCTCGGGGCTCGCAGCAACCTCGCTCGAGCTCACGATGGACGCGGGCGCGGGCGACGACGTCCTGATCGGCAGCGCGGGGAACGACGTCATGTTCGGTCGGGACGGCGACGACGTGCTCGTCGGCGGCCCCGGTCTGGACATCCTGGACGGCGGAAACGGCAACAACGTCGTGATCCAGGACTGACCGCACCTCTGTCACACGCTTCGACCGGGGCCTGATGGCCCCGGTCGGCGCGCGTGAGTCACCGCGGAGTCAGTCGGCCCGCGACGCGGCGTACGCGGCGGCCACGCTTTTCGGCACCACCATCGACCAGGCGCCTTCGACCAGCTCCTGCATCTCCTCGACGTCGATGGCGGCGAGGCGCACGTGGACCCAGTGGAAGCGCATGTCCGACTCGTCCGGCAGCGAGAACTTCTCGGGCTCTGCCTCGACGAGCGCGTCGCGCCACTCCTTCGGGAACGCGAAGCCCATCGTCTCCCCGTCACGCGAGAACGACAGGTAGACGATCTTCCCGATCCTGAACTTCAGCCGGCCGCGCACGACCACCTCGCTGCTTCGGGGCAGCGTGACCGCGAGCGCGCGAACCTCGTCGACCGTGACCGGCACGCCGCGGTCAGGATACGCCGGAAGAGTCGGCCGGCGGCGCAATACTGTCAGCGTGTACGGCTGGCCGTTGGAGCCGTTCGACCGGCCCCATCCGGTGCGCGGCTCCTTCAACGACCCGCGCATCTCGGGGGCGTCGAAGGCCTTTCACTTCGGGATCGACATCGCTGCGCCGAACGGCACCCCGGTGCACGCGGTCCGCGGCGGCGTCGTGCATCTCCAGGGAGAGCGGGCGCTGTCGGTGGCCGACGGAGACGTCGCCTTCGGCTACTGGCACGTGATCCCGGTCGTCCGACACCGACAGCGGGTCGGGCGGCATCAGGTCATCGGCCACGTGGAGGCCCCGTGGTTGCACGTCCATTTCGCCGAGCGCCGCTCCGGGAGCTACCGCGACCCACTGCGTCCCGGCGCGCTCGCGCCGTGGAAAGACACCACCACACCACAGGTGACGAGGATCGTGCTCTCACGAAACGGCCGGGTGCTCTCTCCGGCGGCCGTCTTCGGGGCGGTGGACGTGATCGCCGAGGCGCACCAGATGCCGCCGCTCGCGGTGCCGCCGCCGTGGGACCGCCTTCCGGTGACGCCGGCGAGGGTCCGTTGGCGCGTGCGCCGCGGCGGTCGAACCGTCCGACCCTGGCACACCCCGGTCGACCTCGGCGCGACGCTCCTGCCGAAGGAGGCGTTCCGCCGGATCTACGCGCCCGGCACGCGGCAGAACCGCGCCGGACGCCCCGGGCTCTACCGTTTCTACCTTGCGCGCACGTGGACCACGAGCCTGCTCGAGGACGGCCCGTACCAGCTCGAGGTCGAAGCCTCCGACTTCCGCGGCAACAAGGGCGGCCTGCGCCTCGCCTTCACGATCGCCAACGACCTGTGACGACCCCGGGAAGGCCGTCGACGACTCGGAGTCAGGCTGGGCGGCCCGCTTCCGTGGCGTCCGCGACCTCCTCGAGGCTGCCGGTCGTGACGTTGTAGACGTACCCGTAGATCGGGATCCCCGCCGGCACGAGCGGGTGGTTGCGGATGCGGCGCACGTCCTCGACGACGCTCTGCTCGCGGTCGGCAATCGTCAGCCAGTCGATGTCGTGCCCTTCACTCGAGCCGGGCCCGGCCCCCACGTCGTGGAAGCCGTCCTCGCCGAGTGCGGCGGTCTCGAGGCTCTGCTCCAGCAGTCCCGCCATGACGTCGTTCGTGAAGAACTCCATGCCACAGTCGGAGTGGTGGATCACGAACCACTCGGCGGTGCCGAGAAGCTTGTAGGAGATCACCAGAGAGCGGATCGCGTCATCACTCGCCCGGCCTCCGGCGTTGCGGATCACGTGGGCGTCGCCTTCGCTGAGACCCGCGTACTTCGCGGGGTCGAGCCGGGCGTCCATGCAGGTGAGAATCGCGAAGCGTCGCGCCGGGGGAAGCGCCAGCTCGCTCTTGACGCCAAACGTGCGCGCGTACTCGGCGTTGGCGGCGAGGACCTCTTCGAGGACAGGCATCCGATCTCCTTCGGGGGGAGGCGTTGACGCTCATTAGTTTACAAAGTGAAGCGACTATCCGATCTGAAGCCCGGCGTGCGGAGCTGCCGTGACCGCGGATCAGCGGGGTGCCGGGGCCGCCGGCGGCAGGCTCATCGTCGCCTTCTCCGCCAGGAGCGGTGTGGCCGGGATCTGAATCAGGCCCCGCGTCGGACGATCGAGGTCGAAGGTCACGAGGACGAGGAAGCTGACGATGACCGCGGCGCCGAGGATCGGCAGCAGCCCTTTGCCGAGCATCGCGAGGTAGAGAGCCAGCAGGCCGAGGGCGAACGCCGCGCCGAGCAGCTCTAGCCAGAGGACCGCGTCAGGCACGCGGTTGTTCAGACCGGCGAGCCGCACGGTCTGCTGGTCGATCATCTCGTTCAGGCTTTCGACGTAGAGCCGCGGTGCCGTCGCGTTCGGGTGCGCGTTGAGGCTCAGTCCGGCGAGTCGCCAGAGGTCACGCTGCACCTCTCCTTGCTCCGCAGCGGTCGCTCGGATCGCCGCGCTGCCGGGGATCTCATACGTGACACGGATCGCGAGGTCGTTGTAGGCGCGCAGCAACGCCAGCGAGCGGGTGCGCTCCGGCTCTGCGATCGTCTGCGCTCGCAGGTACGTGGTGCCGATCGTGTTCGCGTCGGTGACGACGTCGCCGCGGCGGTCTTGATACCGGCCGACCGCGAGCGAAAGGCCGAACGCGAGTATCAGCCCGACGACCCCGAGCAACGCGCCCTGGAGTACTCCGATCGACTCGCGATGCGTCTCCGACCGCTCTCGCAGGTAGCGCCCGGCGAGGACGCCGAGCATGCAGGCGCCGCCGATCACCGCGAAGACGAGGAGCCCGAGCTCCCCGCTGCTCAGCGAGAAGAACACGACCCGTGCAACCTAGGGCGCTCGACGGACGGTGCTGGAGGTCGCGCGAGCCGAGAATCGAAGCGGCTCAGCGGCCAGGCGCGCGCCAGAGTACAACGGGAATCTGTCTAGGCTCGAGAGGACAAAGAGCCTGCGCAGGAGGGAACGATGAGCGCAAAGTTCGCGCTGAAGAAGTTGACGGCGGCGGACGAGGCAACGATCGGCGCGCTCGTGAAGAAGGCGGTGAGCTAGAGGCTGACGACCCGGTCGTACTCGACGATCATCCTGGCGAGCTCAGGTGGCGTGAGCCAGCTTGCCTTGATCCACTCGAGGTCTTCCTCGGTCACCCCACGGGCGACCGCGCAGCCCTTTCAGACGAAAACGGGAACGCGGTTGTCGACGAGCTTCTCGAGCAGTTCTCGTGCCGGTGGAACCCCGACGCCTGTGACGCTGTCTGCCGTCTCGCGCGAGGCGAGCTCGGTCGCGTCACCGGCAAGCACGACGGCGCACTCCTGCCCCGCTTCGACCGAGCCGTTCGCCGCGATGTGAAGCGGGATCGACGCGCGGGTGGGGTCCGACGACCCCGCCGTGGACAGGTAGAGAATCCGCATCACGTGAGCCTACGACCCGGCGCCTGCGGGTGCAATGCGCTCAGGATGAAGGGCCCACATGTGCGTCCCACTCCGCCGCTCAGCGCGACGTTCGGAGGACCTCGCGCTGTCGCCGGCTCGCCGCTGACGCCGACCGCCGCGGACGCTGCTGTCCGAGCAGCTCGACCGTCAGCAGCTCGGTGAGCCACGACCGGTGCTGGTCGGCGGTCCAGCCGAACTCGACGGTGAGCTGGTAGTAGAGCTCGGGACTTGTGAGGGCGCAGTAGCGCTGCCCCGCCCCCTCGACTGACAGTCCTGGCCTCAGGTCATCGCCGAGGTACGACCGGACGCGCCCGGTCTGGTTGGTCAAGCGATCGTGAAGCAGGCGTTTTCCGAGGGCCGCGGCGAACGGCTCCTTGTCCGCCGCGCCGCGGATGACCGCGTGGATCGGATACGTGCGGGAGAGGATCCTGCAGCTGTACGCGACCATCATCTCGAGCCGTTCGCCGGCGACCTGCAGGCGCGCAACCTCGGCCCACCACTCGTTCTCCGCGGTCGGCGGGTCATCCTCACCGAGGATTGCCGTCTCGATCACGCCTTCGAGCAGACCGCGCTTGCCCCCCAGCGAGAGATAGATCGTCTCGGGAGACACGCCGGCGCGCTCGGCGACTGCTGCGATCGTGGTGGCCGCGTAGCCCTGGTCGACGAACAGGCGAAACGCAGCGTCCAGGACCCTGCGACGGGTCTGCTCGGCCTGATCGGCTCGCAGCGGCGAGTGGTACTTGCGCCGGGGCGTCTTGACCGCACGAGGCATTTCCACTACAGTAGCACTCAATTCACTCCATTCTCTATCAAACCATTCTCACCACGTGAGGAGGTCGTCATGAAGGAGATGGAGCGTGCAGAGGTCGATGGTCTCGAGCTCGAGTACGAGCTGCGCGGATCAGGAGAGCCCGTCGTGCTGATCCACTGGGGCGTAGCGACTGCGTGGGGCGAGCCGCTGATGGAGGAGCCAGCCCTCGCAGATCACCATCGCCTTCTCCGCTACCACCGAGCCGGGTTCGGAGGCAGCAGCCCGATCGAGGGACGCGTCACGATGGCCGAGCACGCTGCGCACTGCGCGTTGCTCATGGGCCATCTGGGCATCGAGCGGGCGCACATCGTCGGACACTCCTCCAGCGCCTTGATCGCCTTGCAGCTGGCCGTGGACTTTCCGCACGTCGTGCATACGCTCGCGCTCTTCGAGTCGGCGCGACCGGCTCCTTCGACCGAGACCCAGGCGGAGTTCGTTCGCGAGTTCGTGGAGCCCGCGCTTCGGACGTACCACGCCGGCGACAGGGAGGCTGCCGTCGACATCTGGTGCCGGGGCGTCTTCGGACCGGACTACCGGGGGGCGCTCGACCACGGCTTGCCCGGCGCCTTCGGGCAGTCGATCGCTACCGCGGACGCCTTCTTTCGTCAGGAGCTGCCGGCCGTACAGCAGTGGTCGCTCACCGAGGAGGACGCGAATCGCATCACCCAGCCCGCTCTTCTCGTCCTCGGAGAGAACACCGTCGCCACGTTCCCCGAGCGCCGCGAAGTACTCCTTGCCTGGCTACCGAACGCCGAGCCCTTCGACCTCCCCGACGCGACGCATCTTCTTCACCTGCAGAACCCGCGAGGAATGGCCGAAGGCCTCGCCTCCTTCTACACGCGGCACCCGCTCACGACATCGACGTGAAGCCTCGCTCGGTGAAGCGAGCGGTTTCCGAGTCCGGCGGGGCACAGGCCAGAGCAGTCTTTCGAGGGGGCAGGCGTGGGATGGGCTCGGAATCGCGCGGCTGTCCCACGCCTGCCCGAAAGGTGTTTAGGCGGCGGTGTTCGCCGTGCTGATGCCGAGCGTCGTGCTCAGCTTGATCTCTGCGTAGCGGACGTTGATCACCTCGATCTCGCCGGCCATGTTCTCGGCGACCCACGAGGCGACGACCTCGTTGCCGGCCTCGGCATCGGCACGAGTGTCCCAGACACTCAGTGAGAGGACCTCGCCGTCTCCGATCGCGACCGAGTAGCTCTTGAATCCTGGCTGGGACTCGAGGATCGGCAGAATGCCCTCCTCCGCGCGCCGGGCGAGATCGTCGGCATCCCCACTGAAGCTGTAGGTGGCCATCCGTGCCTGCATGAAGCTCCTTTCTTGAGCCGGCGTCGGGGCGCTGCAGGAGCAGACGTCCCGTCGGCCGGCGGCCTGTCGCGAGACTGACAGATCACGAACGTCCGCGCTGGCTCCGTGCAGGAATTTTCGACCTGAGGCCTGTCGTCAACCTTCCGAACGCGACACCTTGGGCTGACCCGATTCTCGTGCGTCGGCCGGCCGAGCTCGTCCTCGGAGGAGGACGCTAGACTCGCCGCTGTGGCGTTTCCTGCGTAGTTGATCCCGCCTGTCGATGCACTTGGCTCGCACAGCTGTGCGAGCTGACGTGGACTGCCTGATACGCGCACCGGCCGACGGTGACATCCGTTCGGTGGTCGGGCGTCGAGATCAACGAAGGAGGAAACATGGTCACCGAAGCACGCTTTGAACGTGTGGCGTCCGGGCTGGCACCCGTCACTCCCGGATGGTTCGTCGTCAACACCGCCGATGCCGCGTGGTGCAACAACGAGGCGTACGGCGGCGTCTGCATCTTCGAGTCCGACGAGTTCGTGCTCAAGGGTCGGCCCGACCTGACGGCCTACGAGAAGCCGGAGGCGGGGTTCACGATCCGCGTCGTGCCACCGGGGCAGCCATCGGGTCTCTACCACGCCGAGTCGGTCCAGGAGGACTTCCTGATCTTGCTGGGCGAGTGCGTACTGATCATCGAAGACCAGGAACGACACCTGCGGCCATGGGACTTCGTGCATTGCCCACCGATGACCGGGCACACGTTCGTCGCCACGGAAGCAGGGCCGTGCGTGATCCTGGCCACGGGAAACCGACGCGACGATCTCGAGCGCGTGTCCCCGCGATCCGAGGTCGCTCTCCGCTACGACGCGAGCTCCGAGATCGACACAACAGAGCCAGAGCGCCGAGGGACATGGGAAGTTCGGCGTCCAGCACGCTGGGACGAGCTGCCATGGGTTGAACGGGCCTAGCTCCGTGGGTGCGCTGCGAGATTCGGACGGAATGCCGTGCATCACGCTGCACGCCGGTCGAGGGGCGGCGGTGGGTGCACGGCCGCCGCCCTCGAGCTGCGCGGTCGCGCTCGGGTGCCCGAACTACTGTTGGGCCCGATGACCGCGGTCCTCTGGCAGGCCTCCGACGGAGGCAGCGAGGTGTGCGTTCACGAACGCGCGGGCAGCGGCTGGCGGCTGCGCGGGACGGTGCTGACACACGAGGCGAAGCAACCGATCGAGCTCCGCTATGCGGTGACGGTCGACTCGACGTGGGCAACAACGGGCGTCGAGGTGCTGGTCGCCATGGCCGGCGGCGACCCGCGCGAGCTGGCGGAGCTCAGCCACGTGTGGTGCGGGAAGGAACGCCCGCCCGAGTACAGCGACTGCGTCGACGTCGATCTGAGCTTCACGCCGGCAACGAACACGCTCCCGATCCGACGCCTCGGTCTCGAGATCGGCGAGGAGGCCGAGATCCACGTCGCCTGGCTTGTCTGGCCCGAGCTAACCGTCCAGCGGGTGCAGCAGCGCTACACCAGACTCGCGGAGGACCGGTACCGCTACGGGCAGGACGCGTTCGAGGCCGAGCTGACCGTCGACCGGCAAGGGCTCGTTCTCGAGTACGAGGGGCTCTGGCGCGCGATCGCCTCTACCTAGGCTCGGCCCCAGAGCTGGTCGGCGCACGCAGTGTCCATCAGACATCCAGCGCGACCGGCGACGTTCAGCCCGGATTAAGTTCGGGATCGCCCCATTCTGCGCCGACCTGGCTCACTAGCATGGCGAGGGTGCCGGCGAGCGCTGATCCCGGTGAGGCGACGCCCGTCGCACCTGATCAGCCGCCCGCGCGGAGCGGCCGCCTGGGACGACGTGCCTGGATCGCGACCGGGGCGATTGTCGCGGCGGCCGTCGCGTTGGTCATCGTCGGCCTCGTCGCGCGGGGGGAGTCGGAGCCCGCGCTCGAGCGGGCCGACGTCGGGACGATCGCTTCGGGGGTCGCCGAGAAGGCGATCGAGGACCTACGTGCAGCCCCGGCGACGTCGGCGGTCGTCTACCAACAGATCCTGCCGTCGCTCGTCCAGATCCAGGCGACGCGGCCGTCGTCGAGGACGGAGGGCGGGCTCGGCACCGGAGTGATCGTGAACGCCAGCGGGGCGATTCTCACCGCGCTGCACGTCGTCGACGGCGCAACGACGATCCGGCTCTCCTTCGTCGACGGCACGCGGTCGCGCGGCCAGATCGTCTCCGCCGATCCCGACAACGACATCGCGGTTCTCGTGCCCGACCGTCCTCCGCAGCCGATCGTTCCGGCGGTGCTCGGCGGCGGCGGCCAGATCGGCGACGAGGCGTACGCGGTGGGGCATCCCCTCGGCTTCGTCGGCTCGCTGTCATCCGGCGTCATCTCGGGGCTCGATCGCGTCGTCGAGGCGCCGAACGGGAGGATGCTCCGCGGGCTCATTCAGTTCGACGCGGCCGTGAACCCCGGGAACTCCGGCGGGCCGCTGCTCAACCGTGGGGGTCAGGTGATCGGGATCGTCACCGGTCTGGCCGGCCCATCGCGTGACGGCTACTTCTCCGGCATCGGCTTCGCGGTGCCCATCGGGGCCGCCGGAGGCGCCGCAGACGCCCCACCAAAGTGACGAGAGGAGCCCATGAGCCCACAGCCCACACTCGATGCGTCCCTCGAACAGATCCTCTACGAGGTCAAGCGCGTGATCGTTGGCCAGGACGCACTGCTGGAGCGGATGGTCGTCGCCCTCCTCGCACGGGGGCACCTCCTCGTCGAGGGCGTCCCCGGGCTCGCGAAGACGATGGCGGTGAAGACGCTCGCGCAGGCCATCGGCGGCGAGTTCCAGCGCGTCCAGTTCACCCCCGACCTCGTCCCGGCGGACATCGTCGGCACACGGGTCTTCAACCAGAAGCACGGCGAGTTCCAGGTCTCGCTCGGACCGGTGTTCGCGAACCTCGTTCTCGCCGACGAGATCAACCGTGCTCCCGCGAAGGTGCAGAGCGCGCTGCTCGAGGCGATGCAGGAGCGGCAGGTCACGATCGGCCGGGAGACGCATCGGCTGCCCGATCCGTTCCTCGTGATGGCGACCCAGAACCCGATCGAGTCGGAGGGCACGTACCCGCTGCCGGAGGCGCAGGTCGACCGCTTCATGCTCAAGGTGCTGATCGGCTATCCGAGCCCGACGGAGGAGTTCGTGATCGTCGAGCGCATGACTGCCGCCTACGAGCCGGCGGGCCTCGCGCTGGACGGGGAACAGCTCGTCGCGCTTCAGCGGGCCGCTGACTCGGTCTTCGTCGACCCGGCGCTCGTCGAGTACGCCGTCAAGCTCTCCAACGCCACGCGCGACCTCTCCTCGGTCGGTCTCGGCGAGCTGGCTTCCTACGTCACGTACGGGGCGAGCCCGCGCGCGTCGATCAACATGATCCTCGCGGGCCGTGCGCTGGCGCTCGTCCGTGGGAGGGAGTATGCGCTGGCGCAGGACCTCCAGGAGATCGCGCCGGATGTGCTCCGCCACCGCCTCGTGCTCTCGTACCAGGCACTCGGCGACGGGATCAGCGCCGACGCCGTGATCGACCGCGTCCTCACGGCCGTCGCGGTTCCCGAGCTCGCACTACGCGAGCGGATGGCGAGCGGACGCTCCTGAGCGCCATGCAACCCGCGGACGCCACCCGCCCCGTCGGCACTCCGACGCCGGAGCAGCTCCTCCATCGGCTCGAGTGGCAGGTGATCCGGCGCCTCGACGGCATCCTGCAGGGGGACTACCGCACGGTCTTTCGCGGCGCGGGCATGGACTTCCTCGACCTCCGCGAGTACGAGGCCGGGGACGACGTCCGGCACATCGACTGGAACGTGACCGCCCGGATGGACACGCCGTTCGTCCGCCAGTACGCGGAGGACCGCGAGCTGACCGCCTGGCTGCTGCTCGACCGGTCGCGCTCGATGGGATTCGGGCCGATCGACAGGCCGAAGGAACTGGTCCTGTGCGAGCTCGCCACGACGTTCGCGCGGCTTCTCACGAGGAGCGGCAACCGGGTCGGGGCGATCCTCTTCGACAACGAGCTCGAGGAGACGCTGCCGCCGCGCTCGAGCCGCAACCAGGTGCTCGCGCTGACGAGAAGCCTCCTGCGGCCGCCGCCCGAGGCGGGCGGAGCGGTGACCGACCTCACAAGGCTGCTCGAGACAGCACACCGAACGATCCGCCGGCGCTCCCTCGTCGTCCTCGTCTCGGATTTCATCACGGCGCCCGGGTGGGAGCGGCCCCTGTTGCGTCTGAGCGAGCGGCACGAGGTCGTCGCGATCCGGCTCGTCGACCCCCGCGAGTACGAGCTCCCTGACGCGGGGCTGGTCGTGGTCGAGGACGCCGAGACCGGTGAGCAGCTCGTTGTCGACTCCAGCGACGACGACTTCCGATCTCGGCTGAGGGAGGCCGGGGAGCACCGCGAGGCGGAGCTGCGCGCCGCGACCCTCCGTGCAGGCGTCGACATCTGCGAGGTCTCGACGGCCGACGATCTCGTCACCGCCTTCGTCGGGATCGTCGAGTCACGGAAGCGCCGCCGCGGCTGATGTCGCTCGGCTCGCCCTGGATGCTGCTCAGCCTCGCGCTCGTCCCGATCCTGGTGCTCGCATACGTGAGGCTCGTGCGACGACGATCTCGCCGCGCCGACCGCCTCGCAGCCGAAGGGCTCGTGCCGACGACGGCGTCTCGGCGTGGGCTGCGGTGGCGACGGCACGTCCCGTTCGCGCTGTTCGCGTCGGCGCTCGCACTCGTCTGCGTCGCGCTTGCACGGCCGACGATGAGCCTGGCACTACCGCAACGAGAGGGCACGGTGATCCTCGCCTTCGACGTTTCCAACAGCATGCGTGCCGACGATCTCGAGCCCACTCGCATCGAGGCGGCAAAGGCCGCGGCCACGGCATTCGCCGAGCGACAGCCGAGCACGATCCGCATCGGCATCGTGGCGTTCGGCGACAGCGCCCTCACGGTGCTCCGGCCGACCAACGTGAAGGAGGAGGTCGTAGCAGCGATCCGACGACTCTCGGCGAGCGGCGGCACGTCGCTCGGTCAGGGGCTCTTCACCTCGCTCAGCACCATCGCCGGCAAGCCCCTGCAGATCGACGAGTCCGCACTCGAGAGTGAAGGCGGCGACATCGACATCGGGTTCTTCGGCTCGTCCGCGATCGTGCTCCTCTCGGACGGCGAGAACACGTCGCGCCCCGACCCCCTGGACATCGCCGAGGTCGCCTCCTCGGCAGGCGTTCGCGTCCATGCGATCGGGGTCGGGACACCGGAAGGGACGGTGATCGAGATCGACGGGTTCAACGTCGCGACCGCGCTCGACGAGGAGCAGCTGACCGCGATCGCCGACGTGACCGACGGCACGTACAACCGTGCCGGCGACGCCGCAACGCTCCAACGGATCTACGAGTCCGTCGACGTCCAGCTCGCTCGCGTCGAGCGTCAACACGAAGTGACGGCGCTATTCGCGGCTGCCGGGGGCCTCGTGCTTGCCCTCGGGTCGGTCCTCTCGATCGCCTGGTTCGGACGGGTGATCTGAGTGTCATTCATGTGGCCTCTCGCGCTCGTCTCCCTCATCGTCGTACCGCTGCTTCTCGCCGTCTACTGGTGGCTCATGCGACGACGACGCAGAGAGGCAGTCCGCTACTCGAGCGTCGCGCTGCTGCGCTCGGTGCTGCCGAGACGCAAGCGCTGGCAGCGTCACCTCCCGATCGCGCTGCTGCTCATGAGCATCGTCGCGCTCGGCCTCGCCGCCGGCCGACCGCACCTGGAGCGTGACGTCCCGTACGCACGGACCTCGATCATCCTCGCGCTCGACGTCTCGGGATCGATGTGCTCGACCGACGTCAAACCGAACCGGCTCGTCGTTGCCCAGCAGGCAACCCGCGCGTTCGTCGAGGACCAGCCGGACGACGTGCGCATGGGTCTCGTCATCTTCTCGGGGTTCGCAGAGTTGGCGGTGCCGCCGACCACCGAACGCGAGGAGCTCATCGCGACGATCGACTCGGTCACAACCGGCCGCGGCACCGCGATCGGCGGAGCAATGCTGAAAGGGCTCGACGCGATCGCCGAGGTGAACCCCGCCGTCCAGCCGGTCGGCGACGTGTACGCGCTCGACGACATCCCCGACGGCAGCCCCCCACCCGCCGAGTCGGCGCCAACGTCGGACGACTACGTGCCGGACATCATCGTGCTCCTGACCGACGGCCGGAACACACGAGGGATCGAGCCGCTCGACGCTGCGCCCCACGCCGTCCAGCGACGGGTGCGTGTCTACACGATCGGGTTCGGGACAACCGAGCCCTCGGAGCTCTCCTGCACACGCGAACAGCTCGGCGGCAGGATCTTCGGAGGGCGCGGATTCGGTGCGGGCGGCGGCGGGTTCGGCGGGTTCCTCGTCGCGGACACCGACACGCTGGTGGCCGTCGCCGAGCAAACCGGCGGCGCCTACCACGCGGCCAAGGACGCGGATCAGCTGCGGGAGGTGTTCGCCGAGCTCCCCAGAGAGGTCGCAACGCAGCGGCAGCCGACCGAGGTCACCTGGATGCTCGCAGCACTCGGCGCGCTCCTCGCCGCCGCAGCGGTCGCGGCCTCGATCCGCTGGAGCCCGTATCCCTAGCGCCGCTCCCAACGCACGACGTTGACGACGGACGACGAGACAGCCGTTCCCGGTCCGGGAGTGGACGGTGAGTCGGCGTACGGGCATTCGGCGCCTTTCCGGCCCGCGCGCAAGGACCCGCTGCTCACCCGCTTCGTTCCCGTCTCGCAAGACGTGCCGACGTATCGACCGGCGAGTGCAGCGCGCGACCTCCTGGCAGGACTGACCGTCGCCGCGCTCGCCGTGCCGTCGGCGATGGCCTACGGCCAGCTCGCCGGGCTGTCTCCCGTCAACGGTCTGTACGCGCTCCTGCTCCCAACCGTCGCGTACGTCTTCCTCGGCTCGTCGCGCCGGCTCGTCATCGGGCCGGAGGGCGCGACCTCGACGCTGGTCTTCGCCGCGATCCTGCCGCTCGCCGTGGCGGGGAGCGAGGAGGCGGTGGAGCTCGCCTCGATGCTCGCCCTGCTCGTGGGCGCGTGCTTTCTCCTGGCTCGCCTGCTTCGGCTCGGCTGGATCGCCGACTACTTCTCGCGGCCCGTGCTCATCGGTTACCTGCACGGAATCGCGATCACGCTCGTGGTCGCGCAGCTCTCCAAGTTGCTGGGCCTGGACGTCGACGCGAGCGAGCCGCTCGACCGACTCTGGGAGATGGCGCAGGAGCTCGACGACGTCAGCGGCGCCACGGCGGCTCTGAGCGGCGTCGCGCTCGCCGCGCTGATCTGCCTTCGCCGGTTCCTGCCCATCCTTCCCGGCGCATTGATCGTCGTCGCCGCGGCGATCGGCGTCTCGTGGGCATTCGACCTCGGCGACCATGGGATCGCGCTCGTCGGACCGGTCGAGGGCGGCCTCCCGCGTCCGACCTTCCCAACTCCACCGCTCGGCGACGTCGTCGAGCTCCTCCCCGCAGCCGTCGGTCTCTTCCTCGTGGCGTTCGCGGACGAGATCCTCACCGCGCGGGCGTTCGCGGGGAAGCGAGGAGAGCACGTCCGCGCGTCGCAGGAGCTCCTGACGATGGGCGTCGCAAATGCCGCTGCCGGGCTGACGCAGGCGTTCTCGATCGGGGCGAGCGGGGCGCGGACCGCCGTGAACGACGCGATGGGCGCCCGCACCCAGTTCGCCGGCTTCTTCGCCGCGGGCGCCGTGGTCGCGATCCTGCTCTTCCTCACAGGCCCGATCCAGTACCTCCCGCAGGCGATCCTCGCGTCGGTCATCGTCGTCGCCGGGATCGGGATCGTCAACCGGGCCGCCTGGCGGGCGTTGGCGGCGATCGACCGCGTCGAGGTCGCGATCGCCGGCGTGACGACCGCCTGTGTCGTGTTCTTCGGCGTGCTCGAGGCGCTCGTCGTCGCCGTCGGGCTCTCGATCATCGACACGGTGCGAAGGAGCGCCCGGCCGTACGACGCGGTGCTCGGCTGGGTCCCGAGCATCCAGGGCTACCGGAACGTCGCGATCAACCCGTCGGCGCTGGTGACGCCGGGCGTCGTCGTCTACCGGCTGGACGATCGGCTCTTCTTTGCGAACGCCGGCTACGTCAAGGGACGTGTCCGCGAGGCGATCCGGGCCGCGCCCACCGAGACGTCGTGGTTCGTGTTCGACGCGGAGGCGGTGAACCACGTCGACTCGACCGGCATGGAGGCGCTGCTCGACCTCGCCCGCGACCTGCGGCAGGAGGGCATCACGCTCGTCGTCGCACGCCTACGAAGCCGGATGAAGCCCGACTTCGACGTCGCGGGCCTGACCGAGGAGATCGGGGCCGAGCACTTCTACCCGTCGGTCAGGCACGCGGTCGAGGCGTTCGAGGAGACGACGACACCGCCGAAGAGCTGACGCCGTTTCGGACGATCGCAGCCTCATGGATCATGGAAGGCGGTGCCGGTTCGATTCTCCCGAACGCGGCGACGGACGCGGACGCCGGGGAAATTGGAGCCGGCCTCGTAGTGTGCGGGCCGCGGTCGCTGAAGAACGCACGTCAGCGGGAAGGCAGCCTCCAGCGGCCGCTCGCGAGGCCAGTCGTGCTGGCCGTCTCCCTCGACCGGGCAGTAGTCTCAGCGAATCGTCGCCAACCGCATCCGACATACCGTCGCGTTCACGCTCGTCCATGAGGAAGGATCGGCGAAAGAGGGTGACTTCCTCCAGGCGGCGGCGTACCTCGCAACCATTCCGGGCGTCGAGGCGTTCGAGTTGCTGGCCGAGGTCAGCCCGAAGAACGGCTACCGCTTCGGGATCCTGATGGAGTTCGCAGATCGAGCAGCCTACGACCGCTACAACGAGCACCCCGACCACATTCGCTTTGTCGAGGAGCGCTGGGTCCCCGAAGTGAGCGAGTTCCTCGAGCTCGACTACGCGGCGCGATAGTTCGTCGCGATCCGAAGCGATGCGCTACTAGCTTCGCGCCGCGTACTCGAACCGCTCGAACGGCCAGGAATCGGCCAACCAGACGCTGACGGCACGCCAGAGCTCGGCGTCGAGGTTCGCCGACGCTACGCGAACCCATGACCTCACGTGGGCGTCCGACACATCGTCACGAGGCGGATAGATGTAGACGCAGCCGACGACCTCACCCTTGGCCCGCTCGATGACCGTGTACGTGAAGCCTTCCCGGCTGTCGAAGTGGCGCGCGTGCATCTCGAGATCGCGCCGGTTCTCCTCAGGCGACATCGGGCGCGGCCACGAGCTTCCCTCCCACCCCGGCGTGCCGCGAATGTGCTCGATGGACGTCGACCAGGCGTCGTAGTCCTCGTCGTTGTGCTGCGGCCCGAGCGGCTCGAGCACGAACGACGGGGTCTCGAGGTGGCGCGGGACGGTGAAATCCTCGGGAACGAACAATCTCAGCGCCTTCGAATCGTGTCGACCACGGCGTAAGTCTCCACGTCGAAGCGCTAGCTAGTGCTCAGCTTCGCCTCTTGCGACCAATGGGCGACCTCGGGATCGCGGGTCCTGACAGGGGCGAGGGAGGCCGCTATCTCCTCCTCCCGCCCGGCTACGAAGGTGCTGTGCCCTCGGACGGATTCGTCCAGACGATTCCGCTCCAGACCTATCGGCAGTGGTTCGTGCTGCGCGCGTTCATGGGTCCAGACGGGGACACGGCGCCGGCGATGGCCACGCTTCGCCAAACCAGGATCTACCCGCTCTCGGAAGCCGACGACCCGCCGCCGACCAAGCACGTCGATGGGACAGGCAAGTCCTTCGACACGATCCACCCGACTGACATCCGCTACTTCGAGGATCTGGCCGAAATGGTCGAGTACGAGCCGTACGACGCGATCAGCCCGGAGGAGAGCGCCCAGCTCGCCCAGATCGGGATCGAAAAGGGGAAACCCTTCGCACCCGACGAACGGATGCGCGCAATCCTCGACGAAGCGGCCACGGTCGGAAGCTTCATGGCCTTCTCGATCACGAACGCCCCGCGTGACGAGTACAAGAAGTGGCCCGACCGACAGTGGTTCGGGCTCAACGCGCTCCCGGGCTATCCCACGTTCGTCGACGACCACCAGCGGCCCCTGATCGACCAGATGGTGCGCATGTCGTGGTTTGCCACGGGCCGCGCGATGGCGATGTTGGGCGCCAAGCCAGGCGTCGGCTCCGCCTACACCTGGGTCTACAGGGACGTGAACGGCGGGTGGATCGATCCCGGGCGCACCTACCGGCTCCGGCTACCGGGACCTATCCCGGTCAAGGACTTCTGGTCTGTCGTCGTCTACGACCTGTGGACGCGCTCGCTGCTCGCAAACGGTCAACCGTTTCCGAGCGTGAGCACCTACTCGCCGGGTGTCGAGACGGACAAGGACGGGGGCGTCACCATCTACATCGGGCCCGAGGCACCCGCGGGAAAGGAAGCGAACTGGATCCGCACGCTGCCCGAGATCGGCTGGTTCCCGATGATTCGGCTTTACGGGCCGCTCGAACCGTGGATCGACGGGAGCTGGAAACCCGACGATCTTGACCTCGCGCAGAGGCGTCGCCCGCCCGAACACTGAGCCTGCGGGCGTGAGCTACCGGTCCCGAGAGGCCGGCCGTCACACGCGGAGCGCCGCAATTCAGGATCGCAGCGGTTCAGCTGGCCGCGTGGACACTTCGCCGTCGCTGTCGACGGAGACAACCTGGCGTTCGGGCACGGTCGGTTTACGGAGGAGGTCGAGGAACGAGCGACGCCGGTCAGCCGGGGCGATGATCGCATGCGTGTCCGTGCGAGTCTCGACGCGATATCCCTCGCGTACTCGCGCATCGAGAAACGCGGTGAGCGCGCTCTTTCGGTGCTCTTCCTGGTCGTTGAGTGCTCGCGTCATGGTTCCGCAGAGAGGCAATCGTTGTGGTGCTGCACGACCACCATAGTCAGGCCTTGCGGTTCCTCAACCTCGGAGCCCGCGCCGCCCCGTGCTGACGCGCGCCTGGCTCAACGGAGCGGCGCCGGAGTCGAACCGACCGAGGGCTCGACGTCTGACCGCGAGGCCGCACCCACAGGCGGACCGAGGAGCAGGAACACGGCTTCTGTGAGCTTGCCGAGGTCAGTGACCGACTTCAAGCAGCCGCGAACGCGCTCCGCGAGTCGGTCTGATTCCGCGGCAGTGGACGGGAAGCGCGTCTGTCAGACGGCGTCGGCAATCACAAGGCCGCGACTGGCGGTTTCGGCAGCCTGTAGGACGAGCGCCGGGTCTGGTCCCTGGCCTTGTCGCCAGAGATCGAGTAGCCGATCGATGAGCAGCGCACGCTTTGAGATGAAGTCGCCCGACGCCAGTGGCGAAGGGTGGAGCGCGGCCAGGGCCAGGACGCAGTCGCGGCAGTACGTCGAGCAAAAACTGCTGGTTGACACGCGCCGACGATGCGCAGCAGACCCTAGAGGCGTCAGTTCGAGGTCCTCGTCAAACGCGGTCTGACAGAACGAGCAGCGCACCTGTTTCAGCCCTTCAGCCACGAAGGCGTTCCTCTCAAGGTTGGTGGGACTTGCCGGGGTTGCGACCTTCCTGGGCCGCGCAACACCCGAATCTCTCGCCACTCCAACCGTAGCCCGATTCGTGCGACCCGCCCGGGTCGTTCGACCAGGCTCACCAGGACCCCCAACCATGCAACACGGCCGCACATACGGGGTAGTGGACGAGGATACGACGCTAGCGGCGCTCGCCGGATCGAGACCGCGAGGGCGGCCCGCCGCCCTCCGTCACATAAGGGAGCAACGCCATCTCGCGTGCTCGCTTGATCGCGACCGCAAGCTGACGCTGGTGCCGGCGGCACGCTCCGCTCATCCGACGCGACCGGATCTTCCCTCGGTCGGACGTGTACCTGCGGAGCTGATCGACGTTCTTGTAGTCGACCTCTCGCACCTTGTCCTTGCAGAAGAGACACGACTTCCGCCTGAACACCTTCGCCTGGCCGCCGCCAGGACGAGCTGGGCGCGCTCCTGGCTCGCTGTCCTTCCGTCGTTTCGACTTCGCCGCCATCCGTCGAACCTACACCCAACGCTTCGCGTGTGCGCCCGGGTGGTCACGCGATCGGGCTGAATCGTGTCGAAACGGCGACGCAAGCCCGACAAGGAAACCGAGGCGCGCGACGAGTCCCGACGCGGGTCGCGAACGTCGTACCGACAGGAACATTTGCGTGGGATCCGTGCGATACTCGGCATGCGCGTACGCCTTTCGCGGTCGCCGCCGGTCCTCGAGGTTGAATTCTCGCCCTACCGAGGCTTTCGCGTCATGCCTACGAGCGAGGTCAAACTCAGCGACCAGGAAGGAAGCGATGAAGGGCTCGCAGAAACCCAAGAAGCTCGGAAAGAAGCCCGCGCAGAAGACGCTCAAGGAACGACGGACCGCAAAGCGCGCCGCCGCGAAACATGCCAGCCGAGGGCTCGACGTCTGACCGGGAGACCTCACCCACAGGCGGCCGGAGGAGTAGGAACTGCAGCTCTGCCGGATCACGTCACGGTTGACGGCTGGCGTGCGTTAGGCGCCTTCGGGTGTGAGTAGCACCACTGGTATGCGTCGCGTTGTCCGCTTTTCGTAGCGGGCGTAGCCGGCGTACGTGGTCGTGATCACGACCCACAGCCGCTCGCGTTGTTGCCCCGACGCCGGCCTGGCCGTGACAACCAACCTGTCGGTGCCGATCTGGACGACTGCGCGCGGGTATCGCTCGAGGTTGAGCGACCAGTCGGGCGGTCGGTCCGCACCACCGTTGGATCCGACCACCACCAGATCAGGCCCGTCCCGAAAGAACGTGAGCGGGGTCGTGCGCGCCTTGCCCGACCGCCGGCCCGTAGTGGTGAGTAGGAGCACCGGCATACCGGCCACCGAGCCGAGCACACGTCCGCTGGTCACGCGATGAACAGCCAGGTGCATCTTGCTGAGGCCTCTGATCGCCCAACGCCTCAACCGAACCGCGGACACGACTTGCACCTGCACCATCCTCCCTGGCTGCTTTCGGGGATGATGGCATTGATCCCTTGCACGAGCGTGCTCTCGCGTGACGTCCCTCGGACGAGAAGTACTCGACAACCGCGCCCGAGCCACATTGACGCCACAGTCCGCCACCTTGCGAGGCGGCTCCGGGCAGTCTCGACCGGCCTGCGCTTCGGCCGGGGTGCAAACCCCGACGCCAGGCTACGCGCCGCCTGGACGCCGTAATAAGGCGTGCGAATGCCCGACGGGCACCGGGTTCGGAGATGGTCGAGATGTCGGAGTCACACTTTCGGCCACATCAGATGCTGCAGCGAATGTCCCCCTAGCGCGCCGACGCACCCCGGCTAGGGAGTTGCACTTCGCGCATGTCCGCTGGGACGCCAGCTCTTCCTCGTCCCAGCCCAGACGGCAGAAACGAGGCTGCCCCGCCCAGCGTCCGCGGCTGCCGGCTAGCCGGGCGCTGCGCGCCGACGGCGCCGGATACCGGCGCTGATCGCGAGCGCTGCCAGCGCGGCGAGCAGCGCGCCCGCCACGAGCAGCCCGATCCCGATCCACAGCACCGAGTCGAGCTCGGCGCCGATCGCGAGCTCGGACGACACGCCGCGCGAACCGTCTGCGTTCATCAGGACGAGCTGCCAGTCACCCTCCTCGGGCTCCCACTCGAGCGTCTGCTCGCCCGAGCCGGAGACCTGCGCCTCCCAGAACGTCTGCTCGCCCGGCGACCCCGTCGCCGCTCTCCCCTCCACCCGCTGGTAGCGCGGCTCGTCCTCGATGTCGGCGACGACGTCTCGCTCGACGTCGCCGAGGTACCCGTCCACGTCGGCTGCGCTCGCGATCCCGAGGAAGACCGGCCGCTTGCTCTCGCTCCGGACGCGGACCGTGCCGAGAAACGCGTCCAGCGCCCATTCCGCGCCCTCGGTGTCGAGCTCCGCGCTCTCCGAGACGATCGCGTAGGTCGGCGACGAGAAGTCCTCGCTCGGCGACACGAGAAAGCCGTCGTCGTCGCGTTGCGTCTGGTCGACGGCAACGAGCGCGCAGCCGCCGGCGAGAGCGAGGAACGCGAAGATCGCCGCGATGCTCCCGAGGACGAGGAGCACGACGCGGCCGACCCCGCCGCCCGCGGGCGCCGCCGGTTCCGGCGGCACGGCCTCCGTCAGAGCGGCCGACGGAGCCTCGACGAGCGCCCTGCCGTCGAGGTCGTCGCCGCCCTGGTCGAGGCGAAACGGGGGGTACCGGTCGGTCATCAGGCCGGCATAGACCACGACACGCGCGACCCAGCGGTCGAGCCCGAGGACGAAATCGAAGATCCCGGGCGGATAGCGCGCCGTGAACAGGAGAGCGAAGCCCGCAATGAGCACGAGGAGCCCGATGAGCCCCGCATGAAAGCCCCCACCCCACTCGTCGGTGTGCGACGCGACATACGACCCGCTGCCGAGCAGGATCCCGACAACGAGGTAGTGCGGGATCGCGAGAAGCCACCACTTCACGAGCACCAGCCCGCGCGACAGCCGCTCCGGGTACTCGACCGAGAGACGCGCAGGGTAGTCCGGGACGTCGTCGAGCGTGAACGGCGGATAGCGGTCGGTCCCGAGGGCGCCGTACGAGTAGAACGCGACGCGCCACGTCCACCGCAGCACGCCGACGTTGAAGTCGAAGATCCCACGCGGGTAGCGGCCCGTAACGAGGATCGCGAAGAACGCGACCACCGTCAGGAGGAAGAACGCGAGCCAGAGGAAGCCCAGCAGGATGTAGTGAGGGATCGCCAGTACCCACTTGACGACCCACAGCCAGCGGCTCAGCTCGGCGTCGCGCCGCCCCTCGATCCGGATCGGGAACGGCCGCTCCCCTGCAGGCTGCGAGCCCTCCACGGCGCCAGTGTTACACGTCGCGCGAACCACTTGACGGAGCGGCGCCGAAGTCGCACCGACCGAGCGAGGACGCGACTCGGGCAACGCCGCATGCCCGGACGTGGCCGTGCTCTACGCGTCGGTGTCTCCGAGACCGGCGGCGCGGGCGATGAGGCGCGCCTCTGCGCGATCGGCGACCTGGAGCTTGGCGAGGATGCCGGAGACGTAGTTGGGGATCGGCTTCGCGATCAAGTCCCCGGTGGGCAACGAGTCGCTCCAGGGAGCCGACACGCTTCGCTACTTCCCCACGATCGGCTACGCGGCGCTCGGAGCTGGCGGCCTCCTCGCTGCCGCGGTCACGATGGCGACGACGTCGTGGCTGATCGTGCGAACCGCCGTCTTCGGCAGCTGGCTCGCGTGGGTCGGCGCCGCAGCCGCCCTCGTGATCGTCCTCGCGAACGTCGCTCTTTCGGGAGTGATGCTGATTCCCGCGATGCTCATCTGGACGATCGCGACGAGTGTCGCGCTCGGGCGCGGTCCCACGCGCCCCGTGCCGCCGACGAGCTCGCCGTGAGCAGCGCCCGCCGAACGCCCGCCACCCGAGGACTCGGAGGGATAAACCAGCGCCAAGCGCCTGCGCCGAGCGATGTCCGTCGCCGGGACTAGGCCGGCGTCCAGAGCGCGTCGTCGCCAAGCGGTGTGCGTGTCGCCGCCCCGTCCGCGACCAGCCGCAGCATCGTCGCCTCGGCCTCGACCCGATCCGGGGCGTCGTTGCCGCGCGTGAGGAGCTGTGCTACCTCCTGGGTCGTGAGCCCTTCCGGGAACGCGGTCAGCAGCTCGAGCGGGTTGTCCGGCGCTGCTCGGCGCTCGCCGTCCGGGATCAGGTTCGCGACGATCACGTCGTAGGCCTCGATGGTCTGCCAGCCACCGGCCTCGAGGCGCCGGCCGCCGTGCTCGAACACGAGCGACGGCGCCGTGTACCGAACCGGGCCGTCGGTGGTCGCGTGCTTGTCCTGCAGCTGGGTGGGCGAGCCGGCGGCACTGCGTGCCTCGGCCCGGTCTCGCTGGTAGGCGTCCTCTACCGCCGGCGTGTCGATCGCGGCGATCGCGGCGTCGACGTCGATCCTCTCCACCCCGCGCAGCGCCGCCGCGAGGCTCTCGTCCTCGTCGAGGAGCAGCGTGGTCGTGAAGAACCCGAACTGCAGCGCCCGGAAGGCGGCCCACTCCCGCCCCGGCGCCTGCAAACGCACCGCCACGATCGCTCGACAGGAGCGGCCGGTACCGACGATCCGCGCCCGAGGGCTCGGCGCCAGGGGCATGCCGAACCGGCGGAAGAGCCGCGCGTACCCCTCAGCTGAGCGCAGCGGGGTGTAGCCCCGGTCGACGTACTCCTGCGCCACGTTCGTGAGCCCGATCAGCACGAGCCTCCACTCGAGCTGCGCGCCGTAGCGCCACTCGAGCACGCGGAACGCCGGGTTCGCGGAGTACCCCCACGGGCAGCCGGCGTCGTTGTACAGCGTCACCCTCACCGGCTCTGCCATCCGCCACCCAGCCTAGTAGCCGGGACCACGCCGGCGGGCCCGCGCGCAGTCGTCGACCGAGATCCCAAGTACCGGAACATCCTCGGGTGAGGCGTCGGCGGTCTACGCCGGCGTTGCAATTGCCGCTTCGGGGCCGGCTGCGCGTGCCGCCGCCCACTCGAGCGCGTGGTCGGCGACGTGCTCTCCAGCCGGACGCGCCACATGTCAGTGTTCGCGGTTCGAGTCTCGACGTACATTGGTCGACCCCGCCAAGCAGGCCGGGAACGGTCAACTGGCGCGAGTCCGTCGCGCAGCAAACTCCGTCGTGGGCAACCGTTCGGGAATGTCCCCCGAGTTTGCGACAGTTAGCGTTACAGCCGTGCGGGAGGGCTCGGGACAGCTTGTCCTTCGCGCGATCGAAGATCGCGATCTCGACGTGCTGTTCGAGCACTGGACGGATCGCGACGCGATACGGATGGCCGCGTTCACTTCGCCGGATCAGAATGATCGAACCGCCTTCGAGCGACGGTGGGCGCGGCTGAGGAGCGACGTGTCCACGACGAACAGGGTCGTCGAGATCGACGGTCGAGTTGTGGGTCAGATTGCGAGCTTCGACTTGGAGGGTCACCGCGAGGTCACCTATTGGATAGGCCGTGAAGATTGGGGTCGCGGCATTGCCACGCGTGCCCTGCAAGAGTTCTTGCAGCTGGAGACAACCCGTCCGCTTTACGCTCGCGCTGCGAGCGACAACGCCGCGTCGATTCGTGTGTTGACGAAATGCAGTTTCCTTATCGTGGGCGAGGGGCGCGGATTCGCACATGGGCGCAACGAGGAGACGGACGAGGTCGTGCTCCGACTCGATGCATGACCCCAACTGCCCACGGCTGGTCCAGTGTTCGGGAACGTCACATGAGGGGAAGCTCCTCGACCACGCGGTGTCACTGTGAGCGGAGTCTCCACGAGTGAGACACTCCTCGCTCACCCTCGACAAGGAGTTCCAGTGTCAGCAGATGAGAGCACCCGCCTCGCCCAAAGTGCGTATGAGGCTTTCGGTCGGGGCGACATGGCGGCGCTTGCCGAGGTGATGGCGGACGACGTCGAGTGGGTGAATCCCGGCGTTCCTGCCGACCCGAATGCCGGAACGTTCAAAGGCAAGGAAGCCGTCCTGGGCTGGTTTGGAGGTCTCGCATCGACTCTCGACGACCTCTAGGTGGCGTTCGCGATGGCCAGCTTCCCCCGCGTATGGGTGCCCGTGAGGGATTCGAGAGCGCTGCCGGCTTGCTCGAGCGGATACGTGTCTTGGATCTTCACGCGCAGCGCACCGGTATCCAAGAAGGTCGCGAGACGCTCGAGGTTCTCGGTAGTCCCCAATGCCATGACGTTCGCGCGTCCTGGCCCCTCTCCGGCCGCACCAAGGGGGGAGGCCAGCCGCCCGCCCTCTTTGAGCACGGAGGCATCGGGAGCGAAGGACACGAGGTCGAGAAGCGCGTCGACGCCCTCGGGAAAGCGGTCCCTAACCTGCTCGATGAGATCGGAGTCGCGCTCGAGGACCTCGCTGACTCCAAGCTCGTCGAGATACTCGCGGTCGTCGTCGTGGGCGGGAGCGATCACGTGTGCCCCTGCCGCTGCCGCGAGCTGGACGAAGAAGCTGCCGACGCCTCCGGTTGCCCCGATGATTAGAACGCTCTCACCTGACGACAGCTCGAGGGCATCGAGTCCAGCGATAGCAGTCAGGCCCGCGACTGGCGTAACCCCGGCGGATGCAACATCGACGCTGGCCGGCTTCCGCCCCACCAAGCCTTGGGGAACGACTGCATAGTCCGCCCAGCTTCCCTCGTGCACGGCCGGACTGGCGTGACGAACGAACCCGTAGACCGCATCCCCGGCTGCGTGTTGAGTGACGTTCGCGCCGACCTGCTCGACGACTCCCGCGAAATCGCGTCCGAGCGTTACCGGGAACTCGTACTCGGCCATCCCTTTGAGCATTCCGGACGCGATCACTGCATCGGCGGGGTTCACCGATGAAGCTTGGACGCCCACGAGCAGGTCATCGGCCCCGACGGTCGGTATCGGGAGGTCGTCGCGGAAACGCGGGGCGCTGTCGAAGCTGTCGAGCGTTAGGGCGCGCATCTTGTCCTTTTCGATCCGAAGTGAGGCCGTTGCGAAAGTAGAGCACGGGGCTCTTGATCGCCTCGGACTCGCCGGCCCCGTCCACGATCGCGGGTCTTCGCCGAGGACGCAGGGGGTCATGCGATCGAGCTGAATCGCGTCGAACGGCGGCCGACCGAGCGTAGGCATGCCACACCGCACAGATTTGAAGTCTTGGAGCTCGAATACAACTCGGCCGAGGGCGCTCACCTGGGCCAGCGTTCCGGCCTGACGCCATAGGATTGCGCCGTGCCGTTCACGCTCAGCAACATCAAGGAGGATCTGGAGGACATCGGCTCCAGGTTCGACGGGGCGCCGGACCTGGAGTTCCGCGCTGCGACCAGGGCGCTCGAGCTCGAGGAATCCGGCCTGAGCTACCAGCGCGTCCCGCCCGGCTATCGCTTTCCGTACGGCCACACGCACATGAAGCAAGAGGAGGTGTACGTGGTCCTGCGCGGGAGCGGGCGGATGAAAGTCGACGACGAGATCGTCGAGCTCAGGGCATGGGACGCCGTGCGCGTCCCGCCCGGCACGTGGCGAGGCTACGAGGCCGGGCCAGAGGGCCTCGAGATCCTCGTCATCGGCGCGCCCAACCTCGGCGAGGATCCGCGCGAAGACGTCGATGGCCAGCGCGACTGGTGGGCTGACTAGCCGGAGTTGTCCGGACGTTTGAGCGTCTCGGTCGCAAAGCAAGCCGACGCTCGACGAAGCCGTGGCCTCGGCTCGGCCGGCGTCTAGGAATGTCCCCTAGGTTCGGGATCGTTTGGGCCAGCGACAGTCGAGGTAGCCGATCCGTATGGGGAGACCCAAGGCGACCCCGGGTCGTCCGCCTGTCGTCGGTCAGACCGAGTGGGAAGCGGCGCTGGCGGCCCTACTCGAGCGCGAGCAGACTGTCGCCGCCGCGATGCACGAGCTCGCCGCCGCACGGAAGCGCATGCCGATGGTGCGTGTGGAGCATGCCTACGCGTTCGAGGGGCCTGACGGGCGGCGGTCGCTGCCCGAGCTGTTCGACGGGCGCAGCCAGCTGATCCTCTACCGGTTCTTCTTCGAGGAGGGTGTCGACGGTTGGCCCGACGCCGGGTGCGTCGGCTGCTCGTCGGTCGCCGACGGCATCCCCGAGCTCGGCCTCCTACATGCTCGCGACATCACCTTCGCGATGACATCGCCGGCACCTCAGGCGAACCTCCGCGGTTACGCCGAGCGCATGGGTTGGACGGACGTGCCCTGGTACACGATCCGCAGCGAGCGCTTCTCGGCTGACTTCGGGGTCGACGAGTGGTTCGGTTTCAACGTCTTCCTGCGCGACGGCAACGACGTCTACCGCACCTACTTCCTGCAGCACGGAGCGATGGTCCAGTGGATCGGCAGCCTCTGGAGCCTGTGGTCCCTGACGCCTTATGGCGGGCAGGGTGAGGACGAGGACTTGCCCGAGGGCTGGCCGCGGGCGCCGTGGTCGTTCTGGTTCCGCCGCCACGACGAGTTCGACGAACCGCCGCGGTCGGCCCGCCTGCGCGTCGACGCGGATGATCGGCCCTAGTGACGACGGTTAGAAGAAGGAGCGAGGTGCGAGGGACCCGCCCCGGTGCCGGGAGCGCCCTCGAAGGTCAGCCGCGCGCCATCTGGTCGATACAGACGCTGACGGCGAGGATGAGCGCGTCGTCCTGCTCGGGCGCGATCTCGATGCCGTAGGTGTCGCGGACCCGGAACCAGCGCTTGGACACCTCCGCGACCGTGTCGCCGCCGCGTTCGATCTTGTACTCGTGGTCGACGATATTGCCCTTCGCTTCCATGTCCTCGCCGCCTTCGACCTCGATCGAGAAACGATCGCGCAGCGGCGTGATCAACGCCTTCTTGACCGTCGCGACCGTCGCCCCGCCGCGCTCGATCTCCATCTTGTCCCGGACCGAGAGCTTCTTCTCCTGGATCTCGTACAGCTCGCCACCCGAGGAAGCGTCTTCCAGCACGAGCGTGTCACGGACGCGCAGCGCCTTCCCATCGACCTTGAACGCCCTTGCCCCCTCCTCGTTCTCGATCCAGAAGTCGTCCCCGACCGCGAACATCTTCTCGCGCATCCGGTACTTCGTCCCGTCATCTCCACCGCGCCGGCGCAACAATCCCATCGAAGTCTCCTAGGTCTCGGGAACAAACAGCAGCACAGCCCGCAGCACTCGACTGTCGGACTTCCGTAGCCGCCATGGGGGCACCAATGTTAGGACAGGGGAGTCCAGCGCGGACTGCTTTCGCGCCCTTAGGGCGTCGTCTCGGCCGAGGGGTCCTCGACTCGCGTGCGCGCAGCCGGCTGCGCCACGGCCCAGCGGTGTAGGGGATGCTCGGGAGCCGGCGCTCTTTCGAACGTCGGCTCCGCGTCGCGCGGGTGGGCCGCGAACCAGGCTGCGTAGCGCGCTGCAAGCGGGGCTGCGGTCAGGCCGTGCAGGAGAACCGAGAGGCCGATGGTGAGGAAGATCGTGTTCAGCAGCACCGACTCGTTCGCGAGGTCGGCCTCCTCGACCAGGATCACGGCGAACACGATCGACGCCAGTCCCCGCGGCCCGAACCAGCCGAGGAAGGCGACCGTCGGCCGCCTCGCGCCCGATCCGAGCATCGCCAGAGCGACGGAAATCATCCGGACCAGGGTCAAGCTCAGGAGCGCATAGAGGACGACAGCGCCGGAGAGGTCGTCGAGCACCGGCACGAGCATGACGGCGCCGAAGAGGATGAACGTCACTGCGCCGAGGAGGCCGCCCGCCTCTTCGAGGAAGAGGCTCACCTCACCCCCGACCTCGCGGCGCAATCCGCCGAAGACGGCCCCTCCGACAAAGGCGGCGATGAACCCGCTGCCGTGCATCCACACGGCCAGCCCGTAGGCGAGCGCGGCCCCGGCGACCGGGACGACCTGAAGCCAGATCGGGTCGACGAGACGGCGCGGGACGCCCACCCTGACCACGAACGCGGCGGCCAGACCCGCCACGACGCCCCCGACGCACCCATAGCCGATCTCCTCGAGCACGAGCCGTGCCGCGGCGCCGTCTCCGATCGCGCCCGCTTCCGCCTCGGCAACTGCTATCGCGATCAGTAGCAGGGGCACGCAGATGCCGTCGTTGAGCCCACTCTCGACATTGAGGCCCTGACGGACGCGCGACGGAATCCGGCGGTCGGTGACGACCGCCTGTCCAAGAGCAGCGTCCGTCGGGGCGAGCACGATCGACAGCAGGACCGCCTCGACGACGACGAGTTCCCCGAGCAGGACGACGCCCACGAGCGTGCCGGCCAGGATCGTGAGCGGCAGACCGATCGCGAGCAACCGAAGGGGCAGGACGTACTCGCGGCGCAAGGCGGCGAGATCGATCCGCGACGCATCGGAGAAGAGCACGACGGCCAGCGTCGCCTCGGCGACCCAGCGGACCGTGTCGCTCCCGATCGTCGGATCGAGCCAGCCGAGAACCTCGTCGCTCGCCAGCATGCCGCCGGCGACGAACACGATCGCGGCGGTGACCACGGACGTCGAGAGGCGCCGCGAGACCGCCGCATATGCGAGGACCAGGAGCGCAATCGTGACGAGACCCGAACCGCCCAACCTCTATCCTCCTCGCCCACGGTACTCGGGAAGGATGCGTCTGTCGGCAGCTCCCGCGGCCGGATCGAGGATCCCCACGTTGCGGCCGGACTGCACGCCCGTTACCTCTCTGTCCTCAGGCGTTCGCCCGACATCTTCACGGACTATGAGACGTGGAGGCGACGACGTTCCTCATACCGTTGGCATGAATTTTGCGACAGCCACTCGCCGGCAGCCAACGGTTAGGCGCAGATCGTCGGCCAGCGCCTCCGGACGTCGACGATCGCTAGGCCGCGGGCGTTTCCGACTCTGCCTGAAAGGCGGTCTTGCGCCGCTGCTTCCGGATGACGACGAAGGATGACCGCAAGGACCACGGCCGTGACGAGACTGGAGATCACAACCGACGCGAGCGGCAACTCGGCGAGCGCTGTCCCGGTGTTGTATGCGAGCACGCAGGTGTACGTGCTCCAGATCACCCCCGCGAGCGACGACCAGGCGAGGAACCGGCGGTACCGCATCTCCGACATCCCCATGGTCGCGCTGAAGGAACGGAGAAGGCCCGGCAAGCCGGGCCCTCTCCGTCGAAGTGCTTCCGTCGAGCTAGACGGCGACCAAGACGCGGTCGCTGGTGGCGACGACGCGGCCGCTCATGATCTTGGGCTCGTTCGGAATGATCGAGTCGAGCTTCTCGTCGCGGATCCAGGTTGCGACGAACTTCGACGACTCCTTGCCCTGCTCAGGTGTCTCGAAGAGACCGAGCGAGGTCAAGACGCCGTTGTCATCCTCGACGAGGAAGTAGCCCTTGAACCCAGGCAGCTTCTCGAGCTTGGGGACGAGGCTATCGTTGACCTTGCCGGTCAACTCGGCCGAGCGATTCCGGTCCATACCGTCGTAACGGCGAATGGTGGCATACATGTGATGCTCCTTCTTTCCTTCCGGGACAGGAAAGCTCGAATGAACTCCCTGCTGCGCTCAAGCCGGTGGTGCTACCAAAGAGGCAAAGAGAAACCTCGGCGGCTCAAAAACAGGCCAAGCGCTGAGGCCTTTATACCCCGATCCGGAGGGTGTAAACATCCGCAATGCTTGCTCGGTTGGAACGTGAGGAATACTCCTCACGACGAAGCGCATACCGGGACGTAACGGCCACCGACGATTCCCGGACAGCGCCTTGGCCGGGTCGGTACCCACGACGGCGAGGGAAGCTGGCCCCGTCGTTGAACCTCACGCCTATGAACGAGGACGACCCTACGCCGCCACCGACAAGGCGTTCGTTCATCGAGCGCCGCGCTCTGCGGATCGCCAACGCACGATCCGTGGTCATGGGCCTTTCCATTACCTTTGTCGCACTGGGGTTCGTCGGGGCGATCGTGATGCGGATCGTCGATCCCGACAACTTCCCTTCCTTGGGCTTGGCGATCTGGTGGGCGCTGCAAACAGTCACGACGGTTGGCTACGGAGATGTCGTGCCCACGACCGGCGTGGGCCAAGTCATCGGGGGCATCGAAATGGTGGTCGGCATCTCCTTCATCGCGTTCCTCACGGCAGGGGTGACAAGTATCGTGATCCAGCGTGGCGCGGCAGAGGCGCAGGCGGTTGAGCGTGCGCACGATGAGCTCAACGCCAAAGCAATCCTTGACGCGCTGGTCGAGACACGACAGGCGATCACGGAGCTGGATGGTCGTCTTGACCGGATCGAGTCGAAGATCACGGCCGTCGGGTAGCTGAGCCGCTCACACGCACCGCGAAATCGCACGTCCAGCGAGCCTTCCAGGTCTTCTTGGGCCATTCGGCTTCGGGATGGGTCAGGGGCTAGTGAACTGCTGCCGCACCTGGAGGGTCGAATCGTCCTGATCGGATGATGCGCATTTGCGGCCGGATGGCTTCGATGCCACGGTCGGCTCGTTCGTGGAGCGCGCTGACGACGGGGCGTCGTTCACCGCTCAGGAGGAATGCGTGGCTCACGTACAAGCCGACTCTTCCCCAACGGACGCTACTTCGGCGGGCACAACATCGTGACGCCCATCGCGGTGCTCAGTGCCTATGCACTGATCGGAGCCGCCGTCATCGACGGAAGGTTCGAGGTGCGTGATGGTGTCCAGCCCGTAGCGCTCACGGCTGAGGGCAAAATGGGACGTTTGCGTGGTGGGTCGTCTGCTCGTGAGAAGGGAGCGATATGGCAGCTCAGTCCAGCACGATCATCCTGATCAACGGGTTTGGGGTGCTCTTCGTGATATTGAACTCGTTCGGGTTGGGCCTCAGGCTGTCGGTCGGCAAGCTGCTAGCAGAGGCCTTTACCCATTGGAAGATTGCCGTGTGGGCGTTGGTGATCAACTTCGTGATCATCCCGCTCGTGTTCATCGGCTATTTGCTGACGATAGCCGAGTCCATTCCTGATGAGATCAAGGTCGGGTTCTGTGTCGCAGCCCTGTGTGCGGGTATGCCTTTCGCTCCCCTCCTCGCCCGGATAGCGAAGGCGGATGTCAGCATCGCCACGACGCTGTTAGTGGTCTTGAGCGCCGGGACAATTATCGCCCTCCCGATAGGTTTGCCCCTCGCCATCGATGCGGTTGACGCGCAACTCACGACCTCCGCCTGGGATATTGCGTGGCCGCTGCTGCTCTTTATCCTCCTGCCGGTGGTTCTCGGGTGCGGCTTCAGGGTCTGGTGGCCCGACCTGACGCCGGAATTGGCACAGTGGGCTCTCCGGGTTCGCGATCCTCTGCCTGCTCTTCAATCTCAACTTCACGCTGGTTGCGTATTGGGATCTGTTCAAGGAGACCTGGGGCACCGAGAGTTACATCGCGGCCCTTGCTGGCCCATTCATCGGCCTCGGGTGTGGCTACCTTCTCGTTACCAGTCTTCGAGTCAAGGACGTGGGGATCAGGCATGCGACCGAGGCGACCACGGCGGTACGCAACATCGCTCCGATGCTCCTGATGATGATTTATCCTTTTGCAGCCGACCCGCTGGTCACGGTGTCGATCACGATCCTCAACACCATCGGCATCACGACCGTTCTACTATTCGTCCTGATGTGGAGGCGCGCTGCTTCAGCATCGGACACCGACCCAGCGGCTGCGACGTCGGGGTAGTGCTCAAAGGTGGACGCTGATCTGGGTCTTGGTGACCTGATCGTCGGTAAAGCAAACGCGCATCCCAGTGACGTTTGGCTCGTCCGACTTGGTCGCGTGGTAGTGCACACCGCACAGGTTTTGACGTCTTGACCGGCGATGAGCGTCAATGTCGCACGGACACTGGTTGGGCGCACGCCAACATCCGCTCGCCACACCCCTTGCCACGTTACGGCACCGCGGGAAGATCCAGCCTCCCGCACCTAGAGCGGTAGCGTCCCGACGTGCTCCCGCGGCCCGGCCCCGATTCCTGTGGGCGGGCTACGATTTGCGACGTGCGAGCTGAATGGCAGGGACGACTAACGCAGAGTGTCGCGAAGTACGGCGAACACGCGCCGATGGCGGCGACCTGCTGTAACGCTTGCCGAGCCTGTGTTCAGACGAACCTGATCGCAGGAGCCCTCGCCGGTGTACTCGCAGCAGGCGCGGCTGCGGCGCGGTTCGGTCGCCGCTTGGTCCGCGCCGCGTAGCCCAATGACTGCCCAGCCGTCGCGGCGTCGGCATCATTTCTGCGCGTGCGCCCAGCAGCACTTGCAGTCTGCTCGGTCGTCGCTGTCCTCGTAACGTCGAGCGCCGCGTCGGGCCACGTTGTTCCCGTCCCGCAGTTCCTCGCGACTGGGACCGTTACGACGATGAGCTTTGCCGTCCCAAACGAGCGCACTGAGCCGATGTCGGGCGTGACGGTGAGCGTTCCGGCCGGCGTCAGCATCGTTCGCACGCATGCGACGGCGGGTTGGACGGCGACGCTCGACGGGTCGACCGCCACCTGGCGGGGAGGCCCACTCGCGCACCTGACCGTAGAGACGTTCCGGCTCGACGTCGACGTGTCGGCGCCGCCAGGACCGGTAACCCTCAACACGCGCGAGCTCTATGCCAGCGGGGCAACGGTCAACTGGCCCGCGACCCTTACGGTGATACCAGGGCCCGACAAGGAGCGGTCTAGGACGGTTGCCTGGGGCTGGATCACCGCCATCGCGGGCGCCGGCTTGATCTTTATCGCCGCGCTCGCCCTGCTCGCGTGGCGGCGCAAGGCGCGAGCGACGCGACCCGGTAGCGCGGCGTGACGGGCGATCGCCCGCGCCGAGGTTGGGGGTCCCAAGCAGAGCATGGGTCCGAGCTATTCAGCGAGCATGTGCGACAACGTCGGCTCATATATGGAGCAGGCGCTCTACGCGGTTGCCAGAGGCCGCCGAGGGCGGTGTAGGCCGGTCGCCTGCGAGCGCCCTCGCGCCTGCCTCGTGCTCGGCATCGAACGGGCGCGGGTGCGCGCGTCGGCACCAGGCCCGGTGGGTTCGACCTGGCGTACGCCGCGGCGAACTTCAGGCGCGCGAGTGGGAGCTCTCGACCTCGACCAGGGCGTCATCGACGTGCGGCGCAACTGGGACGACAAGGAGGGCGTGATCGAGACGAAGAGCTGCGCCGGCACCCGCACCGTCCCGATCCCCGCGATCCTCCGCGGCCATCTCCTCGCCCACCACCTCCGCCACGGGCGCCCGACTATCGGGCTGGTCTTCGGCCGCACCCCCACCCAGCCGTTCTCGCCCTCAAGCTTGCGTCTCCGCGCGCTCAGCGCCTGGCGCAACGCCTCCGATGGCCCGCTCACCCGATCGGCCAGCACGAGTGCCGTCACACAGGTTGTGGCGACCCGTGTCAGGCCGCTCGACGGCCTCCGGAGTCCCCGTGAGCCCGCTTCCTTCTCTTGACTTCCAGCAACGAAACTCGGTGCCGAGGAGCAGCATGCTCGCCTGCCCGAGCATTCAGGAATGTTCCCTGAGCGCAGCTGAATCGAGGGTGTAGATCCAGCCTTGGCGCCAATCGAACGGCGTCTCCACCAGTTCGGAGAGCGACGTACGGTTCACGAAATGGTCGAGAGCCCAGCGTGTGGCCACGTGTCCGATCACGAGAACACGCTCATCGTCATGTGTCTCGACCAGCTCTTGTAGGAAACCTCGAACGCGGTCTACCGCCTGACGCCAACTTTCGCCGCCAGGGAACGGGCGATCGATCCGCAGGGGACGCTCACTCTCCATCCTTGACGCAAGCATCCCGTTCATCTCACCGTAGTTGCACTCTCTGAGTCGCGCGTCCGGGTACATCGGGATCGTCGTTCCCGCAAACGCGATCTCCGCTGTCTCGACCGCGCGGCGCAAATCAGACGTGAAGACCACGCTGATTCCGTCCTCGCGCCGACGGTCGCCAAGTTCCGCCGCAAGTCGCCGCCCGTCCCGCGACAGACGTCCTGGCAGCCAACCAGTCGCGATCCCGCGCTCGTTGTCGACGGACAGGGAGTGCGTCTCGAACACGACCTCGACGCTCATCGCCGGAGTCTCGCGGTCCGACGCACGCTGCGGCCTGCCACATACCACCCGAGCGTCAGCACCGCGGCGTGCGCCAGCGTTCGGAATGTCACCTGAGGACGTGACGCTGGGTCTCTTCCGGAGTCGATGAACTTTCGGTGGTCTACCAGTCTCTACCGCGTACGGGCTAGAGCGGTCTCGCCCACAGCAGTCAATTCAGGAGGCACGATGAAGATTCTTCTCACATCCAGCGGCATCAGGAATGCGAGCATCCATGATGCGCTGGTCGAGTTGCTGGGCAAGCCGATCGCCGAGTCCAGTGCGCTCTGCATTCCAACTGGGGTGCAACCTTTCCCCGGCGGACCGTCACACGTCTACGGGTTCATCAACGGATCGGTCGGCGGGCCGATGTGCGGCTTGGGCTGGAAGTCGTTGGGAGTGCTGGAGCTGACCGCGCTGCCCAGCATCAAAGAGGAGTACTGGGTTTCGGCGGTCAAGGAAGTCGACGCACTACTGGTTTGGGGTGGCAGTCCCTTGTATCTCTGCTACTGGATGCGGCAGTCCGGGCTGGCCGACCTCTTGCCGTCGCTGCGGCCCGACATGGTCTACGTCGGCACAAGTGGCGGCGCGATGGTCGCGACTCCCGACTTCGGAGGAGAGACCTACGACGACAGCGATCCACTCACAGGCAGCGACAAAGCGCTGGGACTCGTTGGTTTCTCCGTGTTTCCACACCTTCTA
Source organism: uncultured Actinomycetes bacterium (assembly GCA_963810295.1). GTDB lineage: Bacteria > Actinomycetota > Thermoleophilia > Gaiellales > Gaiellaceae > Gaiella. The sequence goes on from CAWEMW010000009.1 coordinate 268,373, forward strand.
TCGTGAGGATGACCTTCCCGCTACCCCTCTGGCCGAGATAGAAGCATGGGCCGCCGGGTTGTCAGTGCCTGCGTACGCGATCGACGATCAGACCGCCATCAAGGTGGTCGACGGCACCGTCGAAGTCGTCTCCGAGGGGCACTGGAAACTGCTCACGCCCTAGGACTGAGACCTGCACGAGCGTGCTCTCGCCTGACCTACTCAACGACGAACCCGATGCGACCGTGCCACAGTCACGCCACAGTCCGCCACCTCGCGAGGCGGCTCCGGGCGGCCTCGAGCGGCCCGCCGTCGCGCCGACGTCCAACGGGCGAAACGCGCCGCGAGGCCCGTCCGAACGCCGCAAACGGCTTAACGGAGCGGCGCCGGAGTCGAACCGACCGAGCGTGGGGCTACCACACCGCACAGGTTTTGAAGTCTTGAGCCACAGGGTGACCACGATGCCGACGAACGCTGGTCTGGTGGGTCGTTGCGGTGGACGCGCCACAACGTTTGCCACAGCCAGTCGGACGGCCGACCTGTTGCCGGCGAGGGGACGTCCGCACACGCCACAGTTCCGAAAATGCACACCGGCGTGTCGGCCGAGCGCGTTGCCCGAGCCGCGCCGTCCGGCCTGAAGCCGACGCTCTCGAACGCTCCTGAACCGTCGAGGTCCCGAGCTCCGAGCACCGATACGCGGCCGGGGTCCAGCGGGGACTCCGCCCCGGCCGGACTCTCGGGCGCGGCCCATCGCCTTGTCTTGAGGACACAGGCCGCGCCCGAGTCCGCCAATCCGCCAACCCCTCTCGGGGCGGCGTTTCCTTTGTCGGCTACTCCACGTTGAATTTGACGTACATGCCGGCACCGTAGTGCTTGCCGATGTTGCAGAGCAACAAATAGTGGCCGGGGTTGAGGCTGACGGTAAGTCGCTTGGTCTTGCCGGGCTTGACGTCCTCGACCTCTGCGACCTCGCCCTTCTCGCTGGCGGTGCCGTCGCCGCGGCCGAGTTTGGAGGCGTCCTTCGGGGTCTTCACGACCACGAGCTCGTGTTCCATCTTCCCCCCCGTTGGTCGCGACAAAGGTGACCTTGCCGGCGGCGACTGCCTTCGGCTTCGGAACGACCTTGAAGTCGAGGAGCTTTGTGTTGACCTGTGGTGTCGCGCTGCTGGCGGCGCCGGCGGCGGACGTCAGACCGAGTGCGAGGACAGCGAAGTGCGGACGGCGGTGATGGAACGCACCGAGTCCCCCTTCATTGGGTTGTAAGGCTTGCCTTACTCGAGGTCCGCGCTTTGTCGCGCTGCGGATTGCCACTACCGCTCGTCGGCTTCACGCCACGCCTCGACCAGAGGTCGCCGATAGAACAGCCCGAGCGGGATGGCGACGATGAGGAGCACGACCTCATCGACGGGGCCGGGGATCGGCGCTAGCCCGAGCGCCGCGAGCCACCTGAGGGGCCTGGGGAAGCGCATTTGCAGGGACGCGCGCTTGAGGCCCGGCTTCACAATTGGCCCTCAGCGCAGCTCCTTGTTCGCCTTCCTGGTCAACCGCTTGAGCAAAGCGACCGACCAGACGTTGAGGGTCTAGTGAGTGGCAACCGTGGTTGCAGTGTAACCACGGTTGCGATACTGTCGACGAATGGAGCGACGCGGGGATTGGGTTCAGCTCGCGTATCGGCTGCCTCGCGAGCCGTCAACCCCCCGCATTGCGCTTTGGCGGCGTCTCCGTCGCCTCGGCGCCGTTCAGATCGTTGACGGGCTTGTCGCGCTGCCGCGCGACAGCCGTACTCAGGAGCAGTTTGAGTGGCTCGCCGAGGAGATCGTGGAGGCAGGCGGCGAGGCGACGATCTGGGTCGCCACCCCCGGATCAACGGCGCACGAACGTGCTCTCGCCGAGCGGATGGCAGGCTCGGTCGCTGCCGAGTACGGCTCGGTCATCGAGGCGGCTGCGGCGGCGCGAGGGAAGGAGCCGGTCGCGCGGAGGCGTGCCGTTGCGCGTCTCCGTCGCACATTGCACGCGATTCGCGGCCGTGACTTCTTCCCGCCTCCCGAGCGCGAGCGCGCGATGATGGCTGTGGACGAACTGGCGTCCGAGATTGAGGTCGCGCGATGAGATGGGCGACTCGCGCGGGTTGTCACATCGACCGGGCTGCATGTGCCTGGCTGATCCGCCGCTTCCTCGATGCCGAGGCCGTCTTCGTGTTCGTCGACGATCCGGTCGAGGTACCCACGGACGCGACCCCGTTCGACATGCGCGGGGCCGCGCTCTCGCATCATGGAGGCGACTGCAGCTTCGAGACCTTTCTCCGTCACTACGAGCTGATCGATCCGGTCCTGTGGGAGATCGCCAAGATCGTGCACGAGGCCGACCTCGACGACGAGCGCTACGACGCACCCGAAGCGGCCGGGCTCGACGTCGCCTTACGGGGGCTCTCAATGGTCGTCGACGATGAGCGCCTGCTGGAACTGACCGGGCCGCTGTTCGACGGCCTCTACGAGTACCGCAAGCGTGCCCTGCTGCTCGGGCGGAATCCCACCTGACCACCGTGCCCGCCACGCTCGCCAGCATCGGAGAAATCGACCAGGGAGGCGACCCGATGAAGTGGGTTACGAGAGCGCGCCCGAAGACCGACCGGATCGCCTGTCCCTGGCTGATCCGCAAGTTCATCGACCCGGAGGCCGAGTTCATCTACGTCCCCGCCGAGCAAGTATTGGAAGTCGCAGAGCGTGAGGGTGCGCACTCCTACGATGCGCCCGGGGCGGAGTTCACGCATCGAGACGGGCTCTGCTCGTTCGAGGTGCTGCTCGACGACTACGAGCTCGACGACCCGGCGCTGAAGCTGCTCGCCCAGATCGTGCACGGGGCTGACATCGCAGACGATCGCGACGCGACACCGCAGTCCCGCGGCCTGCTCGCCGTCGCGGAGGGCTTCCATCTGCTCGAACTCGGCGACCACCGCCAGCTCGAGCTCTCGCTGCCGGTTTACGACGCGCTCTACGCCTGGTGCGGTCACGAAATCAATCGGAGCGCGGCCGCGGCGTGAGTCTCGAGCGCGTGGGGTTCATTCCTGTCCCGGCGGGCGGGAAGCGTGGCTTCGACCACGCCGACCTCTATCGCGAGGGCGGTCGGATGTACGTAGCGCACACGGGGGCTGATCGGGTTGACGTGATCGACTGTCGGGCGCGGGCGTTCCTGCGCTCCCTCCCCGGTTTGCCGGGTGTCGCCGGCGTGCTGATCGACGAGGAGGGGGACCTGCTGTTCACGAGCGACCGCGGTGCCGCCCGCGTGAGCGTTTTTCGCTGCTCCGACGAGCAGTTGCTCGGACGGGTGCAGGTGGGGCCTCACCCGAACGGGCTTGCCTACGATCGCCGCCGGCGCCGCCTCTACGCCTTCAACCTCGGCGAGCCGCTGGGTGAGCACTGCACCGCCTCCGTTGTCGAGCTCGACACGATGAGGGTGATCGCTGAGCTGCCGCTGCCCGGCCGGCCGCGCTGGGCGGTCTACGACGACGAGTGCGACCGCGTCTATGCCAACGTCCGTGAGCCGGCCGAGATCCTCGTCATCGACTGCGAGCGGCTGGAGATCGACCGCCGACTGACCGTCCCCGCGACAGGACCGCACGGCCTCTGGCTCGACCGAGGCCGGCTCTTCTGTGCTGCCGACGCGGGCGCCCTCGTCATCCTCGAACGCGACACCGGCGCGCTCGTTGCGACCCTGCCGCTGCCCGGCGAGCCCGACGTCGTCATGCACGACTCCGAACTCGCGCGCCTCTATGTCGCGATCGGCGAACCGGGTGTCGTCTGCAGCTTCGACAGCAACACCCTCGAACAGGTGGAGACCGTCGAGACCGAGCAGGGCGCGCACACGATCGGCTTGGATCCGGACGAGCGCGGCCTCTATGTCTTCTGCCCCGCGAGCGGCGGCGCGCTGGTGTTCGAGGAACACGCCTGACCCCGGACGGACGAGCGATCCTCGCCGTACAGGCGGCTCGCGCGCTTGCCTACGGGCTGGGGGCCGTCCTGATCGGCGTCAGCCTCGCCGACCGCGGGCTCTCCAACGCCGCGGTCGGTGCGGTGCTCGCGTCGCTGCTCGCGGGCAGCGCGGTCATCTCCCTGCTGCTCGCCCGTCACGGCGACCGCATCGGGCGCCGCCGCTGTTACCGGCTACTCCTCGTCGGGATGGCGATCGCGGGCACCGTGTTCGCGCTCACCGACTGGTTGCCCGCTCTGCTGATCGCCGGCCTTAGCGGCACCGTCTCGACCGACGTCGTCGAATCGGGCCCCTTCACCACGCTTGAGCAGGCAATGCTCCCGCACGCCGCCGGAGACCACGACCCCACCCGCCTGTTCGGCACCTACAACACAATCGCCACCCTCGCGGGCTCGCTTGGAGCCCTCCTTGCACTCGTCGGCAGCTCCCCCGAATGGCTGCTCGCCTACCCGGTCGCGGCCGCCGCCGGCCTGTTCGCCTCCAGCCGACTCTCGCCGGGCGTGGAGCGCGGGCACGAACTCGAAGAGGAACCACTCCCGCCCCTCCACCGCTCCCGCGGAATCGTCCTCCGTCTATCCGGCCTGTTCGCGCTCGACAGCTTCGCCGGCGGCTTTGTGCCCCTGACGTTCATCGCGTACCTCTTCACCCGCAAGTACGGCGCCACACCCGAGACGCTCGCAATCGTGTTTTTCTCCATCGGGCTCCTCCAGGCGCTCTCTTCCAGGCCGCCGTACGCATCGCCGACCGAATCGGTCTCCTCCGAACGATGGTCTTCACGCACCTGCCCTCCAACCTGCTTCTGATCGCCGTCGCGTTCGCACCAGACCTCGCCACCGCGATCGTGCTCCTGCTCGCCCGCTCGGCGCTCTCGCAGATGGACGTCCCCACGCGCCAGGCATTCGTCATGACCATCGTCGACCCCAGCGAGCGCACCGCCGCCGCCGGATACACGAACACCGCCCGCTACGCCACCCGACCCATCGCCCCACTCCTCGCCGGCGCCACCCTACGCGCCGGGCTCGGCGCCCCGTTCTTCATCGCCGGAACACTCAAGGGCATCTACGACATCGGCCTGTACGTGATGTTCCGGAACACCGCTCCGGCGTCACGACAGCAGTAGCGACGCGTCACCTGCGGACAAACGGGTCCTCGGAGCGGGTGGGAGCCAAGGCGGCTGGCGTGCACACCGCACAGGTCTAGCTAGCCCCTAGGTACACCGCGGCCCGAACGCCACCGCAGCAAGCACTTCCTCGCGCGCGTGCACATGTGAGCCGGCTCCCACGACAGCCCTTCGCGGCCTTCCGTGAGGTGATGAACGAGCGACCCGGCCCGGAGGCCCCGGGAGACGCTCGTGATTCAACGGAAGGCCGCGGGACGCCACGGAGACATATCCGGGAGTCACACCCAAGCGCAGAAGATCAAGGCGGAGAGATGATGGCGGAGCAGCGGCCACCGGGCGATCGGCACGCGTGCACTCGAGAACACGCGCCTCCCCGGCTTACCGTGGGCTGCCCTCAGACGGAGGATGCGGTGCGTTCGGCGCGAGCTCCTGCCAGGCCGCCTGAAGATGCGCACGCTCGCGGCCCCATATCGCGTCGTTCGTGCCCTCGCGCCCCAAGCGTCGAGCGAGCGAGAAGTAGCCCTGGCCGGGCATCCCGGAGTGTGCATTCACCGCGACCGCACTGAGCATGCCGCGGCCCGCGTGATCCTCGGCCCTGGCCACCTCGTTGAGGAGACGCATCAGCCTGTCGTAGGTCTCGTGAAAGTCTCCACATCCAAGCCGGGTCGCGCCGAGCTCCCCCTCCCCCCGGTGCTCCTCGCCCGCGCTCACTGGCGCCGCCCTGCCTCTGCGAACAGGTCTCGCATGGAGAGTCCGATCGCAGCCACCTCCGCCATGGCCGCCCCACCACCGGACTCGTCTTCGGCCGCAGCCCCACCCAGCCGTTCTCACCCTCCAGCCTGCGCCTCCGTGCCTTGTCCGCCTGGCGCAACGCGAACCCCGAGCCGCTCGCGCCGATTGGGCTCCACGAGTGCCGCCACACCTTCGCCTCGCTGATGATCGCCGCCGGCGTCAACGCCAAGGCCCTCAGCACCTACATCGGCCACTCCTCGATCCAGATCACGCTCGACCGCTACGGCCACCTGATGCCCGGCAACGAGCAGGAAGCCGCCAAGCTCCTCGACCGCTACCTCCGCACCGGCGAAGACCTGGGCTGAGCGTCGCTCGCGGGGCTCGTCGTGCCCCGTCGAGATCCTCGCTGCGGCGCGAGCACGTGGCGAGAACGTCGTGAGACGTTGCGAGCCCCGTAGGGACGCGGCATGGGCGCTCACCCTGCACAGGTTTCGATGACCTGGAGCAGATCGAGGGGGCCGTGGGGTCTTCAGGCGGTGATTCGCGACCTCAGTGCCTCTCGGACGGCCGCAAGGATCTCATAGGAGTGGACTCGCGCCGAATGGTCGTGGATCGCGGCGGCGACGATCAGCTCGTCCGCCACGGTCTCGGCGATTACCGATTCGAGGCCCTCCCGCACGGTGTCCCGCGATCCGACATACGAGCGGCTCAGGACGTTCGCGACGTGGGCCTTTTCTTCGGGAGACCAGTACGCCTCGATGTCGTCGATGGGAGGCGGGAGCTGCCCACGTCTGCCACGGATCACGTTGGTGAACGCCTGTTGCGCCGACGTGAACAACCGCCGCGCCGTCGCGTCGTCGTCCGCTGCGATCACGTTCACAGCGACCATCACGTATGGCTCCTGGAGTTGTGCAGACGGCTGGAAGCGCGAGCGGTACACCTCCAGCGCGGGAAGCAGCAGATCCGGAGCGAAGTGGGACGCGAACGCGTACGGGAGGCCAAGTGCCGCTGCCAACTGCGCTCCGTACAGGCTCGACCCCAGGATCCAGAGCGGCACATGCGACCCCACACCGGGAATCGCGAACACGGTCTGTCCCGGCAGCGGATCGCCGAGCAACGCCTGCAGCTCCAACACGTCCTGCGGGAACGAGTCGGCGCTCGGATCCTGCCGCAGGGCGCGTAACGTCACCCGGTCCGTCCCCGGCGCACGCCCGAGACCAAGATCGATCCTGCCCGGATGCAACGCCTCCAGCGTCCCGAACTGCTCCGCGATGACCAGCGGCGCGTGATTCGGCAGCATGATGCCCCCCGCCCCGACGCGAATCGACTCTGTCGCCTGCGCGAGGTGCGCGATCACGACCGACGTCGCTGCGCTGGCGATCCCGTTCAGGTTGTGGTGCTCGGCGACCCAGTACCGCCTGTAGCCCAGCCGCTCGGCGCGCCGCACAAGATCAACCGAGTTACGGAGCGCCTGTGCCGGCGTCCCGTCCACGACGATCGGGGCGACGTCGAGGACCGAGACCGGCAGCACACCCCGAACATACCCACGAGACCCGTCGCCCACGACTGACGTCTATCGACACTAATCGGAACGCCCTTACCTCGAACGGGTTCCCGCGACTTGAGACACCCTCCGCGCGCATCGGTCGGTCATCGCGCACGCGGTTTGACGAACCGCTGGGCCTCTGTCCCACCTATTGCGGCTCGACGCGGTCTTGAGCGTTCGTGCTTGCAGGGCTCCAAGCGGCGGCAAGGATGTAGCTCGTCCGCGTTGGACGGCATGAATGGCTTAGCGGAGCGGCGCCGGGGTCGACCGACCGAGCCGTGGGCTAACCGCCCGTGCGCGCACCTAACTCGTCGTCTCGTCGACCGTCCATTTGCCGTCGACCTCCCGTCGGCGGACCTTCCCGCAGTTGGGACAGCGCCGCTGGGTCGCTTGGCGGACTGGCTCGCCCGGGGCGCTGATCGCGGATTCGACGCGCGTCCCGCAGTTCGGACAGGCGTCACTATCACCGTCCTTCTCTGAGGTGACTCACGTCTTTGGAGACGTTACAGCGGTCTCAAAGCGGCGACCGGTGGGAGAGCCGCAGCGTCAGGCCGGTCGGAGCTACGCGATTCCAGGGGGAGGAGCAAGATTTGCTAGATGCCGACTAAAATTATGTGATAGTATTATTGTTCAACCGATAGGAGCTGAGGTCTATGACCACTCTCGTCCGCTTTCGCGAGCCGCTACGCAACATCGCCATGAATGGCGAGTTCGAGCGGCTGATCCAGACCATCGTCGAATCACCCGCCCGTGCCGCCGCTCTCTCCAACCGCGCCTGGACACCTCCGCTTGACGTCTGGGAGACCGAGGGCGAGCTCGTGTACGCATTCGATCTCCCCGGCATACCGGAGGAGAAGATCGACGTCGAGCTCGAGAACAGCACCCTGACGGTCAGCGGCTCGCGTGAGCGCAGCGAGATGGAGGATGGGCGCCTCTTCCGCTACGAGCGCCCCTTTGGAGAGTTCACGCGCTCGGTCGCTCTGCCCGAGGGGACTGACGACGTCGAGGCCCGGGCGCACTACGGCAACGGCGTGCTCGAAGTCCACGTAGAGAAGCGCGAACAGTCCAAACCCCGCCAGATCCCGGTCACGACGACCGTCGAGGGCGGCTCCACCGACTAGCCTCCACTCACGCCACGCTACGAGAGGCGGCCTTCAGGCCGCCTCTCGCCGAGTCCATGCAACTCAGCGGCCTGGCGAAGTCCTCCATGAATCGCAGCAGGTGCCGCGCCTGCTCGATGCGCTCGCTGAGCCATTCGGGGGCGCCCTCTCGGATGCTTTCCTCGTGCACGCGCTCGATGAGCCCGCCACTGCGCGCGCGCCACTGGTCGAGGCCGCCTGCACCGCCCCGACGAGATTTCTTGCTGTGGCGAGAGCCCGTGCCAGGGAAAGTCCCGAGACCGCGCAGGCCATCGCCCAGGTGGACGACGGTCGCCACATTCCCGCCACAGTCCGCGACCTTGCGAGGCGGCTCCGGGCGGTCTCGAGCGGCATCGCCCCGCGTGCCGAACGTCGGACCTGGCGCGCCGCGGAGCCCGCGGGGGAGCCGCAATCGACCTAACGGAGCGGCGCCGGAGTCGAACCGACCGAGCGTGGGGCACCACACCGCACAGGTAGGTTTTGAAGTCTCGGGGAGGGAAACGGTCGATGCCCGACGCACGCCGGGGTTGTACGCGTTGCTGGTTGCCTCGCCACATGCTGCGCCACAATCCGAGTCCGGCTCCTGAGAAGCTCGGATTTGCGGTTGAGTGGTTCCCGTCGGTCGGATTAGCTAGCCGGGCTGCCCGCGCTCGCCGGTCAGGCCTCGATCTAGCTCAGACGACTGCTTTGAACCAAGAGGACGCCGTGTTCCAGCGGAGTTGCCAGACGTTCAACGCGGACTACGTCGTAGACGTTTGCCTGGGCCTCTACGATCCGATCGTTCTCTTCATACGCGCCGGTATAGCTCCAGAACGTTCGTTCCTCGCCGCCCTGGAACTCCCACGACCGGAGCCTGTAGGTCAGGGGCGATAGCGCCACATATCGAAGGAGCGAGTCTCGAGCCTCGTCGGTCGCGCGGTGAGACCCGTGAGAGTTGCGTACGTGATCAAGAGCACGCGCGATGACGACGACGTTGCCGTCATTGACTTCCAGGATCTGACCGTCCAGTGCTGATCCCCGAATCGCATCGACGGCACCAAGCGCGTCGACTTCAGCGCTGATCGCCGTCGCCTCATCTTCGGTTACCTCAATTGTTCTCTGTCCCAGCAGGTCGATCTGCATTGCGTTCGCCTCTTCCCGCTTTGCCCCGTCCGCCGAGCGTACTAGCCTTCTGTACGCCGATTGTGCCGGCGGCCCCGCGAGCCACCAGCATCCGTCCTCACGCTCTCACCCGGCTCGTCTAGGAGGCACCGAACCCCCTACCCCGGATCGGTCCGGCCCGCTCGCTCTCGCGATACCGAGCGTAGAGGCGTGGAAGCGCCATCTTCGGCTCGACGAGGAATTCCTCGGGCTCGAGATCGATCCACGGGTATTCGTTTGGGCTGGCGAGTCGCCGAGCGCCGACGAACGCCTCCACGACAGCGACGGAGGGCTTGGGCGAGCCGTCGGCGCGCCATAGCCCGAACGAGCGCTCGTGGACGGCCACGTCGAGCGGTGGGTCTTCCCAGATGGCTGAGTTGTAGTCGGAGTAGCACCAGAGCATCGCGCCCACACAGCCGGCCCGCTGCAACGCCGCAAGCGCTCGTTCCGTGTAGGCCGCCGCAGCCTGCTCCTCGACGAGAGCGCTTGCGTGTTGATGCCTGACCGCCTCGCCGACCGGATCGCCCCGGCGGTAGGTGGGCAGACCAAACTCCGCGAACAACACATCGCATCCGCCGGCGAGCCAGCGCGTGACGTCGGCCAGGAACGGCAGGAGCTGCTCGTCCGTAGGACCGACCGCCCAGCGAGCGTAGATCGGATAGCCGTGCATCGAAAGGACATCGCATACCTCGGACGCCTCACGTGGCCCGAGCACGCGATCGTTCTCCAGGTCTTCCATGTGCAAGCCGAGTGTGACCCGGGCCTTCGGGTCGGCCGTGCGGATCACCGAGACGATCTGGCGCAGCCACTCCCGCGCAGACGATGGGGACGGCGGAATCACGCAGTTCGAGTTCTCGTTCCCGAGGTCCCACATCCAAATGGCTTCGTGGCCGGCCAGAGCTCCAGCTGTCTCGGTCGCCAACAAGGCCTGTGCGCGGGCGATGAGCGGGTCCGAGTACCAATTCCGCAATGCGCTTCCGTCGACCCGGCCGTTGGACACGACGCGAAAGCGATCGTCGCGATCCGTCCCGCCGAGCGCCCACGCCGGAATCCAGTTCACTCCGCTCATGTGCCCGGTGAAGAGGGTGGGAACGAGCGCGACGCCGGCTGCGGCGGCCAGATCCGCCACGGCGATCAGCCGATCCAGCATGCGCGGATCCACCTCGTTCGGGGCCGGTTGGAAGTCCGCCCAGGTCAGGAAGAGCCTGATCGAGTCGAGACCGCTCGCGGCGATCCGTGCGAAATCGGAGGCGACCTCCGTGCGATCGAAGTCTGACCACCACCCCATCGCCGTTCGAGCCGGCCAGTAGTTGACGCCGAGCCTGAAGCGCTCGCACGGCGACCGCGGGTCAGCCAACGCTGCCTTCGCGGGTTCGTCGCGCGTGATCGAGCGCCGAGACGCGGTGATAGAGCTCGAGATAGTCGTCGACCATGCGGTTGGAGTCGAAGCGGCGCTCGACCGACGCGCGCACGAACCTCCTGTCAATTGAGGCGGACGCGTGCACGCCGACGACCGCTTCCTCGAGAGATCCGACCAGGAAACCGTTCACACCATCGCGGACGATTTCAGGCATCGATCCGCGTGGATGGGCGATCACCGGCGTTCCGCAAGCCATTGCTTCGACGACGCTGAAGCCGAACGGCTCGTCGAAGCTGACGAGGTGGAGGAGGGCCCGCGCTCCGGCGAGGAGCTCGCCTCGGCGATCCGGACCCACGGGGCCGACATATCTGACCTGTTCTCCGTCGAGCCGAGGCTCGACGGATCGCTCGAAGTACTCGTTGTCCTGAATGATCCCCGCGATGATCAGTGGCAGACCAGCCTTCCGGGCCACGTCGATCGCCTCGACAGTGCCTTTCTCGGGATGAATCCTTCCGAAGAACAGCAGGTAGTCGCCCGGGCCCTCCCCCGGCTCGAACTCGTGCATGTCGATGCCGTGGTGAATCGTCGCGACGTAGTCGAGGCGCTCGTGCCGGTCTGAGTCGCTGATCGCGACGAAGTACCCCCGCGCGTTGTACTTCTCGAAGACCGGGACGATCTTCTCGGAGGAGAAGCCATGGATCGTGGTGACCACCGGCGTGTCGACCAGATCGCTGTATGTGAGCGGCAGGAAGTCGAAGCTGTTGTGGATCACGTCGAACTCTCCCGCTCGTTCGAACACCGCCGAGATGTGGAGGGCCTCCCAGACCTTCGGTGAAAGTCCCGGATCTTCGGAGTATCCGGTCGGGGCGGTCGCCACCAGGCGCGCGCCGGTTACCGAGTCGGCCGTGGCGAACAGCGTGACGTCGACTCCCCGACGAACCAGGCCCTCGGTCAGGAGTGACACGAACTGCTCCCAAGGTCCGTAGTGACGGGGCGGCACGCGCCACGAGATCGGTGCGAGCATCGCAATGCGGAGCACGTCCACTGACGCCGTGTCGGCCGCAGCCGGCTCGTTGTCCGGCACGCGCTAGCGGTCTGACTCGGCCGCGACCTGCGCCGCCGTGCCGCCTCTTTGCGAGGCGGCGAGTGCCTCGATTTCGAGGCTCAGTTCGCCGACGATCCGCTCGAGCCGGTCGTTCCGTGCAATGAGCTCCGCGATCGCAACCTGTGTCCCCGTCGTGGACAGAATGGGCTGCCGACCCCTGTCCGCCCCTGTCAAGTCGTCGATGCGCGCTCGCAGAGCTTCGTCCAGGGTTTCCATTCGTACTCCTTGTTGGCCTCGATGATACAAGCGGGCACGGCAGGATGCCGCGCAGCGGCATTGGCCAGGGTCCGAACGGATGCTTCCGGTTGGCTTCGTCGGCCGACCGCGCACATTGGAGGCCTAGGAACGGACGGCGTCGAGCAGGTCTTCGAGCCGTGCGGTCGCCACACAGATCGTGGTGTCGGCCGCTCCGTAATACAGTCTGACCTCGTCCGACTGCGGGTCGTGGACGAGCCCGCACGGGAACACGGTGTTGGGAATGTCGCCCCCGCGTTCATACGGGGCGGAAGGCGAAAGCACCCAGTTCGACGCACGGTGCAGGACGCGCGCCGGATCGTCCAGGGCGGTCAACGCGAGGCCGACACGGTAGATCGTGCCGGCCACGGTCTCCTTGACTCCGTGGTAGATCACGAGCCAGCCGTCGTCCGTGCGAAGTGGTGGCGGGCCGATGCCAATACGAAGCGAGTCCCACCAGGCGCCGTGCCTGGGCTGGAGAACCTGTTCGGGGGTGCCCCAGTTCGTCAGGTCGTCCGACCGAGAGAGCACGACCTCGCCGCGTGAGCCGCCGTAGGACGTCATCGGCCGGTGAAAGAGAACCCATTGTCCGTCGACCCGCTCGGACAGAACCGCCGCGTTCTTGTCTTCCGGCTGACAGATGATTCCGATCCGCTCGACCGTCCGGAAATTTGTTGTCGACGCAAGATAGACGGCCGGGCCGCTCGGTCCGTATGCCGTGCATGTGATCAGCCAACGCTCGAGCTCAGCCACCCAGACTGCACGGGGATCTTCGAAGCCCCACTGTTCGCTCTCGACCCCCTCGGCCGGCGCCAGCAACGGCTCCGGATCGATTGACCATCCACTCAGGCCGTCGGCCGAGCGAGCAACGCTGAGATGGGAAATGCCTCGGCGATCCTCGACGCGCGCAAGCACGACGGTTTCACCGTCGACGAGCGCCGCCGCAGGGTTGAAGACGGCGTTGACCGGCTGGCTCCAGTCGGTCGCGGTCAGGATCGGATTGCCGGCATAGCGCCGGAACACCTCGTGGTTCGACATCAGGCCGCTTTGACCCGAAGCTTGCGTCTGTCGGGGGCCGGGAGAGCAGCGGCGTCGAGCAGCAGCTGGGCGCGATGGAAACTTAGGGTGGACTCGGCACCCTCGTTCTCGTTGAGGTCGGTCTCGCCGAGACCATCGCTGCAGCCTCCTGTTGCGAAGTCGTAGAGCGGGCGGTCGAGCCGATTGCGGCCCAGGAACCAGTCGAACGCGTTGCGCGCCCGCCATCCGTGATCGCCGTCCCCCGTCGCGACGAGCGCAGCGAGCTCCGCCTCGACGAACGCGGTCGCGTCGAGGGGCTGCTCGTCCCCCTCCCCCGGGGCAGGCTCATCTCGGTCTCGTCCGTGATGCCCCGGTAGGCGCAGCATGTCTTCGTCGAGGCCGCACTCGTCGCCGAGCCACGCAAGCGACTCGAGCCCGATCGCGACGTCGGACTGCCGCCGAAGCGCCGATCCCCCGACGATGAGCGCCTGGGAGAGCCGCGGGTTGTCGTACGTGAGCCGGTCCTCGAACCACAGCCACGAGCCTGCTGCCGTCTCGCGATAGGCGGAGGCGAGTTGATCGACGAGCCGTTCGAGCAGCACTCTCGCGTCGCGGTCGAGACGATCGGGATCGAGGCGCGCGAGGCCGAGAATCGTGTAGGCCGCGGTGCGCAACGACACGTCCACGCGGAGCGACGGCACGAGTGCGTCGAGCAGCGTCTTTGCCGGTCCTGAGAGAGCCGGAATCCAGGCAGTCGCGAGGATCTCGCCGAGCGCCCAGATCGTTCTGCCGACATGGTCGCCGACATGCGGCTCGTCCAGCCAGCGTCTGTCGTAGCCCATGAAGTTCCGCATCCCGGTGCCCTCGGGTCCCGTGGCGAACTGCAGAAAGGCGAGCGAGCGATGGAGGACCGGTGTCCACTGACGATCGGGCGTGCGCCCGGAGAGCTCCAGCGCGACAACCGCGAGCCGGGCGACGTCGTCGACGCAGTAGCCTGTTTCCCAGCTAGGGATCACACCGGTGGCGTGTTGGACGATCCCGACGTCATCGACCAACGTCCGAAGGTGGTCCGTTCTGACCGACGTGAGCTCGAGCTCGACGATCGGGATCGGCTCGCGCCGCGGTTGGGCCAGAGCCGCCTCTCGCAGCACGACCGCCGTCTCGGCAGCGATCGCCGGCCAGGCAAGCTCGGCCCCGATCCGCCGCGCCTCCGCGCGGGCTGCGGCCAGTGAGTCGGGGCTCTCGATGAAACCGCAGACCGCGCTCTCGATTGCGGCGGCGTCATCAAACGGGACGAGCCTCCCTGCACCCGTCGCGAGCATGTCCTTCGCAAATAGGTACGGCGTCGAGATCGAAGCGCAACCGGCGGCGATGGCAAAGGTCAACGCGCCCGACGCGATCTGCTCCGGGTTGCGGTACGGCGTCAGGAAGACGTCGGTGGCGTGCAGCAGGTCAGCCAGATCGGGGACGGAAAGAAAGCGATCGTCGAACTCGACGTGGTCCGCGACTCCGAGGTCGACCGCGCGACGCTCGAGAAGGAGTCGATACTGCTCGCCCTCAAGCCGCGCCACCTCGGGGTGCGTCCTGCCTGCGATGAGGTACAGCACCTCGGGATGACGCTCGATGATGCCCGGCAGAGCCGCGATCGCAGTCTCGATGCCCTTACCTGGGGAGATGAGCCCGAACGTCGAGAGAACGAAACGCGATCGGAGACGATCGAGCCCACGTGACTGCACCGAGCCGTTGCCGCTCCGGCGCCCGAGGACGGCCGGCGCCCCATGCTGGACGACGCGGATCTTGTCCGGGGCGCACCCGTTCATCCGCAGAAGCAGCTCTCGCGCCGTCTCCGTCATCACGATCACACGCTCCGCCTCCTCGCACAAGGCCGTCAGCACATCGCGCTGGTGATCCGTCGGCTCCGAACGGACGGTGTGAAGCGTCAGGACGAGCGGTCGCGTGAGCTCCCGGGCGAACGACAGCACGTACTCGCCGTCGGCGCCGCCGAAGATCCCGTACTCGTGCTGCAACAGGACGACGTCGACGTCGAGTCGACCCAGCAACCTTGCCGCTCGGATGTAGTCGCCCCGCACTGCCTGCGACACGGTCGCGAGGACGTCGTGCCGCTGCGGGCTCGACGCCTCATCGACGATGGCGATCGCACCAACGCTCTTCACGTCAGGAATCGCGAGTAGCGCTGTACGGACGTCGAACGCGAACGTACCGATCCCGCACGCGCGCGGCGGGTACGTCGAGAGGATCGCAGTACGCACGGTGCCCGTGCGCCCCTTTCGGCAGGTGTCCGGTGTGCTGGCGCTCAACCGCCGGAAGCCTGACCGGGTCAGGCCCATGGTAGCCGACGCCTCGCGGCACAGTGGCCGTCGCCCCGCTCGAACATTGAGCCGGCGGGAGTGAGCTACCGGTTCCGAGGGCCGGTCGTCACACGCAGAGCGCGGCAATTCAAGATCGCAGTGGTTCAGCTGGCCGCATGGACACTTCGCCGTCACTGTCGACGGAGACAACCTGGCGTTCGGGCACGGTCGGTTTACGGAGGAGGTCGAGGAACCAGCGACGTCGGTCAGCCGGGGCGATGATCGCGTGCGTGTCCGTGCGTGTCTCGACGCGATAGCCCTCGCGTACTCGCGCATCGAGAAACACGGTGAGCGCGATCTTCCGGTGCTCCTCGTTGAGTGCTCGCGTCATGGTTCCTCAGAGAGGCGATCTCCCGTGGCGCTCCCAAACCGAGAGCTTTTCGCCAAGACCTATGGCGCTGCGCCGCCCTCGTCCTCCCAGTCCTGCAAGGGGGCCGAGCCGGCCGGGCCGAGTTCCGCTTCGATCCGGGCGAGCGCATCAGAGGACCGCGCGTCGAACGCATGCGAGCGCCTGTACGCGGCGTAGGCGGTCAGCGCCTCGAGGTCGTGCCGGCGTCGCCCGGGAAAGTAGGCAGCGGAGAACCTCTGCCAATCGAGGCCATCCGGTAGGGGCGCGCTGCTCGCGACGGCAGAGGCAAGATGGTTCGCCACCCGGAGCTTCGTGTCGAAGCCCATGGAGCGCCGCTGCGCGGCCTCAGCCAGCATCGCGCCGGGGCTCCGTGGCCCGGTGGGTCCGGTGGAGGTTGACCACGCGCCAGTTCGTCCGGGGCCAGACAAAGAAGCCGTTGAGACCGCGCCCCTGGTGGAACAGTGGCTGCGTGGCGAGCCAGAGCGAGCCAAGGACGATCATGCCCACGAGCCACCACAGCGTGACGATCGCCGGGCCGGAGCCGGTGATCACCGCCCATGTCGCGACGTACCCGCACCAGAGCACGAGTACCCAGGTCATCTTGCGCCAGTGGAGAACGTTGGTCACCTGCGGTCACCTCTTCCCGACCGGGCAGCCGAGCTGCCGATCGATTGGCTCGAACGAACTCCCTGCTCCGCTCGGGCCAAAGGGAACAGCTGAAGAGGAATGCTAAGCCTCGGCGGCTACAACGCTCGACCGGACGCCCGCGAAGCGTAGCCGAAATTTGTGCGATCTGTCACATTCCGTTTCGGGCGGCCGACCAATCACGCGTCGGGGGACGCCCACGGTTCTTGCACCCGAGCAGCTGCGAGAGGTGCAAACGAACGAGCACGCAAAGGCCCGGCACCGGCCGCCTGAAACTTGTGGTCGCGCCGGAGTACCCCAGGGAATTTCCGCTCGCAGCGCAGCACGCTCGGCACAACGAGTGCTGGCCCTGCAAGTCGAATCCTGTTCGCCTGGGCTCCTACGTCTCGCGCGCCTAGGGCGCGTCGGGAGATTGCGGGCTTTCGGCCGGGGTTCTGGCCGCAGGGCCAGTTAACAGACCCTAGCTCATCCGGGGCGTGAGCCGGGTTACGTCTTCTTCTTCGCGTCGTCTTTTCCGAAGCCCAGCCAGCCACGGATCTTTGCGATCAGGTTGCTCATGGGGCGAGTCTACGCCGTTTCGCCATTGCACCGTCCCAGGCGTAGAATCCCGCCGTCAGGGAGGATGACGGTGAACGACACAGCGCTAATCGCGGGCCAGCTGGCCGACCTCACACGGACCGTCGAGGGGATGGCGAACCAGCTCAAGGCGCTTCGCGACCGTGCCGACAGCCAGCAGGCAAAGACGGAGACCCAGCAGGAGCGGATCGACCTTGCAGCGCGAGAACTCGCCGAGGTCAGCGACCGACTTCAAGCAGCCGCGAACGCGCTCCGCGAGTCGATCTGATTCCGCAGAGCAACTGCGTGGCAAGCCA
The DNA here is from genome assembly GCA_963810295.1 of uncultured Actinomycetes bacterium. Taxonomy (GTDB): domain Bacteria; phylum Actinomycetota; class Thermoleophilia; order Gaiellales; family Gaiellaceae; genus Gaiella. The sequence continues at coordinate 285,967 of CAWEMW010000009.1, forward strand.
GAGCACGCTAAGACATGTCGTGCCCGCGACCCACAGCACGCCGACGCGCGTCGTGTCGATGCTTCCGATCAGAATCCATGAGGTCATGGCGGCGCACAGCTGGAGAGGAGTGCTAAGGCCTCGGCGGCCACAACGCTCGACCGAAAGCAGCGGCGCAGCGCCTCAATACGTGGAGACGCGAACGCCCGGTGACGGATCCCTCGCGTGCGCGAGCGTGCTCTCGCTTGACCTATTCGGCTACGAAGCCGAGACCACGCCACATTCCTGCCACAGTCCGCCACCTTGCAAGGCGGCTCCGGGCGGTCTCGAGCGGCATCGCCCCGCGTGCCGAACGTCGGACATGGCGCGCCGCGGAGCCCGCAGGGGAGCCGCAATCGACCGAACGGAGCGGCGCCGGAGTCGAACCGACCGAGCGTGGGGCTACCACACCGCACAGGTTTTGAAGACCTGCTGGGCCACCGGGCCCATGCCGCTCCGCGGCCACACTACATGCGGGTTTGAGCCCTCTCGCCGATGCTCACGTCCGCTCCGGGCAACGCGTCAGGCACCGTCTGGGCAACGCGCGGAGCCTCGGGCGGCCGGAACGTTCGGATACCCGCACTGCGCGAGTCGTGGGTACCGCCTTCCCCAGGACAACCGGGCTCCGCGACCCTCTGAGGTGCAAGGGAACACCAACGAGAGGACGTATGGGATGTATCGCACCCAGGAGGACCAGATGGCCGCTGATCCGCAAACCCGCTCCGAGTACGGTGAGCTCCTCCATCGGCCGTCCGAGACCGGACGCGCATTCTGGGGGCCTGGCGACCACTACACGTTCCTCGTCACGGGCGAGGAGACCGGCGGCGCGTACTTCGTCATGCAGGCGCTCGTTCCGCCCGGTGGCGGGCCGCCGCCGCACGTCCACACCCGCGAGGACGAGACGTTCTATCTGCTCGAGGGGCAGGTCGAGTTCCTGTTCGGCGAGGAGACGATCGTCGCCGGGCCCGGAGATTTCGTCAACGTGCCCCGCGGCACCGTGCACCGGTTCCTGAACACGGGCACCGAGACAGCGCGCCTGGTGGTCACGTTCACGCCTGCCGGGATCGACCGTTGGTTCGAGGAGACGCTCGAGCCCGCGCCGAACGACGTGGAGGCCGGCGACGTCCCCGACAACGTCGAGGAGGTCGCGGTGCGCTACGCCGCGACCGCGCCCCGGTACGGCATCGAGTTCGTCTAACCGCCACCCGATGCGACGGTCGGTCAGGCAGCTCGATTGGGCCGCAGGACCGAGAGAGACGCCGCGTGATCGTGTCGTTGCGGGTTGGACTACGCGCGCGCCGGCACAACCCGCGACCCGACCGTGACAAGCACCGCGACGACCCGCTTACTACCGCCGCCTCGCGGCGCGAGCCGCGGTCAAGACGCCGGGAGGTAGGTGAGGAGGACCACTCCGGACTCGAACCGCTTCACGTCGTCGAGCTCCATCCGGACGGTTCCCCTGTCGCCGAGCACGTGGACGTTTCCCTCGCCCCAGACGAGAGGGTTGAGGTAGACCTCGTACACGTCGATCAGGCCCTTCTCGGCGAGGGCGTACGCGAACTCGCCGCTCCCGTGCATGAACAGGTCACCGTCGACCTCACCCTTCAGCTTCGGGATTGAGGCATCGAGGTCGCCCTCGAGCCGGGTCGCGTTCCACTCGAGATCGCCGGACAGGGTGTTGGACCCGACGTACTTCGGCATCGGGTTGACCATGTCCGCCCATCTGCCCGACGCGCTCGGCCAGTATCCCGCCAGGCCCTCGTAGGTCTTGCGGCCCAGCACCAACCCGCTGGATCTCGCCTGACGCTCGAACGAGTAGTCGCCGTGGTCTCCGTCCGGCTGCACCCACTCGCCGACCGGGTCGATGACTCCGTCGACCGTGGCCTGCGTTGTCGCGATCAGCTTTCCCATCTCTCTCCTTCGGTCACGGGAGCTCCCTCTAGCCCCTCTACCAATGAGTCGAGTCGAGTCGAGCCGTCAAGCGTCGCGCCCGAAGATCGTTCGTCGCTCGACTCCTCCGCCGCTGAGGCTACCCTCGCGCCGCGCGAGCGAACTCGGGGCCGGTCGGCTTTACCGCGACGCGGACTCGCACCACGCGAGCACGTCGGTGAAGCGCCGGTCGGCGAGCGATCCGAAGATCGGCTCGCGGGTCAACTTCGCCCGGGTCGTCGCCGGGCTCGTGATGCCGCAGAGGAAGCGCGCGCGCTGGCGCGGTGTCTCGAGCGCTTCGGGATGGGCACTCGCGAGGGCCGCGAGCGCCCGCGGGTCCACGGCCTCGCCGACAGGTGGGACGGCCGCCGAAGGCGGCATGCGCTGCGCCACGCCGTCGAGACAGAAGCTGCAGTGGCCGCATGGCTCGTCGCGGACGTCTCCGAAGTAGCCCACGAGCTCGTTCACCTGGCAGCCGGCGTGCGTGACGAGCGCGACGACGCGCTGGATGCGCTCCGTCTCGGCCTGCTCGCGACGCTCGAAGCGCTCGGCGAGCCGGTCGACGAGCGCGTCCATCGAGCCGGGTCGGTCGAGAACCGTGTAGCGCTGATGCACGCCAGCGACTTGTACCTCGATCAGCTGCCGCTCCTCGAGGTGCCCGAGTGCAGCGACGATCCGATCACGGTTCTCGCCTAGCTGATGCGCCGCGGCGTCGGGGTCGAGCTTCGTCCAGCTGCGCCCAGACGTGCCGCTCGCGACGAGCCGGCGGAGGAAGTCGGCGCGCCCTTCGTCGAACCGCTCGAACACGTCCTCGAACGAGCCCGCGACCGGGCGGACGGAGTATCCCGCGTAGAACGGCGTCCCCTGCCGGAGGTGCTCTTCGAGCTCGAGGTAGGTGAGGATCGTCCGGAGGACGAGCGGTCGCACGTCGAGCCGCACCGACAGCTCGTACTCCGAGACGGCGAACGTCTTGCCCGTCTCGTTGGCGAAAACCTCCCCGACGAGCGTCGTGATGATCTCGCGCGTGGGCGTGTCGCCGTAGGCGAAGTTCTCGAGCGTCGGGACGTCGTCGCCGCAGGCGAACAGCTCGCAGATGCCGGGCGCGCCGTCGCGGCCGGCGCGTCCGATCTCCTGCGAATAGGACTCGAGCCCCTTCGGCAGGTTCAGGTGGTAGACGTAGCGGACGTCGGCCTTGTCGATGCCCATCCCGAACGCGATCGTCGCCACCACGACGTTGCGATCCGACTCGGTCCACCAGTCCTGGACGGCGGTCCTCTCGTCGGTACCCATGCCGGCGTGGTACGCGCGCGCGGGCAGCCCGACTCCGCGAAGCAGCTCCGCCACCCGGACGGCCTCTCGCTGCAACGTGACGTAGACGATCGTCGTGCCCGGCGGTCGCGCGCGCAGCCTGTCGATCAGGAGCTGATCCCGATCGCCCGCTTCGGCCGGCGTCGTCAGTAGGGTCAGGTTCGGTCGATAGAAGCCCGTGACGATCGCGTCCCCGGGCTCGATCCCGAAGCCGGCGCAGATGTCGCTCACGACCGCGGGCGTCGCCGTGGCGGTCAGCGCGAGCACGCGCTCGGCGCGCGAGGTCGCGGGCGTGAGTGGCGAGCTTGAGGTAATCCGGGCGGAAGTTGTGGCCCCACTCGGAGATGCAATGCGCCTCGTCGACCGCGAAGAGCGCGATCCTCGTTCGATCGAGCTGCGCGACGAAGCGCTCGTTGTTGAAGCGCTCCGGCGCGACGTAGAGAATCTTCACGCCTCCGTCCCGGAGCCGTTGCGAGACGTCGCGCGCCTCCTCCGGGCCCAGGCTGGAGTCGAGGCGCGCCGCCCCGACGCCCTGACGGACAAGGGCGTCGATCTGGTTCTTCATGAGCGCGATCAGCGGCGAGACGACGACCGTGACGCCGTCGAGCAGCACACCTGGCAGCTGGTAGCAGAGGCTCTTCCCCGCCCCGGTCGGGAACACGGCAAGTGCCGAGCGGCCCTCGAGCAGCGTCTCGACGACTTGCTGCTGGCCCGGCCGAAACGACTCGTGCCCGAACCGCGTGTTGAGCGCGTGGAGCACCGCGCTTCGATCGATCGTTGTTTCCACTGATGACAACGTAGCACGCGACCCGGCGCGTCCGACAGAATCGATCCGTGCCGCACATCCGCCTGATCGATCCCGAGGACGCCGAGGGGATGCTCGCCGAGCAGTACGAGGCTGCGGTCGAGCGCGCCGGGAAGGTCTTCAACATCGTCCGCTCGATGAGCCTCAACCCGGCGGTGCTGAGCCGCTCGATGGAGCTCTACAAGGCGATCATGTTCGGGCCGTCCGGGCTGACGCGGCAGGAGCGTGAGCTGCTCGCGACCGTTGTCTCCGCAGCGAACGAGTGCTACTACTGACGACGCTCTCACGCCGACGACCTCCGTGACGAGGGCGCCCCAGACGAGCTTGCCACCCACGTCGAGCACGACTACCGCCGAGCCGAGCTCGACGACCGCACGCGCGCCCTCTGCGACTACGCGCGCAAGTTGACGCTGATGCCGTCCACGGTGGGCGCCGAGGACGTGGAGGCTCTCAGGGCGCACGGGCTCGACGACGCGGCGATCCACGACGCGATCCAGGTGATCGCCTACTTCAACTACATCAACCGGATCGCGGAGGGCGTGGGGACGGACCAGGAGCCGGAGTGGGCGCCGCGCTCCTACGAGGCGCCGGCGGGTTAGCCGAGAGCGGCCCGGATCTTCTCGACCGTGGCGGCCTCGACCTGGTCTCCGCCGCCGGCGGCCTTCCCGACGGACTCGGCGAGCTCGAGCACGAACGCGCGATAGCCCTCGAGCTCGTCGGGCGCCTTCGCCTGCAGCGTGGCAACCGCGGCGTGCAGCGCCTCGATCGTCCCGTTCTCGACCTCGTCGGGCGAGGCGACCATGCCGAAGCCCGTGCCACCCTCCGAGGCGAGGTCACGGAGGAGCTGGCTGTCGTCGTCACGCGAGCCCTTGAGGTACTTCGCGAGCGACGACGCCTCCTTGAACGTGTCGAAGAAGCTCCGGTCGCTGACGGACACGAGCATCCCTGCCCCGGTCGCGCCTTTTCGCAGCTGCTCCCACTCTTCCTCGGTGAAATCGGCCTTGCCCGCCATCAAGCCCTCCTTTGGTTTCGTTTCGAGCCGCATACCCGCAGCCGGGCGAGAGCATGCGCAGAACTACGCGCGCGACGTCCGACGCAGCACCCGGCGGTCGCCCACCCGGCGGGTGACCCCGTCACCGTCCATGCGCTCGAGCAGGAGTTGCGCGTCGCGGCGGCCGACGCCCGCCAGGTCGCGGAAGCGCGCGAGCGTGATCTCACCCACCGCGGCGGCCTCGCTCGAGACGAGGTCCCTGGCGACGTCGTACGCCCCGGCAGAGACGGCGAAGCCGTCGCCGAGCCGGACGAGGCGGCCCGAGGTCTCGAGGAACCGGGCCAGCTCCGGATCGTCGACCTTCGTCGCCGCGAGTCCGGCGGCGTCGAGCGCGGCCTCCAACTCGGACGCGGCGGAGGCCCGCGCTCCGAGCGAAGCGGCCGCCCCCGGGAGGTACGCCTTGGGACCGCGGCGCTCGACGGGAAGGAGCTCCAGGACGGCGGCCGCCCACGGCTCGGTGGGCAGCAGCTCGCCGAGCGGCACGCCCGGATCGAGCGGAGAGGTCTCGGCGCGCGAGCGGAGCCGCTCCTCGACCAGGGCGCCGGTCTCCTCGAGCCACGTGTCCGAAAACGCCCAGCCGTCCACGACACGGACGGCGTCGAGCCCTTCTTCGAGCTCGGCTCGCCCGAGCAGCGCGCGAGCGGCGAGCGCCTCCAGTCCCATGGGCTCGTGGACAAGCGCGCGAACGATCGAGGCAGGATCGCCCTGCTCGAGCAGGCGGTCGCGGTCTCTGTCGACCCGGCGTGGCGGCGACGGATCGAGCACCACCGCACCGGCGACGGTCGTCTCCTGCCGGAGGACGACGCGGTCGCCGCGCGCGGCGACGACCGGCGCTGCCAGGCGCAGCTGGGCGTGGTCGTCCCCGACGCGCACGACGCGCGCCGGGATCCGGGCGGTGCCGTGGTGCACGGACAGCCGGGTGCCGTCGGGAATCGGCTCGAGCTCGCTGAGCGTGACCTCCAGCCGATACGAGCGAGGGAACGTGCCCGGCGCGACGAGCGCCTCACCGCGCTTGACCTCCGAGCGCTCGATCCCCGGAAGGCTGACGGCGACACGCTGGCCCGCCTCGGCTCGTTCGACGGCGGTGTCGTGCACCTGCACCGAGCGGACACGGACGTCCCGCCCCGACGGCTCGAGGCGCAGATGGTCTCCCTCCCCGATCGCGCCCGACCAGAGCGTCCCGGTGACGACGGTGCCGATCCCACGCAGCGTGAACACGCGGTCGACGTAGAGGCGGGTCGCGTAGTCGGCACGACGTTGACGGGTGTCCTCCGCGAGCGACGCGAGTGCGCTGCGCAGCTCTTCGATTCCGGCTCCGGTGACGCCGCTCACCGCGACGACCGGCGCGCCCGGGACGAGCTCGCGCGCCTCCTCCACGGCCAGCTCGAGCGTCTCCGAGTCCACCGCGTCGGCCTTGGTCACGGCGACGACGCCGCGCTCGACGCCGAGCAGCCGCAGGATCGCGAGATGTTCGTGGGTCTGCGGTCGGGCGCCCTCGGCCGCGTCGACAACGAGGAGGAAGAGGTCGATGCCCGTCGCTCCGGCGACCATGGTCCGCACGAACCGCTCGTGCCCGGGGACGTCGACGAGCGACAGTACGAGGCCGTTCGGGAGCTCGAGCGGCGCGTAGCCGAGATCGATCGAGATCCCGCGGGCTCGCTCCTCGGGAAGCCGGTCGGTGTCCTTGCCGGTAAGTGCGCGGACGAGCGTCGTCTTGCCGTGGTCGACGTGACCGGCAGTGCCGACCGTCAGCGGCATCGCACCGCGATGCAACGCTTGTGGTGAATCACCACAAGCGTTGTCAGCACATCGCAGGTCGAGGCCGAACGCCTCACCGCGCGGACGCGTTGGCGATCGCCCGGCGCGCCTGCAGGACGGCGCGAGCAGCCTCGTCGACCTCGTCGTCGGACAGCGTCCGCGCGTCGAGCAGGAGGCGGCCGTCGCGGACGACGCCGACGAGCGGGGGCTCCCCGAGCCGGAGAGCCGCCGCGAGCGTCTCCTCGATCGCGCACGCGACGCTCGGAAGCTCCGCGAGGGGAAGCGCGCCGCCCCCGACGCGCGCGACAGTCTGCTCGACCTCACCGCCGACGAGACCCGCGAGCCGCTCGGCTCGCGCGCGCACCTCGTCCGGCGGCTCGTCGAGCATGCGCAGCACGGGGATCTCGCGACGCGCTCGTTCCGGGTCGCTCATCAGAGCGAGCGTTCCCTCGAGCGCCGCAAGCGTCAGCTTGTCGGCGCGGAGCGCGCGCTGGAGCGGATGACGGCGCAGCCGCTCGACCAGCTCCGCCCGGCCGACGACAACGCCTGCCTGCGGCCCGCCGAGCAGCTTGTCGCCCGAGAAGGTGACCAGATCGGCCCCGGCGGCGAGGCTGGCGGCGACCGTCGGCTCGTCCCCGATGTCGAGCAGAGAGCCGGAGCCGAGGTCGTCGACCAGCGGAAGCCCGGCTCGCTTCGCGATCAGGGCCAGCTCCTGGGTCGAGACGGAGGCAGTGAACCCCACGATCCGGTAGTTCGACTGGTGGACGCGCAGCAGTGCGGCCGTGTCCGGCCCGATCGCCCGCTCGTAGTCCTCTGCTCTCGTCCGGTTGGTCGTACCGACCTCGACCATCCGAGCGCCCGAGCGGGCGAGGACCTCGGGGATCCGGAAGCCGTCGCCGATCTCGACCAGCTCGCCGCGCGAGACGACGACCTCGCGTCCCTCTGCGAGCGCAGCGAGCGCGAGCAGTACTGCGGCGGCGTTGTTGTTGACGACGAGCGCCGCCTCCGCGCCGGTCAGCCGCCGCAGCGAATCGGCGACGTGCTCCTGCCGCGACCCGCGCTCGCCGGAGTCGAGATCGAGCTCGAGGTTCGAGTAGCCGCGGCCGACTTCCGCGACCCGCTCGAGCGCACTCGACGGGAGCGGCGCCCGCCCGAGGTTCGTGTGCACGATCACGCCGGTTGCGTTGAGCACGCGCCGGAGCGAGGGCGCCCGAAGCCGCTCGAGCTCGGCCCGCGCTGCCACGACCGGATCGCCGGGATCGCCGCCGGCGCGGATCGTCTCCCGCGCGCTCTCGAGCGCCGCCCGCGCTGCGGCGGTCGCCAGGGCGCGCGGCGCGGCGGCGAGCACCTCGTCGCCGAGCAGCCGGTCGACTGACGGGAGGTCGCGCAGCATCACAGGACGAAGTCTACGAAGCGCGAAGCGCCGGAACGACCTCGCGCAGGAGCGCGACGAGGTCGCCCGCGGCCCGTGCGCCGACCTCCAGGACACGCTCGTGGTCGATCGCCTCGGGCAGGACGCCTGCCGCCGCGTTGGTCACGCAGGAGAGCGCGAGGCAGCGGATCCCCATGTGGCGCGCGGCGAGCACCTCTGGCACGGTCGACATGCCGACGAGGTCGGCCCCGAGCGTGCGCAGCATGCGGATCTCGGCGGGCGTCTCGAAGGCCGGGCCGAGCCACGCCGCGTAGACGCCCTCGCCGAGGGTCAGCCCGAGTCGCCCGGCTGCTGCGTGCGCCAGCGACCGGTAGGCCGGGTCGTAGGCGTCGGACATGTCGGGGAAGCGCGGCCCGAGCGTGTCGTCGTTCGGCCCGACGAGCGGCGACGAGCCCTGCAGGTTCAGGTGGTCGGAGATCGCGACGAGAGTTCCCGGGGTGACGGCAGCGTCGAGCGCACCGCAGGCGTTGGTGAGCACGAGGCTCGAGATCCCGAGTCGGCCGAGCACGCGGACGCCGAAGACGACGGTCGGCGGGGGATGGCCCTCGTACAGGTGCGCGCGACCCTTCATCACGGCCACGGGCACGCCGCCGAAGCTGCCGAGCACGAGCGTCCCGGAATGACCGACGGCGGTCGAGACCGGCCAGCCCGGGATCTCGCCGTACGGGATCTCGACCGCGTCGTCGACCGCGTCCGCGAACCCGCCGAGCCCGCTCCCGAGGACGACGCCGACCTCGGGCCGAAGGTCGGTGCGCGCGACGATCGCCGCGACCGCGTCGTCGAGGCTCACGTGGAGCCCTCCGCGCGGCGCTCGCCGACCATGGCGACGACCCGCGCCACGGCCTCGGCGGGATCGTCGGTCACGTACAGGAGCTCGAGGTCGCCCGGAGACACGAGCCCGTTGGTGAGCATCTCGTCCCGCACCCACTCGAGCATCTCGTCCCAGTAGTCGGAGTCGAAGAGCACCACGGGGAACGAGCCGATCGTCTCCGTCTGGATGAGCGTCAACGCCTCGAACAGCTCGTCCATCGTCCCGAAGCCGCCGGGGAAGATGACGAAGCCCTCCGCCGCTTTCACGAACATCGTCTTCCGGGCGTAGAAGTGCTTGAACGTGACCCCGATGTCGCAGTAGGCGTTGAGCCCCTGCTCGTTGGGCAGCACGATGTTGAACCCGACGGACAGGCCACCAGCGTCCTTCGCGCCGCGGTTGGCGGCTTCCATGACGCCAGGCCCGCCGCCCGTGACGACGGCAAGGCCTGCCTCCGCGAAAAGGCGTGCGGTGCGCCTCGCCGCCTCGTAGGTGGGCGACTCCTCGCCGATGCGGGCCGAGCCGAAGATCGAGACGGCCGGCCGGTCGATCTTCTGGACCGCCTGGAAGCCGGCCAGGAACTCCGATGCGATCAGCGAGACGTCGCCGGCGAGGTCCTCCTCGGTTCGCCGCAGCAGCCGTTTGTCGAGCTCACCGCTCCGATCGCTCACAGGCGGTCCTGCGGCACGTGGGCGGCGATCATGCCGAGGATCAGGACGGCAATCGTCACGACCGACGCAACCGCGACGACGTGGCCGAGCCTCCGCGCCTCGCCGGGGCTCCGCCGCCCGCCGCCCGCACGCAGCACGCGCCACGAGCGGAGGACGTGCGCTCCGTCGAGGAAGGCGATCGGCGCGAGGTTGATCAGGTTCAGGAGAAAGCCCGCGTACGCCAGCGCGCGCAGCAGGTCGGAGTCGATCGCGACGGCGGCGACGAGACACGCGATCGCCGCCACCCCGCCGGCCACCGGCCCTGCGAGCGAGACGCGCGCGTTGATCCACGGGTCGAAGCGCATGTTGCGCAGCGCGACGTACGCCCCGAGGAACGGGATGAACACCGGCAGCTGCGGATCGAGCCCTGCCCGCTTGGCCTCTACGTAGTGGCCGAGCTCGTGCGCGAGGATGAGGAGCACGACGCCGACCCCGAACTTCCAACCCCAGATGAGCGCGTACCCGCCGACGGCGAGGAAGATCCCGAAGAACTTGAGGACGAAAGCGCCGAACTTGAGCATGACGCCGAGGAGGACGACGAGCGGCGCGAGCAGCCTCGCGAGCAGCGAGCGCCGATCGCGGTGGTGCTCGCTCGGAAGCGTCGCCGGCTCGGGCGCCGTGACGGGCTCGAGGTCCCTGTCGTAGCGGTCGCTCATCCGCGCGCGGCGCTCAGGGCGCGGTGGCCCGGTCGGCTTGGATGTGCGTCGGGCAAGGCTCCTACACGCTAACGGGCGCGGGCGGCTCCAGCCCGTCGAGCCTCTGGACACGCGGGATCGGCGACGGCAGGAGCCAGAGGGCGGCGAGGACGCCGCCGACCGCGGCGATGACCATCGTCTCGCGGATCCCGAGGTGTGTGCCGAGCGCTCCGCCGACGATTGCGCCGAGCGGGCGGATGCCGTAGTTGATCGTCGTGAACGCGCCGCTCACACGCGCGCGGACGGCGTCGGGCGTGACGGTCGTCTGGAGCGCGTTGAGGTTGACGTCGAACAGCATCACCCCGAGCGCCGAGACGAACTCGACCGCGCCGAGCACCAACGCCGCCGCCCAGTCCGGGCCACCGGCGAGCGCGAGGAAGGCGATCGGCGCAGGGAACAGGATCGCGCCCACGACGATGATCGGGCCGACCCCGAATCGGTGGGCCAGTCGCGGCGCCACTACGGCCCCGAGCAACCCGCCGAGGGCGCCGATGCCGAACGCGAGCCCGATCACGCCCGCCGAGAGGCCCAGCGTGCGGCTCGCGAAGAGGACGAGCAGCGCCTGTGCGATGAACGTGAAGAAGTTGAGCGTCGTGGCGCACCCGAGGCTCGCCCGCAGGTACGGATGCCGGAGGACGATGCGCAGGCCGTCGAGCGCCCGGCGGAGCAGCGGGTCCGCCGACGACTCGACCGGCCGCTCCTCCACGCGGACACGGGCGATCTGCACCGCCGACGCGACGAACGTCAACGCGTCGACGAGGACCGCGACGGGCGCAGTGAGGACCTGAACGAGCGCTCCGCCGACCGCCGGACCGGCAACGAAGGAGACCGAGCGGGAGGCGCTCAGCTTGGAGTTGGCCTCGAGGTAACGGCTGCGATCGACCAGGCTGACGAAGAACGGCTGGTAGGACGTCGAGAAGAAGACCTGGCCGATCCCGGCGAGGAGCGCGACAACGAACAGGTGCGCGAGCGTGAGGGCGTCGACTGCGTACGCGACGGGCACGCTGGCGAGCACGATCGCCCGGCCGAGATCCGCTCCGATCAGGAGCGACCGCTTCCGCTCCCGCTGGTCGACCCAGCTGCCGACGAAGAGCGACAGCAGGTTGGGCGCCCAGACGGCAGCCGTGAGCAGCCCGATCTCGGTCGCGCTCGCGTCGAGGAGCACCACGGCGATCAGCGGCAGCGCGAGCTCGGAGATCCGGTCGCCGAACTGCGAGAGCGTCTCGCCGATCCAGAACGTGCGGAACCGGCGGTCGTGCCACAGCGAGCGGCCGGCCGGCGCCGAGGGAGACGTCACGAGCTCTCCTGCCGCGACCTGTCCTGCGCGGGGTGCTCGGGCAGCACGTAGCGCAGGAACCGCACGCCCCGGCTTCCTCGCGGGGCATCGTCCTCACTGCGCTGCACGAAGGGCGCGAGTAGCTCCTCGATCGACCTTTCGAGCGCGGCCAGCTCCGCCGCCCCCACGACAATCCGGGTGTTCGAGAGGCCGCTGCTCTTTCGCCAGCGCGGCGGCAGGCGCTCCTCGACCTCCGCGAGCCATCTCCGCGGCAGCTCGTCCGCCTGGAGGAACATCTGCTGCGTGAGCGCCCGGTACGCCGTCTGGCCCTCCACGTCGTTCGGGTCGTCGGGCGCGACGAAGCGGAACCCGCGACCGGCGGCCTCCCACCAGCGCTCGCGCGCGTCCTCTCCCTCCTCGGCGTCGCGGACGAGGCCGAACGACGCGAGATGCCGGAGGTGCCAGCTCGTGACCGACGGCGTGGCGCCGACCTCCGGCGAGAGCCGCGACGCCGTCGAGGGGCCGTGGCGCTGCAGTCGGCTGAGAATCGCAAGACGGACGGGGTGAGCGAGCGCCCGCATCGCTTGCGGCTGCGAGAGCTCGACGTCGCCGTAGGGATTTGTGAGAGACATCTCTCGAAAGTACCCTCTCACATTTTCCACGTCAAGTGCTGCCTTGCCTCCCGTGAGGCTCGCGCCCGGCTTCGGGCCAGGAGTGGCGATTCGCGGAGCGGGCGCCGTGCGCGGCGGTCACAGGGGACAGACCCCTACGGCGTCGGTTCGCTACAGGAAGCGGCCTTCGGGGTCAGTCCCCTCCAAGAGGCGGTCTTTTGGGGTCAGCCCCTGGCACGAAGCCGCCGTTGGCCAGGCGCCTCGTGCACTTCTAGGGTTCCTGACGCAGTCAGGAACCCTGTCCGATCCACTCCTCGCCGCCGACGTACAGCTCCTTCTTCCAGAGCGGCACGGTCTGCTTGAGCGTGTCGATCGCCTCGCGGCACGCCTCGAGCGCGGCCGCTCGGTGGGCGGCCGAGACGGCGATCACGACGCTCGTCTCGCCGATCTCAACCGTCCCCACCCGGTGATGGATCGCGACGTCGACGATGTCGTGACGCTGGCGAAGCGCCGCTGCGATCCGTTCCATCTCCGCCTCGGCCATCCCCTCGTAGGCCTCGTACTCGAGACGGACGACGTCGCGGCCCCGCGAGCGCGAGCGGGTCGTCCCGACGAAGGTCGCGATCGCCCCCGCGTCGTCGGACGCGACCTCGGCCGCGACGCGCTCGAGTGAGAGCGGCGCCTCCGAGAGCCGGAAGTCGCCGCCGGAGACGGGCGGGATGACGGCGACCTCGTCGCCGTCGGCCAGTTCCGCGCTCCGGTCGACGTAGCTCCGGTTCACGGCGTAGACGAGGCCGGCCGGCTCGTCCCCGAGCCCGAGCGCAGGCCAGACGTCACCGACCCGCGCGTCGTCGGCCAGGTCCAGATCACGCTCTCGCACCCCCGCCTGCTCCCGCAGCGCGGCAAAGAGCTTCACGCCGACCCTCACGCCGTTGAGCGTATCCAGCGGTTGCCGATCGGGGCCGCTGTCATGTTACATCTGCGGGCGTGGCGACCCTCATCCCGCGCGCGAACCTCAACGAGCAGGTCTACGACCGGCTCAGGCGCCGGATTCTCGCCCGGGAGCACGGCCCGGGCGACAAGCTGAGCCTCCACGAGCTCGCCGCCGAGCTCGGCGTCTCCCGGAGCCCGGTGCACCACGCGCTGACGCGCCTCGTCTCGGAGGGGCTCCTGACGGTCAAGGCCCGGCGAGGCTACTTCGTTACTCCCGTGACGACTCGGGTGCTGTTCGAGGGCTACGACGTCCGGCTCGCCATGGAGTCACACGCGGCCGACGTCGCGGTCGACACGGCAACCGACGAGCAACTCGCGGAGCTTCGAGTCAGGCTCGACGCGACGGCCGAAGCGCTCTCGCACGAGGAATGGGATGCAGCGAACGCCGCGTTCCACGAGACGCAGGTCGACCTGGCGGGAAACGGGCTGCTCTCGCGCTTCTATCGCGAGCTGTCGGTGAACCTGATGATGCAGCTGATTCGCGGTGGCACCGTCGAACGTGGCGCGTACCTCGTCACCGAGCACTGCGCGATCGTCGAGGGCCTCGAGGCCCGGGACGCTGCGGCGGCACGGGCGGCGATCGCCCGGCACGTCGAGACCGGACGCCGCATCGCGCTCGACGCCGTCGAGCGGGCGGGCGGCTCGCTCTAGCGACGGACATAGGATCACCACCGTGGCGTTCACGCCCGACCGACGTGTGACCGAATCGGGCATCGAGGTGAAGCCCGTCTACGTGCAGGGCGACGCGACAGGCCCCGCGGACCTGCCGGGCTCGTTCCCGTACACGCGGGGCCCGTACGCCGACATGTACCGCGGCCGCCCGTGGACGATGCGTCAGTACGCGGGCTTCGGGTCTGCCGAGGAGACGAATGCGAGGTTCCACACGCTGCTCCACCGTGGGCAGACGGGGCTCTCCGTCGCGTTCGACCTCCCGACGCAGCTCGGCTACGACTCGGACGACCCGGTCGCGGAAGGCGAGGTCGGCCGGACAGGGGTCGCAATCGACTCGGTCGAGGACATGGAACGCCTCCTGCACGGCATCCCTCTCGGCGAGGTCTCGACGTCGATGACGATCAACGCGCCGGCTGCGCTGCTGCTGCTCTGCTACGAGCTCGTCGCGGCCGAGCAGGGGATTGGCGGAGACTCGCTTCGGGGGACGGTGCAGAACGACGTCTTGAAGGAGTACGTCGCGCGGGGCAACTACATCTTCCCGCCGCGTCCGTCGATGCGGCTGACGACCGACCTGTTCGCCTACTGCGCGGAGCGTGTCCCGAGCTGGAACACGATCTCGATCTCCGGGTACCACATCCGTGAGGCGGGTTCGACGGCCGCCCAGGAGCTCGCATTCACGCTGGCGAACGGGATCGCGTACTGCGAGGCGGCCGTCGCGGCGGGTCTCTCGCCCGACGAGTTCGGCGCACGGCTCTCCTTCTTCTTCAACGCGCACAACCACGTGCTGCAGGAGGTCGCGAAGTTCCGGGCCGCCCGGCGCCTGTGGGCGGGGATCATGCGCGACCGGTTCGGCGCCACGAGCGCGAGGGCGCAGGCGCTGCGGTTCCATGCCCAGACCGGCGGCTCGACGCTCACCGCCCAGCAGCCCGAGAACAACCTCGTGCGCGTCGCCGCTCAGGCGCTCTCTGCGATCTACGGCGGCGCCCAGTCGATCCACACGAACGGCTTCGACGAGGCGCTGGCGCTTCCGACCGAGCGGGCCGCGACCCTCGCGCTCCGAACACAGCAGATCCTGATGCACGAAGCGGGTACGACCGACACGGCAGACCCGCTCGGCGGCTCGTGGTTCGTCGAGGCCCTGACCGACGAGCTCGAGCACCTCGCGACGGAGCTGATCGAGCGGATCGACGAGCTCGGCGGCGCGGTAGCGGCGATCGAGGCGGGCTGGGTGCAGGAGCAGATCGAGGAGTCGGCGTTTCGCTGGCAACGGGACGTGGAGGGCGGCGAACGCGCGATCGTCGGGGTCAACCGCTTCACGACCGACGAGCCCGAGCGTGTCGAGCTCCACCGGCTCGACCCCGCGATCGAGCGCGCGCAGCGCGACCGAACGCAGGCCCTGCGCGCACGTCGCGACAGCACGGCGGTCGAGGCGGCGGTCGCCGAGGTGTGCCGCGCCGCGGAGACGGACGAGAACCTCCTGCCCGCCCTCCGCGAGGCGCTCGCCGTCCGCGCCACGATCGGCGAGCTCTGCGGCGCGCTCCGTGGGCTATGGGGCACGTACGACGCCGCTCGCGCCTGACAGCGCGAGCCTAGGCAACCTCGACGGACCGTACGATTACCCCGTGGCGGCCATGTTCCACGAGCGGAGGCTCCTTTGCATGATCGCGGGGCTTGCGGCGCTCGTCGTGCTCACCATCCTCGGCCTCACCTCGAGCAGCTCCGCGCCCGCAGCGACATCCGCGACGCCCGACTTCGCGAAGGACGTCGCGCCGATCATTCGGGAGACGTGCGCAGGGTGCCACCGGGACGGCGGGATCGCGCCGTTTGCCTTCCGTACCGAGCGCGACCTCGCGAGCCGCGCGGCACTCGTCGTTGCGGCAGTGGAGGGTCACCGCATGCCGCCGTGGCCGCCGAGCGCCGCGTCGCCGCACTACGTCGGTCAGGCTCGTCGAACGCTCGACACCCGGGAGCGCGCGACGCTCGTCCGGTGGGCCCGGTCACAGCTCGTGCGGCCGGGCGGCGCACGCCGCGGCACTCCCGTCGGGGCCGCCCCCGGCGCCACCATTGCTCTACGTGCCGGCGAGTCCCGGCTCGAGCTCGGGATGGTGACGCCCTATCGGCCCTCGGCGGCCCGGGGCGCAACGGACGACTACCGCTGCTTCCTACTCGATCCCAAGCTCGCAGGTGACCGGTTCGTCACGTCGGCGCGGATCGAGCCGGGCGCCGCGTCGCTCGTCCACCACGTGATCCTCTACCGGATCGGGCCGGGGTCGGTCGCCGAGGCCACGTCGCTCGACCGTCGGGCGCCTGGGGCCGGATGGACATGCTTCGGCGGCCCGGGGGTCGGAGCGGGGACGGCGAATCCGCGCGGCTTTCTCGACGACGCGGGCTGGATCGCCGCCTGGGCGCCGGGCTGGGGTGGCGACCGTCTTCGCGACGGCACCGGCATCTCGCTTCCGGCCGGCAGCCGGATCGTGATGCAGGTCCACTACAACCTCCTGAACGGAACACGGCAGGATCGTTCTCGCGCCGTCCTGACCACGGCGCCCGCGAGCCGCGACTTGACGCCACTCCAGACGGTTCTCCTCCCGGCGCCGGTCGAGCTCGGGTGTCGGCCCGGCGAGAACGGGGAGTTGTGCGATCGGACGGCCGCCGTGTTCGATCAGGCAAGGCGGTTCGGGAACGAAGCGGCGCTCGTGCCGACCGGCCTGCTGCTTCTCTGCGGCAAGGACGCGGCGCGGCCGATCGCCCGACCGACGACCTCCTGCGACCGCCACGTCACGGCGCCGACGACGATCCACGCCGTCGCGGGTCACATGCATCTGCTCGGACGATCGATTCGCGTCGAGCTGAACCCCGGCACTCCGAGGGAGCGGTTGCTGCTCGAGATCCCGCAATGGAGCTTCCACTGGCAGGCGTCGTACGTCCTCCAGCGACCGGTCCGCGCCGCCGCAGGGGACGTCCTACGGGTGACCTGCAGGCACGACCAAGCGCTCCGCATGGGCGAGCCGCGCTACGTGCTGTGGGGCGAAGGCACCACCGACGAGATGTGCCTCGGTGTGCTGCAGGTCACACGCGGCTGACGGCTCTTGCGCATCCTGCTCGTCTCGCAGATGTACCCGGGACCGTCGGCGCCCGACCTCGGCACGTTCGTGGCCGACCTGGACAGCAGGCTCGCCGCACGGGGCCACGTGCTCGCCCGAGCGGTCGTCGACCGCCGCGGGGGACCGAGCCGACACCTCGCGCTCGCGTGGGACGTCACCCGGACGGCGCGGCGGTTCGGGCCGGACGTCGTCTACGCGCACTTCCTCGTCCCCGCAGGCCTGCTTGCCACGCTTGCGGGACGGGCGCCCGCCGTCCTGACTGCGCACGGCCAGGACGTGGCGAACGCCGAGCAGTCGATTGCGATCCGGACAGCGACCCGACTCGCCGTCCGGCGGGCTGCAGGCGTGATCGCGGTGTCAGATTGGCTTCGCGGCCGGCTCGCGGCCGTCGTTCCCGAGGCGTCGGGCAAGACCACGGTGATCGACTGCGGCGTCGACCTCGAGCGCTTCGCTCCGGCTGACGACGTCACCGCGCGGACCGAGCTCGGCTGGCAGCCGGACGGGACCGCGTTCCTCTGTCTCGGCGCGCTCACGGAGCGCAAGAATGTCGTCCGCCTGGCCCGCGCCTTCGCACGCCACGGCGAGGGGTCGCTTGCCTTCGTCGGTGGCGGACCGCTGAGCGAGGAGCTCGAGGGCCGGCCCGGAGTGCGAGTCGTTGGCCCCGTCTCCCACGAGGATGTCCCACGGTGGCTCGCGGCCGCCGACGTCGTCTGTCAGCCGAGCCTCGTCGAGCCCTTCGGGCTCGCGACGCTGGAGGCGATGGCATGCGGGCGCTCGGTCGTCGCGACCCGCGTCGGCGGGCCGCCCGAGTTCGTGCCGCCCGAGGCCGGTGTGCTCGTCGACCCCGAGGACGAGCAGGCGCTCGCGGGCGCGCTCACCGCGGCCGCTCGCCTACCCAGGCCGAACCTGGCGGCGCGCGCCGCGGCAGAGGCGCACGACGTGGCCCTGCAGGTCGAGCGCATCGAGGCGCTGCTGCAACGCGCGGCCGGGGCGCCCGCCGCCGCGGGGCGCCCCGAGCGCGCTTCCTAGGACGCCGTCAGGCGTCGGGCGCTCTGCCCGGAGGCGGTGTCGGGTCGGTGACCTCCGGCGTCGCCGGGCGACGCAAGGCGTCGATGTCCTCGCGGAAGTTGGTGTCCCCGCGAACGACGACCCTGTACGCCATCCAGCCGAGGATCGCGCCGATCGGCGGCGCGATCAGATAGATCCAGATGTCGTTGAACTCCGTGCCGACCAGCGCCGGCCCGATGCTCCGCGCCGGGTTGACGGAGGCGCCGCTGATCGGGATCGCGGCGACGTGGATCGCGACGAGCGCCAGCGGGATCGCGAGGAGCGCCGTCCCGCTCGTCCGTTCGCTGACTGTCGAATGGAGGATGACCGCGATGAAGAGCGCGCTGAGCACGATCTCGACGACGATCGCAGCCCACACGTCGCTCGCCTGCGTGGTCGTCGTGGCCACGACGGCGTCGTCGTAGGCGATGAGGACGACGATCGAGGCGAGGATTGCCCCGACGAGCTGCGCGATCCAGTACCCGATCATGTCGTCGAGCGTCAACCGTCGGTCGAGGAACATCGCGAGCGACACGACCGGGTTGAAGTGCCCGCCCGACACCTCGCCAAAGGCGTAGAGCCCGATCATGAGCGCGAGGCCGAAACCCAGCGCGATCGAGACGATTCCTGCCCCTCCGAACGCCTGCCCGCCAACGTTGAACGAGACGATCGCGAACGAGCCGACGCCGACGAGCGCGAAGGTGCCGAGCACCTCCGCGAGGTACTTCTGCATCTTCTCCATGGACGGCTCCCTTGGTCGAGGTCGGAACGTCGGAAGTCTTGCGCACCCGTCGGCTGTTGTCAGCTTTGATCAGCCGTCGGCGCGCGCGTCCAGGTCGGCCAGCCTGAGCTCCACGAGGGGCCGCACTGCATCCTCGAGCCCCGCCTCGCGCGCGGCCTCGAGCGCCTGCTCGTAGCTCTCGCGCACCTTCTCGGGCGCGACACCCTGCTTCAGCCGGTTGTCGCCCGTCACGAGCAGCCGCTGGATCCTCGCGCGTGCCTCGTCGCCCGCCGGCATGCCGGGAGCCTAGAGAAGCTCGACCGCCGGTACCATGCGGCCGCGATGGTCTCCGTCTTCGCCGTCCTCCAGGTGCTCCTCGGCGCCGCCCTCGTCGGGCTCGTGCTCATGCACTCGGGCCGCGAAGCCGGCTTCGGGGGGATCGGCTTCACCCCGACGTCGCAGGGCGGCACGCACATCGTCGAGAAGAACCTGACGCGCCTCACCGTGGCCGTGGCGATCCTGTTCACGATCAACACGGTGGTGCTGTACCGCGTGCTCGAGTAGTCGAGCGGGCGCCGAGGCGGCCGGTCGGCGGGTCGCTATCATCACGTGTCCACGCGCTGGTGGCGGAATTGGTAGACGCGCCAGGTTGAGGGCCTGGTGGCCATTGCGGTCGTGGAGGTTCAAGTCCTCTCCAGCGCACCTGCAGGACGGGCCCGTCACGGGCCTGTCCGCGTAGCGTGAGAGCTGGAGATGACCGAGCGATACGTCCACGGCTACGCGACGGAGGAGCAGCAGCGCCTCATTCGGCAGGCCGAGCACTGGCGCGACGACCTGATCCTCCCCGGGACCACGCTGCCACCCGGGACGCGCCTGCTCGAGGTCGGGTGCGGCGTGGGCGCGGTCCTCGGAGTCCTCGGGGCGGCCTTTCCCGGCATCGAGCTGGCCGGTGTCGACATCGAGGAGCGTCAACTCGACGTCGCCCATATGCATCTCGCCGAGCTCGGGCTGCGAGCCGACCTCCGCCGGGCCGACGCGCTCGAGCTTCCCTACGAGGACGCGTCGTTCGACCATGTATGGATGATGTGGTTTCTCGAGCACGTGCCCGAACCGGTCGCGGCGCTCCGTGAGGCCCGGCGGGTGCTCGTGCCAGGCGGTGCGCTCACCGCGATCGAGGTCGACTACAACACCGTTTGGTCGTCGCCGGCCAGCGACGTGCTCGACGCCCTGTTCGTCGCGGTCGCGCGTGCGATGGACGCCACTGGACGCAGCGACACCGGCACGCACCTCGCCGGCTGGATCGCCGAGGCCGGCTTTGCCGAGGTCGACCCGGGAGAGCGCCGGCTCGATTTCATGGGTGTCGACCTGGCGCGCCAGGTCGACTACGCCGCCTCGGTCGTCGCGAGCACTCTCGCAGCTCTCGCGGAGGTGTCGCGGACCACGGCAGCGGATCTCGAGGCCGGGGTCGAGGCGCTCCGTGCGCTTCCGGGGATCCCGGACGCACGGTTCGGCTGGACCCTGCACAGGGCGACCGCGAGGGCGTAGGCTCGTCAGCCCGTCGCCGGGCTCGGGATCGCGTATTGACGCCGTCCGGAAGGATCCTTACCCTTCATGACGAACATACGTTCGTCGACCCCGAGCAGGAGGCAACCCGTGCCGGCCGAGACCGCTCTCACCGCACGTCAACAGGAGATCTGGCAGTTCCTCGTCGCGTACGTCGACGACCACGGCTATCCCCCGACCGTGCGTGAGATCGGCGAGGAGGTCGGCCTCGCGTCGCCGTCGACGGTGCACGCACATCTTGCGAACCTCGAGCGCGTCGGGCTCATCAAGCGCGACCCGACGAAGCCTCGCGCGATCGAGCTCACCGGCCACCGGCGGGTCGACGCCCAGGCAGTGTCCGACGTGCCGCATCTGCCGCTACTCGGTCGCGTCGCAGCCGGCTCTCCCCTGCTTGCCGAGGAGAACGTCGAGGACGTCGTCGCGGTGCCGGAATCGATCGGCCGCGGCGCGGACTTCCTGCTCACGATCCACGGGAACTCGATGGTCGACGCCGGCATCCTCGACGGCGACACCATCGTCGTGCAACGCCGCGACGACGCCTCGAACGGCGACATCGTGGTCGCGCTCGCCGGTGACGACGAATCCGCAGACGAAGCGACCGTCAAGACCTTCTATCGGGAAGCCGATGGCCGCGTGCGCCTCCAGCCGGAGAATGCGTCGCTCGAGCCGATCTACGCGGACCACGTGCAGATCCTCGGGAAGGTCGTGGGGGTGTTCCGGAGTCTCCGATGAGCGCCGTGGTCACATCGCTCGCGCGGACGCTCGACCAGGAGCTGCTCGCGCTCTCCCGCGGCGCGAGCCTGGAGTGCCTCTGCTGCGGTGAGTTCGTGATGCGGCTCCGCGGCGTGCTCGCCTGCCCGGAATGTCGCTCGCTGCTGGCCGACGGTAGGGCGGTGCCCGAGGTGGTGTTGCCGAAGGCCGCGGCCGCCGAGACGGCCTGTTGAGATATTACAGAATATTGCATTCTGCGGATTTCTGTATGATCGAGACATGGAGCACCGCATTACGGCGACCGACCTCGCGCGATCGCTCGGTGACGTCCTGGGGCGTGTCCGCTACCGGCACGACGTCTTCCTCATCGAGCGGAACGGCGAAGTGGTGGCACGCATCGTTCCGGCCCCGGGATCGTCGGTAACGACGCTCGCCGAGTTCGTCAGGGCGTGGCAGGGCGCCGGCCAGGCCGACCCTGGCTTCGCCGACGACCTCGAACTGGTTGGCGCCATGGACGAGCCGCCGGACGACCCGTGGGCGTCGTAATCGACACGAGCGCCGTCGTCGACCTGGAGCGCAACGGTCGTCCCTTCGGACATGCGCTCGACGAGCTCGGAGGCGAGCCGGTCGGTCTTCCGGCGATCGTGCTTGCGGAGCTCCTCGTCGGAGCCCAGCTCGCCGCGACACCCGTGCTGGCCTCCGAACGGCGGGGGAAGATCGAGGCTGTCCGGGCTCGAGCACCCGTATTCGACTTCACCGCCCCCATCGCCGAGCGCTGGGCGGAGCTCCGCGTCGAGCTCACCCGTGCCGGCGCGCTCATCCCCTCGAATGACCTGTGCGTAGCCGCGACAGCTCTCGTACTTGGTTGGGACCTCTTGGTCGGCCATCGGGACGAGGCGCATTTTCGGCGCATCCCGGGTCTCGGTGTCCGGACGCTGACGACGTAGGCGCCGAGCGTCAGGCGCGCTACCGTAGTGCGTGCAGGCCGGATGGCCGCGGGCGGCTTCGGTCGTCCGAGGAAAGTCCGGACACCAAAGGGCAAGGACGCTGGGGAAACCCCAGGCGGCGAAAGCCGACGGAAAGTGGAACAGAAAGCAGACCGCCGGGCCACGCCCGGTAAGGGTGAAACGGTGGGGTAAGAGCCCACCAGCATCGTGGTGACACGATGGCTCGCCAAACCCCGTCCGGTGCAAGGCGAAGCAGGTCCCGTTGACGCGGCCCGCCGAGGGACCGGGTACGCCGCTCGAGCCACCGGGGAACCGGTGGCCTAGATGGATGGCCATCCACGACAGAATCCGGCTTACAGGCCTGCTACGGAAAAGCCCCGCTTTTGCAGGGCTTTTCTATTGATGGGTGTTCGGCCCGTGATCGCCGATCGGCAGCGAGGAATCTCGTCAGGGTTGCGTGTGTGACTTGAGGAACCTGACGATCGCGGCGGAGGCCCAGTCGGGGTACACATGCCCACCCGGGTGGATGAACGTCTTGACCGGGAACGGGCCGTACTTCGACGCGTAGAGCATGCAGTGCGTTCCGCATGGGCCGCCCGGCGCCGACGCGCCGTTGATCTCTCGGGCCAGCCGGATCGTCTGCCTCTGGAGCGCGAACGGGGCCACCGTGTCGTGTTGACCCGCCACCGCCAGTAGCGCCCGCGGCAACGTGGTGGTCTCGGAGGGGTGGAGCCGGCCCGCGACCTCGCCGATCGCCGCGATTGTCTTCGAACGCTCGGCCCACAGCAAGAGGCTGAAGACGGCGCCGTTCGAGAATCCGGTCGCGTAGATCCGGCGCTTGTCCACCGGATAGGACCGCGTCATCGTCGCGACGATCGCGTCGAAGAGCCTGAGATCCCGGTCGCCGAAGTCACCCGCTTTCCCCTGCCAACCGGAGCTTGTCCCCTCGGGATCATGCGGGGTCGGAGTGTTCAAGCCCTGCGGGTAGACGACGATCGCCTCCGGCCAGAGCGCCTCGATGTGCATCTTCAGCGAGGTGCTCAGCATGCGGCCGCCATGACCGTGGAACGCGACCACCAATGGATGCTTGACCGCAGCCGCACGTGGCCGAAACACGAGTGCGTCGCGTTGCACGCCGTCGATCGTCCACTGCATGATCGATCCCTGCTGGTGTTGCCCCGCGGCGGTCGCTCCGGACGCGACCAGCGACACGAGCCCGGCGAGCGCAGCGATGAGACAGATGAGCGTCGAGCGGAACATGGTGTCCTCCTCATGGATTGCGTCTGCTTGGGGGACCCGCATCCGGCCGGTTCCTTACGCGGACACCACCGCGTCCTCCGCCGCCGCCGTCCCACGACTCGGACGCGTGCCGATCGCGTCCCTGACGCGGTAGCGCGCCGTCGGCCTCGCACGTCTCCACGTGGGCCGTAAGGATTCCGTCGTACGCGGGTCTCCCAAAGACAGGCAATCCACGCAAGGGAGGACCCGATGTTCCGTTCGCTGCTCATCTGTCTCGCGACGGCGCTCGCCGGGCTCGTGCTCGCGACCACCGCGTCCGCAACGAGCCCTCTGCGCTCGGCCATCGCGCCCGGTGTGTTCAGATCGGATGACGGGGGTGCGGTGTACGTCCGCGCGGTCGGCAACACCGTCTATGCCTTCGCCGAGCATCCCGGGAGGGGGTACGCGTTTGTGCTGCAGGGCACGCTGATAGGCGACCGCATCACGGGTCAGTGGTGGGACATTCCCAAGCACGGACGGTCGACAAGGGGGACGATCGAGCTCCAGGTCTCCCAGAACGGCGCCCGGCTAACACGGAAGAGCGCGGACACGGCGATCGGCGTATCCGTGCTGACGCGAATCGACCCGGCGGGCGTGCCCTGGCCGAAGACCGACCGCGAGGCGGGGTTCCAGTCGACGAGCCGCAACGACCTCGACGGGAAGTGGATCGGCGAGGACGGCCGGCGCACCTACCTGCGCGAGATCGGCTCCAGCGTCGTCGGGGTCACCGAGCTCAGGACAGGCACGAACAGTCGGCCCGACTGGTCGACCGTCTTCATCGGTACTCGCGAGGCCGGCGGCGGCGTCACCGGCACCTACGCCGACGTGCCGAAGGGCCTGCGGATGGAGAACGGCTCGTTCGGGTTCGCCCTGGTCAGCGGGACCCGTCGTCTTGCTGTCGCCCAGACCGGCCTCTCGTCGGGAGGGATCCAGGAGCCCGACTACGCGGTGGACTTCGCCCGCATGCGCACGCTGCTGACGCAGAGCCTCGCCGGCCGGGTTATCGGCTACGGCTTCGCCGTGTCGAAGAACGAGTCGATCGTCGCCGAAGGTGCCGGTGGTTTCGCCCGGCTCGGTCAGGACGACCGGAGCGGCGGCAACGAGGCCCTGCCGTTCAATGTCACGACCCAGACGGATACCGCCTCGAGCGCGAAGCTCGTCACGGCCGCGATGCTGATCCGGACGCTTGCCGAGCGTGGCATCAGCCTCGATTCCAGCGTGACCGTCGCACTCCCGTCCTGCTGGGAGCGGGGCCACGGGATCGGCGGACTGTCATGGAAGCAGCTGCTGAGCCACACGAGCCGCCTGACGCGTCCGAGCGAATGCGCGGACAACCCCTACGAGTGCCTGCGCAAGGCGATCCTGGCCGGGAAAACCGGACCGTCGGGGCGGGTGTACCAGAACATCAACTACGCCGTGCTCCGGTACCTGCTCCCGACCCTACGCGACAAGCCGACCGTCGAGGCGATCTTCGACAAGTACGACTGCAAGTCGTCGAACGGCGCCAAGATCAACGCCGAGGTCTCGGAGCTCTTCCGCCGCTACGTGTCCGACGAGGTGCTCGCGCCGCTGGGCGTCGTCGGGACGTTCAAGCCCGTTACGGAGTTCGCAATCCGCTACGACTTCTCCAAGCCGGCCGAGCAGGGGATGCGCCCGGACTACGACGCCTATCTCAGGGCCGGATCCGGCAGCATGTATTTCTCGGCACGCGAGTACGCGAAGTTCCTGGCCGCGCTCGAGATGGGGAGGATCGTCCCGCTTTCATGGCTGCGGACGATGCGTAGCGAGCTGCTCGGCTACGACGGAACGTTCGACGGCAAGGCTGGCGAATACCCGAGTAAGAACGGCGGCGCCGGCGGTGTCATTACGCGCACCCTCAGCTTCCCGAGCGGTATCGCCGCCTACGTCACCGTCAACTCGAACAACAACAACCTGACCGGCAGCCTCGGAGACATCCTGATGGCCGCCTTCGACGCATCGATCCGCTGAACGCGGCGACGACGCGGCGCGCCTCACACCCGCGGGGCGCGCCGCATCTCCGAGAGGCGGGTTGTGCCCAGCGAGTGACCGGACTCGTGCAACGCCCAGCGGAGGTCTGGGCGGAACGGCAGCCGACTGAGGACGGCCGGTAGGACGGCGCCGGCTCACTCGTCGACGATCACCTCGAAGCCGCCGAAGATCATCCGGCTGGAGTCGAAGGGCATCGCCTTCGAGCCCATCATGTCCGCAATCCTCGGATCCTTCAGGACCTTTGCGTTGACACGGTCGCGATGGGCGCGCGACTTGTAGACGATCCACGAGAACACGACGATCTCCCCGCGCTTCGCCTGAACGCCCCTCGGGAAGGACGTGACCTCCCCGACCGGGACGTCGTCGGCGACGCACTCGCGGTACTCGAGCGCGCCGTGCTCGCGCCAGATCTTTCCCGACTTGCGCGCCATACGGCGGTAGGCATCGAGATTCTTCTTCGGGAGCGGAATGACGAATCCGTCGACGTAGCGCGCCATGGTTCCTCCTTGGGTCGTGTGGACGGCTGCGATTCACCTCTACGACGAGACCCATACCCCTCCGAACGCCTTCTCAGGCGCGAAGCTGCAGGGCTCGTGCCAATGTGGAGACCGCTCCGAGCAGCCGAACTCATCGGAGCTCGCGGGCCTTCGGAAGCTCAGGCCTCGCGGGCGATGCGCAGCCGGGGAACGACCGGCTCCTTGTCGCTCCACGGGAAGTTGATCCAGCGGTCGGTGCGCCGCCAGACGTAGTCGCACTCGACGAGCGAGCTCGGCTTCTCGTAGAGCACTGCGACCCGCACCTCCCCGACCTTGCCGGCGCAGAACTCCTGGACGCTCGAGAGCGTTTGGCCGGTATCGGCGACGTCGTCCGCGATCAGGATCCGGGCCTCGTCGAGATCGACGAAATCGGGCGCGGGCGGCAGGATGCGCGGCACCTCGAGCCGCTCGTCGACACCGGTGTAGAACTCGACGTTCATCGTGTAGACGTTCTTCACGCCGAGCGAATAGCCGAGCGCGCCGCCGACGAGGAGCCCGCCGCGAGCGATCGAGAGGATCATCTCCGGGTCGTACCCGTCGTCCGCGACGAGTTGGGCGAGGTCGCGCGACGCCTCTCCGAAGAGCTCCCAGGTCAGGATCTCGCGTTCGCCGGCCAAGGGCTCCTGAACCTACACCACGGTCTAGTCTGAACGGCGTGAAGGTCTTCAACCTCTTCGGGGACGAGTGGGACCTGCACGGCGAACGTGACGGCTACCGCATTCGCGACGCGCACGTGGGCATGCGACTCGGGGCCGAGCTGATGGGAGGGAGCCTCTACGAGCTCGACCCCGGCGAGAAGTGCTGGCCGTACCACCTCCACCATGCGAACGAGGAGTGGCTCGTCGTCGTCCGCGGGCGCCCGACGCTTCGCACGTCCGACGGAGAGCAGGAGCTGCGGGAAGGCGACACCGTCTGCTTCCCGCGCGGTCCCGCCGGCGCCCACCAGGTGAGCAATCGGTCCGATGCGCCGGTGAGGGTGCTGATCCTGTCGACGATGATCGCGCCCGAGCTCCTCGAGTACCCGGACAGCGGCAAGGTCGGCGCGCGCGACGCGAAGGGCAAGCGCCTCCTCATGATTCGTCCCGGCGAGCAGCTCGACTACTGGGACGGCGAGCCCTAGAGGCATCAAGCCTCGAGCTCGAGCTCGCCGGCTGATCAGCCTGCCGCGCGGGCGAGGATCTCCGCGAAGACGTCTCGCAGCTCCTCGGGGTCGAGCGAGAGTGTTGGCTCACCGACCATCACCTCGAGCTTCTGCCAGCTCGGCGACATCGTCGTGCTCGGGTCGCCGAAGAGGAAGACCTTCCGCTCCTCCGCCACCGAGAGCGCGGCGTCCGAGAGCCGGTCGCGATCGCCGCGGAGCAGGAGGTGGAACAGGGCCGTCTGAGGCGGATTCGGCACGACCTCGATCCCGTCGACGGTTGCGAGGGCGGTCGCGAGTGCCTGGGCGTGCGCGAGGAACCGTGGAGCGCGGTCGAGGCGCTCGTCGAGCGCCGCCTCGGCCGACACGACGAACGGGTGCATGGTCACGAGGTTGCCGCCCTGTCGGCGCTGCCAGATGCGGGCCTCGGCGACGAGGCCGGCGTCACCCGCGAGGGCGGCCCCGGCGAGCGCGCCGAGACCTTTGTAGAACGACACGTAGACGCTGTCGAACAGCTCTGCGAGCTCCGCGTGGGAGCGCTCGTAGTACGGCACCGCCTCCCAGAAGCGCGCCCCGTCGAGGTGCAGCGCGATCTCGCGCGCTCGCGCCCACTCGGTCTGCGCGACGAGCTCGTCCCACTCCGGGAGCAGGCCGCCGATCTCGCGTTGCGGCAGCTCGAGGAGGAGTGCCGCAACGGGCTCGCGGATCGATTCGAGGTCCTCGAGCCGGATCAGCCGGTGCGGGTCGCCGACGAGTCGCGCGCCGAGACCGTGGAGGCGCTGGTAGGCGCGCTCCTCGTGGAGCTCGAGATGGCAGGTCGGGTGGAAGGCGACGGTGCGGACGCCGCGGCGCTCGCTCCAGATCCGCAGCGCGATCGGCTGAGCCATCGTCCCGCTCGGCATGAAGACGGCCGCTTCCTTGCCCAGGAGCTCGGCGATCCTGCGCTCGAGCCTCTCGATGCGCTCACCGCGGCCGTAGTGGTCCATCCGCTCGTCCTCGCCGGTCCGGTCTGCAAGCTCGGTGAGCTTCTCGCGGAGCGTCGGGCCGCCGTGCCACGCGTTGAGGTGCCGTTCGGCCCCGGCAATCGCCGCGCGGATCCGCTGCTCGTCCGGCACGGCGCGGAGCCTACGTGGCCTCGAAACCGCGGAGCGCCGCCTCGACGAGCAGAGGCAGCGTCTCCAGGTTATAGCCGCCTTCGAGCACGGCGCCCACCCGTGGCGCGAGCTGCGCCGAGCGGCGGGCAAGCTCCTCGAACCCGCGCTCCGTGAGCTCCATATGGGCGAGCGGATCGTCCACGTGAGCGTCGAAGCCCGCCGAGACGAGAACGAGGTCGGGGTCGAACCCGCGGACGGCGGGCTCGACGAGCTCGGTGAACGCAGCGAGGTACTCCGCGTCTCCGGAGCCTGCTGCGAGCGGGACGTTCAGCGTGCTCTCGTCGCTCGTCCCCGGGCCGCCCGTGCCGGGGTAGAACGGCCACTGGTGGATCGACACGAACAGGACCGAGTCGTCGCCGCGGAAGACCGCCTCGGTCCCGTTCCCGTGATGGACGTCCCAGTCGACGATCGCGACTCGTGCGCGGTCGAGGGCGTCCTGTGCATGGCGCGCCGCGACGGCAACGTTCCCGACGAAGCAGAACCCCATCGCCCGATCGGGCAGCGCGTGGTGGCCCGGCGGGCGGACGAGCGCGAAACCTCCGGCCTCCGCCGCCTCGAGCGCGCAGCCCGCCGCGAGCAGCGCCGCTTCGAGCGTGGTCGGCCCGGCAATCGAGTCGCCGTCGAGCCATCCCTCCTCTGTGAGCCCCGCGAGCATGTCCAGGTATTCCGGCCGGTGGACGCGCTCGACCTGCTCCCGCGTCGCCGGCCGACCCGTGCGCGCCGGGCCGAGGGACTCGAGCAGAAGGGCGAGCCGCTCCTCGCGCTCGGGATGATGGTGCCGGCTGGTCGGATGGAGGCGGCCGAGTGCCGGGTGCGAGATCAGGTCGATGCGGCCTCCCGCATCCTGGCCGCGAGCCGCCCGAGGCCGAGCTCGTCGGCGGCGACCGCGCCGGCGGCCCAGTCGGGACCGTGCTCGGGAAGCGGCGGCAGCGGCGCCTCGATGTCGAAGGTCGCGATCCGTCGATACGCGCGCAGCGCCTCCGCCTCCGCCGCGAACCGACCGGCTTCGAGCAGCGCGTCGAGCGTTCCATGCTGCGAGAGAAGCGAGGCCGCAGTCTTCTCTCCGACGCCGCGGGCGCCGGGGATCTTGTCGGACGGATCGCCTCGCAGAGCGATGAAATCCGGGACCTGCTCGGGCTCGACGCCGTAGCGCTCGCGGACCTCGGCGGATCCGATGCGCGCGATCTCGCTGACACCGCGGACGGGTTGGAGAATCGTCACGTCGTCCGCGACGAGCTGGAAGGCGTCGCGGTCGGACGTCGCGACGAGCGAGGTTCCACCGCGAGCTCGCTCGGCGGCGACCGCCGCGCCGAGGAAATCGTCCGCCTCGAACCCGGCCGCCTTCCCGCAGACGACCCCCGCCGCCTCGAGGAGGCCCGGCGCGAGATCGAGCTGCTCGAGCAGCTCCGGATCGAACTCCCGGCCAGCCTGGTAGCCGGGTAGGAGCTCGTGGCGGTAGGTCGGGACAAAGAGCGTGTCCCAGCCGACGACCACGGCCCGCGGCTGCTCGGCCTCCCAGAGGCGGAGCAGCATGTTGGTGAACCCGGTGAGCAGGTTCCCGGGCTTCCCGTCTGCGCGCCGGATCGAGCGCGGCAGGGCGTGGAAGGCTCGGTGCGCGAACGAGTCGCCGTCGACGACGAGCAGCGGCGCAAGGGACGTGGCTTCAGCCGCGTCCCTTGTCCGTCGAGGGCTCACTTCGACGTCTCCCGAGTGGCTTCACCCGGCTCGCCGAGTGCTTCGCCAGGGACGCGGCTGAAGCCACGTCCCGACCGAAGTGAGCGTTCGAGCTCAGCGATCGCCTCGCGCAAGCGCTCCGTCGCCACCGAGGCGGCTTCGGCGTCCTCCAGCCCAACGAGGTCGCCCGTCTCGATCGGCGGGCCGTACGCGACGCGCAGCGGACCGAGGCGCTTCAGGCGCTCCGTGCCCGAGATCCCGGCCGGAACGAGCGGCACGCCCGCCGAGAGCGCAATCCGCGCCGCGCCGGTGTGCCAGCGCGCCTCGTACTTCTTGCGGAGCCCCTTCGAGCGACGGGTGCCTTCCGGGAACATCACGACGGCGTGCCCCGCGCGGCACAGCTCGACAGCCGTGTCGATCGCCTGCTGGTCGCGCTTGCCCCGATCGACCGGAAAGCCGCCCCCGGCATCGACGATCCACTTGAGCGGGCGCCAGTAGAGCTCCTTCTTCGCCATGAAGCGGAGGAATCGGTGTGGGTAGAGCGGGATGCCCAGCGGCCACGGGTCGAAGTTCGACCAGTGATTGGCGGCGAGTACGCAGCCCCCGTCCGGGACGTGCTCGCGGCCCGTCCAGCGCAGCCGAAAGGCGACGCGCAACGCCGGCCAGCTGAGCAACGCGATGGCGTGGTAGAGCGGGCTCGGCCTTGGACTCCGCGCCATCGGCGCGCAGGATACGTCGGTCCGGCGCAGAAGCGCCGCCGAAGCTCATGGTTACCCTGTCACGTCCATGACCCGCCTCGTCATCGTCGAGTCACCCGCCAAAGCGCGGACGATCGCCGGCTACCTCGGCCGCGACTTCGTCGTCGAGTCGAGCATCGGCCACATCCGCGACCTCCCGGGGCGAGCCTCGGACGTCCCGAAGGAGAAGCGCGAGCGGTACGGCAAGCTCGGCGTGGACGTCGAGCAGGGCTTCGACCCGCTCTACATCGTCGACGCCGACAAGAAGCACGTCGTGACGGACCTCAAGAAGAAGCTCAAGGAGTCCGACGAGCTGTTGCTCGCGACGGACGAGGATCGCGAGGGCGAGGCGATCGCCTGGCACCTCAAGGAGGTGCTGAACCCGAAGGTCCCCGTGCGCCGCATGGTGTTCCACGAGATCACGAAGGACGCCATCCAACGGGCCCTGGACGAGACGCGGGAGATCGACGAGCGTCTCGTCGACGCGCAGGAGACCCGGCGGATCCTCGATCGGCTCTACGGCTTCGAGGTCTCGCCGGTCCTCTGGAAGAAGGTCATGCCGCGGCTGTCGGCTGGTCGCGTGCAATCCGTCGCGACCAGGCTCGTCGTCGATCGCGAGCGCGAGCGCATGCGGTTCGTCGCCGCGGCGTACTGGGACATCCTCGGGACGTTCGATCCCGGCTCGTTCGACGCCCGCCTCCTGGCCGTCGACGGCAAGCGCGTCGCTCAGGGGCGCGATTTCGACGAGGACGGCGCGCCGACGTCCGCGGCCGTGCTCGTCCTCGACGAAGGCGCCGCGCGATCGATCGCCACCGACCTCGAGGGACGGTCGTTCACCGTCGAGAAGGTCGACGAGAAGCCGTACACACGCCGCCCGGCCGCGCCGTTCCGGACGTCGACGCTCCAGCAGGAGGCGAGCCGCAAGCTGCGGTTCTCGTCGCAGACGACCATGCGTATCGCGCAGCGGCTCTACGAGAACGGCCACATCACGTACATGCGCACCGACTCGGTGACGCTCTCGGATGCCGCCCTGAAGGCTGCCCGCGCCCACGCGGCGCGCGTCTACGGGCCGGAGACGGTGCCCGCCGAGCCACGACGCTACGAGCGAGCCGTCGCGAATGCTCAGGAGGCGCACGAGGCGATCCGTCCGGCCGGCGACGTCTTTCGGACGCCGGACGAGCTCCGCGGCGAGCTGTCGCGCGACGAGCTGGCGCTCTACGACCTGGTCTTCAAGCGCACCGTGGCGTCGCAGATGAAGGACGCGAGCGGCCAGACGGTATCTATCGAGCTGGGCGCCACGACAGCGGCAGGCGTCGCCACGACGTTCCGGGCCAGCGGCACCGTGATCACGTTCCCCGGCTTCCTGAAGGCCTACGAGTCGGGCCGTGACGAGCCCAAGGAGGACGACGAGGAGCGTCGTCTGCCGCACCTCGCGGTGGGCCAGACGCTCGAGGCGTCGGCCCTCGAGCCTCAGGGCCACGAGACGAGCCCGCCTGCGCGCTATACCGAAGCGAGCCTCGTCAAGGCCCTCGAGGAGCGCGGCATCGGCCGCCCCTCGACGTACGCGTCGATCATGGGCACGATCCTCGATCGCGGGTACGTCTACAAGAAGGGCACAGCCCTCGTCCCGACGTTCCTCGCGTTCGCGGTCACCCAGCTGCTCGAGCGGCATTTCGACCAGCTCGTCGACTACGACTTCACTGCGCGCCTCGAGGACGACCTCGACCGGATCGCGGCGGGCAACGAGGAGCGAGTCGATTGGCTCAGGCGCTTCTACTTCGGTGACGGCGATCCGGGCCTCCACGCGCTCGTCACCGACCACCTCGAGGGGATCGACGCGCGCGAGGTGAACTCGATCGCGATCCCGGGCACGGACATCGTCGCCCGCGTCGGCAAGTACGGGCCATACCTCGAGCGCGGCGAGCAGCGCGCAAGCCTGCCGGAGGACCTGGCGCCCGATGAGCTCACACCCGAACGCGCCGAGGAGCTCCTTGCGCAGCCGTCAGGGGCGGAGCGCTCGCTCGGGACGCACCCGGAGACGGGTCGCGAGATCGCCGCCAAGGACGGGCGCTACGGGCCGTACGTCACCGAAGTCCTGCCCGACGGCGAGGACGGGAAGCCGCGCACCGCGTCGCTCTTCTCCTCGATGTCGCTGGACACGATCACGCTCGACGAAGCCGTCGAGCTCCTCACGCTTCCACGGACGCTGCCCGGGTCGGACGGCGAGGAGATCCTCGTCTCGAACGGGCGCTACGGGCCGTTCGTCAAGAAGGGCTCGGAGACGCGCTCGCTCGAGTCGGAGGGACAGCTCCTCACGCTCACCGTCGACCAGGCGGAGGCGATTCTCGCCCAGCCGAAGCAGCGGCGCGGGCGCGGGGCGGCCAAGCCGCCGCTCAAGGAGCTCGGGCCCGACCCGGAAAGCGGCAAGCCGCTCGTCGTCAAGGATGGCCAGTTTGGCCCGTATGTGACGGACGGAGAGACCAACGCGAGCCTACGCAAGGGCGACGACCCGGAAGGATTGACCATCGAACGCGCGCTCGAGCTGCTCGCGGAGCGCCGCGCGAAGGGGCCGTCGAAGCCCCGCAGCCGCTCACGCGCGCGTCGCTAGAGGCTTGATGCGAAATCGGAGTGCGTGCGGGGATGGCCTGCACCAAGCAGCGTGGTCGGCTCGATCGGCGTGCAGGCTGGTTGCCTGGATGTCGAGCGAGACGGCCGCGATGCGCCGTGTGCAGGCCACCATCCGTGCGTGCTCGGATTTCGCATCAAGCCTCTGGCTTCTAACTCGGCGCGTCCGCCTTGCGTCGTACCATCACAGAAGTACGGTTGCCCGCATTGGCGCGCACCGTCACCATTGTTGGAATACGACACCGAACGCATGCGTTCCGGGCTTGTGACACGGTTTGCCGTCTGGAACCCGTGGAAGAACCAGAGAATCGCACATAGAATGAAGGGTGATTGTGCTCGCCGGAAGTCGCGAAAGGACTGATACACAGGCTTGACGCAGAACCAGCTCATCGAACTATTCGAAACCGACCAGCTGAAGGGCATCGTCGAGCGCTCCGAGGAGCGCGGCTGGGTCGAGCCCTCCGAGCTCGAGGCGTTCATCGCCGAGAATGAGCTCGGCACCGAGGAGCTCGAGCAGGTGACGCGCGAGCTCGAGGCGATGGGCCTCGAGGTCGGCGCGCCCACTCAGAGCGAGGAGGAGAAGGCGAAGGAGGCGGCTGAGGCCGCCGTCTGGGCGAGCGAGACCCTTTCGGGCGCCGCCGACTCGCTGCAGCTCTTCCTCGCCGACGTCGGTCGCCACAAGCTGCTGAACGCGGCGCAGGAGGTGCAGCTCGCGAAACGGATCGAGCGCGGGGATCCCGTCGCGAAGCGCCACATGATCGAGTCGAACCTTCGACTTGTCGTCTCGATCGCAAAGGGCTACCGGGGGCTCGGCGTCCCGTTCCTCGACCTGATCCAGGAGGGAACGCTGGGCCTGAACCGCGCCGTCGAGAAGTTCGACTGGCGCCGCGGCTTCAAGTTCTCGACGTACGCGACGTGGTGGATCCGCCAGTCCGTGCAGCGCGCGGTCGCGAACCACGCGCGCACGATCCGTGTGCCCGTGCACGTCGTCGAGCGTCAGCAGAAGCTCTCCCGCGCCGCGCGCCGGCTCGAGGTCGAGCTCGGCCGCGAGGCGACGAAGGCAGAGCTCGCGGAGGCGACGGGGCTGCCAATTCAGCACGTCGAGGAGGCGATGAGCGCCGCCCACGCGTCGGTCTCGCTGAACCAGTCCGTCGGCTCGGACGACGAGGGTGAGCTCGGAGACCTGTTCGCCGACCGCGAGGCAGCCGACCCGTTCGACGAAGCGGAGGAGTCGCTGCGCCGGCAGGGTGTTCGGCGGGCGCTCGACGCGCTCCCCGAGCGCGAGCGGCGGATCCTCGAGCTGCGGTTCGGCTTCGAGGGCGAGCCATGGACGCTCGAGGCGATCGGCCACGAGCTCGACCTGACGCGCGAGCGGGTTCGCCAGCTCGAGGGTCAGGCGCTGAGCCGGCTCGCCGCACTGCGCGAGCTCGCCGGCCTGGCCGCGTAGCCGTCGCACGAACGCGGGACGTGGTCTCTGACCGCGTCCCGGCCGTAGCGCACGCCGAACGGGACGCGGGCAAGCCCACGTCCCAGCGTAAGGGCTGTCTCCTTCGGCGCACGCCGAGACGCAATCCTCACCGGGGTCAGACCCCTTCGGGGACAGACTCCTGCTCCCGTCAACTCTTTTTCCATTTCGCGGTCATACTGTTCGGCGGCCTCGCACGGGGTCTACCGGCGAGGGAATAGCTGTCAGAAAAAGGAGAGCGATGCGCAAGGGATGGAAGGTCCTGCTCGCAGTAACGGTCGTCGCACTCACGGCGACTGCTGCGACGCTCGCGGCAAACAGCCGCTCGAATGCCTCGGGTGGCGACACGCTCGTGTTCGGGACGGCCGCTGATCCGACCTCGCTCGACGGCGCCGTGGTCTCCGACGGCGAGTCGCTGCGCGTGATCGACCAGATCACCGAGGGGCTCGTATCGTTGGCGCCGGGGTCGACGACGATCGTGCCGAAGCTCGCCCG
This sequence comes from uncultured Actinomycetes bacterium, assembly GCA_963810295.1. GTDB lineage: Bacteria > Actinomycetota > Thermoleophilia > Gaiellales > Gaiellaceae > Gaiella. The sequence continues at coordinate 321,238 of CAWEMW010000009.1, forward strand.
TTCATGGCAGGCGACGAACAAGGGGCGCGTCTGGACGTTCAAGCTGCGTACCGGCGTGCGGTTCCACGACGGGACGCCGTTCAACGCCCGCGCGGTCTGCGCGAACTTCGACCGGTGGTACAACTTCACCGGCCCGTTCGCTTCCGACTCGACCTCGTACTACTACTACACGGTCTTCGGGGGCTACAAGAAGGCGGCCAGTGGCCTCACGAACTCCCCGCTCTACCGGAGCTGCCGGGCTGTCGGCGACTCGACCGCGGTGATCACGCTTCGCCGTCCGAACGCAGCGTTCCTCGGGGCGTTGTCTCTGACCGCGTTCCACATCCAGAGCCCGACGGCGATGGCGCGCTACGGCGCGAACAAGGGGACGCTCTCGAAGGACGGCGTCTTCACGCCGACCGGCCAGTACGGCGTGCCGGGCGGCCAGGCCGTGGGCACCGGGGAGTTCAAGCTGGAGTCGTGGCGGATCAACGACCGGCTCGTGATCGTGCGCAACGACCAGTACTGGGGTCGCAAGGCGATCCTGCGGCGCGTGATCTTCCGGGCGATCCCGGACAACGCCGCGCGACTGCAGGCGCTCCAGACCGGTGAGATCCAGGGCTACGACCTCGTCGAGCCCCAGGACATCCCGACGATCAAGCAGAACAGCAAGCTGAAGGTGCTCGATCGGCCTGCCTTCAACGTCGCCTACGTGACGATCAACCAGAAGGTGAAGCCGTTCGACAACCCGCTCGTGCGCCAGGCCGTGGCACACGGGCTCGACCGGGCGGGCGTCGTCAAGGCGTTCTACGCGGGGCGCGGCGAGGTGGCTCACGAGTTCATGCCGCCGCAGGTGCTCGGGTACGCGAAGAACGTCAAGAAGTACCCGTACAACCCGACCCGGGCGAAGCAGCTCCTCCAGCAGGCAGGGCTGACGCTGCCCGTCGAGGTCGAGTTCTGGTACCCGACGGACATCTCGCGTCCGTACATGCCGGACCCGGCCAAGAACTTCCAGGCGTTCGCCGCGAGCCTGAACAATTCGGGCTTCAAGGTGGTTCCGAAGAGCGCACCGTGGCGGCCGGACTACGTCGGCCGTGTCAACGCCGGAACGGCGGGTGCGCTCAACCTGATCGGGTGGACGGGCGACTACGGCGACCCGGACAACTTCATCGGGACGTTCTTCCGCACGGAGCAGGGCCAGTGGGGCTTCAAGAACCCCGCGATCTTCGCGCTGCTCAACAAGGCCGTCGCCGAGCCGAACGCGGCGAAGCGGAAGGCGATGTACGAGCAGGCGAACCGGGCGATCATGAACTTCCTCCCGGGTGTGCCATATGCGCACACGAAGCCTGCACTGGGATTCCAGCGGAACGTGATCGGCTACAAGCCGAGCCCGGTCTCGCTGGAGTCGTTCGGGACCGTTCGCTTCGTCGGGTAGGAGGAGCGGACACAACGTGACAGCACGCCGGCGGACGACGAGGTAGGGGCGCACCATGCTCCGCTTCGCCGTCCGCCGGCTTCTGCTGCTCGTGCCGATCCTCATCGGCCTTTCCTTACTCGTCTTCATCTGGATCCGGGCGCTCCCCGGGTCACCGGCGGAGGCGCTGCTCGGCGAGCGGGCCACCGACGAGTCGATCGCCCAGGTCCGCGACCAGTACGGCCTCGACGATCCGTTCTACGAGCAGTACTGGCGCTACCTGCAGACGATCGGCTCGGGCGACTTCGGGACGAGCATCGCGTCCCGTAGGCCGATCACGGAGGAGATCACCGAGCGGTTCCCGGCGACCATCGAGCTCGCGATCGGCGCGATGCTCTTCGCGACCTTCATCGGTATTCCGCTGGGGTTTCTCGCGGCGAAGCGATACGGACGACCTCTGGACCACGCAAGCCTGTTCCTGTCGCTGATCGGAGTGTCCATCCCGATCTTCTTCCTCGCCCTCATTCTCAAGTGGGTGTTCTCGGTGGAACTCGGCTGGCTCCCGAGCGTGGGGCGCCAGGACGTCCTCATCGACGCAGAGCACCCGACGAACTTCTATGTGCTCGACGGAATCATCACGAGGAACTGGGAGGCGGCCTGGGACGCCGTGCAGCACCTGATCCTGCCGGCGATCGCGCTCGGCTCGATCCCGCTGGCGATCATCGCGCGGATCACGCGCGCGTCCGTGCTCGACGTGCAGAACGAGGACTACGTACGGACCGCGCGGGCCAAGGGAATCTCGAACCGCGCGGTGGACACCCGCCATGTGCTCCGGAACGCGATGCTCCCGATCTCGACGATCGTCGGCCTCCAGGTCGGGTTGCTGCTGTCAGGCGCGATCCTCACCGAGACCGTGTTCGCTTTCCCGGGCATCGGCACGTGGCTGCAGGCGGCCATCGAGAACCGCGACTACCCGGTGATCCAGGGCGGCGTGCTGTTCGTCGCGATCATCGTCGTGCTCGTCAACCTGCTCGTCGACATCTCGTACGGGCTGCTCAACCCCCGCATCAGACTGGCAGGCCGTTAGGCGATGTCGATCGCCGAGATGGAGGTCAGGGAGCTCGAGCTCGAGCCACCCGGCGGTGGTTTGTGGCGCGACGCGCTGCATCGCATCGCGCGCAATCCCGGCGCGATCGTCGGCTTCGTCCTGGTCGGTGGATTGGTGTTCACCGCGATCTTCGCGCCGTGGCTCGCCCCCTACGACCCGATCGAGCAGGATCTCGGCGCGCTCGCCGAGGGCTGCTGTCCCGGCCCGTCGCGCGAGCACCTCCTCGGTCAAGACGACCTCGGCCGGGACGAGCTGTCGCGGCTCATCTACGGGGCCAGGTACTCGCTGCTGATCGGCGTCGTGGCGGTCACCGTCGGTCTGTCGGCCGGCCTGCTGCTCGGCTCGATCGCCGGCTACTTCCGCCGCACGGACGGGCTGATCATGCGGTTCATGGACGTCATGCTCGCGATCCCGGGCTTCCTGATGGCGATCGGGATCGTCGCGCTGTTCGGGGGAGGAGGGCTCCTCCAGGTGATGATCGCGATCGGGGTCGTCAACATCCCGATCTTCACGCGCCTGATGCGCGGCGCGATCCTCGCCCAGCGAGACAACGACTATGTCCTGGCAGCCCGTGCTGTGGGTGTCCCCTCGAGAAAGGTGCTCGCCTCCCACATCCTTCCCAACGCGATCTCGCCGGTAATCGTCGCGGCGACGCTCGCGCTCGCCACAGCGATCATCGACGCCGCAGGTCTCGGGTTCCTGGGACTCGGCCCCCAGGATCCGGCGACGCCCGAGTGGGGCACGATGCTGACCGGCACCGTGCGCTACCTGCAAACGGCGCCTTTCCTCGCGATCTTTCCCGGTCTCGCCATCGTGATCGCCGTGATGGGCTTCAACCTGATCGGCGACGCCCTCCGCGAAGCGCTCGATCCGAAGCTGCGAGGACGCACGTGAGCGAAACGCCGCTGCTCGCGATCGAGGACCTTCGTGTCCGCTTCCACACGCGCCGCGGCGTCGTGCACGCGGTGAACGGGATCTCGTTCCACGTCCGGGAAGGAGAGACCCTCGGGCTCGTCGGCGAGTCCGGCTGCGGCAAGAGCGTCACGGCCCTCGCAACGATGGGCATCCTGCCTCGCGCCTCGCGGATCCCAACAGGAAGCATCAAGCTCGAGGGCCGCGAGCTCGTCGGGCTGTCAGAGCGCTCCTGGCGTCGGATCAGGGGCAAGGAGATCGCGATGATCTTCCAGGACCCGATGACGAGCCTGAACCCGGTTCTCACCGTCGGGACGCAGCTGCGGGAGGCGATCGAGGAGCACCTCGACCTCGATCGCAAGGCAGCGAGGAAGCGCGCTGTCGAGCTTCTCGACCAGGTCGGCATCCCGAGCGCGTCGGATCGCCTCCGGAACTACCCGCACCAGTTCTCGGGCGGCATGCGCCAGCGCGTGATGATCGCAATGGCGCTCGCGTGCGAGCCCAAGCTGCTGATCGCCGACGAGCCGACGACAGCGCTCGACGTGACGATCCAGGCCCAGATCCTCGATCTGCTCCGCGACCTGGTCACCGACCGGGGCACGTCGCTCGTCCTCATCACGCACGACCTCGGCGTCGTGGCCGGAATGTGCGAGCGGGTCCAGGTCATGTACGGGGGCACGCTCGTCGAGGAGGGAACCGCCACGGAGCTGTTTGCCTCTCCGAGGCACCCGTACACGCTTGGGCTGCTCCAGAGCGTGCCACGCCTCGACACCGGTCGAAAGCAGCCCCTGCGCCCGATTCCGGGCGCCCCTCGGAACATGCTGAGCGAGCCCGATTCCTGCCCGTTTGCCGCCCGCTGCAGCTACCGCATCGACAGATGCACGAACGAGCTTCCCGAGCTCCGTCGCCTCGACACCGGGCAACGCGCGGCATGCTTCAACCCTGCTGCGGCGGACGAGTGGCGCCGCACGCGCCTCGGAGGCGAGGCGGCGTGAGCGCCACCAACGGGGCAGGGCCCCTGGTCGAGCTCGACGACCTGCGGGTCTGGTTCCCGATCAAGCAAGGCGTCCTCCTGGACCGGCACGTCGGCGACGTCAAGGCCGTCGACGGCGTGAGCCTGACGATCGAGCGCGGCGAGACGCTGGGCCTCGTCGGGGAGTCCGGGTGCGGAAAGTCGACGGTCGGGCGGGCAATGCTCCGGCTCTACGAGCCGACCGGCGGACGCGTGGTGTTCGAGGGCGTCGACGTCACGCACCTGTCGGACTCGGAGCTCCGCCCGTTGCGCCGGCGGATGCAAATGGTCTTCCAGGACCCGTTCTCGTCCCTGAACCCGAGGCACTCCGTCGGCAGGACGATCGGCGAGCCGCTTCGCGTCCACGGGATCGCCCGCGGCGCCGAGGCCGATGCACGCGTGCGCGAGATCCTCGATGTCGTCGGCCTTCCCCCCGATGCCGCGAACCGGTACCCGCACGAGTTCTCGGGAGGCCAGCGTCAGCGCGTCGGCCTTGCACGTGCGCTCGCCCTCAACCCGTCGCTCCTGGTCTGCGACGAGCCGGTGTCGGCGCTCGACGTCTCGATCCAGGCTCAGATCGTCAACCTGCTCGAGAGCCTGCAGCAGGAGTTCGGGCTGACGTACCTCTTCATCGCGCACGACCTCGCGGTCGTTCGGCACATCTCGAACCGGATCGCCGTGATGTACCTCGGGAAGATCGTGGAGGTCGCCCCGGCCGACGATCTCTACGACAACCCGCTCCACCCGTACACGCTGACGCTCCTCTCCGCGATCCCGATCCCGGATCCGGAGATCGAGCGGAACCGTCGCGCGATCCGTGTGCAGGGCGACCTGCCGAGCCCGGCGAACCCGCCGACTGCATGCCGCTTCCACACGCGCTGCCCCTTCGTCCAGGAGACGCGCTGTCGCGACGAGGAGCCGTTGCTGCGTCCCCTCGACGGCTCGCTGGTCGCCTGCCACTTCGTGGAGCAGATCCGCGCCGGAGCGATCAAGCCGGTCGAACGCGAGCCGGTTCTCGACGCGGCGCTCGACGAATCGCACGTTCCGCCGCCTCTCGAGCCGCCACCGACGTAGGGGTTCCCCCGTTCGAGGTACCTCTCCCCCTAAAGCGCCATTCGGAGACGGCCGATAGTCAAAGCGTGGACGCCGCGGAGCGGAGGGAGATCCTCAACCGGTATCGCGATCACAGCCGCCGGTTCGAGGCGGCTGCGGCGCGCAGGAACTCCACGCGTCCGGGGTCGGTGATCCCGTTCACCCCACCGCCTGCGCTACGAGAGCTCGAGCAGGAGCCCACGGCGCGTGAGATCCAGGTGCTCCAGCTCGTCGCCGACGGCCTCGTGAACCGAGAGATCGGCCAGCACCTCTTCCTCTCGGAGGAGACGGTCAAGTCGCACGTGCGCCATCTGCTCGCGAAGCTTCAAGCGCGAAGTAGAGCCCACGCCGTAGCCGTTGGCTTCCGGCGTGGGCTCATCGCGTGAGTCTCACCGCTCGCACCCTCACTTCTGATTTCGCCCGGGATCCCCCAAAGGAGGGATGCCCGTCATGTGTCCAGAAACGAGGATCCGACGGCTACCAGTCCTTCGCGCCGCTCATCACATTGACGCGAAACACGATCCGCCGAAGCGTCCGGCGCATTAGGTTGCTCCTACGATTGGGAACTGACGGCGATGGGATCGTATAACCCGTTTGGGGGATAGCGCAACTTTGAGCGCTGCGACACAAGCACAGACTCGGATGTACGTAGCGGCTGTGGCGCTTGCTGCTGTGTGTTGCGCAGTGGTGCTCATCGGAAACGGTTACGTCCTGGGCGACACGTGGACTGTCCTCGCGCTAGCCATCGTGAATGCGATCGCTGAGAGGAGCGGCGTCTGGGTTACGCGCACAACCCAAATGTCGATCGCCCTTCTACCCACTCTCTTTGCTGCCGTTCTGTTCGGGCCGCTTGCGGGGGCAGTGGTCAATGCGGCTTCAATGTTGGGGGACGCAGAGCTACTCAGCCGTCGTGACCCAGCACGCGCGCCTCGTCTCAAATGGGCTACATACACGAGCACGCGGTTTATTACAGGAGCGGCGGCCGGCCTTGCCGCTCAATCCGTTCTTGAGGCCACGAACAGCGGGTTTGGAGCCTTCCTGGCGGCGACGCTGATCGCCGCAATCGTCGCCGAGAGCCTCGACATCGCTTCAACTGCTGCTACGGCTCGCATCCGCGGTCGTGGATTCCTGACGACGATCAGGAGCCTGGCGCCAATCCTTCTAACGTCGATCCCGGCGTACGCGCCGATTGTCGCGGTATTGGTACTCGCCTACGACGAGATCTCTCCATGGACGGCGCCTCTGTTTTTCATCCCAGCACTGGCTGCACAAAGACTCTTTGGCATGTATCAGAATCAACGCAGCCTGAGCGAGCGACTCGAAGACGCCAATGTGTCTTTCGCTGTCGCGCTGGTGACGGCACTTGAGGCGAGTGACGCGTACACAGCCGGACATTCCAGAGCCGTGGCCATCTACTGTCGCGACATTGCACAGCGGATGGATCTATCTGCGGCAGATTGCGATCGAGCATTCCTCTGCGGTCTGGTTCACGACATTGGAAAGGTTGGTCTGCCTGTAACGCTCCTGGGCAAGAATGGCCCGCTAACGCTTGAGGAGCGCCGCCAGATGCAAGAGCACTCCATGATCGGCGAAAGGATTCTTCGAGAGGTCGCGGCCTACAACGACATCGCAACAGTCGTTCGACACCATCATGAGCGCATCGACGGCGAGGGTTACCCGGATGGAGTCCATGGTGACGAGATTCCCCTGCTCTCCCGCATCATTGCTGTCGCAGACGCGTACAATGCGATGACTTCGAACAGACCGTACCGTGAGGCCATGGCGCCGCGTGTGGCACGAATGCGCCTCGCCCAGGCCGTCGAGAACCAGTTCGACACCAGTGTGGTAGCTGCCTTCGAGGCGATTCTTGCATCGAGCAACGAGGGCTACAAGACTGCAAGAAGCGAGGAGTTCCGGCCGGGTCAACCTTCGGTGCTCGAGGCTACCGAGTCCCCAGCGGCAGGGCTAGCAGTGGGCGCCGCCTGAGATCGCCGGCTGGCAGCATGCAAGGCGAGCGCGGTTCGTGATCTAATCCCGAGCTTGTCGTAGACGTGGCGTACGTGCACCTTCACCGTTTCATGCGAGATGAACAGACGCTGCGCGATCTCGCCGTTGGGGAGTCCATCGCAAAGGAAGTCGTACACCTCCCGCTCCCGGACGGACAGCGTCGAGACAGGGTCAAGCGCCGTGGTTGAATCGATGCCGATCGACCGAGAAAGATCATTATCTAACGCTCGAGCCACGATGTACCCGGCCTTTTCGGACGTCTCGGCGTCACGGAGAAGCGCTGCAAGCAGATCAGGGCTCGCTCGGTATCCCGTCACGATGTAGTCGACTGCTCCCGCGTTCCAGGCAACCGACATCAACGCGCGGATCTCCTTCGAGTGGTGTGGGTCGCGTTTCTTCAGAGCAGAGACGGCGTAAACACACCGGGCGAGGACGACTGCCTCGATTGCCTGCGTGCATTCAAGGCTGCGATCCGCGAGCCGGGTTGCTTCGTCCAGCCGACCGAGGCACGCCAGAGCTAACCCTCGCGAGGACAACACCTCACCGCGCATGCCCGGAAGTGAATCGCCGACATCGGGCGGCTCGAGACTACAGGCCTCGGCGACTCTTCCCTCATGCAGCAAGGCGCGTACGCGGCCCGCATAGACGGCCTGCTGAGCGTATGGGTCAGTGCATTTGACCGCTTGCGAGAAGGCACCATTCAAGGACTCATAGGAATCCGAAAAGCGCCGAAGCCCCGCCTCGGCAGCGCCCTGCATCAGCAACGCGTAGGGAAGTGCGAATTCGACGCGAAACTCGGTGCAGTCCTTCACCATCTCCTCGGCCGAACGCAGAGCATGCGCGTACTCCGCTGCGAGGTTGAGCGCACAGGAGAAGGTGGCACGGAATGAGCTTCGAACATATGGATCGGCGACCGCTGGCAATAGCTCTTCGACGCTCTTAGCGTGAGAAAGACTCCCAATCGACCCAAATCGCATCCCAAGCACGAGTCGCTTGTCAGCTGTCCGTACGGCTTCAGTCGGGTCGAAACCGATATCCGGCGAGACCTGCAGCTCGTTAAGCAGATCGTGCGCCATATCCATCTCCAGAGCGGCCGCCGCGGTGAGTGTCCCCCACCTCGCGAGCCTGCGCTCTGCATCGCTAGAGCTCATCGCTTCTGCTTCTTGGTAAAGAGTCAATGCGTCGTGCTCACGCAGACCGATATGAGCCGCACGACCGCCAATAATGCTCGCGCGATAGAGAATCGACTGTGTAGCCCGTTCGTCCCGCTTCGCCCGGTCGGCAAGAGACTGGGCGATGAGCGGGCGGCCGCGTCGAAGTGCGATTTCCGCTTGCGCTACAAGAACGGTGGGCGTCTCACCGGCAAGCGCGGCTGCCCTGGATACCCACAACTCGAGAGTCGGTAGACGGGCGTTATTCAAGAGTCCATCCATCGACTCCACGAGCAGCCTGTCGATGTCGCTCGGATCACCAAACTGATGAGCTAGATCGAACGCGGCGTCAGGTTCGTCGCGACTCGAGTAATGCGCCCAAGCGTTTGCGATGCCTTCAGACGTCGCTACCTCCTTCTCGTCCAATGCGCGCCGTTCGATGTAAGACCGCATGAGCGGGTGAAAGTCCAGTCGCCCCTCGCGATCCTCAAGAACCCCAATAGCAATTGCCTCATTGCACACCTTTTCGGCCTGATTGGCTCCGAGCAGCGTCGCAGCGAGCGGACGATCGACGAGTGGCATGGCGGCAAGGATCGCGAGACCCGTGCGGACGGTCGGTTCGAGGCCGCGATAGAGCTCTTCGGCGAAGAACTCGTACAGGGTCTCCGGCATGACGGCGTCGATGTCCTGGATATCCGGCGCCATTCCCGCCAATCCGACGACAGCAGGCCAACCGCCGGCAAGGGCGACGAGCCCAGACGTCAACTCGGTGCGCGCTCCTTGGAGGATCTCCTCGGTTTCGTCCGCGCTCATGGCGAGGGACGCCTGAGGGATCTCAAGCACCTCGCCCTCAAGAATTGCCCGCGGCGCTACCCACGAGGGCCGCGTGCGGCTCGCGATGAGGATCTGCACCGGCGAACAACCGACAATCGTTTGGACGAACGCTTCCGACGCGACCGATACGGCCACGTGGTGATAGTCGTCGATCACGAGCCATCCTTGGTCTGGCCAGCCACCGAGGTCCTCGGCGAGCATCTCGGCCAGCAGAACGGCTTCGCGCTCCGGGTCCTGTGTGACCGTCAGCCGCTCGAGAAGACGCCGTCCGGCGCCACCAACGACCGCGTCCGACGCCGCTACGAGCGCACGAGCGGTGACGGCCACGTCGGCGGCCGAACGGCGAGCGCGGAACCACCCGACTACGTGCTGGCCCCGCGGCGCCCATTGCTCCGTCAGGATGGTCTTGCCGTAGCCCGGGCCTGCAACCAGCATCCGGACGCGAGCGTCCGAGCGGTCGAGAGCGCGGATCAGCCGGGGGCGCTCGATGATCTTGCGCCTGCGGATCCGCGGCTTCCGTGGCTTTGTTGCCATCGGCTGCGATCGAGCCTACTCCAGGCCCCAGGTTGAGAGAAGTGCGCCCGCGGCCGGCTTTGGCGGGCCGCGGGCGCTTGCCGTCAGCGGCTCCGTGGGGAACGGAGCCTGACGAGGCGAGGCACGTACGGGTCTTCGCCCGTCAGCAGGCGGTACGCCGCTGGAATCTGCCGACGGCGTGCGACGCCGAGCTTCAGGCGAAGTGCATCGCTGTGCGCTTTCGCCGTCCGGGCGGAGATCCCGAGAAAGCGTCCCACCTCGTCGTTCGAGCACCCGGCCGCGATGAGCGCCACGACCTCACGTTGGCGATCGGTCAGCGGAGCCTCGGGTGCGGTGGTGATCCTCGTCATGGCCGCGATTCTTCCGTCCCTCGTTCGAGTGATCCATTCCTCGGCGGGTGTAACCCCGGGTGTAATCGCTGCCGGAGGCGTCAGCGGTCGATCTTGTGCACCGTGCGATCATGTGGCGTGGTCCTCAAGCGACCGAGGACGCCGCACTACGACGACCCGATCGCGGTGGGGCGACGCCTACACGCGGCGCGCGAGGCGGCCGGGATGAGTCAGCGTGAGCTCGCGTTCCCGGGCTGCAGCGCCGCGTACATCTCGCGCATCGAGCGCGGCGAGCGGATCCCGTCGTTGCAGGTCCTGCGGGAGCTCGCGCGACGAATCGGGATAGGTGAGGCCGAGCTCGCATACGGTCGCGAGCCGATCGACCCGGCGGTCTCAGAGGCGGTTCGGGCAGTGGAGGCGGCGGAGGAGACGGCCAACCGATCCGACGTCGCCCGCGCATACCAGGCGCTGTCACGCGCGGCCTCCCGTGCGGCGCGATCGCGTACTGCTCGCTGACTCGCGCCAGTTCGTAGGATTCTCGTGTGAGCCGCGACGCCGACATCGTCGTCGTGGGTGGCGGGATCGTCGGTGCGGCCACGGCGAGAGCGCTCGCAGGCAGCAGCGGCGCGGTGGTCCTCCTGGAGCAGTTCGAGCTCGGCCATGCGTACGGCTCGAGCCACGGAACCTCCAGGATCTTCCGGCTCAACTACCCCGACGAGCGGTTCGTGCGCATGGCGCAGGCCGCCTCGACGGCCTGGCGTGAGCTCGAGGAGACGTCCGGCCAGAATCTGATCGAGCGGACCGGGTCCCTCGACATCGGGCCCGTCGCGACCGAGACGGCTCGAGCGCTCGCCGCCTGCGGGGTCCCCTTCGAGACCCTCAGCGCGGAGGAGGTGCGCGCTCGGTGGCCCCTCTGCCTCGAGGCGCACGAGACAGCCGTCTACCAGCGGGAGGGCGGCGTCACCCTTGCCGATCGTGCGCACGCCGCGCTCGTCTCCGCGGCCGCCGATGGCGGCGTGGAGATCTGCGACCGCTCACCGGTGCGCGCCATCGCGCTCGAGCCGAGAGGTGTCCACCTGACGCTCGACAGCGGCGAGTTGTCGGCGCGTGCGGTCGTCGTCGCAGCGGGCGCCTGGGCTCCGAAGCTGCTTGCGCGCGTCGGCATCGAGCTCGAGGTCGTGCCCACGCGTGAGACGGTCGTCTACCTCGACCTGGAGAAGGCTGGAACGCTGCCTGCTCTGATCGACTACAGCCGCACCCCTGAACCGGGAACGGGCGGGATCGCTCGCGTCGGACAGTGCGCGTATGCGCTCGCCGCGCCCGGCGTCGGCCTGAAGGCTGGACTTCACCACTCCGGGCCGGCGGTGGACCCGGACGATGCGCCGAGGTCCGACGACCAGGTGGCAGCGTGGGTGGCGACCTGGGCCGCATCTCGGTACGAGGGCATCGGCGAGGCCCGCGGCGCCGAGACGTGCCTCTATACGAGCACCGCTGACGAAGGGTTCGTCCTCGAGCGACACGGGCGCGTCATCGTCGGCTCGGCGTGCTCGGGCCACGGCTTCAAGTTCGCGCCCGTCGTGGGGCGCACGCTCGCGGCGCTTGCACGCGAGGCGGCCGACTGATTTCCGAACAACCGGCCTGCACGATGATCTCGTGAGGGGATTCTCACGTGTCGTCCTCCCCACGCTGCTGGCGGCGGCGCTGGTTCTCGTCGCGGCCGGATGCGACGGCGACGAGGCTGCGACGCCGACCACAAGTGCGCCGACGACCGACACGACGTCGCAGACGACGAGCCCGGAGACGATGTCCGTCGCCGTGTATCACCTTCGCGAGGGAAAGATCGTCCCGGTGCGGCGAACGGTCGAGAGGACACCCGCCGTGGCGCGGGCGTCGCTCGACGCCCTGCTCGACGGGCCGACGACGGAGGAGCGCGCGGCGGGCCTCGCGAGCGCGATCCCGCCGGATACGGCACTTCTCGATCTTTCTGTCACAGACGGGGTGGCAACCGTCGACCTGTCGGGTGCGTTCGACGAGGGTGGCGGCAGCGCGTCGATGCTCGGTCGCGTCGCGCAGATCGTCGCGACGTTGACGCGCTTCCCGACGATCGAGCGCGTTGGGTTCAGGCTCGACGGCGAGGCCGCCGAGACGATCGGCGGGGAAGGCGTCGTCGTCGATCCGCCGATCGGACGCCGTGCGATCGAGGAGCAAACCCCGCAGATCCTCGTCGAGTCGCCGCTTCCCGGCGACGAAGTGTCGAGCCCGATTCGGTTGCTCGGCACCGCCAACGTGTTCGAGGCGACGGTCTCGCTCGAGGTGCGCGACGCTGCCGACGAGGTGATCCTCGAGACGTTCACGACGGCGACCTCCGGGACCGGAACGAGGGGCACGTTCGATGTCGAGCTCGCGCTTCCCGACGCCGAAGGGTCGGTGACGATCGTTGCGTTCGAATCGTCCGCCGAGGACGGCCGGCCGCTCCACGTCTTCCGCGTCCCCGTCACGTTGACTCGCTGACGCCGAGCCGAGCGCAGGCAGACTGACGCGATGCCACCCAAGCCACGAACAACACCTCCCTCCAAAGGAGGGGGCAACCGGAATCTCCTGATCGCGGCGGGCTCCGCCGCGGTTGTCGTCATCGCGCTCGTTGGCGCGAGCCTCCTCCTGCGTGGGGGGGACGACGGCAGCGATACGACCTCGACGACGCCGGTCGCACCGTCGACGCTGCTCGACGGGATCCCCCAGGAGCGTGCGGTCCTCGGGTCCGAGGATGCGACGGTCACGCTCATTCAGTTCGAGGATCTCCAGTGCCCGGTCTGCAGGCAATACCAGGTGGAGGGATTCCCGGGGATCGTCGAGGAGTACGTGCGGCCGGGGGACGTGAAGCTCCGCTTCGTCGGGTTGGCATTCCTGGGGCCGGACTCCGAGAAGGCGCTCTTGCACGTCATCGCCGCGGGCGAGCAAGGGAAGCTGTGGCAGTTCGCCGACGCCCTCTACGCGAACCAGGGGGAGGAGAACTCGGGCTGGGTCACGGACGAGCTGCTCGAGCGCATCGCTGGTGAGCTGCAGCTCGACTGGGCGAAGCTCAGCACGGACGCCGACGGCCCGGCGGCGCTGCAACAGGCCAACGCGATGGCGTCCGAGGCGGAGCAGCGGGGAATTCCGGGCACACCGTGGTTCTACGTCCAGGTCGGCGACGGCGAGCCGTACGAGGTGCGACCCAGCTCGTTCGCGATCGAGGAGTTCCGCGAGATCCTCGACGACGCGCTCGCCGGCTGATCCTCCGGTGGACGACCGCGTGCTCCGGGGCGGCGTGGCCGCGGCGGCGCTCGCCGGCACGGCGGTCGCCGCGTACCTGACGTACGTCCACTACCGACCGGCCGCTCTCATCTGCACCGGCGGCGGAGGGTGCGAAGCGGTTCAGGAGTCGTCGTACGCCGAGCTCGTCGGGTTGCCGGTCGCCGTGCTCGGCCTCCTCGCCTACCTCGCCGTCCTCGGGCTCGTCGCCTGGGACAGCGAGGTCGCGCGGACGCTGGCCGCCGCGATCGCGCTCTCGGCCGTCGGGTTCGCCGTTTACCTCGTGGCCGTTCAGGCATTCGCGATCGAGGCGTGGTGCGTCTGGTGCCTCGTCAACGACCTCGTGATCGTGCCGTTGCTCGCGGTGCTGACGGTCTGGCGCGTCGTCACAGGTACGCCGCCCTCCTCCAACTGATCGAGCGCCCTCGCCACCGGCGAGTCCTTGCGCAACGTCGATCAGAGCTCGACTGTCGTTCCGACCGTGCTCTGGATGAATGCGTCGGGGAAGCGCGCGGCGAGCTGGTGAATCGCCTTCCAGCCAGTGCAATGGGCCGGGACGAGCAGAGCTGCGGAGAGTTCGTCCAGGGCGCGGACGGTGGGGGCGATGATCGACTCGAACATCGGTCCACTCAGGTGAAACCCACCGATGATCGCGGCGATCTCTCGCTGCCCGGTCAGCTTCTGGGCATGGTGGACCGTGTTCACGATCCCGGCGTGGCCGCACCCGCTCAGGACGACGAGGCCGCGCTCCGCCAGGCGAAGCACCATGGCCTGGTCGTCGAGGATCAGTGGGTCGGGTTGCCAGCCGCCGCCACGGAATGCCTCGTGTCCTTGGAATCCCGTCTCGAACTCGGTCGTTCGATCGACCTCGCCGGTGATCAGCACCGAGCCGTCGAGCAGGAAGGAGGGTTGGCGCTCCTCGACGATCACGAAGCCGGCGCCCTCGAGGGCGGTGCGACTGGTCGAAGGGAGCTCGGCTGGGTCGATCCCGGGAAATCTGATCCTGCGCCGACTCCAGAACTCGGGATGAATCATCACCGGCAGCGCCACTCGCCCAAGCGTTCGCGCCACGCCCTCCATCCCTGTGACGTGATCCCAGTGACCGTGGCTGAGCACGATCACCTCTACATCCTGTAGCGAGAGCCCGAGTCGGCGCATGTTCTCAACCATCCCGGTCGGGGAGACGCCCGTATCGAAGAGCAGCGTGCGCTCGCGCCCGTTCTTCTCGACTCGCACGAGCGCAGAAAAGCCATGCTCGGCGATCAGTGCATCGGGAACTCCTTCATCCGCGAACCGCGCGGGGACGCGGGGAGCGGAGTGGGCTAGCGCCTTCAGCGCGCTGAATCGAGTCACCAGGCCCTGATCCGGGATCAGAAGATCCGTGACGTTGTCCATCAGGATCGTCACGCGAATCCTCTCGACAGGTTCGAGCTCGATCTGAGCCATTCGCGACTCCTCGCTGCCGGACTCCCATCCTACGGCGCGTGGTCTCGACCACAGGCGTAGTCAGGGATAATCGCATGTCTTTAGTCAGAGGCCAGCCTCCGACCAAGAGCTCCTAACTCACTGAAGCTCTGGACCTCAGGTCATAGGCACCTGGCGGAGGATGCTCGACTCGATGCGGTCGAGGATCTCCGTCAGGCTGTCGCCCGTCGCGGTGATGCCGTGGTTGCGAAGCCCGATGACAGCGTGCGACGCGTCGGGCTCCCGGTCGATAAGGTCTGCGACCGACTCCGCGAGCTCCTGGGTGCCGCAGGGGTAGTTGATGTCGGTCGCCGCTATGCCCTCCATCCAGGCGTGGACGTGGAGGATCGCGCCGACGTCGGGGTGTGCCTGGTAGATCATCCAGTGCTCGATCGCGTCCACCGATACCCGGCGCGGCTCGATGCCCGGCGGGACGCTGATTCGCATCCTCGCGTTGGCCTCGTCGTAGCCGGTGACCAGCAGGATGTCCCGGCCCGCGACCTCGAGCTGCGACTTGTCGACGCCGCTCGCGCTCATCCAGAAGCGCGTTGCATCCTTGCGGGCCGAGAGGTTTCCGTAGGAGAGACCGCCGACCTGGTAGAGCCGCATCACGTGGCGCAGGTCGCGCTCGTCGAGGAACTCGTGGACGGGGAATGGCGCAGGCAGCAGGTCGAGCTCCTGCATGCGCTTCCCGGCGGCGCCGATGTCCGCGGTGACCTCGTCGCCATCCCAGAGCTCCGGCTCGAGATCGGGGACGAAGTCGTTGTCGATCACGAGCTTCGACTTCGCGAGCGGCGCGAGCCGCTCGAACACCTCGGCCGGGTCGTCGGAAATCCGGTAGGTGCCGCGCTCCATCGTCGTAAACCACACCCCCACGCCTGGCACGTGGAGGACGACGACGTTCGCCAGGGTGCGGACGAGCATCGGGTAGCTCGTCTTGAGCACGTCGTTGGGCACATCGTCGAGCTCGTAGAACGAGGCCGAATAGGTGCCGCGCGACTGACGCCGGAACGCCTTCGGCTGCTCCGCGTCGAACATGTTGAGCACGAAGTCGGCGTCCGCAATGTCGTCGACGAGAACGAATCCGTCTGCCTCGAATGCGGCTCCCACCGACCTCACCCAGGCCTCGTGCGCAGGGGATGTCGCCGTGCCCCAGATCGCGTACCTGCGCATGGCGGCACTCTACCGCGGCCAGCACATGGATCCTGAGGGCGGTGGGAGTTTGGCGCGGTCCCATCCCAAACCCCCACCCGCCCACGGGGAACTTGATCGTACGGTGGTCGGTGTGACGAGTCCGCGCCGATTCTGTGCCAGTTCTGTGCCAGTTCCGTGCCGGGCACAAGGAGGCAGCCCCCTGTCAGCGAAACAGATCGCGCTCCCGCGGCATCACCAGCTCCGAGGCGCTTCCCTCACCGCGAGCGTCGACGCCCCGGATGATCGCCGCGGGAACCTGGCGTGCCTTGCCCATCACGAGCTCGGCGGCGGCGGCGAGCTCGTCGGCTGTGGCGATCTGGGTCGTGCGGAGCTCGCGCCCTCGCGCGTCCCTCGTTCCCCGCAGGTCGCGGAGCGGCGTGATGCCGGCGACCCCGAGCGCGACGTCCGTCGTTCCCTGACGCCATGCGCGCCCGAACGAGTCGCTCACGATCACGCCCACGTCTGCGTCGCACAGCTCGCGCAGGCGTGCCCGCAGCCGACGTGCGGAGGCGTCCGGGTCGATCGGCAGGAGGACGAGCATGTCCTCCTCGGGCGTATTCGAGGCGTCGACCCCCGCCGAGGCGCAGACGAAGCCGTGCGGTGTCTCCGCGATCACGAGCGGCGGCCGGGAGCGAATGACGTCACTGCTCTCGCGGAGAATCACTTCCACCTGCCGTGGATCGCCGTCCGGGCCTGCGAGCTCGTGGGCAGCGTCGCTCGGCTCGACGTCTGCGAGACGGACAACACGCCCCTCGACCTTCGAGACCGCCTTTTGCGCGACGACGACGACGTCCGCGTCAGCGAGCCCGCCGACGCGCTCGGCCGCCTCGTGGACGAGGGCCGCGAGGTCGTCGCCAGCCTCGAGCTCCGGCAGATCCCTCGAGCGGGATCACGCGGACCTCGTGAGGCGACCCGCCCTTGTGGTGATTCACCACAAGCTCGGACGCGCCTCAGGCGACGCCGGTGATGCGAACGCCGGCATGCGCCTTGTAGCGCTTGTTCACGTTCACGATCACTGCAGTGAGACCCTCGAGAGCTCGCGCGCTGGCAAGCGGCCCACAGTCGATCGCGCGTCCCGCGGTGATCCGCTCGGCGAGCTCGAGGACGACCGCCTTTGCCTCCGGGTCGTCGCCGCAGACCAACACGTCCTCGTCGGGCGCCTCGTCCGCGCCGAGATTTCGCGCTGCGAGGGAATGGAGGCCCGCCACGACCGGCCCGTCGAGAATCTCCTGAAGCCGAGCGGCGATCGACCTCGACTCGGGGGTGGGCACGACTCCGATGGGGGTGAACGCCAGCTCCGCCGCGACCGAGAGAACCGGCGTCGTCCCGATCGCCTCTCGAAGCTCTGCCGCGGTGTCCAGCGCCGCCTCCGCCTTCGTCGCGAGGACGACGAGGTCTGCAGCACGGGCAGCATCCGCGTTGGTTGCGCCCTCCACGGCGAGCTCGGCGGCCGCCGCACGCGCCCGTTCCGCATCGCGCGAGCCGATAACGACCTCGTATCCCGCCTCGGTGAGGCGCCGGGCGAGCGCGGTGCCGAAGCTTCCCGTCCCACCTAGAAGGGCAACTTTCACGAGAACGCCTCGAGGACCGCCTCGGCCAGCCGCCGCGCGGCAACCCTGTCCGCCATCAGCGTCCGGGTCGCAATCAACGGCACCTCACCGTCCGCGGGCATGTCTGCCGTGTCGACGACGAGCGCGTCGATCAGCCCGTCGTAGCAGCCCGCGACATGCGCGGGGGTCGTGCCGCCTGCCATCCGCGTGAGCATACGGTCGAGGGGGCCCTTGACCGCGCGACCGTCGATGAGCGGGCTCACCGCGACACACCGGACGCGTCGCGACGCGAGCGCATCTCGGATTGACGCCACGGCGAGGATCGGACCGACCGAGACGAACGGGTTGCTCGGCGCCACGACGATCGCGTCGGCGTCTGCCAGCGCCTCGAGCACGCCGGGTGCAGGGCTGGCCTCGGCCGCGCCCGTCACGTCGACCGCGTCGACGTCGTCCTCGTGTCTTCGGGCGACGAACCACTCCTGGAACGAGAACGCTCCCGCGGGCGTCGCGACGCGCGTGCGAAGCTCGTCATCGGTCGCCGGGATCAGGTTGGCCTGGAGACCAACTGCCTCGACAAGGCGACGCGTCACGACGGACAGCGGTACGCCGGACCGGACGGCCTGCGTGCGCACGAGATGGAGCCCGAGATCGAGGTCACCGAGCATGAACCAGTCCTCGCCGCCCCACTCCTTCGCCGATTCGAGCGTGCGCCAACTCTCGCCGGCGCGGCCCCAGCCGCGCTGGTCGTCGTTCAGCCCGGCGAGGGAGTAGAGGACCGAGTCGAGGTCGGGCGAGACATGGAGGCCGAGCACCTCGACGTCGTCCCCGACGTTGCAGATCACCGTCAGCTCGCCTGGAGCGAGAACGTCGTAGAGACCCGCTGCCAGCTTTGCGCCGCCGCCGCCCCCCGAGAGGCACACGA
Organism: uncultured Actinomycetes bacterium; assembly: GCA_963810295.1. Taxonomy (GTDB): domain Bacteria; phylum Actinomycetota; class Thermoleophilia; order Gaiellales; family Gaiellaceae; genus Gaiella. The sequence continues at coordinate 340,031 of CAWEMW010000009.1, forward strand.
CCTTCACCGCGCGATCGCCTCCATGATGGCCCGCGTCCGCGGCCCGGCCCGGACGCCGACTCGTTCGAGGTCGGCGAGTGTGTCGACGTCCTCGACGAGATTGGGCAGAGCGAGGTCCTCGAAGGGCAGGTCGAGGGCGACCGCGTGCGCGCGAAACTGGCCCGCGCTGCCGGGGCCGTAGAGCGGCTGGAACACCTCGGCCAGCGGCAGGCCGAGCGCGTTCGTCGTCCCGTCGGCGGCCTCGACGAGAGCGACCCGGCCGAGCCGCGGCGGCACCCCGAGCGCGTTGAGATCCGACGGACGCATGCGCGGCAGGTCGGCGTTGACCACGAGGCAGACGCCCTCGACGCCGGCGAGCCCCGCCGAGACCGCGGCGCCCTGGCCTCCGCCCGGATCGTCCAGCACCTCCGCGCCCAGCTCCGCGGCGACGAGCCTGCCCGCCGCATCGTCGGTCACCACACGCACCTCGCCGACGACCGCCGCCGCCTCGACGACGTCGCCGAGCATCGCGAGCGCGACCTCGGTGCGGATCTCCGACGGGAGGCGGCTCTTGCCACCGGCGCGAAACGGAATGACGGCGAGCACGCGTCGAGCGTACGTGCGCGTGATGGAGAGACGTGTCGCGCGTCAGGCTGCGTGCGGTGCGACGCCTGAGTCGGCGCCCGGCCCGGTGGACGCCCACTCCTGTACCTCGAACCAGTGCGTGCCCGTGAGGGCCGCGACGACATCCTGGTGTGTGTGGGCGGCGTTGACGACGTGGTGATCGGCGTCGCAGCAGATCTCGACCTCGTCGAGCGACACGCCCTCCGGGATCTTGCCGACGATCTCGAACGGGAGCTGCGCCTCGCGGACGGTCATGTGCTTGAACTGGAGGTCCGGCGCAAGCTCCATCAGCGTAGGCCAGTCCGGGCAGGTCTTGTAGCTCATGGGCCTGCATCCTTCGCGTCGAGCCGCCAGGTTCCTTCGAGCCTCACGAGCCCGCGGCCCTCGCCGTCCGGATAGACGAGGAGCGGGATGGCACGCGGCAGGCGATCGAGAAGGCGGCCGTCGTCCCCGATGAGTGCGAGGCCGACGTCGAACCGACCGAACTGGAGCGGCGGCGCCACTACGTCCAGCCGCAAACGAGAGCGCCGTCGTCGCTTCCGTTCCAGCCGAGCGAACGCGTGTCGACGATCTCCTCGGCGACGAGCAACCCCGACCCGTCTCGAACCTCGAGATGCAGCGACGGCGCCTCGACCGACCCGTCGAGCGTGACCTCGAGACCGAACGGCTCGCCTGCGAGAAAGCGGCTGCGAGGCTCGCCGTCCGCTGCGACGAGGCGCGCGATCGCGAAGCGCGCCTCGCCGGTCCCGGCGGGCACGCTCGCCGCCTGTTCAGGCGACTCGCCGTCGTCGGCGAGCGCTCGCCGGTAGCGGGTGATCGCCTCGTGGACGGGCCCGTCGAACGCGAGCCTGCCATCCCGCAGCAGCACCGCACGGTCGCAGAGGCGCTCGACAGCGGACGCGTCGTGGGAGACGAACAGGATCGTGCCGCCGCGCTCCTTGAACGCGGCGATCACGCCGAAGCACTTCCGCTGGAAGCTCTCGTCCCCCACCGCGAAGACCTCGTCGAGCAGGAGCACGTCGGCCTCGAGGAACGCCGCGATCGAGAAGCCGAGCCGCATCGTCATGCCCGACGAGTAGGTGCGGACGGGTCGGTCGATCGCGTGCTCCAGCTCGGCGAACCCGACGATCTCGTCGAAGCGCTCCCGGATCCGCGCACGGGTGAGCCCCTGCAGCATGCCGTTGAGCTCGACGTTTTCGCGCCCCGTGAAGTCCGGGTGGAACCCGGCGCCGAGCTCGAGCAGCGACCCGACGCGTCCACCCGTGACGACGCGTCCCTCGGTCGGCTTGATGATCCCCGCGATGAGCCGAAGCAGGGTCGACTTCCCGGACCCGTTGCGTCCGACGAGCCCGACGGACTCTCCCGGCGCGATCGCGACGGACACGTCGCGGACGGCCCAGACCTCCTGTGCGCCCGTCCGCCCTCGCGCGACGAGAAGCTCCTTCAGCGTGTGGGTTTCGCGGGCGCGCACGACGAACCGCCGGGAGACGCTGTCGACGTGGATCTCCCCGGCCCGCATCTTTGCCCCTAGGCCGCGACGGCAGCGAGCTGGCGGCGAACGATGCCGGCGAGCACCGCGACCAGGTCGGGATCGGCGTTCGGCATCTCGATGCGCGCGAAGCGCAGGCCGAGGGCATCCGCGCCGCGGGCCGCCTCGACGTCGAGGTCCCACCGGATCTCGAGGTGCTCGGAGACGAACCCGACGGGACAGACGAGCACGGACGAGACTCCCTGCGCCTCGAGCTCGGCGAGGTGGTCGAGGATGTCCGGGCCGAGCCACGGCTCGCCCGTCGGCGACTGGCTCTGGAACGCGAACGACCAGCGGTCGCCGAGGCCTGCGGCCTCGGCGACTAGACGAGACGTCTCGTGCAGCTTCTCCACGTACGTGTCGCCCTCGTCGCGGATCCGTGCTGGGAGCGAATGCGCCGTGAAGACCACGTGCGCCGGCCGCTCGTCCAGCGCAGCGCGGCAGCGCTGAGCCAGCAGCGCGACGAACTCGGGATCGCTGCCCCACTCGCGAACGAAGCGGGTCTCGGCACGTCCGGCGACCGCCTCCTCGAAGAGCTGCTCGTACTTCGCGATCGAGAGCGTCGACCAGTGCGGCGCGAGCACGAGGCCCACGACCGTGTCGTGGCCGAGCTCGACCGCCGCTTCCACCGCCGTGGCGATCCTCGGGTCCCAGTGGCGCATCCCGGTAATGACGGGGATCCCGAGCTCCCGCTCGAGGGCATCCCGTGTCTCCTCGGTGATCGCGTTGAGCGGCGACGGGCCGTCCGAGTCGTCGATCCCCAGAGCCCGGTAACGCGCGACGAGGTCGTCGAGAAGCTCGGGCCGGATCGCGCGACCGCCGCGGATGTCCGCGTAGTAGGCGGGCACGTCGGACAGCCTGTCGGGCGAGCCGTACGCCATCAGGACAACGGCCGGGTTCATACGACGACGCCCGCCTCCGTCCGCTCGCGTACGAGCTGGACGAGGCGCGTGAGCCGATCCGGGTCGGTCTCGGGCAGCACGCCGTGGCCGAGGTTGAAGATGTGCCCCGGACGCCCGGCCGCCCGCGCGAGCACGTCGACCGCCTCGCGCTCCACCACGTCCCACGGCGCTGCGAGCACGGCCGGATCGAGGTTGCCCTGCACGCCGCGGTCGGGCACGAGAGCCCAGCCTGCGTCGAGTGGCAGCCGCCAGTCAAGCCCGATGACGTCACCGCCTGCCTCCGCGAGGTCTGTGAGGAGATGCGCGGCTCCGGTCCCGAAGTGGATCGTCGGCACGTCCACGGCCGCGAGGATCTGCGCGCTCCACGGCTGAACCCGCGCGCGGTAGAGGGCGGGCGAGAGCGTCCCGACCCACGAGTCGAAGAGCTGGACGACGTCGGCCCCGGCGTGGACCTTCGCGACGACGTACGACGCGAACACGTCCGCGAGCTTCGACATCAGCGCGTCCCAGGTCGCGGGCTCGGAGAGCATGAGCGCCTTCGTCCGCGGCAGCTCGCGGCTGGGCCGTCCCTCGACGAGATACCCGGCAACGGTGAAAGGCCCGCCGCAGAACCCGACCACGGCCTTCTCCGCGGAGAGCTCCGACCGCACGAGCCGAACGGCCTCGAGCACTGCTGCGAACGCGTCCTCGGGCTCCGGGATGCGCAGGCGATCAATGTCGGACGCGGTCCTGATCGGCCGCTCGACGACCGGGCCAACACCTTCGACGAGCTCGACGTCGACGCCCATCCCGACGACGGGGGTCATGATGTCCGCAAACATGACGGCCGCGTCGACGTCGTGCCGTCGCACCGGTTGGAGCGTCACCTCGGCGCACAGCTCGGGCTCGTTCGCCACCTCGAAGAACGAGTGGCGCTCGCGGATCGCGCGGTACTCGGGCAGCGAACGGCCGGCCTGGCGCATGAACCACGCCGGCGTCCGCTCGACGCTCTCGCGTCGCGCGGCGCGGACGAGGAGAGGCTCGCTCACGACCTGAGCGTAGCCGCCCTCAATGCGGCACTACACTCGGGCCGCGTGGATCCCCTCGCACCGCTCTGGCGGGATTGGACGCTCGCGCCGCAGCAGGCGGGCGCCCGGACGACGGCGCGGCTCGTGCTCGAGAACAGCGGCTCGGCAACCTGGCGTTCCCACGGCAAGGACGGTCTCCAGCTCTCGTACCACTGGCTCGACAGACGTGGGAACGCGATCTGGTGGGACGGCCTGCGAACACCGTTCCCACGACCGGTCGCGCCGGGCGAGACGGTCGAGGTGGACGTCCTCGTCGACGCGCCGCGCCCCCCTGGTCGCTACGTCCTCCGCTTCGACCTCGTCGAGGAGCATCGCTTCTGGCTCTCCGAGGTCGGTGTCGAGACGCTCGACGTCGAGATCGAGGTCGAGCCGCTGATCGGCGAGCGACGACTCGCCGTCGTGGTGCACGGGGGGCCCGACCCGCAGACGGAGGCCGCCCTCGCTGCCCAGGAGGAGCCGCTGGTCGACGAGCGACCTGCGGCGACCGCGCATCTCGTGTCGGGCGCGGCCCCTGCGCCGGACTGGTCGCGCCGGCTCCTCGACGCGCATGCGGAGGGGTGGGCGGCCGTCGGCCCCGCCCTCGTCCCCTCTGGCGGGACGCTCGAGCGCCGCAGGGCAGCGCGGACGCTGCGGCGGTGGGCCCCAGGCGGACGCAACCCGCGTCTCGACGCGCCGCTGCTCCTTCCATCGCTCGTCGCGGGCCTGGAGGCAGGCGCCACCGACGGCCTCCCTTCCTACGACGGCGAAGGACTCTTCGAGGGGCGTGCGGTCGTCATGCTTCCGACGCGATCCGGTCATCGACCGCGTTGAAGACGAGCGCACCAAGCAGGAGCGCGACGAGCGCCGCAATGCAGAGGTAGGCGGTGTCGGCGGCCGGCGGCAGCTCACCCGCGTAGAGCGGCGTGCGATACGCCTCGATCGCGGGCGTCATGGGGTTCCCCCAGTGGAGCAGATCGACGAGCCACGGCCTCGACTCCGCGCCCGGCAGGTCCTCGAGTTGGTAGAGCACCGGCGTCAGGAAGAACCACGGCAGCAGCACGGCCGCGACGACGAACTCGACGTCGCGGAACACGGCGTTGAGCGCGGCCACGGCGAGCGTCAACCCGCCGACGAAGAGCACGATCACCGCCGCGATGGGGAGCGCGAGCCACGCGGTGTCGCGGCTCTCGGGGCGGAACCAGAGCGCGAGCCCGAGCACGATCACCGTCATCACCGCGAACGCGACGAGCTGCGTGGCGACGGCGGAGAGCGGCACGAGCTGCCGCGGGAATCGCACCTTGCGGATCAGCGGGGCGTTCTCGACGAGGCTGCGGGCGCCGGTCTGCAGCGACGCGGCGAGGAACACCCACGGCGGGAGGCCGCAGAGCAGGAACAGCCAGTAGTCGTCGAGATCCGTGGCCTCGGCGCGCCACAGCACGGAGAAGACGACGAGGTAGACGAGCATCAGCGCCAGCGGGAGCGCCAGCGTCCACGCGAGGCCGAGCACAGAGCCCTTGTACTTCGCGCGGAGATCGCGGCGGAAGAGGCTTCCGAACAGCTCTCGGTAGCGCAGCAGGTCGCCGTAGACGTGCACCGCGCGATTGTAGGGACGCGGGTCGTGTGCCCCGATTCGCGGCCGTAGCGTCGAGCGCTCGTGCGGTGCGTGCCAGGCACGTAGCCACGTCCGATTGGGACGCGTCCGGCGGAGACAGGCTTCGGCCGGATCGCGTCGGACCGGTGACGAGTTCATGCGGTTCGTGCCCCGCCGCGAGCAGCAGTGGGCGCCACCGTGGTGCCAGGCACGGAGCCACGTCCGTTTCGGACCTGGCGCCCACGGACGGCTTCACCCTGACGACGACGGCGGGGACTACCCTTATCGGCCGTGAGCGCAGCCGTAACGGTCGTCGCGCTGCCCGTCGCATCCTTCGTGCTCTGGGCTCTCCTCCGCTCTCCGTCCCTGGGCGGGCGGCTCGTCGCGCACCCGACCGGGGAGCGGTGGCACGACCGCCCGACACCGACATTCGGCGGCGTCGGGATCGCCGCCGGGGTGGCCGCCGGGGCGGCCGTCGCGCTCCTCGCCGGCGCCCTCGAGCCGTCGTGGCAGCTCGCGGGAATCCTCACCGGATCCGCGCTGCTCTTCGCCGCCGGCCTCGTCGACGACATCCGGCACATGAGCCCGATTGCGAAGCTCGCGGTGCAGTTCTCCGCGGCGGGAATCGCCATCGCCGCAGGCTTGCGTGTCGAGCTCGTCTCGAACGACGCCCTCGGCGTCGTGATCGCGCTCTTCTGGCTCGTCGGGATCACGAACGCGTTCAACCTGCTCGACAACATGGACGGCCTCGCCGCGACGTTGGCGGCCGTCGCCTGCCTGTACTTCGCCGTCGACGCTGCGACCGTGCACGAGAACGACCTCGTGCTCGTGCTGGCGCTCTCGCTCGCGTTCGCGTGTCTCGGCTTCCTGCCCTTCAACCTGCGACCCGGCGGCGGCGCGCACGTCTTCATGGGCGATGCGGGCAGCCAGGTGCTCGGGTTCCTCCTCGCCGCGCTCGGGCTTGCGTCGAGCTGGACGACGGCAGGAACCACGGTGGCGACGATGCTCCTGCCCCTGCTGGTGCTCGCGATCCCGATCCTCGACACGACGCTCGTCACCATCAGGCGCCTCGCCGAGCGCCGCCCGGTGACGCAGGGTGGGAAGGATCACACGTCGCACCGGCTCGTGTACTACGGCCTCTCCGAGACGAAGGCGGTGGCGCTGCTCGCCCTCATCGCCGTCGCGCTCGGGGCGACGTCCGTGGCGTACAACGTCCTCGACCGCCCGGCGCTCACCGCGCTCGGCGTGCTCGTGACCTTCGCGCTGCTCGTCCAGTTCGGAGGGTTCCTCGCAGAGCTCTCCGAGGAGGCGCGACGGGGTCGTTCAGGCGACACGAGGCTCCGCCATGCGATCGTCGTCCAGCCACGACGCCTCGTCGAGCTGCTCGTGGACTCCACGCTCGTGACCGCGACGTTCCTCGGCACGTACCTGCTGTTCGTCGACGGCCGCGGGACGGAGCTTCAGCGCGGAACCTTCCTCGCCGTCCTGCCGATCCTCCTCGGGACCACCTACGTTGCGTACGTCCTGTTCGGCATCTACCGGCGCGCGTGGCGCTACGCCACGGCGCGAGACCTTCTCTCGATCGCGCTCGCGTCCGGCTTGGCAACGCTCGCCGCGTTCGGGATCGTCGTCGCGATCCGCGATCTCGGGGACTTTCCGGTCGAGGTTTTTCTCGTCTACGGCGTGGTCGCCGCAGCACTCGCAAGCGTCTCCCGCTGGTTCGTCCGGCTCGTGCCCGAGGTGGGGGGCGGCCCGGACGACGGTCGGCGTCGGATCCTCGTGGTCGGGGCGGGACAGGCGGGCCGCGGCTTCGTTCGCGACGCTCGTGGGACGCCCGACGTCCACGTCGTGGGCTTCCTCGACGACAACCCGCGGCTTCGCCGCCGCCGGGTCCAGGGCGTGCCGGTGCTCGGGACGACCGACGCCGTCGAGATCGCAATCGAGTCCACACGAGCGGACGAGATCGTGGTCAGCATCCCCGACGCCCCGGCCGAACAGCTCGACAGGCTCGCCCGCTCATGCGAGGCGGCCGGCGTCGCACATCGGGTCGTTCGCGAGCGCCCGCAGCCCGCCCCTGCGCCGACACGAGCGATCGCCGAGTGAGCGCAGAGGTCACGGCCCCGCCGCTCGCGCGCGCGAGCGCGAAGCCCGACGTGCGCGCGCGGGTCGAGAGCCTCGTGCCGCTCGTCGGCGCGTACCTGTTCCTGGCGACGATCTACGCGTGGCAGGCGTGGCGGCGCGAGACGCCGACGATCTTCAGCGACGAGCTCGAGACGACCCAGATCTCCCGCGCCATCGCGGACACCGGCTCGCCGGCACGCCGCGGCGATCCGTACGGCTTCACGAGCCTGGTGCCTTGGCTGACGGCGCCGTTCTGGTGGCTGAGCCCGGTCGCGGCGGCGTACGAGTCGATCAAGACCGTCCAGGCGTTCGTGATGGCCTCTGCGATCTTCCCCGCCTACCTGCTCGCACGGCGCGTCCTTTCACCGGGCTGGGCCTACTTCGCCGCAGTCGCGACGATCGCCGCGCCCGCGCTCTCGTACTCGCCGATCCTCGTCGAAGAGCCGTGGGCGTACCCGGCGGCGACGCTCGCGCTGTGGCTTCTCGTGCGCGCGGTCGACCGGCCACAGCGATGGCCGCTCGCGCTCGCCGTCGCGGCGTGCCTGCTCGCCGTGCTGATCCGCTCGCAGCTCGCTGCGCTGCTCGGCACGCTCGCGATTGGGCTCCTCGCGCTCGGTTGGCGGTCGGACGTCATGCGGCGCTGGCGCACGTCGTGGACGGGCTGGGACTGGGTCGGCGCGGTCGTGCTGGGCATCGGCGCGCTGATCGCGATCGTCGCGTTCCTCGGGCATCGCTCGCACGAATGGGAGGAGGCGACGACGCTCTGGAAGGGCAGGATGGTCGAGTACGGAAGCTGGGCGGGCGGAGCGTTCGCCATCGGGGTCGGCGTGCTGCCGGCGATCGCGCTCCTCGCGGTGCTGGCCGTGCCGCGTGCGGAGCGCGAGCGACCCGGCGTCCGCGCCTTCGTCATCGTCGCGGCGGGCGCCGTCGTGAGCTTCGGCTGGTACGCGGCGATCAAGGGCGCGTACCTCTCGACGACGTTCTCGAGCGTCATCGTCGAGCGAAACCTCGTCTACCTGACGCCGCTCGCCTTCGTCGCGACCGCGTACCTCCTCGAGCGGGCGGCGGCGCCGATCTGGGCAGTGGTCGTCTCGGGCGCCGTCGTGCTCGGCATGATCGTGTGGGTCCCCATCGAGCGCGGCCTCGACAGCTTCCCCTACTACGAGGCCCACGGCCTCGCGATCCTGGCGCTCGCCAACCGAGAGTTGGCGTGGCCGCTCGGCCGGGTCGAGAACGGCGTCCAGGCTCTGACGCTGGCCTTCGTCGTGCTCCTGCTCGTCCTCGGCACGCCGCTGCGCGCCAGGCTCGAGAACGTCGCCGGGCCGCTCGCCGCCGCGACCGCGGCAGTCCTGCTCGTCTGGAACATCACCGCCGAGGTCTACGCCTCGATCGGCGAGCACGACTTCAGTGCACGCGTCGAGAGGAACCTCCCGAAGCCGAACGACTGGATCGACCGCGCCGCGGGGGATGGAAGCGTCGTCGTCCTGGGTCAGCAGATGGAAGCGATCGGGTCGAACCTGACGGAGTTCTGGAACCGGTCGATCACCAAGGTGTGGAGCGTCGACGGGACGGGGCCCGGACCCGGCCACACGCTGACGCCCGATCTGGAGGACATCGACGGGACCCTGTCCCCCGACCCGCAGACCGACTTCGTCCTGGCGGCGAACGGCGTCGACGTCGTCGGGCCACAGGTCGCACGCAACGATGCCGCCGGCGCCACGCTCGTGCGTCTGGACGGGCCGATCCGGCTCCGGTCGAACGAGACCGGGATCACGGCGGACGGGTGGATCCGAGGGGATTCCGGCGACCCGAAGGAGCCGGCCAGGGGCGCCTACAACCGCTTCGACGTCTCCAGCGGAGGGACCGGCACCGCCGTCGTCACGCTCTCGCGTGAGAACTTCTGCCCCAAGGGCGTTCGCCTTCCGGGCGTCGCGCGGGTCAGGATCGGCGAGCTCGGCCGTGGTTCCGACAAGCAACCCGCGATCGCGCGCGAGACCGCGTCGGAGGCTCTCTACGTCCCCGGCTGCGCCGTCCGGACGGTGCCGCTGCCGACGCCGGACGTGCCCTGGCGCGTCGAGGTCGAGATGGAGACGTTCGTCCCCGCGTTGGTGGATCCCGAGCGCTCGGGCTTCGAGCGCCGCGCTCTGGGCGCGCGCGTCTCGTTCGGCGTCGTGCCGTCCTAGCCTCTAGCGCGAGCGGAGCGCCGCGACGATGTAGGTGAAGCGGACGCGCAGCGCGAGCCGGGCGAGTGGCCCGGAGCGCTCGGCAGCCTTCAGGAGGCCGATTGCGGGCGTCGGAAGCCGCTGGGTCTGGGGGACGAAGAACGGTCGCAGCTCGGCTCGGCCGAACCCGGCCGCGCGAAGGTCGGCCAGAACGTCCGACACGGCGTACTGGCGCGGATTGAGGTCGAAGACGAGCTTTCGCTCGGTGTACGCCGCAACGCGCTCGAAGAAGGCCGCGCGGTCCTGCGCGTAGTAGATCGCGCGGAACACCGTCGTGGCCGCGACCGGGCGATCGGGCTCGAAGTGGTTCAGGTCGCCCTGCACGATCGTGGCACGCTCGCCGAGACGGCGACGGGCCGCGTCGACCATCGCGGGCTCCGCGTCGACGCCCGAGTAGCGAAACCCTCGCGCGACGAGGAACGCGCCGAGGCCGCCGTCGCCGCACGCGAGGTCGAGCACCTCGTCGCCCGGCTCGAGTGGAGCACCGAGCGTGGCGACGATGTCGGCTCGGTGCTCGAGGTACGCACGCGCATCCGCGTACTCGGCGTCGGACCAGTCCGCCGCCTTGCGTGCGTACTGATCCGCCTTGCTCACAACCGTGTGAGCGTCTCGGGATGCTCTCGCACGAAGCGGGCCATGCTGCTCGCATGCCAGAGCGTGTGCCGCGAGACGAAGCTCCGGTCCGTGACCTGAGCCCAGTCGTGCGTGACACGGGCGGCCGGGACGTACCACCGCTCCCACCCCGCCCGCATCGCGCGGTAGCAGAGGTCGATGTCCTCGACGTAGTGCCGGTATCCCTCGTCCCAACCGCCGAGCTCGTCGAGCATCGCGCGACGCATGAGCAGGAATGCGCCGAGGAGCCAGTCGGCCTCGGCCGGCTCGTCGACGTCCTCGTCGAGCAGGTAGTGGTCGCGCTGCCGTTCGAGGGGCGGGAAGAGACGGCGGAGCGGAGTCCGGCGCACCAGCGTTCCTCGCACGGTGGGAAACCGGCGACGCGTGGGTTGCCACGTGCCGTCGGGCCAGAGGGTTCGAGGGCCGGCGACGCCGCACCGCTCCCTGGTCTCCGCGAACGCGACGAGGGAGGCGACAGTACCGGTGTCGGGCACCACGTCCGGGTTTGCGAACAGGACCCAGTCCCCGCTCGTCGCGGCCGTGCCGAGGTTGACGTTCTCGGCAAGGCGGCGGGGACGAGGATTCTCGAGGACGCGCACACGCCCCGGGACGGCCGCGGGCACGGAACCGGGCGTGTTGGCGACGACGACGAGCTCGTCGACCTGCGGCCGGAGGAGCGGCAGCAGCGTCTCGAGCTCGTGCGCGTGCCCGTGCGAGACGACGATCCCAGAGACGCCGCTCATCGACCGAGAGCCTCGAGGTAGACGCGGACCGTCGCGGCCGCGGTCGCCTCCCAGCTGAACGCGCGCGCACGCTCGAGCCCAGCGGCGCGGAATCGCTCCCGCTCGGCGATGGCTTGCCGGATGCCGTCGGCGAGCGACGCCTCCGGAACGACGACAGCCGCGCCTCCCGCGACCTCGACGAGCGCTGCGTCCGGGACGGTGACGACCGGGGTTCCCGACGCCATCGCCTCGACGACCGGCAGCCCGAATCCCTCGTGACGCGAAGGCTGAACGAGGCACGCGGCGCCGCGGTACAGCTCCGCGAGGTGCGATGTCGAGACGTACCCCTCGAGCCGCGCACCGCCCGACCGTAGCTCGTCCGCCACACGCTGATCCTTCGTCGGCCCGACGACGACGAGCTCCATGCCGACCTCCCGGGCGGCGGCGAGCGCCGCCCGCTGGTTCTTCCGCTCCTGGATCGCGCCGACGGCGAGGGCGTACTGCCCTTGTGACACTGTGTTACTTGCGCCCTCGCTCGCAGGGCGAAAGGCGGGGTCGACGCCGTTCGGCGTCACGACGACGCGCTCGGGCGCCAGGTCGTACCGCTCCACGAGGTCGCGCTTCGTGCGCTCGGAGACGGTCAGGATGCGCGCAGCCGCTCGTGCGGCGCGGGGCACGACCCTCTTGAAGGCGAACCGGTCGCGCCGACTCATCAGCCCGTGCTCGAACGAGAGGTCGTGGATCGTGACGACCCCCGGACAGGGGCAGCGGAGCGGCAGCGCGTACTGGGTGTGCACGAGATCGGCGCCGAGTCGGCGGAGCAGGCGCGGCAGCGTCCACGCCATGCGGAGCTCCTGCGAGCTCGTGGCCAGCTCGACAGCCTCGATTCCGGGTGGGACGAGGTCGGGCCGGCGCGTCGCGGCCGCAATGCGGAGCCCCGCGTCGGCGGCGGGTTCCGGCAGGGTGCGCAGCAGGTTCAAGACGTACGTCTCGTCGCCGGTCCGCTGCCGACCGAGCACGTCGGCGTCAACGACGACGAAGCTCACGTGAGCTCCCGCCAGAGATCCTCGACGACGTCGGCAGAACGGCGCCACGTGAACATCGAGGCGCGGGCAAGCCCGAGCTCGACGAACGCATCGCGGCGCCGACCGGCCTCGTCGATCCCCGCTGCGATGGACGCGGGGTCACGCGGGTCGACGAGCACGGCGGCACCGCCCGCGACCTCCTCCGTCGCGCCGCCGCGACTCGTCACGACGGGTGTCCCGCACGCCATCGCCTCGAGCACCGGGATGCCGAAGCCCTCGTAGAGCGACGGATAGACGAGGCAGCGCGCGCCGCGCATCAGCGCCGCCAGCTCCTCGTCGGTGGGCTCGCCGACCCAGCCCTCCGCTGCGACGCCACCCCAACCGACCGCGCCGGCGACCCGCAGCTCGACATCCGCAAGCCGGGCGGCCTCGACGGCGGCGGCGAGGTTCTTCCGCGGCTCGAGCGTGCCGACGGCAAGGACGTAGTCGCCGTCGATGGATGGGCCCCCCGGGGCGAAGACGGCGTCGACGCCGTTCGGGACGACGCGGATCCGCTCGACCGGAACACCAAGGAGCGCGACGAGCTCGTCGCGCGTGAACGCCGAGACCGCGACGACCGCGTCCGCTGCCCGCACGCCCGCACGCAGCGCGAGAGCGCCGGTCGTCCGGTGCCAGCGCGGGAATGCCTCCGGATGGCGGAGAACCGCGAGATCGTGGACGGTGACGACGAGCGGCGCCCGCGGCGAGACGGGAGCGCGGAACGTCGTACAGTGGAGGACGTCGACGTTCGCGGAAGCGTGGCCGAGGCGGAACGGGTACCAGAGCGCGTCGCGCCGCAGTGTGGCGAGCCGTCCCGAGCCGCGCGACGCCAGGCCGACGAGCTCGAGCCCCGGCCGTCCTTCGAGCTCGCGGAGGAGCCCGAGCACGTGGCGTGCGGTTCCGGCGCGCGTCTGCACGAGCGGTGTCGTGTCGATCGCGACCCTCACCTTCCCGCTGCCCTCCGAATCGCGTCGCGGGGCTCCGGGTAGTGGAGCAGCGAGATCGCAGCGTGGGCGTCGAGCCAACGATGCTCCACGTGCTCGTCGTCGAGAACCGGCTCCCAGCCGGGCGCGGCGTCCGCGACGAACGGCCAGACGATGATCGTCGTCGTGCCGGGGACGAAGCGCGCCCGGACCGACGCGGGGTCGCCCGTGACGTCGTAGTCGAGCGGGCCGCCGAGGGCAACGGGGTCGGCGACGAGGCCCGTCTCCTCCTCGAGCTCCCGTGACGCCGCGGCGGCGGGCGCCTCGTCCCACTCCACACCTCCCGCCACGAGATGCCAGTAGCCGAGCTTTTCCGGCGAGCGGAGGAGCAAGAGGTACTCGGTATCCGCGGCCCCGGGTCGGCGAACCACGACGGCGACCTCCTCCGGACGTCGGGTGCCCGTCATGCGCATGCCTCCAGAGCGGCGAGCATCGTGGCGCCGGTCTTCTGCCACGAGAATCGCGCAGCGTGCTCGAGCCCCAGCGAGACGAGCTCGTCCCGTCGCTCCACCGCCGCTCGGATCCCCGCCGCGATCGCCGCCGCATCGAGCGGGTCCACCCGGATCGCGGCCTCGCCGGAGGCCTCGTCGAGCGACGCGTGCGCGGACGCGACGACCGGTGTGCCGCAGGCCATCGCCTCGACGATCGGCATCCCGAACCCCTCGAACAGCGACGGGTAGACGTACACCGCGGCACCGCGGTAGAGGCGTGCGATCTCCTCGTCGGGCACGTACCCCAGGCGGCGGATGCGCGGGTCGGCGAGATCGGGCCGGTCTCCCCAACCCTCCCCACCCGCCAGGACGAGGCCGAGCTCCCCGTCGAGGAGCTGCCAGGCCTCGACGAGCCGTGCGAGGTTCTTGCGCGGCTCGATCGTCCCGAGCGCGAGAATCGCAGGGCCGTCGAGGTCCGCCGCTTCCCCGTCGGGCCCGAGCCCGTCCACCAGGCCCGGCGGCGCCAGCACGATCCGATCCTTGTCGATCCCGAGGACCTCGACGAGGTCGTTCGCCGTGAAGCGTGAGTTGGCGAACACGACGTCGCAGGTCGCCGCGGCGTGGCGGGCCTTCCTCGTGTGCATCGACACGGTCCTTGCAGTGCACCACTCGGGATGGTGCAACGGGACGAGGTCGTGGAACACCGTCGCGCGGGCCCCTGCCCGCTGCGCCGGGTACATCCACTCGCTGAAGACGAATGCGTCGAGGTCGCCGACGAATCGCTCGACCGGCGGTCGGCCGAGACGGCTCCACGCCGTCCGGATCGCATGTGAGGCGGGTAGCCGCACGAGCTTGGACGCGACAGGAAGCCCGCGGAGGGCCTCCCGGATCGCGTCCGGGCCGCGGACGCTTGTTGGTCCGAAGGCGACGAGCTCGTGACGCCCTCCCGCCGCCGCCGCCATTCCGGCCAGCGAGCCGCGAATGTAGTTCCCGATCCCGGTCCGCGGATGCGACAGCGGCGAGACGTCGACGACGATCCTCATGCGGGCTGCTCGTGGAGGAAGGAGTCGAAGTGGACTCCGAGCTCGCGGTCGTCCGTGCTGCCCGGCACCACCTCGGCAGGGACGAGGGTCGGCGAGACGTCGAACCGGACGACACACGTTCCGTCGACCGAGGTGAGGGGAACCCGCAGGGTGACCGTGTCGTCGGGGGGAACCTGGACCCGCGCCACGGGGCGACCCGCCACCGTCGCGAGCACGTCGGTCGAGCTGCCCGCGAAGAGCGTCGGGTCGGAGTGGAGAGCGACGAGCAGCTCGCCGCCCGTGCAGCGAAGCCTCGACCACGATGCACGCGGCCCCGACCACGTGTCGTTCGGGTAGAGCCCGGACACCCTCGTCGTCGACGCGAGTGGCCCGGTGAGGCGCCACAGCGTCGTCCCGAGGAGGTCGTCACGCGCCACCGCCACACCGTCCGGGATCACCGACCCGTCCAGCATCGCGTAGGGCGCGTCGATCGTCGAGCCGTCGGCCGTCGTCACCGTTCCGTCGCGGGGGTCGATCCTCACAGGGGTCTCGCCGAGACCGCCGGGAGTGGGCGCCGACGTGTAGTAGACGTCTCCCACCCGGCGGTTGAAGAACTCGTTCTGGTTCACGGTGAAGCGATCGGCGCGTCCGGTCCAGAGGACGACGGCCTCCTCGCCCGCCGGCACCGCGCTGTCGATCCAGCCGCGGTCGGCTCCTCGGATCCCCTGGAAGAGCGCTCCCTCGCCCGAGCGAAGCACGCCCTGCGGCCCGGACCAGACGGGCCGTGAGAGCGCGACGAAGAGCACGAGCAGCAGCACCGGCACTGCGACCGCCAGTCGGGCGGGCACGAGCACCATGAGCCCGACGAGCAGGGCCGCTGCGACCAGCACCGTGAGCCGGTACGAGTCGCCGAGCAGGTGCTCGTTGACGGACCAGAGTGGCAGGAGCCCGAGCGTGTCCGACTTCGCCGGCTCCCCGATGAACCGGACGTACGGGAACGCGACCACGAGACCGATCGCCACCAGCGCTCCCACCCCGAGCGCGACTCGCGACCTCGGCGCCCCGAGCTCGACCCAGGCGAGGAGGGCGACGACGAGTAGCGGAGTGAGGAAGAACAGGTACCGGTCCTGGATGCGGTCGGGCGCGAACCGAGACGCGAACGTCGCCACCACGAGCGTCGAGGTGACGACGAGCGCGATCGTTGCCGCGAGGTGCTCGTCGAGCCGGGCGGGGAGCTTCCCCGCACGAGCGAGCAGGACGACGAGCGCCACGACCGGCACGATTCCGACGTAGAGCGCGAGCTCCTCGACATGCCAGAGCCAGAAGCGGAGCGCCAGGTCGATGTCGTAACCCCCTTCGCCCACGATGCTGTAAGCGCCGAGGAGGTCGGAGATCGCGCGCCCGCGGGCAAGCTGGACGCCGATCACGAGCAACCCGAGCCCGACGGTGCCGCCGAACAGCGGAAGGAAGGGGCGGATCGCCCGCGCATCTCGCCGTAGGAGCGCGAGGACGAGCGGTGCCAGCACGATCGCACCCACGAAACCGAGTGCCTGCGACCGGGTCGCGAAGGCTGCGCCGAGCGTGACGCCGAGCACCGCAATCCGTCCCCAGGTCGGTAGCTCGAGCACCCGGACGAGGGCCCACGCAAACAGGAGCGCGAGCGGATAGAACAGCGTCTCGGTCACGAGCGTCGCCGAGTACGCCATCGACGGCAGGGCGACCGCGAGAGCTGCGGCGAGCAACGCGAGCCTCCGGCCCACGACCCGTTGCGCGAGCAGCCATGCGGGGATCGCCGCGAGCGACATCACGATCGCGTTCGTTGCCTTCGCGGCGGCGTACGCGTCCTCCAGGCCGTCGAACAGCCAGTACGCGGGCGAGATCAGCGCCGGGTAGAGGATGCTGTAGCCGCTCGTCGGGACGCCGCGCACGGCGAACGTGCCGGTGTCCGCGAGGCTCCGGGCGAGCTCCGAGTAGATCAGCTCGTCGACGAAGACGAACGGCGCCGGCATATCGAAGCCGAGCCAGAGGCGTGCCGCGGCCGAGACCGTGACGATCGCCGCGAGCCATCCCCAGTCCGGTAGGCGACCAAGGCGCTCGCGGAACGGCTCACCCACCGAGGTCGACCTCGGAGAGGCGCCTGGCGATCTCCGAAGCCTCGGGCGTGCCCGGCGCGATACCGACGTCTGCGGCGGCGCCGGTGACCTCGCGCAGCACCTCGTCCGAGACGTCGGAGCCACCTGCGATCCGCTCGTACGCCGCAGCCTGACGCTCGGCGACGCCGGCGAGGTCGTGGTCGCCTGCTGCGAGCGCGCCGGCCGCGGCGCCCATCGCCTCACGCGCGTCGGGGCGCTCGGCCAGCAGCCGCAGGGCAGCCGCGAGATCCAGCGCTTCGTCCGCCCCGACGGGGACCTTGAGCGCGACGTCGTCGGGAAGCTCGGCGAACCAGCCGACGTCGCTCACGACGAGAGGCTTGCCGAGCGTCAGGGCGCGGATTGCCGTGCCCGAGGTCTCGCCCATCGTCGGCGACCGGAGGCTGACGTGGACGTCGCACGCCTTCATCAGCGCCCAGAGGCGCCGCTCGTCGACCCTTCCCTCCCGGACGATCCTGTCGCCGGCGAGGCCGAGACGCTGCAGCCGGCGCTCGAGGTCGAATCCCGGCGAGGTGGCGCCGACGAGCAGGAGACGCGCCGCGGGATGCTCGGCGCGCAGGCGAGCGAACGCCTCGAGCAGCTGCGGGACACGCTTCGACGCGTTGACGTTCCCGAACGCGCCGACGAGTGGCGGCCCGTCGACGTCGGCGGCGGGGACATCCGGCGCCGGCCAGGCGGGATGCGGCACGCGCGCGATCGGTCGCGCAAAGCCTGCGGCGCGCGCGCGCTCCTCGACATAGCGCGAGTGGACGACGAGGCCGGTCGCAAGCGAGAGCACCTCGCCGGCGAGCGGAAAGTCCTCGGGTCGCGCCTCCCAGAGTGGCGGAATCCGCTTGTCGAGCACTCCGTGGGCAAGGAGCCGACCGACCACGCCGTGCTCGCGCTCCATGGCATCCAGGTATCCGTGTCCGTCGCTCCGGCCGATCGTCACCCCCGCGACGAGGTGATGGAGCACGAAGTCGTGCAGGACGACGAGGCCCGGCGTGCGACGAAGCGCGTCGAGGATCCAGTCGTGCGCATCCGGATTGTTGCCTATATGGTAAACAGCAAGATCCGCGTCGCGCGGCGGGCGTTTCGTGCCGCGCTTCACGACGTCCACGCTGACGTGCTCGCGCAGCGCCGGAACGAGCAGCTCCGAATAGTCGGCGATCCCCGACGGCTCCGGCGGCATCGGCGAGAAGTACGCGACCTTCACGAGAGCAGCCTCGCGATCGCGCGATCCCAGGTCACCTCGACGGCGAGCGATCTCCCGGCCTTGCCGAAGACGGCGGCTTCCTCCTCGTGCGCGGCGAGCCACGCGGCTGCGTCGCCGATCTCGGCCGGCGCCGGGGCGACGACGAGCCCCGTGCGTCGGTCGTGGACGACGTCGAGCGGACCTCCTGCGTCGCTGGTCGTGATGACGGGCTTCGACGACAGGAAGGCCTCGTACGGCCCCATCCCGTAGTCCTCGTCCACGGGCGCGTAGTAGAGCGCCGAGCACGTCGCGTACAGCTCGGCGAGTCGCTCGGCGTCGACGCGCCCCTCGAAACGCACCCGACCGTCGAGCCCGCGGTCGCGCGCAATCCCCTCGAGTCGGCTTCGATCGGGCCCGTCCGAGACGATCACGACGTCGAAGCCCGACCGGAGCGCGGCGGCCTCGAGCAACAGGTCGATGCGCTTGGCCCGATCGAGGCGGCTCGCCGACAGGACGAAGCCGAGCGAGGCGGCAGTCCGATAGGGCAGCGCTTGCGGCGGGGGCGGCAGCACCTCGGCCACGAGGCCGGTCGAACGCTCGAGCCGCCCAGCGACGTTCCCGGAGATCGCAAACAGGCGTGTGGCCTCTCCCAGCGTCGCCCGGTCGAGCGCCTGCACCTGTCGCCGCAGCGCACGATCCTCGGCCGAGGGGCCGAACTGGCCCAGGTCGGTCCCGTCGAGCTCGTACGCCTGCCGAAACTGGTGCACGAGCCAGACGCGTTTCTCCGCATGCCGCACGACGTAGGAGGGGAACTTCGTCGCCACCACCATGTCGACCTTCTGCCCGTCGACCTCGCTCAGATCGACGAGCCGCCAGAGGAACGCCTGCGTCAGCACCCGCGCTCCCGGGTACCACTTGAACGGCACGGAGACAAGGTCCGCTTCGTGCCCTCGGTCCCGGAGCTCCGCGACGAGCTCGTCGGTGACGATCTCGGCGCCGCCACGCGTGAACGGGACCTGCGGCCGAAGAACCGCGATGCGCATGAGCCGCCTAGCGCGTCTCCGCTGCGCGGAGCCGCGCCACCTCGGCTTCGAGCGCAGCGACACGCTGCTCGAGGTCGTCGACAAGCCGGAGCGCCGCAGCGTTGAACGATCGCTGGTCGTAGGCGAGGGGCTCGACGTACCACCGCATCGACTTCCGGAGGACTGCCTTCACCGGCGTGCCGACGCCTCCCCGGACCCCCGGGCGCAGCCGCAGTGCCCGATCGGCGGAGACGGGCCACAGGCGCTCCGCCTCGGCGCGCGCGGCGCGACGGTCGTCCGGCTCCCCGGGTGCACCAGGGTCGGCGCCCGAGCGGCGGATCTCGTCGCGCAGCTCCATGAAGAGGGCCTCGACGTCGACCTCGTCGGTGGACGGGAAGCCGTTGTCCATCGCCTCGTCAGGCATCGCGGCAGTGTAGCCCTGGGCCCCGTCGCCGAGGCCGTGGCGTAAGGTCGCCGGGTGCGTGGAGCCCTCGGACGAAGCGTGGCGAGCTACGCCGCGATCGGGCTTGTGGCCCTTGCAGCGGGGCTGATCCTCCAGCCGGGCGGGTGCAACGAGACGGCCCATCTCGCGCTCGTGAAGTCGCTGCACGACGGGTCGCCTCGGATCGACCGCTACGCAGGCGAGAGCTGCGACACGGCCTACATCGACCAGCACTACTACGCCGCGAAGGCGCCTGGGCTCGCGCTGGTCACCGCGCCGTGGTACGCCCTGCTTCGGGGCGTCGGGCTCGCGGACAACTCACGCGCGTCGGGCGCAGGCGGGTTCCCGGAGGCCATGCTCGCGCTCCCCCGATCGGCGACGTGGCAGGTGAGCCTCTGGGGGGCGACGCTCGCCGCGTTGGCGCTCCTGTTCGTCGTGCGCTTCGCCGCGGATCGGCTCGTTCCCGGTTACGGCACGGCGGCCGCCGTCCTGCTCGGGCTCGGAACGCTCGTGCTGCCCTTCTCCACCGTGTTCTTCGCGCACGTGCTCTCGGCGACGCTCGGGATGGCGGCCTTCGCTCTCCTCCTCCGTCACCGCAGCGGCGGCGCGGGGACAGTCGCGCCCGCGATCGCGGGCGTGCTCGCGGGGGTCGCAGTCGTCGTCGAATTCCCGCTCGGGATCCTCGCCGTCGCACTCGCCGTGTACGCCGGGCAGTCACGCCTCCTGTCCTATTCGCTCGGCGCGGTCGTCGGGATCGTGCCGCTCCTGGCCTTCAACGCGTGGGCGTTCGGGAGCCCGTTCGAGCTCTCGTACGAGAACGCCGTGATCGAGCCCGGTGAGAGCGGGCACGACGTGATCGGCGCGAACGACGAGGGGCTCTTCGGCGTCACGTTCCCGAGCCTGCGCTCGGCGGCGGAGCTCCTCGCCTCCGACAAGGGGCTGCTCGTCCTGACGCCGCTCGCCGTCGCCGGGCTGGGCGGGCTCCTCGCGCTCCGCCGTGGCGACGCGAGGCGCGAGGCGACGCTGTCGCTTGCCGTGTGCCTCGCCTTCCTCGTCTACAACAGCGCGTACTTTCTGCCGTTCGGGGGGTGGGGCCCCGGCCCGCGGTTCCTCGTCCCCGTCCTGCCGTTCCTCGCGCTCGGCATCGCCGCAGGGCTGCGGGCCGCGCCGCTGACGACGGCAGCACTGGCCGCGCCGTCCGTCGTCGCGATGGTCGGCGCCACGCTCGCCGAGCCGATCGCCGAGCCCGGCCGGGGAGCCGGCCTCTGGCTGGAGCGTTGGCGGGCCTCGGACTTCACGGAGACCGTCGTCACCGAGGCCGGCGGTGGGAGCGGCTTCGCAGCCGTCGCCCCGGTCCTCGCGGCGATCCTCGGCGCTCTCGTACTCGCCGCATGGACCATGCCGCGGCCACAGCTTCGCCGGCGGGACGGAGCGCTCGCTCTCGTCGCCTTGTTCCTGTGGATGGTCGTCGCCACCGCCGGGCCCGAGCTGCTCGAGCTCGACCGCGCCGTCGGGCAGTGGACCGGCCTCGCCGCGGTGGTCGGCCTGCTCTGCGTGGCAATCGCCGCCTGGCTGGCCCTGCGCCGCTTCGGCCCCCGCGCGGCCGCCGGCGCGGCATTGCTCGGCGTTCTTGCCGTCCCCAACGTCGCCTCGCACTCGAAATGGGCCCTGCTCGTCGTCGTTGCGAGCGCGGCGATCGTCGGCGGCTCGGTCCTCAGGCTGGAACCCCGAACGTGACACGCGTCGCGCTCAGCCTGCTCACCCTCGTCCCCGGGATCTCGGGTGGCAGCGAGACGTACGCGCGCGAGCTCGCGCGGTCATTGGCGAGGGTCGGGAGACACGACTACGAGGTTCTCGTCCCTACGCTTGCTACCGACGCGGGCGACGGCCTGCGGACGACGGTGGCGACGGGGTATCGGGCTTCGACGACCATCGCCGGCAGGCTGCGGGCGATGACGACGGCCCGGCTGCGTCCGGGTGCGCTCCGGCGCCGTCTCGAAGAGGCGGACGTCGTCCACTACCCCCTCACCGTGGCCGTGCCGCCCGCCCGCCGTCCGACGGTGCTGACGCTGCTCGACACGCAGCACCTGGATCTCCCGGAGCTGTTCCCGCGCGGCGAGCGGCTCTTCCGCCGGCTCGCCTACGACCGGGCGGCCCGGAGTGCCGACCAGGTGGTGGTGATCAGCGAATGGGTGAAGGAACGCGTGGTCGAGCGACTCGGCATCGCTCCGGAGCGCGTTCATGCGGTGCACCTGGGCGTCGACCACAAGCGCTTCGGCCCCGAGCTCGAAACGCCGCGCGAGGCGTTCCTTCTCTACCCCGCGCGTCCGTGGCCCCACAAGAACCACGACAGGCTCTTCGAGGCGTTCGCGCTGCTTCGGTGCGAGCGCCCCGAGCTCCGACTCGTTCTCACCGGAGTGGGGCACGACGCAGCCCGCCTACCGGACGGGGTCGAGGCGCGCGGCGGCGTCTCGCCGGACGAGCTCGTCGCGCTGTACCGCCGCGCAGCTGCGCTCGTCTTCCCGAGCCTCTACGAGGGCTTCGGCCTGCCGCCGATCGAGGCCATGGCCTGCGGCTGCCCGGTGGCGGCATCGAGCGCCGGATCGCTTCCCGAGGTCGTCGGGACGGCCGCGGTCCTCTTCGACCCGACCGACGTCACTGCGATCGCCGACGGTGTCGTCGAAGCGCTCGACCGGGCCGCCGAGCTGTCCGCGCTCGGCCTCGAGCACGCCAAGGGCTTCACGTGGGACGCGACGGCGCGCGCCCACGATCGGGTCTACGAGCTGGCGGCGGGAGTCTGAAGTCGCGCGAGGTCCGCCTCGACCATGAGGCGCATCAGCTCCTCGAAGCTGACCTCCGGCGACCAGCCGAGCACCCTGCGGGCCTTGGCGTTGTCGCCGACGAGATCGTGGAGCTCGGCGGCCCCGCGGTAGAGCGACGGGTCCGAGCGCACGTGCTCGCGCCAGTCGAGTGACACCGCTCCGAAGGCGCAGGCGACGAGCTCCTCGACCGACCGAGAGACTCCGGTCGCGACGATGTAGTCCCCCGGCTCGTCGTGCTGGAGCATCAGCCACATAGCGCGGACGTAGTCGCCCGCGTAGCCCCAGTCGCGCCGCGCCGAGAGGTCACCGAGCACGAGCTCGTCCTCGAGACCGAGTGAGATCGCCGCCGCCGCGCGCGCGACCTTGCGCGGCAGGAAATCCACCGGCCGGAGCGGCGACTCGTGGTTGTAGAGGATCCCGCAGCACGTGAACATGCCGTAGCGCTTGCGGTAGCTCCCTGCGATGAAGTGCGCGTACGCCTTGGCGACGCCGTACGGCGTCAGAGGCCTCGGCGCTGTTAGCTCGGTCTGTGGTGTCTCGTGCGGCTCGCCGAAGATCTCGCTCGACGAGGCCTGGTAGAAGCGGATCGAGGAGTCGACCTCGCGGATCGCCTCGAGCATCGCCGTCGCACCGACCGCCGCGAACTCGGCCGTCCGGATCGGCTCGTCCCACGATCGCGGGACGAACGAGGGAGCGGCCAGGTTGTAGACCTCGGTGGGTCGGGTTGCCTGCAGGGCCTGGACAAGCGACGTGTGGTTGAGCAGGTCGGCCCGTACGAGCTCGATCCGATCCTCGAACGGGGCGAGCGTCTCCGTGTAGGCGGAGGGCTCACGGCGGACGATTCCGGTGACCTCGTACCCGTGCTCGAGGAGAAGGGACGCGAGGAGCGAGCCATCCTGGCCGCCGATGCCGGTGATCAGGGCGCGCGGACTCGGCATTCGCCGGGGGAGTGTACGCGCGGCCGGCATGCCGCCGTCTCGCGCAGAATGCCGACGTGTCGTCCACGCCGCTCACGGACGCCCTTCGCGTCGCTCCCCCCGACGTCCACGGGGACGGTGAATGCTGGGGCCTCGCGTGGGCCGCGCTCGAATGGCTCGAGCTGAACGTCCAACCGGGATGGGCGACCCTGGAAACGGGCTCGGGGGCGAGCACGGTCGTGCTCGCCGCCGCCGGCGCGACCCACGAGGCGGTGACCCCGGATCCAGGCGAGGAGGACCGGGTGCGGCAACGTTGCGCCACGCTCGGCATCGACGCACGAAACGTGACCTTCCACATCGGCCCCTCCCACGAGGTGTTGCCGCGTTGGTCGCCACGCCCGCTTGATCTCGTCCTCGTGGACGGTGCGCACGGTTTTCCGTATCCGGTTCTCGACTGGTGGCACGTCGCGAGCCACGTCCGGCTCGGCGGCACGGTGCTGCTCGACGACGCCTACCTTCCGGCGGTGGCGGCGATCGTCGACTTCGCCCGCTCGAGCGACGCCTGGCGGGTCGACGACGCCGTGAGCTTCCGCACCGCACGGCTGACGAAGCTCTCCGACGATCCGCCGGCGTTCCTCGCGGGCGCCGATGCCGCGCGGGGTCGCATGCGGTTCGCGTACCTCCCGCCGCACCGCCGGGTCGTCGCGTCCGGGCGCCAGCGGCTCTTCAGCACGCGCGCCGGGCTCTGGGCCGTGCGCCGGCTTCGCCGGCGCTAGGCAAGAGACCGCAGGTACTGCCAGGAGGAACGCAGACCGGGCGGGCGGACGATCGCGAGCACCGCCAGGTAGATCACGAGCCCGACCACAGCCGCCACGCTCGGCGCCAGGACGAGCGCAGGTACGACGAACGAGACGGCGGCGAGTGCGGCGACGGCGAGCGAGGCTCGGACAAGTGCGGCGAGCGTCGCCGTCGCGGCGTGAAGTCGATGGAGCATCGCTGCGAGCGCGACGAGCGTCGTCGCCGCCGGCGTGAGCGCGAGCCCTTCGAGCCCTCCCACCGTCTGTCCGAGCCACGCAAGTGGGACCTGGAAGGCCACGAGCCCGACGCCAACGAGCAGGAGCCCTCGCGTCCGGTCTTGCACGAAGAGCAGGGGCAGCGTCACGGTGAACCCGATCGCGAAGACCATCCACGGGGATAGGAGGGCGACCAGGCGGCCGAGCTCCTCGCCGACGTCGTCCAGATAGGCGTCGCCGAGCACGGCGCCGACGAGAGACGACCCGGCGACGGCGAAGACCGCCGCGGCCGCCCCCGCGGCGACGAGGGCGAGCCAGGCCGACGACGACACGTGTCGTGCGACGCCCGTCGGGCTCAGACCGATCCGTGCGAGCGGCACCGATGTGACGAGCCCCAACGACGCCGAGGTCACGGCGACGAGCGCGGACGCCGCGAGATACGCGTAGCCAAAGCTCGTGACGGCCCCGACCCCCTCACGTGCCGCGAAGGGGAGGCAGACGAGGTAGACGGCCTGTAGCGCCAGCGGCAGCGCGACACTCCGACCGGCCTCGAGGAGGCGAGTGGGGATCGGCGCGCCAGACGGGCGAACCGCCCTCGAGGGCATCGACTCCCGTCGCGCCCGAACGGCGAGTGCGAGAGTCAGCAGGACGACCGCCAGCGCGCTGTTGAGCGCCATCCCGGCCCCGACGGCGTCGATACCGTCGCTATCGATACGAACGAGGATGTAGACCAGTCCGACGATGCTCGCGACGACGTACGTGACGGCGGCGGTCAGGTAGTCGTCGAGCGCCGCAAGGGCGCTTGCCGCGAGACCAGCGTAGAGCTGCGCCACCGCCGCAACGACCATCAGGGGCAGGACGCTCTCCGCCGCATCTCTCGCAGGATCGGGACCGAAGCCCGTCAGGAGCGCCGCTGCTGGGCGGGCCGCGAGGACGCCGAGAACCAGCGCCGGGATTGCGACCACTCCGAGCGCCAGCGCCCAGGCTGCGGTCTCCTGCCCGAGTCGCCGGTCGACACGTGCGCGACCAAGGGGCGGCAAGACGACGAGCCGGATCGCCGCCGACGCGAGCGCAAGCACGATGAAGACGCCGTACGCCGCGAAGAATCCGTCGGTCTCCGACGTCGACCCCAGCTTACGGGCGATAATCACCCCGACGACGGCCGCGAGCCCCGACTGGACGGCGATCGCGAGCGCGGTCACCGCGCCCGACGCGAGTGACCCCAATCCCGTGGAGGCGGTACGCTTGCCCACCGACGCGGAAGCCTACGGTTCGCGTCACACGACCCATGACGGCTGACCCGATCTGGAGCGAGAACGACCTCGAGGCTCTCCGCGGCGAGTTCGCCGACGTCTACGCCGGCCGCACGGTGCTCGTGACGGGTGCCGACGGGTTCATGGGGTCGCACCTCACCGAGGCGCTCGTCGCGCTCGGCGCGAACGTCCACGCGTTCGTTCGCGCGACGTCGAGCGGGGCCCTCAACAACATCGGGGACCTGCGCCGCGAGCTGAAGGTCCATTTCGCCGATCTCACCGACCGCACCTCGATCGACTACCTCGTCCGGGAGCTCCGCGAGGCGCCGGACCGGCCGTACGTCTTTCACCTCGGTGCCCAGGCGCACGTGGGCGAGTCCTGGCACCGGCCGTACGAGACGGTGATGGCGAACACGGTCGGCACCCTCAACCTCCTCCAGTCGATCGTCGACTGGGGCCTCGAGCTCGAGAAGTTCGACACGGCCGGGACGTCGGAGGAGTACGGGAACGTCCGCGTCGACGTCTCCGACCACCACACCTTCGACGAGGACGGCGCGCTGATCCTCCACGAGCGCTCGCCGATCAATCCCAAGTCGATCTACGCGACGGCGAAGGTCGCCGCCGACTTCCTGACGATGAACTACTACGACGCGTACGGGCTGCCGGGCGTCGTGACCCGCATGTTCAACAACTACGGGCCGCGACAGAACCCGCGCTACGTGACCGGCACGATCATCACGCAGGCGCTCACCCGTCCCGAGATCGAGCTCGGCGCGCTCGATCCCCTCCGCGACTTCTGCTTCTGCACGGACGGCGTGCGCGGCCATCTCACCGTCGCGGCGCACGGCAAGCCGGGCGACGTCTACGTCTACGGGCAGGGCGCGAACATCTCGATGGCCGACTGGGCCGACCTGATCATCAGGACCGGAGTCGAGCAAGGGCTCTGGCCCGACGACCGACACATCGTCACCGTCGAGGGGCGCAAGCGCCCCGGCTCGAGCGACGTCATGGCGCTCCGTGTCGGCCACGAGAAGCTCACGCTCGAGACCGGCTGGCAGCCGAAGGTCAGCTGGGAGGAAGGCGTCCTCCGCACCATCCGTTGGTACGCGGAGAATCGCGATCGATGGATCGGTCGCGTCGACTGGCTTCCCACCGGCACACCGCAGCTCGCGACGGGTTGAGCGGCCCTCGCTAGCGTTCGGTCGTGCGCGTCCTCGTCACGGGAGGCGGTGGCTTCCTGGGCTCCCGGCTCGTCGAGCGTCTCGAGCGTGACGGCCACGACGTCGTTTCCGCCCGACGCCGCGACTACGACCTCACGTCGATGGAGGACACGGCGCGCGTGTTCGACGACGCCGCGCCCGAGCTCGTCTTCCACCTCGCCGGGGAGGTTGGAGGGATCGGCGCGAACCGGGCCAACCCCGGCCGCTACTGGTTCGCGAACCTCATGATGGGCGCACACCTCCTCGAGCAGGCGCGGCTGCACGAGACGCCCAAGCTGGTGATCGCGGGCACGCTCTGCGCGTATCCCAAGCACACACCGGTGCCGTTTCGGGAAGCCGACCTCTGGAACGGATATCCCGAGGAGACCAACGCGCCGTACGGCGTCGCGAAGAAGACCGTGCTCGTCGGGGCGCAGGCCTATCGCGAGCAGTACGGGACGAATGCGATCTTCCTGCTGCCGACGAACCTCTACGGACCAGGCGACAACTTCGACCTCGCGACCTCCCACGTGATCCCGGCCCTGATCCGGAAGATGATCGAGAGCCCTGAGGAGATCGTGCTCTGGGGCGACGGCTCCCCGACGCGCGAGTACCTGTACGTCGACGATTGCGTCGAGGGCCTTGCCCTGGCGGCGGAGCGATACGACGGCCCGGAGCCGGTCAACCTGGGGACGGGCGTCGAGACGTCGATCAAGGCGACCGCCGAGCTCGTCGCGGAAGCTGTGGGCTTCACGGGGCAGATCCGCTGGGACAGCTCGATGCCGAACGGACAGCCCCGACGCTCGCTCGACACGACGCGAGCAGAGGAGCTGTTCGGGTTTCGGGCCGCCGTGCCGCTCCGCGAGGGAATCGCGCGGACCGTGGCCTGGTATCGCGCGCAGGGATGAGCCAGGCGACCGCCGCGGCGCACCCCCGCCCCACGCTGACGGCGATCGGGAGGGCCGCCGACGTCTTGACGCGCCACGCGCGACTCGCGCTCGCGGTCATCGTCGTCGTCCAGATACTCGCCACGGTCGCGCTGTTCTTCTCGATCAACCACAACGGCTGGCTGACGTATCAGGGCGGCGACCAGATCTGGCTCGTCACCGCGGGCTGGATGCTCGGCCAGGGCCAGATCGAGTGGGCCTTCCCGAGCTACGGCTGGCCGCTTCTCATGGCGCCGCTGACGTGGATCACGGGCTCGAGCTCGATCGAGCTCCTCCCGCTGACGACGATCCTGCAGGTCTGTGTGCTGGGCCCGATCGCGACGCTCGCCGTGTACGACATCGGTGCGCGCCTCGCCGGGCGCATCGCCGGGCTCTGGTGCGCCGCAGTGTTCGTCGCGGCTCCATTCGTGGCGATCCCGTACTTCGTGCAGCGATACCACGACAGCTGGGTCGACCAGATCCTGCCGCAGGCGCTCGGGCTCACGCAGCAGGCGGATTTCCCGTCGGTCGTGGCGGTCCTCGTCGCCGCGGCCTTGACCGTACGCGCGCTGGAGGCCGGGGCGCACCGCGAGGCGGTCCTCGCCGGGACGTTCGCCGGTGTCGCGCTCGCGATCAAGCCGGCCAACGTCGTCTTCCTCGCCGGCCCCGCCCTCGCCTTCGTCCTCGCCCGGCGTTGGCGGCATATCGTCCTCTTCGCGGTCGCACTGGCGCCGGCGCTCGTCGCGCTCACGATCTGGAAGGACAAGGGGACAGGTCAGGTCCCGCTCTTCACACAGGGCACCGTCACGCTCGCCGCGGGACCAGGCGACCCCGTCCTCGCGGCGTCATGGTTCGAGCGGACAGTGCATCTCGATGCGGAGACGTGGAAGCAGAACATGTCCAACCTGCGCGAGTTCACGTGGAGCGGACGGGTCATCCAATGGCTGCCGCTCGCAGGGGCGCTCGCACTGGCGCGACGCTCGATTCCGGCGGCCGGCCTGCTGCTCGGTTGGCTTCTCGGCTACGTCGTCCTCAAGGGCTCGGCAAGCGTCGCGACGATCGAGTCCGGCAGCTTCTGGCGACTCGTGATGCCGGGGCTGCCCGCCTTCGCCCTCCTCGCCGCCGCGATTCCGCTCCTCGTCCCCACGTTCGTCGGCCGTCTGGGGACGCATCTGGCGCCGATGCCGCCGCGCCGGCCCGGCCTGCGCCTGACTGCCGCTCTCGTGGTCGTGCTGGGGGCGGTCCCGATCGTCGTTCTCCTCACCTCGACGCCGAAACACGTGGAGGCGAATCCGACACCGCCCCCGCCCTACGTCTCCGACACACTGATCGTCGACTTCAACGCAGTTCCCGCCGATCCGAGCGTCGTTTCGCTCGACGTGCGCCGGACGGCTGACGGGAACGAGCTCGTCTGGACCGACTCGACGCGGCGCGCGGAGACGTTCTACCGCGTGTACCGAGCTTCGCCCTCCGGTGGGTTCCCGGACATGGTGTGCGAGCCCCGGAGCGTCGACCAGTGCGAGCTGCGCGCGGAGACGCTGGACACGACGCGCGAGCGCCGGTACCTCGATCCGGACCCGCCGCCCGATGCGACGTACCGGATCGGCGTCGCCGCGAACTGGCTCGACGAGACCGACCGCGGCGACGTGTTCGCGATCAGTCCGCCGGCCGCTCCGTCGTAGCGGCGGTCGCCGGGGCCGCCTCCAGCGCGTCGAGGCGTGCGCGAAGGAGCGCGACCTCCTGCGCGAGGAGCACGTTGTCGTCGGTCAGCCGCGAAAGCACCGTCGAGTAGTGGAGCAGCACCGCGATGACGAACATGATCGCCGCCGCGAACAGGATGGCCGGTGGGTAGCCGGACACGCCGAGCCAGCCCGCGATCGTGTTGAGGCCGCCGCGCCAGGCCGAAAGGACGAGGAGCACGAGTCCCGTCACGATCCAGAGCAGGGCGTAGCGCTCCTTGAGCCGTCTGCCGCGGATCAGCTCGAGGACGATGAGCAGCAGCAACAGCGAGCCGATCGCGGCGGCGATCGAGATACGAACGGGAGTCACCGCGGCGACTCCTCCGACGGGACGGCGGAGCGACGTGCCATCGCGACGAGCAAGGCGAGCGTCACCTTGATGGCGTAGTACAGCGAGCGCAGGAAGGTGATCGAGGACGAGCCGTGCTCGCGCTCCCGCATGGTGACCGGGACCTCGACGAGCCGCAGGCGATGCTTGAGCAAGAGCACCGTCGCCTCGACCTCGGGGTAGTCGCTCGGGTAGTCGCGTGCGAACAGCGCGATTCCGCTCCGGTTCAAGGCCTGAAAGCCCGAGGTCGTGTCCGTCACACGCTGCCCCGAGAGCAGCGAGACGAGTCGCGCGAACCACGTGATCCCGATCCGGCGGGCGAGCGGGGGGCGATAGCCGCCCTCGTCCTCGCGAAACCGCGAGCCCGTCACGACGTCGGCTTCGTCGCGCTCCAGCGGCTCGAGCAGCTTCGGCAACTCGGCGGGGTCGTGCTGCCCGTCGCCGTCGAGCCGCACCGCGAGGTCGTAGTCGCGCTCGAGGGCGTAGCGGAACCCCGTCTGCACCGCGCCGCCGATGCCGAGGTTGAACGGCAGCCGCACGACCGCTGCCCCTGCCGCCGCGGCCGCTCCCGCCGTGCCGTCCGTCGAGCCGTCGTCGACCACGACGACGTCGATCGCAGGATCGAAGGCGCGGATCTCCTCGACGACCGTGCCGATCGCTCCCTCCTCTTCGAACGCCGGCACGACCGCGACGATCCGATGGCTCATGCGTGCACCGCCGTCTCGAGCTCGAGCAGCCGCAAGACCTGACGTGCGCGGTGGGCGTACGTGTGCTCGTCGAGCACGCGCTCTCGCGCGCGCGCACCCATCGCAGCGGCCGTGCCCGGGTCGTCGAGCAGCGCGTGGTACGCCTCGAGCGCCGCGTCGGCGTCGTCGACGACGACGAGCTCCTCCCCCGGCTCGAACCAGCGCTCGAGCCCGCTGTGCGGATTCGAGACGATCGCGGCGCCCGCCGCGGCCAGCTCGAACGGGCGGCACGTGGACGACCCTTCGACGGTGGCATGCGCTCGCCTCGTGATGTTGAGGTTGATCCGCGCAGCCGAGATCGCCCGGGCAAAGACGTTGAACGGCACGTCGCCCAGCATGCGCGCGGCGCCCACGTCCCCCTGGAAGTCACGTCCGCCGAGCGCGAAGTCGATCCGCGGATCGCGTCTCGAGGGCTCGCCCACGAGCGCCTGCATCCACTCGCGCCGGAACTTGTCGCCGTAGCCGTAGAAGAAGACGTCGTGCTCCTTCTCCACCGCGAGCGGCCGGAAGAACTCCGGATCCGCCGCCCAGAGGACGGTCTCGGCGCGACGCGCGCCGAGCTCTAGAAGCCGGGAGAGCCCGCCCTCGGAGTTCGAGAGCAGGAGGTCGTACTCCGAGGGATCGGCGCCGTGGTAGTAGTTGAATCCTGTGTCCATGCCGCCGAACTCCGGCAGGCTCATCGGCACGTCGCCGTCGTAGAAGACGACCGGGACGCCGTGACGCTCGCGCAGGTACGTCGGGATGCCGCGGAAGTGCGCCATCGGCACGGTGAAGACGAGGACTGCGTCGGGCCGCTCTCGCACGACGAGCCGATCGAGATGACGGCGCCAGCGCGGGGTGACGACCTTCCAGATCGTCTCGCGGGTGAGCTTGTCGAACGAGCTCTCGTCGGGGCTGTCCTCGGCCCGCCGGAGGTACCTGTCTCCCTTGAGGCGCGCCAGGCCGCCGCGCAGCGCCGCGTAGCCCTCCCCTTCGCGGTACGTGGGATTCGACGCCGTGCGCCACCAGGGCGACTCGACCGGCCGACCGCGGTAGGGCGTCACGACGAGATCGACACCCGCTTCGTAGAGGCCTTTCCAGAGCTGCCACCACGCGGGTGTGCACCCGTAGCGGAAGTCGAGGTCGACCGCCGACGCGACGGCGAGAATCTTCGGGGCGCGCACGACGGCTCAGTCTAGGGCGCAGGGTGGCCGCCCCAACCGTCGCCGCGAGCCGGCGAGAGCGGGTCAGTACGCGCCGCGCCCGCTCAACACGGCGGGGATCGTGCGGGCGATGATCGAGACGTCCGACCAGATCGACCAGTTCTCGATGTACGTGAAGTCGAGCCGGACGAGGTCGTCGAACTCGAGCCCCGAGCGACCGGAGATCTGCCAGAGGCCCGTCATGCCGGGCAGCACGAGGTAACGCGCCTTGTGCCAGTCGTCGAGCATCTCGTGGTCCCGCAGCGGGAGCGGCCGCGGGCCGACGAGGCTCATCTCGCCGCGGAGCACGTTCACCAGCTGCGGAAGCTCGTCGAGCGAGACTCGCCGCAGCACCCGCCCCACGCGCGTCAGGCGCGGGTCGTCCCGAATCTTGAACAGCGCGCCGCTGGCCTCGTTTTCGCTCTCGAGCTCGGGTTGGAGGTCGGCGGCCTCAGCAACCATGGTGCGGAACTTGAGCATCCCGAACTCGCGCTCACCGACGCCGATCCGCCGGTCGACGTAGAGGACGGGGCCACGCGAGTCGAGCTTGATGGCCGCCGCAACCAAGAGCCAGAGCGGCGTGCCGACGACGACGAGCAGCAGAGCTACAACGAGGTCGAACACGCGCTTCGTAGCCCAGGCGACGCCCGACAGCAGTGGCGGGCGCAGCTCGAACAACGGGACGCCTTCGCCGGGCACGTACTCGCCCTCGTGGACGAGCAGCTCGGTGGTGCTCGGCGCCAGCTTGACCTTCACCCCGTGCCGGTGTGCGAGCTGGACGACGCCCAGCACCGTCTCCTCGTCGAAGTCGGCTTCGGCCAGCACGAGCTCGTCTGGGCGCTCGTCCTCGAGCAGCGCCGAGAGGCGCTCGAGCGACTCCGGCCGTCGCGCGTCCGACACGGTTGCCGCAACGTCGATGCCGATGCCGCCGCGCGTGGCGCGCAACTGACGCTCGAGGTCCGCGAGCGTCTCCCCCTCGCCAACGAGGACGAGCCTGCGGCGCACGCCGGCAACGCGCATCAGCTCGAGCGAGATCGACCCGTAGGCGGCGCGCAGGGCGCCGATCGCGAGCGCGCTGGTGACGACCGCGGTGGGGATGAGGCCCGTGGTCGTGAACTCGTAGTCCGTCCCGATCCCGAACGCGAGCACGATCAGGGCGACGAGGACGAGCGCGCCGAGCACCCGTCCCGCGCCCGCCCGGCGCTCCCGTGGCGCGTACAGGCCCGCCTGGAGGAAGACGAGCACGGTGACGGGCGCCAGGAACGGCAGCCACTCCTCGGGCCCCGTCTCCCACAGGAGCGACCAGTAGATGGTGTCGCCGTAGACGAGAGACCGCAGGACGAGCGCGACGTACACCCCGAGCGCCAGCCCGGCGAGATCCGCAAGGACGAGGGCGACGACGCTCAGCGCGCGACGCACGAGGCCGAGAACCGGCCCACGTGAGAGGACGTAGATGCGCGAGCGGCGAACGTCCTCCGACACGGCGGACGCCGCCGCGCTCGTCGGCGCGGGTGATGGCGCCTCGGTCGGCACGCTCGGATTCTACGCCCGCGCGTCGGCGGCCTCGCCCCGCGCGACTTCCGCCCAGGCCACGAGCGGCGCCTGCTCGCGCGCCGAGGCGGCGACGACGTCGAGGTCGGTCGCCGGCCTGCGCCGACCGAGCATGGTCAGGACGCCGATGATCAGCGAGCGCCTGCGCCGGTCGACGAGATCGGTGTCGTGGAAGTACGTGTGCACCCGGGGCGGCAACCCGGGGCGGACGAGCGCACGCGCGAGGTCGCCGATGCCGTGTGACGTCGGCACCGCGCAGAGGATCGGCCCGTCGAGCCCGATCCGCGCCGGCTCGTGGAGCTCGGCCCATGCAGCCCCGTCTTCGAGGTACGCCGGACGGGCGACGCGCGGCGTGCAGTCGGCATAGCCGAGCTCCGCGCAGGCGGCGGCGACCGCACGATCGGTGTACCACCCGCCGCCGCAGAAGAGCGTCGGTGTGACCCCGCGCTCCGCCAGCCAGGCGCCCTCGCCGCGCACCCGCTGCGCCGGGTCGCCACCGGTCGGTCGCGCGTGCGTCGGGCTCGTGAAATGCGTGTGGTGCCCGAACGGGCCGCGCGACGCGGCCTCCCGCGCACGCGCGAGCCAGAGCTCGTCGTCCGTCTCCCCCGCCCCGGCGTCGGGGGGCCTGACAAGGGCGGCGATCGTGAGGCCACCCGGGCGGCGCTCCTGGAGCGCCGCGAACGCGGCCCAGACCCGGTCGTCGAGGGGTCGTTCGACGTGGCAGGAAACCACGGCGTACCGTTCCGGGGTCGTGGGCGGCATCGCGCAACGCATACCACGTTCGGAGCTCGCCTCAGCGTGACCAGCGATGCCGAGATGCGGCGCTGGGCGCCGCGAGGACTTCGTCCTCGGTCGCGTCCATATCCGCTGATATGCACGCTCCCTGCGTCCTCGCCTCGCGACGCCCATCACTCGCCTCTCGGCGGGTGGTCACACTGAGGAGAGCTCCCGCGGTCGCCCTCGTCGCCGCCGCGGCCGCGTTGCCGCGGCTGATCGCCCTCGCGATCGAGCGGGACGACATCCTCGACGAGTACGTCGAGAAGAGCGACACGTTCGCGCAGACGCTCGTCTCGAGTGGGACATTCGGCTTCCTCCCCGAGGTCTCGTCCGCGTACACGCAGCCGCTGTACGCCTGGTTCCTGGCGGCGCTGTACTGGCCGCTCGAGCGGTCGTGGCTCGTCGTCGGCGTCGCCCAGATCGCGCTCGCGGTCGCGACCGCGCTGATCGTCCTGGCCATCGGCCACCATCTCTCGTCCGTCCGGACCGGGGTGATCGCGGCGGTCGTCGCGACCCTGCACCCGTACCTCGTCTGGCACGACGTCCACGTCAATCGCGAGATCGTCGACGGGCTCCTACTCGCGGCGATCGTGCTGCTCGTGCTGCTCGCCCACGACCGCCGTTCGACGTGGCTCGCGATCGCAGCCGGCGCCGTCACCGGGCTCGCGATCCTGTCGAACGCGCGGCTGCTGCTCCTCCCGCTGGTCGTCGCGCCATTTGCCGCGTGGCGGATCCGGCCGGGACGACGTGCGGCCGGTGCAGCGCTGCTGACCTTGGCGGCCGCGGCTCTCGTGGTCGCGCCGTGGGTCTCACGGAACCAGGTGGTGATCGGCTGCGCGACGATCACGACGGACACGCGCGCGCTCTGGAAGGCGAACAACCCGGCGACGTACGACGTCCTCGCGCGGGGTGGCTGGATCGACGACGTGCCCGAGCTGCCCGGCGTTCCGCCGTGGCCGGAGAAGGCGGCCGCGATCTCGGTCGCCGCGGCAAAGGCCGTGGACGAGTGCGCGCAGGCGTCCTTCTACCGCGACGAGGTGCTCGACTTCTGGCGGGACGAGCCCGGTGAGAAGGCGCGCCTCGCGGTCCAGGCGGTCGGCATGCTCTGGTCGCCGTTGTTGAGCGTCGAGGCCGACGACCCGGGCCAGCAGGGCGCAGCGGATCTCGCGCAGCGGACCGTCGAACCCGCCTTCGTGCTCGCGCTGTACGCACTCGCGCTCTGGGGCGCCTTCCTGGCGCCACGCAGATTCGTCGTCCTCGCCACTTTGCTGCTCGGCTTCAACACGCTCATGGCGATGGTCTTCGCCGGCACGGTGCGCTACCGCGCGCCATGGGACTTCGTGCTCGCGCTGCTCGCCGCGTTCGCGCTGGAGCGTGCCTGGGCGCTCGTGCGCGGCCGCAGCCCGGCACCAAGCGCCTCTCGATAGAGCTCCGCGATCCGTTCGGTGCAGCGCTCCTGAGAGAACTGCTCGAGCGCGCGCGATCGTGCCGAGGCGCCCATGGCAGCGGCGCGTGCCCGATCGCCGGCGAGCTCGCGGATCGCCGCGCCGAGCGCTGCCGCGTCGCCCGGCGGGACGAGCAGGCCCGTTACACCGTCGTCGACGATCTCCGGCAGGCCGCCCACGGCGCTCGCGATCACCGGGCGCCCGCGCTCCATCGCCTCGAGCGCGACCATGCCGAATCCCTCGCCGTGCGAGGGCACGACCACAATCTCTGCGCGCTCGTACACGGGCGCCGCCGGCGCTATGCGCCCGACGAACGAGACGACGTCGTCGAGGCCGAGCCGCGAGACCGTGGCGCGCAGCTCTGCGCCGAGCGGTCCGTCACCGGCGACCTCGAGCGTGAGCGCCGGCACATCGGTCCGGACGGCTGCGAGCGCCCGGAAGAGGACGTCGTGCCCCTTGATCGGGATCAGCCGGCCGACGATCGCAAGCCGCGGCGCACCCGGAGGCGGCGCCGGCGCCGGTCCCGGCTCGATGCCGTAGTGGACGATCTCGAAGGTCGCCGGGTCGAACCCCTCGCGGTCCGCGAGGTACCGCGCGAGCCCGGCCGAGATGGCGATGTGCACGTCGGCGAGGCGCGCGACCATACGGTCGGCGAAGGCGAACAAACGTCCTTCGCGGAACGGGTTGAACCCGTGCTTCGTGCTGACCACCACGGGGACGCGTGCGAGCCGCGCCGCGACGAGACCGTGGAAGTCGGCATGGACGAGGTGCGTGTGGACGATGTTGGGCCGCTCGCGCCGAACGATCCGCGTCAGGCGCCCGAGCGTCCTCGGGCCGCCGATGTCCCCCATGCGCACGCGGTCGACCGGGACGCCGTCTGCGACGAGCCGCGTGGCGAACTCCTCGGCGCCCGGCTCGCCCTCGTGGAGCACCACGCCGCGGACGTCGAAGCCGTGCGCCCGTAGCGCGGGCAGGAGGAGGAGCAGGTGGTTCTCCGCTCCCGATACCCCCGCGACCTTGACGACGTGGAGGACCTTGACGCTCACCGCGCGAGCTCGACCACGCGGTCCGCCCAGGTCTCCACCGAGTGCTCGCGGACCACGATCTCTCGGAGCGATCGACCGACGGCGTTTCGATCCATGCCGAGGAGCCCGACGATCGCCAGCGCGAGCCCGTCCACGTCCCCGGTCGGGAAACGAAGCTCCGGCGGCAGCAGCGTGTCGAATGCGGGGTTCGACGCGAGCACCGGCACGCAGGTCGCGGCGGCTTCGTAGACGACCTTGTCGGTCGCGCCTGCGCGCATGTCGTTCACGAGCGCGTCGACCTCGCCGAGGAGCCCCGGCACGGTGTGGCGCGGCACGGGAGGCCGGATGTCGACGCGGTCGAGGAGGCCGAGGTCGATCACGAGCCGTTCGAGCGCGATCCTGTGGAGCCGCTCCTCCTCGGTGAGCGACGGGCCGATGACGCGGAGCGCCACGCCCGGAACCAGGGCGACCGCCCGGATGATGGTCTCGAGCCCCTTCGCCGGAGAGGTGCGGCCGAGCGCGAGCAGGGTCAGCTCGTCCCGGGACGGACGTTCGAGGCACGGCAGGTCGGAGACGTCGATCCCGTGCCCGATCGCGACGAGCTTCTTCGAGCTCAACGGGAACGTCCGCCGATCGACTGAGAGCACGACCGTCGACGCTCGCTCCGCCGTCGCGAGCAGCCGGCTGCGGCGCCAGTGCGTGAACCACAGCATCACGCCGACGCGGAGTGGGCGGGCGACCGGCGCCGCGAGCACCGCGTAGATGGGGCACATGTGAGCGAGGACGGCGGCGGGGCGCGGGCGTCGCCCGAGCTCGCGTGCGAGCGCCGCCTCGAAACGGAGTCCTCGCCCTGCACGGTGGCTTCGCACGGAACGGACGGATGCGACAGTTGTCCGGCAATACTCCCTCGACTGCGTTGTCTGCTAGGACAACCAGCTCGTCGACGCGTGCGGCGAGGGCCTCGAGCTTCGCAACCGTCGCGCCGAGCACCGGGCTCGTCGGGTCGACCTGCTGGGTGACGACGACGAGCCTCACGCGGCCCTGGCCGCGACGGCGCGCTCGACGAGGTCGGCCACGTTGTCCGCGTACTCCTCTGCCGTGTACGTCCACGCGATGGAGCGCGCCTTGCCCTCGGTGCCGAGGCGCTCGGCAAGCCCGCGATCGGAGAGGAGCCGAACGAGCGCGTCGGCGATCTCGTCCGGACGGTCGGGATCGACGAGCAGGCCGGTCTCTCCGTCCCCGACGACGTCCGGGATCCCGCCCGCCCGTGCCCCGACGACGGCCCGTCCTCGGCAGAGCGCCTCCAGCACGACCCTCGGCGTTCCCTCCGAGCGCGACGCGAGGAGGAGCAGCCACGCGTCGTCGAACGCCTTCACCACGTCGTGTGTCTCCAGCCGGCGATCCCACCTCACCTCGCCGGGAACGTCGCGGACGAGCGCTTCCACGACATTGCGGTGGCGCCCCTCGCCGACAATCCTGAGCAGCGCATCGGGAACACGGGGCGCGGCGAGCCGCCACGCGTCCGCGATCACATGGACGTTCTTGTATCGCTCGAGCACGCCGATGAACAGGGCGACCGGACGCTCGGGGAGCGGCTCGACGGGTGGCTCCGAGAACGCCGTCAGCTCCGTGTACGTCGTGAACACGCCTGCGGGCTCGACGCCCGCCTCGTGGACGATGCCCGTCGTGAACGCGGAGAGCGTCCGCACAGCATCGGCTCCCCGGATCGCGACGAGCGCAGCGCGGTCGGCGAGCGGGGCGACCACGGCCCGCGTGCGCGATCCGTAGAGCCGCGACCAGGTGCGCCAGTCGCCGTGGATCTCCACTACCACGGCCGCGTCGCTGCGTGCGAGCGTCCGACCCGCGAGGGCGGCAAGCGCCTCGTAGGGGCTTTGAGCGAGGATCGCGTCGGCGGGAGCGCGCCGCAGCTCCCGCGCGATCCGCACGGGGAGCGAGCCGTAGAAGAGCGGTCCGTCGAGCGCCGGGACGGGTGTGCCCCGCTGGAGGGAGAACATCTCGTCGCCGGCCGAAGCGCCGCGCGGGGCTGCCCCGAGGACGCGGAGGTCGAGCCGCTCGCCGAGGGCGTCGAACTTCCGCTCCAGGGACTCGTTCAGCGGGAGCCGGTAGCGCGTGCGTCCGACCATGAGCACGCGAGGCTTCACGCCTCGGCCTCGTCGTCGCCCTCGATCGTCCGCACGATCCGCCGCAGGATACGCGGCTCGTCGAGCTCCTCGACCGAGACGGGCGCGGCTGCGGCCAGCGAGCGGCGGAGCTCCTCGTCGTGGGCGATCCGTTCGATCGCCGAGGCGATCGCACCGACATCGTGCGGCGGCACGAGCAGTCCGTTCTCTTCGTGGACAACAACCTCGGGGATCCCGCCGACGGCGGTCGCGATCACGGGCGTCCCGGCCGCAAGCGCCTCGAGCAGCGTGTGCGGGAGGTTCTCCCACGCCGATGTAAGCAGCGCGGTGTCGACGGCCCGGAAGAGCGTGAGGACGTCGTCGCGCGTGCCGGCGCCGAGAAAACGCACGCGATCCGAGATCCCGAGCCTGGACGCGTGACGCTCGAGCGCGTCGCGCTCGGGGCCGTCGCCGAGGACCAGGAGCCCGACATCGGGGACGCGCGCAAGAGCCTCGAGCGCGTCGCCGAGCGCCTTCTGCGCGGTGAGCCGTCCGGCGGTGCCGAGGGTGAGCCCTCGAATCCCGAGCGCGGCGCGCGCCTCCTCCCGCGAGGGAAGCGCCGGTAGCTCGGGCGCCGGATTCGGGATCACGCGCACGCGGTCGGACGCCAGGCCCCAGCCGAGCGCGATCTCGCGCAGGTAGGCGCTCGGCACGACGACGCGCCGCGCGCGCCGCAACGCGCGGGTGCGAGTCGCGCGCAGCACGCGCGTGCGGAGCCCGCCGCGCACCTGCTGGAACTCTTCCAGCGTGCCGTCGAAGCGACCCGAGCGGCGCTCACGCTCGTACGCCTCGTCCGAGACGAGCTTGACGACGAGCGGGCGCCGGGCGAGCGCCGCGCCGAGCGCGGCGCGCCGAACCATCGTCGTCGCATACACGCTGTCCGCGCCGCGAGCGGTACGGGCGATCTCGCGCACCACCGCAAGGTGGCGCAGCGGCGCCGCTCGGGAGCGCGAGACCCAGCGCACGCGATACGGCCGGGGTGCCGGCTGCGCGTCCGCGGTCGTGACGACCTCCACCTCGTGCCCGTGCTCCAGCAGGGCGGCGGCGAGCGCCGGTGCGTGGCTTGCAGGGCCTCCGACGTCCGGCGGCCAGATGCCGCTCACGATGACGACCCTCAAGGCTCGGCGGCCCTCGGAGCGCCGACGCTCCGCCCGGCGCGCAGCTCGTCGCGGAGGCGGGCGAGGATCACGACCCACGCGACGGCGAAGGCGAGCGTGGCGACGAGGATCGCGACCGCCGCGCCCGTGACACCGTTCCGTGCGCCGAGGACGACGACGAGCGGCAGCAGCACCGCCGCCTCGATCGAGTGCGTGACGATCCGCAGCCGCGGCCGGCCAATCGTGACCGGCAGCGACTTCGACCAGCCGAGCACGAGCAGGATCGCCGCGGACACGAGGACGATGCGCGCCGCGTCGACCGCGGGGAGGTACTCGTCGCCGAAGACGACACGCACGAGCCACGGCATCGCGAGGAGGAAAACCGGCAGGGCGACGAGTGCGACGGCGGCCGCGCCGAGCGAGTAGCGCTTGACGCCGCGGAGCACCGTCTGCGCGCGGCCGTGCTCCCAGTCCCGCGTCTGCTCGGTAAGGAGCACGAGGCGCACCGGTGCGCTCGCCGCCGAGAAGCCGCTCTGCGGCGCCAGCGCCACGCGGTAGTAGCCGACCTGCGTCGTTCCGGCGACGACGCCGAGCAGGACGGGGGTCAGCGCAGCACGCAGCGAGATGACGCCGGTCGCGATGCTCGACTGGACGACGAACGAGACGATCTCGCGCCGGTCGCTGCCGAGCGCCTTCCCCTCGGCGTGCGGGAAGCGGCGGAGGGCGATGGCGCCGGCCGTGCCTGCGATCGCGGTCGCCACGAGCTGTCCGACCACCATCGCCGCAAGCGCCTCGGTGACCCCGAACGACGCGCCGACGAGGATCGCCACCAGGCGGATCGCCATCGTCACCGAGAGGAGCCAGCCGCGAAGGTCGTAGCGCCCGCGGAGTAGCAAGGCGCTCGCGCTGACGTTCTCCGGCGCGGCGAGCAGGGGCAGTGCCGCGGCGGCGACCATCGGCGCTGCGAGCTCGTCCGTGTCGAAGACGGCGTCCG
Organism: uncultured Actinomycetes bacterium; assembly: GCA_963810295.1. Lineage (GTDB taxonomy): Bacteria > Actinomycetota > Thermoleophilia > Gaiellales > Gaiellaceae > Gaiella. The sequence continues at coordinate 380,859 of CAWEMW010000009.1, forward strand.
CAACGGGCGCGAGCAGCAACAGGAGCACTGTTGCCAGGGCGCCCCCGACGAGCTTGAGCTCGAGCGCCCGCCGGAAAAGCCGCCGGAGCTTCCCCCAGTCCTCCCCCGCGATGTACCGGAAGCCGAACTTCGTGAGGCTCTCCTCGACGGTCAGGTCGAGCAGCGTCTGCGCGAGGCCGACGACCGCCATCACCGTCGCGAACCGGCCGAAGTCCTCGAGACCGAGGATCCGCGCCGCAGCGATCGTGCCGAGAATGCCGAGGGCGACCGAGAGGTAGAGCCCGGCCGCGGTCGCGACGCGGCGCCGGAGGACGCTCTGGGCCATCGTGGGGGGTCAGTCTAGGGGAGGTCGTGTCGGACTTAAGTCCGACACCTCGGGCGCTACAGTCCGCACGGTGACGGCCGAGCCTGTGCCACGGACGCATCCGTCCGCCGGCACGGTGCGGGCGCTCGTCGGCGACGCACCCGTCGAGACGCTCGTGCTCGCGGCGGCGGTGCCGTTCCTCTTCCTGCACGCGACCTACCAGCCCACCGCGTCGATCGGCATCGGGTCGACCTCGGTCGACGTGACGCTCGCCGACGTGGCGATCGCCGCGACCCTCGTAGCCGCGGCCTCACGCGCGCGGCGTGTGGGCTGGGAGCCGCTCCGGCGAGCGCGCTGGCTCATCGGCCTCGCGGCAGCCCTCGTGCTCGTCGGCGCCGTCTCGCTCGCCACCCCGTCGCTCCTCGGCGAGGAGTACGACGTCGGCGTCCACGCGATCAGCGTCGCCAAGTTCGCCTGGTACGCCTGCCTGCTGCCGGCGACCGTCCTGCTCGTCCGCTCGGTACGCGACGCGGTACCGCTCCTCAGCGCGATCGTCGCCTGGAGCGTCGCCGCGACGACGGTCGGCGCGCTCCAGTTCCTCGGCCTCGTCGCAGAGTTCGAGGGAAAGCGGCCGGGGCAGCGCGAGCCGTCCTTCGTCGGCATCCACGACTTCGCAGCCCTCTCGGGCGCGGCGCTCGTCGTCGGCGCGATCGGCGTGGCGCTCGGCGACGGACGTCCTGCCGGGCGTCGCTGGTCGGCAGCCGCCCTCGCGGCGGGCGCGCTCGGCGTCGTCCTGTCCGGCGCCATGACAGCGGTGGTCGGCCTGTGGCTCGCGGTGGCGGCCGTCCTCCTCGGCGCGCGTGCGCTCGGCGTGCTGCGCGCCCGGCGCGCGCTTGCGCTCGCGGGCGTGGTGCTCCTCGTGACGGCCGGCACCGCGGCGATGCGGGCCGACACGATCGAGCGCTTCGCCGAGTTCATCGGCCTTCGCGACCGCGTCGAGCAGACGGGCGTGGAGAGCTACGCCCACCGGACGCTGCTCGCGTACATCGGCGGCCGCATCTGGCTCGACAACCCGATCACCGGCGTCGGCTGGCAGGCCTCGAGCGAGGAGTGGGCATACGGCCCGTTCCTCGAGGACGCCCGCGCGCGGTTCCCGGACGAGCCAGAGCAGGCATTCCCGGCGCCCGATCGGCCCTGGGGGATCCAGATGCTGTACCTCCAGGTCGCCGCCGACCTCGGGATCGCAGGCGTCGTCGCGCTCCTCGCCCTGGCTGCGACGGGCATCGCCGCCGGGATCCGCGGGATCCGCTCGTCCCCCGTCGCGCTCGTCGGTCTCGGCTGGCTCCTCGTCGTAACCGGTGTCTGGTCCGGGATCGGGCTCGTCGCCGGCCTCCCGCTGGGCGCTCTGACCTGGCTCGCGTTCGGTCTGGTGACCGTCCGTGAGTGACCCGCGGCTGAACCCCCCGCTCTCGATGCCGACCTACGCAGTGCGGGCGCCGCTCGCCCGCTGGCTCGAGGGCGAGGCGCGGCGTGCGGCTGCCGATCTCGGCGCGTTCCGCCTGCTCGACGTCGGGTGCGGCGAGAAGCCGTACCACGCGCTGTTCGAGCCGCACGTGTCCGAGTACGTCGGGCTCGACAGCGTTCCGAACCCGAACGCCACGCTCACGGGGCCGATCGAGGCGATTCCCGTCGGAGGACTGCTCGTTCGACGTCGTCCTCTGCATCCAGGTGCTGGAGCACGTCGACGACCCGGTGCAGGGCGTTCGCGAGCTCCATCGCGTGACCCGACCCGGAGGTCGAGTCCTCCTGTCGACGCACGGCGCGATGGTCTACCACCCGAACCCGTCCGACCTCTGGCGCTGGACGCACGAAGGGCTGGAGCGGCTGTTCTCCGAGAACGGCGCCTGGCGTTCGGTTACGGTGACGCCCGGGTCGGGAACGGCCTCGTCACTCGCGATGCTGAACGCGATCTACCTCGAGCATGTCATGCGCAGGACCCCGCTCCGGCCGGTGCGAGGCGCTGTCGTGGCAGGGCTGAACCGCCTCGCACGCGCGCTCGACCGGCGTTCCGCGCTGCTCCGCGAGCCGCGCCCCGGCACCCTCGCCGGGAACTACCACGTCGTCGCGGAGCGGTCGGCGTGAGCGTATGACCAAGGTCCTCGTCACCGGCGGCGCAGGCTTCATCGGCTCGAACCTCGTCCACGCCCTGCTCGAGCGAGGCGACGACGTCCGTGTGCTCGACAACTTCGCGACCGGCAGCCGTGCGAACCTCGCTGCGCTCGGCCGTGACGTCGAGGTCGTCGAGGGCGACCTGCGCTCGTACGAGCGCGTCCACACGGCGGTTCGCGGTGTCGAGGTCGTCTTCCACCAGGGAGCGCTCGGGTCGGTGCCGCGCTCGGTCCAGGATCCATTGACGTCCACGGCCGTCAACGTCGAAGGCACGCTCAACGTTCTCCTCGCGGCCCGCGACGAGGGAGTCCGCCGCGTCGTGGCGGCGTCGTCGTCGTCGGTGTACGGCGACGGCGGGACCTTCCCGCGCGTCGAGACGCAGGCGCCGGACCCGATATCGCCCTACGCCGTCGCGAAGCTCGCGGCCGAGCGGTTCTGTGTCAGCTTCACGCGCGTGTACGGCATCGAGACGGTCGCGCTGCGGTACTTCAACGTCTTCGGCCCGCGCCAGGACCCGACCTCGCAGTACGCGGCGGTGGTGCCGCGCTTCATCAGCGCGATCGCAAAGGGCCGCGCAGTCACGGTCCACGGCGACGGCGAGCAGTCGCGCGACTTCACGTACGTCGAGAACGTCGTGACGGCCAATCTCCTCGCATCGGATGCGAGCGGCGCCGAGGGCCGCGTGCTGAACGTTGCGACGGGCGGATCGGAGACGGTCAACACGCTCGCCGACACGATCGGCAGGTTGCTCGACCGACCGGTCGAGAAGGTGTACGGGCCATCGCAGCCGGGCGACGTGATGGAGTCATGGGCGGACGTGACCGCTGCGCGCGAGGCGATCCGCTACGCCCCGTCGGTGTCGTTCGAAGAAGGTCTGCAGCGAACCATCGAGGCAACCGTCGAGAAGAGGGAGCGTTGACATGAGCGAGGCCGGCTATACCTTCGGGACGATCGACGAGCTCGGCGAGGGCTACGGATTTCGCAAGGTCCGGCAGGCGCTCGGCGTCGAGGCGTTCGGCGTGAACGTCGTCGTGATGCCGCCGCACTACGAGGGGTTCTTCCACTACCACGACGAGCAGGACGAGCTGTACTTCGTCCACGCCGGAACGGCCCGCGTCGAGGTCGGCGAGGAGGAGCGCATCCTCGGGCCCGGCGGGATGGTGCACGTCCACTCGACGACGCCACGCCGCGTCTCGAACGGCGGCGAGGACGACCTCGTCGTCCTCGTGGTGGGCGCGAAGGACGGCTACGTCGGGCGCGACGGCCAGATGGTCGACCCGGCCGACGTCGAGCGGCGGCGCGCCTTCGGCTCCGAAACGACAGCCTCGTAGCGTCCGCCACTCGGCGCTTCGACGCTCCAGGAGCGCGAGACAAACGCTTGTGGTGATTCACCACAAGCGTTGTCAGCGAGCGCGGATCGAGGTCCTCAGACAGCCGATTCGGGTTCGGGGTCACCTGGTTCGGCGCGCATCGCCGAGCCCGCAAGCGCGAACACGACCACCGCGAGCCAGTGGATGCCGATCACGTCGGTCTGGAGCCCGAGTAGCGCAACCGCGGCGACCGACGCGCAGAGCCACGGTGACCGCCGGCGTAGCGCGAGGCCGAGCGCAACGAGCCACGCCACGAACGCGGCCAGCCCGAGGACTCCGGTGTCGACGCCCAGCTCGGTGTAGGTCGACTCGCCGGCCTTCACGTCGGCGCCCGTCCGCGAGGCCGACACTCCCGCGTTGCCGAGGCCGAACCCCCAGGGATGGCCGGCGACCGTCTCGATCCCGTCGCGGAGCGCGCGGAGGTGACTCGAGGTCGAGCTCTCTCCCGGACTGAAGGGGTCGTCCGAGGCCTCGCCCTCCTCGGCTGCATTCGCCCGGAGACACGCGAGCTCCGTCGCCGTGTAGCTCGTCGTCGGGCCGATCGTCGGGAAGACCGCGACGAACGCCGTCGAGATCACCAGCGAGCCGGCGGCGAGCACCGCCGGCGCCCACGACCGGCGCAGTAGCGCAAGGAGCACGAGACCCACGGCGAGGGCGAGGAAGGCGGCGCGCGTATGCGTCCACAGGAGACCGGCGTACACGAGCACTGCCGCGCCGACCGTCCACGCGCGCCATCTCGCCGCCGCGAGCAGGAGCAGCACGACGACCAGCGCATACGCGGTCGCGAGCGGGCTCAGGAACGTCGAGACGAGGCGCCGCACCGGGCTCTCCTCGTCGGTGTTGAGGATCCAGTTCTCCGGGAGGCCGGAGAGGCATTCGTAGGTGAGGCCGAGCTGCTCCTCGAACCAGCCCGGGACACCCGAGTCACGCCACTCCTCGAGCGGCACGAGGTACACGTCGGCGAGGCCCCACAGAGCGAGCCCGCAGGCGACGCCGACGAGCGCCAGCCCGATGCGCCGCCACCAGGCGCGGTCGAGCGGAAGGACGCGTCCCAGCGCGTAGGCGCCGAGGGGCAGGAGGTGGTGCCGGAGCGCGTAGAGCTCGCCGCGCTCGGTGGCCTCCCCACCGAGCCACGACTGCGGCAGCACCCAGTAGAGGACGACGATCGCGCCGTACGCGAGGGCGAATCGGTCGGCCCACACGAGTGTCGGCAAGGCACCTGCTGCCGCGAGCGCAACCGCGAACGCGACCAGCAGGAGCACGTCCTTCCAGGCAGCCGCGACGTCCAGGGCTGCGTCCCGGACACCTGCGTCCCAGAGCAGCGCCATCGCGAGGTTGTGGAGCGCGAGCCCGACGACGAGGACGACGATCGCGGCCCGTGGCAGACGGCGCACTCACGTCGAGGCGACCAGCGTCATCCAGAGGTTGTCGACCCGCACCGGAACGGGGAACAGCTCCCGCAGGTCGCCCGGGCCGAGGAGGTGGTTCTCCTTCGCCCACGGCATCTGCGCGAGGTCGTACACCCGACCCGCGACGGGCTCGGGGAACCAGTGCACGAGCGGCAGCCGCGTATGCACCTCGATCGGGAACCAGCGGTTGGGGGTCGTGAGGAACACGCGACGCCCGACCCGCAACGCTTCGCGGACGAATGCCTCCTGCCGGTCCCGCCCGCCGACGTGCTCGATCACGGCGTTCGAGTGCACGACGTCGAACGCGTCGTCGGGGAACGGCAGGGCGCATGCGTCGCCCTGGACATACGCGATACCCGGGTACCGCTCCCCGAAGCGCGCACCGTCGTGGAGACCCAGCGCCGTGAGCCGCGCCGGCCACGGGTACGCCTCCTCGAGGACGTTGTGGGTCGTGCAGCCGCCCTCGCCACCGGCGTCACCGAGTGAGACCTCGTCGACCCCGACGTCGAGCACCGTCGTCTCGGCGGTAGGCCGCATGAGCTCTCCGAACAGGGTGAGCTTGCGCCGTCGCGAGCGGAGTGAGATCGCGTCGGCGAGCCGCACCGGCCGAGCCTACGGATGGATCACGACGGGAGTGCCGAGGGGGAGCTGCGCGAGCGCCCGGAGGGTCGCCTCGGTGGCATGGAGGCAGCCGGCACTGGCCGGCGCGCCGATCGTCTCGGACCGAGACGATCGGCCGTGGACCGCCAACCGGTCGCCGCCCGTCCACCCGACCGGCAGCCGTGGCTGCGTACCGGAGAAGACGATGATGCAGCAGCCGAGCCCCCAGCGCCTGCCCGAGATGTGGTCGGTGACGTGGAAGCGCCCACTCGGTGTCGGCGAGTCACTCGTGCCGATGGAGACCCGCCGCCGGAAGACGACCCGGCCGTCGTCGCGCAGCGTCAGCACCCGCTCGGACAGGTCGGCCTCGACCGCAAAGCGCAGCCGAACCGGCCGGACCGCTGCCGTACGCGGCACCCAGCCGACGACACCGTTCCCGAGCACGTCGCTCTCCACACGGAACCAGTCGCCGCGCCGCCCGACGACACGCAGCCGTCGCACCGAGCCGAACGGCGTCTTCCATCCCGCCACGGCGATCGTGCGGCTGGCCGGAGCACGGCGGATCGCGACCTTCGCGCCTCTCTCGATCTCGAGCGTCAGCGTCCGAGGGCCGGACGACGCCGGAATCGTCGGGGCTGCGAGGCTCGCTGCCCAGGCCGCGCTCGCAACGAGGGTGACGAGCGCGCGCAAGGCGGTGTCAGACACCGATCCTTGTCAAGACGGCTCGCATGGACATGGCTCGATGGTCAGATTCAGCTCGCGTGGCCGGCAATGCAGCGCGGGAGATCTTGCCCCGCGTGGTTGTGGAGAGATTGGCACGGAGTTGGCGCCGTTTCCTCTTGACAGAGATCGGTGTCTGACACCGGTCGGCCAGCGTACCGCCCGAGTAGTGTCAGCGCCGTGGTCGAGGCCGTCCTCCGCCCCACCGGGCCGTACCGCCTCCGGCTGATGGCCCGCAGCGGGACCTGGCACGGCGCGCTTCCGGGAGGGCGGACGGCGATCGCGTGGCAGCGTCCCGACGGGCGGGTCGTCGTGCGGGTCCCGGACGAGCCGTCGCTGGAGACCGCGCGCTTCATGCTCGCGCTCGACGATGACACGAGCGGCTTCCACACGCGCTTTGCGCGGGATCCCCTCATCGGGCCGTCCGCTCGCGCGCTCGTCGGGTACAGGCCTAGACGCGTCGCGACCGTCACGCACGCGGTCGTCCGAGCGCTCTGCGGTCAGCTCGTCGAGGCGCGACGGGCGCGGGCGCTCGAGCGTGCGATCGGCCGGGCGTGCGGCGGCAACGACGTCGTCACCCAACCGTCGCTCGCCCGACTCTCGCCCGTCGAGCTCCGCCGTCTCGGGCTCGCTCAACATCGCGCGACGGCGCTTCACCGACTGGCGACCACGCTCGACCTGGAGGGACTTCGCAAGCACTCGACGTCCACCGTGAGCGCTCGTCTCACCCGCGAGCGCGGCGTCGGCCCCTGGTCGATCGGCGTGATCGCGACGGAGGGGCTCGGTCGCTACGACCACGGCCTCGTCGGCGACCTGTCGCTGATCAAGCTCTACGCCTCACTGACCGGCCGATGGGTCGACGGGCGCGAGACTGCCGCGCTTCTCGCTCCCTACGGCGAGTGGCAGGGCCTCGCAGGCGAGATCCTGCTGCTCGGCTGGGCCCGCGGCCTCGTCCCGGGCGCCTCGGCCGACCTCGCCCGCATCGCGCGCCGGCGGGCGCGCAGGGCGGCATAGACTCGACCCATGGCAGTCGACGAGCGGCGGATCGCGGTCATCGGCGCGGGACGGATCGGGGAGGCGCTCATCTCGGGGCTCCTCTCCTCGGGGTGGCGAGAGGCTGCCGACATCACGGCATCGACGCGGCGTCCGGAACGCGTGATCGAGCTCACCGAGCGGTACGGGATCGACGTGACGGCGAGCAACGTCGAGGCCGCGGCAGGCGCCGCGCTCGTCGTCCTGGCCGTCAAGCCGCAGGACATCGACGTCCTCCTCGGGGAGATCGGCCCGGCGATCACGGTAGAGCAGACGGTCCTCACCGTCGCTGCGGCGACATCGACAGCGACGATCGAGCGGCACCTCGCATCCGGCGTTCCCGTCGTCCGCGCGATGCCGAACACGCCGTCGACCGTCCACGAAGGCGTCGCGGGCCTCTGCGCCGGAGCGCACGCCGACGAGGAGCACGTGTCGCTCGCGGAGGATGCGCTCGCGCACCTCGGCGCGGTCGTCCGCGTGCCGGAGCGCCACATGGACGCCGTGACCGCAGTCTCCGGCTCCGGACCGGCGTACTTCGCGCTCCTCGCCGAGGCGATGATCGAGGGAGGGCTCCTCCTCGGCCTCTCCCGCGAGATCTCCACCCAGCTCGTGATCCAGACGATGCTCGGGACGGCGAAGCAGCTCCGCGACGAACGACTTCATCCCGTCGAGCTCCGTGAGATGGTCACGTCACCCGGGGGCACGACGATCGCGGCGATCCGCGAGCTCGAATCCGCCGGGGTGCGAGCCGCGTTCCTCAACGCCATCCAGGCGGCGATGACGCGGGCGCGCGAGCTCGAGGCCGGCCAGGACTGATCGCCGGTGTTCTGGTGCCTGGCTTCTAGCCAGGCACCTCTGGAGGCAGCAAGGCGGACCGGAGCGGCTCGAGCGCGATGCCGCGCTCGCGGGCCAGCGCGTCGAGCACGAGCACGGTGTCCGCCACGGGAACGTCCTCGAGGAAGGCGTCGCGGTCCTCGAACGACGTGAGCACCGCGCGCCGGGCCTCTGCGAATTCCTCGGCTTCTCCGCGAGCGAGCGCGCCGAGCGCGTGCGCGACCGAGACGGGTTGCAGGCCGTCGGCCTCGATCCGCTCCGCGAAGCGCGCCGCCTCGTCGTCGCGCCCGAGCACGAGCAGCGCCAGCGCTGCGCAGTAGCCGCCGATCGGGCCCGACGCCTCGAGCACGCTCGCGTCGAGAGCGGCGCCCGCGTCGGCCCGGGCGCCGGCCAGGTCGCCCGCCATCAGACGGCAGCGGAGCATCGCGATCGGGCGGCCCCAGCTGCCCGGAGGGGCCGCGTGCCAGCTCGTCGCGTACTCGTCGGCCGCGCGACGGAGCAGCACCGCGGCCGCCGCATCGTCACCGGCCATGAGCGCCGCGAGCCCGCCGGCCCACGATGCGCCGGCGATGCCCGCGAGCCTCAGGTCGCCGCGCTCACCCTCTGCCGACGGCTCGGCCAGGCGCCGCTCGTGCTCCGCGTCGGCCCACTGCCGCTTCGCCGCCCAGTCCATGCGCGCACGCTACAAGGTTCCATGCATCCGTCTGATTGAACCGTCAGTCAACGCCTCTGTATGCTCCGCGAGTGGCCCGCGAGCTGCAGGAGGTCGTGTTCGTCGACGGGGTGAGGACCGCGTTCGGCAAAGCGGGGCCGGGTGGGCTCTTCTGGAAGACGCGCGCCGACGACATGGGCGTCAAGGTCGTCCGCGAGCTGCTGCGCCGCAACCCCGCGGCGCCGCCCGAGCGGATCGGGGACGTCGTGATGGCCGCGACCGCACAGGTCGGCGACCAGGGGCTGACCCTCGGTCGCGACGTCGGCCTGCTCGCCGGGCTGCCGCACACGGTCCCGGGCTTCGCAGTCGACCGGATGTGCGCCGGCGCCCTCACCGCGACGACGGCCGCCGCCGGCGAGATCGCGATGGGCGCCTGCGACCTCGCGATCTCCGGCGGTGTCGAGCACATGGGACACCACCCGATGGGCGAGGACGTCGACTTCAACCCGCGGTTCGTGTCGGAGCGGCTCATCGACGAGAGCGCAGCCGTCATGGGACAGACCGCCGAGAACCTCCACGACGCGTTCCCGACGCTGACGAAGGAGGGGGCCGACCGGTACGCGGCGGAGTCGCAGCGGCGCGCGTCGGAGGCGTGGGCCGATGGCGACGGCGTGTTCGCTCGGACGGTCGTCCCGATGAGCGTCTTCACGGACGAGGGCTGGAAGGTCGCCGAGCGCGACGAGTTCCTCCGCCCGGAGACGACCCTGGAAGGCCTGGCGGAGCTGCGCACGCCCTTCAGGGCCGGCGGCCGGGTGACGGCAGGGAACTCGGCGGGGCTCACGGACGGCGCCACGGCTGCGCTCCTCGCGTCCGAAGCCGTTGCGGGAGAGCTCGGCCTCGAGCCGAGGATGCGTCTCGTCGGCTTCGCGTACGCGGGCGTGGAGCCGCACCTGATGGGCCTCGGCCCCGTGCCGGCCACCGAGCGCGTTCTCGAGCGCGCCGGGATCGGGATCGACGACGTCGGCCTGTTCGAGCTCAACGAGCCCTTCGCCGTCCAGGTTCTGACGTGGTGCGACGGCCTCGGCGTCGCACCGGACGACCCGCGCCTCAACCCCTTCGGCGGCGCGATCGCGTGCGGCCACCCCCTCGCCGCGACGGGCGTGCGGCTCATGGCACAGCTCGCGTACGGCTTCGAGCAGCGGCCGGATGTCCGCTACGGGCTCACCGCCCTCTGCATCGGCATGGGAATGGGCGCCGCGCTCCTCTGGGAGAACGCGCGTCATGCCTGACCCGATCACGCGATTTCACCTCCAGCGCATCGACACGCGCGTCGGGCCGGTTGCGCTCGTCACGATCGACAACGGCGCAGACTGGCGGAAGCCCAACACCTTCGGCGAGGAAGCGTTGCGCTCGCTCGGCGAGGCGCTCGAGCAGCTCGAGTCGGGCGACTGGCGCGGGTTGCTCGTCACGGGCAAGCCGCTCGTCTTCGCCGTGGGCGCCGACATCGCGCAGTTCCCCGGGATCACGCCGGAGCGCGCCCGCGACGGCGCCCGTGCCGGGCACGAGCTCTTCGGGCGGCTGCGCGACCTTCCCTACCCGACGCTTGCCGCGGTCAACGGCGCGGCGCTCGGAGGCGGCCTCGAGCTCGCGCTCCACTGTGACGCCCGCACCATGGCTTCGAACGTCCGACACGTGGGGTTCCCTGAGGTCGCCCTCGGGCTCTTTCCCGCCTGGGGTGGGACGCAACTGGCGCCGCAACTGATCGGCGCCGAGGCGGCCGTGAAGCTGATCGTCGAGAACCCGCTCCAGCAGAACCGGCTGATCCGCGCCGCCGACGCGCTCCAGCTCGGGCTCGTCGACGACGTGCTCGAGCCGGTCGAGTTCGTCGACGAGTCGCTCGAGCTCCTCGTTCGCCGGATCGAGGCCGGGGCGGAGACGCGCGAGCCCGCCGACCTTGCCGACGTCGCCGAGGTCGTTCGCAAGGCCCGCGCGCGCCTCGACGACGTCGTCCACGGTCAGGCGCCGGCCCCGTACAGGGCACTCGAGCTGATCGAGGGCGCCGCGCTATGGACGCTGGAGGAGGGGTACGCGGCCGAGGAGAAGGCGCTCGCCGAGCTGTTGCCGGGCTCGGAGGCGCAGGCGTCGATCTACGCCTACGACGTCGTCGAGCGCAGGATCAAGCGCCCGGCCGCGGTCCCGGACGCTCAGCCGAGACGGATCCAGCGCGTCGGCCTCGTCGGCGCGGGGCTCATGGCCGCGCAGCTGGCAACCCTTTTCCTGCGCCGCCTCGAGGTGCCGGTCGTCGTGACCGACGTCGACGCGGAGCGCGCCGAGCGCGCTGTCGAATCGATCCGCGGCGAGCTTGCCGGCCTGGTCGCGAAGGGCCGCCTCGACGAAGGCAAGGCGCGGTTCCTCGGCTCGATCGTCACCGCCGGGGTCGGGATGGACGCGTATGCGCGCTGCGATCTCGTGCTCGAGGCGGTGTTCGAGGAGCTGGCGGTCAAGCGCGAGGTCTTCGCAGCACTCGAACAGGTCGTCTCGCCCGAGTGCCTGCTCGTGACGAACACGTCGTCGCTCTCCGTGGCCGCGATGGCCGAGGGCCTCGCCCACCCCGAGCGCGTCGTCGGCCTCCACTTCTTCAACCCCGTCGCGGTGCTGCCCCTCGTCGAGGTCGTGCAGACATCGGCGACGGACGACGTGACGCTCGCGACCGCCTGGGACGTCACGCAGAAGCTCGGCAAGCGCGGCGTGCTCGTCAGGGACGCGCCGGCGTTCGTCGTGAACCGCATGCTGACGCGTCAGTCGACGGTCCTGATGAAGGCGGTCGAGAGTGGCAACACCTTCGAGGAGACCGACGAGGCAGCGCTACGCCTCGGGATCCCGATGGCACCCTCGACGTTGCTCGCGCTGGTCGGGCCTCGCGTGGCAAATCACGTCCTGGAGACGCTCAACGGCGCCTTCCCGGATCGCTTCCCGCTTTCCCCGACCCTGCGGGCGCTCGCGGACGGCGAGCTCCCCTCGCTCGAGGCGAAGCACGGACGCGCGTCCGTCGACGAGATTCACGGGGAGATCCTCGAGGCGCTCGCCGACGAGGCGCGCTACATCCTCGACGAGGGCGTCGTGTCGAGCGCCGCCGAGCTCGACGCGTGCCTCATCCTCGGCGCGGGCTACCCGTTCTTCCGCGGCGGGATCACCAAGCACCTCGACCAGACGGGCGTCTCGCAGCGCGTCGTGGGAAAGGCGCTCGCCGAGATCGGGAGCAACTGAGGTTCCCTCGTCCGCCCGGTTCGGGTAGTCTCAGAGGTGCAGCGACGCCGGCGCGGAGAGTAAACGCCCGTGCGAGCTGCCTTCCTCGAACGGTTGTGCAGGAAGGTCCTGAAAGGCTGTGCATCGCGTTCGAGGCAGCTGCCCCGATGCAGGAATCCACCATCACCTCCATCTCCTCGTCCGAGCGCGTCGGCTTGGCGGATGCCGCAGCCCGCGCCGAGCGCTGGTACGGCGAGCCTTTCCTTCACCCGGGTGAGGAGGCCGATGTCGCGCTCGCGCCGGGGACCGCTCGGCGCCGCGCGCTCGACGACGCCATGGAGGAGATGGACGCCGGGCAGCGGAGCCCGTCTCCGGGATGGAAGGTGCGCTACGGGCTGATGCTCGGGCTCGAGCGGGTGCTCGCCGCCGAGACCCCGCAGACCGCTGCCGGGACGACGCTTCGACGCCACCAGATCGACGCGCTCGCCGGGATGCTCACGGAGCTGATCGCGGCGACACAGCGAAGCGCAGACGAGAACGGCAACGGGACGACGAACGGCGCCGTCGTCGAGCTCGTCGAGGAGGCGGAGGACGAGGAGGACGAGGACCTCGGGCTCGTCGACGAGGAGCTCGAGGAGGCCGAGCTCGCCGGCGAGGACCCGGGCGCCGCACGCCGCTACCGCTTCCGCCATCCCACCGCATCGGGCAAGACGATCGCCGCCGCAGGCTTCGTCGAAGGCGCACGCGGCCTCGGAGTGCTGATCCTCACGCACCGCCGGCTGCTCGTCGACCAGTTCCGCCGTGACCTGACGACCGAGGGCTACGGCGACCGGCTCACCGACGCGATCGTAGGCGGGCACGAGCCTCTGCGCACCAACCCGCTGACGATCCAGACCTACGCCTGGTTCGCGCGTCACGCCGACGAAGTCTCGCGCACCGCCTATCAGTTGGTGATCTGCGACGAGGCGCACACCGCGCTCGGCGAGAAGACGTCGAACGCGATCCGCCGCTTCCACGAGCCGCTGTACATCGGAATGACCGCGACCGAGGAGCTGATCGCGAAGCAGGTCTCCGACGTCTTCCCTGCCTCCGTCGACGACCTCCCGCTCACCGACGCCGCGCGCCGCGGGCTGATCGCTCCGCTTCGCTGTCTCCGTGTACCGCCGGTGGCGGCGATCAACTCGGTGCCGATCGTAGGCGGCGACTTCGAGGAGCGCGCGCTGGCCGCAGCGCTCGACCACACCGCCTTGAACCAGGCGGCGGCGAGCCTCTACCGCGACCGCTTCGGGCCGACTCCCGGGATCGTCTACGCCGCGGGCGTCGACCATGCGTACAACCTCGCGCAGGAGTTCCGGGCCGCAGGGCTCAAGACGATGGCTGTCTCCGGCCGCACGCCGCCACGCGAGCTCGCGGAGACGCTGGCCGCTTACGAGCGCGGCGAGATCAACGTGCTCATCAACGCCCAGCTGCTCGCGGAGGGCTGGAACTCGCCGCGCGCCACGGTGTGCATGCACCTCGCCCCGACCGCCTCGAAGCGCGTCTATCAGCAGCGCATCGGGCGCATCATGCGAACGCACGCGCGCAAGGAGGCCGGCGTCGTCGTCGACTTCGTCTCGAAGGGCTCGACGCACTCCGAGCGCGTTGTGTCGCTCCACTCGCTCCTGGACTCGGACTTCTACCGGGAGGGCGCACGCGTCACGCCGGCGCCGCGCCGCCGCTCGGCGCGCCGGGCCCGCCGCAAGCTGTCTCCGGCGCCGTGGCTCGTTCCGGTGACCCAGGACGTTGCCCGCCGGCTCGCGGTCATCCAGCGCGAGTGGCAGCGCGTCGACCCGAAGTTCCTCGACGACGACGAGCAGCGGTTCTGGGCGACGATCGCAGGGCGCCAGATCCGCTTCGACCAGCGGGCGGAGTTCGCGCGCAAGTTCACCGAGGGGAGGGCCGGGAAGGGCGCGCTCGAGACGTTCCTCGCGGTCTGCGCCGCCGAGAACCCGAACCGCCGGCTTCGCATGACCGCGCTCGCCGACCGCGTCGCGACGACCGTCGAGCGTGCCGACTTCGACGACCTCGTCACGCTCGTGACGCAGGCCCCGCCCTGGGAGAAAGACCGCGCCGCGGGTGTCCGGATCCTCCTCCGAGCGCTCGGCGACGGCAAGGCGAACGCGCCCGAGCAGATCCTGAGCCGCTGGACCTGGCGGCTCGCGCGCTCCGTCCGCAAGACGCTCGACCGCAAGGCGAGCCAGGAGTTCCCCGAGGCGAAACGCCTCCTCGGCGCAGTCGCGAACTCACGCGGCCATCGTCACGAGGAGAACATCGCCCAGCTCGTGCGGATCGCGAGAGCGTTGCCGCAGCCGGTCGGCGCTGCGCTCCTCGCCTCGGCGGAGGGCTACACGCCGCGCGCCAACCAGACGCTCGACCAGGCTCGCGAGGATCTCGGCTTGATCACCGAGATCGCAACGGCTCTCGCCGAGAGCCTCCCGGCGCCCAAGGCGCCCGCGCGGAAGTCACGGCGTCGGCGCAGGAAGAAGCGGCCGGCCGAGGCTGCCCCGGCCGGGCAGGACACCCAGGCGCCCGCCGAGGCGACCGGCGGCGCCAACGTCGCCGTCTCGCCCGAAGAAGCCTCCTCGACCGAGACGTAGCTCTCGGACGCTTCGGCGTGAGGGGGACGTGGCCTCGGGCCGCGTCCCGTTCGACGTGCGCTCACGCCGGGACGCGGCCAAAGCACGTCCCGCTGTCCCGACGTCAGGACTCGCCGTCGGGCGGGTCGTCCTTGCGGTCGCGGTCCCGCTCGCGCAGGAAGCGCGTCAGCTCGGCAGCGAGGGTCTCCCCGCTCGGCAGCTCACCGCCCTCGGCGAACGACTCGATCGAGTCGGCGCGGCGCTCGAGCTCCTCGACGTAGGCCTGCGTGTCCGGATCCGACGCGACCGCCTCGCTCACCTGCGTCGCGTACTCCTCCTCTGCCTCGTCCAGCTCCGTGGTCTCGATCGGCGCGCCGACGAGATCGGAGAGGCGAACGCAGAGCGCCTTGGCAGCGCGCGGGCTGGGCGCCAGCGAGACGTAGTGGGGCACCGCCGACCAGAGGCTCACGGAGCGGAGCTCGGCCGTTCGACACGCGTCGTGGAGCACGCCGACGATCCCCGTCGGGCCCTCGTAGCGCGACAGCTGCAGCCCGAGCTCCTCGACAAGTCGCGGGTCGGTCGCGGCGCCGGTGACCGGCGCCGGCCGGGTGTGCGGCACGTCCGCGAGCAGCGCGCCGAGTGTCACGACGAGCTCGACGCCGAGATCACGAGCGAGACCGACGACGAGATCCGTGAAGGCGCGCCAGCGGTAGTTCGGCTCGACTCCCAGCAGGATCACGGCGTCCCGCTCGGCGCCGGGGATCTCGGCGTGGAAGAACGTGTTCTCGGGCCATTCGATGTGGCGCGTCAACCCTTCGTCGAGCGACACCGTCGGGCGCACCGCCTGGAAGTCCATGAACGCTTCCGGGTCGATGTCCGCAAACCGCTCGGCGCTCCATTGCCGGGCGAGATACGCGGCTGCCACGGTCGCCGCCTGGCCGCCGTCGTTCCAGCCGCGGAACGCGGAGATGAGCACGGGACGGCGAAGCGTCGGGCGGTCGGTGATCCGGAGATCCTCTGGGGCCATGGGAACAGCGTAACCGCGGTCAGCCGGAGTGCACCGGCTCGCGTGGCTGTTCGGTGCGCTCGACCACGGGCTCGACGAGCGTCAGAGGAGGACGCCAGAGCGCGTGCGCGACTGCCACGGTCAGCCCCCAGATTGCAGCCCCGAGCGTCACGTGCACGAGCACGAGGCCCCACGGCAACGCGTTCCGATACTGGATCTCACCGACCAGCATCTGGGCCAGGAGAACCCCCAGCAACGCACCGGCGAGCCGGACGACGCCCGGCGCCTCACTCCGCGAACGGAGCACCTGCCAGCCGACGAGCAGGAAGCCGATCCCGAACACGGCGGTTGCGCGGACGTGGACGTACACCGTGTCGCGAATCTCGAGCCCGAGTCGATCGACCGCGTCGTCGGCACCGGGATGCGGCCCCGAGGCGGTAGCGATGGCGCCGGTCACGACCATGACGGCGCAGGCGCCGACTCCGACGACTGCCACCAGCCGCAACCAGCGCGGCCCCACGGGAGACGCGAGACCGCGCGCCTGGCTACACGCCTCGACCGTGACGACGACCGCGAGCGCAACGACGACGAGCGCGAGCAGGAAGTGCGACATCACCGCGAGCGGGTGCAGGTCCAGGATCACGGTCAGGCCTCCGAGCGGGATCTGCGCGACGGTGCCGAGAAACGCGCCGAGGGCCGTGCGTCGAACCCAGCGTGGCAAGCCGTCGACGCGGCGAGAGGCGAGCCAGGTCACGAGCGCGGCCAGGATCCCGACGACCGCGACGACCCTGTTGCCGAACTCGATCATCGCATGGAAGTCCTTGGCCGGGAAGGGCGTATCGCCGCAGCGTGGCCAGTTGTCGCAGCCGAGCCCCGACCCCGTCAGGCGGACGAACGCGCCCGAGGTGACGACGAGCCCGAGCGCCGCGACCGATCCCACGGCGATCGAGAGGAAGCGGTCCGGCGAGATCGGCCCGCGGAGGCGCGCGCGTACGCTCACGCGGCTTCGAAGGAGATGCCGCTTCCCGCCTCGACGCGGCCCACCGCGTACAGGTCGAGCTCGGCGCCCGCGAACGTCGCCTCGAGGACTGCGCGCTTCTCCGCGGGAAGCGTGATGAGGAGCCCACCCGCCGTCTGGGGGTCGTACGCCAGGGCCTCCAGCTCGGGCGGGGCCGAGCTTTCGACGTGCGGCCCCGCGAACTCGCGGTTCCGTCGGTCGCCGCCGGTGCGGACGCCGGCCAGCGCAAGCTCCATCGCGCCCGCGAGCGCCGGGAGCGTTGTTGCGTCGAGGACGATCCGGACACCGGACCGCTCCGCCGTCTCGTGGGCGTGTCCGAGAAGGCCGAATCCGGTCACGTCGGTGACGGCGTTCGGTGCGAACGATCGCAGCGCATCGGCGGCATCGCGACTCGACTCGGACATCGCCTCGACGGCAGCCTCGAGCGCGCCGTCCGGGGCGCGGCCGTCCCGGACCCCCTGCAGGATCAGGCCGGTTCCGAGCGGCTTCGTGAGGAACACGACGTCGCCGGGCCGCGCGCCGCTCTTCCGCCAGACACCGTCCGGGTGAACCGTGCCGACGACGGCCAGTCCGTACTTCGGCTCGTCGTCGCGGATCGTATGGCCGCCTGCGAGGATCGCCCCCGCCTCGCGGGTCGCCTCGGCGGCGCCGGCAAGGACGTCCCCGAGCACCGACACGGGCAGCTCCTCCGGGAATGCGGTGACGGACAGCGCGAGCAGCGGCCGTCCGCCCATGGCGAACACGTCGTTGAGAGCGTTCGTCGCCGCGATGCGCCCGAAGGCCCGGGCGTCGTCGACCACCGGCGGGAAGAAGTCGACGGTGAAGACGATCGCCGTCTGATCGTCGAGGCGATAGACGGCGGCGTCATCGGCGGGGTCGAGGCCGACGAGCAAGTCGTGGGCCTCGGCCGGCACGATCCCGGCGAGCAGCTCCTCGAGGCGCGCGGCCGAGTACTTCGCGGCGCAGCCGCCCGCCTTCGCGAGGCTCGTGAGGCCGTCGACCGTGCTCACGCTCGGAGTCTAGGCAGCACGCATCGAGGCGGCAGTCGTATGAAAGGATCAGCCCATGCCGAGCGCGCTCGTCACCGGAGGCTCGTCGGGCATCGGGCTCGCGATCGCGCGGATGCTCCACGAGGAGGGTCACGCGCTGACGCTGGCCGCCCGGAAGGTGGAGCGGTTGGAGGCTGCAGCGGCGGAGCTCGGCGCGACGACCGTCGCCGTCGACGTCCGGCACGAGGAAGAGTGCGCGCGGCTCGTAGCGACGCACCTCGAGACACACGGCGGGCTCGACGTGCTCGTCAACTCGGCGGGCGTGGGTGTCGCCGGCAGGATCGGCGACATGCAGACGAAGCAGTTCGACCTCCAGCAGTCGGTCAACCTGCGCGGCGCATTTCTCGTCACACGCGAGGCGTTGCCCGCGCTCCGCGAGGCGAAGGGCTACGTCGTCAACCTCGCCTCGATTGCGGGCACGATCCCGACCCCGGGGCTCGCAAGCTACGGCGCAGCGAAGGCGGCGCTCATCTCCCTGACGCGCTCGCTCGACCGCGAGGAGGCCGACGCGGGAGTGCGGGTGACCGCGATCTGCCCGGGCTTTGTCGACACGCCCATGGCCGCATGGACGGGCCTCGAGGGAGGCGAGATGATCCAGCCCGAGGACTGCGCCGAGCTCGTTCGGGCGCTGCTCCGCCTGAGTCCCGCGGCGCGCGTGCCGGTGGTCGTGATCGAGCGCGCCGGCGACACGCACGTCTGATCTCCGAGCAGCGGGGACGCATGCCCGAGGACGGACGAGACGCACGCCGCTGCGCGGACCGTGCCAGGCACGGAGACACGTTCGCTCGAGCCATGTCCCGGATGGACGAACAACCGTGGTCGAATTCCCGCAAGGAGCGAGGGCCGACACCGTCCCCAGAGGACATGCGGCCGCACGACGGCGTGCCAGGCACGAAGCCACGTCCGCCGGGGCCACGGCCAGACCGGGCATGCGGAGCGCTCAACAAGAGCCCGCGGTCAGTCGTCCGCGGGTGGGGCGAGCGCGCCGAGCGTCTCGTCGCCGCCGGTCAGACCGAGCCGTCCGTAGAGCGCGAGCTTGTCGCGCGAGTCCTCGATATCGAGTAGCCGGAGCGTCAGCTGCCCGATCCGGTCGAGCGGCCCGAACGCGGCATCCTCGACCCGCTCCATCGACAGCCGCTCGGGGTGGTACGTCGCGTTCTCGGAGACGGTGTCCACGATCGTGTAGTCGTCGCCGCGGCGAAGCTCGAGCGTGACCTCGCCGGTTACCACGCTGCCGACCCACGCCTGGAGGCTCTGGCGCAGCATCAGCGCCTGCGGGTCGAACCAGCGGCCTTCGTACAGCAGCCTCCCGAGGCGCCGTCCGCTCGTCCGGTAGTTGTCGATCGTCGCCTCGTTGTGGATCGCGTTGACGAGCCGCTCGTACGCGAGGTGCAAGAGCGCCATCCCGGGCGCCTCGTAGATCCCGCGGCTCTTCGCCTCGATGATGCGATTCTCGATCTGATCCGAGGTTCCGAGCCCGTGACGGCCGCCGATCGTGTTCGCCTCGAGGACAAGAGCGACACGATCGTCGAACGTCGTCCCGTTGAGGGCGACCGGCCAGCCGGCGTCGAACCGCACGCGCACGACCTCGGGCTCGATGGCGATCGCCTGATCCCAGTGGCGGACGCCCATGATCGGCTCGACGAGGTGCAACGACCGGTCGAGGAGCTCGAGCTCCTTCGCCTCGTGAGTGGCCCCCCAGATGTTCGCGTCGGTCGAGTACGCCTTCTCGGCGCTCGCGCGGTACGGGAGCCCTCGCTCGGCGAGCCACTCGCTCATCCCCTGCCGGCCGCCGAGCTCCTCGACGAAGAGCGGGTCGAGCCACGGCTTGTAGATCCGAAGCGACGGATTGGCGAGCAGGCCGTACCGGAAGAACCGCTCGATGTCGTTCCCCTTGTAGGTCGAGCCGTCGCCCCACACGTCGACACCGTGCTCGTGCATCGCCTGGACGAGCATCGTCCCCGTGACGGCGCGCCCGAGCGGCGTGGTGTTGAAGTACGTCTTGCCGCCGGTGGAGACGTGGAAGGCGCCGCACTGGAGCGCGACGAGCCCTTCGTGGACGAGCTGCGGCTTGCAGTCGACGAGGATCGCCTCCTCGGCGCCGACCTCCGTCGCGCGGGCCGGGATCTCCGTGACGTCCGGCTCGTCGGCCTGGCCCAGGTCTGCGGTCAGGGCGTACGGAATCGCGCCCTTCTCCCGGATCCAGGCCACCGCGACGGTCGTGTCGAGCCCGCCCGAGAACGCGATCCCCACGCGCTCGCCGACGGGCAGGGACGTGAGCACGCGCGACATGGCGTGATCATAGGAGCGCGCCCGCTCGCGGCTACCGGCGCGCGCGCAAGCGGTCGTGGATCACGCGCGACACCATCGGACGAGGATTCGACGACACCCGGCCGAATCAGGCGCGATGGAGACGCAATGGGAGCGGCTCTCGGGGCTGGCGGGGATCGCATTCACCGTCCTGATCCTCGCGGCGCTCGCGGTGCAGGGCGTCCTCCCTGATGCGGATGCGCCGGTCGACGAGATCCGCTCATTCTTCTCGGACGACCGCGAGCAGATCCTCGTCGGCGTGTGGCTGCGCTTCCTGGCCGGGTTCGCCTTCGTGTGGTTCCTCGGAACGCTTCGCAGCGCGCTCCTCCGCGCGGAGGGAGGCACCGGCCGCCTCTCCGCCGTGACATTCGGCTCCGGGCTCGTCTTTCTCGCTGCGGGAATGGTCGCCAACGTCGCCCTCGCCGGAGTGGCCTTCACGGCGGACCGCGCGGTGGACGAGGGCGTCGCCGTAGCGCTGCTCACCATGACGCACTTCGCGTACGTGGCGGGCGGGATGGCGCTCGCCTGGCTGCTGGCGGCAACCTTCGTCCTCGTCCTCCGCACCGGCGTGTTTCCCGCCGTCGTCGGATGGGCCGGGGCGGTAATCGGGCTCGCGGCGCTCGTCTGCGGCCTCGTCTTCAACGGGACACGCGCCGAGCTCGGAGCGCATCCCTTCTTCGTGCTCTGGGTGCTCGTCGTGAGCGTGCTGCTCGTCCGGACGCCTGTCCAGGACGCCTCGCGGCCGGTCTAGACGAAGCGACCGGGCAGGAGGCGGTGCCAGCCGTCGAAGCCGTCGAGGGCGGCCGGCTTGACGTCACCGAGGCGCTGCCCGAGCTCCACTCGACGCGCGAGGTAGCGGGACCAGGCATTCGCCCCCGAGTCGATCGCGAACAGGCGGCATTGCCCGAGCTGTGCCAGCCGCCTGCAGTAGTCGTAGTGGTAGCCGCGTCGAAGCTCGCGGTCGAGCTCGGCGTCCAGGCCCTCCAAGCGAGCGGAGTGGTCATGTGCGGGCTCGAGCTCGAGAAAGAGGGCATACGACACGGCGTCGCCGTCGTCCCGGCAGGGCGCGACGAGCCAGAACACGGCTTCGAGACCCCGCCGTCCGAGGACTGACCGAACGCACTCGTGTACGAATGCGTCGTTGAGCTTCTCGCCGCGCAGGTCGACGACGCCTTCTCGCCCGACGAAGCGGAGCAGCGGGCAACCGGCCTCGAAGCCAACCACGATGACGAGATCGCCGAGCCGGTAGCGGTAGAGCCCGCCCCCCGTCGTGACGACGACGGAGTACGTCTGGCCGAGCTCGAGCTCGTGGGCGAGCAGCACGCGATCGCGGGGCTCGGTCTCGCAGAACTCGAAGAAGTGCGAGCCGAGCGACAGCGCGGACGTGTCGTCGGTCAGCGGGAACGAGACGAACGCCTCGGTCGCGACGAGCCCCTTCCGCTGGATCGCGGCGTTCGGGAACTGCTTCCGTAGGACGGGGAGGGCCTCGGCGGCGGCGGCGTCCGCCCAGCAGCTGATCAGCGCCAGCCGCGGCCACACCGCCTCGTAGACGGTGCTCCCGTCCTCGATTCGTCCGGCGAAGACGGCACGCAGCGCCCGCGCCCGGGCGGGTCTGGCTCTCGCGCGCGCGAGCACCTCCGGCGCTACGCCGTCGGCTGAGATGGTGCCTGCCTCGAGATCGGCGAGCAGCCGTTCGTGCCAGCCGACGAGCGGGTCCATGAGCAACGTGAGGAAGGTCGGGTTCCAGACCGATACCCAGGCGAGAGATTCCTGCTCGAGCAGCAGTCGAAGCGTGACGTAGCGGAAGCGGTCGATCTCCTCGATCCGTGAGACGGCCGAGGGCATGGGCATCGACGTCTCCGCGACCCAGCGCCCGGCGCGTCCGAGGTAGCGACGCTCGTCCTCGAAGCCGACCGGGATGCCTCCACGCGTGTGCGTCTCCCTCGCCGCGACAGGGGTGATCGACCAGTAGGACGTCCCGGAAAGAAGCTGCGGCCGACGGCGGAACATGTAAAACGCCCACGGCGCGATGCCCGTCTGGAACTCCTCGAGGAGCGCACGCGTGTATGGAACGAGCTTCGACGCCGCGCTCGAGCCGCTCGTCACACCGAAGCGGGTCACCGGCGCGGCCGTCAGCACGTTCGGCTCTCCGCCGGCGACGCGTTCGATCCACGGCGCGACCTCGTCGGAGGTCCGGACCGGCACCCGTCGCCGGAAATCCCCGACCGAGCGCACGGAACCGACACCGTGCTCGCGGCCGAACTCCGTCCCCGCATTCGCCCGCAGGATGCGCGTGAGGACCTGTTCCTGGCTCTGCGCGACGCGCCTCGTCGCCCGCCGCCAGCGGCGCGCTCCGAACGCCGCGTGCGACATCCACGCGGCGTTCGCGAGCAGGAGCCTCACGTCGACTGCAGGGCCGGAGCCAGCAGCCTCGTCAGCCGGCCCGTGTAGTTCGGGGGCTCGATCCGCGCCGCGCAGACGAGCTCGTCCCCTCGCAGGTAGCCCTCGTTCGCACGGAGGAAGAATGCCGTGTGCGGGTCGTGCCGAAACGGCAACGCGTCGGCGCCGTCCGGTCGCACGCGTTGCGCCACGTCGCCGGCGCGGATCACCCCGTCGACGTAGCGGTCCGGAGACCTCTCCCTGCCGAAGGCGTCGATGAGCGCGCGCTCGAAGTGTGGCGTCGCCGCGTCGTGGCGAGGAAAGAACTCGCGGAAGAAGAAAGGGAGGATCTTGTACGTCCGCCAACCCTTCGAGATCAGGACGTACGACACCGGCCGATCCGGATGCCGTTCGAAGGCGGCGTGGAGGTACCGCACCAGCTCCTGTCCGAGCCGAAGGCTCGTGCGGTACTCCGGCAGGACGGCAGTGTCGCCGGAGAAGACCACGGGGACGAGCTCGCCTGCCACGGGGAGCTCGAGCTCCGTCACCGTCGAGAAACCGCCGATCGTGCCTGTCTCGGCGTCGCGCAGGAGGATCACCGCGTCCTTCTCGTCGAAGTCGCGGACGAACTCGTCCCACCTCACGCCGAGAAACAGCCGGTCGAGGAGCTCGAAGCAGGCCCGACGCTCGGCGTCGTCGCACGCCGCGACGGGCCGGGTCTCGCCGACGACCGAGAGTGTCACAATGGGCGCGGTGTGGCGATGAAGATCGCACTGATCATGCCGCAGTCGGAGATGTATCGACGCGGCGGCATCTTCGGGAAGTCGCTTCGCTATGCGCCGCTCACGCTCACCACGCTCGCCGCGCTCGTCCCGGAGGAGCTCGACGCCGAGATCCGGATCATCGACCAGGGCGTCGAGCCTCTCGACGTCGCCGCGATCGACGCCGACATCGTCGGGATCACGTGCATCACCGCCAACGCACCCGCCGTGTACGCGCTCTCCGCCGAGCTGCGGGCGCGCGGTCTCACGACGGTGATCGGCGGAGTGCACCCGACCCTCGTCCCCGACGACGCCCAGCCTCACGCCGACGCGATCGTCGTCGGCTACGCCGAGGAATCCTGGCCGCAACTCCTCCGTGACTTCGTCCTCGACCGGATGCAGAGCCGCTACTCGGAGTCCCCGGGCTACCGCTTCGAGAACGTCCCGGAGCCCCGGCGCGACCTGCTCAAGAAGCGCGGGTACATCACGCTCAACACCGTCCAGGCGGTGCGCGGCTGCCCCTACCGCTGCAACTTCTGCGTCGTCCCGGTCGCCTGGCCGCGCTACCTGCACCGGCCGGTGGCCGAGGTGATTCGGGAGATCGAGCGGCTCCCGGGCGACACGTTCCTCTTCCTCGACCTCAGTCCGATCGAGGACCCGATCTACATCAAGGAGCTCTACCGCGCCCTGATCCCGCTCGAGAAGCGTTGGGGCGGGCTCGCGACGATCAAGATCGTCGACGATCCCGAACTACTGCGGCTGGCCGTCGCGAGCGGCTGCCGCGGGCTTCTGATCGGGCTCGAGTCGGTCTCGGGCGAGAGCATCAAGCACATGCGCAAGGCATGGAGCAAGCCGGCCCGCTACATCGAGGCGATCAAGAAGCTCCACGACCACGGCATCGCGATCAACGGCTGC
Source organism: uncultured Actinomycetes bacterium (assembly GCA_963810295.1). Lineage (GTDB taxonomy): Bacteria > Actinomycetota > Thermoleophilia > Gaiellales > Gaiellaceae > Gaiella. The sequence goes on from CAWEMW010000009.1 coordinate 405,248, forward strand.
TTCGTCTTCGGCCTCGACGGCGACGACCCCGCGATCTTCGAGCGAACGGTCGAGTTCGTCGACCGGGCGGCGATCGACCTCCCGCGCTTCGCGATTGCGACGCCGTTCCCCGGCACGCCGCTCCACAAGCAGTTGGAGCGGGAAGGACGGCTGACCTCCGACGATTGGCGGCTATACGGCGGACAGAACGTCGTCTTCCAGCCGAAGAACATGACGGTCGACCAGCTGCAGGAGGGCACCCGCTGGGCGTGGCGGCAGGTCTACGGGCCACGGTCGATCGTGCGACGGGTCAGCCGCTCGGGCGCTTCCCGCACCCCGCTCGTGCTCAAGACGTCGATCCTCGCGAACCTCGGGTACACGAAGTACGCGAGGCTCCTGCCCGACTACGTCCCGGTCCCGTGCGAGGTCGAGCCGTGGGCGGAGGCAGAGGTCGCATGAAGCTCACGCTCGTCACACCGCACATCGGCCGCAAGCGCGCCGACGAGTACGTGCACACCTGGCAGATGGAGCCGCTGCCGATGGCGACGCTGGCAGGCATCACGCCGCCCGACATCGAGGTGGCGTACTTCGACGAGCGGATCGAGCCGATCGACTTCGACGACCCGACCGACCTCGTCGGGATCGCGGCCGAAACCTACACCGCGAAGCGGGCGTACGAGATCGCGGCCGAGTACCACCGGCGCGGGGTCAAGACGCTCCTCGGCGGCTACCACGTGATGTTGGTGCCGGATGAGGCCGCGCGGTACGCGGACAGCATCCTCGTCGGGTACGCCGAGCCGCTCTGGGAGCGCGTCCTCCGCGACGCCGAGCGCGGCGAGCTCGAGCCGCGCTACGTCCAGGATCGCAGCGAGCCGTACTCGTTCGGGTTGCCGCGGCGGGACCTCTTCGCCGGCAAGCCGTACTTCAAGCTGAGCTGCGTCGAGACAGGTCGCGGCTGCCCGCTGCACTGCAACTTCTGCTCGATCGCCGCGGTGACCGGCTCGACCTTCCTTCCGCGGCCGGTCGAGAGCATCGTTGCCGAGATCGAGACGCTCGAGAATCGCACCGTCTTCTTCGTCGACGACAACTTCGTCTCGAACCACAAGCGCGCTCGAGAGCTCTGCAGGGAGCTGATCCCGCTCGGACTCAAGTGGGTCGGCCAGGGAACGCTGACGATGGCCCGCGACGAGAAGCTTCTCTCGCTGATGGCCGAGAGCGGCTGCATCGGCATGCTGATCGGATTCGAGTCGTTGAACGCCGACACGCTGCTCCTGATGCGCAAGAAGGTGAACACCGTGCTCGGCGACTATCCCGATCTCGTCAGGCGAATCCACGAGCACGGGATCTCGATCTACGGCACGTTCATCTTCGGCTACGACGTCGAGACGGCGGAGGACGGCATGCGCACCGTCGACGCCGCGATCGAGCTCGGCCTCGGCATGGGCGCCTTCAACCACCTGTTGCCCTTCCCCGGGACGCCGCTCCATCAGGAGCTCCTGGACGACGGTCGCCTGACGGACCCCGAGTGGTGGCTGTCGCCGTCGTACCGTTACGGCGACATCTCCTTCGCGCCCAGAACGATGACGGGTGAGGAACTGCACGACCTCTGCCTTCGCGCGCGCCGGAGGTTCTACAGCTTCCCCTCGATCGGCAGGCGCCTCCTCCACCGGGGGAACGGTTGGCCGCCGAAGAAGGCCGCGGCCGCGCTCGGGATCAACCTGCTGCTGCGCAAGGAGATCGACCAGAAGGATGGGTTGCCGCTCGGCAACGAGCCGTCCCGGCCGGTTCCTCTCCGGGAGCGCCGTCCGGTCGCGCGCGTGTGACGCTCGAGTTCGGCCTCGCAGGGCCCGCCGACGACGCAGCAATCCGTGACCTGCTCCGGCGGACGGCCATGCCGGGGGACATCTCGTTGGCGTTTCTCCGCGAGCCGAGCTTCTTCCGTGCCGCTCGGGCGGGCAACCGCGAGAGCCAGACCATGGTCTGCCGCGACACGGCCGCGGGCGAGGTGGTCGGCCTCGGAGAGCGCGGCATCCGCTCCGCGTACGTCGACGGCAGCGCAGCTGTGGTCGGGTACCTCAGCAATCTCCGCGGCGCGCCCGAGTGGCGGAAGGGCACGGGGCTCGCGCGCGGCTACCGCTACCTTCGAGCGCTCCACGGCGACGGGCAGGCGCCCTTCTATGTGACGACCATCCTGGAGGAGAACGCCGAGGCGGTTGCGCTCCTCACGAGCGGACGCGGCTCGCTTCCCACCTACGAGCGAGTCGGCACGCTGATCACGTACCTGCTGCCCCTCCATCGGCGCCGCAGCGACCGTTCGTCGCCGGCGGAGCCCGTCGGGGCCGAGCGCCTCGACGACGCGCACGCCTGCCTGGACGCGTGGAACCGGAGACACCAGTTCGCCCCGCGGTACGAGCGCGACGAGCTGTCCGGAGGTTCCGGGCTCCTGCCGGACTTCTCACCGGCGGACCTGTACGTCGTGCGCGATCGCGGCCGCGTCGTGGGATCGCTCGGGGCGTGGGACCAGTCGGGCTTCAAGCAGACCGTGGTGTCGTCGTACGCCCGCCGAGTCGCCGCAACACGCCCGCTCTACAACGTGTACGCCGCCCTGCGTGGCGTTCCCGGGCTGCCTCGCGCGGGCACGGAGCTCCGACTCCTGTACGGGGCCTTCCTGAGCGCGACCGACGACGACCGCGCGACGGCCGACGCCCTGCTCCGGCGCGTCATCGCCGACCGGTCGGGCCGCGGCTTCGCGTACTTCGTGCTCGCGGTCGCCGACGGACATCCGCTCGCCGAGACCATCGCCGCTCGGGCTGCACGCCGCCTGGTCAGCTACGTGTACGCGGTCTACTGGCCCGACGAGGGCACGCCCGCGTTCGATCGCGGACGCCGGCTCCACGTCGAGGCCGCCACGCTGTAGCGGTCGAGCGCTCCGACCTCGCGGCTATCGCACGGCGCGAACGGCGCGGTCGAGCTCGTCCGCGGAGAACGCGCCCTCGAGCTTCGTGCGGATCACGCCCCGTCGGTCGACGACGAAGGTGAACGGCTCGGTCGGCAGGCGCCATTGCTTCACCCAGCGGTTCACGCCCTTCGCCGGATCGTTGTCCTCGTAGATCTCGACGTGGATGAAGCGAACGTCGCTGGAAGCCGGCTCCCGCTTTCGGACGGCGGAGACCACGTCGACGCCCGGCCCGCAGGTGCGCGTCTGGCAGTACTGCGGCGTCGCGAACGTGACCACGAACGGCGCATTGGCCGCGAGCGCCTCCGCCATCGACGTCCGGTACAGCGCCCGGTCGGGTCGGCGTGACGTCGTCAGCTCCGTCATGTTGCCACCGGTCGATGCGAGGGTTGGCGTCTTCGACGGGATGGCGCGGTCGCCGACCGACGGCGCCGTGCTCTTCCGTCCCACGACGACGTTGCCCAGCGCCTGGATCTTCTGCCCGCCGACAGGCTCGGCCAGGAGCCAGTACTTCCCCGGCGTCGGTGTCGTGATCGACGTGACGTAGATGCCTCCGACATCGGCCGTATCGCCTCCGGGGACGCCGATCGGCTCCAGTCGCGCGGTCGTCTTCTGGAACGGGGCCTGCCGCAAGCCGCGCGACAGCCACACGCGTGCCGTCGGCCGCTCGATCAGCCGTCCCTGCTTGTCGACGACGAGGAACGAGACGCGGTTCTCGCCGACGCGGTGGTCGGACGTGCCGGCCACGACCGCCACGTCCTCGCCGGGCGCACGCCAGAGCGCCTCCAGCGACTTCGACGCTGGAGCGGTCGTCGTCTCGGATGCGCCGTCGGCGCCGTCCGAGCCGGAGCCCCCGCAGCCCGCGGCCGCCGCGCAAAGCACGCCGGCCAGGAGCCACGCTGCGGCCGGACGCCTCACACGCCCACTGTAGCCGCAGGGAGGAGGGCCGCTAGTCGCCGTCCGAGAACGTGCGGGTGCCTGGAAGGCGGAACTGCCCGACCCACGCCGAAAGCAGCGCGAGGTTCAGGAGTGCAAGAGTCAGTCGAGCTCTGCTCACCTCTGTCCTCCTTTCTCAGAAGCGGACGACGGAAAGTGCCTCGGCGGCATTGCGATACCACCTTGCCGCCTCGCGGACGTCCCCACGACGTTCCGCCAGATCACCCAGCGCCACCCACGCCCCTGTCCGGTGCCCGATCGACTCCATCTGCTCGAAGGCTCGATCCGCAGCCCGGAAACAGTCCTCCGCCTCGCCGAGGCGGTCCCGTTCCAACAGCGAGCGACCCAGCACGAGGTTCGACTGGCCGATCTCGTCGAGGAAGTCCTCGCGACCCTCGAGGAGCGCGAGCGCCTTGCGCGCATGCTCGTCGGCAGCCTCGTGGTTGCCGACGTGCTCGTGAACGGCCGCCAGGCTGCCCAGGGCCTGCGCGGCATCCGGCTGCGAGCCGGACTCGACGGCAAGGGCGAACGACGCCGTGAGATGATCGATTGCCTGCTCGGGGTGCCCGAGCAGGAGCTGAAGCCCGCCGAGGTTGAGCATCAGACGGCCGGTGTTGCGCTCGTCGTTCAGCTCCTGGTAGATCGCCTTCGCCTGCTGTGCGTACTGGCGGGCGAGCACCCAGTGGCCCATCTTCTCGGCGACGAGCGAGGCCTGGAAGTACGTTCCGGCGACGACCCGCGGGTCGTCCATCGCCTGCGCGAGCTCGATCGCACGCTCGACGTCATCTCGCGCGGCCTCGTAGTCCGCCTGTCGGCGACGACAACGGGAGCGCCACGCGAGGATCCGAGCGCGGAGCAGGTCACTCGGCAGTTCCGACCGCTCGGCGAGCTCGAGCGCCTCGTCGAACAACGCGATCGCGGAGGGAATGCTGGAGATCCGGTACCGACAGCAGCCGAGCCGGAACAAAACGTCGGCGCGATCGATGTCGGCGAACGCGGGGAGCTCCGTGAGCTCCCGGGCGGCCTGGAGAACCTCGATCGCCTCACGCGAGGCGCCGAGCTCCTGCAGCGCCCACCCCTCGCCGGCAAGCGCCCGCAGCTCGAGCTCGGGCGAGCCGAGCTGCGCGACGGAGGCGCGGGCCTCGCGGAACGCGTCGACCGCCTCCTGGTCGCGATGCGCCTCGGACAACGCCTCGGCACGCTCGAGCTGGGTTTCGACCCGGTGGCGCACGTCGGTCGAGATCCCGTGGGCGAGGTACTGCGCGTCGACACCGAGCTGCTCGGCCAGCCAGGCGACTGTGTCGTCGGTCGGCCGTGTCTTGCCTCGCTCGATCTGGGAGACGTACTCCTTCGAGAACCGCTCGCCCGCGAGCTGGGTCTGCGTCAGGCCCGCAGCAACGCGGAGCGCGCGCAGCCGCTCTCCCACTCCGGAGCTTCCCGCGCGAGGCACGGGCCGGGAACGAACGGCCTGACGATCCATCCCGCTGTCACTCAAGTCGCGGCCCACCTTTCACGCTCTCCCCCGATCGGGTGAACACGCTGTCCTGAACGGGCATGCACTGTGAAGCGAAGCATACCTCGGATCACTTGACCGAGCTACTTGACTTTTTCGGACACGGCCCCTACAGTCAGGCAACCAGGGCAGCGCTCCAGACGCCAGGAGCGATGCCAGGGGCGCACCGACGGGATCGGCGGCGGAACGGAGAACAGCGTGACTGGGCCGCAGAGTCACGAGCTCCGCCCGACGCCCCCAGGTGGGGTCGCCTCATCGGAACGCCCCCGGAAGCCGCAGCCGGGGGCGTTTCACCTTCTTGGGCAAATCGCCACCACCCCCTCTCGATACCGCAGCGCCCCGGCTACGTGCGGAGCACGCCTCGCGTCGCGCACCTGCTCGATCAGGAAGCCGACCGGTGAGACACGCTGGCGGCTGCTGAACCACGCAGGAGCGATGAGTTCCGGACGACAACCGGGTCCACGACACGACAGCAACAGACAAGGAGCGTCAGATGGGCAGGTTGGTGGTGACCGAGTTCATGTCGCTCGACGGCGTGATGCAGGCGCCCGGCGGCGAAGACTTCAAGTACCCGGGATGGAGCTTCGCGTTCGATCGCGGGGAGGACGGGAACCAGTTCAAGCTTCAGGAGACCCTCGAGAGCGACGCGCTCCTGATCGGGCGGATCACGTACGAGAGCTTCGCCGGCGCCTGGCCCTCGCGGGAGGGCGAGTTCGCGGACAAGTTCAACAGCATGCCCAAGTACGTCGTCTCCTCGACCCTCGAAAGCCCGGAGTGGAACAACACAACGGTCCTCGAGGGCGACGCCGTGGAGGCGGCCTCGAAGCTCAAGAACGAGATCGAAGGGATCATTCAGGTGCCCGGGAGTCTCCGCCTGGTGCAGGCGCTGCTCGAGAGCGACGTCGTCGACGAGTTGCACCTGATGGTCTTCCCCGTCGTCCTCGGCACCGGACGGCGCCTGTTCGGCGAGACCAGCGAGAAGTCTGACTGGCGGCTCGCCGAGGCGAAGCCGGTTGGCCCGGACGGCGTGCTCGTCCTGATCTACGAGCGGGCCAGGACGGACTGAGGCAACCCACTAGGGTTGGCCGGAGCACCGTCGACCGGTCTGATCACGAGAGCACGCGGGAGCTCGTAGCCCATGGAGGCGCACACGGAGAACGTCGTCGAGACGCTGGCGGGCCTCAGCCTTTTCGGCGACCTTGGCCACGCCGAGCTCGAGGCGCTCGCGCACACGTTCAGCGAGGAGGTGTTCGCCGAGGGCCAACGAGTCCTTCGCCAGGACGTGTCGGGCGGAGGCTTCTACGTGATCCTCGACGGGGACGCGCGCGTCGTGATCGACGGGGAGGAGCGCGCACGGCTCAGGCGCGGTGACTTCTTCGGCGAGATCTCGGTCCTGAGCGACATGCCGCCCACGGCGGACGTCGTCGCCGCGTCGGTGCTTCGTTGCCTCGTGATTCCGGCCAACGAGCTGAAGCCCATTCTGATCGGCCGCCCTAGCGTCATGTATCGGATGCTCCAGGTCGAGGCGCGGCGTCTGCGGGCTGCGAACGTATGGGGCAGGTAGACGAGCGCCCGTTCCCCCCCGGCGACTTCGACGTCGTCGTCGTCGGAAGCGGGCCTGGTGGGCTGCAGGTCGCGTATTCCCTCGCCAGGGCGGGGATCGAGCGGTGCGCCGTCATCTCTCGCGACGACGCGCCGGGCGGGATGTTTCGACGGTTTCCGGTCTTCCAGCGTCTGATCAGCTGGACGAAGCCGGACGCACCCGTCGCGCGTGGCACGCGGGAGTACGAGGGGTACGACCACAACAGCCTCGTCGGCGACGTCGAGAGTCACCAGGCCTTGACACCGATGTTCATGAACCGCGAGTTCGACCTTCCGGCGCGTCGCGAGATGCAGTCCGCCCTGGTGGAGTTCGCGGCACGCGGCGCGATCGACGTTCGCTACCGATGCGAGTGGCTCTCGACGCGGATCGACGGCGACGGGTTCGTGATCGGCACGTCGGACGGGCACTACCGCTGCAGGGCGTGCGTCTTCGCGCTGGGGATGACGGAGCCGTGGAGGCCACCGATCCCCGGCCTCGAGAACGCGCCGCACTATGTGGACACCTTGCTGCCGGACCGCTATGCGGGGAAGAGCGTCTTCATCGTCGGCAAGCGCAACTCCGGCTTCGAGATCGCCCAGGGCCTGCTGCCGTGGGCGCGCCGGCTCATGCTGGCCTCGCCGCGTCCGGTCGACACGGCCGTGCTCGCGTTCTCGCCGCTCCGTCTCCGCTATCTCCAGCCTTTCGACGAGCACGTCCGCGGTGGATCGGGGAGCCATGTGATCGACGCGGCGATCGAGCGGGTCGAACCGCGCAACGGCGGATATCGGATCCATGCGAGGGGCACGAGCTGGCATGGCGAGCTCGAGCTCGAGGCAGACGAGGTGATCGCCGCGACCGGCTTCCGTGCCCCGCTGCAGGACCTGCCGAGCCTCGGGGTCGCGACCGTCAACGACGGCCGTCTTCCGGCACAGACGCCGTACTGGGAGAGTGTCTCCGTGCCCGGCATCTACTTCGCCGGAAATGTCACCCAAGCCTCGCCGGGCCTCCGCAAGCATGGCGCGACATCGAGCTCGGGCTCCGTGCACGGCTTTCGCTACAACGCCCGCCTCCTCGCCCAGCGCATCGCCGAGACGCACTTCGGACGACCAGCCGCGCGCCCGCGCCTCCACCGCGACGAGGTCGTTCCGTTCCTCGCCCACGAGCTCGCGCGGGCGCCCGAGCTCTGGAGCCAGAAGTCCTATCTCGCTCGCGTCGTCGGCTTCGACGCGTCCCACGGGATTCGCGACGAAGGGATCGTGCCGCTCGCCCAGTTCGTCGATCATGACCACGGAGATGCCTGTGCCGTAGCCGTCGAGTACGACGCGGCAGGGACGATCGTCCCCGCGCTCTACGTGCGGCGCGGCGGTCGACTGGTCGAGCACATCCTGCCGCCGCATCCGCTGCACGCGTTCGACGCGGACGAGTACCAACGCGAGCTGAGCGCGCGTGTGGACCCGTCCCCGCCGTAGGTCGGGCGTGGGCTTGACAGAAGACGAGCTCGCTCGGCGCGCCGCGACGACCCGCGAGCCCATCCGTGAGCTCGTCGAGCTGGACTTCGTCAGAGCCCGAACGGTCTCGCGACTAGCGTCTCCGGAATGAGCGGGGTGAGCCGAATCCGGAAAGTCGGCGATCGAGTGCTGGCGCGTCTGGCGCGGATCGGAATGGATCCGCAGGACGACGACGACACGCGCGCCAACAAGGCGCTCCTCGTGCTGATCTCGGTGTTGATCCTGCCGGTCGCGCTGCTCTGGGCGGCCCTGTATCTCGCGTTCGGATCGCCGGTGGGCTGGGTGCCGCTCGTGTACTTCGCGATCCTGCTGGCGGCGATCGTCGTCTTCTCTCGGACACGGGACTTCGGCCAGTTCCTCCGTGCCGGCCAGCTCGCCATCCTGTTCGCTCCGACGCTGTCGATGGTTCCGCTGGGGGGCTTCCTCGCCTCCGGCGGGGTCGGCCTGTGGGGGATCCTCGCCCCGCTCGGGGCGCTCGTTTTCAGCGACGTCCGAACCGCGGCTCGCTGGTACGTCGCGTACCTCGTCGTGTTCCTCGGCTCGGGGCTCGCCGGAGAGCTGCTGGGTGGGGTTTCGCCGGCCGTCCCCGAGTGGTTCACGAGCACGATGCTCGCCCTCAACGTGGCGGTGGGCGGCACGATCGTGTTCACGCTGCTGGCCGTGTTCGCCGCCCAGCGCCGGAGGGCGCTCGCGGCGCTGCGAGAGGAGCAGGCGCGGTCGGAGAGCCTGCTGCTCAACATCCTGCCGCGGTCGATCGCCGACAGGCTCAAGGCCGAGACGCAGCCGATTGCGGACCAGTTCAGCTCGGCATCGATCCTGTTCGCTGACGTCGTCGACTTCACCCCCGTCACGGAGCACCTCCCGCCGGCCGAGGTCGTCAGCATGCTCGACCACCTGTTCAGCCACTTCGATGTGCTCGCCGAGCGCTACGGGGTCGAGAAGATCAAGACGATCGGCGACTGTTACATGGTCGCCGCCGGCGTTCCCTCACCCCGGCCCGACCATGCCCGTGCGCTCGCCCTGATGGCGCTAGACATGCAGGCAGCGATGCGCTCGGCCGACGACGTCGGGCAGCTCGGGCTCGAGCTGCGCGTCGGGATCAACTCGGGACCGGTCGTGGCCGGCGTGATCGGCCGGAAACGGTTCCTGTACGACCTCTGGGGGGACGCCGTGAACACGGCGAGCCGCATGGAATCCCACGGGGCCTCGGGGCGGATCCAGATCACCCGGGCGACGAAGGAGCTGCTCGAGGACGAGTTCGTCTGCGAGCCGAGGGGGACGGTCCGAGTCAAGGGCAAGGGCGAGATGGAGACCTGGTACGTCGTCCGGCGCCGAGCGAGCCCCGCCGAATCCCGTGCCGATCCCGCGCTCGAGTACGTCCCAACGGTTCCTCTGGGCCACCCGGCGCCACCAAAGACGGCGCCCAGTAGTCCGGATCGGTCGCACTCGTCGTAGGACCCCGCGACCCGCCGCTTTCACTCGAACGAGAGCTCACTTGGAGGGGCCGGGCGGCGACTGACCTGCCCGGCCCCTCCGCGGCGCACCAGCTCGTGCGCCGGGTCACTCATGCCCTATCGAGTGGTGACGTAGATGTCGCTGCTTCCTTCGGGGCCCGGGGCGCGCCCGAAGAGCAGCTGGCTCCCGTCCCGGGAGAGCGATGGTCTCGACTCCGCGACGCTCGTGTTCACCTCGGCGCCGACGTTCACTGGCGCCGACCACCGGTCACCGACCGTCGCTCGTGTCGCGACCCAGATGTCCTGCGTGCCGAGCGTCCCGGCACGGTTCGAGCTGAGCACGACCTCGAGGCCGTCGGCGCGGACGTTCGGTTGGATGTCGTTCCCAGTTGCGTCGTTCAACTCGCTGACGGCAGTCGCCGGCCCGAAGCGAGCACCGTTCTGCCGCTCGCTTGCGTAGATCTCGCCGGGGACGTTCGGCGCAACCGAGCTGCGCGAGAAGTACAGCATCTTCTTTCCCCGGAGCTTGCCGCTGACGTCGACCCACGAAGGGCCCTGCTCGTCGAGCTCGCTGTTCGGCCCGGCCGGGCTGCAGAGCAGCCGCTCGGGCTCCGCCCACGCCCCCGCCCCGTTGCGGTGGGAGAAGTAGATGTCACCCTGCCCGCACGCTCCGGGCAGTGCCTCTCGGCTGACGAAGAACAACCCGCGCTTCCCGACCGGCGTCGGGCAGAAGTCGTCCGCTGCGGAGTTCACGGGCTCACCCAGGTTCTGCGGAGGCCCCCAGGGCGCAGCTGCGCTCGGTCGCGTGGCCACCCAGATGTCGAGTCCACCCTTCCCACCCGGGCGGTTCGATGCGATGTACAGCCTGAGGCCGTCCGGCGACTGGATCGGGCAGCCGTCGAGTGACGGCGTGTTGACCTCGGAGTTGTTGCCGCCGATCGTGTCGATCTTCTGCGCGGCCGTCCACGCGGACGCCGTCACACCTGCGACTGCCGCGCCGGCGATGCTCAGCGCGGCGATTCCGACGATCGCGAGTAGCTTCATGGTCCCTCCTCTTCGCTTGTCGGTTGCGGTCGTCTTCCCCTCGGCCACGAGCACGACGACTTCCTCCGCCCGTCGCGCAAGCCCCTGGGCGCTCATGCCGTCTGCGCCTGGTGCCGTAGCCGCATCACCGAGGCGCCCGCGGCGAGCAGCACGAGCCCGAACGTCGCCGCCGAGCCGATCCCGGCGTCGAGCCAGTCGAAGCCCTCGCCGGTCGACGGCTGCGCAACGGGCGCATCGGCGGGAAGGCGGCGATCGGCGCGATCGTCGGGGCGCAGGACGACGTCTCGCTGAGCCGCCACGATCGCGCCGGGCCCGTGCACGGCGTGGTCGTCGGGCCGCCCGGCGTCGCGGGACGTCACCCAGTCATTGGTCTGTGCGATCGCTCCCGGGCCGTGCGTCGCGTGGTCGTCGGGCCGGACGACGGCATCCGCCGCCGCCGCTCCGGCCGTGGCGACGAGCGCAGTCAAGGTCACTGCGGCGCCGGTTGTGAGCCTCTTGACGATCCGATGCAACATCGCTCCTCCTCCGTTCGGTGACCGCCCCTCGGCGGCCAATGGAGTGAGGGTGGGGCGAGAGGGTTGCGATTCGGTTGCAAACCAGCGACAGTCGGTTGCACCGTGCGCCGGGCGGCGCGCTCGAGCGGAGTGGGTGCGGGAAAGAAGGGGGGTCATGAGCGGCATGGAGTTTCGGATCCTCGGTCCACTCGAGGCCGTGGACGACGGGCGGACGCTCGACCTCGGCGGCCCGAAGCAGCGTGCGCTACTCGCCGCCCTTCTCCTCCGCGCGAACGAGGTCGTGTCGCAGGACGCGCTCGTCGACGACCTCTGGGGCGAGAGCCCGCCCACGACCGCGGCGAAGACGCTGCAGGCGTACGTCTCGCGGCTCCGGAAGGCACTCGCGGGACCCGACGAGGAGGCGAGGTCCGAGGCGCGGCTCGAGACGCACGGGCACGGCTACGTCCTGCGGATCGCCCCCGGGACGCTGGACGCCGACGCGTTCCAGCGCCGGCTGGAGGAGGGGCGGCAGGCGAACGCCCGCAACGATCCGAAGCTGGCAGCCGATCGGCTGCGTGATGCGCTCGCCCTCTGGCGCGGGCCAGCCCTCGCCGACCTCGCGTACGAGTCGTTCGCGCAGCCGGAGATCGCTCGCCTCGAGGAGCTCCGACTGACCGCGCTCGAGGAGCGGATAGACGCGGACCTAGCGCTCGGGCGGGACGGCGAGCTGATCGGCGAGCTGGAGATCCTCGTCGAGCGCCATCCTCTCCGCGAGCGTCTCCGCGGTCAGCTCATGCTGGCCCTGTACCGGGCGGGTCGCCAGGCACAGGCGCTGCAGGTGTACCAGGACGGCCGTCAGCACCTCGCCGCCGAGCTTGGACTGGAGCCGAGCGAGGGGCTCCGACATCTCGAGCGCCAGATCCTCGAACAGGATCCCGAGCTCGGTTCGTCATCGCGGCGGACGCGCCCCGCGATCGTGCCGGCGTCCGCCTGGCGCCACCCGGTGCGCATCGCCGTCGCCGGCGCCGCCGTGCTCGCTCTCGCGCTCGGCGTCGGGGCGTGGCGGCTCGCGGGCGGGGACGCGGCGCACGAGACGGCCGGCGCGATCGCGCTCGACCCGGAGACCGGCGAGTTGCGCGAGACGATCTCCTTCGGCACAGCACCGTCGACCGTCGCCGTCGGGGAGGGGAGCATCTGGGTGCTCGACGGCGACGACAAGACCGTGACGCAGATCGATCCGGAGACGCGTCGCGTGCGGCGCGTCTTCAGCACCTCGTCGCGCCCGACCGACATCGCCGCGGGCGCAGGCGCCGTCTGGGTCGGCAACGGACCGATCGAGGGGCTGACCGACATGCCCGAGAGCGTGTCGCGGATCGACCCGGCGTCCGGGGTCGTCGTCGACACCATTGCCCTGCCGCCGGCGGCCGGGGGCCACGTCTACGTCCCCGCGGGTTTCAGCCGCCAGAAGCTCGCGGTGACGCCGGACGCTGTCTGGGTGGTCAATCCCGACCAGTCGGTCTCGCGGATCGACCCGAGCACGAACCGCGTCGTCGCGCAGATCGACGCGAAGGCGGAGCTGATCGCGGCCGGCGAGGGTGATGTCTGGATCGGAGGGGAAGGTCGGATTGCGGAGATCGACACCGCGAGGAACGTCGTGTCGCGCCGGATCCCCGTGGCGGAGGACGGCATCAGCGGGCTCGCCGTCGGCGCCGGCTCCGTCTGGGCGGCAGACCCGTTCGACGGCAGCGTCTGGCGCATCCCCCGCGATCGACCGGTCGGCAAGCGTCGCATCCCCCTGGCCAGGTGGGTGAACGGAGTCGCTTTCGGAGCGGGCGCGGTCTGGGCGACGAACGAGATCGGCGACGAGGTCTATCGCATCGACCCCCGAACGAACGCGGCACGAGTCGTCGCGCGGACGGCGTCGCCACGTGCCGTCGGTGCCGGGGAGGGCGCGGCCTGGATCGCCGCCGCGAGCCCACCGTCGCGCGATGCGGCGCTCCCGTCGCCCGTCTGCTCCGAGGTCTACCACGGTGGCGACGACCCACCCCGATTCCTCGTCGTGTCCGACCTCCCGCTCCAGGGCGGAGCGCGTCCCTACACGCAGGCGATGGTGGACGGCATGCGCCACGTCCTCCGGCAGCGAGGCTTCGAGGCGGGTGGGTACACCGTCGGATTCCAGTCGTGCGACGCGTCGACCGCTCAGTCCGGCGACTCCGACTTCTTCCGTTGCGGCTCGAACGCGAAGGCGTACGCGCGGAACCTCAGCGTGGTCGGCGTCGTCGGGTCGTTTCACTCGCCCTGCTCGTACCTCCAGATCCCCGTGACCAACGAGGCGCCCGAGGGGCCGCTCGCGATGCTCAGCCCGTCGAACACGTACCAGGAGCTGACGGAGAACGAGGAGCTCTATCCCTCGGGCGTGCGGAACTACGCTCGGATCGCGGGAGCCGAGCACCTCCAGGCGATCGCGCACGCCCAGCTCGCGAAGTCGCTCGGCGCGCAGCGGGTGGCCGTCCTCTCGGCGCGAGGCGACGACTACTTCGGCACGTTCGCGGAGGACGTCGGAACCGCGGGACGGCAGCTCGGCCTCGACGTCGCGTCTCTCCGCTACGACACCGAGGCCCGTGACTTCGCGCCGTTCGCACGGGCGGTCGCCCGGGCTCGCCCCGACGCTGTCATCGTCGCGGACGTCCTCTACCCGGAGTCCGCTGCGGTCATCCGCGCGGTGCGCGCCGCCGCCGGGCCGAAAGTCGCGATCCTCGCCCCCGACGGCTTCGGCCTGTACGACGACCTCGTCGCCCTGGCAGGGCCCGCCGCGAAGGGGATGTACGTGAGCCAGTACGGCATCGCGAACGAGAAGCTGCCGCCTCGCGGACGGGCGTTCCTCGAGAGCTTCGCGCGATCGAGGCCCTCGGGCGCCGGGCCGGACTTCGCCGCCGCGTACGGCGCGCAGGCCGCCGAGATCCTGCTCGACGCGATCGCCCGCTCGAACGGGACGCGCACGTCGGTGACCCGGGAGGTCCTCCGCGCCCGGGTCGAGGACGGCATTCTCGGCGACATCCGTTTCGACCGGAACGGCGACCTCGTGAACGCGCCGTTTACGTTCTTCCGCATCGTCGGCGGGCGGTCGTCCGAAGACCGCCTCCATCCGACCGTCGACCGGGTCGTCGTCGCGCGCTCCGCACTCCTCCGCGCGGCCCGCTGACACCGACCGAGTGTCAGCCGAATGGCGTTGCCCGATTTCGGCGCTCTGCGACTCCAAGGTTCACGCGCGCCGAGCTGCTCGGGCGGCTTTCGCGCTGGACGGGCCGACAGCCGCGGCTGCGTATAGGGTCGTCTGTCGTGCGGATCATCGTCGCGGCCGTCATCATTCTCTTCCTGGTCCTCTGGGTGCGGGCCGTCGTCGACGTCGTCCGTCGGGGTGACCTGACCGTCTCCGCGAAGGCGGCCTGGGCGATCATCATGCTGATCCTCCCGTTCATCGGGCTGCTGCTCTACACGATGCTTCGGCCGGCCGACGCCCAGATCGCGCAACGAACTCGGCGCTGATTCGCGCTCGTCCCGCGCCGAAAGGACGTCAAGGCCCCGAGCTCGGTGCGAGCCGTGCTATGCGCTCGGTCCTGGCGCCGCCGGCACCGCGATCTGGGCCCAGCTGACGATCTTGCCGTTCCGGATCCG
This sequence comes from uncultured Actinomycetes bacterium, assembly GCA_963810295.1. GTDB lineage: Bacteria > Actinomycetota > Thermoleophilia > Gaiellales > Gaiellaceae > Gaiella. The sequence goes on from CAWEMW010000009.1 coordinate 420,389, forward strand.
GAAGACCGCCGCGGCTTTCACGCCCGCGGCCGCGCAGCGCCGGTTCTTGCCGTTCGCGAGGACGAAGACGGCGGTGGCGTACTCGCCCCGTACCGCGATCGAGACGATCCTGCCCGCGCACGGGAGCAGCCGATGCCACAGAGCGATGTCTCCAGACGTCTCGAGGCGGAGCGCGGCGCCGCCCTGGACGAAGACCGCCGGCCGCGCGAACAGACGGGCGACCCCGGCGTTGTCGTAGGCGTTGAGACGCGCGCTCCAGGCACGGACGATCCGCTTCGACGCAGGCGCATCGGCGTCCGCCGCGCCGACGAAGGACACGGCTACCAGGGCCGCAACGCATGCGACGACTGCACCCCGCATGTGCCGCACGATACGCGCACGTACTAGGGTGGTGGTCAGCCGGTCAGCTACGAAGGAGACGAGCATGGGATTCCTCGACGGATTGCTGAGCAAGTTCAAGGGCAAGACGGAGACCACCGTCGACGACCACGGTGAGAAGATCGGCAGCGGGATCGACAAGGGAGCCGACGTTGCCGACCAGAAGACCGGCGGCAAGTACTCGGAGCCGATCGACACCGGGGCCGACAAGACCAAGGACACGCTGGATTCGCTCGACGGCAAGGACGACGACATCGCCGACGCGAAGGCAGCAGCCGAGAGCGCTCCGCCCCAGACGCCGTAGCATTCGGACCGCCCTCGCCTCGGCGCGGGCGCCCCCAACACGGTCCCGCGCACGACGCCGCCTAGGATCGCCAGATGGGGCCGGTCGGACGTCAGCGTGGTCCGTTTGCGGCCGGGTTCGCGGCGATGGTGCCGCTCTGGCTCGGTGTCGCGCCGTTCGGCATCGCATATGCAGTGATCGCACGCGACGCCGGTCTCTCCGTGCTGGAGACCCAGGCGCTCTCAGCGCTCGTGTTCGCCGGGAGCGCGCAGGTGAGCGCGGCGGGGCTGTTCGGGGCCGGCGCCGCCGCGATCGAGATCGTTCTCACGACGTTCCTGCTGAACGTCCGCCACGTCCTCTATGGGTTGTCGCTCGGCCGGAGCATTCCACTGCCCGGCTGGCGGCGGCCCACGGCCGCGTACTTCCTCACTGACGAGGCCTACGGCGTCGTCGCCGCTCGGCGCGAGCGGTCGTTCGAGTTCCTGCTGGGCGCCGAGCTGAGCCTCTTCGTGACGTGGAACGCCTCGACGCTCGCCGGTGCGCTCCTCGGCGCGACGATCCCCGACCCCGAGCGGCTCGGCGTCGATCTGGTCTTCCCGCTCGCGTTCCTCGCTCTGCTCGTACCGCTGCTTCGCACGCGCGTCGAGCTCGCGGTCGCGGTCGCGTCCGGCGTCGTCGCGTACGTCCTCACCCAGGTGCTGCCGGGAGGGCTCCCCGTCATCGTCACCGGCGTCACGGGCAGCCTGCTGGGTGCATGGCTGACCCGCGGCCGCCCGACGCCCGGGCAGCGGCTCGACGACGCAGTGCGCGAGGTCGCGTGACGTTCTGGCTCATTCTCGGCGGGATGGTCGCGGTGACGTTCGGCTCGCGCTACGCCGGCCTCGCGCTGCGGGCCGACCTGCCGCCCTTCTGGGTGCGGTTCCTCCATTTCGTGCCGATCGCAGTCTTCGCCGCGCTCGTGACCCCTTCACTCGAAGGCCCGCTCGGCGAGGGCGCGATTCGCCTGACTGCTGCGGTACTCACGGCACTGACCGCGTGGCGGACGCGGAACCTCGGCCTGGCGATCACCGTCGGGATGCTCGCGTTCTGGCTGCTCCGAATCCCGTTCTGAGCACCCGAGCCACGCCCCCAAACTCCCCCAGGGGCACTCCCGTGTCCCTACACGAACGCTACCGCCGATCTCGTCACAGAAGTGTCACGAGTTCGTGCCGACTTCGTTCCAACTTCGCGTCGACTTTGCGCCGACCTCGCGCAGTCGCGCGACTACGCGCCCGTCAGCCAGCGCATCCGCTCGCGCGAGATCGCCTCGAGGTCGCTCGCCGTCAGCACGCCCCCCAGCCGGTCGGCGACCGAGCGGAGAAGGCCGCCGCCGATGAACACCCAGGCCTCGGCGTCGGCGTCCCGATCGAGCGGCACGGCGCCGCGCGACTGGCCCTGCCGGAGCTGGTCGGCGACGAAGTCGTGTACCTCGCGCATATGCCGGCGGATCGCGCGGCGGACGACAGGATCCTCGCCCGCTTCCGTGAGTCCCTGGATCCAGAGGTTCGGCATCGTCGGGCTGCGCCACGGCGAATGCGTGCCGTTCGGCGTGTTCCCGGGGGCGAACATCGCGATCTTCGTCTCGAGCATCGCGCGCGTCTCGTCCCATGCCGCGTCAAGACACGCGAGCCAGAGGTCGCGCTTCGACGCGAAGTGCCGATAGAGGACCGGCTCCGTGATACCGGCTTCGCGCGCGATCTCGGCCGTCGTCGCGCCGGCATAGCTCGTCGACGTGAAGACCCGCAGCGCCGCGGTGACGATGGCCTGGCGACGCTCCTGCGCCGGGAGGCGCCGGGTGGCCTGGCGGGCCTCGCTCACAGCGCCTCGGCGGCGACGGCCTGCCGCTCGTCGGCACCTTCCGCCATGTCGTGTGGCCTGATGAGCCAGGCGGCGACCGCCGCTCCTGCGAGGGCGATCCCCGCAGCGACGAGCAGCGAGTGCTCGAAGCCCTGCATGAAGGAGTCGACCGACGGCGGATCGGTGAGCTGCGCCGCCATGATCGCTCCCATCAGAGCGATACCGATCGAGCCGCCGACCTGCCGGAAGGCGTTCAGGACCGCCGAGCCGACCCCCGCCTTCGCGACGGGGACAGAGCGCGTCGCTGCCGCCGCGCTCGGCGTCATCGTCATCGCCATCCCGAAACCGCCGAGCAGGAGACCGGGCAGCAGCGTCCAGAACGTGGCTTCGGTGCCGAGCATGCTGAAGTAGACGAGCTGCCCGGTGACGAGGAGCATGCCGGCGGTCATGAGGCCGCGCGAGCCCCAGCGGTCCGACAGACGTCCGGCCCACGGCGCGACGAGGATGATCAGGACCGTCATCGGCAGGAACGAAGCCCCGGCCTCGACCGCGGAGAAGCCGAGGACGTTCTGCATGTACAGCGAGACGAAGAAGAAGACGCCAAACATCGCGAGGGCGACCAGCAGCACGACGAGATTGGCGCCGACGTAGGTCCGGTTGCGGAACAGCGAGAGGTCGAGCATCGGTGCCCGCTGATGCCGCTCGAGCAGGACGAACGCGACGAGCGACACCGCGGCCACGACGAAGACGCCGACGATCCGCGGCGAGCCCCAGCCGTAGGTGTTCGCCTCGATCAGGCCGTAGGTCAAGGCGAAGAGCCCGATCGCGGACGTCGCAAGGCCGGGAAGATCGAGGCGCTCGTGCGTCGGGTCGCGCGACTCGTCGATGAGGAGGAAGCTCGCCGCGATACCGACGATCCCGACCGGCACGTTGATGAAGAAGATCCAGTGCCAGCTCGCATGGTCGCTCAGCAGGCCGCCGACGAGTGGGCCGATCGCGAGCGCGAGCGCCGAGACGCCCGCCCAGATCCCGATCGCGGTTCCGCGCTGCCTGGGCGGGAACGTGGCGGCGATGATCGAGAGCGTGGCCGGGTTCATCAGCGCCGCACCGGCGCCCTGGGCGACCCGCGCGGCGATCAGCATCTCGCCGCTCGTGGACAACCCGCAGGCGAGCGACGCAAGGGTGAAGACCGCGATCCCGATGACGAAGATGGCGCGGCGGCCGTAGGCGTCGGCGAGCTTCCCACCGATCAGCATCAGCGCCGCGAAGCTGAGGGCGTAGCCGCTCACGATCCACTCGAGCTCCGAGAGCCCGACGCCGAGGTCCCGTTGGATCGACGGCAGCGCGACGTTCACGACGGTGTTGTCGAGCATGATCATGAACAGCCCGAAGGACACCGCGGCGAGCGTCCACCACTTCTTGTTCTCCTCGGTCACCAGACGTGCCCGCACGCGCATCACCTCGATCGTTGTTAGTGGACACTATGTTAGCACACACTAACTCCTGGCTGCGAGACCGACCGTTACGCAGGTGCAACATCGTGGCCCGTACCATCGCGTGATGCCCGTCTTCATCTGCCCGAACTGCCGCACGCGCTCCGTCGATGTCGACGGCTACGAGGGGTTCACGAGCAACACACCTCAGTGCCGCAACTGTGGTTTCGGCTTCCTGTTCCAGTTGCTCGAGGACTACTACCCCGCGCCCTCCACCGGATTCGTGGTCTGCGACCGCGACGCGCGTGTGCTGGCCGTCGGGCGTGGAGTCTTCGAGCTGACGGGCTATCGCGAGGCTGACCTGATCGGACGCGACGTGTCCGCGGCGCTCGCGCTCTCCGACAGCGGCCCCATCGATCTCGTGCGCGAGTGGGGCGTCCGCCGGCTGGGTCAGGCCCTCGAGGTGAGAACCCGGGCGGGCCTCGTCAAGCCGGTGCTCGTCGATCTCTTCCCGGCCTACGACGAGGACGGTGGCATCCTCGTCGCTCTCACGTCGCGCTGAGCCGACGATGCACGAGCAGACGTCCGAGGTGTGGCTCGTCCGTCACGGCGAGACGTCCTGGAGCCGCGACTGGCGGCATACGTCGGTCACCGACGTCCCCCTGACCCAGCACGGCGTCGAGGCGGCGCTCGAGATCGGCGAACGCCTCGCCGGACGGTCGTTCTCGCTCGTCCTGAGAAGCCCACGCGCACGGGCGCGGGAGACCGCCGAGCTCGCCGGCTTCCCCGATGCCCTGGTCGACGACGACCTCGTCGAATGGGACTACGGACGCTACGAGGGGATCAGCACGGCGCAGATACGCGAGACGGTGCCGGGATGGACCGTCTGGACGCACCCGACGCCCGGTGGCGAGACGGCCGATGAGGTTTCCGAGCGTGCGGACCGCGTCGTGGCACGCGCTCGGGCGACACAAGGCGACACGCTGCTCTTCGGCCACGGCCATGCCCTGCGGGTGCTGACCGCACGCTGGCTCGGCCTCCACGGAAGCGACGGCCGGCTGTTCCGTCTCGACACGGGATCCGTCTCGGTGCTCGGCTACGAGCGCGAGACTCCGGTGATCCGCATCTGGAACGGCTAGCCTCTACCGCGGCAGGATCCACACCTGGCGGGCGATGGCAAGCACGTCACCCCTCGCACCGTAGAGCGCAGTCCCGGCGAAGAGCTTCCGTCCGTCCTTGCCGAGGCGCCAGCCGACGACGACGCACCGCTCGCCCACCTCCGGCACTCGGTCGACGCGGGCGGTCATCCGCCCGAGGACGACCACCCCACCCTCGGGATCGGCTGCAGCGTAGGCGCCGGGGCAGTCGATCGCCGCCCAGACGACCTCGGGCGCGACGTCGTGCGCAACCCAGGTCGTCGCGACGAGGCCGTCGCGGCCGGGGACCGGGCCTGGGTGGATGCCGAGACCGCTGCCGTCCTCGCGCGTCCCACAGACGAAGCACTCGGCGAACTCCGGCGGTCCCCAGGCACCGATGCCGGCGGCCGCAGCCTCGGCCTCCTCGGGGCTCGGCGGCGTGGGGGCCGACACGCCCGGCTCGCCGGTGACTGCGTCGGCAACGAGCGCGTCACCGTCCTCGAGCAGCAGCCGATCGCCGTCGCGCCGCACCGTCAAGGGTCGCTCGAGCGGCGGCGGGAGTCGGAGCGTCACCTCGGCCGCGTCTCCGAGCCGCGAGCCGAGCAGCCCCGCCGCGTAGCCGCCGTTGGCCGAGGTGTGCGGGCCGCGGTAGCGGCGGTCGATCGTGACCGTGGCGTCTGTCATCCCGGTAGAGTGATGTTTATGACTGTGAGTCGAAAACCTCGTCCGAGCGGGCTCCCCACGCCCGCGGCGAGGATGCCACGATGCGGATCGCACTCGCGCAGCTGAACGTCGTCGTCGGCGACCTCGACGGCAACGTCGAGCGGATCGCCGGGGCGATCGCGGAGGCGAAGCGCGCCTCGGCGGATCTGGTCGTCCTGCCGGAGCTTGCGGTTACCGGGTATCCACCCGAGGATCTGCTGCTGCGGCCCGGGTTCGTCCGCGCATCGCGCGAGGCGGTCGACGAGGTTGCGCGCGGCTGCGACGGGATCGTGGCACTCATCGGCGCGCCGGCGTTCGACCGCGATCTCGCGAACGCCGCCTTCGTGTGCGCAGACGGCGGCGTGCGTGGCGTCTACCGCAAGCAGTTCCTGCCGAACTACGGCGTCTTCGACGAGCACCGCTACTTCGCTGCGGGGCGCGAGCTCCTGCTGCTTCGGTTCGGCGACGTCGTCGTGGGCCCGACGATCTGCGAGGACGTCTGGCAGCCGGGCCCACCCGCCACCGACCTTGCGCTGGCCGGCGCGACGCTCCTGGTCAACCTCTCGGCGTCGCCGTACCACAGCGGCAAGGCGGAGGACCGCGAAGAGATGCTCGTCACTCGAGCGCGCGATAACGCCGCCTACTTCGCTTTCTGCAACCTCGTGGGAGGCCAGGACGAGCTCGTCTTCGACGGCCATTCGGTCGTACTCGACGACGAGGGCGAGGTCGTTGCTCGGGCCCCGGGGTTCGAGGAGGCGCTGCTCGTCGTCGACCTCGATCCGAACGAAGCGATCGGGCAGCGGCTGCGTGACGTGCGCCGCCGCGAGCTCGAGCGCTCGCGCACCGCGTCGCCGACCATGACGACACTCGATCTTGCGCCGGCGCGCGAACCCGAGGAGCCGGTCGCCGCAAGCGTGACGCCGTTCGCCTCGGAGCTCGAGCAGCTGCGGCTGGCGCTCGGGCTCGGCCTTCGCGACTACGTCGACAAGAACGGCTTCGACGACGTCCTGATCTCGATCTCGGGGGGCGTCGACTCGGCGCTCACGGCGGCGGTCGCCGCCGACGCGCTCGGCCCCGGCCGCGTGCACACCATCTCGATGCCGTCGCGCTTCAACTCGGAGGAGACGCGTGACGACGCACGCGAGGTGAGCGAGAACCTCGGTGTCGACTTCCGCGAGATCCCCATCGAGACGGTGGTCGGCGCCTACCACGAGGCGCTCGGAGGTCTCGATGGCCTCGCCGCGGAGAACCTCCAGGCGCGCATCCGCGCGACGATCCTGATGGCGTTCTCGAACACGCACGGCTGGCTCGTGGTCGCGACGGGGAACAAGTCCGAGATGGCCGTGGGGTACGCGACGATCTACGGCGACATGGTCGGTGGGTTCGCGCTCCTCAAGGACGTGTACAAGCTCGACGTCTTCAGGCTCTCGCGCTACCTCAACGAGCGTGCGGGCCGTGAGCTGATCCCGGTGACGACGATCGAGCGGCCGCCGAGCGCAGAGCTCCGCGACGACCAGCGCGACGACCAGTCACTGCCGCCGTACGAAATCCTCGACCCGATCCTCGAGGCGTACGTCGAGCTCGACCGCTCGCGGGAGGAGCTCGAGCAGAAGTTCGACCCGGAGGTCGTGGCCAGGACGCTGTCGCTCGTCGACCGCGCCGAGTACAAGCGGCGCCAGGCGGCCCCGGGGGTCAAGCTCCGCCCGCGGGCCTTCGGCCGCGACTGGCGGACGCCGATAACGAATCGCTGGAAGGGCTGAAAGCCCTTCCAGCGATTGGTTTGCCTGGGTGCCCGGCTTCAGCCAGGCACCTCACGAAGCTCAACTACGACGTGAGATCCACTAACGCCGTCACGGTCCGCCAGTTCCGCACCGTCAGAGTTGTGGGGAGTCGGCGCTTGGTGAGAGCCTCCATAAGCTTCGAGCGCCCCTGACCGTTGGGCACGCTGACGTAGATCTCGCGGCCAACGATTGTCAACTCGTCGGGCAGGTACTCCGAAAGATCGCCGAGCGCGAGGGCGCCGAGGTCCACGGCCTCGGCGAGGAACGCGACGACGACTTTCGTTGGATCGTCGACCTGGTAGGGATTCGCCGCGACCACCTTCCGGAGCTCCGGCGCTGTCCGCACGACGACGGGCACCTCGTGCCCGGTGGCATCCGCGATAGCCGTGGCGAGCGACCCGCCGAGGTCTTTCGGGGCCTTCGGCTTCGGCCTGAAGACGACGTTCCCGCTCTGAAGGTAGGTCTCGACCTCCGTGTGCCCGAGCCCTGCGACGATCTCTCGCAGCGCCGGCATTGCGATGCGCTTGTGCGGCCCGAGGTTGATGCCGCGCAGCAAAGCGACGACGCGCATCCCGGAAGCATGACGGAACGCGGTTGGTGCCTGGCTGAAGCCAGGCACCTGCCGGCTTTCACACCCCGACGTCGAGGGGCGTGCTCGGCGCGCCCTCTCGAAGCAGCCGGAGCAGATGGGCATGAAGGAGCCGAGGAGCGAACAGCACGTCCTGCGCCACGCCGATCTCGGCGAGCGGCCACCAGCGTATGTCGGTGACTCCCTCCTTGAGCAAGGCCTCGCGACCGAGGGCGGGCCAAATCTCGAAGTGCGGGACCCTGATGAGGTAGAACCGCTCGGTCTGGCCGTCCCAGCTCGACATCGGGAAAACGTGCGTGCGCTCCCAGACGTGGTCGGCGAGCGGCTCGGAGAGCTCGAGGCCTAGCTCCTCCCACAGCTCTCGGCGGAGCGCCTCCGAGTCGCTCTCGCCGTCCTCGACGCCACCGCCCGGTGTGGCCCACACCGTTCGATCCGGGAACTCGAAACGGACGAGAGCGATGCGATCGTCAGGGTCGACGACGAGCGCCCGGACACCACGCCTGAGATTCAGCCGACGAGCTCCCGCAACGCGCGGAACCACCGCAATCGCTCCTCCCAGGGCACCGCTGCGTTGGCGGGGGACGTGGACGGGAGGACGAACAGGATCGTCTCCCCGAGCCGCCTGTCCTGCAGGCCGTGCGCGGGCCTCCCGCCGAAGGGACCGCGATACGCCTCCTTCCCGACGAAGCCGATCGCCCGCGGACGGAGCTCGAGCGCGAGCCGCTCCAGCCGCTCGGCGCTCCCTGCGAAGTCGGCCCGGCGCAGGTCGGACGAGCCTCGAGTCGTGCGGAACGCTGCGTTCGTGATGCCCACGCCATGACTGAGAGCCTCGAACTGCTCGAACGGGTCGACGAGCCGGGGCGTGAAGCCCGCGGCGTGGAGCAGCCGCCAGAAGTCGTTGCGCGGATTCGCGAAGTGCGCGGCTTTCGCGTCGGAGTGGAAGCCCGGATTGATCCCGCAGAAGACGACATCGAGGCCGGGCGCGAGCACGTCGGGCACGGCGCTGGGCGTGCTGGCAGGCGATCGCGGCGGGGTTCGACGAGGCGACGACACGGGCCGCACTGAATCTAGTCGGGCTCGCGCAGCGAGCCCGACGTGCTACGCCGCTTCGGCGCCGTGCTCGGCGAAGCGCGCCTCGAAGGCGATCCGGATCCGCTCTGTGAGCACCGCCGTCGCTTCGGGCGCATCTCGCTCGGGTTTCGTGACCCTGACCGCGTCGTCGTCACCGACCCAGCCGTAGCACCGGAGGTAGCACTCCTGCTCGTTCAACGGCCGCAACCGCTGCATGGGCCTCAACCGTAGGCCACGACCCGGACGGCATCGGGCCGTCTAGGCTGCGCCCGTGTCCGTGCGCGCGAGGACCTTCGACTACGCGGTCTCGCTGGACGAGACGTGGGACGCGCGCTCGGACCGCGGCGGTGGCGTTCTGGCGGGCGCCGACGAGGCGTCGTGGACGCCCGAGCACCTGCTCCTCGCCGGGCTGGCGCGTTGCACGCTGACGAGCCTGCGCTACCACTGCGTCCGCGCGGGGATCACCCTCACCGCGAGCGCCGCTGCCAACGGCACGGTGACCCGGCGGGAGACGGACGGACGGTTTGCGTTCGTCGAGATCGGCTTCGAGGGCGACGTCGCATTCGCGCCCAAGCCGGACGAGGGCGCGGTCACCGACCTCCTCGCGAAAGCGGAGCGAGATTGCTTCGTCGGCGCGTCGCTGACGGCGATGCCGACATACGAATGGCGGGTCGCATGAGCGCGACGCTGCTGGACATCGCCGCGGTACGCGCGCGGTACTCCGCCCTCGACCGGCCGCTCGCGTTCTTCGACGGACCCGGAGGGACCCAGTGCCCCGACGAGGTGATCGACGCGATCGCCGGCTACCTCCGGCACGACAATGCGAACGTCGGCGCGCCCTACGAGACGTCGAGGCGCACCGACGCGCTCGTCGATCGCGCTCACGAGCGTGCAGCGTCCTTCATGAACTGTGACCCAGGCGAGGTTGCGTTCGGCCAGAGCATGACCGCGCTGAACTTCCTGCTCACACGCGCCTTTGCGCGGACGCTGCGCGCGGGCGACGAGGTGCTCGTGACGCGCCTCGACCACGACGCGAACGTCGCGCCCTGGCTGGAGATCCAGCGCGACATCGGGATCGTCGTCCACTTCGTGGATGTCACCGATGACCTTGGTCTCGACTACGACGACCTCGAAACGAAGCTGTCCGACAAGACCAGAGTGGTCGCATTTCCGGCCGCCGCGAACTCCGTCGGGACGGCGCCAGACATGCAGCGGGTCGTCGAGCTCGCCCATTCGGCGGGCGCGCTCGCCTGGGTCGACGCCGTCCACTACGGGCCGCACGGGCCGATCGACGTCGCCGCGTGGGGCTGCGACGTGCTGATCTGCTCGCCCTACAAGTTCTTCGGGCCGCACATGGGGATGGCGTTCGGCCGCGAGGACGTCCTGCGCAGCTGGCGGCCCTACAAGGTGAGACCCTCGCCGGACGAGCCTGTCGGCCGCCGCTTCGAGCTCGGTACTTCTCAGCACGAGCTCCTCGCGGGCTTCGTCGCCGCAGTCGACTACATCGACTCGGTGGGCTGGGAGTCGATCACGGCGTACGAGCACTCACTCGGCGAGCGGTTCCTCGGCGGACTCCCGTCGAGCGTGTCGCTTCACGGCGTCCCGACGATGGAGGGGCGAGTCCCGACGTTCTGCTTCAGCGTGCCGGACAGGACCGCGCAGTCGGTCGCGGAGCACCTTGCCGAGCGCAACGTTGCCGTGTGGTGGGGGAACTACTACGCGCTCGAGACGATGCGACGGCTGGGCCTCGACGAGGTCGACGGAGCGGTGCGCGCGGGGATCGTCCACTACAACACCGCCGAGGAGGTCGACCGGCTGCTCGCGGGCATCCAGGAGCTCTCGTGAGGCTCCTGCTGCTCGGCGGCCCCAAGTTCCTCGGGCGGGCGATCATCGACGCGGCACTCGAGCGCGGGCACGAGCTCACGCTTTTCAACCGGGGCACGACCGGGGCGGATCTCTACCCCGAGCTCGAACGCGTTGTCGGCGATCGAGACGGCGGCCTGGAGGGGCTGAGCGGACGCGAGTGGGACACGGTCGTCGACACCTCCGGCTACCTCCCGCGCGTGGTCGGTGCGAGCGCGGAGCTCCTCGCGGGGGCGGTCGGCCACTACGTGTTCGTGTCGAGCATCTCCGTGTACGCCTCGTTTTCCGACGTCGTCGACGAGACGGCGGCGCTCGCGGAGCTGACCGAGCCCGGCTCCGAGGACATCGGGAGCGACTACGGCGCGCTCAAGGCGCTGTGCGAGCGGGCAGTCGAGGACGCGTTCCCGGGCCGCGCGACCAGGGTTCGGGCGGGCCTGATCGTCGGCCCGCACGACCCGACCGGTCGCTTCACGTACTGGCCGCACCGGATAGCCCGCGGCGGCGATGTCCTGGTGCCCGGCCCTGCGTGGCGGCCGATTCAGCTCGTCGACGTCCGCGACCTCGCTGCGTGGATCGTCGCGGCCGCCGAGCAGCGACTCGCAGGGCCGTTCAACGCGACCGGGCCATCCACGATGGGAGCGCTGATCGACTCGGGCAAGCGCGTCACGGGATCGTCCGCGCGCGCCGTCGAGGCCGACGACGCCTTCCTGGCCGCGCAGGGCGTCGACGAATGGATGGGGTTCCCGCTGTGGGTCGACACGCGGAGCGAGGCGTGGCGCCACTTCATGGAGGTCGACGTGTCGCACGCGATCGCTGCGGGTCTGACCTTCCGTCCGCTCGACGAGACCGTCGCGGCGACGTTGGAGCACGCCGAGCTCGTCGAGGGAATCGGGCTTGACCCGGAGCGCGAGCGAGAGCTCGTCGCCGCGTGGTGGGCGCGGGCCGGCTCGCCGTCGTAGGACGCTAGGACGGCGGCGACAGCCCGGCAGCGGTGATCGCCTCGAGCGCCAGGCGCTCGTCGACCTCCCCCGGTAGGCCGCTGACCCCGACGGCGCCGATCCGCTCGCCCTCGGCGAAGATCGCCACGCCGCCGAGGAAGAACGAGTAGAACGGGTCGAAGCTTGCGAGCTCCGTCGGCGCGCTCGAGACCTTCTCGGCGAGCGCACGGGTCGTCGTCGCATCGCTTCGCGCCGCCGTGTAGGCCTTGCGCCGTGCGTTGAGCTCGGTGTCGAGCGCCGCGCCGTCCATGCGCAGCGAGGCGACCACCTCGCCGTGATCGTCGGCCACGATGACCGAAACGGGGCCCGATGCGTGGTCGAGGACGTGGCGCACGATCGCGAGTGCCAGGTCGTGCGTGAGACGACTGGTGGGCATGAGGCACGTCTATACCATGGCCGCGTGCCGACCTTCGACCGCACGACGCTCTCCAACGGAACGCGGCTTCTCACGGCGTCGCTCCCGCACGCGCAGTCGGTCTCCTGCTTCGTGATGTTCGCGGCCGGCTCGCGTTACGAGCGCCGCGAGGAAAGCGGCATCGCGCACTTCGCAGAGCACATGTTCTTCAAGGGCACCGAGCGACGGCCGACCGCACGCGACATCGCGACCGAGATCGACGCCATCGGCGGCGAGTTCAACGCGTTCACCGGCAAGGAGGTGACCGGGTACTACGTAAAATGCGCCGCCGAGACGCGCGACATCGCGCTCGACGTGCTCGTCGACATGCTCCGGAACTCGCGGTTCGACGCCGACGAGATCGAGCGGGAGAAAGGCGTGATCGTCGAGGAGATGAACATGTACGCGGACACGCCCCGCTCCTACGTCGGCAACGTCTGGGAGCGCCACCTGTACGGCGACCAGCCGCTCGGCTGGGACATCATCGGCACCGAGGACACGGTGCGCGGCGCGAGCCGCGACACGTTCACGGGATACCTCGAGCGGTGGTACCGCCCGGAGCGCACCGTCGTCGGCCTCGGCGGGCGGATCGGAGAGGACGTCGTCGGGCACCTCGAGCGGCTCCTCGGTGACATCCATCCCGCGTCAACCGGTATCGCGGAGGCCGCAGTGCTCCCGACGAACGGGAGCCCCGTCCGCATCCACACGAAGCAGTCGGACCAGGCACACATCGTGGTCGGCTCGCGCAGCTACCCACACGGCCACCCGGACCGGTACGTCGTCCAGCTGCTCTCGACCGTGCTCGGCGGCGGGATGTCGTCGCGGCTCTTCACCGAGGTGCGCGAGCAGCGCGGGCTCGCGTACTACGTCTACTGCGGCAACACGAGCTACGCGGACGCCGGGTCGCTCGCGGCGCAGGCCGGCGTCGACCTCAACCGGATCGACGAGGCCGTCGAGACGATCGTCGCCGAGCTCCGGCGCATCGTCGCCGAGCCGGTTCCCGCGGAGGAGCTCGAGAAGGCCCGCGCGTACTCGAAGGGCCGGTTCGTGCTCGGGCTCGAAAGCCCGCACGCGACGATCATGTTCGGTCTGCGCCGCGAGCTCCTCGAGGGCCAGGCGATCGAGCCCGACGAGGTCCTCGCAGGTCTCGACGCGGTGACGATCGAGGATGTCCAGCGAGTCGCAGCGGACATCCTCGCCGACGACCTCCGGCTCGCCCTGATCGGGCCGTTCGACGAGCCAGAGCGCTTCGAGCCGCTGCTCGCCGCGTAGCTCGAGGGCTGATCCGCTTGCCGCGGGCACCGGTCCCTACGCAACCCGCCGGGTGGTTCCGTCGTCAGCCGGGTTGACGCCTCGTGACGCGTGTTGCATAGTCGCGACGTCCTCGAGGGGGGCGACAACTTCATTCGAGACAGGAGGGGTCATGCGGCGAACGACCTCGGTTCTTTCACTCCTGGTCGGTCTGGGACTGCTGGCGTCGGCGTATCTCACCGCCACCGCGAGCCCGGCCACCGAGGAGCGCATTCTTCGCCTGAACGTCAACTCGACCGACATCAGGTTCCTCGATCCGGCCCTGAACTACGACTTCTACGGCTGGCGCCTCGAAGCAGCGACGTGCGCGATGCTTCTCGGGTATCCGGACAAGAAGGGCCCGGCCAGCGCACGCCTCTATCCGGAGGTCGCCAAAGGGTTTCCAAAGGTAGCCAACGGCGGGAGGACGTACACCTTCACGATCCGGAAGGGGTTCCGGTTCTCCGACGGCTCGGCCGTCACAGCCGCGAGCTATGCGCGCGCCATCGAGCGTGCGCTCAGCCCCAAGATGCAGTCTCCGGCGGCCTCGTTCCTCGGCGATGTCGTCGGCGCCGCGCAGGTGCTTGCCGGCAAGGCAGCAAAGCCGTCCGGAGTGCGCGTGAGCGGCGACACGCTCACCATCCGACTGACGAAGCCGGCGCCGGACTTCATGTCGCGGATCGCGATGCCGTTCTTCTGTGCTGTCCCGGCCGACCTGCCGATTGACGAGAACGGCATCAACACGCCACCGGGCGCGGGGCCGTACTACATCGCGAGCAAGACGGTCGGCAAGGGAATGCTTCTCAAGAAGAACCCGTACTACGGCGGCTCACGACCCCAGCGGTGGGACGCGATCAGCGTCTCCGTCGGGATGGCGGAGCAGACGAGCTATCTGCAGGTTCGCAAGGGTGAGGTCGACCTCGACCTCTACGGACTGCCGCCAGCGGCGCACGGCGAGCTGACGAAGCAGTACGGGATCAACAAGAGCCGCTACTTCGTGAATCCCTCGAACTCGATCGCCTACTTCGCGCTCAACACGTCGCGCGGGATCTTCAAGGACGTGAAGGCCCGGCAGGCGGTCGCCTTCGCGGTGGATCGCCCTGCGATTACCAATCTCGGCGGGCTCAATGCCGGCAATCCGAACGAGCAGATTCTTCCGCCCGGGATTCCGGGATATCGGAACGTGAACATCTATCCCGTCGCACGGCCGAACATCGCGAAGGCGAAGGCTCTGCTCGGCGGGAAGACCGGCAAGGTCGTGATGTACACGACCAACGACCGAACGGGGCTCAACACCGGCCAGATGGTCAAGGCGAACCTCGCGGCCATCGGCCTGGAGGTCGAGGTCAAGGCGTACACGTTCGGGGTCCTGATCGACAAGACCGGAACGCGCGGAGAGCCGTTCGACCTGATGTCGATCGGCTGGTTCGCGGACTATCCGGACCCGTACGACTTCATCAACATCCTGCTCGACGGACGGACGATCGCAGCCAAGAACAACGTCAACGTCTCGTACTTCAACGTGCCGGCCTACCAGAAGCGAATGGACGCCGCGGCGCGGTTGTCCGGAGACGCTCGCTATCGAGCCTACGGCCAGCTCGACATCGACATCACGAGAAACCAGTCCCCTCTCGTGATCACCAACAACCAGAACGTTCGGGAGTTCATCTCCTCCGACGTCGGCTGCGCAACGTACTCGTTCGCCTGGGGTGGGCTCAACCTCGTGCTGCTCTGCCCGCGGTAGGGCGGCGCCCTGTCTCGACCGGCGCCACACCTTCGCGGTGGCGCCGGTTTCTCGTTCCCGCCGATGCGTCTTGACTGCGTACGCTATCTCTGACATCATCGACGCATGGCCGACCAGAGCGAGCAGCCCGAACCCTTCACGATCCCGCTCCCGCCGGGGTTTCCGCCGCACCCACCGCACGCCGAAGACCGCGTCTTCTACTTCCGCACCGACGAGGCCGAAGCCGCCGGCGGCAAGGAGCACGAGGACATCATGCTCCGTCGCGTCCCGCGCGAGGTCGCGATGCGCTTCCGCGCCGCGGCGGGCGGTCGAGCGATGACGCACGCGCAGTACCTCACGGCGCTCGTCGAGCTCCACGCGATGATCCGCGCGCGAGCGGACGCCGAGGACGAGACCGCCAAGGCCGTGCTCGACGAGCTCGGACTGCAGACGGTCAACGTCTGAGCCCCCGCACATGCTTCGCATGTGCCTCTGAACGACCGGTCCAGGGTTCCGCAGGGCGAGGCGCTCGCGACGTGGGCGCTCTGGGCGCTCGTCCTGCTCGCGATCCTCGTGACGTACTCCCGCCTCGGGCCCGAAGAGCTCTACCACGTCTCCCACGAAGGGATCGTCGGCGGGCTCTCGCGCGTCGTGATCGAGCTGAACTTCCCGCTCTCGCTCATCGCGATCGCGTCGACGCTCGTCGCGCTCGGCGCCCTTCCGCGCCGCGCCTGGTGGGTCGGTGGCTCGGCGATCGCCCTGTGTGCTGTGACGGCCTGGCCGGGCGTGGTCGACCAGGACGACCTCGACGCGCGCTGGGTCAACGCGCTGCCTGCTTTCGGCGTCGTGCTCGCGCTCGGACTGACGGCGGTCGCGGCACGCGGGGTGGGGACCGGCTTCGCGCCGCCGCTCCGATACGACCGGGCTCGTGTTGCGATCGGAATCGTCGTGTTGCTCGTGTCGATCCCCTGGATCGCGGCGATCCTCGGCTTCTACCTCCCCGAAGGCCTCTTCATCATGGAGCGGCCGGGCCAGGAGGCGGACGGCACGGTGATCGCCGCCGTCCACCTCGGCCAGCACCACGGATTCGTCGGATCGCTCATCGTGGGCAGCGCACTGCTCCTCTCGCGGCCGCGACTGCCGCCCGGACGT
Source organism: uncultured Actinomycetes bacterium (assembly GCA_963810295.1). Taxonomy (GTDB): domain Bacteria; phylum Actinomycetota; class Thermoleophilia; order Gaiellales; family Gaiellaceae; genus Gaiella. The sequence goes on from CAWEMW010000009.1 coordinate 437,018, forward strand.
CTCGCGACCGCACGGCTGCTCTACGTCTCGCTCGCCCTCGCGTACGGCGCCGTGAACCTCGTGCAGGACGCCTGGAACGAGCAGCTCGTGAAGCGCGGAACGGTCGACTGGCAGATCCCGTCGGCGCTCCAGCCGACGATCGAGCCGGTCTGGGTCGTCGTCCTCGCGCTCACCGCCGTCGCCGCGCTCGTACTGCACGGCGAGACCGCGAGGACGAGGCCGACCGTAGACTCGGCGCCGTGACCGAGAGAGACCTCCTCGCCCGCACGGCGAGTATCGCGGCGGACTACCTCGAGACACTCGACACACGACCGGTCGCGCCCGCGCGGACCTATCGCGAGATGCACGCGGTGCTCGACGGGTCGGTTCCGGAGTCTCCGACGGAGCCCGAGACCGTCGTCGAGGAGATGGCACGGTTGCTGGAACCCGGGCTCACTGCGATGGGGTCGGGCCGCTTCTTCGGGTTCGTGATCGGTGGCGCGCTCCCCGCGGCCGTCGCCGCCGATTGGCTCGTCACGACGTGGGATCAGAACGCCGGGCTCGCCGAGCCGACGCCAGCAACATCCGCGCTCGAGGCAGTCGCCGGACGATGGGTGATCGAGCTCCTGGCGCTTCCCTCACACGCCTCCTTCGCATTCGTGACCGGGTGCCAGATGGCCCACGTGACGTGCCTCGCCGCGGCGCGCCACGCCGTCTACGAGCGCGTGGGTTGGGACCTCCCCGCCAGGGGCCTTGCGGGGGCGCCTCCCCTCCGCGTCGCCGTCGGCGGGAAGCGCCACGTAACCCTTACGCGGGCGCTCCGCCTGCTCGGGATCGGCGAGGCCCAGGAAATCGTGCTCCCGGCCGACAGGGAGGGCCGGATGGACGTGGCGGCGCTCCGCGACGCGCTCGGCAGGGGTGGCCCGACGATCGTGTGCGCCCAGGCCGGGGAGGTGAACACCGGTGCGGTCGACGACCTCGGCGCCGTTTCCGAGGCGGCGAAGGCGGTCGACGCGTGGGTGCACGTCGACGGGGCATTCGGGCTGTGGGCGGCGGCCAGCCCGTCGCTCCGCCACCTCGTTGCGGGCCACGCGGAGGCAGACTCGTGGGCGACGGACGCGCACAAGTGGCTGAACGTGCCCTACGACTGCGGCATCGCGCTGTGCGCGCACCCCGCCGCCCATGCCGCCGCGATGGAGTACGCCGCGCCGTACCTCGCCGTGGCGGATCACGTGGCGATCCGCGACCCGATGGGCTACAGCCCGGAGTTCTCGCGGCGGGCGCGCTCGGCGCCTGTGTGGGCGGCGATCCGCCAGCTCGGCCGGTCAGGAGTGGCGGAGCTCGTCGAGCGCTGCTGCGCGCACGCGCGGCGGTTCGCCGACGGCGTCGCCGAGCTCCCCGGCTGCGAGATCCTGAACGAGGTCGTCCTCAACCAGGTGCTGTTCCGCTTCGCGGACGACGAGATGACGACGAGCGCGCTCGCCGCCGTCCAGGAGAGCGGCGAGGCGTGGATGAGCGGCACGATCTGGGACGGACGCGCCGCGATCAGGCTCTCCGTGTCGGGCTGGCGGACGACCACGCAGGACATCGATCGCACGATCACGGCCTTTGCCCGCGCGGTGGAGCAGGTCTCCGACTCACGGGCATGAAAGGGCGTGAAAGGGCGAGGCTCTAGCCTCGCCCTCCTTCTTCTGATCCACCATGCGGGGCGAGGCTGAAGCCACGCCCCACCGTCACGCCGCTAAGCGTCCTCCGCGGGCGTCTCTGCGGCGCGCTCGGCGATCTCGCTGACGACCGCCGGGTCGGCGAGCGTCGTCGTGTCTCCAAGGGGACGGTGCTCGGCGACGTCGCGCAGCAGTCGCCGCATGATCTTCCCCGAGCGTGTCTTGGGCAGCTCCGGCGTGAAGACGATGTTCGCGGGCTTCGCGATCGCGCCGATCTTCACCGCGACATGGTTCCGGAGCTCCTCGAGCATCTCGAGCGACCCGTCGTCCGAGCCCTTGAGCGTCACGTACGCGACAATCGCCTGCCCGGTGGTCGCGTCCGAGCGCCCGCACACCGCAGCCTCGGCGACGCGAGGATGGTCGACGAGCGCCGACTCGACCTCGATCGTCGAGATCCGGTGGCCGGAGACGTTCATCACGTCGTCGACGCGCCCGAGCAGCCAGAAGTCGCCGTCCTCGTCGATCCGCGCGCCGTCACCTGCAAAGTAGAGACCCGGGAAGCGCTCCCAGTACGTCGCGCGGAACCGCGCGTCGTCTCCGAAGATGCCGCGCGTCATCGCCGGCCAGGGTCGCTCGAGGACGAGGTATCCGCCCCCCTGCGCGACCTTCTCGCCCTGCTCGTTGACGACCGCCGCCGTGACACCCGGGAACGGCTTCGTCGCGGAGCCTGGCTTCGTTGTTGTCACGCCCGGCAACGGGGTCAGGAGGATCATCCCGGTCTCTGTCTGCCACCACGTGTCGACGATCGGGCATGTGCCTCGGCCGATGTGCTCCTGGTACCAGATCCACGCCTCGGGATTGATCGGCTCGCCGACCGAGCCGAGGAGCCTGAGCGACCCGAGATCGTGCTGCTCCGCATGCTCGGGCCCCCACTTCATGTGTGCGCGGATCGCGGTCGGCGCGGTGTAGAGGATCGTCACGGCGTAGCGCTCGACGATCGACCACCAGCGCGCCTTGTCGGGGAAGTCGGGCGTCCCCTCGTAGAGCACCGAGGTCGTGGCGTTGCAGAGCGCCCCGTAGACGATGTAGCTGTGGCCCGTGATCCACCCGATGTCGGCGGCGCACCAGTAGACGTCGCTTTCAGGCTTCAGGTCGAACACGTAGTGGTGCGTGGTCGCCGCCCCGACGAGGTAGCCGCCCGTCGTGTGCGCGATCCCCTTCGGCTTTGCGGTGGTGCCGGACGTGTACATCAGGAACAGGAGGTCTTCGCTGTCCATCGGCTCGCACGGGCACGTCGCCGGGTCGTCCGAGGCGTCGAGGTCGTGGTACCAGCGGTCTCGCCCGCCGGTCATCGGCACGTCGTTCCCCGTCCGGCGGACGACGAGGCACGAGTGGATCTTCGGCGCGGCCGCCATCGCCTCGTCGGCAGTGCGCTTCAGCGGCACCGTCGACCCACGGCGCCACGCCTCGTCCTGGGTGACGAGCACTTCGCAACCCATGTCGACCATGCGCCCGGAAAGCGAGTCCGCCGAGAAGCCGCCGAAGACGACCGTGTGCGGCGCGCCGAGCCGGGTGCACGCGAGCATCGCGATCGCGAGCTCCGGGACCATCCCCATGTAGATCGCGACGGGCGTGCCTTTGCGGACGCCGAGCTCGCGGAGCGCGTTCGCCATGCGGACAACCTCGCGCTGGAGGTCGGCGTAGGTGATCGTTCGCGTGTCCCCCGGCTCGCCTTCCCAGTGGTAGGCGACGCGGTCGCCGAGACCCGCCTCGACGTGTCGATCGACGCAGTTGTGCGCGACGTTGAGCTTTCCGCCCAGGAACCACTTGGCGTAGGGAAGCTCCCATTCGGAGAGCGTGTGGAAGTCCTCGAGCCAGGTCACGCGCTCGCGGGCTTCTTCGGCCCAGAACGCGTCGGGGTCGCGGTCGTAGATCTCAGGCTGGGCGTTCGCCTGGGCGGCGAAGGCCTCGTCGGGCGGAAAGCGCCGCTCCTCGTCGAGGAGCGTCTCGATCGCCCGCTCGCTCATCCCGCCGTTTCTCGCACTGCGAGGGCCGGGTCGAGCCCGTACGGGAACTCGTTGAGCGTCTCGCAGCCGTCGTCGGTGACGACGAGGATGTCCTCGACCCGCACCCCGCCGAAACCGTGCCGATAGAGCCCGGGCTCGAGCGTCACGACGTCGCCGGCGACGAGCTCGTGGCCGACCTTGCCGAGGTTCGGCGACTCATGGACGTCGAGGCCCACACCGTGTCCAAGGCCGTGGTAGAAGCCGTCGCGGAGCACGGCGCCCTCGGGCTTCGTCATGCCGGTGGGATGGCCACGCTCCGCGAAGAACGAATCCGCGGCTCGGTGCACCTCCGTGCCGTCGACCCCGGGCGCGAGCATCTCGCGCGCGAGCTCGAGAGCCTCGAGGCACTGAGCGTGCCACTCGACGATCAGCGGGTCGGGTGTGCCGACCGTGAACGTCCGCGTCATGTCCGAGAAGAGACCGCTGTCGACGTGCCGAGGGAAGAGGTCGCAGACGATGTGGTCGTCGTTGGCGAGCCGGCCCGAGCCGTGGTCGTGGCCGTCGGCCGCCTGCGAGCCGTGCGCCGCGATCAGGTCGTCGCCGGTGCAGCCGTGCGCAGCGAAAACCGCAATCGCCGCTTCTCGCAAGCGCTCGCACGTGAGAGGCATCCCGTCCGCCATGCGGCCTCCGTCACCGGGCTCGGAGTCGGCGAGCAGCTCGGCGATCGCCGCCAGCCCCGCCTCGGCCGCCCGCGACGCAGCCCTGATGCCCTCGAGCTGAACGGGCGTCTTCCTTCGCCGGCGGTCGTCGTAGAGGCGCTGGTCGACCGTCAGCTCGACGCCGTCCGCGCGGAGCGCATCGGCGTGCCGCAACGGGAAGGTCCCGGGGACGACGGCGCTGCGAACCCCGAGCTCCCGGGCGATACGCACGAAGATGATCGGGGCTATCTCGTAGTAGTCGACGCCGTCCCGCACGAGGTCGTCGTACGGGAACGTCTCGACGGGGACGATCTCCACGGTCGGGTCGACCGCTGTGATCCGATCCCCCTCGACGCTCCAGACGACCGCGACGCGCCGGCCGTCGACCTCCGCGAAGCAGAACGGGTCGCCGATCGCGACCGAGACCTCGTGCCTGAGCTCCGTCGAGCGGACCGAGTCGCCGATCAGCAGCAGGTTCGGCATCGCCGCAAGCCTACTCATGCAGATGCAACGCGCAGCTAACGTCCCGTCCGTGAGCAGCCCTCTCGACGAGCTGCGCGTCCGGCTGGCCGAGGGCGCCGACCTCAGGCGTGCTGCCGGCGTGCTCGGCTGGGAGCAGCGCGTCACGATGCCCCCACGCGGAACCGACGCGCGGGCCGACCAGCTGGCCACGCTCGGACGGATTGCGCACGAGCGCTTCATCGACGACGAGGTCGGCAGGTTGCTCGACGCCGCCGAGCCGATCGTCGAGTCGCTGCAGTACGACTCGGACGACCGCAGCCTCGTCCGCGTCACGCGGCGCGACTGGGAGAAGGCCAGGCGGGTCCCGACGACGCTGCGCGAGGAGATGACTCGCGCGGCCGCTCGCGGTCATCACGCCTGGGTCGAGGCGCGCCGGACGAGCGACTTCGCGTCGTTTCTCCCCTACCTGCGGGCGAACGTCGACCTCAAGCGCCGCTACGTCGAGTGCTTCGAATGGTCGGACAGCCCGTACACGCCGCTGCTCGACGACTACGAGCCCGGGATGCGGACGACGGAGGTGCGGGAGGTCTTCGCCGTCCTGCGGCCCGCGCTCACCGAGATCGTGGCCTCGGCGCCCGAGGTCGACGCGTCGTTTCTGCACGGGGATTTCCCGCCCGACGCCCAACGCGCGTTCGCGGAGCGGATCCTCAGGACGCTCGGATTCGAGGACGACGCGTGGCGGCTCGATCCGACCGCCCATCCGTTCTGCACGTCGTTCTCGAACCGCGACGTCCGTCTCACGACCCGCTACCGACCGGACGACCTCGAGTCGGTCTGGTCGACGTTGCACGAGGCGGGGCACGGCCTCTACGCGCACGGGATTGCCGACTCGCTGCTGCGCACCCCGCTCGACAGCGCCCCGTCGCTGGGGGTGAACGAGTCGCAGAGCCGCACGTGGGAGAACCTCGTCGGGCGCGGCCACCCGTTCTGGACCTATTGGTTCGAGCCGCTGCAAGAGACGTTCCCGGGCCTGCGCGACGTCGACCTCGACGACTTCGTTCGTGCGATCAACCGCGCGGAGCCGGGCCTCATCCGTGTGGACGCGGACGAGACGACGTACAGCCTCCACATCATCCTGCGCTTCGAGCTCGAGCAGGAGCTGATCGAAGGCGCCGTCGCGCTCGAGGACCTTCCCGAGGTGTGGAACGCCCGGATGAAGGAGTTTCTCGGCGTCGACGTCCCCGACGACGCGCAGGGCGTCCTGCAGGACGTCCACTGGTCCGGCGGTGGGATCGGCTACTTCCCGACGTACGCGCTGGGTAACGTCATCTCGCTCCAGCTCTGGGACGTCGTGCGAGGCGCGCTGCCCGACCTCGACGACCAGCTGGCCGCCGGTGAGGCGCTGCCACTCTCGGACTGGCTCCGGGACAACCTCTACTCGCTCGGGCGCAAGCTGACGCCGAAGGAGACGATCGAGCGACTGACCGGCTCGCCGGAGATCGACCCCGAGCCTTACCTCGCGTACCTGCGCGACAAGTCGGCCTCGCTCGTGGCGTGAGCGCGCTCGGCGAGCGCGAGTCCGCCGCGGTTCGGGAGGTGCTGGCGGCGCTCGAGCGCGAGGTCGCGGTGACGCTCGAGCTCGGGCCGACGGCAACCCCCGTGACGCTGCTCGCCGCCGGCGGGCGGGAGATCGACACGGGCGCCGAGACGCGAGACGTCGTCGAGTCGGTCTGCGGCCTTTCGGATCGCGTGACGCTGACCGTCGTCGAGCACGACGAGCCCGGTCCGTGGCCGCGGACCACGATCGGCCCGGGGCTCCACTACCTCGGCATGCCGCTCGGCTACGAGTTGACGACGCTCGTCCACGGGATCCTCGAGGCCGGTCGCATCGAGCCGACGCTCTCGGCCGCGTCGCGCGAGCGCCTCGCCTCGCTCGACCGGGACGTCACCCTCGACGTCTTCGTCACACCGACCTGACCGCACTGCCCGCCGGCCGTGCTGCTGGCGTACAAGCTCGCACTGGCCAGCCCGCGGATCCGCGCCGCCGGCATCGAGGCCTCGGAGTTCGCTGTGGAAGCCGACCGGCACGGAGTCCAGGCGGTTCCTGCCATCGTCGTCGACGGACGCTACGCCTGGGCCGGCTCGGTTCCCGAGGCGGCGTTCGTCGAGAGAGTGCTGGCAGCGACCGGTTGAGCCCGTCGTACACTCAGCACGTGGACGCGATCGGACGGGCCAACGAGCTGCTGGAACGCTACGCGACGCTGGCGCTCGCCGAGGTTCCGGCCGGAACCAGCGTCTTCGACGCCCACACCCATCTCGGCGACGACATCGACGGCATGGTCGGAGACGCGGACGAGTTGCTTCCGCTCCAGCGCGCGTACGGGATCACCCGGTCGTTCGTGTTCTGCCTCGACGAGCCCGACCGCCATCCCGCCTTCACGGCCGCGAACGACCGGACACTCGCTCACGCAGCGTCCGCCCCTGGCGAGCTTCTGCCGTTCGTCCGGCTCGACCTCGACGAGACGCCCATCGAAGAGGCCCGCCGCTGCCTCGACCTTGGAGCCCGTGGGATCAAGCTCCACCCGCGCGCGCAGCGGTTCCTCCCGGACGACCCCCGGCTCGAGCCCGTTTTCGCGCTCGCCGCAGAGCGAGACGTGCCGATCCTCATCCACGGCGGACGGGGCCTCCCGCCGATCGCGGACTCCCTCGCTCGCCTGCTCGACCGTCACTGCCCGCCGGCGCTGATCGTCGCGCACGCCGGGATCATCGATCTCGCGGCCATGGCGAGGAACTTCGCGGGGCGACCGGGCGTGTTCTTCGACACGTCGGTCTGGAGCGCGCTCGATCTCCTCGATCTCTACCGCCTCGTGCCGCCGGAACAGGTCGTCTACGCCTCCGACTATCCGTATGGGCGCCAGCCCAACTCGCTCCTCCTCGCGATTCGCACCGCCCGCGCAGCGGGGCTCGACGACGACCAGCTGCGCGCGGTGCTGCACGACACGGCCGCTCGCATCGCGGACGGGCTCGAGCCGGCTCCACCGAGCACGCCGCAGGGAGCGACGGAGCTCTCCCAGCCCGTCACGTTCCTGCGGATCCATCAGTACCTGACGATGGCCTCGGCGATGCTCTGGATGCGGCATCCGTCGGACTCGTTCGGCGTGATCGGCCTCGCGCTGAACGCCTGCGACGAGCGCTCGAACGGCCATCGCGGCTCGACCGACCAGATCCGCGAGCTGCTCGTCGGGACGCGCGACCTGTGGGAGCTCGCCGCGGCAGCGGGAGACGACGAGCCGCTGCGACGACGCGCGCAGCGGGGTGCGTTCCGACTCGTCCACCTCGCGAACGTCCTCGCGGTCACGCACGCGGCCTGAGTCTCCGGGGACGTGGCCTCTGGCCGCGTCCCGCTCGCTGTGCGCTGCGGTCGGGACGCGGCTGAAGCCACGTCCTTACTCGATCGCGAGCCGGTCCTCCAGCCACTCGTAGAGCGGGCCGTCGGCGACCTCGAGGAGGCTCGCGTCGACCGTATTGCCGGCCTCGGCGAGGAGCTCTGCGACGCCCACGTAGTCCCGCCCCTCGAGTGCGTGGTACTGCGAGCCGTGTGCGGCCCATGAGAGTGGTGTCCCGGTCTCCGCGCCGCCCGCATGAGCGTCGGCGCCACGGGCGAGGAGCGCCCGGACCAGCTCCGGCGAGCCGACCCACGCCGCGTGGTGGAGCAGCGTGCCCTCCGGCGAGCCGCCGACCACCCCGCGAAAGCTCGGCCCGACCGTCTCGACGACGACGTCGAGGTGACCGCGCAGGGCGGCGAGGACGATCACCTCCTGAGCGTCGGGGTCGGGCTGCTCGGGGAACGGGCCTGAGGGACTCTCGCCGCGCGCGAGCGCCTCGACGGCGGCGTCACCTGCGTTCAGCTCGGTGGACGCACCGAGCTCTTCGAGCACCCGCGCCGTCTCGTCTCGGCCGCGCAACCGCGCATGCTGGTACGGCGTGCGAAGCGGCACGTCGCCCCGCCAGGTCTCGCCGCCCGGACGGTCGAGGTCGGCGCCGTGCTCGGCCAACAGGCGCACGAACTCGGGGCCGCGACCGCGGCGGACGGCATGGGCGACCAGTGCGCCCTCGTTCGGGTCGGCGCCCGCCTCGAGCAGCATGCGGACGTGCTCGAGCGAGTCGCCGTCGAGCGCATGCGCCATCGCGTTCGTCCCGCGCGTTGCCGCTCCGTGCTCGAGCAGGAGTCGGAGGCAGTCAACGCTCTCGGCCTCCGTCGCGTGGTACACGGACTCGCCGTCGTCCGGATCGGCGCCCGCCTCCAGGAGCACCTGCGTCAGCTCCGGATCGTGGGCGACGCCGGCCGCGCCGTACAGGGCCGACATCCGGCCGTACTCGTTCACGAAGAACCCATTCGGGTCGGCGCCGCGCGCGAGCAGCTCCCGAGCGAGCGTCGCCGACGCGAAGCACGAGTGACAGACATAGACGAGCGGCGGCCAGTCGCGCGGACCGCCGGGCGCGTTCGGGTCGCCGTCGAAGCCGCGGCCGAGGACGAGCCGAGCCCACGTGTCGTCGGCGATCTCGGGTCGCGCGTCGAGCATCGCCTCAGCCCGCGTCCGCTGGCGGTTGGTCGCCGCGAGCACGAAGGCTTCGGCGTCGGCCTCGGCGGCCGCGACGAGCGCGGGCCAGCTCGGATAGCCGTGCTCACGTGCGACGACGAGCTGCGCTCGCGCCAGGATGGGCTCACGTCCGTCGAGACGGGCGAGCGCCTCGACGTCACCGGCCCGCGCGGCGCGGACCAGCTCCTTGGCCTGCTTGCGGAGCTGCTCGAGATTCACGACTGACCTCCCTCCGTCGGGACCCGCCGTCCGCGTCATCGGGCCGGAGAAAGATCGAGTTGTCGTCGTGCGGTGGTACGAGGAGGTGGGCTCAGCCCTTTCCGCGGACCGGAGGCGCCCCCGAGGCGCGAACCGATGCTACTCCACGGCGGCGCGGGCGCGCTCCGCGAGCGTCGCAAGCGCACGGCGCTTCCACGCCGACTGTGGCGCCCCCTGCAGCCCGGCAACCGGGTCCGTCGGATCGAGCTCGCGCGGGATGTTCGCCACGCCCGCCGCGACGAGCCTGATCTCCGAACCGCGGCGGGCGGCCGCCACCGAGACGAGCGGGAACGAGAACGCGGCGCGCTCCCCGAGCCGCTCGTAGGCCGAAGCGTCGGGCGGTGGGGGCAGACGGACGGCGGTCACGAGCTCGCCTTGCCGGAGCGTGACGAGCGAGCGGTCTTCAGCGGTCGGACGCCGGTACAGGTCGAGCAGCGGCACCTCGCGTGCCTTCTTGCGCGAGCGGAGCTCGACGATCGCCTCGCAGGCCGCGAGCGCCGGCGCGAGGTCGGACGGATGGGCGGAGATGCAGTCACCGGGCTCGAGCCCGTGCTTGCGGTGGTCGCCCTGCTGCGCGTAGCAGATGTCCCCTCCGCCGAGCCAGCAGTGCCACTCGACCCCACGGTAGTACCAGCACCGCGTGTGCTGGCAGAGGTTCCCGCCTACGGTGCCGACGTTGCGAAGGAGCGGCGAGGCCGCGAGCGAGGCGGCCGTCGCGAGCGCGGCGTACGGGGCGACGTGCGTCGACGCGGCGAGCTCCGAGAGCGTCACGGCGGCGCCGATCCGCACGCCGCCGTCGGCCGGCTCGATTCCGCCGAGCCCCGCGTCGCGGAGATCGACGAGCACCACCGGCTCGCGAATCTCGCGATCGACCTGACCGGCTAGATCTGTACCGCCCCCCATCGGCACCGCGCCGTCCTCCGACAGCAGCGAGAGCGCCTCCGAGAGAGATTCGGGCCGTGCGTACCCGCTCACGCGAGCGTCTCCAGCACGCGTGCCGGGGTGAGCGGCAGCACCGTCGCGCGCTCGCCGGTGGCGTGGGCGAACGCGTTGGCGATCGCCGCGGCCGTCGGCACGATCGGCGGCTCGCCGAGCCCCTTGGCGCCGAGGTTCGGAAGGTTCACGTCGGGCACGTCGACGAAGTCGACGACGATCTCGGGCACGTCCGCGATGGTCGGCACCTTGTAGTCGTCGAGATGACCGTTGACCGGGACTCCGGTGGTCGGGTCGACGACGAGATCCTCCGAAAGGGCGTAGCCGATCCCCTGGATGACCCCGCCTTCGACCTGGCTCGACGCCGCAAGCGGATTCACGATCCGCCCCACGTCGTGGACGGCGACGACACGCTCGACGGTGACGACGCCAGTGCCCGCGTCGACCGCGACCTGGGCGATCTGGCAGCCGAAGGTGTTGACGCGGAAGCCGTCCGGGTTCGGCCCTCGGGCGCCGGACCCGTCGATCGTCGCGTTGCCGAGCTTGGCGGTCACCTCGACGACGTCCTCGTCGAGCGCGCCGTCGCTCGAACGGATTCGCCCGCGTGACACGGTCAGGTCCTCGGCCGCGATCTCGAAGACGTCTGCCGCAAGGCTCAGCAGCTGGCGACGCACCTTGCCGGCCGCGCTTCTGACGGCAGGCAGCACCGCCGGGGTGGTCATCGAGCCGCCCGCGACAGGGCCGTAGAGATTCGGCTCGGTGTCGCCGCCGCGCGACGCGACACGGTCGAGCGTCAGCCCGAGCTCCTCTGCCGCGACGATCCGCGCCGAGGTCAGCGTTCCGGTGCCGATGTCCTGGATGCCGGTCGTGACGAGCGCGCGCCCGTCGGCGTCGAGGCGGATCGTCGCGTGGGCAGGCGGGCCGCCACCACCCCACCAGATCTGCGTCGCGCAGCCCATTCCGCGGAGCAGCCCGTCCGCGTGCTGCTGTTTGAGCGCATCTCGCCTGTCCCACCCTGCGAGCTCGGCCGCACGGTCGTAGCAGGCGAGCAGCTGCTTGCTCGAGTACGGCAGGCCCGATCCCTGGTCGGTGTCGACGTGATTCCGGCGCCGAAGCTCGAGCGGGTCGAGCTCGAGCGCGGCCGCCAGCGCGTCCATCGCCTGGTCGAGGACGGTGACACCTTCCACGACACCCGGAGCGCGGAACGCATTCTGCGCGCGGAGGCTCGTACGCACGGGGAAGACCATCGCCCGCACGTTGGGGCAGGCGTAGAGCGACAGTGCCGGCTCCGCCACGGGGAAGACCCAGCCGCCGGCGCCCATCTCGACGACCGCCGCCAGCTCGATCGCCTGGAGCAACCCGTCCCGGCGGGCGCCGAGCGTCACGGTCTGCCGGGTCCGCGCGCGACGACCGCCGACGAGCTGGTCCTCGTGGCGCGACAGCACGAGCCGCACCGGTCGTCCCGCGGCGCGCGCGAGCTCGGCGGCGAGAAGCGCCTCGACTCCGGCGCCCTGCTTGGCGCCGAACCCACCGCCGATGAACTCGGAGACGACCCGCACCTGCTCGGTGGAGAGCCCGAACCGCGTGGCGAGCTCGCGCCGCGCGTCGAACATGCCCTGGGTGGAAACCCACGCCGTCAACCGGTCGCCGTCCCACCGCGCGACGGCGGCGTGCGGCTCGAGCGGAGTCTGGACATGCGCGGGTGTCTCGCACTCGAGCTCGACGATCACCTCTGCCGCCGCGAGGGCATTGTCCGGGTCGCCCCGCACCGTCTCGCGCGGATCCTCGGTGAACCGCTGCTCGTCGAGCCCGCCGTCGAGCTCGAACGGCGCCAGCTCCTCGACCTCGAGCGCGAGCGCAGCGACGCCGGCATCGGCGTGCTCGAGCGTGTCCGCGGCAATGGCAGCGATCGGCGCGCCGGCCCAGGCCGGCTCGCCGGTGAGCACGCGTTCCCCGCTCATCGTGAACGGCCCCTCAGGCCCGAGCACGACGCGGACGCCGGGCACGGCACGCGCGGAGTCGAGATCGAGGTTGATCACGCGGCAGCGAGCGACGGCTGCGCGCACGATGCGTGCGTGGAGCATCCCGGGGAGGGCGACGTCCACCGTGAAACGGGCCGCGCCGCTCGCCCGCAACGGCCCGTCCTGCCTGGTCGCAGGCTTGCCGACGACGTCGAGCTCGGTCGCCTCGGGCCACGTCTCGAGGTCGTCGTCCTCGTCGACGAGCGCCCAGACGTCCTCGAAGCGCCCCTCCATCTCCCGCTGGGTCCGGACGAAGCGCGTCCTCACTCGACCTCCTGCCCCGACGCACGGAGGATCGCTCGCTCGATCTTCGGGTACGCGCCGCAGCGGCAGATGTTGCCGGCCAGGGCGACGCGAATCTGGTCGCGGGTCGGCCGCGGCGTCTCGACGAGGAGCGCCGTCGCGGACACGATCTGCCCCGGGGTGCAGAACCCGCACTGGAGAGCGTCCTCCGCCACGAAGGCCTCCTGAAGGGCCTGACCGTCGCGCGCGAGGCCCTCGATCGTCATGACCTGTCTCCCCTCAGCTGCCCCGACGGCGATCAGGCACGACGCCACAGGCAGCCCGTCGAGGAGGACGGCGCAGGCGCCGCAGGCGCCCTCACCGCAACCGAGCTTCGGGCCGGTGAGCGCGAGGTCCTCGCGAAGGACGGTCAGCAGCCGGCGGGTCGGCTGAACGTCGAGGAAATGCGTCTCGCCGTTGACTTCCAGCGTGAGGGCCACATTGCGAAGCTACTACAGGCGCCGCGAATCGCTCGTCAACTACCCTCGGGCGATGCGCGTGCTCGCAACGGTTGCGCTGGCTGTGATCGCGGTCGCAATCGCCGGCTGCGGTGGCGACGAGGACACGGCGACTCCGGGCACGACAGAGACCACCACGACGACCGCGCAGGCGGGCGAGTGCGACAGCGTCGAGGCACCCGAAGCTCGGGCAGACGGCGGCGCGACAGCGCCGACCGAGCGCCTCGACCCCGAGCAGACCTGGACGCTCGACTTCGAGACCTCCTGCGGGTCGTTCGTCGTCACCCTCGACACGGCCGCTGCTCCTGCGACGGCGGCCTCGCTCGTGTCGCTCGCCCGCGACGGCTTCTTCGACGACACCGTCTTCCACCGGATCGTGCCCGGGTTCGTGATCCAGGGCGGGGATCCGACCCAGTCGGGGAGCGGCGGCCCCGGCTACTCGACGGTCGACGAGCCCGCCTCGGGCACCCGGTACACCAAGGGCGTCGTGGCGATGGCGAAGACCGCCGCCGAAGCGCCCGGGACCGCCGGCAGCCAGTTCTTCGTCGTCACGGGCGACGACGTCGGCCTCCCACCCGAGTACGCGGTGGTCGGTGAGGTCACCGAAGGTCTCGACGTCGTCGAGCACATCGGCACGCTCGGCGACCCGGCGACCGAGCAACCGGTCCAGCCGATCGTCGTCGAGTCGGTCACCGCCGCGTCGTCGTGAGCCGCGTCGCCGCGGTCGTGCTCGCCGCGGGCGCCGCGACGCGGTTCGGCTCGCCGAAGCAACGCCTGCTGCTCCCGCAGGTGCTCGAGCGCCTCGCAGCGAGCGCCGTCGACGAGGTCGTCGTGGTCGAAGGGGCGTACGACCTACGTGACACGGTGTTACTTGCGCCTGATCGTCTGGTCACGTGCGCCGACTGGGAGCGCGGGCCGGGAGCGTCGCTCCGCTGCGGGCTTGCCGCACTGGCCGAGGACGTCGAGGCAGCGATCGTGATCATGGCGGACGGGCCGTGGCTCGCGCCGGGGGCCGTCGGCCGCGTGGTGGAGGACTGGCGCGCGAACGGCGGCGACGTCGTCGCCGCCTCGTACGGCGGTGTGCGCGGTCACCCGCTGCTCGTCGCCCGCGACGCCTGGGCCGACGTCCCGGACGAAGGTCTGCGCGTCGTCGCCCCGCGGCTCGTGCCATGCGACGACCTGGGATCGCCCGGCGACGTCGACACGCCCGGCGACCTGGAGCGTCGGGGAAGCGACCGAGACCAGGCCTAGGATTTCCGCTGTGGTCGACCGGCTACCGCGAGTGCTGCAGCGCGTCTGACGCGCCGTGTCCTACAGCGGAGCGGACGCGCCGGGATCGGTCGTGCGGAGCTGCGCGAGCTTCGCCATCAGCCCGGGCGGCATCCGCTCGACCGCGGTCGTGCGCACGTACACCCGCAGCGACTCCTCGAAGCGATACCGGCGCCGGCAGTACTCGCACCCGTCGAGATGCATCTGGGCGACCTCGACCTCGTCTTGCGAGAGCTCGCGATCGAGGTAGCCCTGGAGGAGCTTCTCGCACTTGTCGCAATCCCCGCTCATGCCGCTGTCTCCTCTGCGAGCTTCGCCTTCAGGAGCCGCCGCCCACGATGGAGGCGGGACATGACGGTTCCCATGGGGATGTCGAGGATCTGGGCCGCGTCCGCGTAGCTGAAGTCGCCGATGTCGACGAGGACGACGACGTCGCGGAAATCGTCCGGGAGCGAGGAGAGCGCCGTCACGATCGAGTCCTGCGAGAGCCGCTCGACGACGCGGTCCTGGTCGAGCACCTGCTCGCCGCCGGCGTCCGCGATGCTGTTCGCGAGGTAGTAGTCGTGCTCCTCGAGCGGCGTCTCGTCGGGTCGGCGCTGTATGCGCCGTCCGCGATCGACGTTGAGGTTCGTGAGGATCCGGAGGAGCCACGCGCGGAGGTTCGTCCCCGGGGTATAGGACTGCCAGCTCCTGAAGGCCCTCGCATAGGTGTCCTGCACCAGATCCTCGGCTTCCTCGCGGGTGGAGACGAACCGTCGCGCGACCCGGTACACCTGGTCGGCGAGCTCGAGGGCCTCCTCTTCGAAGCGCACACGGTCGCGAGCTTCCATCGCGACACGGCGCGCCCCGTCCGGCTCGGCCGTCTCCGGCTCGCCCACCGGGCTACCGTAGCAGCGTCGTTACGGGATGGTGAACGGCCGCCGGGACGTGGCTATTCCCGACGTGTCCGTTAAGCCGCGACACGCTCGTGGAAACCTGCCCCGGCGAGCGTCGCGAGAAGTACGTCGCGCGACGTCACCTCGTCGTCCCAGGTGAGCGTGACCTCGCCCATGAGATTCGCGTGCGCTGCCTCGAGGCCGGGCTGGCCCTCGAGGGCGGTCGCGAGGCGCATCACGCAGCGCTCGCAACGGATCCCGGACACGAGAACGGTGTCGCTCGCGCTGGCCATCACGTCGATCGTACCGTTGCCAACGCACGCCGAAGGCCGATCTCGGCGCCCGCGAGCGTGACGAGGATGGGGTCGTGCGTCGCGCAGATCACCGTCGTCCCGTGCTCCCGCGCGAGATCGGCGAGGAGACCTCCGACCGCGAGCGTGGTGAGGCTGTCGAGCCGCGCGGTCGGCTCGTCCGCGATCAGGACGCCCGGGCGGCCGGCAATCGCACGGGCCAGCGCAACACGCTCCCGCTCGCCGGCCGAGAGCCGGTCGACTGCGCGCTCGGCATGGTCGGCGAGCCCCACGATCGCCAGAGCGTCCATCGCTCGCTCACGCGCTTCGAGCCCGTCGACGTCGCGGAAAGCGAGCGGAAGCTCGACGTTCTCGCGAGCCGTGAGCACCCCGGAGAGACCGGGCAGTTGACCGACGACGCCGATCCGCTCGCGCCGGAACGCAGCGCGTCCCTCCCGGTCGAGGTCGGAGAATGCGACGCCGTCGACGAGACCTCGCCCTCGTCGGGCGTGTCGAGCCCCGCCAGTAGCGCGAGCAGCGTGGACTTGCCCGAGCCGGACGGGCCGGTCACGACGGTGAGCGTGCCCGGCGGGAAGACGCCGTCGAAGCGCTCGAGCGCGACCTCGTGGCCGAACCTGCGGGTCACCCCGCGCGCCTCGACGAGCGCGCCCGGAGCTGTCACCGGCGCCTCTCCCTGGACGACCTCGGCAGCGGCGACCGCGTCCGCCACCGGCCGGAGCTCGACGGCGTCGCCGCGGACCCGGACGAGCGCGCGCTCTCCGATCCCCGCGGCGCGGAGCGACTCCTCCGGGACGCGTAGCCATCCGCCGCGCCCGATCACGACCGTGTCCTCGCTCCCTGTGCGCTCCTCGCCGATCCGACCGTCCCGAACCTGCACGACGCGGTCGGCGATGCGTGCCGAGGCAGGGTCGTGACTGACGACGAGAGCTGCGGCGCCTTCCTCTCGTGCCAGCTCGGCGAGAAGGTCGAGGACCATCTCCGCGGTCGTCTCGTCCAGCTCGCCCGTCGGCTCGTCCGCGACGAGCAGCGCAGGCGAGTGCGCGAGGGCCGCGCAGAGCGCGATCCGTTGCTGCTCACCACCGGAGAGCTCGCCCGGATGGGCGTCCGCCCGGTCGAGAAGATCGACCCGCTCGAGCAGCTCGCGCGCCCGACGTGACCGCTGAGGGCCGGTGGCACCACGGAGTCCGAGTGGGACCGCGACCAGCTCCTCGGCGGTCAGCTCGGCCGACAGCGCGCGCCAGTAGTGCTGATCGGCATAACCGACGACACGAGCGCGGTGACGCGCTACGACGCGCGCCGACGCCGTTCCGACGTCGACACCGTCGACGACCGCTCGGCCGGCCGACGGCCGCTCGAGGCCTGCGACAACCCGTACGAGCGTCGACTTCCCGGCGCCGCTCGGCCCGAGCACCACGCAGAGCTCGCCGCGCTCGACCGCGAGCGTGAGCCCTCGAAGCGCCGCGACGCCGCCCTCCTCCGAGGGGTGAACCACGAACACCTCGTGGAGGTCGACGAGCGCGGTCACCCTTCACCGCCGATCCTGCCGGGGCCACGTGGCTCGGAGAACGCACGCCGCGTGGTGAGCGCCACGAGCGCCGCCGCGGACGCCGCGAACGCGAGGGCCGCGACGACGAGCACGAGTGGATCGACGGTGGTCGCGAGCGGAGGCTCTGGCGCCGTCGCGCGGGCGGTGACCGAGACGACCCGCGTAACGAGAAACGCGAGGAGGATCGCGCCCACCACGCCCCCGAGCACGCCCACAGCGGCGGCGAGCGTCGCGCGCGTGGCGACGACCCTCCGCAGCAGCGTGGGGGTTGCGCCCTGGGCTTCAAGGTCGACCAGCTCCCCGCGGTCGTCGCGGAGGTCGGCGCGGATCGCGAGGACGAGGCCCCAGACTGCGAGCACGAGCGCGGCGAGCGCTGCGGCGCCGAGCGCGAGGAGCGTGCCGTGACCGAGCGGATCTCTGCCGCGCATCGGCCTCGAGCACGGCCTCGGGAGCGCTTCTCGAGCACGGCGAACGGACGACGCGAGAGCGCGTCTCGACGCGGCTCTCCTCGCCGTCCGTCGACGTCCAACCACAGCTCGCCGACGGGGGCGGCGCCGGGCGCGCGCGTGTCGACCGCCGTCCGGAGCGCTCCCGCGTCGGCGAGCACCGCGTCTCCCGGAGTGCCCGGGATCCGCTCGACCACGGTCGCGACGCGCACTTCGACCGTCTCGCCGCCGATCCGCAGCGGCAGCGATGCGACCGACACCGCCCGCGAGCTCGCCGAGGGCAGGGGTGACGACGGCAGCAGGCGGTTGACGTCGCTCGGCTGTCGAGACCGGACGACGCGCGCGCGCTGCGCGGTGATGGCGTAGTCGACCCGATGGCGCCTGCGTCGAACTGCGAGCGCGGGAGACGTCGACGCCGCCCTCTCCGATCCAGTCGTCGAGCGACAGCCCCGGACGCGGAGAGCGTCGTCCTGCCTCGCAGCGCGATGCCCGCGTCGGCGCCGCGATCGACGAGCCGCGGCGGGACGAGCTCCAGCGCGACGAGACGCCCGCCTCGCGCGGCGGCCGGGCAAGCGCGCGCGGAGGACCTGACGGCCGCGGCGTCCGCGATCCGAGCTCGATCGTGCGGAAGCGGCCGTCGGCCTGCTCGACGACGGCGCGATAGGCGAGGAGCCCCGGTCGACCTCGAGCACGAGCTCGAGTCCGCGCAGGCGCTCGCCCCGAAGCTCCGTCGGACCTTCCGGCGCGACGGCTCCGCGAGGCCTCGGCCTCGTCACGCCCCAGTCGTCCCGCCAGAGCGGCATCGAGCGAACCGCGTCGGCTGGAACGCCGAGCACGGTCACCCCGGAGACGGAGCCGAAGGGCCTGCGCTCGCCGCTCAGACGCGTCACGGGGTGGACGGCCTCGACGCCCGGAAGCGCTGCATAGCGCTCGAGCGGCGCCGCTGGAGCACCGGGACGAGCGAGCGCAGGTCCTCGCGGACGACGACGTCGGTCGGGACGGCGAACGCCGCCTGGTCGCGCTCCCCCGTCACGAGGGTCGACCTGTAGGCCTCTGCAAGCCCCGCGAGCGCGATCGCGAGCGCGAGGAACGCGACCGCGATCCCGGCAGCGCCGCGCGAACGGGCGAGCGAGACGCCCGCGAGTCGAGTCCCGCTTCCCCGCCCGCGACGAGCGGCGATTCGACCGACGCCCGGCAGCAGCCGAGCAGCGGCCACCGCGGCGGCGAAGGCCACGAGGCCGGGAAGCAGCAGGAGCACCGCCGGAGAGGCGCCGCCCGCTGCGAGCTCGTCGGCATCGACCGCGCCGCTCAGGAGGACGGCGAGCGCCGCGACAGCCGCGACGAGCGCCGCGAGCTCGAGAGGGCCCACACGACGGCCTCGTCCAGGATCGAGCGAGACCGTCACGGCGATCACGCACGCTGCGATCACGGCGGTGGCGAGCCCGAGCAGCAGCCCGGTCGGCGAGAACACGCTCTCGGCGAGGACCTCCCGTACGGGCGCCCCAGCGGCCTCGGCCGCGATCGCGCCGCCGGCGGCGCCGACCAGCCACCCGACCAGCGCACCGCCGAACCCGACGGCGGCGCTCTCCGTCCCCGTCAAGAGGGCGGTCTGCCACCGCCGTGCGCCGTGCCAGATCAGGCGTCGCCGTGCGGCCCCGAGGTCGCGGCGGAGTGCGCCGGCGGCTAGCACCGCGAACGCCACGAGGAGCGCTGCGGCCTCGCCCCCGACGAGCAAGAGCCTGCGCCCGGCCACGGTCGCGTCGCGCTCCGTCTCCTCGAGCTCCTGCGTGGGCAGCGTCAGAGACCAGGACGTCGACTGCGACTCGAGCTCGGCGCGGGCCGTATCGGCCTCGTCGACGAGCGAGCCGACCTGCCAGAGCCTCGGTGTTCCGGCAGAGAGCGGCTGGACCCACGCGTACGAGCGATACGACCGGGCGAGCACCGGCGACGAGGCGAGCCCGTCGACGCCCTCGGCGACGACGAGCGGCGCGGGAGGCGGGCGGTGGTACTGCGCCGCGTCGCGAAGTGCCGGCGCCAGCTGCGCGTCGGCGAGGGCGTTGTCGGTCGGCGCGAGAAAGTCGCCGAACAGCTGGCGGGAGCGCAAGGTGGCGGTGCCGACCTCGACCACCCGCAGGCCGGGAACGTTCGGGAGCCTGCCTTCGCCGCGCAGCCGCAGGACCTCGCAGCGCTCGAGCGTGCACGTCCGGGGGAGGCGACCCGAGCGGAGCAGGACGTGCGGCGCGAGCCCGTCGACGGCGGCGAGCCCCGCAAAGGTGCCGCCGACCGTGCTCTCCCGGACGATCGCGACCGCGGTCGGCTTTGCTGCGGGAAGCGGCTCGAGCGCGGCCCGGGCAGCAGAGTCGAGCGACCGCCAGGCCTCGTCGTCCCCGACCGGCACGCCGAACCACACCGCGCGCACCGCTCGCGCGTCCGACGGAAGGCGCTCGACGTCCTGCGCGACGCCGCGATCCTTCGCCACGGTCGCTCCCGCCAGGATCCCCGCGAGCACCGCCGCTGCAGCAGCGATCCCCAGCGCAGCAGCGAGCGCGCCTGACCCGCGGCGCCGCAGCCGGCCGAATGCGAGCGTGACGACGTACCAGGCGCTTCGCATCACGGGACCCTCGTCGCCCGCTTGCGTCGATACGCGCGAGCCTTCTCTCGGCCGCCGCAGATCTGCATCGAGCACCAGCTCGAGGAGCGGTTTCGCGAGCTGTCGTAGGTGTCTTCCGTCAGGAAGACACCGGCTTCCTGCCCTTCACCCCGTGCACAGGACGTCCGGCCGCCTCCCAGGCGTAGTACGAGGCGCTCGGGCCATAGGAGCGCTCGTAGGAGACGACGCGCGGGTTCCGCCCGACCTCCTTGGCCCGCTGGGCGTGCCAGAGCAGGTTGGGGTCGTCGCGCTCCTGCCAGACGAGGACGAGGTGCGCGGCAGTCATGAACTCGGCGACGAACACGCAGCCGTCGGCCGGGCACGGGAACGGATCGGTGCGAACGCACCACCAGCCGGTGTGGTCGTCACCGGCGTCGTCGCGCCACAGCGCCTCGTCTTCGAGCAGCTCGTCCTCCTCGACGAGGACGTAGCCCCGCTCTGCCTCCCGCTCCACGCCAGCACAATAGATGCGATGCACGAACGCGATCTCGCGATCGTCCTCTCGGGGGGAGGCATGAACGGGCTGCTGCTCGAGCTCGGCTTTCTTCGCCGTCTTCGCGACGATCCGCTGTGGGAACGGGTCGGCTGGGTGTACGGCACGTCGGCCGGCGCCCTGGCCGGCCTGATGGCCGTCATCGACCGGTTGGACGAGCTCGAGGAGTTCGTGCTCGAGCTCCGGCCCGAGGAGACGTTCCGCCCGAACCGGCTGTGGCAGCTCCTGCTCACGGGCCTGCACGACTACGCGCTTCCGGACACGATCGCCGAGCGGCTGACTCCGATCGACGACCTGGCGCGCGAGGCGGCCGCATCGGCGATCGAGCTCGTCGTGTGCGTCACGGACGTGACTGACGCGGACCTCGACGAGCGACATGCCTACGAGCGGATCTACTCGAGCCGCACGGCGGAGTCCGACGTCATGGCGCAGGCGATCCTCGCGTCGGCGGCGATCAGCGCGCTCGTCCTCCCGCTTCGGGTCGACGACGTGATCGGCACGGACGGAGGCTGGGTGCGGAACTTCCCGCTCGGGCACGCGTACGACAACCTGGCCGTCCGCGAGATCGTGGGCTTCCGCTACGTGTCCCGCACGCCTCGCTCCTCACCCGAGAACCTGCAGCGACTCCGTCGACGGCTGGAGCCGTTCCGTGCGGTTCCCCCGGTTCGGGCCCTGATCGGCGAGCTGCGCGCTGCCGAGGACCGCCAGGAGCGAGGAGAGCCGCCGCATCTCGCCGACATGATCGTGCGCCTGATGCGCGTCACGGTTGCGCGCAACACCGAGCTCGAGGTGCGCTCGGCGGCGGAGAAGGACGCCTCGGTCCGCGAGCTCGCGTCGTTACGCGACGGCGTGCTCGAGACCGTCAGGCGCAGTGCACCGCCCTGGCGGCGGCGTGCCGCGGTGGCGGAGGTCGAGCGGCAGTTCGCAAGCGCCCGCTTCCCGTTCCGACACGACCGAGCCCTGCCCCTGACGATCGTGCGCGGCGACCCGGGGGAGCTTGCGCTCGACCCCACGTTCCGCTCCGGGCTCGAGTGGCCGCTCGACGCGAAGCGGGCGTTGATCGCCCTCGGCCGTCAGCTCACCGACGACGCTTTACGGTCGAGGGAGTGAGGGACGTGGCTTCGAGCCTCGTCCCGCGTTTCAGCGCGGCGAGTCCGGGACCCGCGCGAGCTTCACGCTCAGCGTCTCGCGATCGCCGTCGGCATGGACGACCGTCACGCGAACGGTCTCGCCGGGCTTGTGAGACGCGATCGCCTCGCGCAGATCGTCGACCGTCCCGACGTCCTTTCCGTCCATCGCGACGATCATGTCGCCGCCGATCTGGTAGGTCTGGCCGGCGACGACGACCTCGGTCTCGCCGCCTTCGATGCCCGCCTTGTCTGCTGGGCTGTTGTCCTGGACGGCGCCGACGAGCACGCCCTTGTCGGCCGGAAGCTTCAGCACCTCGGCGACGTTCGGGTCGATCTCCTGGAGCGTCACGCCGACGTACGGGACGGTCGACCTGTCCGTCGTCGAGCAACTGGGCGACGACGCTCTTGACGGTGTTGGACGGGACGGCAAAGCCGATCCCGACGTTTCCGCCGCCACCGTTCGCCGTCTCGATCTGGGAGTTGACGCCGATCACGCGACCGTCGGCGTCGATCAGCGGGCCGCCCGAGTTGCCGCTGTTGATCGGCGCGTCGGTCTGGATGACGTGGTCGATGGTGAAGCTGTTCGGCGCCCTGACCTCGCGCTGGAGCGCGCTCACGATGCCGGCGGTGACGGTGCGCTCGAGCCCGAACGGGTTGCCGATCGCCACCACCGGCTCGCCGACCTCGACGTTGTCCGAGTCGGCGAGAGTCAGCGGCGTGAGCGCCTGCGCGTCGACGTCGACCTTCAGGAGCGCGAGATCGGTGGAGGCGTCGGTGCCCACGATCGTCGCCTTGACGGTGTCCTGGTTCGAGAAGCTGAGCTCGATCTCCGTCGCGCCGTCGACGACGTGGAAGTTCGTCACGACGTGGCCTTCCTTGTCGATCACGAACCCGGAGCCGAGCGCCTGCTGGGACTGGCCCGGCTGGGTGTTGCCGAAGGGATCCGTTCCCGTCTCGCCGGGAGACGTCGATGTGATCTGCACGACACCCGGCCCGCTGCGGCGGTAGATCTCCGCGACGTCGATCGACGTCGAGCCGATCTGGGGCTGCCCGGCGCGGCTCGTGATCGGCGTCGCAGCGACGACCGCATCGGCTTCGTCGAACGCACCGAGGAAGGCTGCACCGCCGAGCGCCGCGCTGCCTCCGAGGAGTGCGGCGGCGGCAAGCGCGGCAAGCGGCTTGGCGGTGGACGCCACCCGGTCGGGACGCTGGACCTGGGTCGCGCCTGGGCGATCGAGAAACTCGGGGGAGGTCACGCCTCTGTTATAGGCGCCGCGCTGTGAACCTCATGTTGTGACCCGTTAAGGCGCGGTTGCGGGGTCGGTCGTCCAGGGACAGACCCGGGAGGGGTCTGTTCCCCGTGGCGCTCGCGGGTGCCGGAAGGTTTCGCCGGGTCAGTCTCCTAGGGGAAGAGACCCGTGGGCAACAATCGGAGCAGACCCAACTGCGACCGTCTTCACGACCTGCTCGCGCTCGGCACCGAGCGCGTCGTCGAGCTTGCGCCCGAGCTCACCCGAGGCGTACAGCTCCTCGGTGATGTCGGCGCCGCCGATCAGCTCTCCCTTGACGAACACCTGGGGGATCGTCGGCCAGTCGGAGAGCGCCGAGAGCTCCTGGCGGATCTGCGGGTCGGGCAGGACGTCGACCGCCGTGATCGGCGCTCCCGCGCCGTGAAGCGCCTGAAGCGCGCGCATCGAGTTGCCGCACGCCGGCCGCTCGGGCGTCCCCTTCATGAAGATGGCGACCGGCTCGTCGTCGATCAGGTGCTGGATCTGCTCTCGGAGCGTCATGGCTGTCCCTTCGTCGTGATGCGAAGCTCGTGGATGGTGCCGTCGGCGAGCGGCGCCGCGAGCGCCCGGTTGACGAGCCGGTGCTGCTCGACAAGCGAGAGCCCGTCGAACGAGCCGCTCTCGACCGTCACGTGGAAGTGATCGCCGCCGCCGGTCCGGTCGAGCACGTCGACCGACCCGTCGGGGAACGCCTGCTCGAGCATGGAGCGGATCGCGTCGGTCGCCATCGACGATGATGCTAACGACCGTGGCTCGCGGAACCTTCCTCGTCTCCCTGCCAGAGCGAGCGATGCGTGTGATCGCCGCGACGCTCGGCGGCGTGCTCCACGAGACCTTCGAGCTGACCCTGCCCAGGGTCGTCCGCGGCTCGCGACTGTACGAGGCGACGGCCAAGAATCTCCTCCGCGTCACGATCGAGCTGGTCGGCGGAGTCGAAGCGCGGGTCGAGGTGCGGAACGAGTTCGAGCCCGACCCCGGCCGACTGGCAATGCGAAAGGGCGCGGGCAACGTCGTCGAGCTCGGGTCGATCGCCGCGTTCGGGTTCTCTCCGCTCTGGATCCTCGCCGCCGTCGCGGACATCTCGCACGGCTCCCGGGTCTATCTCGACGCCTTCGTCGCGGAGCTGGTGCGCGCGGGCGCGCTCCCCGAGGGATCGTCGCCGGGCTCGGTCGACGACCTGCTCGGCGCGCTCGAAGGTGTCTCCGGAACGACGGCACGGCTCGTCGACATCCCTCCTCTGGAGCTCCGCGCGCTCCGGGAGTCGCTCGACGACATTCGCCGCGACACAGCCTCGCTTCCGAGCCCCGACGAGCTGGCAGGCGTCTACGACGGGCTGCTGCAGGCAGCCAGACGCGAGGGAACGAGCCTCCTCGAGGTCTCGGTCGGGGTTGGCCTCGCGTTCTTCAACTCGGCCAAGCATGTCGGCCGCCAGCACGTCCTCGACCCGTATCGCGAGGATCTCGCCCCGGTTCGCGACGAGGGTCTCGGCGCGTACGCGCGTCGCGTATCGCGGCCGTACGCCGACGCCGTCAAGCGGCACTTCGACACGGACCAACCGTCGCTCACCGAGCGCGGTCTGGACCGACTGCGTCGCGACGAAGCGGAGCCGGACGCGTGAGATCGGCTCTGGATCTCTTCGAGCAGGCGTGCGCGCACGACCGCGAGGGGCGCGAGGCGGAGGCCGTGCCGTGCTACGAGGAGGCGCTCGCGCGTCGGCCTCGGCGAGACCGAGCGACCGCGTGCGTTGCTCGGGCTCGGTTCCACGTATCGCAACCTGGATCGGCACGAGGACGCGATCGGCGTGCTCGAGGCCGCCGTCGCCGAGTACCCGGAGCGCGCCGAGCTGCGACTCTTCCTCGCGCTCGCCCTCCGCAGCGGCGGCCGCGAGCTGGATGCGTTCCAGCTGCTCGGTCACCTCGCTGCCGACACGGCCGACCTCCACGGCTACGACCGGGCGGCGCGGTACTACCTCGATCACCTCGACGAGCCGTGAAGCGTCACCCGGCGCTCGTCCCGCTCTCGGATGACCACCACCACGAGCTCGTCCAGGCGCGCCGGCTCCTTCGGGCGGCGGACGGCGGCGCTGACGATCGGCTCGGCGCTGGGTCGGCGTACGTCGAGTCCTTCTTCACAGACACGGTCGAGCACTTCCGCCGCGAGGAGGAGGAGCTGTTTCCTATCTACCTGCGTCACGACGGCGCCGATGTGGCGCTCGTCGAGCGGATCCTGCGGGAGCACATGGAGCTCCACGGCCTCGCGCGGGCATTACGGGCCGAGGTTGCGGCGGACGACGTTCGCGATCAGACGCTCCGCGACCTCGGGACATTGCTCCATGACCACGTCCGTCTCGAGGAGCGGGAGCTGTTCGAGTCGATCCAGCGCCTCGTTCCCGGAAAGGAGCTCGATGTGCTCCAACGCTGTGATAAGTGATGTATACTGTGATGTATGCGTCGTAAGCAGATCTACCTCGACGACGCGAGCGAGCGGGCCCTCAAGCGGCTCGCCGCGCGGACCGGACGGTCTGAGGCGTCGCACATCCGGGAGGCCCTCCAGCGGTACCTCGCGAGCGGCAGCGAGCAGACCGACGATCCGCTCGAGCGGCTGATCGGCCTCGTCGACGACGACGCCGGCCCCGACGACGTCGCCGAGGAGCACGACCACTACCTGTACGGCGCGCCCAAGGAGCGCGAGTGAGGATCGTGTACGCGGACACCGGCGCCTTCATCGCGCTGCTCTGGCGGCGGGACCGCGCGCACGAGCGCGTCCGCGACCACTACCGGGAGCTGCGAGAGAACGGCGACGTGCTGCTCACATCCGACCTCGTGGTCTCCGAGACCGCCACGCGCCTGCGTTTCGACGCAGGGCTTCGTGTGGCGCTCGCGTTCCGCGAGCTTCTGGACGCGGCCATGGACTCCGGCCGCCTCATCGTCCGCCACACCGACCCCGAGGTCGACGCGAAAGCATGGGAGCTGATGGAACGTCACCCGGAGGCACGTCTTTCGTTCACCGACTGCGTCGGCGCCGTCACGGCCACCGAAGGTCGCGCCGCCGCGGTCTTCGGACTCGACCGCGACTTTCGCGTGCTGGGGTTCACGCTGGAGCCATGAGAGGAGCCACATGCCAGGAGTAGGATCGAACGAGATGGCCCACCCCGACACCTTCGGCGCGCGCTCGACGCTCACGGTCGGCGGAGCGAGCCACGAGGTGTTCCGGCTCGACGCGCTCCAGTCGCGCTACGACGTCGCGCGCCTGCCGTACACGCTGCGCGTGCTGCTCGAGAACCTCCTCCGCCGCGAGGACGGGGTGAACGTGACGCAGGAGGACGTCGAGGCGGTGGCGACCTGGGACGCCAGGGCCGAGCCGTCGCGCGAGATCACCTTCGCGCCTGCGCGTGTCCTCCTCCAGGACTTCACAGGCGTCCCCGCGGTCGTCGACCTCGCGGCGATGCGCGACGCGATGTCGACGTTCGGCGGCGACCCGAGCCTGATCGACCCGCTCATCCCCGCGGAGCTCGTGATCGACCACTCGGTGCAGGTCGACGATTTCGCGAGCCGCCTCGCGATCCGGCGAAACGCCGAGCTCGAGTTCCGCCGCAACCGCGAGCGGTACGCGTTTCTCCGCTGGGGCCAGGGCTCCTTCGACGCGCTGAAGGTCGTCCCGCCGAACACCGGGATCTGCCACCAGGTCAACCTCGAGTTCCTCGCCCGCGTGGTCGAAGCCCGCGACGGCCGGGCGTTCCCCGACACGCTCGTCGGCACCGACTCGCACACCACGATGGTGAACGGGCTCGGCGTGCTCGGCTGGGGCGTCGGCGGGATCGAGGCAGAGGCGGCGATGCTCGGCGAGGCGATCTCGATGCTCGTGCCGCAGGTCGTGGGCTTCCGTCTGCACGGCCAGCTGCCCGAGGGCGCGACCGCGACCGACCTCGTGCTCACGGTGACCCAGATGCTCCGCGCCACGGGGGTCGTCGGGAAGTTCGTCGAATACTTCGGCGAAGGGCTCGCCGGCCTGCCGCTCGCCGACCGCGCAACGATCGGGAACATGTCGCCCGAGTACGGGGCGACGTGCGGCTTCTTCCCGGTCGACGAGGAGACGCTGCTCTACCTGCGTCTGACCGGACGCGACGAGGAACGCGTCGCGCTCGTCGAGGCCTACTGCAAGGAGAACCTCCTCTGGCACGACCCGAGCGAGCCTGCGACCTATTCCCAGATCGTCGAGCTCGACCTCGCGAGCGTCGAGCCGTCCCTTGCGGGGCCGCGCCGGCCGCAGGACCGAATAGCGCTCGCCGACGCGAAGCGCGCGTTCCTCGAGGCGCTTCCGACCTTCGGCGTCGACTACGGGAACGCGGTCGACGAGGCGATTGCGGAGTCCTTCCCGGCGAGCGACCCGCCGAGCCATTCCGACCCCGGCGCGGAGGAGCCGCTCGGTGACCAGGCTGTCCAGGCGGCGCCTGTCGCCGTCGTGCCGACGCGCACAGGGATCGAATGCGAGCTCGACGGCCAGCTCGTGCACCTCGACCACGGCGCGGTCGTGATCGCGGCGATCACGTCCTGCACGAACACCTCGAACCCGTCGGTCATGGTCGCCGCAGGCCTCGTGGCGAAAAGGGCCGTCGAGCGCGGCCTCGACAGGCGCCCGTGGGTGAAGTCGAGCCTCGCGCCCGGCTCCAAGGTCGTCAGCGACTACTTCGAGCGCGCCGGCTTGACGCCGTATCTCGAGGCCCTCGGCTTCCACACCGTCGGCTACGGCTGCACGACATGCATCGGCAACTCGGGCCCTCTCCCGGAACCGGTCTCCAACGCGATTGCCGAAGGCGAGCTCGTCGCGTGCGCGGTGCTGTCCGGAAATCGGAACTTCGAGGCGCGCGTGCATCCCGAGGTCAAGGCGAACTACCTCGCGAGCCCGCCGCTTGTCGTCGCCTACGCGCTCGCCGGGAGGATGGACGTCGATCTCGCGACCGAGCCGCTCGGGCACGACGCGAACGGCGAGCCGGTGTTCCTCTCCGAGCTCTGGCCGTCGCCGAACGAGGTGCGGGAGACGGTCGACGGCGCGATCGGTCGCGAGATGTTCGAGCGGACCTATGCGGACGTGTACACGGGCGACCCGGAATGGCGCGAGCTGGAGATCCCCTCCGGGGATCTCTATGCGTGGAGCGACGACTCGACGTACGTTCGCCGCCCACCCTATTTCGACGGCATGAGCCCGGACATAGGCTCTGTGGACGACGTCCACGGAGCTCGCTGCCTCGTCTCGCTCGGCGACTCGGTCACCACGGACCACATCTCCCCCGCGGGCTCGATCAAGCCGGACTCTCCGGCCGGGCGCTACCTCGTCGAGCATGGCATCGAGCGGGCCGACTTCAACTCGTACGGCTCGCGCCGCGGGAACCACGAGGTGATGGTGCGCGGCACGTTCGCGAACGTGCGGCTACGGAACCTGCTCGTTCCCGAAGCCGAGGGCACCTGGACGGTGCACCTTCCCTCGGGCGACGAGACGACGATCTTCGAGGCCGCCGAGCGCTACCTCGCGGAAGGCGTCCCGACGATCGTGCTCGCAGGCAAGGAGTACGGCTCCGGCTCCTCGCGCGACTGGGCGGCGAAGGGGCCGAACCTCCTGGGCGTCAAGGCGGCGATCGCGGAGAGCTACGAGCGGATCCATCGCTCGAACCTGCTGATGATGGGGATCCTGCCGCTGCAGTTCCTTCCAGGCGACACGCGCGAGACGCTCGGGTTGAGTGGACGCGAGGAGTTCTCGGTGACGGGCGTGGAGAACGGCGAGGCGCGCGAGGTGACGGTTCGCGCCGACGACAAGGAGTTCCGCGCGATCCTCCGGCTCGACACCCCGCGCGAGCGCGAGTACGTCCGCCACGGCGGGATCCTCCCGTACGTGCTGCGGAAGCTGCTGCCTGCCCGCGCTACGAGGCCGCCGCCTCCGCCCCGACTACACTCGACGGCGATGAGCGGGACGGCCGAACGAGACGAGCTCTGGGGAGGCGAGACAACGAAAGCGGTCGAGAACTTCCCGGTCTCGGGCGAGCCGATCCCCGTCGCCGTCGCGCACTGGCTCGGCCGGATCAAGGCGGCAGCGGCCCGCGCGAACGCCGACCTCGGGTTGCTCGACCCGGACCTCGCCCAGCGCATCGCCGCAGCGGGGGACCGGATCGCGGCGGGCGAGTTCGACGACCAGTTCCCGATCGACGTGTTCCAGACCGGCTCTGGCACGAGCTCCAACATGAACGCCAACGAGGTCATCGCGACGCTCGCAGGCGAGGACGTCCACGCGAACGACCACGTCAACATGGGCCAGTCGTCGAACGACGTCTTCCCCTCGGCCGTCCACCTCGCGGCGCTCGACCAGGCCGTGAACGATCTGCTCCCCGCGCTCGAGCTACTCGCGCACGCGCTCGAAGGGAAGGCGAAGGAGTTCGACGACGTCGTCAAGTCCGGCCGGACGCATCTGATGGACGCTGTCCCGGTCACGCTCGGCCAGGAGTTCGCGGGCTACGCGGCGCAGGCCCGCCAGGGCATCGCGCGCGTCCAGGATGCGCTCCCGCGGCTCGGCCAGATCCCCCTCGGCGGCACGGCGACGGGCACCGGCCTCAACACGCATCCGGACTTCGCGGAGAAGGTGCGCACGCTGCTCCACGAGGCGACCGGCCTTCCCGTGTCCGCGCCCGCGGACCCCTTCGAGGCGCAGGCGGCCCGCGACGGCCTCGTCGAGGCCTCGGGCGCCCTCAAGGTCGTCGCCGTCTCGCTGACCAAGATCGCGAACGACCTGCGGCTGATGGGCTCGGGCCCCAGAGCCGGGCTCTCCGAGCTCTACCTCCCCGAGCTCCAGAAGGGCTCGTCGATCATGCCCGGCAAGGTCAACCCGGTAATCCCGGAGGTCGTGACGCAGGTGGCGGCACAGGTGATCGGCAACGACACCACGATCACGATCGGCGGCATGAACGGGCACTTCGAGCTGAACGTCTACGTGCCGCTCATCGCGCGGAACCTGCTCCAGTCGATCGGCATCCTCGCGAGCGCGTCACGCCTGCTGGCCGAGAAGTGCGTGTCGGGGATCGAGGCGAATCGCGAGCGAAACGAGCAGTACGCCGAGGGCACGCTGAGCGCGGCGACCGCCCTCAACCCGTACATCGGCTACGACAAGGCGTCCGAGATCGTCAAGGAGGCCGCGTCGACGGGCCGCTCGCTGCGCGAGGTCGCGCGCGAGGCCGGCGTGGAGGAAAGTCGTGCTCGACGAGGCGCTCGACTTCCACGCCATGGCGAAGCCGCACGACTAGCCCAGACTGACCGCCGGGTCGAGCGGCGGGGGCGGCGGGCACTCGCGCACGAACCAGGGCGTCGGGATCCGTGCGCTCCGGTTCCGTGTACCCGTGGCCGTGATCGCAGTCAGCGAGCAGTTCTCGATCGCGAACCGCACCAGGAAGCCGCCGTTCCGGCCGCTGCGAACACGAACGAGCCTCGCGACGTCCGGCCCCTTCAGGCGCACCAGCACGATCGTGCGAGGAACGAACCCGGTTCCTGCAACGGCGAGGGACGGGCCGGGAACGATCCGGAGCGCCGGCCCCGCAGCCCGGACGTCCGATGTGGCCAAAAGCGCTGCGATACACGTGACGAGCAACGAGGCAGCGGCGATCCGCATGTGAGGAGTATCGAACGTCGCCGCACGATCGAAGCGGACCCGTACAGCTTCCTTACAAGCGACCTTCGCGTCAGCGGTCGATATCACCCCCTTTCGAGAGGTTGATATCGGAACCTCAAATGCGCATAGTAGTCTCCGCCGAGGAGTGTCAGGGGAAAGGCACCGCTTTCTGCTTCGTATGCCGATCGCACTCCGCGACCGGCTCACGGCGGCTGCCTCTCGCTCGGAGCGAAGCATCAACAGCGAGATCGTCGCGCGTCTCGAGGCCAGCCTCGATGCGGACGACCTCGAGCCGTCAGAGCGTCCGCGAGAGCGGGCGCAACCACGATCCAAGGGGATCTCGATGACCCGCAGGAGAAGGCACGCGCTCGCCGCGTGCGGTGTGACCCTCGCGCTCGCCGCAGCAGCGGTCGCGGGTTTGACACTGTCCGGCACGGACAGCACGACCGCCGCCCCGCGCGGCGGCGAGATGCCGACTGCGCTCGGAGTGCATCTGACACAGCTCCGCCAGGCGATCCCCGGAAACAGCGGGCACGCGCAGGAGGGGCCTGGTTCGGCCGAGGAGGCCGCGTTCATGGCACGCGCCTACCCGGCGTCCGACATCGCGCTCTCGAAGATCGAGAACGCGAAGTCGGCGTTCAGGAAGGCGAAGGGTCGGCCGTTCCCGAGCGGCAAGGGAAAGAAGGGGACCTGGACGCTGTACGGGCCGAGTGAGGCGCTCTATCCGTTCACAGAGCTCCGCAACGCCACGAACTACGTGCCGAACAAGTACATCGCCGCAGGGCGCACGACGGTGCTCGCGATGGAGCCCGTGTGCAAGCCGAACAAATGCCGCCTGTATGCGGCAGCCGCCGGCGGTGGTCTCTGGCGAGCGAAGAACGCCACCAGGAACGATCCGAAGTGGGAGTTCCTCTCCGCGCGCGTTCGGGATCCAGGCGATCAGCTCGATCATCGTTCGACCCGAACAACGACGGACACCATCTGGGTCGGCACGGGCGAGGCCAACGCGTCCGGCGACTCGGCTGCGGGTGTCGGGATCTACAAGTCGACGAACGGCGGCGACTCGTGGACCGGCCCGCTCGGCGCGAGCGTGTTCAACTCGCGCGCCGTCGGCACGATCGCGGTCCAGCCGGGCAACTCGAACATCGTCTACGCGGGCTCGACCCGCGCGGTGCGCGGCATCTCGTCCGTCTCCGGCGGCGGCAGTGTCGGTCATCCCGGGCGCGGCCCAGTGGGGTCTCTACAAGTCGACGAACGGCGGGCAGAGCTGGACGTTCGTCCACAACGGCTCGACACGACGAGTCGCAGGTGCAGACCGAGTCACCGCGACCGACCCGATCTGCTCGCAGCGCGGCGTCCGCCGCGTGATGATCGATCCGTCGAACCCGACGATCGTCTATGCCGGCGTCGTACGGCCGCGGGATCTGGCGTTCCACCGGACGGCGGGCACCGACTGGACGCAGATCAAGCCGTCGCTCAACCCGAAGCAGTGAACGACGACCCGTGCCGCGAGTTCGACGTTACGACGCTGCCGGCGGCAAGACGCGTATGTACGTGCACGAGGGCAACGTCGGCAGCCCGTACTCGCCGGCTCTTCCGACGCGACGATGTGGCGACAGGCGACGCCGGATGTTCACCGACCTGACGAGCGCGAACCCGGCCGAGCACCGGGCTACGGGACCTACAACGTCTGCACCGGGCAGTGCTGGTACGACATCTTCGTCCACACGCCCAAGGGGCATCCCGACGTCGTCTACGTCGGCGGCTCGTACAGCTACGGAGAGACGTTCGGCATCTCGAACGGCCGCGGCGTCGTGCTGTCGACCGACGCGGGCGTGACCTCCACCGATATGACGATGGACGCGACCGACCTGCATCCACCCGAACGGGCTGCATCCGGACCAGCACGCGACCTCGTCACGAGCCCCGACGACCCGTTCCAGTTCTTCGAGGCGAACGACGGCGGCGTGATGCGGTCGAGACGGCAAGTTCGCGGACGCGTCGGGCTGTACGTCGTGCACCGCGCGGGATCAACGCGGCGTCACGTCGACCCGCTGCCAGCAGCTCCTGTCGCGGGTCCCGAAGAGGCTCGAGGGCATCAACGACGGGCATGCCGACGCTTCAGTTCCAGAGCCTCTCGGTGAGCCCGTTCAACTCGAAGATGTCCAGGGCGGGACGCAGGACAACGGAACGTGGGAGACACAGGGCAACACGAACAGGTGGCAGAACACGATGATCGGCGACGGCGGTCAGTCGGGCTTCGACGCCGCCGATGCCGGACTTCCGATTCCACACGTTCTTCGACGCCGCCCCGGAGGTGAACTTCTCCGGCGGGGACACCGCCGACTGGATCTGGATCGCCGACCCGATCTTCAGGCACCGGCAACCTGTTCTACCCGCCGATCATCACCGACCCGGGGTATCGCAGCACGATGTTCGTCGGCACCGGCGACGTCTGGCGGACGAAGACCCACGGCATGGGCACGATGACCCTCGACCGAGCTCCGAACGCGATCTGCAACGACGTGGACCGGCACCTTCGCGGAGCCGTGCGGCGACTGGGTCCAGATCGACTCGCCGGCGCTCAACATCGCCGCGCTCGTGGCGACCGCGCAGGTGGCTCCGTCGATCGCGGTCGAGCGGACGACAGCGGACACGTCGACGGCGTGGGCGGCGACGCAACCGGTCGCGTCTTCGTCTCGAAGAACGTCGACGCGGAGCCGGCCGGAGCGGTGACGTGGACGCGGCTCGACTCGCTCGCGACGAACGACCCGAACCGGTACGTGAGCGGCATCTACGTCGATCCGGCGAACGGGAACCGCGCCTGGGTGTCGTACTCGGGCTACGACGCCACGACGCCGACGACTCCCGGGCACGTGTTCGAGGTCATGTTCAACCCGGCGCCGGAACGGCGACCTGGGTCGAACCGCTCAGCATCGACCTCGGCGACCTGCCGATCAACGACGTCGTGCTCGATCCGCAGACGGGCGACGTCTACGCGTCGAACGACTTCGGCGTGCCCTCGGCTCGCGCCAGGCGGACTCGACCTGGACGGCAGCGGCGCCGGGCATGCCGAACGTCGAGGTCGCCGGCCTGACGCTACGTGGCGGCGGACAGGATCGCTCTACGCGGCGACGCACGGCCTCGCGGCCTGGACGCCTGAACCTCGAGTAGCCACTGATCCGTACGGCTGACGTCGGAGGGCCGCTAGGCGGCCCCCCGTCGTTAGTGTCCCGTCGCGATGAGACAGGGAGGGCTCGTCCGTGCGGGCTTCGCGTGCCTGTTGGCGGTTGGGTTCGCCCTGCCGCTCGTGTTCATGGTGTCGGGGTCGTTACGCCCGCCCGGCCTGCCACCTCCGACCTCGCCGCAGCTCGTGCCCGACCCGCTCGGGCTCGGGAGCTACGGCCGCGCCTTCGAGCTGATCGACCTCGGGCGCTACACGCTCAACTCGCTCGTCGTCGTCGCCCTCGTCGTACCGCTCACGGTGCTCGTCGCGTCGTGGGCGGGGTTCGCGATCGCCCGCCTCGGCGGCCGCGCTGCGGCGCTGCTCGTCGCGGCCTCGGTTGCGGCGCTGATGGTGCCGACGACCGCGCTGATCGTCCCCCGGTTCACGCTCTACCGCCTGCTGGGCATGACGGACACATACGTGCCGCTCGTCGCGCCCGCTCTGCTCGGCACGTCGCCGCTCTACGTCCTTCTCTACGCGGTCGCCTTCAGGCGGCTGCCGCGCGACCTCTACGACGCGTGCGCGCTCGAGTCGCTCGGGCCGTTCGCCACGTGGCGGCGGGTGGCGATGCCGCTCGTCGCCCCGGTGACGGCCGCCGTGGCGATCCTCGCGTTCGTCGTCAGCTGGGGCAGCGCGCTCGAGCCGCTCGTCTACCTCTTCGACCCGTCGCTGTACACGCTTCCCCTCGGTCTGCGCTCGCTCGCCGTCCTCGACCGGTCCGACTATCCCGTGTTCCTCGCCGGCTGCGTCGTCGCGACCGGTCCGGTGCTACTCGCGTTCCTCGTCGCGCAGCGCTGGCTGCCGCTCACCCGCAAAGGAGCAGAATGGCTCGCTCGCTGATTGCACTGATCCTCGTCGCCGGTACGGCGATGCTGGCCGCCGCGTGCGGCTCGACGGAGGAGGGGCCTGTCCGGTTCCTCGTCTTCGGCGACCCCGAGGAGATCCAGGCCTACCGGCAGGTCGTGGCGGACTT
The DNA here is from genome assembly GCA_963810295.1 of uncultured Actinomycetes bacterium. Taxonomy (GTDB): domain Bacteria; phylum Actinomycetota; class Thermoleophilia; order Gaiellales; family Gaiellaceae; genus Gaiella. The sequence goes on from CAWEMW010000009.1 coordinate 472,235, forward strand.
CGAAGAGGAATCGGGCAACGACGTGGAGCTCGTCGAGGCCAGCGACCGCTCTGACCTGATCGCGCGCCTCTCGACGTCGATCGCCGCCGGCACGCCGCCCGACGTCTTCCTCATGAACTACCGGTACTACGCGCAGTTCGCGGCGAGGGGTGCCATCGAGCCGGTCACGGAGCGCTTCGACGAATCGGACGTGTTCGAGGCCGAGGACTTCTACCCCATCGCGCTGAACGCATTCCGCTGGCAGGGCGAGCAGCTCTGCATCCCACAGAACATCTCGAGCCTGGTTGTCTACTACAACCGCGACCTCTTCCAGAAGTACGGCGTTCCGGAGCCGGAGGACGACTGGACGTGGAACACGATGGTCGGTCACGCTGGGACGCTCACGCGCGACGCGACCGGCCGGCAGATCCGTCCCGGCGACCCCGATTCCGGCGGCGCCACCGCGGCCGTGTACGGCCTCGGCGTGGAGCCGTCGATCATCCGCGTCGCACCGTTCGTCTGGTCGAACGGCGGCGAGCTCGTGGACGACGACGCCAACCCGACGCGGTTCACGCTCGATACGCCCGAGGCGCAGGAGGCGCTCCGCGGCTTCCTCGACCTCCGGCTGGCGTACGGGGTGATCCCGAGCGACGTCGAGGTCGAGGCATCCGACGACGAGACCCGCTTTGCCAACGGCGGGTTGGCGATGCTCCTCTCCTCGCGCCGCTCGACGCCCCTGTTCCGCACGATCACCGAGTTCGACTGGGACATCGCCCCGCTGCCGCGCTGGACGCAGCGGGCCGGGATCCTCCACTCGGATGCGTTCTGCATCACGTCCGCCTCGGAGCGGAAGAACACGGCGTGGAGCTTCGTCGAGTACGCCCTGGGGCCTGAGGGTCAGATCACGCTCGCCGAGAGCGGCCGAACCGTCCCGTCGCTCGTCGAGGTCTCGCAGTCGGAGGCGTTCCTCGATCCGTCCAAGCCACCGAAGCGCGCCCGGGTGTTCCTGGACGGGATCCCGTCGATCCGCGTGCTGCCGATCATCTCGACCTGGCCTGAGATCGAGGACAGAACCGGGCCGATCCTCGAGAACGGGCTCTACCTCGGTCAGCCCGCCTCCGAGGTGGCCGAACGGCTCGACCGTGCCACGCGTCCGCTGTTCGCCCGCGGAGAGACACCCTGACGGGACTTCGCCTCCAGGGGATCTCGAAACGCTACGGCGAAATCGAGGCACTGACGCCGCTCGATCTCGAGGTCGCCGAGGGCGAGTTGCTCGCGGTGGTGGGACCGTCGGGATGCGGCAAGACGACGCTCCTCCGACTGATCGCCGGGTTGGAGGAGCCGAGCGCCGGACGGGTGTCGCTCGGCGGTCGCGACGTGACCGACTGGCGACCCGGCCGCCGAAACGTCGCGATGGTCTTCCAGAGCTACGCGCTCTTCCCACACCTCACGGTCGAGCAGAACATCGGCTTCGGGTTGACAGTCCGCGACGTGCCGGCACGCGAGGCCGAAGGACGCGTTCGGACCGCCGCCGAGCTCGTGGGGTGCGTCGACCTCCTCGCACGGCGCCCGCACGAGCTTTCGGGCGGGGAGCGCCAGCGGGTGGCACTCGCACGTGCGCTGGTCCGCGAGCCTGCGTTGCTGCTCCTCGACGAGCCGCTCTCGAATCTCGACACGTCGCTCCGCGTGGCGGTGCGCGCCGAGCTGAAGGAGATCCATCGCCGCGTCGGAGGGACGACCGTCCACGTGACGCACGACCACGTCGAGGCCCTGGTGCTCGGTGACCGCATCGCCGTGCTCGACCGCGGGGTCGTCCAGCAAGTGGGGACGCCGGACGAGGTATGGGCGACGCCTGCCAACCGGTTCGTGGCGACCTTCATCGGTACACCGGCGATGAACATCCTCCCCGCACGCGGGCCGCTGACGCCGTCCGGGGTGCCGGACGGCGTGCACGAGCTCGGAGTGCGCCCCGAGGACGTGAAGCTCGGCGCCGAGGGTGAGCCCGGCACCGTGTCGCTCGTCGAGACGGTCGGGAGCGAGGCGTACGTGCACCTCGACGTCGCCGGAGATTCGCTTGTCGCGCGCGTCGCTGCGGAGGCGCGCCCCCACCCGGGGACGGTTCTGGGCGTCGCAGTCGACCCGGCGCACGTGCACCTGTTCGCGCGGACGGGCGAGCGCCTCGGGGGGCCTGCGTGAGCGAGCGGCGCGTGCTCTGGCTCATGCTCACCCCGTTTCTCCTCGGGTTGACGGTGCTGGTCGCGGTACCGGCGCTCGCGACCTTCGGGCTCGCGCTGACGGACTACGACCTGATCCGGTCGCCCGACTTCGTCGGGCTCGGGAACTTCCGCGAGCTCGTAGACGACCGCATCTTCCGGATCGCGCTTGTCAACTCGCTCGTCTTCGCAGCCGTGGCGGTGCCGCTGCGGCTCGCCGCCGCGCTCGGGCTCGCCCTCCTCCTTCATCGTGGCGGCCGCGGGGTAGGTGTCGCGCGGTCTGCCGTGGTCCTGCCCACGATCGTTCCGGAGCTCGCCTACGGGCTGCTCTGGCTGTGGCTCCTGAACCCGCTCTATGGTCCGATCAACGGGCTCCTCACGCTCGGCGGCGAGAACGGCGCCACGATCTTCGGCCGGTTGCCGCCACAGTGGCTGACCGACCCCAACGACGCGCGGATCGCGATGGTCCTGCTCAGCCTGTTCACGATCGGCGAGGGGTTCGTCCTGCTGCTCGTGGCGCGGCGGGCCGTGCCCAACGACCTCTACGAGCTGGCAGCGCTCGAGGACGCGACGTGGTGGGACGTGTTCCGCCGGATCACGCTCCCGCTGATGCTCCCCGTGATCGTCCTGCTCGCGCTGCGGGACGTCGTCCTGAGCCTCCAGCTGAACCTCATTCCGGCTCTGGTCGTCACGGACGGCGGCCCCCCCGACTACGGCACGACGTACCTCGGCCTGTTCGTTTACCGGAACGGCTTCGAGTACCTCCGCTACGGCTACGCCGCGGCCGCGACGCTCTTTCTCGTGCTCACGACCGCCGTGATCGTCGTCGTCCAGCTGTGGCTCCTGAGGCGCTGGCGGAGGGACACGATCTTCGGGTAGAACACCCGTCGCATTCGTGCGTTTCGGCACAATTGTGCAATTGAGGTTCTCTCTTGCCCTTCGCCCGGGCTGCGGCTACTCTCCTCCGCGCGTCGGCCCCCGTCGACGCCTCAGGGGTTATCCACCTTTCACGAAGGAGACACATGAGGAAGCCGTTCCTCGCGCTTCTGTCAGGAGCGCTTGTGCTCGCCTTGTCGGTCGGCGCCGGACTGTCGGTGGCCGCGGGCGACAAGGCCACTGGAGGTAGGGGCATGGCGGAAGAGAAGCCCCCCGTCGTCCACGACCTGAAAGGCCCCAAGACCGACGAGCAGCGCGCTCTTCGACAGAAGGCCGTGAAGCTGCGCCTGAAGGGCAAGGCGAAGGGCGACAAGGTCAAGGTCGGCAAGAAGTGGGTCGAGTTGACCCGCGAGGACACCGACCGGGTCTTCGTCGTGATTGCCGAGTTCGGGAACACACGGCATGCCGCCTTCCCGGACAGGAACCCCGACGGTACGCCGGCGAGCGATGCACTGACGTTCGAGGGCCCGGCGCACAACAAGATCCCGAAGCCTGACCGGAAGGTCGACAACTCGACCCTGTGGCAGGCGGACTACAACAAGCCCCACTACGAGGACATGTACTTCAACCGGATGGCGAAGTACTTCGAGACGCAGTCCTCCGGCCGGTACTCGGTCGAGGGGTCGGTCACCGAGTGGGTCAAGGTGCCGTTCAACGAGGCGCGCTACGGGCGTGACTCCTGCGGCGGCATCGTCTGCAACAACACGTGGTTCCTGATCCGCGACGCGATGTCGATCTACGTCGCGAACGAGATCGCCGCGGGCAAGACGCTCGCCCAGGTGACGGAGTACCTGAAGACGTTCGACGTCTGGGATCGGAACGACATCGACGAGGACGGGAACTTCGACGAGCCGGACGGTTTCATCGACCACTTCCAGATCGTCCACGCCGGTGGCGACCAGGCCGCAGGCGACCCGAGCCAGGGGACGGACGCCATCTGGAGCCACCGCTGGTACGCCGCGGTGTGCCAGAGCCCGACCCCGGTCCCGGCCACCGGATGCCAGGGCCTCGGTCCGGGCGACCAGGCCGGCGTGAACGCCGGTCAGGGAGGCACGTCCTCCGGGGTCGCCTTCCCCAACAACCCGACCGGGGTCTGGGTCGGCGACTACACGATCCAGCCGGAGAACGGCGGCCTCGGCGTCTTCGCGCACGAGTACGCGCACGACCTCGGCTTGCCGGATCTCTACGACACGTCGGGGAATACCGGCGGGGCCGAGAACTCGACCGGCTTCTGGACGCTCATGTCCTCCGGCGCGAACATCGGCGACGGCGGCAAGGAAGGAATCGGGGACGCCCCGACCGACATGGGCGCCTGGGAGAAGTTCCAGCTCGGCTGGCTCGGCTGCGCCGAATGCCCCGGAGGCACGTTCTACGACGTCGCCTTCGCCGGCCAGGACTCCGAGCACAAGCTCGGAATCGCGGAGCACGCGACGAAGAACTCGCAGGCGCTCTTCGTGATCCTGCCCGAGAAGGAGAAGGTGACGCAGCTCATCCCGCCCGCATCTGGCTCCTGGGCCTACTGGAGCTCGAGCGGCGACGAGATGGAGACCACGATGACGAAGGCGTTCGCGCTGCCGAGCGGCGGCTCGCTCGCGGCCGACCTCTGGTTCGACACCGAGGAGCACTTCGACTTCGGGTTCCTCGAGGCGAACGTCGGCGGGACGTGGACGCCCGTCGCGACGAACCAGTCGGAGCCAGCGGACGAGGACCAGAGCGGCTTCAACGGGAGCGGCACGGGCTGGAGCGGCTCGAGCGGTGGCGTCTACGTCCCGCTGACGGCGACGCTGCCGGCCGGCACAACCCAGGTCAGGTTCCGGTACGAGACTGACCCGGCCGTCACCGGCAGGGGCTTCGTCGTCGACAACATCGCCATCGCCGGGTTCCCCGTGGACGGGGCCGAGTCCGACACGGGCTGGGCCTTCGACGGGTTCTCGCGCACACAGGCGACGGTCACGACGGTGCACTTCAACGCGTACGTCGCCGAGAACCGGCAGTACACGAGCTACGACACGTCGCTCAAGACGGCCTACAACTTCGGCTTCCTGAACACCAAGCCGGACTGGGTCGAGACCTTCCCGTACCAGAACGGCCTCCTGATCAGCTACTGGGACGAGACGTTCGGCGACAACAACGTGGGCGACCACCCGGGAGGCGGGCTCATCCTGCCGATCGACGCCCACCCGCAGTTCCACCACGCTTCGAACGGCGACCTGTTGCGGCCGCGGATCCTGAGCTTCGACTCCACGTTCGGTAGGGAACGGGTCAAGAAGATGACGGTCAACATCAACAGCCAGCCGACGACGATCCCCGCGCAGGACGCGGTGCGGGAGTTCGACGACACCAAGCAGTGGTGGTTCAACACCGACGAACACGGCGCGACCGGCTCGCACAAGGGCCGGTATCAGCCCGGTTGGTACAGCGTGAACCCGCCGAAGACGGGCACGACGATCACGGTCAAGAACGACGGCAAGGTCATGACCGTCGAGGTGGGCACGAAGTAGCGCTCACTCTCGGGGAATCGAGCAATGCGGCGAGGGGCGGGCCAACCCGCCCCTCGCCGTTTCTGCGATCGGTAAGGCGATCCTCAGTCCCGCGGTGGCGGGATGCACGGCACGCTGCGCAGCCGAAGCGTCGCACGGCTTCCCAGCGTGCCGCGCGCGAGAACCGAGTAGGCCCGGCCGCACGGCTGGGTGTAGAGGCGAAGCATGGTGCGAAAACCACCACGATCAGAAGCCCGTGCGAGGCTCCGCCTCGGCCCGAGGAGGGTCAGCGCCGTCACGGTGACGCGCTCGCCAGGACGGAAGGCCGCCCCGCTGACGACGAGCGGCGACTCGCTGACGAGGCGCAGCGTGGGAGACGTGGCGCCGGTTGCACCCGACGCGACAAATGCAGCAGCACTAGCCGCCGCACCGAGCGCTGCGAGTCGTCTCATGGAGACGACGCTACAGCGCCAACGTCAGGAAACCGTGAAGGGTGTCTAGCGTCGCGGCGCGCTCTGGTCGCCCTCGAAGTCGTCGGCCCCGAAGCGTCTGTCGATCATGTCGTCGGTGCGCTGCTCCGAGTACTCCCGCGTCGCCTCGTCGATCTCGGCGTCCTCGAGCTCCTCGCTCTCGTCGGGCGTGCTTCGGATCCAGCCGAGAACCGTGTCCTTGAGTCCCATGCCGCGACCGTACCGCCGGTCGCGTCAGTACGCAACAGCGCCACGGCCAGTCTCGGCCGCGTGCTTCTGCTCGTCCGCCCGGTAACTCGAGCGGACCAGTGGGCCGGCGAACACCGAGCCGAACCCGAGCGCCTCCCCCTGCTCGCGTAGCCAGCGGAACTCGTCCGGGTGCACCCAGCGGTCGATCGGAGCGTGCTTCGAGGACGGCTGAAGGTACTGGCCGATCGTGACGACGTCCACGCCGTTCGCGCGAAGGTCGCACATCGTCTCGACGACCTCGTCGTTCGTCTCGCCGAGACCGACGATGATCCCCGACTTCGTCATGACCGCGTAGTCGGCGACCTCTTTCGCCCTGCGGAGGAGCCACAGCGCTCCGTCGTACGTCGCCTTCGCGCCACGCATCCTGCGGTGGAGCCGGCGCACCGTCTCGATGTTGTGGTTGAAGACCTCTGGGCGGGCGGCGAGCACGGTCGCGAGCGCCTCCTCCTCGACGCCGAGGAAGTCGGGCGTCAGGACCTCGACGGAAGAGAGCGGGAGCTTTGCCTTCAGGGCGCGGATCGTCGCCGCGAAATGGCCGGCGCCGCGATCGTCGAGGTCGTCCCGGTCGACCGACGTGACGACGACGTGCGAGAGGCCCATAGTCGCGGCAGCCTGCGCGAGGCGGAGCGGCTCGAGCGGATCGGGCGCGTGCTCCGGCTTGCCGGAGGTCACGTAGCAGTAGCGGCAGGCACGGGTGCACGTGTCGCCGAGGATCTGGAACGTCGCCGTCCCGCGCCCCCAGCACTCGCCGATGTTCGGGCAGCGGGCTTCCTCGCAGACGGTGACGAGGCTCGCGCCGTGGAGCAGCTTGCGAACGTCGTAGTACTTCCCATCGCTGCTCGGCGCCCTGACCTTCATCCACTCGGGGCGGCGCGGGCGCTCGGCGACGGGCAGCGACGTCTCCATCACGCCAGTGTATTGAGGGCTTCTGCGCAATCCTCCGCAGCCAGCGCCGAAAGCTCGAGACCGAACACCTCGGCGATCGCGGTCGCGGCCGCCGGACAAACGTCGTCGACGCTCAGCGATCGCCCGAGCTCGCGTGCCATGGTCGTGAACTGCGCGTCCTCGAGCCCGCAGGCCGTGATCCAGTCGGTGAAGGGGGCCGGGTCGAGGTCGACGTTCAGCGCATAGCCGTGCGTCGTCACCCAGCGGGACGCGTGCACTCCGATCGACGCGATCTTCCTCGGTGGTGCCGTCAGCCACACCCCTGTCAGGCCGTCGATCCGATCGGCGTTCAGCCCGAAGGCGCCGACCGTCTGGATGATGGCCTCCTCGAGGTCGCGCACGTACTTTCTCAGGTCGCGGCCGTGCCGATTGAGGTCGAGGATCGGGTAGCAGACCAGCTGGCCTGGCCCGTGGTAGGTCGACTTGCCGCCGCGGTTCGTCTCGACGACGTCGACGTCGACCTCGTCGGGAAGATGCAGCTCGGCGGTCTCGTCGGTGCGGCGGCCGAGCGTGATCACCGGCTCGTGCTCGAGCAGGATCACGGTGTCCGGCATCGCCTCCTCCTTCACAGCGCCGGCGATCGACCGCTGCAGGGCAAGGGCCTCTGCGTACGGAGTCAGCCCGTCGAGAGAGACGAGATATCCGCGTGCCATCGTCCGGAGCCTACGACGGCCGCTCGTCGAAGCGCGGCAGCCCGTCCTCCGGAAGCGTCTCCCACTCCGCGATGGAGCGGGCGAAGATGTGGGCCTGCGGCAGCTGGTCGAGGCCGGAGTCCAGCGCCGCGAGCCGCACCGCGGAGGCCTCCGCCTCCGGCCAGCCGGCGCCGAAGAGGTTCGAGCCGCACACAGAGCAGAACGTCTTCGCCTTGCCGTCCGCAGGCTGGAAGGTGCGGAGCAGCTCCTCACCCTCGAGGACACGGATTGCGTCCGTGGCGACGCGACCGCTCGTCGTGCCGCCGCCGCCCGAGAGCTTCTTGCAGCTCGTGCAGTGGCAGTGCACCACGCCGTCGAACGGCCCAGTCACCTCGAACCGGACCGCGCCGCACAGGCAGCTTCCCTGCATCGACGCGACCCGCCCGCCGGTGTTACGCGCCGGCATCGCTCCAGCTCTCGAGCCGGGCGCGCAGGTCGCGGAGGAAACCGCCTGCGTACGCGCCGTCGACGAGTCGGTGGTCGTACGTGAGGGTGATGTTCATCAGCGGCCTGATCGCGATCACATCCTGACCGAGCTCGTCCTGGACGACCCACGGGCGCTTGACGAGCGCGTACGTGCCGAGGATCGCAGCCTGCGGCTGACTGATGACCGGCGTGCCGTGGAAGGTTCCGAACCCGCCCGGGTTCGTGATCGTGAACGTCCCTCCCTGGACGTCGTCGGGCATCAGCTTCTTCGTCCGCGCGCGCTCGGCGACGTCTGCGATCGCGCGGGCGATCCCGAGGAGGTTCAGGTCCTGGGCGTTCCGGATCACCGGGACGATCAGGCCCTTCCCGTCCTCGAGCGAGACTGCGACACCCACGTTCACGAACGACCGTGTCACGATCTTCTCGCCGCGGATCTCGCCGTTGATGTACGGCCAGTCGTCGATCGTCTCGATCGCCGCCTGGGTGACGAACGCGAGAAACGTCGGATTGACGCCGTGCTTGGCCTGGTACTCCTTCTTGAGCGCCTCGCGCGCGGCGACGACCTTCGACATGTCGACCTCGATCGCGCTCGTGACGTGGGCCGACGTGTCGAGCGAGCGGCGCATGTGCTCGGCGATGCCTCGCCGCATCGCGTTCATCGGCTCTTCCTGCTCGCCGACGCTCGTCGCGACGGGAGTCACCGGCGCCACGGGGACTTGCTTCGCAAGTGCCTCTGGCGCGGGGGCAACGGGAGCGGTTGGAGCCGCAGGAGTGGGCTCCGCAGGAGCGGCCGGCGGAGCCGCTGCGTCCGCGGGGGCTGCAGGAGTTTCCAGAGGCACCTGCGGAGCACGTGCCGCGGGCGCCACGGCGGCACCGGACTCGATGTACCCGAGGATGTCCTTCTTCGTGACCCGGCCACCCTGTCCGGTCCCGGCGATCGCGCTCGGGTCGACGCCGTGCTCCGCCGCGATGCGCGCGACGACCGGAGAGATGAACGTCTTCCCGTTGCCTCCCGCGACCGGAGCCTGCGGCTCTGAGTCGGGCGCCGACACAGGTACCTGCTCCGCGGGCGCGCTCGGCGGCTCGGAGGGTGGGGCCGGCTGGACAGGCGGTGCGGGCGCTTGTGACACAGTGTCACTTGAGGCTTCGCCCCTACCGGGTGCTGCGGCGCTCGCGTCCTGCGCCGGAGCTTCGGGCTCCGCCGCCGGCGTCTCTGCAACGGCGGCGCCCTCGGGCGCGATCACCGCAAGAACTGTCCCGACCTCAACGGTCTCACCCTCCTGGACGCGTATCTCGGCGACCACGCCCTCGCCCGGGCTCGGAACCTCGGTGTCGACCTTGTCGGTCGAGATCTCGAGGAGCGGCTCGTCGAGCGCGATGGTCTCGCCTGGCTGCTTGAGCCAGCGGGTGACCGTCCCTTCCGAGACGGAGACGCCCATCTGGGGCATTACGACCTCGACCTGGGTTCCGGTGCTCATCTCTCCTCCTGGCGGGGGTCTGCCTCAGTACGCGGCCAGGTCGCGAAGCGCCGCGGCGACGTCGTCGACCTGCGGGATGAATGCCTTCTCGAGCGACGGTGCGAAGGGCACCGGAGTGTCGGGCGCCGCGACGCGACGGACAGGCGCGTCGAGCTGCTCGAACGCCTCCTCGGCGATCGTCGCGGCGATCTCGCCGCCGAAGCCGCCGGTCTTCGTGTCCTCGTGCAGCACGAGGGCCTTCGAGCAGCGAGCGACGCTCTCCAGCACCGCCTCCCTGTCCCACGGGATCAGCGTGCGAAGGTCGAGGATCTCGACGGACACGCCCTCGTCGGCGAGCTTCGTCGCCGCCTCGTCCGCGGTGTACACCATCGCGCCCCAGGTGATCACCGTCACGTCGTCGCCGGGGCGATGGACGCGCGCCTTGCCGAACGGCGTCGTGTACCGGTCGTCCGGGACCTCGCCTTTGATCCGCCGGTACAGGTGCTTGTGCTCGAAATAGAGAACCGGGTTCGGGTCCTCGATCGAGGTCGCGAGCAGGCCCTTGGCGTCCTCCGGCGTGGCCGGGCAGACGACCTTCAGCCCCGGGATGTGCGCGAAGCTCGACTCGGGGTTCTGCGAGTGGAACGGACCGCCGGAGAAGCCGCCGCCCGACGGCAGTCGGAGGACGATCGGGATCGGCGTCCCGGCCCGATACCGCTGCTTCGCGGCGACGGTCACGAGGTGGTCCCAGGCGCATGACACGAAGTCCGCGAACTGCATCTCGGCGATGGGCCTCAGGCCCATCAGGGCTGCGCCGGTGGAGCCGCCGACGATCGCGGTCTCCGAGAGGGGCATGTCGAGCACCCGATGCGCGCCGAACTCCTCCTGGAATCCCTGGGTGACCTTGAACGCGCCGCCGTAGACGCCGACGTCCTCGCCGAGCACGAACACGCGCTGGTCGCGGCGCATCTCCTGGCGGAGGCCGTCCGAGATCGCTTGGAGGTAGGTCTTCTCGGGCATCTACGCGGCTCTCACTTGTGGTGGGGCGTCTCCAGCTCCTCGGGCGTCGCGAAGACGCCGTCGAGCAGGGTCGCCGGATCGGGGAGCGGGGACTCCTCGGCGCGCTGGATAGCCTCGTTCAAGAGGCGCTTGACGCCGTCGCGGATCTCGTCCTCCTCGTCGTCGGAGAGCGACGCGTGGTCGCGCAGCCAGCTGCGGAACCGCTCGATCGGGTCGCGCTGCGCCCACTCCTCGAAGAGCTCCTTGGGGACGTAATACGCGTCGTCGTGAACCGCGTGGCCCTCCATACGGAGCGTCACGGACTCGATGAGCGTCGGGCCGCCGCCCTCCCGCGCCTTCTCGATCGCGCGCTTCGACTCGCGGTAGACGGCGAGCACGTCGGTGCCGTCGACGACGACGCCGTCGAACCCGTAGGCGGCGGCGCGGTCCGCGAGGTGCTCGACCGCGTACTCGAGGTGCGCGGGTGTGGAGTAGGCCCACTGGTTGTTGTCGATCACGAACACGACGGGCAGCCGGCGCACGCCGGCGAGGTTCATGCCCTCGTGCGCATCGCCGCGCGCGGACGCGCCCTCGCCGCACCAGGCGATCGCGACGCGCTTCTCGTCGCGAATCATGAAGGCGAGACCCATACCGACCGCGACCGGCAGCATCGCGGGCAGGTGGCTTACCATCGCGTACAGCCCAAGCCGTGAGTCGCCCATGTGGACGTTCCCGTCGCGCCCGGACATCGGCCCGTCGACCCGCCCCATGTACTGGGCGAAGACCCGCCAGGGCTCGATGCCTCGCGTCACGTGGACGCCCATGTCGCGCTGCAGCGGCGTGCCGACGTCGTTCGGTCCCATCGCCGTCGCGACACCGACGGCGGAAGCCTCGTTCCCGCGCCCCGTGTAGAAGGAGCCGGGGATCTTGCCCTGCTTGTACAGGATGTGACCGCGCTCCTCGATCGCCCGCGTGATCAGCATGTTGCGGTACATCCCGAGCAGGTCCTCGCGGTCGAGACCTGCCTCCTTCACCTCTTGGAGCGATGCGACGGGCTCTGCCTCGCGGACTGCCATCTTCGACGGGCTCCCCTTCGACGACGACCGGATCGGGCTGGACTCTAGCGACTCCGTCAGTCGGCGAACGAGGCACGAAAACGACCATGCCGAGCCGCAGCGAGGACACGCCCTACCATGGTCGTCGCGATGCCGAAACCCCGACCGAAACGAAACTGGATCCAGGAAGAGCGCCGCCGCACACTCGGAGATTGGGTGGCGTTCTGCCCCGACTGCGGGCACGTCGCGCGGTACTTCGAGGAGCACGAGGAAGCCCGGCCGACGGTGTGCCCACAGTGCTCCATGACCCTCCTGGCGCGGTGCCCTGAGTGTGACGCGCGATTGCCGTCCGCGTTCCAGGTCGAGTGCGAGGAGTGCGGCGCCGCCCTGCGCACGAACGAGCTTTTCGGTAGTCCCATTCGCCGCCAGGGTCGGTAGCGCGCGGGCACCTCGCGTCAGCGGACCGCCACGTCGTACCAGACGTGCTCGCGGCCCTTCCAGTCCGTCGCGCCGCCGTAAGCGAGGCCGCACTTCTCCATGACGCGTCGTGAGGCGAGGTTGTCGGGAAGTGTCCAGCTCAGGACCCTCTCGAGACCGACCCGATCGAATGCGTCTGCGATCGAAGCCGCGGCCGCCTCCGTTGCCAGCCCCTCGCCCCAGCGATCCGCACGAATGACCCAGCCGACTTCGTCCTGCTCGCGCGTCTCGGCCCAGTCGGGCTGGCGCATGATCCCGACCCGGCCGACGAAGGTCCCGGTCCGGTAGTCCTCGACGGCAAAGCGGCCGAAGCCGTGAACGTCCCAGTGGTGCTCGTAGCGCTCCACCGTGATCGCAGCGTCGTCGCGGGTCAGCGGCCCGAGCCAGCCGACGATCGTCGGATCGGCATAGATCTCCGCCAGCCCGCCGACATCGTCGGGCCGCCAGCGACGCAGGACGAGTCGGGGCGTCTCGATCCGCACCACGACAGTCTCGCCAACCACCAGAGCAGGTGTCTGGCTGAGAGCCAGACACCGGGTCAAGAATCCTTCGCTTCAGAGGCACTTCGCTCCGCGAAGTGCCCTAGAACATCGTGCCGACTATCTGCGAGAAGCGGATCACCGTGACGGTGTCCTCGTCGGAGACTGGCCGGTTGTAGAGCCGCCCGAGCCATTCGGTGAACTCGTCGAGCCTGCGGATCTCGGGGTTGTCGTGCTCGATCTCCCGGGGCGAGAGCTCCGACAGCTGCTTGACCTCGACCTTGTCGATCACGGCGTCGAAGACTTTCTCGCGCTGCCCGTAGCGCGCCCCGACGAGCACCGAGACGATCATCCCCTTCTTGTACTTCGCGGACTTGTCGCCGAGTCGGATCGTGGCCGTCTTCCGTCCCGTCCGGAGCTGATCCGCCACCACGGGCGAGTAGAAGTTCAGCGCGAACGTCGGCACTGCGCGCGAGCCTATCGGCTCGCGCGCCTAGATTGAACCCTCCAGCACGTTCAGCGCCTTCCTCGCCATGTCCTTCTCGCCTCCGTAGGACAGAAGCCTGAAGGCGTCCTCGAGCGGCACCCACCGTGCCTCGGTGACCTCGATCTCCATGCCGGGCGGTAGCTCGCCGATCCGACCGCCTGTCGCGCGGAGGAGAAAGAACGACACGACCTTGAAGATCCGCTCGCCGTCCCAGGTGTAGACGTAGCGGACGTCGCCCAGCTTCCGCTCGACGCGGGCGTGGAGCCCGGTCTCCTCGAAGACCTCGCGGACGGCCGTCTCGATTCCACGCTCGCCCTCGTCGATGAGCCCTTTCGGCAGCGCCCAGACCTGCGTCCTCGGATGCTCGCGACGCGGACGCACGGCGGCGACCCACCAGCGACCGCGCATTCGTCGAACGACAACCCCGCCAGCCGAGAACTCGCGTCTCATGGATCGATTGTCGCGGTTTCCGGATGGATGCAGGATCTAAGTCGAATCGACTTAGATCAAGCTTGCCATCGATCGTGAGAACGTGATATAACCCACGGTGTTGGCACTCTGCTTACGTGAGTGCCAGAACAGCGGAAGTGGTTCTACCAACAGTCTCTCAGGGAGGCATCACATGGATCTGCAGCCCCTTGGTGACCGGCTCATCGTGGAGGTCCTCGACGAGGAAGCGATCACGGCGAGCGGCATCGTGCTGCCGGACACGGCACAGGAGAAGCCGCAGCGCGGCAAGGTCCTCGCCGTGGGCCCGGGCCCGCGCGACGAGGACGGGGAGTACATCAAGATGGACGTGGAGGAGGGTGACGAGATCATCTTCTCCAAGTACGGCGGCACCGAGATCAAGATCGGCGCCGACGAGGTCCTGATCCTGCGCGAATCGGATGTGCTCGCAAAGGTCGTAACCACAGGCAGCAAGGGCAAGCGCAAGCTCGCCGGCGCGGCCGCCTAGCTCGTTTCGCACAGGAGGAAGAGATATGGCTCACAAGGAGCTGAAGTTCAACGAGGACGCGCGCCGCGCGCTCGAGCGGGGTGTCAACACCCTCGCCGACGCGGTCAAGGTGACGCTCGGCCCCAAGGGCCGCTACGTCGTCCTCGACAAGAAGTTCGGGGCGCCGACGATCACGAACGACGGCGTCACCATCGCCCGCGAGATCGAGGTCGAGGACCCGTTCGAGAACCAGGGCGCGCAGCTCGTTCGCGAGGTCGCCACGGCGACCAACGACGTCGCCGGTGACGGCACGACGACCGCAACCGTGCTCGCCCAGGCGATCGTTCGCGAGGGCCTCAAGAACGTCGCCGCCGGCGCCAACCCGATGGGCCTCAAGCGGGGCATCGAGCAGGCTGTCGAGGGGATCGTGTCCGATCTCAAGAAGCAGTCGGTCGAGGTGTCCGGCAAGGAGGACATCGCCCGCGTCGCGACCATCTCGTCGCGCGAGCGCGAGATCGGCGACGTGATCGCGGACGCGATCGAGAAGGTCGGCAAGGACGGCGTCGTGAACGTCGAGGAGGGCCAGACATTCGGCCTGGAGCTCGAGTTCACCGAGGGCATGCAGTTCGACAAGGGCTACCTGTCGCCGTACATGATCACGGACGCCGAGCGCATGGAGGCCGTGCTCGACGACCCGTACGTCCTGATCGCCAACCAGAAGGTCGGCGCGGTCAAGGACCTCCTCCCGATCCTGGAGCAGGTCATCCAGGCGGGCCGCCCGCTGCTGATCGTGGCGGAGGACGTCGAGGGCGAGGCCCTCGCGACCGTCGTCGTCAACAAGCTCCGCGGTGTCTTCACCGCCGTCGCCGTCAAGGCGCCGGGCTTCGGTGACCGCCGCAAGCGGATGCTCGAGGACATCGCGATCCTCACCGGCGGCGAGGTGATCACCGAGGAGATGGGCCTCAAGCTCGAGAACACCAAGCTCTCGCAGCTCGGCAAGGCCCGCAAGATCGTGATCGACAAGGACGCGACGACGATCGTGGACGGGGCCGGCGACTCCGAGGCGATCAAGGGCCGCATCAAGCAGCTGAAGGCGGAGGTCGAGAACACCGACTCCGACTTCGACCGCGAGAAGCTCCAGGAGCGCCTCGCGAAGCTGTCCGGCGGCGTTGCGGTCGTCAAGGTCGGCGCTGCGACCGAGACCGAGATGAAGGAGAAGAAGCACCGCGTCGAGGACGCCCTCCAGGCGACCCGCGCAGCGCTCGAGGAGGGCATCGTCGCCGGTGGCGGCGTCGCGCTCCTGAACGCTGCCGACACGGCGAAGAAGGGCTTCGAGTCGCTCGAGGGCGACGAGAAGACCGGTGCGGCGATCATTCTCCGCTCGCTCGAGGAGCCCGTGCGCCAGCTCGCCTACAACGCGGGTCTCGAGGGCTCGGTCGTCGTCAACCAGGTCCGCTCGGCGAAGAAGGGCTTCGGCCTGAACGTCGATTCGGGTGAGATCGAGGACCTCGTCAAGGCCGGCATCATCGACCCGACGATGGTCACGCGCTCGGCGCTGCAGAACGCCGCTTCGATCGCGAAGAACATCCTCACCACCGAGGCGATCGTCGCCGAGGCCCCCGAGAAGGCTGCTGCCGGTGGCGGCATGCCTGACATGGGCGGTATGGGCGGGATGATGTAAGGCACTTCGCTGACGCGAAGTGCTAGGCGAGGGGCCGCCCGCTTGGGCGGCCCCTTGTCGCATCAGGCCCCAGCCGTCAGGCTGCGACGGTAGCTGCGGAGCGCGCGATGCCGGCTGGGAGGTCCGCGAAGGCCACTCTCTTCGACGGCGTAGCACGGTTGCGGCTCGCGTCGCCGAGCGTCGCATCGACATACGCTGGAGACGACCGTCGAGGACGCGCGATTGCCTTCAACGCGATGCTGGAGGGCCTCGGGAACGCGGAGCTGCGCGGGAACGTCTTCGCGTGCTTCCCGAAGCAGGTGAGGAGGAAGCCTGGCGGAGCGCCCTTCAAACCGTGGTACGCGGCTTCACGAAGACGGCTCGTGCGCAGCGCCGGTCGATCAACAGCCGAGCGCGTCGTTCAGGACGCGGCAAGCCTGCGCCATCCGAGCCGGAGGAAGCGTCGTAACACGACGGCGGAGCGCGCCGCGCCGGAGTGTGTGGATGTTGTCGAAATTGACGACGCACGAGGTCGGGACTCCGTCCGCATCGGGCGTGAGCTCGAGCTCGGACACGATGCTGCGCACAGTCCGCGTCAACCCTGCCACGACGACGCGCTCGATTCGCTCCACGACCGGATCGCGCGTCAACACGAGGACCGGCCGATCGCCGCCCGGCGTGGCGGCGAACCAGATCTCACCGCGCTGCATCGGCCCAGTCCGCCCAGTCCTCAGCGGGCCCCCAGTCCGCGATCTGGTCGAGCTCCCGCTCGTCATCCGCTGCGGGCATGGCGACCCACGCACCGACGTCGGTCTCGGCTGCCAATCGAACGAGATGTAGGCGGACCGCATCGCGGAGGAGGGCCGAGCGGTCGACACCCAATTCCTGTGCCCACCGCTGGATCTGCGCGGCATCCGCACTTTCGACCCGGAAGCTCAACATCGTCATACATCCATTGTACCATGTATGACGGACGACCAAGCGGCGCCGCAGGACGCGATCGGCCAGAATCGAGCCGTGACGCTCTGGTCGGGACGCGTCGGCGGGTCGCTCGACCCTGCCGTCTGGGAGCTGCTCCGCGCGAGCGACGCCGAGCTCCTTCCCTACGACTGCGCCGCGACAGCCGAGCATGCCGCGCGTCTCGCCGGCGCGGGGCTGCTCACGGCCGAGGAGCTGAACGACGTGGAGGAGCGCCTGTCTGCGATCGCACACGATCCCTCGGCCATCCTCGAGGAGGACGAGGACGTCCACTCGGCGATCGAGCGGCTCCTCGGCAACGCCGGGAGGAAGATCCACGCGGGACGCTCCCGGAACGACCAGGTCGCCGCCGCGCTTCGGCTCTTCGTGATCGACGCCTGCGCCGAGGCGCGGGAGGAGATAGACGCGCTGGCGCTCGTAACGTTGTCCTTCGCCGAGGCCGAGGCGGAGACGCTGATGCCCGGCTACACACATCTTCAGCGCGGGCAGCCGGTGACACTCGGCCACCACCTGCTCGCGTGGGTGGAGATGCTCGAGCGGGACCGGACGCGATTCACGGCAGCGGCCGAGGCAGCGGCGCCCAGCCCGCTCGGCGCCGGCGCCGTGGCCGGGTCGACGCTCGGGCTCGATCCGCCCGAGGGCCAGGTGCGGAACTCGCTGGACGCGGTCTCGGACCGGGACTTCGCGCTCGACTACCTCTACGCGGCCGCGATGCTGTTCCAGCATCTCTCAAGGATCGGCGAGGAGATCGTCCTCTGGTCGACGTCGGAGTTCGGGTTCGTGAGGCTGCCGGAGAACGCATCGACCGGCTCCTCGATGATGCCGCAGAAGCTCAACCCGGACGTCGCCGAGCTCGTGCGCGGCAAGGCGGGCACCGCGATCGGCCGCCTGACCGGGCTGCTTGCGACCCTCAAGGGCCTGCCGCTCGCCTACGACCGTGACCTCCAGGAGGACAAGCGCCCTGTCTTCGACGCGCGCCGTGATACGCGAATCGGGCTCCAGGGCATGACCGTGCTCATCAGCGGGCTCGAGGCGAACCGCGAGCGGCTCGCCGAGGCTGTTGCCGATCCGCTGCTCCTTGCGACCGACGTCGCCGAGGATCTCGTCAGAGGCGGTGTCCCGTTCCGCGAAGCGCACGAGCAGGTCGCCGCTTCGGTGCGTGAAGGGACGTACCGGCCGAGCGGGACCGCGGCCGAGAGCGTCGCCGCGCGCGCGGCACCAGGCCCCGGCGAGGTCGACGACGCGATCGCCGCCGCACGCAAGCGCTTCGGCAGCCGCGGCTGATCACGCTGTGGGACGTGGCCTGCGGCCGCGTCCCATGCGGACCTGCACGTAGACGGGACGCATCGCCCACGTCTCGCGGTGACGTCGCGAGACCCCGGCGGCGTATCTCCGGTGGAAGCCAATCTCTGGAGGACGAACCCGATGAAACGAATCGCACTCGTGGCGGGCCTGGTGCTCGTCGCCGCCGCCCTCGCAGGCGTCCTGCGCCCCGAGGGCGCGAGCGCCGTCGACCCCGCGCCGAACGCGGACACCGTCACCGTCAGCGGAGCGGGCGTGGTCACCGCCGTCCCGGACCGGGCGCAGATCTCCGCCGGGGTCGAGTCGCGTGCCGCGACGGCCCGCGCTGCGCTACAGGCCAACGCGGCGGCGATGGAGAAAGTGCTCGACGCGCTGCGAGCGCGAGGCGGACAGAACGTGACCACCCAGACCGTCTCGCTCTCGACCTCCTTCGACGAGCAAGGAAGCCCAAACGGGTTCGTCGCCTCGAACGTGGCGTCCGCCGAGACGAGCCTGACCGGAGCAGGAGCATTGATCGACGCAGCGGTCGCTGCGGGCGCAAACCAGGTCTACGGCCCGTCCCTCTCGCGCTCGGATGCGGACGCGCTGTACCGCGACGCGCTGGCCAAGGCCGTGGACGACGCGAGAGAGCACGCGGCGATCCTCGCGAAGGCGGCCGGCCGGGAGCTCGGTCGTGTCACCGCGATGGTCGAGTCCGGGGCTTCGGACGTGCCAATGTTCGCGAAGGCCGAGGCGGCGCGCGACTCGGCAACCCCGATCGTGTCGGGCACCCAGGAGACGACCGCGACGGTGAGCGTCACCTACGAGCTGACGCAGTAGGAGCGTGGGGATCCGCTCTGCGGATCCCCACGCTTTCCCGACACCCCGCTACCCGGTCGCGGGGGCAGACGCCGGTGCGGGGGCGGGCGCGGGCTTCTGGGCGGTCACCGCGGCATGGCCGTGATGCTCCGTCCCGTACCCGCCGGGGACAGGGATGTAGAACTCGGGATAGCCCCACATGCCGTGCTCGGAGACGTCGAGCCCGGCCGCCTCGACCTCGGGCTCGGTCCGAATCCCAATCGTGATCTTCAGAAGGCCGAGGACGAGGAACGACGCGGTGAACGTGAACGCGCCGACGGCCGCCAGCCCGAGCGCCTGCGTGCCGAGCTGCGAGAGCCCGCCTCCGTAGAAGAGGCCTGCCTGCCCAGTCGCCAGCTTCTCCGCCAACTCCGGCACCGTGAGAAAGCCGAGCGCGAGCGTGCCCCACACACCGGACATGCCGTGCGCAGCGAGGGCGCCCACAGGATCGTCGATCCCGATGCGCTCGACCAGCAACGACCCGCCGACGACGATCGCGCCCGCGACGGCGCCGATCAGGATCGCCGCCCAGGGGGCGACGAACGCGCACGCGGCTGTGATCGCCACGAGCCCGCCGATGGCGCCGTTGAGCATCATCGAGAGGTCCGGCTTCTTGATGAGCGTCCACGAGGTGACAACCGCGCCGAGGACGCCGGCCGACGCGCCGAGCACCGTGTTCAGCGCGACGTACGCGAAGAACCCCACGCCGCCGAAGTCGACGGAGAGGGTGGAGCCGGCGTTGAAGCCGAACCATCCGAACCACAGGATGAGCACGCCGAGCGTGACGAAGGCCATGTTGTGGCCGGGGATCGGCTGCGGCTTCCCGTCGACGAACTTGCCGATCCGCGGGCCGAGGAGGAGCGCTCCGGCGAGCCCGGCAAGGGCCCCCTGATAGTGGACGACGGTCGAGCCCGCGAAGTCCTGCATCCCCTTTGCGAACAGCCAGCCGTCCGGGCTCCAGACCCAGTGCGAGGCGACGGAATAGATCACCGTGAAGACGATCCCGAACGCGAAATACACCCAGAGCTTGGTGCGCTCCGCCATCGCGCCCCAGACGATCGCGAGCGAGACGGCGGCGAAGGCGACCTGGAACAGGAACGCCGCCGACGCGGGCACGGCTGTAAACCACGAGAACGGCTCGGCACCCACGGCCAGGAGGGTGTCGACTGACGGCACGAGCCCGCTGCCGCCGACGATCCCGTTGCCACCGTCGCCGAACGCGAGCCCGAATCCGACGAGGTAGTAGGTGATAGCGGCCAGCGCGAGCACGAGCGCGTTCTTCGCGGCGATGTGGCCGACGTTCTTCATCCGCGTCAGTCCTGCCTCGAGGAACGCGAACCCGGCCTGCATGAACAGGACGAGCACTGCGGCAACGACGACCCAGACCGTGCTCGTTGCGATCGCGAGCTCCTTGGTGTTCATACGCGTTCGACCTCCTCGAGCTTCTGACCCGTGCGGTTATGGGTCACGTTGTGGACGGGAGACATCCAGCAGATCCCGTCGCCGTTGACATGACCCGTCTTTGCCGCGTCGGCGATCGCCTCGACAACGGGCTCGGCGAGCTCGTCCGGGACGACGAAGGTCAGATGGGCCTTCGGAAGGAATCGCGACTCGAACACGCGGCCGCGGTACTCGTGCGTGATCCCCTTCTCGCGGCCGTGACCGACTGCCTCGACGACGGTCACGCCGACATGCCCCGTCTGCTCCTCGACGGCTTCCATCACCGTCTCCACGCGGTCTCGCACGACAACTGCCTCGACCTTCATCACGGCGATCCCTCCTTCCGCTTTCTCGGCACGCGACTTGCCGCGACGTGCCCTCGCCGCATGGCGGGCACCCGGGCACCGGGCCGGAAGTGCCGCGCGCTCAGACGAGCGGGCGCCGGAGCATCGGCGGGCTCCGCCTTCGCCACCCGAGTTCGCGTCACCGCCGCCTCCTCTCGTCGGACCAACAAAAAAGCCCCACCTCTCCTGCGGAGAGATGAGGCATCAGCGCCTGCGGCGGGACGACGTCGTCCCTACCTAGCGCTCACCATAGAGAACGGGGCGGGTGGAGCGCAAGGTCGCAGGAGGAGAACACTCGCCGCGGAGACGGCACGTGTCCCCTTCGGCCATGTACGCAACGGCCGAAGTACCTGGGCCACCGACCTCCTCCCCGCAGCTCGAGCCTAACGCCGCGATCGCGCACGGGTGTGTGCCCACTCCGGGCCAGAAGTGTCACGATCGCTCCACAGCCGGAGCGACGGATTCGCCGCTGACGGGTACGGGAATCCGTACTAGGAGGCCCGCGAGGGCAGTGCTACGCTCGGCGCACGATGCTCGCCCACGTCTAGGACATCCGTTGTCGTGGCCCGCCCGGCGGTGCCTTCTTTTCGCACGTCCTGACGTCGCCGTTTCGAAGGAGAGCAGCAGTCGTGAGAGAGTTGTCGCCCGTTCCGCCCGATGCGCTCGCCGTGGAGGCGAACGCGCTGAGAAAGGAGTTCGTCCGCAAGGACAGGAAGCGCGGTAAGCGCCGCGTCGCCGCGCTCGCCGACGTCTCGCTCGAGCTGGCGCGCGGCGAATGCGTCGCGATCCTCGGCCAAAACGGCTCGGGCAAGTCGACGCTCGTCCGTCTCCTCTCGACCCTGCTGCTCCCGGACGGGGGCGGCGCCCGCGTGTTCGGCTACGACGTCGTCCGTGAGGACAAGGCCGTCCGGCGGCTCGTCAACCGGGTCTCGGTCGAGGCGAGCTTCTTCAAGAAGATGTCGCCGTCGGAGAACCTCCACTACGCGGCGCGCTTCTACGGCATGGGGCCGTCGGAGACGAGCGAGCTGATCCCGGAGATCCTGGCGCGGGTGGGCTTCCCGCCCGATCGTCGTGGTGAACCGATGGAGAACCTGTCTCGCGGAATGCAGCAGAAGGTCGCGCTCGCGCGCGCCCTGCTCACGTCGCCGGTGCTGCTCCTGCTCGACGAGCCGACGACGGGCCTCGACCCGCGCTCCAAGCTCGAGGTCCAGGAGTTCATCCGGGAGATGCGGGCGGAGCACGACTCGACGATCCTGCTCTGCACGCACGACCTGAACGAGGCCGAGGCGCTCGCGGAGCGGGTCGGCATCCTCGACCGCGGTGAGCTGCTCGCGCTCGAGCCGGCGGACGAGCTCAAGGCCCGCTTCGGAGCGGACACGCTCGAAGAGGCGTTCTTCGCCGCCACCGGGCGTGGGTTCGAGGACGAGGTCGACGAGCTCGACTCCGAGGACAGGAAGGTGCTCGCATGAGAGCCATCGCCCTGGAGCTGAAGCACGAGCTGATCGGCCTGGCAGGCGTCGTCGAGCGGAACGTCTACCTCACCCGCCGCTATATCTACTGGGACCTCGCGTTCTTCGTCTGGACCGTGGCGAACACGCTCACGATCGTCTTCATCGCGGAGGGGATCGAGGCGAGCGGCGGGGAGATCGACGTCGATCGCGTGACGACGACCCTGCTCATCGGCGCAGTGGTCTGGGCCTACCTCGGAATCATCTTCGAGTTCCTCACGGAGACCGTGGCCTGGGAGCGCTGGGAGGGGACGATCGAGTACACGTTCATGGCGCCGCTCTCCCGGGCGATGCACCTCGGAGGGTCGGGCGTCTTCGCTGTCCTCTATGGGCTCGTCCGGGCGATCCTGCTGTTCGTCGTCGTCGCGGCGTTCTTCGGTCTCGAGTTCGAGGACGC
Source organism: uncultured Actinomycetes bacterium (assembly GCA_963810295.1). Classification (GTDB taxonomy): domain Bacteria; phylum Actinomycetota; class Thermoleophilia; order Gaiellales; family Gaiellaceae; genus Gaiella. Next base: position 494,979 of record CAWEMW010000009.1, read on the forward strand.
GAACTTCGTTGCGGCGCTCGTGATCCTGATCGTCGCGTCGATCTCGTTCTTCGGGATCGGGATGATGACCGCGGTCCTCCCGCTCATCTCTCCGGAGAAGGGCGCCCAGCTCGGCTTCGTCGCCCAGGGGATGCTGCTCGTCGTCTCGGGCGTCTACTACCCCGTCGAGGTGCTGCCGCAATGGATGCAGTGGATCGCGAAGATCTCACCGGCGACGTACGCGCTCGAAGGGATCCGCGCCGCGATCCTCGACGGCGCGTCGCTCGGCTCGCTCTGGCACGACGTCTGGCCGCTCCTGATCATCGGCGCCGCGAGCATCCCCATCGGCCTCTGGATCTTCAACCGGGGCGAGGTCTACGCGAAGCGCCACGGGAAGCTGAAGCGCAGCGGATGATGGCGTTGCAGCATTTCGACAAGGAGGCGGCCGTCACCGCGCGACCGGTCCTCCGAGCGGCTGAGACGGACGCCGAGCTGGACGAGTACGTTCGTGTGTGGAACGCGATCACGCCCGACGAGCCGGCCGATCCCGTGCAGCAACGCGAGCGCCGGGAGCGTGACCCGCGACGGCTGCACGTTCTCGCCGAGCTCGAGGGCGACCTCGTGGGGTGCGGGTTCGCCGGCCCTTCGCAGTCGGAGGGCCGCGGGTTTCTCTCGCCGCGCGTCCTCCCCGACGCACGCAGGGCTGGTGTCGGCGCGATCCTTCTCGTCGAGCTCATGACCCACCTGACTGCGCTCGGCTTCGACTCGGCCTCGAGTCACGTGGACGGCGCCGACGACGGCTCACTGGCGTTCGCGTCGCGCTTCGGCTTCGAGGAGGTCGATCGCCAGGTCGAGCAGGTCTGGACGATCCGCGAGCAGGAACCGAGGCCGGAGATCGCCCCCGGCGTCGCGTTCGTCACGCTCGCCGAGCGCCACGAGCTCCTCCTCGAGAGCTACGAGCTGGCGACCGAGGGATACGCGGACATGGTCACGTTCGCTCCAGTGACGGTCACGTTTGACGACTGGCTGTCCGGAGACGACGCGAACCTCCCCGATGGTTCCTACGTGGCACTGGCCGGCGACGAGATCGTCGGCTTCTCGGGCCTCTGCCGAAACTCCGAGGGCGGAGTCGAGGACGGGCTCACCGTTGTCCGGCGCGACTGGCGGCGTCGCGGCCTCGCGGAGGCCCTGAAGCGAGCGAAGCTCGCGTGGGCGGCGACGAACGGCGTCCCTGAGATCACGACCTGGACCCAGAACGGGAACGCAGCGATGCGCGCCCTGAACGAGCGGCTCGGCTACGTCTACCGCAGCGTGAGCGTTACCGTGCGCGCCGACCTACCGGGCGACAGGCGCCCGGACGGCGCCGGCTCGCCCACCTGATCCCGAGCGAACAGGAATCCCTGCCTACCGCAGCGTCAGCGTGCCAGCTCGCGCCGACCCGTTTGCCGCCCGCTGAGCCTGAGGGGAAGGAGATGCGACGCGGGCACGCGCAGCTCCGAGCGGCAGCAGTCCCGAGCGAAGCGCGAGGGCAACCGCGTGCGTGCCGTTGCGCGCGCCGAGCTTGGCGATGATCCGCTTTCGATAGCTCTTGACGGTCTCGGAGGAAAGGTAGAGACGCCGGCCGGTCTCGGCAGCCGTCTCGCCCTCGGCGGCGCCCGCCAGGATCTCGGTCTCGCGCTCGTTGAGCGGCTGCCCTTCGAGGATCTCCGCCAGCAAGGAGGTCATGCCGCACGCTTCCTGGCGCGAGCGGAGCCCGCGTGGACGAGGGCGTACACGCGATGCGACGAGACGCCGAGCTCCTTTGCAACGATCGAAGCAGAGTCGCCGTCGACGATCGTGCGGACGAGCGCGATGCGCTCGGACTCCGGGAGCGTCGCCAGCGTGCGAAGCCGCTCGAGGCTCTCGACCAGCTCGTGCGGACCGGGGCCGGGGTCCGGCGGCTCGTAGTCGTGTCGCGCGCCGTCGTCGCCTCTGGGCGTCATATCGGGGAAGCCGATCACGTCGGCGTACGTCCCATCGCCCAGGCTCTCGCGACGAGCGCGAGCGCGGACTGCGTCGGTGATCGCGCCGCGGACGTAGGGTCGCGCGAACGCCGTGAACGGAACGTCGTAGGACGGGTCGTACCTCTTGGCGGCTTTCGCGAGGGCGAGGTTGCCGTCCGCGACGAGCTCTTCCTGGTCGAGGGGAGTGTGGAGCCACCGGCGGGCCTCGCGACGCGGCAGGTGGAGCGCCTGTTCCACGAGCGTTTTCTCTGTCATGCGGGGGGATGAGCCTCCTGGATCGGCATCGGGGCACGCCGCCGCCCGCATGGCTCTGCATTGTTCGCTGCTTCCGGTGGGGGATTCCGGCGCATACGACGGTGGCGTCTTCGGCTTGGCTCAAGCCGGGAACGGGGGGAAGTGCAGGAGCATAGCGGGGTCCTCGGGCAGCGCGAGCGGTCAACCGCATGGATACCCGGTCGGCGTGCTCCTGTAACGCACGCGCCGACGACCTCAACGCCGGCGCGTTCGGCTTCCGGTCCGTGGTCGCGGCTTCGGATGGAGCTCGCGCTCGAGCTGGACGATCCACCTCAGATGCAGCTCGAGAAGCTCCCGGAGGAAGCCATTCACCAGCAGGAGGTACTTCCTCCGATGCGGCAGCTGCTCGGCGCTCCGGTCCGTCTCCACCCACGCCGGAGCTCTCGAATCCGGGCGTCCTCGAGGGAATCGCGACCGGAGCCGGGTTGCGCCCGCTCCGAGTGTTCCGCACGACGTGGGCCTTCGAGTTCCCGGACGAGGAAGCGCTCACCCGCAGCATGCTCTCCGCCGCGTTTGCGGTGATGGCCGTCGAGGTAGCCGGCGAGGAACCGGTGCGCGAGGCGATCCTCACTGCGCTCGAGCGCTACCGGCAGTCGGACGGCGGGTACCGCGTCTCCAACGAGTGGCACACCCTCGTCGCGAGCGCGTGACCGCGGCAACCCGCCGCGGCGGGTGCTAACGTCTCGCATGTCTTTCGGGGCAATGGAGCCTCGGGCGCGGGTCAACCGCTCCCGGGGCTCTTGCCGTTTCAAAGGAGGAGAACGCTGATGGCGAGACCGAGGGCGAGCGCGACGACGAGCCGCTCAACAATGGTGAAGTCCAAGGACCGCGCGACGTCGAGCGTCGCGTCGCGGAAAGCGGTGCTCAAGACGCTCCGCGACGAGAAGATCGAGCACATCCTGTTCTGGTTCACGGACCTCGAGGGTCACCTCAAGTCGTTCGCCGTGACCCCCTCCGAGATGGAGGGCGCGCTCGACGACGGGATGGGCTTCGACGGCTCGTCGATCACGGGCTTCAACGCGATCGAGGAATCGGACATGGTCGCGATCCCCGACCCGGCCACCTTCCAGATGATGCCCCGCCCGGTCGACGAGCACGGCCACGAGCTCGGCGCCAAGGTCGCGCGCCTCATCTGCGACGTCGTGAAGCCCGACGGGACGCCGTACGAGGGCGACCCACGCTACGTCCTGCGGGCGGCGCTCGACCGGATGAGGAAGCTCGGCTTCGACGCCTTCAACGTCGGCCCCGAGCTCGAGTACTTCCTCTTCGAGGACGACAAGGACACGAAGACCATCGACGAGGGCGGCTACTTCGCGATGACCGCCCAGGACGCGGCGACCGAGGTCCGCAACGACACGATCCATGCCCTGGAGTCGGTCGGGATCCCGATCGAGTACCACCACCACGAGGTCGCGCCGTCGCAGCACGAGATCGACATGCGCTACGCGGACGCGCTGGCGATGGCCGACCACACGATCACGTACCGGCTGATCGTCAAGGAGGTCGCGACCTGGCACGGCTACTACGCGACCTTCATGCCGAAGCCGCTCTTCGGGGAGAACGGATCGGGCATGCACACGCACATGTCGCTCTTCAAGGGCGGGCGGAACCAGTTCTTCGACGCGAAGGACCCGCACCACCTCTCGAAGGCGGCGAAGGGGTTCATCGCCGGCATCCTCGTCCACGCGCGCGAGATGTCGGCCGTGCTCGCGCAGTGGGTCAACTCGTACAAGCGGCTCGTCCCCGGCTTCGAGGCGCCCGTCTATGTCGCCTGGTCTCAGCGCAACCGCTCGGCCCTCGTTCGGATCCCGCTCTACAAGCCCGGCGCGGAACAGGCGACACGCGCCGAGATCCGCTGCCCCGACCCGGCCTGCAACCCCTACCTCGCCTTCGCGGCGCTGCTCCACGCAGGGCTCGAGGGGATCGAGCAGGGCTACGAGCTGCCTGACGAGATGACGACGAACCTCTACCGGCTCTCGGAGGCGGAGCGAGCGGAACGCGGCATCGTCGCGCTGCCCGGCTCGCTCGGCGAGGCGGTCGAGGAGCTCGCCGGCTCCGAGCTGATGCAGCGGGCGCTCGGCGAGCACATCTTCCCGCGCTACGTCGAGCTCAAGCGACGCGAGTGGAACGAGTACCGCATCCAGGTGACCGAGTGGGAGAAGGAGAAGTATCTGAGCGCCCTGTGAGGGCAGGTGCTGGACAACGTCCTCGCGATACCGCAGAATCTCTTTCGCAGGCCGAGCCGCAAGGCGAGCGGCATGACCTGTGTCTGACGGCCGATCGCGGGTCCCCAGTGGGGGCCCGTGGTCGTTCTGGCGTGGGGCGACCACGTTTCCCCTGTGTTCTGCATTGCGCACAGCTCGCCGGTACCGGCCGCCTGACGGATCAGCGTCCTGGTCTGTCGTCGTACCTGAACCCTTAGCCTGCGGTCGTGCTCACCGTGCTTCGGGTGCTCCACGTCCTCTCGGCCTCCGTGTGGGTCGGCGGGACGGTCGTGCTCGTGTTCGTCGGCGTACCCGCGATCCGCACGCTCGAGGGCGACGCTCGCGCGACGGCGATGCGCGCGCTCGGACGACGCTGGAGGCCGCTCGGCTGGAGCGCGATGGCCGTCGCGATCCTCTCCGGCCTCTGGTTGACCGAGCTCAACGGCGGGTTCGCCCGGGAGGCGCTCGACACCGACTTCGACCGGACGCTGATCCTCAAGTCCGTGCTCGTCGCGCTGCTTGTGGTCGGCGCGCTGCTCCACGATTACGTGCTCGGCCCTCGGCTGCAGCGCGAGCTCCGCGTTGCGGACCCGGCTGCGCCGTGCGACGAGGCGCCGACTCGTCGTCGTCGGATGGTTCAACTTCGCGCTCACCCTGGCGGTGCCCATCCTGGGCGCGGTCGTCCTCACGACGCTCGACTGATGACCGGACGCTCACGACGACAGAGCCGGGACGCGGCCAGAGCCCACGTCCCGGACGCCGCGCGCCACCTCGCGCTCCTCACCCGTACGACCGAGGTCGTCAACTCGTCGCTCGACCTGCAGGAGGTGCTCGAGGCGATCGCGCACGAGGTCGCAGCCGCGCTCGGGACGGACGCGTGCTTCGTCTACCTCTACGACGAGCCCACGGACGAGCTCGTGCTCCGGGCGACCCATGGGGCCGGGATCGAGGACGCCACGAGCGCGCCACGGATGCGGAGCGGCGAGGGGATCACCGGTGCGGCGGCAGCCGGCCGCGAGCCGATCATGATCGCCGAGCGGGCACACCTCGACCCGCGATTCAAGGCTTTCCCGAACCTGCGCGAGGACCAGTACGAGTCGATTCTCGCCGTGCCCATCCTTGCGCGTGACGTGCTCGAAGGAGCGCTCAACGTCCGGACGCGGGCGCCACGTGCGTTCACCGATGCGGAGATCGGGCTTCTCACGTCGATCGCCTCGCAGGTCGGGCAGTCGATCGACCACGCGAAGCTCTACGCGCAGGCGCGGCGGCGGGTCGGGGAGCTCGAGGCGCTCGCGCGGATCTCCGAGGCGGTTTCCGAGTCGCTGTACCTCGAGGAGTCGCTCGAGGCGATCGTGAAGACGACGGTCGAGTCGCTCCGGGCGACCGGCGCGGCCGTCGTCCTCGAGGACGGCCGCGTCGCCTGGCCCGAGGGGCGCGCCGGCGCCCATGCGGTGCGGCTGCCGTTGCGGTGGCGCGGTCGCCAGATCGGCGAGCTCGTCGTCGACCGCGACACACCGTTTTCCGACGACGATCGCCAGTTGCTCGACGCGATCGCGAGCCAGGCTGCGGTCGCGCTCGAGCACGGACGGATGGCGCTGCGCGGCGTCCTCGCCCAGGAGATCCACCACCGCGTCAAGAACAACCTCCAGACCGTCGCCTCACTCCTGAGGCTGCAGGCCCGCGCCGAGGGCGTGGATCCGCAGAAGGCGCTCGGCGACTCGGTCAACAGGATCCTGGCGATCGCCGCCGTCCACGAGGAGCTGACCGAGCACCGCGAGGATGTCGTCGACCTCGCAGAGCTCGTCGACCGTCTGCGCGCGATCCTCGTCCAGGGGCTCGTGGCGGGGAAGACGGTGAGCGCCCAGCTGGAACCCGTCGAGCTCGCGGGACAGCGCGCCACGGCACTGGCCCTGGTGTTCAGCGAGCTCCTCTCGAACGCGCTCGAGCACGGCGGACAGCGCGTCTCGATCGAGCTCGCAGCCGAGGGCGCGGAGGTCGTGCTGGTCGTGTCCGACGACGGTGAGGGGCTGGGCGACGCCGGTGACGGCACCGGCATGTCGATCGTCCGCGCCCTCGTGCGGGACGAGCTTGGTGGCACGCTCCGCCTCGTCGACGGGGACGGGCTCCGCGCCGAGGTGCGCTTCGCGGCGTAGTCGGCGCTGTACCCTGAGCCGAGCACGGGCGATGTCGCCCGACCGGTCCGCCGACGGAGGCGGCGCCGCGGACACGCGGCGTGCCAGCCCTGAACGGAGGAGATCCTGTGTCGAGCACCCCGATGCGCATCCTGATTGCCGAGGACGAGACGATCATCCGGCTCGACCTCCGCGAGTTGCTCGAGAAGAGCGGCTTCGACGTGGTCGCCGAGGCGAAGGACGGCGAGGAGGCGGTCGACCTCGCGCGGAGCGAATCGCCCGACCTCGCCCTCCTCGACGTCAAGATGCCGAAGCTGGACGGCATCGACGCCGCCCGCCAGATCCTCGCGGAGTGCCCGATCCCGATCGTGATGGTGACCGCATACGGCGAGCAGGAGCTGGTCTCGCGGGCCGTCGAGGCCGGCGTCTTCGGCTACCTCGTCAAGCCCTTCCGCGAGTCGGATCTGCTCCCGGCGATCGAGACCGCGCGCGCGCGCCACGACGAGCTCACGGCCCTGCGCGAGGAGGCGGCCTCCCTCGCCGACGCGCTCGCCGCCCGCAAGGCAATCGAGCGCGCGAAGGGGCTGCTGATGGAGCGCGAGGGCCTCACCGAGCAGGACGCGTTCGCGCGACTCCGCAAGGCGAGCCAGATCTCCGGGCGGCCGCTCAAGGTCGTCGCCGAGGCCCTGATCGCCACGCTCGACGTGCGGTAGCGACGACTCGTCGACACTCGAGGTGCCCGGCTTCGGCCAGGCACCTCGAGCTACGAGGCGGCAAGGAGCCGATCGTCCTCACGCCGCCGGCGGGTCTTGCGCGTCGCCCACACGGCGGCCGCGACGAGGACAAGCGGTGCGGCGGCGACCGCGATCGCAAGCGCGACGACGGCCTCCCACGCCAGCACCTCGAGCGCCCGATCCAGCGCGCGGTCGAGTCGCGAGCCTGGAGCCGCAACGGCGTTGCCGTCTTCGGTGTGGAGCTCGAGTTGGATCGTCGCGTTGCGTGCCTCCGCTGCGGTCGCGGCTCGGCTCGCGCGCAGCTCGCGGAGCTGTGCCTGCGCCTGTGCCCGCTGCTCCATCAGGCGCGCGCGCTCAGCGGGGGTCGTCGTCCGCTCGAGCTGGGCGGTGAGCGCGGCGATACGTGCTCTCAGGCGCTCGAGCTCGCGATCGAGCCCGTCGAGCGATTCCTGCAAGTCCTGGATCTGGACGTTCTGGGCGACGATCGTCCCGAGCGCCGAGAGGCGCGTGACGGCGTCCCCCGCACGCGGCGACGGCACGCGAAGCGTCACGGAGGCCGCTCCGTCGGCGCCGGTGGCGTATTGCACGGAGACGACGTAGCCCCCGAGGTCGCGGGCGATGGTGAGAGCGCGTTGGGTCGCCTCCGACAGCGCGTCGGTGTCCTCGACCGCGAGCGTGAGGTTGGCGACATAGCGCTGGGCCCGACCCGTCAGCGGGCCGGGCGCCGCCTTCTGCGCGGTCGCGGCGTCCGTGGCAGCCGACGGCCCGACCAGGGCGGACGTGTCCGATTCGCCGGCCGAGCGCTCGACGGTGCTCGGCGCCGACGTGGCATCACGGAGACTCGGCTCGGGCCGGGTCACGCCGATCGCGACTGCGGACGCGAGAGCGAGCCCCGCGGCCGCCGGGACGAGCAAGACGAGCCGCCGGCGACGGACCCGGTCGAAGATCGAGGGAGAGGCGGCGGGCGGGCTCGACGCGAGAGTCAGCACCTGGAGGCGGAGCGCGTCGCTCGCGCCGGGTCGTGTTGCACGGAGCTCGTCGACGATCTCGGTCACGGTCATCCCTCGTTCACCCTCTCCTCGAGTCGCTTCAGAGCGCGGCTGAGCCTCGTCGAGACCGCCGTCGGGCTGATTCCGAGCACGCGGGCGGTCGCGTCGCCGTCCAGCTCGAGCACGATCCGCAGCGCGAGCACCTCCCGCTCGCCGGCGCTGAGCGTGGCGAGTGCTGCCTCGAGCTCCGGCGAGAGCCCTTCGGCGAACGCCTCGTCGACCCGCTCGGGAACCGACGCCGCTTCCTCGCGCTTCCGGCGCCTGGCTTCGGCGCGAAACCAGTCGAGCGCGGTCGTTCGCGCGATGCCGAGAAGCCAGGTCCGCGCCGTTCCACGGCGCGGGTCGAACCGCTCCCAGAGGCGGAGCGCCTTCTCGAACGTCGCGCTCGCGAGGTCCTCGGCCGCCGAGCGGTCGCGGGTCAGGTACGAGAGGTAGCCGAACACGTCGTCGAGGTGCTCCTCGGCGATCTGCGCGAAGGTCGTCTGCGTCGTCTCGCGGGCGGCAGGTCGGGCGATGGTCATCGCGTGCACATGGTCTCTACGCCGCCGGCCGTCCGTACGTCACACGCACTCTGCACGGCGTCGCTCCGCCCGTGTTCGTCGGCGGACTGACGCCGCCGTCGTCACACGCAAGCTGGACGGACGTCGCGTCACGCTCGTTCGGGGCGGCCTGTACGACGCGCGTGCCGTCCCCTCGGGGGCGACTGTGCAACGCGCATGCCGTCCTCTCGCGGCGGACTGTGCAACGCACGTGCCGTCCGGCACAGGGCTGGCACACAGTTGGCACAGAGCCGGCACACAGGCGTCACAGCTTTCTCGCTAGCGTGACATCAGGGCACCGGGGGTGCCCCTGGGGGTGGTTGTGCGGGGAGTTGGGGCTGGATTGCGTCCCGTTGGAGTGGACGGCTGCGTCGACGCAGCCACGCGCTGATCCGCGTTCACGGCGTGGACGAGGCTGCGACGGCGTCGCCGCCACTTCCGTCGCCTTGCGCCTCGGCGAACAGCACCTCCCAGCGCGCGAGGAGGCCGTCGAGCTCCTCGCGGCTCGTGGTGTACGCGCCGAGCAGATCCATGTCCGTCCAGTTCTCTGCCAGGCGCGTCTCCAGCTCGGCGACGTGCGGCTCGAGCTCGGCGATTCGCTTCTCGACCTGATCGAGCTCAGTCGCGCGACGTGGCGCTGCCCGCGGTTTCGGGGCGCGCTCTCGCTGCGGCGTCGTACGAACCGACGTCTGCGCCGACTCCTGCCCACGCGTCCGTACGAGGTCGGCCCAGCCGCCGTCGTACGAACGGAGCGAAAGGTCTTCGACCGCGACGATCCGATCGGGTACGGCGTCGAGGACGGCCCTGTCGTGCGAGACGAGCAGCACCGTGCCGGGGAACGCCTCGAGGGCCGCCTCGAGCGCCTCGCGGCTCTCGAGATCGAGGTGGTTGGTGGGCTCGTCGAGCACGAGAAGGTTCGCACCCGATGCAACCACCAACGCGAGCGCGAGCCGACGGCGCTCACCACCGGAAAGCACCGAGACCGACTTCTCGTGCGTCTCCCACCCCGAGAACAGAAATCGGCCGAGCAGGTTCTGTGCCTGCGGGCGCGGCAGTCCCGTCTCGGCCGCAGCCACATCGAGGATCGAGCCGCGCTCCGGCAGCTCCGCCTCGTGCTGGGAGAAGTAGGCGGGAACAACCCCGTGACCGACTTTCACTCGACCCTCGTCCGCGTCGCGCTGGCCGAGGAGCGTCTCGAGCAGCGTCGTCTTGCCCGAGCCGTTGGGCCCCACGAGTGCGACGTGCTCGCCGCGTTCGAGCACGAGCGACGCGCCGTCGAGCAAGAGCTTGTCACCGGCCGAGACGACGAGGTCGTCGGCCTCGAGCACGATCCGACCCGAGCGGGCGGGCTTCAGGAAGTCGAAGCCGAGCGTCCGCCGCCGTGCGTGTCATCGCTTCGAGCTCCTCGGCGGCCGCGCGGCGCTCCTTGTCGAGCCTCCCGATCTGGCTCAGCTTCGCCTGCGCCTGCTTCGCCTTCGACTTCTTGTAGCGGAACCTCGCCACGAAGCGTTCCAGCCGCTCGATGTCGTCGCTCACACGATCGAGCTGCGTCGCGGCGGCGGACGCGCGCGCGGCCTTCTCGCGCCGCCAGGCGTGCCACGGCCCGTCGAAGAAGAACGGCTTCGGCCCGCCGAGCTCCAGCACTGCCGTCGTCACCGCCTCGAGGAACCAGCGGTCGTGGGCCACGAGGATCACGGCCGCGTCGAGTGACGTGAGCTCTCGCTCGAGCCATTCGAGGCTCTCGACGTCCAGGTGGTTCGTCGGCTCGTCGAGTAGCAGAAGATCGGGATCGGCCGACATCGCGCGAGCGAGCGAGGCGCGGGTCAGCTCCCCACCCGAGAACGAGTCGAGCGGTCGGTCGAGATCGGCGTCCCGGAAACCGAGGCCGCGCAGGATCGATGCGGCTCGGTCGCGCCAGGCCCAGCCGCCCGCGTGCTCGAGCCGCGCCTGCGCCTCGCTGTAGCGGCGCAGCGTCGGTGCGGCGTGGTCGCCGCTCGCCATCGCCTGCTCGAGGCGGCGGAGCTCGTCCTCGATCGCGACGAGATCGCCGGCGCCCGACAGCGAGTACTCGCGGAGCGTCAGACCCTGGCCGCGCGGCGGGCGTTGGTCGTGCAGCGCGACGCGCGTGTCCTTCGCGAACGCAAGCTCCCCGCCCTGGAGCGACGTCTCGCCGGTGATCGCGCGGAGCAAGGTCGTCTTGCCCGCGCCGTTCGGGCCGGCAAGCGCCATCCGGTCACCGCGGCGCAGCCGGAAGGAGACCCCGTCGAAGAGGGGGTCGCCCGAGAACTCCTTTCGGAGACCGGATGCGATGAGGACGGCCATCTGTCCGAAGCGTACGGCCCGGTTCTCCCGACCGTGGGTAAGGATCGGCCGGAAACGGGTACTGATACGCCATGCCAGTCGATCCGATCGTCGTCGTCGGCGGAGGGCTCGCCGCGGGGAAGCTCGCGAGCGAGTACCGCGAAGCAGGCGGTGAGGCGGTCGTCACGATCCTCGCCGCCGAGCCAGAGCCGCCGTACAGCCGCCCGCCGCTGACCAAGGCGTTCCTCCGCGGCGAGATGGACCGCGACGGGCCGCTTGTCCGTCCGGCGGCGGAGTACGAGGACGAGGTCATCGAGCTGCGCCTCGAGACGACCGTGGAGCGCATCGACGCCGACGCGCACGAGGTCGAGCTGGCCGGCGGCGAGCGGGTTCCATATGGGACGCTCGTCATCGCCACCGGCGCGCGTCCGCGACCGTTGCCGATTCCCGGCGGGGATCTCGTGGGTGTCCACACCTACCGCACGCTCGCGGACGCGGAGACTGTCCGCGAAGCCGCGGAGGAGGCGCACTCGGCGGTCGTGATCGGCGGGAGCTTCATCGGCTCCGAGACGGCGGCGTCACTTCGCATGCGTGGGTTGACGGTGACGGTCGTCGAGATGGGAGCGGCGCTCATGCCACAGCTCCGCGCGCCCGCGCTGTCGGAAGAGCTGGCCGAGCTGTACCGCACCGAGGGTGTCGAGATCCTCCTCGAAACCGAGCTCGAGGAGCTGACCGGCAACGGCCGACTGTTGACCGGCGCGCGGACGAAGGACGGCCGGACGATCGAGGGGTACCTCGCGATCGTCGGGATCGGCGTCGTGCCGAACGTCGAGCTTGCGCAGGAGGCAGGGGCCGACATCGACGACGGGATCGTCGTGGACGCGCGGTTCCGCACTTCGCTCCCGGACGTCTACGCGATCGGCGACGTCGCCAAGTACCCCGACCCCACCTCAGGGCGGCTGCGCCGCATCGAGCACTGGTCGAACGCCAACGCGCAGGGCATTCACCTCGGCAAGCAGCTGGCCGGCTCGAACGCGCCCTACGACGCGTTCCCCGTATTCTTCACCCAGCTCTTCGACCGCAAGCTCCAGGTGCTCGGTGACGTCGAGCCTGCAGTCGAGTGCGTCCTGCGCGGCTCGCTTGCCGACGGACGCCTGATCGGCTTCCACCTGACCGACGAGCGGCAGCTCGTCGGCGCCGTCGTCCACGGCGAGGCGGCCGACGTGGCCGCCGAGCTGGAGAGCCTGATCCGCGAGCGACCTATCGTCGACGACCCCACTCGGCTTCTCGACGAGAGCCTGCGGCCTGCGGAGGCGGTCACCGCGTAGCAGCGGAGTTACGTGACGCCGGCGCTCTCGCGGACGAGCTGACGCGCGGCCTCGACGATGTGCGCGGCGTCGATGCCCGCTGCAGCGAGTAGCTCGGCCGGCTTGCCCGAATGCGGTAGCTCGCGCACCGCGAGCCGCGCGACCCGCGCGTCGGCGGCGTTCTCCGCGAGCGCCGAGAGCACCGCCTCGCCGAGGCCACCCTCGGCCCAGTGGTCCTCGACCGTGACGATCGGCATCCGGAGACCGCTCAACGTCACAGCGTCGATCGGCTTCACCGAGTAGCAGTCGACCACGCGCGCGGCGATCCCTTCCTCGGCGAGCGCGTCCGCGGCCTCGAGCGCTTCGTGCACGGTGATACCCGCAGCCACGATCGCGACGTCGTCGCCCTCGCGGAGGGTCTTCGAGCCTCCGATCGGGAACGCCACGTCGCTCGCGTAGACGACCCGTGTGTCACCACGCGTCGTCCGCAGGTACGAGATCCCCTCGAGGTCGGCCATTGCCCGGACGAGCGCCGCGGTCTGGTTGCCGTCGCAGGGGTAGAGGACGGTGGAGCCGTGGATCGCGCGGAACTCGGCGAGATCCTCGAGACCCATCTGCGAGGGGCCGTCTTCGCCGATCGAGACGCCCGCATGGGAGCCGCAGAGCGCGAGCGTCGCGCGGCTGACCGCGGCCATGCGGACGAAGTCGTAGGCGCGGCTCAGGAACGCCGCGAAGGTCGAGCAGAACGGCCTCCAGCCGAGCACCTGCATGCCGACGGCCGCGGCCACCATCTGCTGCTCCGCGATGTACATCTCGACGAAGCGCTCCGGATGGGCCTTGGCGAAGATCTCGGCGAACGTCGAGTTCGACACCTCGCCGTCGAGAGCCACGACGTCACCGCGCTCGTCCCCGAGCGCCGCCAGGGCCTCGCCGTACGCCTTGCGGGTCGAGACCTCGCTCCCCGCCTCGTACGCCGGCCAGTCACTCCCCGACGTCTCGAAGCGGTGGGACTCGCCCGGCTCGGGCGCGCGAACGTCCACCTTTAGGTTCCGCACACCACCGAGCTCCGCGATGGCCTCCTCGGCGATTGCCTTACCGTGCCACCCGTTCTCGTTCTCGACCTTGGAGTACCCCTTGCCCTTCACCGTCCGCGCGACGATCGCGGTCGGACGACCTGTCGTCGACTCCGCTTCGCGGTAGGCGGCGTCGATCGCCTCGACGTCGTGCCCGTCGATCTCGACGGTGTGCCACCCGAACGCCTCGAGACGCTTCGAGTACGACGAGAGATCCCAGCCGTGCATCGTCTCGCCACGCTGCCCGAGGCGGTTCACGTCCACGATCGCCGTCAGGTTGTCGAGCTCGTAGTAGGCGGCATGATCCGCGGCTTCCCACATCGATCCCTCGGCCATCTCGCTGTCGCCGCAGATGACCCAGACACGGAAGGGGAGCCGGTTGAGCCGCTTGCCGGCGATCGCCATCCCGACCCCGATCGGGAGACCCTGGCCCAGCGAGCCGGTCGCGACGTCGACCCAGGGGAGCACCGGCACCGGGTGGCCTTCGAGCCTGGAGCCGAGCTGTCGGTAGGTGCCGAACTCCTCCTCCGACAGCGCGCCCGCCGCGCGAAAGAGCCCGTAGACGAGCGGCGAGGCATGGCCCTTCGAGAAGACGAGCCGGTCGTTCCGGGGATCGTCCGGGGCGTCGAAGTCGTAGCGGAGGTGACCCGCGAGCAGGACGGCGGCGAGGTCGGCGGCGGACATCGACGAGGTCGGATGCCCGGACCCGGCCTTCGCGCTTGCCCGCACCGCGTCGACCCGCAGCTGTTGTCCCAGCTCACGCCAATGCTCGCGCTCGTCCATCACGGCTCCCTCGTCGGTGTTTCCCACGCGTCCGATTGCGTAACGTAGCGAGCGATGGGTGTACCGGTCGTCAGGGCGGACTTCGACGCGATCACCCGGGGCGAGCCCGTCGGACGGATCGCGCAAGCGGCGATGCTCGCGTGAAGGTCGCGGTCGGATTCGACCACCGGGGTGTGCGGCTCCGGGGCGCGGTCTTCGCAGCCGTCGACGCAGGCGACGCCGAGGCGCTCGATCTCGGCGTCGAGACGGACGAGGTGCGCGTCGACTACCCGGACGTCGCGCGCGAGGTGGGGATGGCGATCCGCTCCGGCCAGGCCGAGCGAGGCGTGCTCGTCTGCGGCTCCGGCGTGGGCGCGTCGATAGCCGCGTCGAAGATCCCGGGGATCCGGGCCGCGATCTGCCACGACACCTACTCGGCCCACCAGGGGGTCGAGCACGACGACATGAACGTGCTCTGCCTCGGCTCGGAGATCGTCGGGCCGTCGCTCGCCCAGGAGCTCGTGCAGAGCTTCCTCGGCGCGTCGTTTCTCGGCGAGGGCCGCTATCTGGCACGGTTGGAGAAGGTCGAGGAGCTCGAGAAGCTCGTCGACGGTTGAGGGAAGGAGAGCTATGAGCCAGTCGAGACTGCATGAGCTGAGCGAGCATGGGGTGAGCGTCTGGATGGACTCCCTCTCGAGGGAGATGCTCGAGACCGGCGAGCTCGCGCGCCTGATGTCCGAGGACGCGGTCGTCGGCGTCACCTCCAACCCGACGATCTTCCAGAAAGCCCTCTCCGAAGGAGACTGGTACGACGAGCAGCTCCGCTCCGCCGCTGCGGAGATCGACGATCCGGTCGAGCTGTTCTTCACGCTCGCCCAGGAGGACATTCGGGACGCGTGCGACCTGCTCGATCCCGTTTGGGAGCGGACGGGCGGGGTCGACGGCTACGTCTCGCTCGAGGTCGACCCGACGCTGGCCTACGACCGCCAAGCGTCGTACGAGCAGGCGATGCGCTTCCACCGCGAGGTCGATCGCCGGAACCTCTACGTGAAGATCCCGGGCACCGAGCCCGGGCTCGGCGCGATCGAGGACTGCATCGCCGAGGGTCGCTCGATCAACGTGACGCTGATCTTCTCGCTCGAGCGGTACGCAGGCGTGGTCGAGGCGTACCTCCGCGGGCTCGAGCGGCTCGTGGAGGCTGGCGGTGACCCCGGCTCGGTCATCTCCGTCGCAAGCTTCTTCGTCTCGCGCGTGGACACCGAGGCAGACCGGCGGCTCGAGGAGCTCGGCCGGAAGGACCTCCAGGGCCGGCTCGCGATCGCCAATGCGAAGCTCGCGTACGCGCACTGGGAGGAAGCGTTCTCCGGGTCGCGGTGGGATGTGCTTGCTGCGAAGGGCGCGCGTACACAGCGGTGCCTGTGGGCGTCCACGTCCACGAAGAACCCCGAGTACCGCGACGTCCTGTACGTCGAGGAGCTGATCGGCCGGGACGTCGTCAACACGATGCCGGCCGAGACGATCCGCGCCTTCCAGGACCACGGCGAGGTACGCGACACGCTCGAGACGGGGCTCGACGAAGCCCGCGCGTTCCTCGACGAGCTCCGTGACGCTGGGGTCGACTACGACGACGTCGTCGAGACCCTCGAGCGTGAGGGCGTGGAGAAGTTCTCCGAGTCGTTCTCCGACCTCCTCGACGGGATCACGAAGAAGCTCCAGGTCGTCGTCGGCTAGTGGCGAACCCGCTGGCGGCAGGGCTGGGGATCCGGCGCAAGCCGGATCCCTGTGCGCTCGTCGTGTTCGGCGCCTCGGGCGACCTGACGAAGCGGAAGCTCTTCCCGGCGCTCTACGCGCTCGCGTACCGCGGCCTCCTCCCGGATCGGTTCGCCGTCATCGGCGTGGCGCGCACCGAGCAGACCACGAGGCAGTTCCTGACCGGGATGCGGGCCGCGGTCAAGCAGTACGCGCGCGACCCCTTCCGCTCCGACGTCTTCGCCTCGCTTGCTGCCGCCTTCGAGTACGTCGCGACGGAGTTCGACGACGACAGCGGCGAGGACCGCGTCGGCGACGCGCTCGAGGAGGCCGATCGGACGCGGGGGACCGCAGGCAACCGCCTCCACTATCTCGCGGTCCCGCCGCAGGCGTTCCCGACGGTCGTACGCGAGATCGGCGAGCGCCGCGAGCGCGAGGGCTGGGCGCGCGTGATCGTCGAGAAGCCCTTCGGGCACGACCTCGCCACCGCGCGAGATCTGAGTGCCGCGGTGAGGCACTGGTTCTCCGAGGACGAGGTCTTCCGGATCGACCACTACCTCGGCAAGGAGACGGTGCAGAACCTCATGGCGCTGCGGTTCGCGAACGGGATCTTCGAGCCGATCTGGAACCGGCAGATGGTCGACCACGTCCAGATCACCGTTGCCGAGACCATGGGCATCGAGGGCCGGGCGGGCTACTACGAGCAGGCCGGCGCGATCCGGGACATCTTCCAGAACCACCTGCTCCAACTGCTCGCTCTGACCGCGATGGAGCCGCCGATCGACTTCACCGCCGAGGCGGTGCGCAACGAGAAGGTGAAGGTGTTGCGCGCCATGCACACGCCGGGCCCGAAGTCGGTCGTCCGCGGCCAGTACGGCCGCGGCTGGATCGAGGGCGAGGAGGTACCTGCCTACCGCGAGGAGCCGGGCGTCGACCCCCGTTCCACCACGGACACGTACGTCGCAGCGAAGCTCTTCGTCGACAACTGGCGCTGGGCGGACACGCCGTTCTACGTGCGGGCCGGGCAAGCGGCTGGCGCGGCGCGAGACGACGATCGCGATCCAGTTCAAGCGCGCCCCTCACCCTCCGTTCGAAGCGATCGCCGGCGAGGGGTTGCGGCCGAACGTCCTGCTGATCCACGTCCAGCCGGACGAGGGCGTCTCGCTCGCGATCGGCGCAAAGGTCCCCGGGGCAGGGATGCAGATCCGCACGGTGCACATGGACTTCCTCTACGGCGGCGCGTTCCGGGAGGGCGTGCCGGAGGCGTACGAGCGGCTGATCCTCGACGCAATGCTGGGCGACGCGACGCTGTTCACGCGCGAGGACGAGGTGGAGGAGCAGTGGAAGCTCGTCGACGCGATCGTCGGCGCCTGGGGCCGCGACCGTGCGACGTTCCCCGACTACCCGGCCGGCAGCTGGGGCCCCGCGCGGGCCGACGAGCTGCTCCATCGCGACGGCCGGTCGTGGCGGAGGCACTGATGGGCGTCGTCGCGGAGATCGAGCGGAAGCTCGCGCGCAAGCGCTGTCTCCAGGAGGCCGACGCCGTGCCCGAGCTGCGGACGAGCACCATGACGCACATCGTCTGGGCGCCGCCGCGCTGGGTCCAGCGAGCCAAGCGCGTCCTCGCGGGGTTGGCCGAGCGCCACCCGTCGCGGACGATCATCCTCGTGCCGCTTCCCGGTCGGCGAAGCGGCGTCGAGGCGGACGCGACGATTCGCGACTTCGAGCTGCCGGGCGGCCGCGAGGTGCTGTCGGAGGTGATCGAGTTGCGCCTCCGCGGCGACGCGGCCGAGCATCCCGCGTCGGTCGTCCTCCCGCTGCTCATCTCCGACCTGCCGGCGTTCTGCCGCTGGCGGGGGGAGCCGAACTGGGATAGCCGCGCGCTCGCGGAGCTCGTCGACGTCTGCGACAGGCTCGTCGTCGACTCGTCGGAGTGGAAAGCCGTACCGGGGTCGTACGAACGGCTCGCGGACCGATTCGAGAAGACCGCCGTCTCGGACATCGCGTGGCGACGCTCGCTGCCGTGGCGCGACGCACTCGCCAACTCCTGGCCAGGCATTCGGTCGATCGAACGGCTCACCGTCGAAGGGCCACGCGCCGATGCGAACCTCCTCGCCGGCTGGCTGCGCTCACGGCTGCGCCGCGACATCGCACTGACCCGCCGTGCGGGCGAGCTCGTGACGGCCGTACGGATCGACGGCGAGCCGGTCGAGCCACCTCCGGGGAAGGGCCTTTCGCGAAGCGACCTTCTCTCCGCGGAGCTCGACACGCTCACGCGCGACCCTGTCTACGAGGCGGCCGTGCGTGCAGCAGTGTCATAGACATATGTAGTTCACATATACTTGCGACGTGACCCCACGCCGTCATCGTGTCCGCCACCGGCGTTCCGTCGAGCCGGGGCGGTTCGAGGTGCGAGCACGCGTCGAGCGTCTCGGCGAGGCCGCGCTGCTCCTGCTCCTCGCGGAGAGGCCGACCCACGGATACGAGCTGCTCGATGCGCTGCCCGAGCTTGTCGGCTCCGAGCGCGTCGACGTCGGCAACCTCTACCGCGTGCTCCGCGCGCTCGAGGACGAGGGTCTCGTCCGCTCGGAATGGAGCGCCGACCTCCCCGGGCCGGCCAAGCGGACGTACTGGCTCACCGACGAAGGACGGGCCGCCCTCGAAGCGTGGCTCGAGGCCCTCGAGTCCCTCCGGGGTGAGCTCGACGGATTTCTGGTCAGAGCACGAGGAGGTGAACATGTGCGGTCGTAGACACTCCGCCCGCCGGACGTGGCGCGCGCCGAGTCGCGAGCAACTGCTGCAGGCGCTCGAGGAACGACAGAAGGACCTCGAGCAGGAGATCGCGGACATCCACGATCTCGTCCGCCGGCTCCGCGACGAAGCCGGCTCCGCGCCGTCCGGCGAGCCACAGCCGGCGATCTAACCCCGTCGGGCGGGCGAGGCGAGGCCAAGTAACACAGTGTTACTTGGCCTCGGCGCCGGCGTCCCGGACGGCCTCGAGCAGCAAGGGGTGCAGGTGCCCGTTCGACGAGATGGCGCTGCCTCCGTCGACGCGGTGCTCGCCCGCGAAGTCCGTGAACGTCCCGCCGGCCTCCTCGACGATCACCTGAACGGCCGCGAGGTCCCACACCGACACGCCGATCGCGTCGATCGCGCCGTCCACCGCGCCCTCGGCGACGAGCATGTGGCTCCAGAAATCGCCGTAGCCGCGCGCGTGCCAGGCTCGCGCTGCGAGCGAGGGAAGCGGCTGCTCGAGCGCGAAGGTGAGGACCGCGTCCTCGGGGCGATGGATCGCAGACACGTGGACGCGGTCGCCGCTCGCGTGCGCCCCGCTGCCGCGCTCGGCCCACCAGCGGCGATGGAGCGCAGGCGCGGACACGACGCCGAGCTCGACGCGCCCGTCGACCTCGAGCGCGATCAGCGTCGCCCACACGGGCACGCCGCGCGAGTAGTTCCGCGTGCCGTCGATCGGGTCGACGATCCAGCGACGCGACCCGGCGCCGACGAGCCCTTCCTCCTCGCCGAGGATCGCGTCGCGACGTCGCTCCTGCGCCAACATGGCGCGAAGCTGCTTCTCGACGGCCCGATCCGCCTCCGTCACGGGCGTGCGGTCGGGCTTCGTCTCGACGACGAGGTCGCGCGCCCGGAAGCGGCTCATCGAGACCGCGTCCGCGGCGTCGGCCAGCCGGAGCGCGAGCTCGAGATCCGGGCCCACGGCCGCGGCAAGCCTCCTAGTCGACCTGGAGGTAGATCAGCGCGATCACGCAGGCGCCGGCGAAGATCAGGAGAGCCAGCGTGAACAGCGCCCAGCCCAACCGGTTGTTCTTGCGCTCGAGCTCGGGCGAGAGCATCGCTACATGACCACCGGGTCGACCGCCGCCGCGACGAACAGGAGCGCGAGGTAGGCGAGGGAGTAGTGGAAGAGCACGACCGCGTCGCGGCGCGTCCCGTCGCGGCGCAACCGCCAGGCGAGCAGGACGAAGTACGCCCCGAGCAGCGCCGCGGCGACCGTGTACAGCGGCCCGAGCCAGATCCCCACGGCGATGGTGAAGGCGACGAGCCCGACCGAGTAGAGCAGGATCTGGCGCGTCGTCTCATCGTCGCCGCGGGTCCCCGGGAGCATCGGCACGTTCGCGGCCCGGTAGTGCTCCTTGATCATCAGCGCGAGCGCCCAGAAGTGCGGCGGCGTCCAGAGGAAGACGATCAGGAACAGCCAGATCGCCGGCAGCGCGAGGCTGCCGGTTGCGGCCGCGTAGCCGACCAGGGGCGGCACGGCCCCTGCCGCGCCGCCGATCACGATGTTCTGGTCGGTCGAGCGCTTGAGGTACCCGGTGTACACCACGACGTAGAAGAGGTTCCCGACGAGCGCAAGCACAGCCGTCAGGACGTTGACCGTCGATGCGAGGAGCGCGAACGAGAGCGCCGAGAGAACGAGCCCGAACTCGAGCGCCCGCGGCGCGGGCACCCGCCCGGAGGCGACCGGGCGCGACGCGGTCCGCTCCCCCATCAGCCGGTCGATGTCGCGGTCGATGACGTGGTTGAGGGCGCTTGCGCCGCCGCACGCGAGGGCGAGCCCCACGAGCATCGCGGTGAGCTCCGGCCCGCCGGGCCACCCGCCGGCGCCGACGAACATCCCCGCCGCGCCGGTGAGCAGGAGCAGCGACATGATCCGCGGCTTCGTGAGCGTCACGTAGTCCCGCCACGGCCCGAGCGGAAGGGGCTCGCCGCGGAACGAGACCGCGAGCGTCACGAGCGCCGACGCCAACGCGCCGCCCGCCGCGGCCACATGGATCGAAATCGACCAGGGTGCGTCTCCCGCCCACGCCACGAGCCCGCCCGTCGCAATCGCGAGGAGCATCAGCGCGACCGCAGCCGCCGCAGGCATCACGAGCCGGGGATACGCCACCCAGGCGGCGACGAGCACGCAGACGAACAGCGGCAGCGCCACGAGGGCGGCGCCCCAGTGCGCGCGACCCAGCTCGAGCGCCGCGCTTGCGACGACGAGCGCGGCAGCCGTCGCCGCGCCGAGGGTCGCGAGCCGGAGCAGCGGCCCGGGCGCGCGGTCGCTCCTCACGGCGTCCTCCCCTCGCGAAGCCGTCGCCGGAGGTCGTACAGCGGACGGGCGCTGGTCACGTAGGGCACCTTGTCGAAGTTGTGCGGCGGCGGCGGCGAGGTCGTGTACCACTCGAGCGTGTCGCCCTGCCAGGGGTCGTTCCCCGCGCGCTGTCCGTTGCGGCTCTTCACGATCGCGACGAGGAAGAAGAGCATCCCGAGCCCCATGATGTACGAGCCGATCGTCGAGGTGAGGTTGTAGGCCTCCCAGAGCCCGTCGTCGCGGTACGTGTAGACCCGGCGCGGCATTCCGAGCAGCCCGAGCAGGTGCTGGGGGAAGAACGTGATGTTGAAGCCGATGAACACGAACGCGAACGTCCACTTGCCGAGCCGCTCGGAGAGGAAGCGTCCGAAGATCTTTGGCCACCAGTACCAGAGGCCCCCCATGATCGCGAGGATCGAGCCGCCGAACAGCACGTAGTGGAAGTGCGCGACGACGTAGTACGTGTCGTGCACCTGCCAGTCGATCGGGAAGGCGGCGAGGTAGATGCCCGACAGCCCGCCGATGGTGAAGACGCTGACGAACCCGAGAGCGAAGAGCATCGGCGTCTCGAGGGTGATGTTCCCGCGCCACAGCGTCGCCAGCCAGTTGAAGATCTTCACCCCGGTCGGCACCGCGATGATCATCGACGCGAGCATGAACCAGACGTTCAGGTACGTCGGCATCCCGACCGTGAACATGTGGTGCGCCCAGACGAGCATCGAGAAGAAGGCGATGGCGACCGTCGAGAGGGCCACCGCCTTGTAGCCGAAGATCGGCTTCCGCGCGAAGACCGGAAGGACCTCCGAGATGATCCCCATCGCAGGCAGGATCATGATGTAGACCTCGGGGTGCCCGAAGAACCAGAAGACGTGCTGGAAGAGCACGGGCGACCCTCCACCATCGGGGGTCGGTCGGAAGAACTCGAACGTCTCCGGGAACTGTCGCTCGAGCAGCAGCAGGGTGAGCCCGGCAGAGAGCACGGGCAGCACGAACAGCAGCATCGCCGCGTAGACCTCGATCGACCACACGAACAGCGGCATCCGCATCCACGACATCCCGCGGGTGCGCATGTTGTGGATCGTGACGATGAAGTTGATCGCTCCCACAAGCGACGAGATCGACGTGATGTGGATCGCGAGGATCCAGAGGTCCTGTCCGTTGCCGTCCGCGATCACGGAGAGTGGCGGATACGCCGTCCAGCCGGAGTTCGCTGCGCCCCCGGCGGCGAAGAACGAGAAGCAGAAGACGAGACCCGCGAAGAGGTAGAGCCAGTACGAGAGCGCGTTCAAGCGTGGGAACGCCATGTCCGGCGCGCCGATCATCAGCGGCACGAGGAAATTGCCGAGCCCTGCGAGGATCGGGACGACGACGAAGAACACCATCCCCGTCCCGTGCATCGTGACGACCTCGTTGTACGCGTCTCCGGTGACCACCCCGCCGTCCGCCTGGGCGAGCTGGCTGCGGATCAGGAGCGCGAGGATCCCGGAGAGGACGAAGAAGAAGCCGGCCGTCGCGATGTAGAGGATCCCGATCCGCTTGTGGTCGACGGTGACGAGCCAGCTCGCGACCTTGCCGCGCTGCCAGGAGGGGACGGGCTGTGGGGCGCTAACCGCCAACGTTCTCCTCCAGGTAGCTCGTGATTGCGTCCATCTGCTCGTCGCCCCAGTCGCGCCCGACCGGCGGCATCTCGCCCCGGCCCTCCCGCAGGAGCTGCTCGACGGCCTCGGGGTCTTCGAGCAGGTCGCTGCCCGCGATCCGCGGCCCGTAGCCGCCGTCGCCCTCGACGCCGTGACACTTCGCACAGCTGGCGTCCCACGTCTCCTCGCCGAGCGGGGACGTCCCCGCAGCCTGCTGCTCGGCCCGTTCCGAGAACCATGCGTCGAACTCGGCCGGGGCCATGACCTCGACCGACGCGAGCATCTTCGCGTGGTAGATCCCGCAGAGCTCCGCGCACTGGCCGAGGAAGACCCCCGGTTGCTTCGCCTTGAACCACGTCCTGTTCACGGTTCCGGGAATGGCGTCGAACTTCCCCCCGAGCTGCGGGATCCACCACGAGTGGATGACGTCCCAGTCCGGCGCTCGGATGAGGAGCTCGACGGTCCTGCCCTGGGGCGCGCGCATCCGGTCCATCGCGATGACGCCGTTCGGGTACCGGTACTCCCACGAGAACTGCGTGCCGATGACCTCGACGACGAGGTTCTGCTGACCGCCGGCCGACGCCGGCACGTCCTCGACGACCGGCAGCTTGATGAACACGAAGGCTCCGATCGCGCACAGGACGAGCACGGGTGCGACCGTCCAGGCCAGCTCGAGCCGGTTCGATCCGTGGATCTGCGCCCCGTCGGCGTCGCGCGGACGGCGCCGTCGCCGGTACCTGAGAACGAAGAGGATCAGCAGCCCCTCGACGAGCACGAAGATCCCGAGCGCAAAGGCGGAGATGAACCAGTAGCTCTGGTTGATCGCCTCCGCGTTCGGCGACTCCGGCGACACCGGCGCGAAGCCGCCGTTCCCGCCGAGTGCGACCGACGCATCGGCGACGAGCGCGACGAGCGCGACGAGGACGGCGACGGTGTGCCTCCGGGGCGGCACGGTGCGGGCATTCTATGAACGTGGTCGACGTCCCGCGCCGCGCAACGCGCGTCCGGCTCCCACCCGACGTCCAGCGGCCGTTCGAGGTCTATCTCAACGGCGTCGAGCAGCGCGAGGGAGTGGATTTCACGGTGCGCGACGGGATGCTGCTCTTCGAGCGACCGCTCGCGAAGGAGAAGGTGGGCGTCGGGCGCTGGACGTCCATGGTGTTCGGGATCGCCGGCTCGTACGGGAAGGACGACTCGGTCGACGTCCTCTACCGGGTGGGGGGCGAGAACCGGGTGGCCGCCAAGCTGCGCTTCGAGGAGCAGGCCTCCTGAGCCTGGAGCTCGGAGTCTGGCTGCAGCCAGACACCTGCTCTGGGTGTCCCCCTGCGAGCGAAGAGCGGGTGTCCGACGGAAGTCGGACACCGGTGCCGCTCGCGGCCTAGAAGAGGATCTGGAGCGCCGTGTCCGGCGGGCAACCGCGCTCGAGAAGCGAGACGGCCAGGTGCAGGTCGACGTCGCGGTCGAGCGCCAGGACGAGCGCCGCCTCCGCGTCGTAGCCCGCCCCGAGGAGGCGCTCGACGCGCCAGGACGTCACGCCGTCGCGCTGAAGCTCGGCGAAGGTGGGGGCAATTGGGGTCTGAATCGACATTGCACGAGAGATAACGCGGCACATGTGTGGAGACCCTCAAGTGCCGTTACACCCGTATGACGCGCATGTTGCGTTCCCGTTAGGACAGCTCGCGTCGCGGTGTTCGACCCCGGTCGAAGACGTGTGAAGCACCCGCCGGACAAGGCGCTACGGCCGGACGTCGAGCCTCACACGCCGGGTGGACGGCGGCGCCTGCTGTCGGGCGCACGCCCGCTGGCCTCCGCGGCGGCCCGCAGCCGTGCCGCGTGCTCATCCGTCAGCTGCCCGGGCTGGAGGCGCCACCGCCAGTTGGTGCCCCCGAGCTCGCCGGGGCGGTTCATCCGCGCGGCGTTGCCGAGGCCGAGGACGTCCTGCGCTGGAACGACGGCGAGCGTGCACCTCGAGGAAAGCGCCTGCTCGACGAGCGGCCATACGTCGTCCTCGCCCGTGAAGCCGGCGAGGGTGTCCGTGTCGTGGGTCGACGTGTAGACGACCTGGTTCACGTGGTGGTTCTCGAGCCGATGGGGGCTATCGGGTGGGCCGTCGAACGACCAGAGCAGCACCGCCATGCCCGGAAAGCCGAGCCTGTCCCGGAGCACGTGGACGTCCGGCGTGATGAGGCCGAGATCCTCGGCGATCACCGGCAGCGGGCCGAGCACGGCCTCCGCGGCACGGAAAGGCGCCTCTCCCGGCCCGGGCGACCACCAACCGTGCCGCGCCGTCGCAGCCCCGGCCGGGACGGTCCAGTACGCCGCGAAAGCGCGAAAGTGGTCGATGCGGAACACGTCGACGAGATCGAGCACGCGTCGCATCCGCTCGATCCACCACCGGTAGCCGGAGCGCGCGGCGAACGTCCAGTCGTAGAGCGGGTTCCCCCAGAGCTGACCGAACGCGCTCAGGTCGTCCGGCGGCGCGCCGGCGACCACCTCCTCCAGCGGGAGAAAGAGCTCCGGGTGGGTTGTGTGGTCGCAGCCGCCGACCGCGACGTAGATCGGGACGTCGCCGATGATCCGAACGCCACGGTCTGCGGCATAGGAGCGAAGCTCGCGCCATTCCCGCTCGAAACGCACCTGCGCCTCGAGCGAGCCGGGGCCGGCGAACGCCGCCCAGTCGTCGCACCACGCGTGCTCGCGCGCCCGGAAGGCCTCGACCTCGGCGGCTGCCACGGGCGCATCCGGGTTCGCGATCAGCCCTTGCCAGCACGCGAACGCGGACGCCGACGCGTAGGGCGACCCGAACTCGTCGGGCGGGTTGAGGGGCAGGATCTGCCACCACCCGACACCCGCCTCGGCAAGCCAGTCGACGAACGCGAACGCCTCGGCGCCGAGCCGGCCGCCCGGCAGGGAGGTGGGATGGAGCTGCACGCCGACTGACCGCGCCAGGATCACGGCGGACTGTTTACCGTGTCCCGTGGGTGCCTGCCGAGCGGATCACCATCGCCGACGTGACCCCCACCGTCGACTGCGGACGTTGGCCGGCCAAAGCGTGCGTCGGTGACCGCGTCGAAGTGACCGCGACGATCGTGCGTGACGGCCACGATCCGCTTCGCGCCGTCGTCCGGTATCGCAAGCCGAAAGGACGCTGGCGCGAGGAGCCACTCGCGTTCCTGGGAAACGACCGCTTCGCCGGCTCGTTCGCGGTGGACACGGTGGGGCGCTACCGCTTCGAGATCGAGTCCTGGGTCGATCGTCACGCCGGGTGGCTCGACGAGCACGATCGGAAGATCGCGGCAGGTCAGGAGGACCTCGCCGGCGAGCTTGCGGAGGGCGCCGCGTTGTTCGGCGCCGGGACGGTCGAAGAGTGGCGGGCGGCGGCTGACCGGCTCGGGGAACGGGATCGCAACGGCAAGGCCCGGAGCACGCCGACCCTCGAGGTCGACGTCGAGCGCGAAGGTGCCAGGGCGAGCGCCTGGTACGAGCTCTTCCCTCGCTCCTGGGGTGGCCTGGCAGGTGTGACAGAGGTCGTTCCGGCGCTCGCCGAGCTCGGCTTCGACATCGTCTACCTGCCGCCGATCCACCCGATCGGCCGCACGAACCGCAAGGGACGGAACAACGCCGAGCGAGCCGAGCCTGGAGACATCGGGAGCCCGTGGGCGATCGGCGCGGCTGAGGGCGGTCACGACGCCATCCACCCGGAGCTCGGGGACGAGGCCGACCTCGCCGCGCTCGTCGAGGCGCTGCGCCGACACGGGATGGAGCTCGCGCTCGACCTCGCGCTGCAGTGCTCGCCCGACCACCCCTGGCTCCGCGAGCATCCGGAGTGGTTCCAGCATCGGCCCGACGGATCGTTGAAGTACGCGGAGAACCCGCCCAAGCGCTACCAGGACATCCACAACTTCGACTGGGACACCGCCGACCGCAAGGGGCTCTGGAACGCTGTCCGCGACGTCGTCGTGCGCTGGTGCGACGCGGGGGTCACCGTTTTCCGCGTCGACAACCCGCACACGAAGCCCGTGCCGTTCTGGGAGTGGCTGATCGCGGAGGTGCGGAAGCGCCATCCGGAGACGGTGTTCCTCTCGGAGGCCTTCACGCGCCCGTCGATGATGACGCTGCTCGCAAAGGCGGGGTTCTCGCAGTCCTACACGTACTTCACGTGGAAGAACACAAAGGCCGAGCTCGTGGAGCTCGTGGAGCAGTTCCGGGAGTGGTCGCCCTTCCTCCGCCCGAGCCTGTGGCCGAACACGCCCGACATCCTCCACGCGTCCCTGCAGCAGGGCGGACGCCCCGCCTTCGAGCTTCGGCTCGTCCTGGCGGCGACGCTCTCGCCGAGCTACGGCATCTACTCGGGGTACGAGGCGTGCGAGAACGTCCCCGTCGCTCCCGGGAGCGAGGAGTACCTCGACTCCGAGAAGTATCAGCTACGCGAGCGGCGCCTCGACGGGCTCGCTCCTCCCGCTCGTCCGCCGGCTCAACGAGACCCGCCGGGCGCATCCGGCGCTCACCGACGCGGGACTCGACCGGCTGACGTGGCTGGAGACCGAGTCGGAGCACCTGATCGGCTACGCGCGGACGCTGGGCGACGACGCCGTCCTCGTCGTCGTCAACCTCGACCCCTTCGCGATCCACGACGGCGTGTGCGTGATCCCCCCGAGCCTCGACCTGCCCGCGCAGTTCGAGGCCGTCGACGCGCTGACGGGCGAGACCTACGAGTGGGGCGGGCGCAACTACGTCCGTCTCGGGCCTGGCAAGGCGCACGTGCTCGAGGTGCGGCGGTGAGCGAGCCGCGGAGCGGAGCTGCGGGAGCAGAGCACTGGTTCGAGGCGCAGCCGGACTGGTTCAAGACGGCGGTCTTCTACGAGCTGCACACACGCGCGTTCTTCGACTCGTCGGACGACGGGATGGGCGACTTCCGCGGGCTCCGCCAGAAGCTCGACTACCTCCAGTGGCTCGGCATCGACTGCATCTGGCTCCTGCCGTTCTACCCCTCGCCGCTCCGGGACGGCGGCTACGACGTCTCCGACTTCCTCACGGTGAGCCCCGAGTTCGGCACGGTCGACGAGTTCGCCTCGTTCGTCGAGGCGGCGCACGAGCGCGGGATGCGCGTGATCACGGACTTCGTCATGAACCACACCTCGAGCGAGCATCCGTGGTTCCAGGAGTCGCGCCAGGACGCCGACAACGCGAAGGCCGACTGGTACGTCTGGTCGGACACCGTCCACCGCTACGAGGACGCGAGGATCATCTTCGTCGACTCGGAGCAGTCGAACTGGACGTTCGACCCGGTGCGCGGCGCCTACTTCTGGCATCGCTTCTACCACCATCAGCCCGACCTCAACTACGAGAACCCGGAGGTCGGCAGCGCGATGATCGAGGCCCTCCGCTTCTGGCTCGACCTCGGCCTCGACGGCTTCCGGCTCGACGCCGTCCCCTACCTCTTCGAGGACGAGGGCACGAACTGCGAGAACCTGCCCGCCACCCATGCGTTCCTGAAGCGCGTTCGCGCAGAGGTGGACGCCGCGTACACCGACCGGGTGCTGCTCGCAGAGGCGAATCAGTGGCCGGAGGACGTCGTCGACTACTTCGGCGACGGCGACGAGTGTCACATGGCGTTCCACTTCCCCGTCATGCCGCGCATGTTCATGGCGCTGCGGCGCGAGGAGGCGCGACCCATGGTGGAGATCCTCGACCGGACGCCCCTCATCCCGGAGCACTGCCAGTGGGGCCTGTTCCTCAGAAACCACGACGAGCTGACGCTCGAGATGGTCACGGACGAGGAGCGGGACTACATGTACGCGGAGTACGCGCGGGATCCCCGGATGAAGCTCAACCTGGGCATCCGCCGCAGGCTGGCGCCGCTCCTCGACGGCGGGCGGGACGAGATCGAGCTGATGCACGCGATCCTGTTCTCGCTTCCAGGCTCGCCGGTGCTGTACTACGGGGACGAGATCGGAATGGGCGACAACGTCTATCTGGGCGACCGAGACGGCGTCCGGACGCCGATGCAATGGACGGGCGATCGAAACGGCGGATTCTCGCGCGCCGATTTTGCGCAGCTGTACCTCCCACCGCTGATGGACCCGGTGTTCGGCTTCCAGGCGGTCAACGTCGAAGCCCAGCTCCGCTCGCCGACGTCACTGCTCCGCTGGCTCCAGCGCTTCGTGGCGCTACGCAAGGAGCACCCCGTCTTCGGGCTCGGAACCTACGAGAGCCTCGAGACCTCGAATCCCCGCGTGTTCGCGCACGTCCGCATACACGAGAACGACACCGTCCTCTGCGTCCACAACCTCGCGCGCTCGGCCCAGGCGGTCGAGCTCGACCTCGCCCGCTTCGAAGGTCGGATCCCCGTCGAGATGACCGGCCGGACGCCCTTCCCGCAGATCGGCGAGCTTCCCTACCTCCTCACGTTCGGACCGCGCGGGTTCTTCTGGTTCCTCCTCGAGGAGGAGGCCGCACATGCCTGACCCCGGCGCCCTCTCGAGCGACGAGCTGCTCGGGATCGTGACGAGCGCCCGCTGGTTCGCGGCGAAGAACCGGGTTCCGGAGGAGGCGGAGATCGTCGACCTTCCCATCGAGGACGGGCAGGTCACGCTCGCGATCGTCGAGGTTCGCTTCGGCCCCGGCACGCACGAGCACTACCTCGTCGCGCTCGGCCGCGACGACGAGGCGGTCGACGCCTTCGAGCGGCCCGAGGTGGCGGCACGCCTCGCCTCGCTCGCCGGCGTCCCGTCGGAGGGCGCGAAGGTGACACCGATCGGAGTCGAGCAGTCGAACAGCTCCGTCGTGCTCGACGATCTGCATTTCCTCAAGCTCTACCGCCGGCTCGAGGCGGGGCCGAACCCCGAGCTCGAGGTCCTGCGCGCTCTCGCCGCGGAGGGGTTCGCGAATGCCCCACGGCTCGAGGGAGTGCTCGAGACGGCCGGGCCGCCCCTCGAGACCGCGCTCGCGTCGGTGACCGCGATGGTTCCGTCCGCGGGCGGAGGCTGGGAGCTCGCGCTCGAGTCGTTCCGCGACGACGCGTCGTGGCTGCCCGAGCATGCCTGGCGGCTCGGCGAGGTGACCGCGCGCATGCACAGCGCGCTCGCCGCGCACGAAGCCGACCCGCACTTTGCACCCGAGGAGCCGAGCTCCGAGGCGCTCGCGCTGCTCGCCGCCGAGATCGACGAGGAGATCGGCTCGACGTTCGCGTCCCTCCCTGACGACGACGCGCTCGGCGCCGTGTCGCACCGGGCGGAGGACCTCCGCGACCTCGTCCACGAGCTTTCCGCCGTCGGTCCGGCCGGACTCGCGATCCGGACCCACGGCGACTATCACCTCGGCCAGGTGCTCTGGACGACCGACGGCGACTGGGTCGTGATCGACTTCGAGGGCGAGCCCGCGCGCTCGCTGCCCGAGCGGCGCCGGAAGCGCTCGCCCGTCCGGGACCTCGCCGGGATGACCCGGTCGTTCGCCTACGCGGCAGACGCGGCGCTCCTGCTCGACGGCATCGTGGCGCCCGAGGGCTGGGTCGACGCCTGCCGGGAGGCCTTCCTCGAGGGATATCTGGCGACGGCGGACGAGCGGCTCCTGCCGCCGAGCAGGATCGGCTTCGACCGGCTCCTGACGATGTTCGAGCTCGAGAAGCTCGTCTACGAGCTCCGCTACGAGACCCGGAACCGCCCGGGCTGGGCCACGATCCCGATCGTCGGGATGCTGCGGCTCCTGGAGACTCCCGCGTGACGTCACTCGGCGAGCTGGACCTGCATCTGCTCGGCGAGGGTCGGCACGAGCGGTTGTGGGAGCGGCTCGGCGCGCACCCGCTCGACGAAACCGAGGGCGGCGTGCGCTTCGCGGTCTGGGCGCCGAACGGCCGTGACGTCTCGGTCGTCGGCGACTGGAACTCCTGGAGCGAGGCCGCCGACGCGCTGGCGCCGCAGGGATCGTCCGGGGTGTGGGCGGGGATCGCCGCCAAGGCCCGTGAAGGGCAGGCGTACAAGTTCGCCGTGAGGGGCGCCGACGGCGTCACCCGCCTGAAGGCCGACCCGATCGCCTTTCGAGCGGAGACGCCGCCCGGCACCGCGTCCGTCGTCTACCGCACCCGCCACACGTGGTCCGACGAGGCGTGGCTTCGGCGGCGGACGGCGACCGACCCGCTCGAGGCCCCGATGTCGATCTACGAGGCTCACCCGGCGTCATGGCGCCAGGGCCTCGGCTGGCGCGACCTCGCGGACGAGCTCGGAGAGCACGTCGAGAGCCTCGGCTTCACGCACGTCGAGCTGATGCCCGTGATGCAGCATCCGTACGGCCCGTCGTGGGGCTACCAGGTGACGGGGTACTACGCGCCGCAGGCGACGCTCGGCGAGCCCGACGACCTGCGCGCGTTCGTCGACGCGCTGCACAGCAGGGGGATCGGGGTGATCCTGGACTGGGTGCCGGCCCACTTCCCGCGCGACGAATGGGCGCTCGCCCGCTTCGACGGGACCGCGCTCTACGAGCACGCCGACCCGCGCCGCGGCGCCCATCCCGATTGGGGCACGCTCGTCTTCAACCTCGGTCGCCACGAGGTGCGGAACTTCCTGCTCGCGAACGCGCTGTACTGGCTCGAGGAGTTCCACGCCGACGGCCTGCGCGTCGACGCCGTCGCCTCGATGCTGTACCTCGACTATTCCCGCGAGGCCGGCGAGTGGCTTCCCAACCGCTACGGCGGGCGCGAGGACCTCGACGCGGTCTCCTTCCTCCAGGAGCTGAACGCGGTCGTCCACGCGGCGCAGCCGGGCGTCGTGATGGTCGCCGAGGAGTCCACGGCGTGGCCCGGTGTCTCGCGGCCGACCGACAACGGCGGGCTCGGCTTCACCTTCAAGTGGAACATGGGCTGGATGCACGACACGCTCGAATACGTCTCCAAGGAGCCGGTGCATCGCCGCTGGCATCACGACGACATGACCTTCTCGCTCATCTACGCGTGGGACGAGAACTTCGTGCTGCCGCTCTCGCACGACGAGGTGGTGCACGGCAAGGGCGCGCTGCTCCGCAAGCTCCCGGGCGACGAGTGGCAGCAGTTCGCGACGCTCCGCGCGCTCTACGGGCACATGTGGGCGCACCCCGGCAAGCAGCTCCTGTTCATGGGAAGCGAGCTCGGTCAGGGGACGGAGTGGACGGAGAGCGGATCGCTCGACTGGTACGTCGCTCGACTATCCGCTCCACCGCGGCTTACTCGAGTGCGTCGCCGACCTCAACCGCGTCTATCGGGCCGAGCCCGCGCTCTGGGAGGCGGACCATCGCCCCGAAGGGTTCCAGTGGCTTGTCGGGGATGCGCGCGAGGACAACGTGCTGGCGTACGCACGCTTCTCGGCCGACCGGCTCGCGCGTGCTCGTGTCCCTCGTGAACTTCTCGCCGGTCGTCCGCCACCACTGGCGCGTGCCGCTGCCCCTTGGCGGCCGATGGCGGGAGGTGCTCAACACCGACGCGGCCGAGTACGGCGGCTCCGGCATCGGAAACCTCGGCGTCGTCGAGGCAGTCGAGGCGCCGCTGCACGGTCGGCCGTTCTCGGCCGGCGTGACGCTGCCGCCGCTCGCTACCGTGTGGCTCGTGCCGGCCGCGTAGCGGCCTATCCCGAACCGGTGTCTGGCTTCTGCCAGACACCTGCTCTTCCGGCCGCGCTGAGCGACTACCGTCCCAGGGTGAACGCCGACAACAGCATCGTCGTCGAGCAGCTCGTGCGAGAGTTCAAGAAGGGCCCGCGGGCGGTCGACGGCATCGACCTCCGCGTCGAGCCAGGCGAGATCTACGGCTTTCTCGGTCCCAACGGGGCGGGCAAGTCGACCACCGTGCTCATGCTGACGACGCTGCTCCCGCCCACGTCCGGGACGGCGCGCGTCGCCGGCTTCGACGTCGTCCGGCAGGGCCCCCAGGTGCGAAAGACGATCGGCGCCGCGCTCCAGGAGGCCGCCCTCGACCCGCTTCTGACCGGACGCGACCACCTGCGCCTCCAGACGATGCTGCAGGGGATTCCGCGGAGCGAGCGCCCAGCCCGGGTCGCCGAGCTCCTCGAGCGCGTCGGGCTCGAGTTCGCGGCGGACCGCAAGGTGGGTGGCTACTCCGGCGGCATGAAGCGGCGCCTCGACCTCGCTCTCGCGTTGGTGCACCGTCCTCGGCTGATCTTCCTGGACGAGCCGACGACCGGGCTCGACCCGCAGAGCCGGGCGGCGCTGTGGCAGGAGGTCGCGCGACTGCGCCGCGAGGACGGCGTGACCGTCTTCCTGACGACGCAGTACCTGGAAGAGGCGGACGTCCTTGCCGACCGGGTCGGGATCATCGACAAGGGCCGCATCGTGGCGGAGGGGACGCCGGCCGACCTGAAGAACGAGATCGGTCGACCGAGCGTCCACGCCATCCCGGGTCGACCCGAGGACCGATCCGCCCTCGCCGCCGCGCTCGAGCGGTTCGGAGCGCCGCTTCCCGCGACGGGCGAGACGGAGGTCGCCGTGCGCCTGACGGAGGGCGTCTCGCTCGCCGACATCGTCCGGGCGCTCGATGCCGACGGCATCGGGGTGGACGACATCGAGCTGCGCGCCCCGAGCCTCGACGACGTCTTCCTCGCCAAGACAGGCAGGTCGCTGGAGGGCTCGGAGGAGACACCCGAAGACACCGACCCGGAGGAAGCACCGATCCGCGCCGTCGTCCAGCGATGAGTGTGGTTGCAACACAGGTCGGCGCAGTCGCCCAACGCTCCGTGCGGCGCACCCTCCGTCAGCCGGCGGCGATCGTCTTTCCACTCGTCTTCCCGGTCATGCTCCTGCTCGTCAACACCGGCGGCTTGAAGGCGTCCACCGAGCTGCCGGGCTTCCCCACCGATTCCTTCCTCGCCTTCGCGCTCGCGGTGCCGTTCATCCAGGGCGCGTTGTTCGCGACGATGAACGCGGGCACCGACCTCGCCCGCGACATCCAGACCGGGTTCCTGAACCGGCTCGCGCTCACCCCGATCCGCGGCTCGGCGTTGCTCGCCGGGACCCTGACCGGGATCGTGGCGATGGGCGTCGCCCAGGCGGTCTTCTACCTCGTCGTCGGGATCGTCTTCGGGGTCGAGTTCGCCGCAGGCCCGGCCGGTGTTGTCGTGCTGCTCGCCTTTGCGGCGCTGGTCGCCCTCGGCTTCGGGGCGCTCGGGTCGTTCCTCGCGCTGCGCACCGGCTCGGGCGAGGCGATCCAGGCGTTCTTCCCGGTCTTCTTCGTCTTCCTGTTCATCTCCTCGATGAACACTCCCCGGGACCTGATCGCGGTCGACTGGTTTCGCTTCCTCGCGACGATCAATCCGGTCTCGTATCTCCTCGAGTGCGTACGCAGCCTGATCGTGGTCGGGTGGGACTGGACCGCCCTCGGGCTCGGGTTCGGGATCGCCGCAGTGATCAGCGTCGTCGCGATCGCACTCGCGGCGTGGGCGCTCACCGTTCGGATGGAGCGCACGTGACCGTCTGGCCCGTTGTGCAGGGCGTTGCGTGGCGAACGCTCAAGAACGTCGTCACGACCCCGTCGATCCTGCTGCCCTCGATCCTGTTCCCGCTGTTCATGTTCACCGCGTTCGCGGGCGGCCTGTCGCAGGTGCAGACCCTTCCCGGCTTCGACTTCGAGAACGGCTACACGGCGTTCCAGTTCGTGTTCGTCCTGCTCCAGTCGGCGGCGTTCGGCGGCGTGTTCACCGGATTCGGCGTGGCGCGTGACTTCGAGGGCGGCTTCGCGCGGCGGCTGATGCTCGCATCGCCCAAGCGGAGCGGCATCGTGCTCGGGTACGCCCTCGCCGCGTTCCTGCGCTGGGTCATCGTCGCGACCCTGATCACGATCGTCGCGCTCGTGGTGGGGATGGACGTGAGTGGGAGCGCGGCGCAGCTGGTCGGCCTCTACTCGCTCGCGTTCCTGGTCAACATCTGCGGCTTCATGTGGTCTGCGGGTGTCGCGATGCGCTTCCGCTCGATCCAGGCAGGGCCGCTGATGCAGATGCCGGTGTTCATTCTCCTCTTCTTCGCGCCCGTGTACGTGCCGCTCGACCTGCTGTCCGGCGCGATGCACGCCGTCGCGACGCTCAACCCGATCACGTATGTGCTCGAGGCCGGGCGAAGCCTGATCTCGGGCGACCCGGAGGCCGTGGCGCTCGCGTTCGTCCTCGTCGCTGCGCTCGCCGGCGCGCTCGTCCTGTGGGCCTTCCGCGGTCTCCGTAGCGCCGAAGCCGCCGGCTAGAACCGTCGGGCGCCGCCGGTACGGTGCGCCGGTGAGTCGCGCCGTCTGGCCCGGAGCGCCCTTTCCGCTCGGTCCCACCTGGGACGGTGACGGGACGAACTTCAGCCTCTTCTCGGAGAACGCCGAGCGGGTCGAGCTCTGCCTCTTCGACACGGACGACGTCGAAGAGCGCGTGGCGGTCGAGCATCTGACCGCCCACACCTGGCACTGCTACCTCCCGGGTGTCGGGCCGGGGCAGCGGTACGGCTATCGGGTTCACGGCCCCTGGCGTCCCGCCGACGGCAAGCGGTTCAACCCGTCGAAGCTCCTGATCGACCCGTACGCGAAGTCGATCGACGGCCCTGTCCGCTACGAGCGCGCGCGGACGCTCGCGTACTCGCCCGGCATGGAGGACGTGCGGGACGACGCCGACTCGGCGGCCGCGATACCGCGCAGCGTCGTGATCGACCCGTCGTTCGACTGGGAAGGGGACGTCCGTCTCGGACGCCCGTGGGCCGAGACGGTGATCTACGAGCTCCACGTGAAGGGCTTCACACGGACGATGCCGGGCGTTCGCGAAGATCTGCGGGGAACGTACGCGGGGCTGGCGTCGGATGCGGCCGTCACCTACCTGCGCGACCTCGGCGTGACGGCAGTCGAGCTCCTCCCGGTCCATCACATCGCGGACGAGCATTCGCTCGTCGAGCGGGGCTCGTGAACTACTGGGGCTACTCGACGATCGGCTACCTCGCCCCGCACGCGGGCTACGCGGCGACTGGATCGCGAGGCGAGCAGGTGCGCGAGTTCAAGGGCATGGTCAAGGCGCTGCACCGGGCGGGCATCGAGGTGATCCTCGACGTCGTCTACAACCACACGGCCGAGGGGAACCACCTCGGGCCGACGCTCTCGTTCAAGGGCGTGGACAACGCGGCCTACTACCGGCTCGTGCCCGGCGACCCGCGCCACTACATGGACTTCACAGGGACCGGCAACTCGCTCAACCCCGTGAACCCGTCGGTGCTCCGGCTGATCATGGACTCGCTGCGCTACTTCGTGACCGAGTGTCACGTCGACGGCTTCCGCTTCGACCTCGCCTCGGCCCTCGCACGCGAGCTCTACGACGTCGACAAGCTCTCCGCGTTCTTCGACGTGATCCATCAGGACCCGGTGCTGTCGCAGGTGAAGCTGATCGCCGAGCCGTGGGACGTCGGCCCGGGCGGCTATCAGGTCGGAAACTTCCCGGTCCTGTGGTCTGAGTGGAACGGGATGTACCGCGACACGATGCGCGACTTCTGGCGCGGTTACACCGCCGTCGCCGAGTTCGCCCGCAGGTTCACCGGCTCGAGCGACCTCTATCAGGCGGACGGGCGCCACCCTTCCGCCTCGATCAACTTCGTCACCTGCCACGACGGGTTCACCCTCCGCGACCTCGTCTCGTACGACCGGAAGCACAACGAGGCGAACCTCGAGGAGAACCGCGACGGGACCGACGACAACCGCTCGTGGAACTGCGGCGTCGAAGGCGAGACCGACGATATGGCGGTGAACGTGCTGCGCGACCGCCAATCCCGCAACGTCCTCGCGACGCTGCTCCTCTCGCAGGGCACGCCCATGCTGCTCGCGGGCGACGAACGGCGGAACACGCAGCACGGGAACAACAACGCGTACTGCCAGGACAACGCGCTCTCGTGGCTCGAGTGGGAGCTCGGCGAGCGCGACGCCGGACTGCTCGAGTTCACGAAGCGCCTGCTTCGGTTACGGGCTGCGCATCCGGTGTTCCGGCGCTCGGACTTCCTCACGGGCGAGGCGCTGCAGGGCTCGGGCGCGCCCGACGTCTGGTGGTTCCGGCCGGACGGACGCAAGATGACACTCGTGGACTGGGCCCGCGGCGACGCCTTCGCGCTCGGCGCGTTTCTGAACGGCGAGGAGATCCCGACGCTCGACGAGCGCGGCGAGCCGATGGAGGACGAGTCGTTCATCGTGCTCTTCAACGCCTGGCGCGAGCCCGTGACGTTCGTCCTCCCCCCTGCGCGGTTCGGGAGACGCTGGGCGCACGAGCTCTGCACCGCCGAGCCGGAGCTCGAGCCGAACGGCAAGGCCTACGCGGCGCGGGCGGCCGTGCTCGTCGAGGCACGGGCGCTCCGCGTGCTGCGGCGCGTCGGCTGATCCAGGCCCGAGCTCAGTCCGAGGACGGCGGCTGCGTCAACACGCGCACGCAGACACCCACGACCCGCGGATCGAACTGCGACCCGGCGGCGCCCTCGAGCCTGCGGAAGGCTTCCTCGATCGGCAGCGCCTCGCGGTAGGGCCGGTCGGTCGTCATCGCGTGGAACGCGTCGCAGGCAAAGATGATCCGCGCCTCGAGCGGGATCTCGTCGCCCATCAGGCCGTCCGGGTAGCCACCGCCGTCGTACCGCTCGTGACAGGCGCGCACGATCGGGCGAACCTCGGCGAGCTGATCGATCGGCGCCAGGATCCGCTCGCCCAGCTCGGGGTGGCGCCGGATGAGCGACCGCTCGTCGTCGTCCAGCGGACCGGGCTTCATGAGGATCGACGCCGGAATCCCGATCTTCCCGATGTCGTGGAACAGCGCCCCGAGCTCGAGCCGCTTGAGCCGGGCGCCCTCGAGCCCGAGTGCGCGTCCGACCTCGACGGCGCTGTCGCAGATCCAGCGCGTGTGGGCCGACGTGTAGGAGTCCTTCGCCTCTAGTGCGTTCGCGAGCGCCTCGACCGTCGAGAGGAACGTGCGCTCCAGGGTCGCGAAGCTGCCCGCGTTGGTGATCGCCAGCCGAGCCTGGCTCGCGATGCCCGCGAGCAGCTCGAGGTCGCGTCCCGCGACGTCCGACTCGGTCGCGACGGCCAGCGCCGCCAGGCCCTGGTCGAGCGGGATGAACGACACGGCGTGCTGCGAGGCCAGCTCCTTCTTGGCCCCGAGCGTGCGCGCGACGAGCACCGCCTCGGCGGCGCTCACGACGAACGGCTCGCTGCGGGCCGAGCAGCGAGCGACCAGGTCGGGCGCGAGGAGGCGCCCATGCAGGGTCGAATAGGCGACGTCCCCCTCGGTCGCGCGGCACACGAGCCCGCCGTTGGAGGTCGGGAGCCAGATAGAGCAACGCCGCGAGCCCATGATCCGCGCTGTGGCGCGCACGACCTGCTCGAGCACGCCCTCCAGGTTGGTCACCGCGGAAAGCTCGCGTGTCAGTTCCAGCAGCGCCTTCGCGCTCTCCGCCTCGCGGCGCTGCGCCTCGTAGAGCCGCGCGTTGACGAGCGCGACGGACACGTGCCCGGCGAGCACTTCGAGCAGCCGGAGGTCGTCCGCGTCGAACTGGTCGAGACCGAGCTTCGAGACGACGATCACGCCGACGACCGTCTGGCCGTAGAGGAACGGCACGGCGAGCAGCGACTCCTCGATCTCGTCGGTGCCCGGGATCCTGACCCCGATGTCGCAGTGCGCGGCGTGGCCGGTCAGGAACGGCTCGCCCGTCGCGGCGACGTGCCCGGTGATGCCGTCGCCGATACGGGTCGCGAGCACCTCCATCGCCGACCCGGATGCGGCGAGGTCGCCCCGGAACGCGATCGGCCGGAGGTCGTCGCCCTCGCGGACGAAGACACGGCAGTTGTGGTAGTCGATCAGCAGCCGCAGCTCGTCCGCGATCGTGGCCCCGATCTCAGCGACGTCGTTCAGCCGGCTGAGCTTCATGGAGACGCCGTGCAGCATCTTCAGGTGCGCGATGGAGCGAAACTCCGCGCCCCGTTCCGAGCCCTCGGACGGCCGCTCCGGAGTGCCCTCCTGGAAGACGATGATCTGGCCCTTGCCCCGTGCCTTCGCGGTCATCATCGCCACCTCTGCGCACGCGACGAGCTCGCGCGGGTTCGCGGCGTGCGTCGGCCCCGAAGCGAGGCCGATCGACACGCTCACCGGGCCGACGGGGCCGAACGTCTTCGCGGCGACGTGCTCCTGGACGCGCTCGGCAAGACGGAACGCCTCGGAGAGGCCGCTCGACGGGGCGATGATCGCGAACTCCTCGCCGCCGATCCGACAGACGATGTCGCTCGAGCGCACTGCCGAGAGCAGGATCGAGGCGACCTCGGAAAGGATGTGGTCGCCCGTCGCGTGGCTGTGGATATCGTTGACACGCTTGAAGTCGTCGAGGTCGAGCATCACGAGGGCGACCGGCGTCTGATCGGTCGACGCGGTGAGGAGCTCCTGCCGGAGGCGCTCGTGGAACGCGCGGTGGTTCCAGAGACCGGTGAGCGGGTCGGTCTGCGCCTGATGCTCGAGCGTGGCGCGGATGTGCGCGTTGTCGATCGCGAGCGCTGCGGCGTCGCCGAAGCGAACCACGAGCAAGAACTCGTCCTCCGTGAACTCCTGGTAGCCCGACCGGTAGATGTTGAGCGTGCCCTTGAGGCGGCCGCGCGCCTCGAGCGGCACGACGATCAGCGACTCGGGATCGGGCGTCGTGTTTGCGACGAAGCGGACGCGTGGATCGAGCTCGGCACGGTTGGCGAGAACGGGCTCACGATGCTCGACGGCCCAGCCGGTGATCCCGACCCCGTAGGAGAACGGCGCGTCGGCAAGGACCTTCTCGGCGTCGCTTCCCGAGGCGTAGACGGCACGCAGCTCCTGCTTTACCTCGTCCGCCTCGTAGAACGTGATGTCGTCGTACGGGATGAGCTCGCCGACGGTTCGCGCGATCCGCTCCAGAAGATCGTCGAGGGACTGCTCGGAGAGGACCTCGTGGAAGACGTCCGCAAGCCGACGGTACGACTCGACGAGCGGGTCGAGCGGCTCCTCGGCGGCAAGCCGAGCACGCGCCTCGGACGCAGGGATATTCGAGGGTGGGTTCACCGGCCTCCCAATCAGCATCGGCCGCTCTCAGACGGAGCTTGAGGCCATCGGGCAGAATCGACGTTGTGGCAGGACGAATCGTGGTCGGGATCGACGGGTCGAAGGAGGCAGCGGCCGCGCTTCGCTGGGCCGTCGAGGAGGCGACGCTCCGCTCCGCGACGCTCGAGGCGGTGCATGCGTGGAGCTACATGCCGATGACCACGCCGGTCGACGCCGGCCTTATGCCCATGGCGTGGACGGAGACGATTGAGGGGCGCGACGCCATGCGTGGGGCGGCAGAGCGAGCGTCAGCCGATCTGGTTCGAGAGGTGCTCGGCGACGACCATGACGCGACGGTGACGGTCACCGAGGGCGGCGCCGCGGACGTGCTGCGCACGGCGGCGGCGGAGGCCGACCTCCTCGTCGTCGGGAATACGGGCCGCGGCAACATCGCCTCCGCTTTCGTCGGCTCGACGTCTGCCGAGCTCGCCGATTCGGCGCCGTGCCCGGTCGTGATCGTCCGCGCGCAGGACGAGAAGTAGCGGCGGCGCGCGTCTGGAGACTTGACGCGGCCAGAGGCCACGTCCCATCAGGAAAGGGATCCTCCGGCACGCCGCGAATCCATCCGACGTGAGGCTGCTGCCCGTCGCGCTCGTGGCGCTGGTGTTGGCGGCGCCCGCCGCTGCAGACGCAGCCGCACGTGACGTCTGGCTTCTTCAGGATGCACAGCCGGTCGCCGTGCGGCGCACTGCCCCCGGCATCCCGGGTCTGGTGCGATCGCTGCTGGCGGGGCCGACGAAGCGTGAGCGTGCGAGCGGATTCACGACCGCGATTCCCCTGGGCACGCCAATCCGGCACATCCGTATCTCCCGCCGCGTCGTCACGGTCGACCTCGGCGCGCGCTTCGCGGCCGGTCGGAACGAGACCGCGCTGCGCTCCCGGGTCGGGCAGCTCGTCCGCACGCTCCGAGCCGTCCCCGGCGTGCTCGGCGTCCGCGTCCGGATCGAGGGCGGGGTGCCGATCGGCCTGTTCCCCGGCTACGACCTGCGTCGAACGGTCCGCGAGCCGAACGACGGCGCCCATCCGGGCGGCCTCCGTGAGACGCAGCTCCTGCTCGCCGACCTGGGCTTCATGGCGCCGGGCGGCGTCACGGGAGCGACGAACGACGACACCGCGACGGCGCTCCTCGCCTTCGAGAAATGGTCGGGCCTGCCGCGTGACGGAGTCCTGGACGACGACGTAGCTGCCGCTCTGCGACGCGCCACGCGTCCCCAACCGATCCTGCGCCGGGCCGGGCCGCGTGTCGAGCTCCACCTCGGCCGCCAGGTCGCGTTGCAGATCGACGGCAACCGGGTCGAGCGCGTGTTCCACATCTCGTCCGGCGCCGGCGGAGCGACACCCTCCGGCTCGTTCCGCGTCTACCGCAAGGAGCGAATGTCCTGGTCAGTTCCGTTCTCCACGTGGATGCCGTGGGCGAGCTACTTCGTCGGAGGGATCGCGTTCCACGCGTACGGATCCGTGCCGAGCTACGCCGCCTCGCACGGCTGCATCCGGATGATGCCCCGTGACGCGCCGCTCCTCTATGCCTTCGCGACCCACGGGACACCCGTCGACGTGCTGTGGGACCGCGCGTGAGATCGCTCGCCGCCATCGCATACGCCGCCCTCGCGCCGTCGCAGCGTCGGCGAGCGCAGCAGGCGCTCCGTCACCGGTGCCGGAGCAACCCGGGACGCTGGTCGTCGCTCTCAGCCTCGGTGACTCGCCGCTGCAGGTGGGCGTCGTCAAGGGTCGCGACGTGATCCTGGCACGAGGATTCGAGGTCGCGCTCGCGCGGACGCTAGCCCGCAGGCTCGGAGCGCCGGTCGGACGTTTGATCGACGTGCGCCCCGGTCGGCTGCTCGCCGCTGGCTCACCGGCATGGCATCTCGCGCTCGCGGCGATCGAGCCGTCACGCACCGCCCGCCGCGCGGCCGATCTCAGCGACCCGTACCTCACGACCGACCTGGCCGTCGTTCTTCGCCGCGGTCTGGAGCGGCCGCGCCGCCTGTCCGAGCTGCGGGACCGACTCCTCTGCGGCGTCCGCGGGACGGGCGCCCTTCCCACCGTGGCGCGCTCGATCCGGCCTACGAGGGCTCCTCTGGTCGCCGTCGGCGCCGAGCGGCTTCGGGCACTCGTCCGGACGGGTGCCTGCGACGCGGCCGTGCTACCGGCGCTCGAGCTGGGTCGCTTCATGGCAGGGCACGAGCGCCTGCTCGGCTCTGTCGCGGGCCGCATCGAGCACGGAGACGGGCTCGTGGTCGCTGTCCCGCGCGGAACCGCGGTCGGAGTCGCAGCTGTGAACCGGGAGCTCCGGCTCCTCCGCGCGGACGGCACGCTCGGTCGTCTTGGGCGCGTGTGGCTCGGGCTCGACCCGGCCACGCTGCGCACGCTTCGCTGACGGCATTCTAGGGCGGCTCTCCGTCGCCTGGTCGCGCGCGGCCGAGCCACAGGATCACCGCGAGGACGGCCACCGGGAAGACGACCGCGGCGACGATCCAACCGACCGGGCCTGCCACGGTGAGCGCCACGATCAGCAGCGGCAGACCGACGATCAGCGCGACGACGATGGCGAGGGCGGCGAAGAAGCCCACCACCCGAGGGTAGTCGTGGGGACTCGCCCCGAAGGGGCCTGTCCCCGGTGAGCGTTCGGCTCTCGACGAACGATCGACGCGTAAGGCCGAAGTGGGGCAACGGGCGCGAAGGTTCCAGCGAGGCAGCTCTGAGGGAAGAATGGCGCCGTGGGGAACGTCGAGACCAACCGGATCCTCGCCGCGGGAGGCCTGCTGGCCGTGCTGATCGGACTCTGGCTCGCTGTCACGTCCGGCCTCGACGAAGGCGAGACGTCGACGGCCGGCCCGGCGCCTTCGCAGCAAGCCGCCCCTGCCTCCCCACCCGCCGCGTCACCACCCGCACGCCCGCGCGCCGCTCCGCTCGTTGCGCTGCGCGCAGCGGGCGCGTACGACCCCGAGGGCGACGGACGGGAGCGAGACGAGGAGGCGGGGCTCGCGGTCGACGGGCGCCGCGACACCGCGTGGCGCACCGAGCGGTACTCGAACTTCTTCAAGTCGGGAGTCGGGTTGGTTTTGGACCTCGGGCGCACCCGGCGTGTCGAGCGCGTCGTCGTCGACTCGCCGACGGCCGGCGGGCGAGCGGAGATCCGCCTCGGAAGCTCGCGCGAGGGCCCGTTCACGAAGGTCGCCGCCGCGCGCGCCCTCGCAAACGGAACCACATTCGCCGTCGCCCGGCGTCCGGGGCGCTATGTCGTCGTCTGGGTCACCGGCGTCCCGGACGACAGCGCGACCGAGGTGGCCGAGGTGCGCGTCCGCGCTCGCGGTTGACGGTCCGAAAGCGCTTCAGGCGGGGTCGCACGGGCTCCCCGTGCCTCGGACGTCGATCGGGCCTACCAGGAGGCCGACACGGCGTGGCGGCTCGGGGTCGGGCGAAAGAGGCGCCCCTTCGACGACAGCGCTCGTCGATGTCGTGATCGCCACGTCGACCGGCGTGCGGGGGCCGACGCAGACGAAGACGGTCTCCTCTGTGAACGCGGCGGCGGAGATCACGCCCCGACGGTCGGCGGTCTCCGTCGAGATTCGATAGCGGGCAGCGGCCTCGGGCGGCGCCCGCAGCGCGATCTCGACGCGCATCACCTCGGGTCGCGTGCCCGGCAGCGCGTGGACACGAACCGAGGCGGGCACGCCGGGGCGGGTCCACCCGTCCGTCGAGAGCCCCCGGCTCGACCACACCGCGCGGTACGGGCGCTCGACGGCGAGCACCCTGACCCCGACGTTCACCGCGTGCTCGCTGCCGTCCAGCCCGAAGCGCGGGTCGCCGGGCGCGCCGACGACGTAGGCAGGCGCATCCTCCGTGTCCTCGATCAAGCCCGTCACCGGGTCGATCTCCAGCGTGCGGAGCGGGAACGGCGTGTACGTGAAGTTCTCGTCGCGTGCGCCATACGCACGTGTGACGGTCCGGTTCCAGAACTCGACGTCCCACCACCGGATCGCACTCACGCCCCACGCTGTCGAGATCGGAAACGCGACGAGCGCGACCGACTCGCCGTCCGGGACGACCGAGTCCACCCAGTCGAGCGTCACGCCGGGCGGCCCCGCGAGCGGCCGACCGCTCAATCCGTCGCCGTTCAGAACCCGGTCGACTTCGCTGTGCAGCATCACGGCCGAGAAGGCGAATATGGTCACGAAGAGGGCGATCGCGAGCAGGCGCCGCGGGGCGAGCAGGAGCGCGAGGACGAGCACCACCCCGAGCGCGAGGGCTGTGAGCGCCACGAACCACTCGGTCCCGAGCCCGCCCGACTGGTCGATCAGCGCCTCGTTGAGAATGCTCACCGGCGAGTCGACCGAGATGCCGGGGAACGTCGGGTAGGCAAGCCCATGTGCGGCACCGGCGAGGAGCACCGTGACCACCCCGGCGCCGACAGCCACCGGCCCGCGACGAGCCTCCGTGAGCGCGGCGGCCGTCCCCACCAGCAA
Source organism: uncultured Actinomycetes bacterium (assembly GCA_963810295.1). Classification (GTDB taxonomy): domain Bacteria; phylum Actinomycetota; class Thermoleophilia; order Gaiellales; family Gaiellaceae; genus Gaiella. The sequence goes on from CAWEMW010000009.1 coordinate 539,381, forward strand.
CAGGGGAACGACGTAGAAGAGGTACCGGTCACGAACGACATCCGCACCGCCGAAGCGGAGGTCGAACGAGGCCGTCTCGACGGCCAGTGCGCCGAGCGTGAGGATCGACAGGGTGGCGAAGGCGCCGCGCCCGGGGTCGGAGGGGCGGACGAGCGCAGCGAGCATCCAGCCGCCTCCGAGCACGAGGGGCACGAGGCCGCACCCTAGGCCCACCACGGCGAGATGCTCGATCGCCGACCACCAGACGCCTGCCGGCAGGATCGATCCGCCCTCCACGGTCGTCTCGTAGGCACCGAAGAGCCGATACCCCGCGAGCAGGGCGACGATCGCGACGATCGCGCCAACGGCGTACAGCGACCAGAGCGCGCGATGCCGCACGGCCGCCGCCCGCGCGCCCAGTGCGAGCTTCTGTCGAACGCCGCCCTCGGCAGGGGCCGCGAGCGCCTGGCCGATCTCGTGACCGAGGATCGCGAGGGGCAACACAAGCGCCAGGGCGGCGAACTGGGTCCGTGACAGGATCGCGATCCCCAGGGCGACAACCGCCAGGACGTCGCGTCGAGGGGACGGCTCGACGAGCGTGCGCTGGAACGCGAGCGCAGCCCACAGGAACGCCGGGTACGCGACGACCTCGCTCATCACGAAGCCGGTCAGCACCATCCACGGCACGACGACGGTGAGCACGGCGACCGCGAAGGACGACGCCCGAGGAACGAGCTGCCGCGCGAGGAGGTAGGAGGGGAAGACAGCGCTCGCCATCACGATCGCGTTGAGCACGTGCGCGCCCCGGAAGGCGTCGGGTGACGAGAGGGAGCCGTACAGCGGCGCGATCAGGAGCGGATAGAGCTGGTTCGCCAACGCGACCGAGGTGTCGTGGAGCGAGGGGAACGGCGAGCCGGTCTCCGCAACCGACAGCGCGAGCTTGACGTACTGCAACTCGTCGGTCATCACCGACCAGTCACGGATCTGCCCTGAGTACCAGACGGCGAGGAACGCTCCTGCCCCGCACCAGAGCAGGAGCAGCGCGGCGGCCGCGGCGACCCGAGGCGAGCGCATCGGGCCCGTCACCGTGCGGAGCCTAGCTACGCTCGCGAACCATGTTCCATAGTCCGCTCTGGACTATTCCACTCCGGATATATACAGTCGGGCGCGTGGTAACCGCTCGGCCCGCTACCCACACCGTGACGACCAGCGAGGCCGCCGTCCTCGCGTTGCTCGCACTCGGCGGGGAGGGCTCCGGCTACGAGCTGACGAAGCGGGTCGGCCGTGCGATCGGGCACGTCTGGGCGCCGGCCCGCAGTCAGCTCTATGCGCTTCTGCCGCGACTCGTCGCCGACGGGCACGTGCGCGTTCGCACCGTGCGTCAGCGGACGAGGCCCGACAAGCAGGTGTACGCGCTCACGAAGAGCGGGCGGGCCGCGCTCGACGCCTGGCTCGCACGGGACGAGCCGGGCGGCGATGCGGAGTTCCACCTCCGGCTCTTCGTCGGGTCGCTCGTGCCCCGGGAGGTCCTCGTCGCGAACGTCGAGCGCTTCCGCGCCGCGACCCTCGGCCGGCTCGAGGAATACCGGGCAATAGAGCCCCACAACACCCGGACGGGCGCCGACCGCTTCCACTGGTTCGAGCTGCGTCGCGCGATCGAGCGAGCCGAGCAGGACGTCGCCTGGGCCGACTGGGTGCTCGAGGAGCTGGGCCGGGAATGAGACGGGTCGCGTCGATCGCTGCAATCGTCGTGGTCGCGCTCGCCGCGGTCGCAGCTGCACTCGCGGCGACACCCGCCGCGGAGCGCGACGTCCGGAACCTCGCGACGGAGATGGAGCGAACCCACCCCGACCTCTTCTCCTCGACGCCCCGCCGCCGCTTCCGTGCCGAGGCCGCGTCTCTCGCGGGGCGCGCGCCGACACTTACCCGCCCGCAGCTCGTCGCGGGTCTCATGAGGCTCGTGGCCCTCGCCGGGCCTCGGAACGGCCACACGGCCGTCTATCCGTTCGACGCGCACCCGCGACCGCTGCGCGTCTACCCGCTGCGGTTGTACGCCTTCCCGACCGGGCTCCATGTCGTCGCGGCGCCCGGCCACGACGAGCTCGTCGGCGCACGGGTCGTCGCGATCGAGGGGGCAACGATCGAGCGCATCGTCGAGGCTGTCCGGCCGCTCGTCGCACGCGACAATGCCTCGAGCTTCCTCGACTTCATGCCCGAGTACGTGGTCACCGAGGAGGTGCTCGCCGGGCTCGGACTGACGGACGGGGGCACCGCCCGGGTCGCGTTCGCGGACGGGCGCACCGTGTCGCTCGATCCCGTCGCCGCGTCGTCGTTCGCATCCGTGGGGTCGGTCCTGGTGCCGCTCCGGCGCCCCGCGGCGACGCAGCCGATCTGGCTGAGGCATCCCGAGCGCACCCAGTGGCTGACGACGATCGACCGGGGCCGCGCGATCTACGTCGGCTACCGCATGACGACGGAGGAGACCTGGACGGCTTCGCGGCGTCTGCTCCGTCTGGCCTCCCGACCCGGAGTCCGGCGGGTGATCGTCGACGCGCGGCTCAACCACGGCGGCGACAACACGACCTACGGCGCTTTGCTCGGAGCGATGGACGAGCTGTCGAAGAAGAAGGCCGTCGCCCTGCTGATCGGACGATCGACGTTCTCCGCCGCCGGGAACTTCGCCGCCGACGTCGACGCCTTGCCACGCGTCCGGCTGGTGGGCGAAGCGAGCGGCGGCGCGCCGAGCCAGTGGGGCGACTCGAGCATCGTCGAGATTTCCTCCGCAGGTCTCATCGCCAGAGTCGCGACGTCGTACCAGCGCTTCGGCAAGCCGTCCGCGCTGACGACGCGGCCTGACATCGCTGTGCAGCTGACCGTGGAGGACTTCCTCGCGGGGCGCGACCCCGTGCTCCAGCGGGCCCTGGCGCTCGGCTGAAGCGGCTCGCGCCGTCACGTAGGCTCGAGCCATGGAGACGACGCGCCTCGGCGCCTCGGACCTCGACGTCTCGCGGGTCGGGCTCGGCTGCAACAACTTCGGCGGGCGGCTCGACCGCGACGCGACCGCGGCGGTCGTCGCAGCGGCGCTCGACTCCGGTGTGACGTTCTTCGACACCGCGGACACGTACGGCTCGGGCGACAGCGAGCGGTTCATCGGCGAGGCGCTCGGCGATCGCCGTGCCGAGGTGGTCATCGCCACCAAGTTCGGGCAAAACGCAAGCGTGCCGGGCCCGGGCGGGTCGCGTGATCACCTCCGACGCGCGATCGACCTGTCGCTTGAGCGGCTCGGGACCGACGTCGTCGATCTCTACTACTACCACCGTCCCGACGGCGTGACGCCGCTCGCCGAGACGCTCGGCGCGATGCGAGAGCTCGTCGACGACGGGAAGGTGCGCTGGCTCGGGCTGTCGAACGTGGACGTCGGGCTGCTCGACGAGGCGGCCGCCTCGGGGGTCACCGTAGTCGCCGTCCAGAACCGCTACAGCCTCATGGACCGCCGCGACGAAGCTGGCGTGCTGTCCCGCTGCCGCGAGCTCGGGATCGGCTACGTGCCGTACTTCCCGCTCGAGAGCGGCCTCCTCACCGGGAAGTACCGACGCGGGATGCCCGCGCCGAAGGGCACGCGGCTGGAGGGACGAGCCGAGAGCCTGAGCGACGAGCGCTTCGAGCAGGTGGAGACGCTCGAGTCGTTCGCGGCGGATCGCGGCCGAAGCTTGCTCGAGCTCGCGATCGGCGGCCTCGCGTCGCTTCCCGGGATCGCATCGGTGATCGCGGGCGCGACGAGCCCCGACCAGGTTCGCGCCAACGCCGCTGCCGGCGCCTGGAGTCTCCGCGAGTCGGATCTCGAGGGCCTCGCCGCGCTCGGCGTCGGGTAGAGACTTACGTCGCGGACTCGCCCGGCGGCCAGGCGGCGGGCTCGGTCTGCCCCCGCCCGCGCGCAATCCGTTCGCTGAGCGTCGTCGCCAGCTCCTCCGAGCTGTCGACCAGTGCCCGCTGCGTCGCCGCGGCTCGGGCATTCCACACGTCCGCCTGGAGCCGGTCGATCTCGTCCACAAGCATCAGGATCGCCTTGCCCGCCGCGCGCAGCTCGTCGCGCGCGTTCGTCGAGAGACCGGTCCCCCATTCGCGCAGAGTCTCGAGGCGTTCCTCATCGAGCCGCTCGACCACCCCGGGAGCCTATTCCACGTCCGGGTGGCCGGTGAACTGGCCCATCGGGCGGGTTCACCTGTCGGCTCCGCCGGACCGTGATTGCGGGCGGGCCCTCGGCCCGCCCGCATTCTCCGCTGATCAGACGAGGCGCCGCGAGGTGCGCTTGCCGCCCAGCGCCGAGTAGATGACGAGGATCACCACCGCGCCGACGATCGACGCGATCCAGGTCGAGATGTCGAAGAACTCGTCGATCGGGTCGCCGGCGCCGACGAGCCACGCCGCGAACCCGCCGAGCAGCGCCCCCGCGATGCCGAGGAGGATCGTGAGGATCATCCCGAAGCTCTCGGCGCCCGGGTAGATGGCCTTCGCAATGATCCCTGCGACCGCCCCGATTGCGATCCAGCCGATGATTCCCATGTTCAGTGCTCCTTCGTGTCGGTGTCGGGCGATGCACCCGACTCCGGGAGTGTTCCCATGCGCGACGGCGGTAAAACGGGTCCAAGCGCGCGGCGTTAGGGCGCGAGTGGCTCGAGCGAGCGCTCGGCCGCACACTCCGCGGCCCACGTCTCGCAGACGTCTCGCAGGACGGCCGCCTCGGCCGACGAGGCGACCGCCTCGACCACGATCTGATGCACGATCGTCTCGCTCTGAGGGCTCATGTCGTGGCTGCGGACCGCGTGGACGTGAACGCGCTCGGCAGTCTCCAGGAGGCGACGGCCGAGGCGATCGACTTCCGCGAGCGTCGCCTCTCGCCCCGACAACGGCCCGAAGTTGACGACGACCTCGATCGCCCCGTCGGCAGCCGACCGGACGAAGGCGGTGGTGAGGTCTTTCGGAGCGTCGTCGGAGCGACCGATCAGTCGCTCCACCACCCCTGCACCATCTCCGCGTCCCGGGGGTCGTCTCCGGCGCCGAAGGCGACGTACTCGACGCCGTCCGGCCCTGCCTCGACTGCGCGCATCGTGTCCGTGTCGAAGCGAAGCGCATCGAGGACGCCGAGCTCCACGATCTCGTCGTCGACCTTCACCCGCGCCGAGCCGCGCAGCACGACGTAGACCTCTTCCTGGCCGGCGTGCTTGTGGCCGAACGGGATGCGGAAGCCCGGCGCGAGCCGCACGAAGCTGAGCCCGAGAGTCTCGCCACCGATCGCGGATCGGGCAAAGCGCGCCTCCATCTCCTCCGGCATCCCGAAGTTCGGCGCCTGGTTCTCGACGTCTCGCTCGAGGTTCGTCTTCGTATACCCCATGGCCTGGGCATATCCACAGGCACTACTGACCGAAACACGCGTCGCCGCCCTGTCGGACGGCGGCCGCTTGACAGGCATGGGTACCTGACAGCGAATGCGCCGCCACTGTCCCGGCGTAGGCTGACGACGTGCTGAGGCGGACGTGAGCGAACGCGACACAAGCTGGGGCATCGAGCCTGTGCCGGAGCGGCTGCGCGTGCTCGGTGGGCTCGACCTGGGCCTCCTGTGGGGCAATCTCGGCGTGTCGCTGCTCGTCGTCGTCGCGGGCGCGATCCTCGTTCCGGCGCTCTCGCTCCCCGCGGCTCTCGTCGCGATTTTCGTCGGCTGCCTGATCGGCAACCTGATGCTCGCCGCCGCGGGCGCGATCGGCGCCCAGGCGCGCGTCCCGGCGATGGTGCTGATGCGGGCACCGCTCGGTGAGCGCGGGTCCTATCTCCCGACAGCGGTCAACGTCGTCCAGTGCATCGGGTGGACGATCTTCGAGCTCCTCGTGATCGCGACCGCGGCGGCCGCGCTCTCGGAGGAGCTCTTCGGGTTCGAGGCTCGGTGGGCGTGGACGCTCGTCTTCGGCGCTGCCGCGCTCGTGCTCGGCCTGCTCGGCCCGATCGGGGTCGTGCGCGTGGTCATCCGCCGCGTCGCGGTCTGGGTCGTCCCGCTCGCGGTCGCCTATCTCGCATGGTGGGCGTTGACGGGAGGCGGGCTCGAGGACGCCTGGAACCGCCCGGGCGCGGGCGGCTTCTCGACCTGGCAGGGGATCGACATCGTCGTCGGCGTCACCGTCTCGTGGATCCCGCTCGCGGCCGACTACACACGGTTTGCACGCACGCCGCGCGGCGCGTTCTGGGGAACAGGCGTCGGGTATTTCGTCCCGGATGCGCTGCTGCTGGCGCTCGGCGCCGTCGTTCTCCTGACGCGTGACGTTGCCGACGCCGCCGCACTACCCGCCGCGGTCGCGGCCGGTGGCCTCGTTGCACTGCTGGCGTTGCTCGCCCTGACCGTCGCCGAGACGGACGAGGCATTCGCGAACGCCTACTCGGGCGCCGTCTCCCTCCAGAACCTCGTTCCGCGTGCTCCGCAGGCGGCACTCGTCGTGCTCACGACGGCACTCGGCACGCTTGGTGCGCTCGTGCTGGAGTTGACGAGCTTCCAGTCGTTCCTCCTCCTGCTCGGCTCGTGCTTCGTGCCGTTGTTTGCGGTCCTGCTCGCAGACTGGCTCGCCTCGGGGCGAAGCTACGAAGCGACCGATGTCTTCTCCGCGCCACCGTTCCGGAGCGGCGCGATCGTCGCCTGGCTCGCCGGGTTCGTCACGTACCAGTGGCTCTCGCCGACCGGCCCCGTCTGGTGGGTCGAGCAGGTCGAGCGCCTCGACCCGCCCGCCTGGGGGATCGGCGCGACCCTTCCGAGCTTCGCGGTGTCGTTCGTCCTCGCGCTCGCGGTCGCTCTTGCAACGCGCCGCGTGCCGCCCGGAACGGTGCGCGCGTGAGTCGCATCGTCGTCATCGGAAATGCGTGCATCGATACCGTCGCGGGCGCGCCGCCTCGCGCGGGCGGCGGCGTGTACTACGCGGCCCGCGCTGCTGCGCACGTCGGCGCCGACGCCGTCGTCGTGACACGCTGCGCCCCCGCCGACCGCGACGTCGCGCTCGCGCCGCTCCAGGGCTTCGGCCTTCCCGTGCACTGCGCGGACGCACGCGAGACCACTGCCTTCAGCTTCCACTACGAGGGCGAGCACCGTGTGATGCTCGTTGACGCGGTAGGCGATCCGTGGACGATCGACGACGTCGAGGGCTGGGCTGCTCCCGCGCTCTCAGAGGCGACATGGGTGCTCGTCGCCGGGCTCCTCCGCTCGCATTTTCCGACGAGCGTCGTCGCCGCGCTCGCCCGCGACGGTCGTCGCCTGCTCCTCGACGCCCAGGGCGCCCTCCGACGCGCACATGTTGGCCCCCTCCAACGCGACGACGCCGTCGACCGCGCCGCGTTCGCCCATCTGGCAGTCCTGAAGCTGAACGAGGACGAAGGACGAATCCTCGCTGGGGGGCTCGAGCCGGACCGGCTGCGCGCACTCGGCGTCGGAGAGACACTGCTGACCCTCGGCTCCCGCGGCGCCCTGGTGATCGTCGGGGACTCGGTCACCGAGGTCCCTGCGCACCCGGCACGTGGCGTCGTCGATCCGACCGGAGCGGGAGACTCGTTCTCGGTCGTCTACCTCGACGGCCGTGCGCGCGGGCTCGAGCCTCCCGCTGCAGCGGAATGGGCGACGCAGACGGTCGCCGAGCTGATCGGCAGCTAATGAGCCGGGCCCTCGTCGCCTGCGCGCTCGGGACCGTCGAGGTGGATCTCGACGAGGACGAGGTCGTCGGAATCGTCGACGAGGACCTGCCGTCGGCCCCGCCTCCCGACGTCGACCTGCCACTCGTCGTCTCCGCGGCCGCGCACGGCTCCACCGTGATCGCGGTCGTCGACCGCCGCCCCCCGCTCGTCGTATCGCACGACGGCGGCACGTCATGGCGTGAGGCCGGCGCCGGCTTGCGCCCAGGGGTCGCCGTCGCGATCTCGCCCGAGCACCCCGATCTGGTGATCTACGCGACCGAGGAGCGGCTCCATCTTTCTCGCGACGGAGGACGCTTCTGGCACGCGCTCAGCGTCGAGCTGCCGGCGATCACCGCCGTGTCCTTCGCCGATTGAGGCGCGGTGTGGGAGGATTTCGAGTCCAGCGTCAGACAGGAGGGACCCCCATGAGCGGGCTCGACGACCTGATCGGCAGCATGAGCAAGCAGGGCGGCGGAAGTGGGGGCGGAGGTATGGGTGACCTGCTCGGCAGCCTGCTCGGCGGTGCAGGTGGCCAAGGCAGTGGAGGCGGCGGCCTCGAAGACATGCTGGGCGGGCTCCTGGGCGGAGGCGGCGCTGCCGGAGGGAAGTCCGGTGGGATGAACACCGGCGCGATCATCGCCGGCCTCGCGCCGGTGGTGATCGGGATGCTCAAGAGCGGCGGCCTCCAGAAGATGATGTCGGGCTTTGCGGACAAGGGCATGGCCGAGCAGGCCGACTCGTGGGTCTCGACCGGCGACAACAAGGCCGTGAGCGGAAGCGACATGAAGGTCGCGCTCGGTGACGAGGAGGTGAAGCAGGTCGCGCAGAACGCCGGAATCTCCGAGGACGAGGCGGCCGATGTGCTCGCGAAGGTCGTTCCCGAGGTCGTCAACGGGCTGACGCCGAACGGGCAGGTCCCCGCCGACGCCGAACTCGAGAAGCTGCTCAGCCAGCTGCAGCCGGCGCAGACCTGAGACTCAGAGCCGGAACTCGCCGCGGGCGACGATGACCGCCGCGCCGCCGACCTCGACGGCGTCGATCAGGCCGTCTCCACCGTCCGCGCGCGCGTGGAGGGTCGAGGGGCGCCCCATCTCGACGCCCTGACGGATCACGAGCTCTTCGCCCCACTCCACGAGGCCGTGGCGTGCCAGGTGGCACGCGATGGGGCCGGCGGCCGATCCGGTCGCCGGGTCCTCGGCCTGCTCCCAGAACATGCGGCTCCGCCACCCGTCCTCGCTCCGGGCGACGGTGTTGACCCCGGTGACCGCGAACGACGCGATCGCGTCGCCGTCGGGTGACACACGGCCGAGCTCGGCCGCGTCGTCGAGGGTCACGACGATGTGCCGCGCGCCGTTGTCGTAGAGCTCGATCGGGAGCGTCGAGCGCTCCAGACCCAGCGCTGCAAGCACCCGTGCGGGATCCTCGACCGGCTCGACGCGGGGAACGGGCTGCGTCATCCGGCCGAACACGATCCGCCCCGACTCGTCGCGCTCGAGCGCGACCGGCACCACCCCAACGCCCGTCTCCAGCGCGATGACGCCAAGCTGGAGCGGCGCGCCGAGCACAAACGCCGTGCCGAGGATCGGATGCCCTGCGAACGGCATCTCGGAGGCGGGGTTGAAGATGCGGATCCGCGCCGTCCCTCCGGCCTCGGCGGGAAGCACGAACACCGTCTCGGAGAACCCGATCTCGAGCGCGAGCGCCTGCATGGTCTCGCCGTCGAGCCCGCGTGCGTCGGTGAAGACCGCGAGCTGGTTGCCCGTCAGGGGTGTGTCGGTGAAGACGTCGGCGAAGACGTAGCGGTACGTGGGCACGTGCGGGTTATAGCCCGCGCTCCGACTCGACCCACTTCGCGTGGTGCTCGCGTGCCCAGTCCTCGCGCACGTCACCGGTCGTGATCCCGCGCAGGGCGTGCCGCGTGGAGGGATGGATCACCGCGAGGTAGAGGTGCCCGGCGACGAGCGCCACCGACAGAAGGGTGAGGGTCTCGTGCACGGCGCCTGTCCCGTCGAAGAGAAAGCGGTGATCGCGCTCCCCGAGCCAGAGGAAGAAACCCGAGACGACGAACAGCAGGGCGAACGCAGCCGTCAGGAGCGCGTTCAGCTTCTGCCCGGCGTTGAAGCGCCCCTGGGGCGCCCGTCGGCCACGCAGCCACCGCCGGTCGTCGCCGTCGATCGTCTCGATCTCGCGCCAGTCGGCCGCAAGCCTGCGGCGGTCGCCGAGTACCAGGACGGCCGCGATCGCCAGCGCCCAGGCGACCGCCGACACGAGATGGATGTTCTTGACGAGGTTGCGGCGCGCAACGAGCTCCGCGAGGGCGGGCAGATAGAGGATCAGCCCTGTCGCCAGCATCGCCGTGAACCCGGTCGCGTGCACCCAGTGGAGCGCTCGCTCGGTGCGGTCGAAGCGTCGGATCGTCGGAGCGTCAGAGGCCATTCGAGTCACCGATCCACGCGTCCTCGTCGTACCCGCGCTGCTCCCAGTAGCCGACGTGGTCGGTGTGGGTCTGCACCTCGATCCGCGTGACCCACTTGACGCTCTTGTAGCCGTACATGCGGGGCATCACGACGCGTGCGGGGAAACCGTGCGGTCCAGAGAGTGGAGCGCCGTCGAGATCGAGCGCCAGAAGGGCGTCCGACACGAACGCCTGAGGCAGCGAGAGCGTGTCGTCGTAGGGCACCTCGTCGGAGACGAAACGAAGCGCCTTCGCCTCCGGTCGCAAGCCTGCCTCGGCGAGCAGGTCGGCAAAGCGCACTCCCGCCCACCGCACGTCGTAGACGCTCCAGCCCGTCACGCAGTGGAAGTCGGAGACTTGCTCCGCGCGAGGCAGACGCCGGAGATCGGCGAGCGTGTACGTCAGCGGTCGCTCGACCGCTCCCGTGATCGTGAGGCGATACGCCGCGGGATCGATGCGCGGGATCGCATTCCCGATCGTGTAGATCCGCCAGCCCGATGTCGGCACGATCGACGCGACCCCGTCCGGCACGAGCCGGCCCGCCAGCCGTATCGCGTCGCGCCCGACGAACAGCCCGGTGAGACCCGCGCCGACGACGCCGAGGAAGGCTGCACGGCCGATCACACGATCCTTCACCCTCTCGTTTGTACCCGCGGGTTCCTTACGGCGGACTTAGATCTCCTTGACCCTGACGTAACGTCACGGTTTACCGTGGGCCGCGCATGACGGGAACTTTGCGTATCGGCGAGCTGGCACGTGCCACCGGGCTGACCGTGAGGACGCTGCGTCACTACGAGGCGGTCGGGCTGCTCGAGCCCGTCGAGCGAAGCGAGTCCGGCTACCGGCTCTACCGGGCGAAGGATGCTGAGCGCCTCTATGCGATCGTGGCATTGCGGCGGCTCGGCCTGTCGCTCGCCGAGATTCGCTCGGCGCTCGCGCCTGACACGGAGCACTTGCGGGCGATGGTCCTCCGGCACCTCGACGAGGTGCGCCGGCGGCTCGTCCTGCTCGGGGAGCTCGAGGGCACGCTCGAGCGGCTCCAGGACGAGCTCGACCCCGCGCAGGCGCCGTCACTCGCGGAGCTCTGCGAGCTCGTGCGGCTGACGGCGGAGGCTCCGCCGCCGCGGCGGCTCGGCGACGAGCCGGCTGCCATCCGCGCACTCGCCGATCCCATTTCGGCCCTCATCTTCGACCGGCTCCACCGGCACGGCCCTGCAACGGTGTCGGCGCTCGCGCGCGCAATCGGCGAGCCGCCAGCCGACGTCGAGCAACGCGTCGAGGAGCTCGCACGGCACCGCTTCGTGGAACGGCAGGGCGAGCGTGCCGGGGCGTGGCGTGCCGTATCCGCTGACCTGCGCCTCCCACAGGTCGAGCGAACGCCCGAGTCGGACGAGGTTGCCCGCTCCTGGTTCGAGCCCGGCCTCCGTGCGCTCGCGAGATTCGTCGAGGATGAGGATGAGTGGGCGGAGTCGGCGACGCTCTCGCACGCGATGCTCCATCTCACGCGCGACGAGCTCGAGCGATTCGGCGCCGAGTACGTCGCCCTCGTCCGCCGCTACGGACGCCCTGTCGAGCAAGCGCCGAGGGGGGCGCGCATGACGACCGCTCTCCTGTTCGCTTTCCCACGGGACGACTGATGGCGCTCCAGATGCTCGCCGACGAACTCCAGGCCATCGGCAACGCCCCGACTATGCTCGCCGTCGTGCGCGTCTACCTGTGCAGACACGCCAAGGCCGAGCCCGGAGAGCCGGACGACCTGCGCGAGCTCACAAAGCGCGGCCGGGAGCAGGCGCAGGCCCTCGGCGAGCGGCTGGCCGCGCTCCCCGTGCCTCCAGCGCTTGTCCTGACGAGCCCGCTCGTTCGCGCGCACCAGACGGCCGAAGCGATCGCGTCGGCCACCGGCGCGCGCCTCGTGACCGAGCCCCGGCTCGCGCCGGGGGCGACGATCGACGAGCTGCGAGCGACGCTCGAGGGTCTCGAGGGCCCCGTCGCGACGGTCGGGCACCAACCTGATTGCTCCGAGATCGCGCTCGCCGCCACGGGCGCCGACCCGGGGTTCTCCCCGGGGGCGATGGCAGAGCTCGACCTCGACGCGTGAGCGACACGGCCGCGATTCACGTCCGTGGGCTTCGGAAGTCCTACAACGGTCAGGAGGCTGTCCGCGGAATCGACTTCGACGTGCTGCCCGGCGAGGTGTTCGGCCTCCTCGGCCCGAACGGAGCGGGGAAGACGACGACGGTCGAGATCCTCGAGGGTTATAGGACCCGAGACGCCGGTGACGTCCGCGTGCTCGGGGTCGACCCATGGCAGGCGGGCGCCGCCCATCGCGAGCGTATCGGCGTCGTGCTCCAGCACTCGGAGCTGCCGCCGACGCTCTCGGTGCGCGAGGTCCACCGGATGTTCGCGGGCTACTACCGCCAGCCACGCGACGTCGAGGAGGTGATCGGTCTCGTCGGGTTGCGCGAGAAGGCCGACGATCGCGTCAAGACGCTGTCGGGCGGCCAGAAACGTCGTCTCGACCTCGGCGTCGCGCTCGTCGGCGACCCCGACCTCGTCTTCCTCGACGAGCCGACCACCGGGTTCGACCCCGCCGCGCGGAGGACAGCGTGGGAGCTCGTGCGGGCGCTGCGCTCGCTCGGCAAGACGATCCTGCTCACGACCCATTACCTCGACGAGGCGCAGCAGCTCGCAGATCGCGTGGCAGTGATCCGCGAGGGGCAACTGGTTCGGGTCGGGACGCCCCACGAGCTGATCGGCGCCGCGCCGAAGGTCGAGATCCGCTACCGCGAGGACGGCCGCGACGTCGTCGTCGAGACCGACGAGCCGACCCGCGTGCTCGCCGAGCTGACCGGCGCTGCGCTCGCGCAGGGACGAGAGCTCGAGGCGCTCGAGGTGCGGCGTCCGACGCTCGAGGACGTCTACCTCGACCTCGTCGACGAGGAGCGGGACGAGGCATGACGCTTGCGCTCTTCGTCCACGAGTTGCGGATGCAGCAGCTCATGTTCTGGCGGAACCGAGAGTCAGCGGTCTTCGTCTTCGTCTTCCCGCCGCTCCTCTTTCTCCTGCTGGGCGCGGTCTACGACGGGACGATCGAGGGCGTCCCGGCCGCCGATCGGCTCCTCGTCGGAATGCTCGGCTACGGCTGTGCGAACACGGCGTTCGGCGGCCTCGCGATCACCATCGTGATCCGCAGAGAGAGCGGCGTGCTGAAGCGGCTCCGCGCGACGCCTCTCCCGTCGGCGACGTACCTCGCTGCCGTCCTCGTCTCGACTGTTGTCGTCTTCCTGCTCCAGATGGTCCTCACCGTCGCCCTCGGGATACTGCTCTACGACGCGCAGGGCGCCGAGAGCTGGGCGGCGGTCGTGCCGGTGCTCCTCCTCGGTGCCGTTACCTTCGCGGGGCTCGGGTTCGGTGTCGCGTCGCTGATCCGCTCGGCCGAGGGCTCGTCGGCGGTCGTCAACCTGATCGTCCTGCCGATGGCCTTCCTGTCGGGTTCCTTCGGCCCGACCTCGGGCTATCCGGAGATTCTCCAGCGGATCGCGGATGTGCTGCCGCTGACCTACCTGATCGACCTGATCGAGACTGCGTACCTCGAGGGGGAGCCGCTCACCGGGAACCCCGGCGCCGTCGCAGTGCTGACGGCATGGGGCGTCGCGGGCTACGCCGTCGCGGCACGGCACTTCGGCTGGGAGCCCCGCGAGCGGTGAGGCGGCAGGGCGCGGCACGCGCCCGCGATGTGCATGCCGCGCGGCGCCCCACCGCCGAAGGGTCAGCCGAGAACGCCCCGGTAGCTCGTGTCGTCGAAGACGAGCACCCCGTGGCTGCCGGCAAACGCGCCCGTGCTGCGGGTTACGACGGCCACGATCCGGAGGTTCGACGGGAAGAACGTGGTGCAGTCGAAGGCAGCGGTGAGCCAGAGCCGCCACGTCAGTGTCCCGGATGCGCCACCGCCGAGCGAGCCGGTGAAGGTCTCGGCGCCGTGGCCTGTCGTCCTCCCGGCGGCACAGTCGATCACCTGGTCGAAGTCCGCGGTCGACGTGCCTTCGAGATCGCCCTCGTAGGCCGACGTCAGCCCCGACGTACGACAGCGAAGCCGCGTTGCGTCGATCGGCTCGCAGCTCGTTGCGCCGAGTTCGGCAACGGCGTACTGGCCCGAGACAAGGGTAGGTCGACCCTTGGCATCGGCGGCGCCTGCACCGAGAGACACCGCAGCGCACACGAGGAGCGCCAGCAGCGGTGCGATTCGACGGATCATGCTTCCTCCATTCGGTTGGTGGGCACGACGGTAGGCCGCCGTGCTCCTCACCTCGTCCGGGGCATCCCGGAGATCCCTCGAGATCAGGGGGATCCCTGGTTGACTCTCTCGGCCGACATGCGACTATCGGCACATGGCGGTGGGATCGTCCGGGGACGGGACCTCACCGAGCGCCGCCTGGTGGCTTGCGACGCTCCTCGGGCTGACCCTGACGGCTGCCTATCTCGGCGGGCTCGCGGACAACGGCTCGCTCGACGCTCGTTCGACCTATTTCGCGCTGACGATGGCGGTGGGAATGGCCGTCGGTCTCTGGGTCTGGGCGTGGCGGCCGAAGACGCGCATGGGGCCGCTCATGTTCTGGTGGCCGGCGCTCTGGCTCGCCGGCGACATCGCGGCCGCGTTCCCCGCTTCACGCGTTGCGTCGACCATCGGCGTCGCCCTGTTCGTGATGGGACCGATCGCGTTCGCCCAGATGGCGCTGTCCTACCCGACGGGGTCGCTGGTGCGGAGTCGCCTCGCCTGGATCTACGTCTTTGTCCTTGGCTACGCCGCTCAGGTGGTGCAGAACGCCTACAACCTGCTCTACCTCGATCTCAGCGGCTGCCCAGTGTGTCCCCCGCCTCGCGTGCCGACGCTGCTCCATGTCGACTCCGAGCCGCCGATCTCGCTCCAGGCGTGGAACGACGGTTGGCTGGTCTTCGTGATGGCGATTCTGCCCATTGGGCTCTTCGTCCTTTACCGCGCCTTCCGCGGCGCCAGCCCCGCCCATCGCCGGTCGCTGGGACCGGTCGTCGCGACGGCGACCTTCATCACGTGCACCTCGTGGGTCTCGGGCTACGCGGCCCTCACCGACCGCTTCTCGGTGCTGACGCCGATCTCGTGGCTCCAGACGACGGGCGCTCTCGTCGCCGCCCTGACGGCGTTCGTCGGCGTTGCAGTGACCCGGTGGGCGCGGGGCTCGATGGGCGATCTGGTCGTCCAGCTCGAGCGCGTCGGTCCCGGCAGCGTCCGCGATGCGCTCGCGCGAGCCCTCGGCGACCCGACGCTCGAGCTCGCCCTGCGCCTGCCCGAGCGCGGCGTCTGGGCGGACGAAGCGGGGCGCGAGCTTCCCCTTCCGCGCGGGCGGGATCGAGCTGTGACTCTTGTCGGAAACGACCTCGCCGCGATCATCCACGACCCTGTGTTGCTCGATCAGCCGGCCCTCCTCGAGGCAGCCGGCTCTGCAGCACGCCTCGCGCTCGTCAACGAGCGTCTTCAGGCGGAGCTGCGCGCCCAACTCGACGAGCTCAAGAGCTCGCGGAGACGGATCGTGCGGGCGGGGGACGAGGAGCGGCGGCGGCTGGAGCGTGACCTGCACGACGGCGCTCAGCAGCGGCTGCTCGGGATCGGGCTGACACTACGGCAGCTACGTGCGCAGGTCGCTGGAAAATCGGAGGCCACCGCATCCGTCGACGAGCTCGAGGACGAGGTCCGGGGTGTGCTGCGGGAGCTGCGCGAGCTTGCTCGCGGCATCCATCCGGTAGTACTCACCGACGAAGGGCTCGATGCCGCGGTGCGAACCCTCGCACAGCGGATGCAGGTTCCGGTGACGGTTGAGGCGACCGCCGAGCGGCTACCTGCGCCTGTCGAGTCTGCGGCGTATTTCGTCGTTGCCGAGGCGCTCGCGAACGTCACGAAGCACGCGCACGCGACAGGTGTGTCCGTGGCGATCGACTGTCGCGACGGACTGCTGACAGTCGAGATTCGCGACAACGGGATCGGCGGTGCCGAGCGGAACGGAAGCTCCGGCCTCGCCGGGCTCGGCGACCGTGTGGGAGCCCTCGACGGGCGTCTCTCGATCGAGAGCCCGCCCGGAGGAGGCACGCGCCTCCTCGTGGAGATCCCATGCGCATCGTGATCGCCGACGATTCCGCGCTCCTGCGGCAGGGCGTGGTCCGTCTTCTCGCCGAGGCAGGGATCGAGGTCGCGGGTGAGGCAGGAGAGGCAGGCGAGCTGCTCGAGCTCGTCGAGGCTCACAGGCCCGACGTGGCGATCATCGACATCCGCATGCCGCCGAGCCACACGGACGAAGGTCTCGTCGCCGCGCAGACGATCCGCAGCCGCACCCCGGAGACGGGGGTGCTCGTGCTCTCGCAGTACGTCGACGCGGCGTATGCGCTGCGACTCGTCGACGGCGAGCACAGCCGTTGCGGCTATCTGCTGAAGGACAGGATTCTCGACGCGCAGGAGCTCGTCTCCGCCGTCCGACGCGTCGGCGCGGGCGACGTCGTGGTCGACCCGAGCCTCGTTGAAGAGCTGTTGGAGCGTCGGCGGCAGGCGAATCCCCTCGACGAGCTCACGGAGCGGGAGCGTGAGGTGCTCGGCCTCATGGCGGAAGGGCTCACCGACCGCGGCATCGCAAGCCGCCTCTGGCTCACGCCCAGGACGGTCGAGACGCACGTTCGCCACATCCTCCAGAAGCTCGGCATTCCCGCGGACACGGCCGTGAACCGCAGGGTTCACGCCGTGCTCGCGTATCTCCGGGGCTGATCGTCAGGATGGGAGGGTGAGCGTCATCCCAAATCCCGCCGGCCTAGACATCGCTGCGCTTCGCGGCGCGCTCGTCGCGGCGCTTGGCGACGAGCGACGGGTCTCGGACGGCGAGTCGGAGCGCGATCTCCACGCGAGCGACATCACCTTCCACCGCCCACGCCGCCCCGACGTGGTCGTCTACCCGCTTACGACCGCCGACGTCTCCTCTGTGCTGCGGCTCGCCCACGAGCGAGGCGTGCCGGTGACCCCGTTCGGCGCCGGCTCGAGCCTCGAGGGCCACGTGATCCCGGTTCACGGTGGGATCTCGCTCGATCTGACGCGAATGAACCGAATCGTGGGCGTCGAACCGGCCGACCTGACCGCCACGGTCGAGGCCGGCGTGACGCGCACGGCGCTCGAGCGGGCCGTCGCCGAGCACGGGCTCCTGTTCCCGGTCGACCCCGGTGCGGACGCGACGCTCGGTGGCATGGCTGCCACGAATGCCGCCGGGACGACGACCGTGCGCTACGGGAAGATGCGCGCGAACGTCCTCGCGGTCGAGGCGGTGCTCCCCGACGGCCGCATCGTGCGGGCCGGCAGCCACGCGCCGAAGACCTCGGCGGGCTATGACCTCCTCGGGCTTCTGATCGGCTCCGAAGGCACGCTCGGCGTGATCACCGAGTTGACGGTGCGGCTCTACGGCATCCCGGAGCACGCGGTCGTCGCGCGGCTCTCGTTCCCCGACGTCGAATCGGCGTGCCGAGCGGCGACGGCGATCGTCGCGGCCGGAGCCGGAGTCACGCGGGTCGAGCTGCTCGACGGCTGGACGATCGCCGCGATCAACACGTATCAGGCAACCGACCTTCCGGCGGTGCCATCGCTGTTCGTCGAGGCGGCGGGAAGCGAGGGGACAGTCGTCTCCGATCTCGAGCTCGTTGCCCAGATCGCCGCATCCGAGGGCGCCGTCGACGTGGTGCACGAGCGCGACCCCACGGCACGCTCGCGGCTCTGGGCCGGCCGCCATGCCTCAGCCTACGCAGCAGCAGCGGCCGCGCCGGGCAGGCGCTCGCGCTCGACGGACATCTGCGTCCCGCTCTCGGAGCTTGCCGCGGCCGTCTCGTTCGCCCGCCGAGAGGTCGAGCGACGGGGCCTGATCGCGGGCATCGTCGGTCACGCCGGAGACGGCAACGTCCACCTCTCGCTCCATGTCGACCCGGACGACCCGGCCGAGATCGCCGCGTCCGACGAGCTGATCGAGCTGCTCGTCACCGACGCGCTCGAGCGCGGCGGGACGTGCACGGGCGAGCACGGCATCGGCCTGGGGAAGGTCACCGCCCTGGAGCGGGAGCACGGCGACCTCGTCCCGCTGATGCGCGGCATCAAGGAGCTGTTCGACCCGCACGGGATCATGAACCCCGGAAAGGTGCTCCGCTAGCGCTGCACTCGCGCGCCCGGCTCGACCAGGCAGGCGGGTGACCGCCTCAGCTGGTCAGGAGAGAGGCCCGCGCGCGACGGTCGCGCTCGCTCGTCAGCATCCCAACCAGGTGCTGCATCAACTTCCACGACACGTCCGGGTTGTCGCGGGCGAAGCGCCGGAAGTCCCAGAACGCGATCACGAGGCAGCGGACGCGCGTGACTGCCGTCACGGTCGCAGTGCGCACGTCCTCGCTGATCAGGGCGAGCTCGCCGAAATGGTCGCTCGGGCCGAGTCGTGCGACCTCGGCTCCGTCGACGCTGACGGCTGCCTCGCCCTCCGCGACGATGAAGAAGCCGACGCCGCTCATGGTCCCTTCCTTGACGACCACCACGCCGGGGCGGAACTCGCGCTCCTTGACGTGGTGAGCGAGCTTCCTCAGCTGACGCCCGTTGAGGCCGCTGAAGAGCTTGACGCGCGCGAGGTCGTCGACGACCGAGGGCACGGCGCGATCATATAGCGACGGTTCGCGCGATCCGCCCTGGTCCGAGGCTACGGTTTCGCGCCCCTCCGTCCGGGTACCACGAGGCCATGCGAGTCTTCACCCTTCGTTACGCGCTCCTCGGCTGGGTTGTCGCGCGAATGATGCGCCGCCGGCTGGTCAAGCGACTCCCCTGACGGCCGTGTCGCGCAACGTCCTCGTTGTCAGCACGGTGGAGCACGAGGAATCGGCGTTACGCGACGCGATCGGCGTGGCAGATCGGGTCAAGGTCGTCGTTCCCGTCGTCAAGCAGGGCTTCCTCGACTGGTTGGCGAACGACGAGCGGGCCTTTGCCCGGGCGGAGCAGGTCGCGACGGAGACGGCGGAGGAGCTCGCCGCGGAGGAGGTGGAGGCCGCCGCCGGCGAGGCGAACGTCGCGCTCGCGATCCGCGACGCGCTCGCAACCTTTCCCGCGGACGAGGTCGTCGTCGCGGTTCGAACCCGCGACCGCGATGCGCTCGCCGATCGCCTCGACCCAGACGAAGACGAAGCACGAAGCATCGACGGCGTCCCGTTGCGCTTTCTCGTCGTCCACTGACGAGCGCGAGCGTCAGCGAACGAGCGGTGGTCACCGACCTGCGCTCTGCGCTCAACCAGGCGCTCGCCGAGCGCGAGCGCCTTGGTTGACGCGCCGACGGCCATGGTACCGGCGTGGTACCATATGCGAGTGGCAATGAACCTCCGCCTCACCGAGGCTGAAACCGATGCGCTTCGCCGTAAGGCGGCGGAGGAAGGCCGGTCGATGCAGGAGGTCGCTCGGGCCGCAATCGCGGAGTACACGCGAGATCGTCCTGCACGCCTGCGCGCGGCAATCGAGCGCGTCCGCACCGAGGACGCCGAATTGCTCGATCGCCTCGCTCGGTGAGCACCGAGCCGGTCGAGTACCTCTCTGTCGACGACCTCCTCGAGATCGCAGCGGGAATCCTTCGAGACGTCGAGGTCCGGGACATCGGTCTGCTCGCTGCGGCTGCGGCCCGTCCGCGGAGCTCGGCGTTCGGCGCCGATGCGTATCCGTCGTTCGACGAGAAGGTCGCGGCGCTTCTCCACTCGATCGCACGCAACCACGCGCTCGTGGACGGGAACAAGCGGCTCGCGTGGGCGGCGGCCCGAGTCTTCTGCCTGCTGAACGGTCGCGATCTCGAGTTCGCCGTCGACGAGGCGGAGGCGCTCGTCGTCGGCGCAGCGGCGGGCACGCTCGACGTACCGATTCTCGCCGAGCGCATCGGGCCGTGCTTTCGCGGCGGCTGAGCCTCGCGCTCTCAGGCAGAGGCGACCTACGGCGAGCATGAAGGTGGCCCGGCGTCGTCACGCCGGGCCACGGTGAGTCACGTCAGAGGTCGTTGCCCGACGAGCTCGGAGCCGTCGGACGGTGACGAGTCACCACCCGAGCCGCCTCGCTCGGGACAGTCGTCCCGCGACGGAGCAGCTCCGTCGCCGTCCGAGTCCTGCACGAATACGGACGACGGATCACCGCCCGAGCTGCCGGATGCCAGGTCGGGCGTTCCGGACGAGCCGCCGGACGCGAACGCCGTCGCAGTCCAGATGACCGCGACGACGAGCACGAGCCCGACGATCGCGAGCACAGCGCGAGGATCGAACCTCGGTGCAGTCGTCTCTTCCATGGTTCACCTCCTCTCGTGTCGGTGGGTCAGGGAAGCCGTCCGAACCAGAGCGCAGACAGGCCCGAGGCGAGGAGCAGGAAGAAGGCGCCGGCGCCGGCGAAGGCGACCGTCACCTCCTGCTTCTCCTCGTCCCACGCGACCTGCGACCCGATCGCCTCGTACACCGCGTCCAGGTCGGCCTCGGTCGGCGCGTCGAAGTACTCACCGCCCGTCTCGGCGGCGATCTCCTGCAGCGTCTCCCGGTCGGGCGCTACCGACACCGTCTGTGGCTCGCCGAGCTCGTTCGGAATGGTCACCGTGCCCTCGTCGGTGCCGAGGGCGATCGTGTGGACGGCGACCCCGGCCTCCTGCGCGAGACCAATCGCGTCGTCCGTGGAGATGCCCTGCGTGCTCGCCCCATCCGAGAGGAGGAGGATCGAGAAGAGCGGCTTGCCGTCCTCGTCGGTCGGCGTCTCGCTTTCCTCGTCCGCCCCCGGCGCGAGGTCGAGCGCCGCCGCGATCGCGTCTCCGATCGCCGTCCCGGTGTGCGCCTCGAGGCCGTCGACGAGGTCGAGGATCTCCTCGCGGTCGTCGCTCGGCTCCGCGAGTGCCGTGGCGCCGGTCGAGAACGAGACGAGCCCGACCCCGAACCGCTCGGGAAGGCCCTGGACGAACGCCGAGGCCGATTCCTTCGCGGCGGCGAGCCTGGTCGGCGGAACGTCGGTCGCCATCATCGAGCCGGACACGTCGATCGCCAGCACGACGCTTGCCTCGTCCCGCGGCACCGCGATCGTCGTCTGCGGACGCGCGAGCGCGACCAGCAGCGCGGCGAGCGCGACCAGGGCGAAGAGCGGCGGAAGATGCCGTCGCCACCCTGGCGAGCGGTCGACGACGTTCGCGAGCAGGTCGAGGTTCGTGAACCGCATCGCGTACTTGACCCGTCGCCGTTGGATGAGCACGTACGCGAGCATCAGTACCGGGATCAGTGCGAGCGAGAGAAGGGCTGCGGGCCAGGCGAAGCTCATCGCCGCCTCCTCTCGCGTGAGAGGAAGCCACCGAGCGTGCGCAGCCAGTCCTCGTCGGTCGTGAGGGTGCAGTGGGCGACCCCGAGCGACGCGAGCTCACGCGCGAGATCGGCTCGCTCGGCCGTGGCTGCGGCGGCGAAGGCGTTGCGGGTCTTCGCCCGGCGGGTGTCGACCTGAATGCGCCTTCCTGTTTCCGGGTCGACGAGCCACAGGTGGCCAACATCCGGCAGCTCGTGCTCGCGCCGGTCGCGGACCTCGATCGCCGTGACCTCGTGGCGTGAGGCGAGCCGAAGCAACGGCCCTCGCCAGTCGCGTGGGCCGAGAAAGTCGGACACGACGAACACGACGCCGCGCTGGCGTGCGAGCGCGCTCGTCCGCTCGAGCGCAGCGCCCAGCGACGTGGCGCCGACCTGCTCCGCCTCCGGCGCCTGACGCGCGGCGAGGAGCGCACCGAGCAAACCACGGCGGCCCTGACGCTGGGGCACGGTGACGGGGTCGCTGCCGCCGAACGTCAAGGCGCCGACGCGGTTCCCTCGCCGCGAGGTGATGTGCGCGAGCGCGAGCGCGGCGCCCTCGACGACGTCGGCCTTTCGGCGGGCGCCGGTGCCGAACCCCATCGACGGCGACACGTCGAGCAGGAGCCAGGTCGAGACCGCGCGCTCGGCGACATCGACGCGCACGTGCAGCTCGTTCTGACGGGCCGTCGCGTTCCAGTCGATGCGCCGGACGTCGTCGCCGTCTGTGTACGGCCGTACCTGCGCGAGCTCCGAGCCGCGCCCGAGCCGGGTCGCGCGGTGTTCCCCGTCGACGAGACCGAACGTCCGGCGCGCGACCCGGAGGTCGAGCGCCCGCAGGAGGTCGGCGGGAACCGGTCCCGGCCCGGGACGGGCGGGTGTTCTCTCGATCTGTGGAAGCGCGGTCGTCATGCGGCACGCTCCACGACCTCGAGCTGCGGCGCGGGCACGGCGGCGAGCGCGGCGTCGATCAAGGTGTCCTCCACGACACCCGTCGCGATGGCCTCGTAGCTGAGCACAAGCCGGTGCCGAAGAACGTCGTGCGCGAGGTCGGCGAGATCCTGTGGGAGGACGTATTCGCGTCCTCGGATCAGCGCCAGCGCACGTGCCGCGACGACGAGCGAGATGGACCCGCGCGGGCTCGCGCCGAACTCGACGTAGCGGCCGATCTCGGCGATCCCGGCTGCCTCGGACGAGCGGGTGGCGCCCGCAAGCGCGACGGCGTAGCGCGACACTGCCGGGTCGACGTAGACCCGCTTCACCTGAGCCCGCAGCGTCGCGAGCTCGTCCAGCGTCACGACGCTCCGCACGTCGACGCGCTCCTCGAGCGCCCGTTCGACGACCGTCAGCTCGTCCTCGGGCTCGGGGTACCCGACGACGACCTTGAGCATGAACCGGTCGACCTGTGCCTCGGGCAGTGGATAGGTGCCCTCGGACTCGATCGGGTTCTGCGTCGCCATCACGAGGAACGGATCGGGAACCGGCAGCGTCTCGCGTCCGATCGTCACCTGGTGCTCCTGCATGACCTCGAGGAGAGCCGACTGGACCTTTGCCGGCGCGCGGTTGATCTCGTCTGCCAGGAGGAAGTTGCAGAAGACCGGCCCTTCCTCGGTCGAGAAGGTCGCCGTGTCGGGACGGAAGACCCGCGTGCCGACCAGGTCGCTCGGCACGAGGTCGGGCGTGAACTGGATGCGGTTGAAGGTCCCGCCGAGCGCAGATGCGGCGGTCTTGATCGTCAGTGTCTTCGCGAGGCCGGGAACGCCCTCGATCAGCAGGTGACCGCCGGACAGCAGGCAGACGAGGACCCGCTCCAGCATCCGGTCCTGGCCAGCGATCACGCGCCTGATCTCGAACAGCGCGCGCTCGACGGTTTCCTGGGCCGCTCGCGCGTTCGGCAGCTCGAGCGTGGTGGCCCTGTCGTCCATGTCTCCGTTCTCCTTCGGGTCGGGTGGGGCCACGAAGGGAACCGGCCGTCTTCAAGAGACGGCTGAGACGTGTCTCAGAACTTCGTAAGAGAGCGCGGGGGCCGGATCAGCGGGAAAAGCGGACGTGCATGTGGTTGTGATGGTTCGGATACGGGACGACGACGCCGCTCGGGCCGTGGAGCCCTGTCGAGTAGCCGACGAAGACGATCTTGGCCCCGGCACCGAGGAAGCGGTCGAGCAGGTCCTGCGTCAGCTCGAGGTCGATCTGGCTCGTCGTCACCGGCGCCGCGAGCCGTCGGTCGCGTCGTGGGTAGTACACGTCCACGTCGAGCCCGTTCTGATGAGAGACGTGCTGATCCATCCTGCCGCCGTCGCGATAGCTGATGTCGCCGACGACGACCCGCGGCGCGTCGGGGTGGGCGGTGCGGTAGCCGGTGAGCACCGCGACGATCTTCCGGATCGTGCGCTCGTGCCCGTAGAGCCGATGGGGGAGGTTCGGGCTCGAGTCGGTGGCCGGGTTCCACGTGACCCAGTCGGGCCCCTCGACGGGAAGTTGCGTGCCGTCGACCAGGTGGCCGGCGTACTGAAGCCCGACCGACGTCCCGCGACGCCACTCGATCTCGACGGGCTCCGCCGCCTTGGCGGGCTCGGGCGCGGCAGCCGACTTCTCGGGAAGATGGAAGCTGAAGTCCTCGAGCCGGAACGTCAGGCTCGGCGGGTCCGCCAGCAGCGGCTCGAGCTCCTGACCGCCGCGGTTTCGGAGCGCCGCGATCGGGAGCATCGTCGCCGACCCGACGACGAGCGCCACCGCCGGGACCGTGCGAGTGGCGAGCCGCCGCTTCCGCGCCGACTGCGCCGCCAGCCTCCGTCGCCTGGACGCGTCGAGCCCGGTCTCGCGAGGCCCGAACGTGGGGAGCGGCGGCAGCGCGACCGCCACCCCGCCCGAGGGGCCTCCCGCCTGCTCGCGGAACCAGAGCACGTCCGTGTCCAGCCATACCTCGTCGAATCGCCAGGCCACGACAGACGTCCTTCGCCCGGAGTGCGCCGTGTCCTCCGGGCTACCCTGCGTTGTCTCCGCCCCCGTAGCTCAGTGGATAGAGCAGCGGTTTCCTAAACCGCGTGCGGCCGTTCGATCCGGCCCGGGGGCACTACTTCTCAGAGGGCTTGTCCATGCGTTTCCTCTTGGCCAAGCCGCTCGCGGCCCCCTCGGCCCTCTCCGCAGGCCACATCGCGTTGACCGCCTGAGACGGCTCAAGAAGGGTGTGTCCGGGTGCTCACTGGCGCGCAACTGGCGCGCACCCCCGGAGCGGGCCCCTGCCTCATCGAGGGGGTGGGGTGCCAGGCCCTGAGCGGGCATCGGTGTGCGCGCGCATGGCCTCCCGAGCGACGGGAGTTTCTTGCCTAGGTATGAGACGGTTTGTCTCTGGCCTAGGCCGGGATCACGATGATTTGTCTCGCATTGAACGTCGCGGTGCCGTTACCGATCATCTTGTACACGGCGGTGAACTCGATGGTGGTTCCAGCGGTCAGGCCGGTGAGCAGGCACCGTCACGCTCGCCCGGACTGGATTCGCGCCTGTCACTCGCAGCGAATTCGTATCGAAAGCATTGCTGTTGTTGAGAGTGACTGACATGAAAGCGGTCGAGTTGTTGTTGTTGGTGCTTAGCTCGCCCGTCAGAATCACGAGCACCCTCCCGGAAGCCGGGACGACCACGTTAACCGATGGCCCTCCGGCAGCGCGGTGTAGACCGACCCACGGACGTCAGACACTCGCGGAAGCAACGCTCCTGGACAGGCCGGGATTGGCCCCGCGGCGCCGGGCGGGCCGGTAGCACCGGTGGCGCCGGTCGCTCCCGTAGCACCTGCCCGGTCGCGTCAGCGTCCCGTCGCACCAGTCGACCCAGTTAGCCCTGCCGGTCCGGTCGGGCCGGTCGCACCCGTAGGCCCGGTCGGCCCTGGTCGGGGCCGGTAGCACCCGTAGCGCCGGTCGCTCCCGGTAGCGCCCGTTGCTCCGGTTGCCCCGGTCGCCCCGGTGGCGCCGCGTCGCGGACCAGTCGCGCCCGGTGGGCGCGATTCGGGCCCTGTGACGCCGGTTGCAGCCGGTGGCGCCCGTCGCACCTGCTGCACCTGTTGCGCCGCTTGCACCCGCAGCTCCTGACGCCCCGGTGGCGCCGCTCGCACCAGTCGCCCCGGTGGCCCGATTGGGCCCTGGATCGGGCCGGTCGCACCCGGTCGGTCCCGCGTCCCGCGCCCTGTCGCACCGGTAGCGCCCGATCGCACCGGTCGCGCCGGTCGCGCCCGTCGGCTGCCCGTCGCCCCCGGATGCCGTCGCGCCGGTCGCACCTGCTCGCGCCCGGTGGGCGCCGCTTAGCCCCCGGAGCTCCTGTACGCCCCGGTGGCGCCGGTCGCACCAGTCGCCCCGGTGGCGCCGACTGGGCCCTGGCTGATCCCTTGCGCGGCCGTCGCGCCCGGTCGCGCCCGTCGGCACCTGCTGCGCCTGCGGGGCCGGTCGGCGCCCGCCTGCGCCCTGCCGCGGCCGGCGGGCCCGGTGGCCCGTCGGCCCCGGATCCGCCTTGCGGGCCCGGCGGCCCGATCGGACCTGCTGGCCCGGCAGGCCCGGCGGGTCCCGTCGGGCCCTGGCGGGCCGGCTGGCCCGACGGACCCGCCGGTCGGTCGCCGGACCCGGCGGACCTGCAGGCCCGGCAGGCCCGGCAGGCCCGGCGGGTCCCGCGGGCCTGGTGGGCCGGCGGCCGAGCGAGCCGCCGGTGGTGGGACGAGGCCAACTGAGGCGAAACTCGGCCGACGAGCACAGCTGCCCGGCATCGACGAGGCGCGTCAGATGGGTGCGCCGAGCGACACAGCTGTGGAAGGAATCGGCGCCGCCGTTCGATCTGTCCGCGAGCCAGGCCAGCTTCTGGCCTCTTCGGCAGCGGACGTTCGTCGTGTACGTCCGCAGCATCCCGGTTGGCCTCGCAACGCAGCCGTAGACGTACCGCTCGCCGGCGAGATCCTGCCTGTACCAGTTCGCAGCTTCCTGCGTCGGCGTGCAGCGCCCGATCGACGCCTTGATCAGGAGCACGTCGCTCGCGCCGACGGCGCAGGAATAGATCACCACCGGCCGAGCCGCCGCACGAGCTTGCCAGGCCCCTGTTGCAGCCACGGCGACGGCCGCGAGTGCGAGCAAGGCGACCCCACGGAGCGATACTCCACGCACCCCGTCCACGGCCGACAATATAGAGCGCTTCCCGGAGGTACAGAGCACTATCCGTAAGGGGGTTGCCAGCAACGGTCTCCCGCTATCAGGCCCCAGGACAGAAACCCGGGCGAGGGGGTGGGTGCGAACTACGGCCGGGAAGGCTTCGGCCGCTGCGCCGGTGCGCGGAAACTTGATGGCGCCGGTCGCGTCGCTGCTCATGCGCGGCGATGGGAACACTCCGTCTCCGCTAAGCATCTCGTCATCGCACGTGCGCCGGAGACATGGGGCAGTACGGACCGCCATAAGGCAAGGGTCGCGGCTGCTTCTCTTCCGAGACGGCGAGCGCGGAACGGCCGGCTGGCAATCCTCGGCGCCGCGATCGCATGGTCGACGGCCGGTCTCGCGCAGCGTGGCCTCGATGCGACTGCGGCGACCCAGGTCGCGGGTCGCGCCGGGTTCGCCTGCATCACGCTGCTGCTCCTCGTCGTGGTCATGGAGCGACGGGCCGCCGTTGTGGCGTTCCGGGACATGGGACGCTGGGGCTTCCTTCTCGCAGTATTCCTGGCGGTGTCGTCGGGGGCGTTCCTGCTCTCTCTCAACTACGCCACCGTCGCGAACGTCCTTTTCATGCAGGCGGCTGCCCCGATGCTCGCAGCGCTGTTTGGCTGGGCGCTACTCTCCGAGCGGGTCGGAGGACGGACTTGGGCGGCACTCGTTCTCGCAGGCGCCGGGGTGCTCCTGATGGCCGCCGGCTCGTTCGAGGCCGGGATGGGCGCCGTGATCCTGCCGTTCGTCGTGACGGCGTCGTTCGCTGCGGTGATCGTCATCGCCCGGCACCGCCAGGAGGTCTCCATGATGCCGGCCACCTGCGCGTCGCAAGCGCTTGTCCTTGTCGTCTTCCTCCCGTTTGCGACGCTCAGTTCGGCGAGCGAGAGCGACTGGGCGTTCCTCGCGGCCCTCGGGGTGGGACAGATAGGACTGGGATTGGCCCTTCTGACGATCGGCGCCCGGTTGATCCCGCCGGCCGAGGTCGCCGTGATCTCGCTCCTCGAGATCGTGCTCGGCCCGCTCTGGGTCTGGCTTGCCTACAACGAGCGGCCCACTACCTCCACACTCCTCGGCGGAGTGGTCGTCGTTGCGGCAATCGTCCTGCAGACCGCGGGTGCCACTTCGACGGACGCGAGTCGCGACACGCATGTCTGAGCGCGCGCACAAGCAACCTGCGTGCCATGGCCGCCGGCTGTCGCGCCCTCCCGGTCACAGCCCGATAGCGAGGCTCTTGTCAAGTTCGGGCAGGCGCCGCGACAGTGGGTCGCGTCGTATCGTGCCCAGCGATGAGCCGTCGCCGCTCGTAGATGACGAGCGCGATCGACCCGTTCACGACGCAGAGGTAGGCCGGATACAGGAGCAGCCCGACGTCCACGTGACCGACTGCACAAGCTGCGAGCGCACCGCTGAGGCTCGCGAGGCCGAAGGTAGAGAGCGTTTCAGAGCCGGGGTCGCGATACGTCTTCGGCATCATCATCGTCGCGGCGACGAGGTCGGCGACGATGACGCACATGGTGGCGACGATCGGCTCACCGGCGACGGCCCAGCCGGCAACGCCGCCCGCCGCGATCGCGAACAAGACACCGTCGACCGAGCTGAGCCCTCCTTCGCCGCGGCCGATCGACAGAACGAAGACGCCGAGGGTGAGACCCGCCTGCGCGGCGGCCACGAGCACGCTCCACGAGGCGCCGTCCGAGCGCTGCGAGAGCGTCACGACAATCGCGAGGATCCCCCAGATGAACCACGTCCCCCGGTGGGGCCTCGTCGTTCCGCGCAGGATGTCGCGCACGTAGGGGATCGTGTCCGCGACCGCCACACCGACCGCGAGGATTCCGAAGACCGGCGCGAGCTCGCTCATGTCCGCTCCGCGGATCGTCGACCGCTCGCCACGACAGCACGCTACGAGCCCATCCAGCCGCCGTCGTGCGCAGAGCTCACACTGGGTGTGTCGCCACCGTCACACATCACGGGCGTCGGTGCCGCGCCGAGCGCCTCGGCAGACTGGGCCGGGCATGCCCACGGTCTCGGTCGATCTGCGAGCGCCGGGAGCCACGCCGTTCATGGCTCCATCCGTTGCAGAGGTCCGCGCGAGCGTCGCGCGGACCGTGTGTCGCCACGACCGGGGCACATGACGTGACACTCGTCCTCTCCTGGCTGGTGTTCCCGCTCGTGCTCGCAGCGGTGACGCTGGGATGCGGTCTGGCTCTCGAGGCGCTGGCGGGATTCCGTCTTCGCTTACCGCTCCTCGCGCCCGTCGGCCTGGCGACCGCGGTCGTCGCCATGTGCTTCGCGACCATGACGGACGCAACCGCCGAGCTCGCGGTACCGCTCGTGGTGGCGATCGCGATCGCCGGCCTCGCCGCCCGAGGCGCGGGTCTCCGCACGCGGTTCGACCCGTGGGCAGTGGGCGCGGGCGTCGCGACCTACGGCGTCTATGCGGCGCCGACCGTGGCGTCCGGCGAGGCCACGTTCGCCGGCTACGTCAAGCTCGACGACACCGCGACCTACCTCGGGCTGCTCGACCGCGCGCTGGAGCACGGGACGAACGCCTCGGGCCTGGCGCCGTCCACCTACGAGACGCTGCTCACGATCTTGTTCGGGCTCGGCTACCCAATCGGCAGCCTGCTGCCGCTGGGCGTCACGCGGCTTCTCGATGTCGATCCCGCCTGGACCTGGCAGCCGTACCTCGCGTTCCTCGCCGCGCTGCTCGCGCTCGTCCTCTACGAGCTCGTAGGCGGAGTTGTACGCGCGCGTTGGCTGCGGGCGCTCGTCGCGGTCACGGCAAGCTCCTCGGCGCTCCTGTACGGGTACGCGCTCTGGGGCGGCGTGAAGGAGCTCTACGCGGCGGTCATGCTGGCGCTGCTCGCCGCGACCGCGTCGCTCGTGTGGAAGGGCAGGCGACGCGCGGCGCTCGTGCCCGCCGTTGCTGCAGCCGCGTTCCTCGACGGGCTCAGCGTGGCGGGAGCAATCTGGCTCGTCGCCGCTCCTCGCCGTCGTCCTCGTCGGAGCATGGCGACGCCGCACCCTGACGACCGTGGCGCTCGCCGCGCTCGCGACGCTCGCGTTCGCCCTGCCCGCGCTCGTCGCGCGCTCCGGATTTCCTCGACGACGCCAACGCCGTCGCCCGCGGGACGGACGACACGGGCAACCTGATCGGCCCGCTCAGCCCGTGGCAGCTGGCCGGGATCTGGCCGAGCGCCGACTTCCGCGTCGAGCCCGAGCACAGCCGCGCCGACGATCGTCCTCGTCGGCGTCGCCCTCGCGGCCTGCGTCCTCGGAGCGGTTCTCGCGCTCCGCCGCCGAGCCTGCCGCCTGCTCGCACTCCTCGCGACCGCCGCCCTCGGCGCATTCGTCTTCCAGGTCGTCGTCCGGGCCCTGGATCGAGGCAAAGGCGCTCGCCGCCGCCTCGCCCGCTGTCCTCGCGCTCGCGCTCGTCGGCGGCGCGGCGCTCGTGGAGTCAGGGCGTAGGGTCGAAGGAGCGCTCGTGCTCGCCGCGCTCGTCGGCGGCGTCGCGTGGTCGAACGCGCTCGCCTCGAGCGACGCGCGCCTGGCGCCGCGCGAGCAGCTCGCGGAGCTCGAGTCGATCGGCGAGCAGTTCGCGGGCGACGGCCCGCGCTGATGACCGAGTACCAGCCCTACGGCGTGCGCCACTTCCTGCGGCGGCTCGACCCGGAGGGCGCATCCGAGCTGCGGAGGCGCCAGGTGCCGTTGCGTGACGGCCGTCTGCTCGGGAAGGGCGAGACGGCGCCGATCGACGCGTTCGCTCCCGATGCTGTGCTCGTGTACCGGACGCTCGTCCTGCTCCGCTCGGGACCCGGCGGCGTACCGCCTGCGCCGTTTCGGCTCGTGAAGCGGGGACGCTACTACGACGTCTGGCAGCAGCCTGCGTAGATCACGGTCGACCGGAACGTAGCGGCCTCGCGACGACGCACCTGCTTCGCACCGCGTCGCGCTCGGCCGAGCTACGGCGGATTAGCGCATACGACCAGCGTCCTCTGACCACCGGGTGTGTTGACCACCACTGACTGGAATGTGAAGCCCGGCGGACAGAATGTTCCCCCCCGGTGGGCCGGTCGCTCCTGTTGCGCCGGTCGCTCCTGTTGCGCCGGTCGCTCCTGTTGCGCCCGTCGCCCCTGTTGCGCCCGTCGCCCCTGTTGCGCCCGTCGCCCCTGTTGCGCCCGTCGCCCCTGTTGCGCCCGTCGCCCCTGTTGCGCCCGTCGCCCCTGTTGCGCCCGTCGCTCCTGTTGCGCCCGTCGCCCCTGTTGCGCCCGTCGCCCCTGTTGCGCCCGTCGCCCCTGTTGCGCCCGTCGCCCCTGTTGCGCCCGTCGCCCCTGTTGCGCCCGTCGCCCCTGTTGCGCCCGTGGGTCCGGTCACGCCGGGCGGGCCGATGGCCCCGGCATCGCCGGTCGTTCCGCTGGCCCCTGTCACACCCTGAGGTCCGGTCGCGCCCGTAGGCCCCTGAAGGCCGGTCGGGCCGGTCGGGCCTGTCACGCCCGTAGCGCCGTCGGCGCCTGCCGGTCCAGTCGGGCCCGGGTCCGGTCGCGCCTGCGGGTCCGGTCGCGCCGGTCGCGCCCGTAGGCCCCGGAAGGCCGGTCGGGCCGATCGGGCCTGTCGCGCCCGTAGCGCCGTCGGCGCCCGCTGGTCCGGTCGCGCCTGCAGCTCCTGCCGGACCAGTGGCTCCAGCTGGCCCCGGCGCACCGCCGCCAGCGGGTCCCTCCGCACCGGCCGGGCCCTGTGCACCTGGTGCGCCCGTCGGGCCAGCCGGTCCAGTCGGGCCTGCAGGGCCTGCCGGGCCGACGGTGCCGGGGGGCCAGGCGATACGCCGCTCGTTCTTCTGGCACGGCCCTTCGCGGAGCTTGAGGTCGCGCTTCGTCAACGACGGGCCGGTCAGCTCGATACAGGCGACATACGTCGGCGGCACCGCCCCCGATGCGGGTGCGACAAGAAAGGCAAGCGCCGCAAGAACCGCCGCGAGGACACCGCCGGTCACACGTAAGCAAAGAACGCGTGGAATCACAGGTTCACCATGACAACAGGGCTGAACGTACCAAAGCGGATGCTAGATCCGGCTCCGGATGACCACAGGTCGGAGCCGCGACGCGCGCGGGATGGGGAAGCGGGTGTGCTCGATCGTCATGTTCGGAGAGCCGTTGCCGTCCCATCGACGTGGTGAGCGCTGACCCTGAGCCTGGTCGGAGTTCGTCGTCTCCCACGCCGATTCCTCTCGTCCCCACACATCGGTAGGGTCGCCCGCATGGAGGACGCAGCACCGGAAGCGCCCGAGTCGCCTGCCGCCGGTTCGCGGCGACCTGCGAAGCGAGGCCACGGTCCAGCCTTTCGATTCGGCGCCGTCGCCGCCCTCGCGGTGGCCGGAGGGCTTGTGGCGTGGGTGCTGGTCGACCGCTCCGACTACGACCAGTCAGCACAGGGCACAACCGCTCCCGCCGCCACGCCGACCTCGCCAGCGGCACCGGCGGAGACGGTCGGTCAGCCCGCCATCCGCACGATCGCCGAGCTCCGAGCGGCCGCGGAGATCAGCCCCAACCCGATCTACTGGGCAGGTGCCCGAGCGGGGACGCAGCTCGAGGTCTCACAGACGTCTGGCGGCACGGTCTTCGTTCGCTATCTCCCGCAGGGCACGGCGGCGGGCGACACGCAGCCGCATCTGACGGTGGCGACGTACGCGCGCCCGAACGGCTACGCGGAGGTGCAGGCAGCCGCGAAGAACGATGGCAGTAGGTCGCTCGAGCTCGAAGGCGGCGGGCTCGCCGTGTACGACCCGAGGGTGCCCGGCAACGTCCATCTCGCCTTCCCCGGGCAGACGTACCAGATCGAGGTCTTCTCGCCCGAGGACGATCTCGCGCTCCGTCTCGTCACGAACGGGAAGATCCGCCCGGTCCCGTAGGGACTCTCGCGCAGCTTCCGCGCCTGCCGGCAGGCGTTGCGCCTCGTCGACTGCTCTCCTAGTGGGCGCGAGCAGCTGTCGACCGATTCGATCCGGCGCGCACGGCCGCGCCGCGAGCTGGCTCGGGCGCGGCCGTGCGTCAGGAACGCGGTTAGCCCTCGAAGGGAACCGCGACGAGCCGCCGTGTCGAGACCCCGGCGAGGGGGTCTTCACCCGGCTTCGTCGCACGGATGAAGAGCGTCAGCTGCTGCTGCAGGTCACTTGCGGGGAAGTTGGCGTCACGGCGGAAGACCAGGGTCGCCGTGCCGTCGTCCCCGGTGAGCTCTTCGTCCGGGATCGTGAACTGGTTGTACGGCACTGCGGTCACGTAGACGCTCGCGCCCTTGATGTCGATGCCGCTGCACGTGCTCCCGACGCGTACCTTCAGCGTGAAGGTCTGCGTCCCCTCGTTGATCGGCCCGGACAGCACGTCGAACGCCTCGATCTGGGTCCGCGCCGGCGGTGCGAGATCGGCGATCGGGGCGGTCTTGAGGCTCTTGTTGGTCGGACAGCCGTTCGGTCCAGGGTGCCGACGTCGCGGCCATGCCGACCGCGGCCACGACCGCCAGCGTCAGCGCGGCGACGGCAGCGATCACGAGACGTCGTGCTGTCCCGCCGTGCCGCAACCGTGGATGCCAAGGAAACCTTTCCATTGTGCCCTCCTCAGTTGTTTGGGCCATTTGCTCTTCGCCGCTTGCGAAGCTAATCCCCCCACAGGAACGTTCGGGTTGGGGCGGCCGCAGGCGGCGACGCTACCAAATGCGCGACCGGTTGACCCGCCCGCAGCCGCGGTCGACCCAGGAACGCCGCCGCCGAGGCTGCCGGATGAGCCTCCGCAGAGACGAATCGAGCGACGTGTCAGGCCGACCGTCCGCTCGAAGAAAGCTGCGCGAGAGACCCGCCGGGGGAGGTCGGGTCTCTCGCGCAGTGACAGCGAGCCCGCGCAGGGCCCCTCACCTGTCGCAGGGGTGCACCGTCGCCGTCCCCCGGCGGCGCGATACACCATGCGTCGCGGGGGGAAAGCTCCGGCGCCGGACTCGCCATGGGCCACGGTAGGCGCGGGCGGCGTGGGCCGTACATGACACGATTGGGTCAATTCCCTGACGGGATCGTTGCAGCGTCCGGGGGACGCCTCTCCGTTCGACCGCGGCCAGCGGCGAGCCGAACAGACGATGTACTGGCCGGCCCGATCAGCCACACTTGCGTGATGGCCACCGGCCTGAAAGTCGGCGGTGACGTCGAGCAGGCTCTGGAGAGCGTCGGCGTCGCGAGCTACGTGCTCGACGAGACGGGAGTCGTCCGGTGGCTCAACCCGGCAGCCGAGCGGCTCGTCGGCGACGTTCGCGGTCGCCACTTCACCTCCGTCGTCGCGCCCGAGGACAGCCGCCGCGCCCGCGAGCTGTTCTCCCGGAAGGTGCTCGGCACATCTCCGGCCACGGACGCGACCGGCGTCCTGGTCTCGACCACCGGCACGCGGGTGGCCGTGGAGATCAGCTCGGCGCCGCTCATGAACGGTGAAGCGTCGTCGGCGTCTTCGGGCTGTTCGAGGGGCTCCCCGACGACGGACCGCACAGCGCCGCCCCCGCATCTCACCCCTCGCCAGGTCGAGGTGCTTCGTCTTCTGGAGCAGGGCCGCTCGACGAAGCAGATCGCCGCCGAGCTCCACCTCAGCACCGAGACCGTCCGGAACCACGTCCGCCGTCTCTTTCGCGCCCTCGGCGTCAACTCCCGACTCGAAGCCGTCGCCGCAGCCCGGGCCGTATCACCGTAGAAGGCGGCGCGTTCCTGCCGCGCGCAAGAGGCAACGATGCGGCGGGCCTGCGTCCTCGC
>CAWEMW010000010.1:0-191962 GCA_963810295.1 uncultured Actinomycetes bacterium
CATCGAACTTTTCGACGTTTCCTAGGAGCGCCGTCGTCGCTGATGTAAACAGCGAACGTCGTCAAGGAGTCGGGTCAATCCGGCCCGTCGCGTCCCTCGGGCCGGATTCCCGCTTCCCGCGCACACCAGATGAGCATCCAGGGGAACAGCCAAGGACTGAGCGGTCGCGGGCCCCGGACGGGCGCCCTCGGCGACGCCTGCGCGGGGCCGGGCTGACGTGGTCGCGTGGTCTGCGCGGCGTCGGCGGCGGCTCGTGTGGGCGGGCGTCGGCGTGGGGGTGTGCGCGGCTGTGGCACTCGCGCTCGTGTTCGGGCCGAACACGAACGCGCCCGAGGAGCGGTTCAGCTCGACCCCGGCCGAGGAGCCGGCGCCGCAGGTCAAGGCACCGCTTCCGCAGGAGGCGCGCCGCGTCGCGGTGCGCTTCATCCAGACCGCCGTCGCGCGCGAGAACCTCGAGGAGGCGTGGATGCTCGTCGGCCCGACGCTCCGCGGCGGGCTCACCCGCAAGGAGTGGCTGACCGGGGACAACCCCGTCGTGCCGTTCCCCATCGACAAGCTCGAGGTCGCGCCGTACAAGGTCGACGAGTCGTACGAGACGAGCGCGCTGCTCGAAGTCGCGCTCCTCCCGCGCAAGGGATCCGGCGTGCGTGCCCAGGTGTTCTTCCTCGGCCTCACGAAGGTCGGCACGGGAACGCAGGCGCGCTGGGTCGTCGACAACTGGGTGCCGCGCGCGTCGGCTCCCGTTCCGAGATGAGCAACCTCGCCGACAGCGCCGAGGCGGCGGCCAACGGGCGCGCGACCCCGTTCCTGCCGGGAATCCTCCCCGGCACGTCTGACGACGTGTTCCTCGAGGAGGACCTCGACGGGCCGGACGTCGAGGCCCGCGACTACTGGGCGGGCGTCTGGCTCAGGCTCAAGCGCGACAAGCTCGCGCTGGCGGGCGGGGTCTTCATCGTCCTCCTCTTCTTCGTCGCCTTCGCCGGCGCCCCACTCGCCGAGCGCCTCCTCGGTCACGGCCCGAACGAGCCGTTCCTCGTCACCGGAGGGCTCGACGAGAATCAGCTTCCCGCCGGGCCGTGGACCTACGTCGGGAAGCTGACCGAGGACGGCGGCATCGAGGAGCAGCTGTTCGTCCTCGGCTCGGACTCGACGCTCGCCCGCGACGAGTTCCTGCGGCTCCTCTACGGCGCGCAGGTCTCGCTCGAGGTCGGCGTGGGGGCGACGCTGCTCTCCCTCTTCCTCGGCACGCTGCTGGGGGCGATCGCCGGCTTCTACCGCGGCTGGGCCGACACCGCGATCTCGCGGATGGTCGACCTGACGATGGCGTTCCCGTACCTCCTGTTCGTGATCACGCTCGCCGCGACGCTCGGGACGAGGCTGAACGGCGTCACGTTCGGCTTCCTCGGTGAGGGGGTCGTCACGCTGGTCCTCGTCTTCGGCCTGCTCGGCTGGTTCTACTCGGCGCGCGTGATGCGGAGCGTTGCGCTGTCGATCCGCGAGAAGGAGTTCGTCGAGGCCGCGCGCATGGTCGGCGCGAGCAACTGGCGCATCGTCCGCTCGCACGTCTTCCCGCATCTCCTCGGCCCGCTGATCGTCCTCGCGACGCTGAACGTCGCGGCGTTCATCCTCGCCGAGGCCGGGCTCTCGTTCCTCGGGCTCGGGATCCAGCTGCCCACCGCCAGCTGGGGGACGCTTCTCGCGGACGCTCCGAACTACTACACCTCGCGACCGCTGCTGATGGTCTGGCCCGGGCTCGCGCTGCTGTTCACGACCCTCGCTTTCAACCTCCTCGGCGACGGACTACGGGACGCGTTCGACCCCAGGGGCTCGCGATGAGCCCCTGGCTCACGACAAGGCACCGAAAGGAGCGTCAATGACCGGGAAACGCCCACTCGCGCTCGTTCTCGCGGTCGCGAGCATCGCGTTGATCGCCGTCGCGGCGGCCTCGGCCGCGCCGACGGCGAAGCGCGGCGGCACGTTCGTGTTCGAGATCTCGACGGACGTCGACTACATCGACCCGCAGCTCTCGTACTACGGCGAGACGTGGAAGATGGAGGCCGCGACCGCGTGCAAGCTCATGAACTGGCCGGACAAGGAAGGCGCGGCAGGGGCGGTCGCCACGCCAGAGGTCGCCGCCGGGCTACCCGTCGTCTCCCGGAACGGGCGGACGTACACGTTCACGATCAAGCCCGGGTTCAAGTTCTCGAACGGGCAGAACGTGACGGCGAGGAGCTTCGTCGACGCGTTCAACCGGTTCGCGAACCCGCGCATGCAGTCGACGGGCGTCGCGTTCCTCGACATCGTGCAGGGCGCCCAGGCCGTGATCGACGGCAAGGCCCAGAGGATCTCCGGCGTTCGCGCGCAGGGCAACAAGCTCGTCGTCCAGCTCACGAAGGCCTCGCCGGACTTCCTCGCGCGTCTGACGATGCCCTTCATGCAGGCGATCGACACGAACCTCGCCCGGCAGATCGACGCGAACGGGATCAACCAGTACGCGTCGTGCGGCCCGTACTACTTCTCGAGCCGGACGCCGGGACGCTCGATCACCCTCAAGCGGAACCCGCACTACAAGGGCGGCCGCGCGGCCAACGTCGACACGATCCAGGTCAACGTCGGCAACGACATCGCGGTCCAGTTCCAGAACGTCGAGCGGGCGACCTCGGACTACGCCTCGTCCGGCATCCCGCCGACCGAGTGGAAGAACGTCGTCTCCAAGTACGGCCTGAACAGGAAGGACGGGCGCGTGCAGGTGCGCTCGCTGCTCGACATCCGCTACGTCGCGATGAACCACTCGCGGCCGATGTTCAAGAACAACCCGGGGCTCGCGAAGGCGGTCAACTGGACCGTCGACCGGCAGGCCTTCTCGGCGCAGGGCGGCTACCTGTACGGCAAGCGGACGGGGCAGATCCTCCCGCCCGGGATGCTCGGGTACAAGCCGCAGGGGATCTACCCGCTGCGGATCACCGCCAACACGATCAAGCAGGCGAAGAAGCTCGCCGAGGGAAACCTCCGCGGCGGCAAGGCCGTGCTCTGGTCGGCCAACTCGGGGATCGCCCCGCTCCAGGCGCAGCTGATCCAGTACAACCTGCGCCAGATCGGGCTCGACGCCGAGATCCGGCTGCTCCCGCGCGCACAGCAGTTCACGAACGCCGGCAACCCGCAGACCGCCACCTTCGACATGACGATCGAGCGGTGGGGCTCGGACTACGCCGACCCGTACGACTTCGTGAACATCCTGCTCGACGGGAAGCAGGTCACCCAGTCGCAGCACAACAACTACTCGTACTTCAACGTCGCCAAGTACAACCGCCAGATGCTGGCCGCGTCGCTCCTCACGGGGCCGCGCCGCGGCTCCGCCTACGCGGCCCTGGACGGGGCCCTGATGCGGGAGAACCCGCCGTGGGCGCCGCTCGTCAACTCGAACGACAGGATCTTCCTCTCGTCCCGGGTGGCGTGCGTCACCGTCAACGAGGCCCACGGCAGCGGGCCGATCCTGAACGTGGTCTGCATGAAGTAACGACGACCGAGCGGGGAGGGGCGACCCACGGCCGCCCCTCCCCTTCGAGAGACGAGACCGATGCTCCAGTACCTCACACGACGACTTCTCTGGGCGGGCGTCCTCTTCCTGGGCGTCACGATGATCACGTACGTCCTGTTCTTCCTCCTGCCGGCCGACCCGGCCCGGATGGCCGCGGGAAAGTCCGCCACGGAGGAGGACGTGGCGCGCGTCGCTCACCAGCTCGGCCTCGACCGCCCGGTGCACGAGCAGTACGGCCTGTTCCTGAAGCGGCTCGTCGTCGACCGGTCGCTCGGGCGCTCGTACGCGAACCGCCGTGAGGTCAACGAGATGATCGGCGAGGCGGTGCCGGTCACGGCGGCGCTCGTCCTCGGCGGCGCCGTCCTCTGGATGCTGATCGCGCTGCCGGTCGGGATCCTCTCCGCTCTCCGGCCCAGGTCGCTGCTCGACAGGGGGGCGATGATCTTCATCCTCATCGGGATCTCTGCGCCCGTTGTCTGGATCGGGCTGCTCCTGCAGTACTTCGTCGGGTTCAAGTGGGGCCTGACCCCGAACGCGGGGTACTGCGACGTGATCGACCCGCCCGAGGGGGCATCGTGTGGCGGGCCGGGCGACTGGGCCTACCACATGATCCTTCCCTGGCTGACCTTCGCGATCCTCTTCGCCGCGAGCTACGCGCGAATGATCCGCGCGAACGTGATGGACACGCTCGGTGAGGACTACGTCCGCACCGCGCGCGCGAAGGGCGCTCCCGAGAACCTCGTCATCCGCAGGCACGTCCTGCGGAACGCCCTGCTGCCGATCGTCACGATGCTCGGGCTCGACATCGGCGTGGCGCTCGGCGGGGCGATCTTCACGGAGGCGATCTTCAACCTCCCGGGGCTCGGCCGCCTGGCGCTGAACAGCGTCCTGAACCTCGACCTGCCGACGATGCAGGGCGTGATCGTGTTCGCAACGCTCGCGATCATCCTGATCAACCTCGTCGTCGACATCGTCTACGCGTACATCGACCCGAGGATCAGGCTCGCGTGACGGAGGGCGCCGTGGCGACGATCGGGCCGACGGAGGCGCGCGAGGCGCCGCTCCTCGACGTGCGCGACCTCAGGACGTACTTCAAGACCGACGACGGGACGGTGAAGGCCGTCGACGGCGTCTCGTTCAGCGTTCGCACCGGTCAGACGGTGGGCGTGGTCGGCGAGTCCGGCTCGGGGAAGAGCGTGACGATGATGTCGCTGCTCGACCTGAACCCCAAGCCGGGTCGGCTGGCGCTGCAGGGCTCATCACCGCCGGGGGAGCAGATGGAGGCGTTCCTGCGCGGCACGAAGAAGCACACGTCCATCTCGACCGGACAGGCGCTCTTCCGGGGAGAGAACCTCCTGGAGGCGTCGAAGCGGCGGCTGCGCGCGCTGCGCGGGAGCGAGATCTCGATGATCTTCCAGGACCCGATGACGTCGCTGAACCCCGTGCTGTCGATCGGGGACCAGCTCGTCGAGGCCGTCATGCTGCACCGCGACATCTCGGCGCGGAAGGCGCGCGAGCTCGCGATCGCGGGGCTGGACGAGGTCGGCATCCCGCGCGCGGAGCGGCGGATCGACGACTATCCGCACCAGTTCTCGGGCGGCATGCGCCAGCGCGTGATGATCGCGATGGCGCTCATCAACGACCCGGCCCTGCTGATCGCCGACGAGCCGACGACGGCGCTCGACGTGACGACGCAGGCGCAGATCCTCGGGCTGATCCGGGAGCTCCAGGCGGAGCACGGCACGGCCGTCGTCCTCATCACCCACGACCTCGGCGTCGTCGCGGAGACCGCGGACGACATCGTCGTGATGTACGCGGCGCGCGTGGTCGAGCAGGCGCCGGTCTTCTCGCTGTTCGAGCAGCCGCTGCACCCGTACACCTGGGGTCTCCTCGGGTCGCTGCCGCGCCTCGACGTCGAGCTGGAGCGCCTCACGCAGATTCGCGGCCAGCCGCCGTCGCTGCTCCGGCCGCCGACCGGCTGCAGGTTCCGTCCGCGGTGCGCGTTCGCCTTCGACCGCTGCCGCGGCCAGCTGCCTGCCGCTACGCCGGCGAGCTTCGATCCCGAGCATCTCGACGCGTGCTTCCTCGACGAGTCGCGCAAGCTCGACGAGTCGCGGCGGCTCGTCGCGGAGCTGGCGCTCGCTCCGGAGGCCGCATGACGGACGCGCTGCTCGAGGTCGAGAACGTCACGAAGCACTTCCCGATCACCGAGGGCATCGTCTTCAAGCACGAGGTGGCCTCCGTCAAGGCACTCGACGGCGTGTCGCTGACGGTCCGGCGCGGAGAGACGCTCGGGATCGTCGGCGAGTCCGGGTGCGGGAAGTCGACGCTCGCCCGCGTGATCATGCGGCTCCTCGAGCCCACGAGCGGCACCGTCCGCTTCGAGGGCCACGACATCACGCGGCTCTCGGAGCGGGAGATGCGCACGTATCGGCGCGAGCTGATGATGATCTTCCAGGACCCGTACGCGTCGCTGAACCCGCGCAAGAGGGTCGGCTTCATCGTCGGCGAGCCGCTCGAGATCCACGGGCTGGGCACGGAGGCGGAGCGCAAGCGTCGCGTGCAGGAACTGCTCGACGTGGTCGGCCTGAACCCGGAGCACTACAACCGGTTCCCGCACGAGTTCTCCGGCGGGCAGCGCCAGCGGATCGGCGTCGCCCGCGCGCTCGCCGTGAACCCGAAGCTCATCGTCGCCGACGAGCCGGTCTCGGCGCTCGACGTCTCGGTGCAGGCGCAGATCCTCAACCTGCTCAAGGATCTCCAGTCCGAGTTCGGGCTGACGTACGTCTTCATCGCCCACGATCTGAGCGTCGTCCGCCACATCTCCGATCGCGTGGCCGTCATGTACCTCGGAAGGCTTGCCGAGCTCGCAGGCTCGCGTGACCTGTACGCCGCGCCGCGACACCCGTACACGGGCGCGCTGCTCTCGGCAGTGCCGATCGCCAACCCGCGTCTCGGACGGGGGAGGAGCGCCTTCGTGCTCTCGGGCGACGTGCCGAACCCGATCAACCCGCCGAGCGGATGTCGCTTCCATCCGCGCTGTCCCCGCGCGCACGAGTCGTGCTCGCTGAGCGACCCGCCGCTCGAGCGGCGGGCGGAGGGGCACGAGGCTGCGTGCTTCTTCCCTCTCGAGAAATGGCCGCTGAGCGCTGACGAGATGCGGCAACGAGAACCGGAGCTGGAGCCGTCCGCGGTCACCCTGGAGCCGCGGGCGGAGCTCCGGTCGGCAACGTGATCGCGCGCGGCCTGCGGGACCTCGCGCTCGTCGTGCTCGCGATCTGCGCGCTCACGGCGATCGGTGCGCTGCTCCTCGGTGTCGCGGCCGGCATCCCGGCGTCGCGCGCCCTATCCGGTGGCTACCTGCTCGTCGGCTCGCTGCTCTTCGTCGCCGGCGCGCTCGTCGGGCTCCGCGACCCGAGCCGCTCGCGCGAGCGGGAGCTCCAGACAAGGGGACGCACCGTCGCCGGTCGGCCGACGACGTGGACACAGGCCTTTCACCTCTCCGCAACCCTCGTCGGCATCGGGTTCGCCCTCGTGCTGCTTGGTGTCGCCCTTCATCCGCGGGTGACGTTCTGACCGGGTGCGAGGACGCGCGGAGGCTCGCCTCTCTCGCGCTCGACGGGGCCGTGCACGACGACGCCCGGCTCGGCGCCCTCTGGGAACATCTCGGGGCCTGTCCGACCTGCGCGCAGTTCGCGGCCCAGCTCGGGCTCGCAACCTCGCTCGTGAGATCGGCGCCGCCGGAGCCGTTCGACTGCGAGCTGACGACCCCCCGGCTGCTTCGCGCGCGCCTCGACGCGCAGCGCATGACATGGACGAGCGCCGCGGTCGCCCTCGCTGCGGCTGTGCTCGTCGTGACCCAGCTTCCGAGCGGGCAGGCCGGGCGCGAGACGCATCGTACGCAGGTCGGCCCAGCACCACCAAGGCTGCCGATTGGCCAGCGGTCAGCCGCGGAGGACTTCGCGGCCGCACCGAACGGCGTCCAGATCGGCCTTCCAGACCTCCGCTGACGGCCGCCGCGTGTGAGGAACGCCCTTGCGTCGTCAATCGATCACCAGCGTCTGTTGACGCGTGACGGGCGGTTCGCGAGAGTCGCCGGGTGGAGACCGCGACCCAGGCGTTGCATCGGCTCACGTCCTACGAGCCCGGGCGGGAGTGGACGGAGCCCCCCGACGACCCACGCGCGGTGCGGAGCTTCGAGCCAAACGACCTCGATCGGCTGCCATGGTTCTACAAGCGCTACGCGCCGTCTCTTCCTCGCGTCGCGCTCCCTCGCGAGTTGCCGCCGACGACAGCCTCGACCGTGGCGGTACTCGCAGGCACCGCCGACGTGCCACCCAACGAGGTCGACCTGCCGCAGCTCGCGCGCCTCCTGCACCTGTCGGCGGGGGTGGTTCGGACGACGGAGCGGCCGTACGCGACGTGGCTCTTCCGCGCCGCCGGGTCGGCGGGCGGGCGGTTCCCGCTCGAGCTGTACGTCACGGTGCCCGAGGGGTCGCCGCTTCCGGCGGGCGTTCACTGGTACGACCCGTTCGAGCACGCCCTTGTGCGGGTCGGCCCGCCGCCGGCCGGTGGGGCTCCCGCGGTCGTCGTGACCGGGGTGCCGTGGCGCACGGGCTGGCGCTACCGCGAGCGCGGCTACCGGCACGTCTACTGGGACGCCGGCACGATGCTCGCGCAGCTCCTCGCGTCGGCCGACTCGGCGGGGCTGACCGCCTCGCTCCTGACGCGCTTTCCCGACGTGACGGTCGCCGCGCTCGTCGGCGCGGACGGCGTGCACGAGTGGCCGGTGGCCGTTGTCTCGCTCGGCGGCGCGCCCGGGCTCGTGGCGTCGGGGGCTGCGAGCCGAGGTGAGGTCGACGCCGCGCCGATCGAGTTCCCGCTCGTCACGGCAGCGCAACGGGCCGGGGACGGGGACACGCTCGGGCCGCCCTGGGCTCGCGGCGCCCCGGTCGAGGCGCGCGGTACAGGAGGCGACCCGGTCGAGGCGGTCGTGCTCAGGCGCAGCTCGCAGCGGCGCATGGACCCGACGCAAAGCCTTCCCGCGAGCGTCCTGTCCTCGTGCCTGGGCGCGGCGCTGCGAGGCGTCGCGCTGGCGCACTTCGTGGTCGTGCACGCCGTCGATGGGATCCAGCCAGGCGTCTTCCGCTGGCCGGACCTCGTGACACCGGTGCGCGCGGGAGCGCTACGAGACGAGCTCTATCGGGTGTGTCTCGAGCAGGGCCTCGGCCGCGATGCGGCGTTCGTCGTGATCGGCACCGCGGACGTCGCCGCGCTCGACGATCGGGAGTACCGCGAAGCGCAACTCGGCGCCGGGCTCGTCGAGGGTCGACTGCACTTGCTCGCCTACGCGCTCGGCGCAAGCGCCTCGGGGATGACGTTCCTCGACAGCGAGATCCCGGCGTTGCTCGGCGAGCCCCTGGACGCGCTGCTCTTCACCTGCGTCGGCGTGCCCGAGTACGCACCCGCTGTCGGAGGCCCGCCGGGGGCGCCGACCGACATCCGCCAGGTGATGCCCCGGCTCTGAGCCTCCGCTGTGAGGACGCCCGTGTTCAGCCGCCGCTGATCGCGGCGATCACGTCGACGCGGGAGCCGGGCTCGAGGGCGGTGTCGAGCCCGGCTCGCTCGCGGTCGACGTAGACGTTGATGTGCGTTCGCAGCGCAGGGCCCGGCTCGCACAACCGGTCGCGGAGGCCCGGCCAGCGCTCGTCGAGCCGATCGATCGCCTCGTCCACCGTGGCCGCGTCGAGCTCCAGCCGACGCGGGAGGTCGCTGAAGAACGACGGCAGCGTGGGAGGTAGGTGGACGTCGGCCATCTCTACGCGGCGACCGCGACCTCGACCGACGAGATCGCCGGCAGGTAGCTCGCGATCTCCGTCCACGTGTCGCCCTCGTCGGTGCTCGCGAACACCTGGCCGGTGCTCGTTCCGAAGTACAGGCCGGGCACGTCGAACGTGTCGATCGCGAGCCCCTCGCGGAGAACGCCCAGGTGCGCATCCCGCTCGGGGAGCCCGTTGTCGAGGCGTT
This sequence comes from uncultured Actinomycetes bacterium, assembly GCA_963810295.1. Classification (GTDB taxonomy): domain Bacteria; phylum Actinomycetota; class Thermoleophilia; order Gaiellales; family Gaiellaceae; genus Gaiella. The sequence goes on from CAWEMW010000010.1 coordinate 9,566, forward strand.
GCCAACTCGACCCCGCGTCGCGCGTGCGCCATACAGCCGCCTGTCCCTCGGGCATGCAGCGCCCATGGCCGGGGTCGAGCGGGATGACGTAGAACGTGTCGCGGTCGTGAGGGTGCACCGCGGCCGCGAAGCCGAACTCGGTGGGCAGGCCCTCGGTGATCTCCACCCACGAGTGCCCCGCGTCGTCGCTCCGGTGCATGCCGACGTGGTTCTGCTGGTACATGCGGTCGGTGTCGACGGGCGCCATGACCAGCTTGTGGACGCAGTAGCCGACCTCCGGGTCCTCGAGTGGCCAGTCGGCTCGCAGACCGCGGTTCCGGGGAGTCCACGAGGCGCCGTCATCGGTCGTCTCGAAGATCCCGAAGCCCTGGACGATCGCCCAGAACCGCGACGCCTCGTCGGGGTGCGGCAGGATCGCCGGGAGGCCGAGATGGCCAGGGGGCTGGTTGGCCGGGTCGTTCCACGCATCGCGGCCCGGCTGCCCGTCGAGCGTCGAGAGCAGCGACCACGTCGCGCCCCCGTCGCGGCTCTCGAACACCCCTGCGGCCTCGGCGCCGGCGAGGAGCCGTCCGTGCGCGGCTGTCAGCCCCGAGACCTTGGAGAGCTTGAGCTCGCCGTTGTCGTACGAGAGCCCCTCGCTCGAGAGCGTCCAGCTCTCGCCGTTGTCCTCGCTCCGCCACACGCCCGCTCCGTGCCAGTCGCTCGCGGCAGCGGCGTAGTAGGCGCCGCTCGAGGGGTCGTGAATCGCGTGGTAGATGGGCCAGCCGTCGCAGAACGGACCGCGGACGTTCCAGTCGCGCCGATCCGCGTCTGCCTCCAGCAGGAAGCACCCCTTCCGCGTGCCCACGAGGACGGTCACCGTGGCGGGCACCTACCTCACCTCCGGCATTCCGAGTGTCGTCGACGTATGCATAGGTGCCTCCTCGAGTCGGTTCGCACGGCCGGTGCGGTGATTGGACGACGCGGCCGACCGAAACTCATCGGTCGATCACTCCTCCGTTCGTCGTGGCACCGTCTCCCGCGCCGACCGAAGCTGCGAGGCGGTCGGCGAGCGCGCGGATGCTGTCGTTGAGCTCCGCAGGCTCGCGGATCGTGAAGCGGCAGCCGAGCCGCGCGAGCACGCCGGCCATCCAGTCGAGCGAGCCGACTCGCATGCGGAGCAACGTCCCGCCTTCGGCCTCGACGAGCTCCGCCACCGTGGCCGGGATCCGGTCGGCAGCCTCGTCGATCGTCAGGTCGAGCAGGACGACGACCTCCCAGCGCCAGGGAACATTCGCCAGCGAGCGGCTCACGTGCGCCACCGCGTCGAACCCCTTCGGCGGCGAGAGCCACGGTCCGTCGTTCAACGTGACCTTCCGCATGCGGTCGACGCGGAACGTCCGCCGGTCGACGCGTCCGTGGTCGTACGCGGCGAGATACCAGCGGCCGGAGTGGACGACGAGACCGTGCGGGCTCACGTCGCGCGCCGTCTCCTCGCCGGTGAACGCGCGGTAGGCGAACGCAAGACGTCGGCCTCGCCGGATCGCCTCTGCGACCAGGAGGGCGACATCGCTGTCCACGGGCGCGCCGGTCCGCTCCGCCGCAGTGAACCCGAGCGTCGTCTCGAGCGCCTCGACGCGGCGACGGAGCAGGTCGGGGAGCACACGGTGGATCTTGGCGAGCGCTCCCTCGACCGATCCCTCGCTCGACTCGAGGCCCTGACGGCGAGCAGCCAGGAGCCCCAGGACGACGACGACCGCCTCGTCTCCCGAGAGCATCAGCGGCGGCAGGCGGAAGCCGGGTCGCACGCGGTAGCCGCCGCCGACGCCGCGCTGGCCCTCCACGGGAATGCCCATGTCCTGGAGCGCAGCGATGTACCGACGCGCGGTGCGGGCGTCGACATCGAGCGTGTCGGCGATCTCGCGGCCGGTTGTGAGCGGGCGCGTCTGCAGGAGCTCGAGGAGCTCGAGAAGTCGCGCGGTCGGCGTCTGCACCGCCCAAGTGAACCACGAATAGAGGGCGAGATACGCCCTATTTAGCCACTACCGTCCCAGGGGACGCAATCGAGGGAGGCACCGAGATGAGCAACGTCCTGCAGCGCGAGTCGACAGCGACCGACTACCGGCACGCGCAGAAGCTCGCAACGCCGTTGTCGACCGTCGCGCTCGGCGACTCCGTCCTGAAGTGGTACGACATCGCCCCCGCCGACGAGCCCGTGCCGGACCGGATCCGGCAGCTCGCGCGGCGCGGGCTGGGCGACGCGGTTCGCCTCGGCGAGCTGCGACTCGGCGCAAGCCTGGGGTTCGTGATCCTCCACCGCTGCGGGGAGAGCTTCTACTTCCTGCTCGTGTCGACCTGGGAGAACGACAACGAGCTGTGGGAGACGGTCTGGGCGAAGGACGGCGACGACGATCCGGAGTTCCATCCGTGGCCGCTCGACGGCGCCCACCGGCCGACCTTCTGCGTCTGGGAGCTCGGCGCGGTGGCCCACGAGCGCCTCGCGTGGAGCGCCTACCTCCTCTCCGACCGGGACGACGCCGCGAGGCACGCCTACCTCCGCGACGCCTTCGAGGGCGCGGTGTGAGCTCGCCGTGCCCCAACTCGAGAGCGCCTCCGGCCGCAGACGTTGCTCGAAGGTGTGGTCAGCCGTACCACCTGACTGGCGGTACCCGTCTGGTGGCGAGAACCGGGAGCAGTGAGTCTCCGTCGTGTGTCGACAGGGAGGATTCGGATGACGAGAACGCTCGCCGAGCGTCGTAATGGCCGGCAGGAGGTCGCCGGTCTGATCCGCGAGATCCAGCAGCTCACTGCCGAGCGCAGGCGGCTCGAGTCGCGTCGTGCGAGCGACGCCGATCTCCATGCCAACGAGCGCGAGATCGACGAGCTGCGCTGGCTGCTCGCGGACGCGGCCAGACGCGCAGCGAGTGACGAGCCGGTCTGGGCGGCATAGGGTCGCGCCGCGCATCTCGAGCGCACAGACGGCTCGGTGCCTGGCTTCAGCCAGGCACCCCCTAACCGCAAGGCGCTGAATGCAGGTGCCTGGCTGAAGCCAGGCACCGGTTGAAGGTCCTCTGCGCGCACGATGGCGCGCTGCTGGAACACTTAGGCCGAATGCTCGAGCAGATCCCGGACACCGACCCCGTCGAGACGAAGGAATGGCTCCAGTCCGTCGACGCCGTCGTCGAGTCGGACGGCCGCGAGCGGATGGGGCACCTCCTCGACACGGTCGTCGACTACGCGCAGGATCTCGGCGTCGCGGTCGGCGCCGGCGTCTCGACGCCGTACGTCAACACGATTCCCGTCGAGGACGAGCCGCCGCTCCCGGGCGACCCGGAGCTCGAACGGCTCGCAACGGCGCTCGTGCGCTGGAACGCGATCGCGATCGTCCTCCAGGCGAACGCCGAGTCGACGGAGCTCGGCGGCCACATCGCGAGCTATCAGTCGGCCGAGACCCTCTACGAGGTCGGCTTCAACCATTTCTGGCGCGCGCGGTCGGAGGAGCACCTCGGCGACCTCGTCTACATCCAGGGCCACTCCTCGCCGGGGATCTACGCCCGCGCGTTCATCGAGGGACGCCTCGACGAGGATCAGCTCCACCGGTTCCGACAGGAGGTCGACGGCGGCGGCCTCTCCTCCTACCCGCACCCGTGGCTGATGCCGGACTTCTGGCAGTTCCCCACCGTCTCGATGGGACTCGGGCCGTTGATGGCCATCTACCAGGCGCGCTTCATGAAGTACCTCGCCGCCCGCGGGATCGTGGAAGCCGGCGACCGCAAGGTCTGGGCGTTCATGGGTGACGGCGAGATGGACGAGCCCGAGTCGATGGGCGCCATCTCGCTCGCCGGTCGGGAGCGGCTCGACAACCTCGTCTTCGTCATCAACTGCAATCTCCAGCGTCTCGACGGCCCGGTGCGGGGCAACGGGAAGATCATCCAGGAGCTCGAGACGAACTTCCGCGGCGCCGGCTGGAACGTGATCAAGGTGATCTGGGGCGCCAACTGGGACACGCTGCTCGACGCGGACGACGAGGGCTGGCTCCGGCGGCGGATGGAAGAGGCGGTGGACGGCGAGTACCAGACGTTCAAGGCGAACGACGGCGCGTACGTGCGCGAGCACTTCTTCGGCAAGTACCCGGAGACGCTCGCGATGGTGGCCGACTGGACGGACGAGGAGATCTGGGCGCTCCGGCGCGGCGGGCACGACCCGCAGAAGGTGTACGCGGCGTACCACGCCGCCGTCCGTCACACCGGTCAGCCGACGGTGATTCTCGCGAAGACGATCAAGGGCTACGGCATGGGCGTCGCGGGCGAGGGGCGCAACATCACCCACCAGCAGAAGGCGATGAACGAGGAGGCGCGCCTCGCGATTCGCGACCGGCTGGGGCTCCACCTCACGGACGAGGAGGCGACGGGCGCCTTCTTCCACCGGCCGGACGACTCGAGCCCCGAGCTGCGCTACCTGATGGAGCGCCGCGCGGAGCTCGGCGGCAGCCTGCCGGCTCGGCACGCCGACAGCGCGCCGCTGCCGACGCCGGAGCCGTTCACGAGCGTGCTCGAAGGAAGCGGCGAGCGGGAGAACTCGACGACGATGGCGTTCGTTCGCGTCCTCAACTCACTCGTGCGCGACAAGGTGCTCGGCCCTCGCGTCGTGCCGATCGTCCCCGACGAGTCGCGCACCTTCGGGATGGAGGGGATGTTCCGCCAGCTCGGGATCTACTCGAGCGTCGGCCAGCTCTACCAGCCCGAGGACGCGGGCGACTTCATGTACTACCACGAGGACGAGGACGGCCAGATCCTCCAGGAGGGGATCAACGAGCCCGGCGCCTTCTCGTCGTGGCTCGCCGCGGCGACCGCGTACGCCAACCACGGCGTGACGATGATCCCGTTCTACATCTTCTATTCGATGTTCGGCTTCCAGCGGGTCGGCGATCTCGCGTGGGCGGCCGGGGACAGCCGCGCGCGAGGGTTCCTGATCGGCGGCACCTCTGGCCGGACGACGCTGAACGGCGAAGGGCTTCAGCACGAGGACGGTCACTCGCACCTGCTCGCCGCCACGATCCCCAACTGCCGGGCGTACGACCCGACCTACGCCTACGAGCTCGCCGTGATCGTGCGCGAGGGCCTGCGGCGGATGTGCAGCGAGCAGGAGGACGTCTTCTACTACCTGACGGTGATGAACGAGAACTACGTGCAGCCGCCGCTTCCGGAAGGCGTCGAGGACGGGATCCTGCGCGGCATCTACCTCCTCCGCGCGGGAGAGGGCGACGGGCCGCGAGTCCAGCTGCTGGGCTCGGGCTCGATCCTCCGCGAAGTGCTCGCCGGCGCCGATCTTCTTGCCAGCGACCACGGCATCGTCGCCGACGTCTGGAGCGTGACGAGCTTCACGGAGCTCCGTCGGGACGGGATCGAGGTCGAGCGCTGGAACCGGCTGCACCCGACCGAGACCGCGCGCGTGCCGTTCGTCCGCGAGGCGTTCGGCGACCGCGCGGGGCCGTTCGTTGCCTCTACAGACTACATGCGCTCGTTCGCCGATCAGATCAGGGAGTGGGTACCGGGGCGCTATGTCGCGCTCGGCACCGACGGGTTCGGGCGGAGCGACTACCGCGTCCAGCTCCGGCGCTTCTTCGAGGTCGACCGCCACCACGTCACGGTGGCCGCCCTCGACGCGCTCGCGCGGGACGGCGCCGTCGAGCCGTCCGTCGTGCAGGGCGCGATCGAGCGCTACGGGATCGACACCGAGAGCGGCGCGCCCTGGAGTCGGTGACGGTCTCGGCCGCCGAACGGCGCGCCCGCTTCCGCGAGCTCCACGCCCGCGACGGGCTCTTCCTGATGCCGAACCCCTGGGACGTCGGCTCGGCGAGGCTCCTCGCGTCGCTCGGGTTCGAGGCGCTCGCGACGACGAGCCAGGGGTTCGCGTGGGCGATCGGAAAGCTCGACCAGACGGTCACGCGCGACGAGCTGGTCGCACATGTCGCGGCGGTTGCCGAGGCGACGCCGCTGCCCCTCAACGTCGACAGCGAGCGGCTGTACCCGGACGATCCGGGCGGCATCGCCGAGACGGTGCGCCTCCTCACGGAGGCGGGAGCGGCAGGCTGCTCGATCGAGGACTACGACCCGGCGACAGGGCGCGTCGACGACGTCGGCCCAGCGGCCGAGCGCGTCGCGATCGCTGCCGAGGCCGCCGGGGACGTCGTGCTCACGGCTCGTTGCGAGAGCCATCTTTACGGCGCCGCCGACCTCGACGACACCATCGCGCGCCTCGTCGCCTACCGCGACGCAGGCGCCGATGCGGTGTACGCACCCGGACTCACGGACCTCGGTCAGATCGCGACCGTGGTCGAGGCCGTGGGCGTGCCGGTGAACGTCCTCGCGCTGCCGAGCGGCCCCACGATCGCAGAGCTCGAGTCGGTGGGCGTGCGCCGCGTCTCGGTCGGGAGTCTGCTCGCGAGCGCGGCCTACGGCGCGCTTGTCGCGGGCGCGCGCGAGTTGCTCGACGAAGGAACGTCGCGGTACGCGGAGGGGCGCCTCGCACGCGAGCTCGCGCAGCAGGCCTTCGGCTAGATCAGGCGCCGCGCGGCGCCTCGTCGTCGACGGTGAGTCGGACGAGGTCGCGGATCGAGACCATTCCGACGACCTTGGCGCCCTCGACGACCGGGAGGTGCCGGAAGCCGCCGTGGATCATCAGCGTCGCGGCCTGTGCGGCAGTCTCGTCCGCCTCGATCGTGTCGGGGGACGCCGTCATCACGTCGCCTACAGCGCCGTCGACGCGGCCTTCCGCGACGGCACGCAACACGTCCCGCTCGGTCACGATCCCGACGAGCCGCTCGCCTTCGAGCACGACGAGCGCCCCAACACGCCGCTCGTGCATCCGGCCGGCCGCTTCCCGCAGCGTGGTCGCGGTGGCGACTGCCAGCACGCTGCCGCTCATGATCTCGCCGACGCTCGGCATTGCTCGATGGTAGAGCAGGTCTCCGACTGAAGTCGGCACCGATTGGTGTCACCTGCCCTTCGCTCTCCCGGCCTCGCGGGCGAACACCGAGATCGCCTTCCAGCGCTTGCGCTCCTCCGCGGCTGCCCGCTTGTCGAGCCGCCGCTCGAGGTGCGCCATCTCGCGTTGCAGCTTGAGGTAGCTCTCCCAGCGCTCCTGCGGCAACGTGCCATCGGCGATCGCCGCCTTCACGGCGCAGCCCGGCTCGGACTCGTGGGCGCAGTCGTTGAAACGGCAGCGGCCGAAGAGCTCCGTCACGTCCTCGAAGGCCTCCTCGAGCCCCTCGTCGGCGACCCACATCTGGATCTCGCGCATTCCGGGCGTGTCGATCACGAGCGCGCCCCCCGGGAGTGCGATGAGCTCCCGGCGGGTCGTCGTGTGGCGCCCCTTGCCGTCGTCGCGGATCTCCCTCGTCGCGAGCAGCTCCTCGCCGAGGAGCGTGTTGACGAGCGTCGACTTCCCGACGCCGGACGAGCCGAGCAACGCGGCGGTGGTGCCCGGCCCGAGCTGCGAGCGGAGGTCGTCGAGGCCCGCGCCCGTCACGTTCGAGATCGGGACAACCGGAACGCCGAATGCGATGCTCTCGACCTCGGCCACGGCGGCGGCCACGTCGTCCGCAAGGTCGGCCTTGGTCAGGACGAAGATCGGCCGTGCGCCGCTCTCCCAGGCGAGCGTCAGGTAGCGCTCGAGACGGCGCAGGTTGAGGTCCTCGTTGAGCGACGTGACGATCAGGACGACGTCGACGTTCGCCGCGAGCACCTGCTCCTCGGCGGCCTGCCAGGCGGTCTTCCGCGAGAACTTCGTGCGACGGGGCAGGACGGCCTGCACCGTGCCGCTCTGCTCGTCGCGGCGGGCTGCGACCGCGACCCAGTCTCCGACGGCGGGAAGCTCGGCAGGAGACGAGGCCTCGTCGTAGAGACGCCCCGCGACGTCGCAGCGAAGCTCGCCGTGCTCGGTGAGGACGTCGTAGGCGCCGCGATGCTGCACGGCGACGCGGCCGGGGATCAGATCGGCGGCGGCGTGGGGCTCGAATTGCTCGGCGCGGGCGTCGTCCCAGCCGAGCTCGGTGAGGTCGGACAAGAGTGGTGGTCTCCTCTCGGACTACGGAATGCAGGACGCGAAGCGGCGCGCCCGTCGCGAGAGGCCCGTCCCGGCTGTCAGCAGCCGACGAGCCGCGCGGGGCGCGGCCAGGAGGAAGCAATCTCGGTCATCGTGGCGACCTCCTTCGTCGGGGACGCGTCCAGTATGCCCGTCGACTCCGTAGTTCGCCACATCGCGGTTCAGGTGTCCCGCGGACGCCGGTGCAGGGGGCGGCATTGACCCTTGCGGGGACATCGACGAGCGCGTCGCCGTGCGCGATGACCGAAGGGAAGCCCCATGAGCAACGAGACAGGGCACGTCGTGATCGCAGGCGGAGGGGTCGCCGCTCTCGAAGCCGCACTGGCGTTGCGGGCCGTGGCCGAGGGGCGCCTGTCCGTCGAGCTCATCGCTCCTGAGCCGCACTTCTGGTACCGGCCGGTTGCGGTCGCGGAGCCGTTCGGGCTCGGCGAGGTACGCCGCTTCGAGCTGTCACACGTGGCGACCGCGGCCGGCGCCACCTTCACTCCGGGTGAGCTGATGTCGGTCGATGTCGCCCGGCGAATCGCGTACCTGTCGAACGGCGCGACCGCCGGATTCGACGCGCTGCTCGTCGCCTGCGGCGCCGACCCGACCCCGGCCGTCCCGGGAGCGCTCACGTTTCGCGGGCCGGCGGACACTGAGCTCGTCAAGCACATGCTCGCGGAGATGGAGAGCGGCGCGGTCCGGCGCGTCGCGTTCGTCGTGCCCGCCGGCGCGGTCTGGAGCTTGCCGGCCTACGAGCTCGCGCTGATGACCGCTGCCTGGCTCGACGCGCGCGGCATCGAGGGCGTGGAGCTGGCGCTCGTCAGCCCCGAGAGCGCGCCGCTCCAGCTGTTCGGGCGAGAAGCGAGCGACGCCGTGCAACAGCTGCTCGAACGACACGGCGTCGCGACGCACATGGGTGCGTTCGCCGCCGAGTGGCGGCGGAACGAGTTGCTCCTGGCTGGGGGCGGGATCGTCCCCTGCGATCGGGTCGTCGCGCTGCCGCGCCTCCAGGGGCGTCGCATCGCGGGCATCCCCCAGACGTTCGAGGGCTTCGTCCCGGTCGACGACCACGGAAGGGTGACGGGCATCGCGAGCGTCTACGCGGCCGGCGACGTGACGACGTTCCCCGTCAAGCAGGGCGGCATCGCCGCGCAGCAGGCCGAGGCCGCGGCCGAAGCGATCGCCGCGGACGCGGGGCTCGGTGTCGAGGCTCGACCGTTCCGCCCGGTTCTCCGGGGCATGCTCCTCACAGGGTCAGAGCCTCGGTTTCTCCACGCCGAGCTCTCAGGTGGAGAGAGCACGGCCTCGTGGGCGAGCGTCGAGCCGCTCTGGTGGCCTCCGGCGAAGATCGTCGGTCGGTACCTCAGCCCGTTCCTCGCCGAAATCGCAGGTGGCGTCGAGGCGGCGGGACCCTCGTCAGACGCGGGGGTGCGCGTCGAGGTCGAGCTGGAGCCTGCAGCGGTCGAGGCACGGCGCGACCGGTTCGTCGTGGACATGGTCGAGAGCGAGGAGCCGACGGTGCCGCGTGTGGGCGACATCATGGGCGACGAGCCTCTCGTCGTCGCGCCCGAGGACACGCTGGCCGAGACCGCGGAGCGGATGAGCGACGGCGTCGTCGGTACGGCGCTCGTCGCCCACTACGGGAAGCTGATCGGGATCGTCACGTCACGGGACATGCTTCGCGCGTTCGCCTCCCGGGTGCACCCGAGCGAGGCTCGCGTGCGTGCGTGGATGACCGCGGAGCCGATCACCGTGTCGAAAGACACGACGCTCGACGCCGCCGTCGTCCTGATGACGGAGCACGGGATCCACCATCTCCCGGTCGTCGACGGCGAGCGCCCGATCGGGCTCGTCCGGCTGCGTGACGTCGTTCGCGCCACCGGCTCCCTCTTCGCTCAGCAGCCGGTCGGCCTCGGCTTCTAGCGCTGCGCCGAGGGCGCTGCGCGATTCCGTAGTTCTCCGTAGCAACTCCGGTCCTTTCCCCCGATGGAGCGGCGTCCCACGTCGGCGACGCTGCCGACAGACATCGACGGGAGGTGGAGCGATGAAGGGCAGAAGGATCTGGGAGATCGGCGGATTCGTCGCCGGCGGCATCCTGATCGTCTTCGGTGTGGTGGCGATCTTCCTCGGCGTGAGCGGGTACAACACGACACGCGACGCGCTCAAGGACGAGGGGATCACCTTCGCGACGGCGGATGACCCGGCGGTCGCGGAGCACGCCGAGCAGTGGGCCGGCGAGCAGGTCGCGACGGGCGACCAGGCGCGCGCCTTTGCGCTGGTGATGCGTGAGCACACGCTCGAGAGCACCGACGGCCTGACGTACGCGCAGATGGGCCGCTTCCAGTCGGCCGAGAATCCGGACGACCCCGCCGGCACGAGCGACGAGGAAGCCGCGCTGAAGGACGACAGCGGCCAGCCCGTCGCCAACGGCGCGCGGAACATCTGGGTCACGGAGACCGCGCTCACGACGGCGCTCAACATGAGCTACATGGCGGAGCAGCTCTCGATCTTCGGCATCGTCATGGGCGTGGCCCTCCTCCTGACGGGGATCGGGCTCGTGATCCTGGCCTTCGCCGTCTTCGGTCGGGCGCCACGCGAGGCGACGGCCCCGACGAAGGCGACGTACGCGGCCACGACAACCTGATCCAGGCCCCGGAAACCGGATCGGGCAGAGCTCCGACCTCCCGGGCGGCAGAAGGGAGAGGCGGCGGGGGCCGCCTCTCCCGCATTGTCGGAGCCGCACGGCCTGCGGAAAAGCCGCAGCGCTTCTCGGTGGCGGGCCGGATTCCATCGAGTGGGGCCGCTCGTAGCCTGGGCGGGAGAAGACCACGGACGCTCGAGGAGGACTCGATCTCATGAGCAGCAACCAGGCAACTCCGCCCTATCGACCGCGCACGTCGGACTCCGGGTCCGGCGCGTTCCTGATGATTCTGACGCTCTTCCTGGGCATCGCGGTCGGCGTTCTCGCGATCGTCGCGGTCGCTCTCCTCAAGACCGCCGACGACGCTCGGGACGAAGCGAAGGCGGCCTCCGTCACGACCGATCATTCGACGCACGCCTCCGCCGAGAGCTCGACGGTGAGCCTGCCGATCGAGAGCTTCGCCGGCAAGACCGGCGAGGACGCCGAGGCGCTCGCCAAGGCGCATGCCGCGACGGACGCGACGCTGCCGCCGGTTCCGCCGGGCGACCTCGTCAAGGTGCAGATGACCCTGAAGGACATGGTCGTCGAGATCGCGCCCGGCGTGAAGTACAACACCTGGGCCTTCGACGGCCACGGCGCCCCGGGTCCGATCATCAACGTCCGCGAAGGTCAGACCGTCGAGATGAAGCTCACGAACGGCGGCTCGATCCCACACTCGATCGACTTCCATGCGGCCCGCATCGCCCCCGACAAGGCGTTCCGCGACGCGAAGCCCGGCGAGTCGCTGACGTTCCGCTTCACCGCGGGCGACCCGGGCGTCTACATGTACCACTGCGGCACGAAGCCGGTGCTCGCGCACATCGCCAACGGGATGTACGGGGCGATCATCGTCCAGCCGAAGGAGGGCCTGCCGAAGGCCGACAACGAGTACGTCCTCGTCGGCAGCGAGTGGTACCTGAACGGCGACGGAGTCGCAGAGCCGGCCTCGCTCGACATGGCGAAGGCCCATGCGCGGCTGTCCGACTGGGTGACGTTCAACGGCTACGCGAACCAGTACGTCACGCATCCGTTGACGGCGAAGCCTGGCGAGACGACGCGCTTCTGGGTCGTTGCCGCGGGGCCGACCAACAACGTCAACTTCCACGTCGTCGGCACGATCTTCGACCGCGTGTGGGCCAACTCGGATCTCACGAGCCCGCCGCAGAAGGGCGTACAGACGGTCGTCGTCCCGGCCGGCGGAGGCGCCGTGTTCGACGTGAAGGTCGACGACGAGGGGCTCTACCCCTTCGTCTCGCACGCGTTCGCGGACGTCGACCTCGGCCAGGTCGGGCTCCTCAAGGTCGGCAACCCGAAGGGGACGATGACCCACTGAGGGCGGCGGCCTGGGCGCCGACGGAGGACGATGAACGAGATCCTCATCGCGACGGACGGGTCCCGCGCGGCCGATGCGGCCCTCGGGTTCGGCCTCGACCTGGCGGCGGAGCAGGGCGCGACGGCCATCGTCGTGCACGTCGCGCCCACGGGCGACGTCGTGCCGATGGTCGGATTCGGGTTGCCGGCGCCGCTGCCCCGCTCGAGCGGGGCCGGTGACGGCTCCGCGCTCGCTGCGGCCGTGCGGCTCGCCGGCGCGCGGGGCGTGCCCGTCCGCGCAGTGCTCCTGACCGGGGACGCCGTGGACGAGATCGTCGCCTACGCGGACTCGCTCGATGCCGACCTGATCGTCGTCGGGTCGCAGGGGCTGGGCGCCGTTGCGAGCGGAATGCTGGGGAGCGTCTCGCAGGGGGTGCTGCACGAGGCCCGGCGCCCGGTCCTCGTCGTCCGGCATGCGCGGCAGAGACCATCCGCGCCGGCGCCTCTAGCCGTCGCCGAGTAGCCCTTCGGCGAGCGCGTACCGGACGAGCTCGGCGCGGCTCGAGAGCCGGAGCTTCTGCATGATGTGCGCCCGGTGCGTCTCCGCGGTCCGCACCGAGATGTACAGCATTTTCGCGATCTCCTGGTTCGTATGCCCCAGGGCGAGCAGGCGAAGCACCTCGCGCTCGCGCTCGGAGAGCGGATCCTCCTCGGCACGGCGCCGTTCGTCCGCCTCGGCCTGGACGAGCCTCGCCCCGAGCGCGGGATGGACGTAGCGCTCGCCGGCGGCGACGGCACGTACGGCGTCGACGAGCTCGGTATCGGCGGCCTCCTTGAGCACGTAGCCGCTCGCCCCGGCCTCGAACGCCTCACGGAGGTACCGCGGGTCGTCCTGCATCGAGAGCATGAGGATTCGCGACTGGGGGACGCTCTGGCGGAGCGACGGGATGATCTCGATCCCGCTCTTTCCGGGCATCACCACGTCCATGAGGACGATGTCCGGTGTGTGGTCGATGGCCTCGAAGACGGCGCGCTCGGCGTTCGCCGCCTCGCCGACGGTCTCGATGTCCGGCTCGGCGTCGAGGACCCGCCGTAGCCCGGCGCGAACGACTGCATGGTCGTCGACGACGAGGACGCGGATCGTCAAGGGAGCGGCACCTCGGCGACCAGCGTGGCGCCTCCGGCGGGCCCGGATTCGACGCGTAGCCGCCCGCCGAGCAGACCGACCCGCTCCCGCATTCCGAGCAGCCCGAGCCCGTCGTCGCCGACGGTCGCCGGGTCGAAGCCCCGACCGTCGTCCTCGATCACCGCGGCCACGGCGCCATTCTTCATCGTCAGCAGGACGCTGACGCGGCTCGCGCTCGCGTGCTTCACGATGTTGGAGAGAGCCTCCTGGACGAGCCGGTAGATCGTCGTCTCCACTTCGCTCGGGAGGCGTTCGGCGCCGAGCGTCGCCTCGAAGTCGACGGCGATCTGCGTCTGGTCGCGAAACGTCTCGACGAGCCTTTCGAGCGCCGGCGCCAGCCCGAAGTCGTCGAGCGCGGCGGGACGTAGCTCGACGGCCAGGCGCCGGACGTTCTGGAGCGTCGAGACGACGAGCTCGCGCAGGGAAGCGACGGCCAACCGGCTCTCGTCGTCGGTGGCGATCCGCTCGATCGGCTTCAGCCCGAGCAAGATCGACGTCAGCGCCTGACCGGTCTCGTCGTGCAGCTCTCGCGCGAGCCGCTGCCGCTCGAGCTCCTGCGCGGCGACCACGCGGCCGACGACGTCGCGCCCGACCCGCTGCGACAGGTCGACGGCGGTTGCGGCGCGGTCCGCGAGCGCCTCCACGAGCCGCATGTCGTCTTCGCTGAAGACGGGCGTCGGGCCGGCCTTGTCGTGCACGATCACGACCCCGATCGGCCGGCTCTTGGCAATCAGCGGGACGAAGAGGGCCGAGTGGACTCCGAGGCGGCGCGCGGCCTGCTGGTCGATCTCGGGATCCTCGAGCACGGAGTCGACGCGCTCGCTGCGACCGCGCTCGAGGACGCGCCCCGCCTTGGAGCCGGCGAACTCGAGCCGCATCCCGGCGATGCCGTACGTCCCGTCGCCCTCCGCGGCGGCGATCCGCAGGGACTCGGCGGTGTCGGGGAGCGCGATCAGCACGAGCCGAGCGTCGACGAGCTCTCGCAGGCGGCTGGCGATCAGCGCCAGGAGCGGCTCGAGCTCCAGCTCCGAGACGAGAGCGTCAGAGATCTCGTGCAGCGACTCCAGCTGGCGGAGCCAGCGGGTCGACGTCTCGTAGAGCCGCGCGTTCTCGATCGCGACGGCCGCCTGGGCGGCGAGCAGCTGCGTCAGCTCCTCGTCCTCGGCCGTGAAGTCCTCGCCGCTTTCCTTCTCGGTGAGGTAGAGGTTGCCGAAGGCGACGCCGCGGAGCAGGATCGGAACCCCGAGGAAGCTCCGCATCGGCGGGTGGTTCCGCGGGAACCCGACGGACCGTGGGTCGTCCGCGAGGTCGTGCAGCCGAAGCGGCCTCGCCTCGCGAATCAGGACGCCGAGGATCCCGCGTCCCCGGGGGAGGTCGCCGATCGCCGCGTGCGTCGCCGCGTCGATACCGGTGGTGAGGAAGCGCTCGAGCGAGCTTCCCGACTTGTCGATCACGCCGAGCGCCGCGTAGCGCGCGCCCGTCAGCTGTGCGGCGGTCTCGACGATCCGCTGCAAAAGCGCGTCGAGCGACAGCTCGGAGCTGAGCGCGATGCCCGCGTCGACGAGAACCCGGAAGCGGTCGCGCTGGCCCGTGGAGGACTCCACGGGCCAGTTGTACCGCGGGCCCGACGCCGGCGTGCTAGCGAGCCTTCGGGCCGGTGTGCCAGAAGACGAGCGCCGCAGCCGCCGCCTCGGCGGCGAGGCTCAGCAGCGCGACGAGCTTGAGTGAGTTCGGAATGTGCCGCATATCCCCACTATCGGCGCAAACCTGCGATCGGTCGAGAGTGAATCGCGGCGTACAGAGCAGGTGTCCGACTGAAGTCGGACACGCTGTCTCAGGCTGTTGTCTGTTGAGACTACGGTTCGGAGGTCGTCCAATGGGGGCAGTACGATGGCCTTCCCGTGAGCGCCCCGTTCGTCCATCTGCACGTCCACTCCGAGTACTCGATCCTCGACGGGGCGTGCCGGATACCCGCGCTCGCGCGCAAGGCAGCAGAGCTCGAGATGCCCGCGGTGTCGCTCACGGACCACGGCTCCCTGGCCGGCGCGATCGAGCTCTTCAAGGCCACGAAGGCGCAGGGCGTCAAGCCGATCGTCGGCTGCGAGGTGTACGTCGTCGACGACCGGCTCAAGCAGCACAAGGGCCACGCGCACTTGACGCTCCTCGCCGCCGACAACGTGGGCTACGGGAACCTGATCAGGCTCTGCTCCCTCGGCTACCTCGAGGGGTACTACTACAAGCCGCGGGTCGACTGGCAGCTCCTCGAGCAGCATGCGCCCGGGCTGATCGCGCTCTCCGGCTGCCTCTCGGGCCGCGTGTCGCGTGCGCTCGTCGAGAGCCGTCCGGCGGACGCCGAGGCAGAGCTCGACCGGCTCGTCCAGCTGTTCGGGCGGGACAACGTCTACGTCGAGCTCCAGAACGCGGGCCTCGACGTCCAGCAGCCGATCCTGCAGGCGCTCCCAGAGCTCGCGGCGAAGCGTGGCCTGCCACTCGTGGCGACGGGGGACGTGCACTACCTCGACGCCTCCGATGCGTACGCGCACGAGGCGCTGCTCTGCATCCAGTCCGGCGACTCGCTGAAGAACCCGAACCGCTGGCGGTTCGAGACCAACGAGTTCTATTTCAAGACGCCGGCCGAGATGGCGCTCGACTTCCCGGGGCACGAGGAGGCGATGCGCCGGAGCCTCGAGATTGCGGAGCGGTGCAACGTCGAGATCGAGCTCGGCCGGATCCTGCTCCCCAGGTTCCCGCTCCCCGAGGGGCGCGACGCATTCGACGAGCTGGTCGACCAGTGCGAGAGGGGGCTCGTCAAGCGGTACGGGTCGTCGACGCCGGAGCTCGACGAGAGGCTTCGCTTCGAGCTCAAGACGATCCGCGAGATGGGCTTCGCGGACTACTTCCTGATCGTCGGCGACTTCATCGGGTTCGCGAAGCGCGACGGCGTCTCGGTCGGCCCGGGCCGCGGCAGCGCCGCCGGATCGCTCGCGGCGTACTGCCTCGAGATCACGGACATCGACCCGATGCGCTACGGCCTGCTGTTCGAGCGGTTCCTGAACCCCGCGCGCAAGGACATGCCGGACATGGACCTCGACTTCGCTGTCGAGGGACGTGAGCGGGTCATCAACTACGTGGCGGAGAAGTACGGCCGCGACCGCGTCGCGCAGATCATCACCTTCTCGACGATGGCGGCGCGCGCCGCGGTGCGCGACGCCGGCCGGGTGCTCGAGATCCCCTACGGGGTCGTCGATCGCATCGCGAAGCTGATCCCGGAGGGACCGGGACAGACGCTGGACGAGGCGCTCAAGCCGGGCGGGGAGCTCGCGAACGCTGTCAAGGACGACCCGGTCGCGCGTGAGATCGTCGAGCTCGCGCGCCCGCTCGAGGGCCTGACACGGGCGGATTCGATCCACGCGGCCGGCGTCGTGATCGGCGCCCAGCCGCTGATCGAGGTCGTCCCGCTGCAGCAGAAGGGCGCCGACCAGGAGATCGTGACGCAGTTCTCGATGAAGAACGTCGAGGCGCTCGGCCTCCTCAAGATGGACTTTCTCGGGCTTCGCAACCTCGACGTGATCGACAAGGCCGTGCGGTTGATCGGAAACGGCGTCGCCATCGGCGAGATCCCGCTGAACGACCGCAAGACGTACGAGATGCTGGCGCGGGCCGACGCGGCGGGCGTCTTCCAGTTCGAGTCGTCGGGCATGCGCGACGCCCTGCGCCAGGTGAAGCCGACGGAGTTCGAGGACATGATCGCGCTCGTCGCGCTCTACCGGCCCGGGCCGATGCAGTACATCCCCAGCTACGCCGCGCGGAAGAACGGTCGTGAGGCCGTCACCTACATCGACAAGCGGCTGGAGTCGATCACCGGCGACTCCTACGGGATCTGCATCTACCAGGAGCAGTACATGCAGATCGCGAAGCAGCTCGCGGGCTTCTCGCCCGCGGAGGCGGAGACGCTCCGGCGCGCGATCGGCAAGAAGATCCACGAGCTGATGGCCTCCCTCAAGGGGAAGTTCCTCGACGGCTGCGCCGCCAACGGCGTCACGCCCGGGGTCGCCGACCAGCTCTGGAAGGACATGGAGTCGTCGCAGGACTACTCGTTCAACAAGGCGCACTCCGCCTGTTACGCGCTGATCGCGTACCGCACCGCATGGCTCAAGGCCAACTACCCCTGCGAGTACATGGCAGCGCTCATCTCGAGCGTGATGAACACGAAGGACCGGGTGCCGTTCTACGTCAACGCCTGCGACGAGATGGGGATCGAGGTCCTGCCGCCGGACGTCAACTCGTCGGCCGTCGACTTCGCCGTCGTCGAGGGGAAGATCCGCTTCGGGCTCAACGCGGTCAAGAACGTCGGCGAGTCCGCCGCGCAGCGGATCGTCGCCGCTCGCGCCGACGGCGGCCCCTTCGCCTCCCTCTGGGACTTCACCGAGCGCGTCGACCCGCAGGTCGTCAACAAGCGCTCTCTCGAATCGCTCGTCAAGTGCGGCGCGCTCGATTCGACCGGCGCCTCGAGGCTCGGGATGCTGGGCGTGCTCGAGCAGGCGCTCGGGCACGGGCAGAAGCTCGCCCAGGACCGGCTGATGGGGCAGTCGTCGCTCTTCGACGGCGCTTTCGGCGATACCGAGAGCGTCTCCGAGCGCCACCACCCGCCGATCGCGTCCGACGAGTTCGAGAAACCGGAGCTCCTGCGGCTCGAGAAGGAGACGCTCGGCCTCTACGTCTCCGAGCACCCGCTGTCGGCCGTTCGCGAGCAGCTCCGCCGGAAGACCGACGCCACGCTGGCCGAGCTCGAGCGACGCCGCGACGGCGAGGTCGTGACCGTCGGTGGAATCGTCTCCGATATCAAGCAGCTGACGACCAAGCGCGGGGACCCGATGGTCTTCCTGACGCTCGACGATCCGACGGGCTCTGCGGAGGTGGTCGTCTTCAACTCGTGCTACCAGGTCTCGCGCGAGCTCTGCGTGGCAGACCGGATCCTCGTCGTCAAGGGCCGGGTCGACCACAAGCAGCAGGGGGAGACCAAGCTCGTCGCGATCGAGGTCTCGGGGTTCGAGGCGGTGGCGGAGCGGCGTGAGGTGCGGTTCGCGCTCGACGCCCGCGAGGCGCCTGCCGGCGTGATCCGCGAGCTTGCCCGGCTCGTCAAGGAGTTCCCGGGCGAGTCGCCCGTCTACCTGTCGCTCGACACGTCGGAAGGGCCGAAGACGTACGCACTCGGCCCGCAGTACCGCGTCCGCCCCGACGCCGACTTCCTCGCTGAGGCGCGGTCGCTGCTCGGGACCGCAGCGGTTCTCTAGGCCGCGGCTACAGGAGGATCTGGAGCGCCAGCTCCACCGTGCAGCCGCGCTCGAGGAGGGAGACGGCGCGGTGGAGATCGACCTCTGGCGAGGCGGCCAGCACTGCCGCGGACTCGACGTCGTACCCGGCGCGCTCGAGCGAATCGAGGCGCCACTGCTCGACGAGCTCGAGCTCGAGAACCGATTCCGTGACGTTGGTCGCTGACATCCTTCTCTCTCCTTGAAACGCGGGGTCTCGTGCGGTTATTCGCACGATTCCCGCGATCGGATGACCAGTTGTAGGCGATCAACGTGGGGGAATTGCGTTCGACGGGTGAAGGTGCTGTTAAACCTCGGAGCGGGACGCTCCATCGGCCAGGACTTGCAGGCACCGGCCCGCGGTTCGTAGGATCGCTCCGTGCGGCTGCATCGCGACGCGAAGATCGACCTCCTGGGCGCAGTCCCGCTGTTTGCGAGCTGCTCGAAAACCGAGCTCCAGAAGGTTGCGTCGCTGGCGGACGAGCTCGACCTCGGTGACGGCGCGACGCTGATCCGCGAGGGCGAGCGCGGTCGAGAGTTCATCGTGGTGGCCGAGGGAAGCGTGCGCGTGACGCGCAACGGGAAGCACCTGCGCGACCTCGGGTCGGGAGACTTCATCGGTGAGATCGCCCTGGTCGCGGACGTGCCGCGGACGGCGACGGTCACCGCCACGTCGCCCGTGCGGCTGCTCGTCGTGACCGATCGCGCCTTCCGCGCGCTGCTCGAGGAGATGCCCTCGCTCTCGACGAAGGTCCTCCAGTCGCTCGGCGAGCGGCTGCACGCGGACGCTCTCTAGCCCGCTCGCTAGCAGACGGGGACGTGGGCTTGCCCGCGTCCCGTTCGTGGTGCGTGTCGATCGGCACGCGGCTGAAGCCACGTCCCGATCGAGGGAGGGCGGGGACGCTCGCCCTCCCTGCGTCGGCTGGCCTCAGATAGCGGCCGGGGCGACCTTCACGGCCTTGTACGTGTGCGTGCGGGAGAAGCCGTCCCAGATCGACCAGCGCCACGTCCCGGCGCGCGGGAACACGACGCGGGCGCGGTAGACGCCGGTCTTCGCCGTCGGCTTCGCGACGAACGCACGGGCAATCGTGCCCTGAACGATCCGCACTTCGGGCGTTACATCCGCGAGCGGGGTGACGCCGTGCTGGAGGACCGTGAGGTTCACGACCCAGGGAACGCCGGCCTTCGACTTGGCCGGGGTCGAGCTGAGCTGCACCGTCGCCCAGCCTCCGCCGAGCGCTACGGCTGGCAGCAGGAGGGCGAGGGCGCCGCATGTCACGACGAGCTTGCGCATCACGAGCTCCTTTCGGTCACCTGCTCTACACCACCGAGTACGACCCGGTTCCCACGGCGGGTCCGTCTATCGTCGGGTCGTGGCGCTCGTCGGCATCAACCACGTCGCGCTCGAGGTCGGCTCGATCGACGAGGCGCTCGCGTTCTGGGAGCGCGTGTTCGGCCCGTTGACGCTGCGCGGTCGGCTGCCGCGCATGGCGTTCGTCGACATGGGCGACCAGTTCGTTGCCCTCTCCGAGACCCGCTCCCAGCCGGCCGACGCCGCACGTCACGTCGGGATCGTCGTCGACGACAAGGAGGCCGTGCGCGCCTCGGCGCTGGCGGCCGGTGTCGAGGTCTCGGCGCCGCCGTCGCTCGACCTGCGGGACCCGTGGGGGAACCTCCTCCAGGTGGTCGACTACCGCGAGATCCAGTTCACGAAGACACCCCAGGTCCTCGCAGGCATGGGGCTCGAGCGGCTCGAGAAGACCGAGGCGGCGCTCGCGGAGCTTCGCGCGAAGGGGCTCGCGTCGCGCTGAGCGACCGGACGCCCCCTGGTGTCCGACGTAAGTCGGACACCTGCTCTTTCCCGGCCGCGCAGCTCGACGAGCAGGTGTCGGACTGAAGTCCGACACCGGGTTCGGGCAGAATGCCCCGGCGGTGAAGGTCCTCCTCTCGATCCCCTCCCCGAGCTCCGGCACGCTCGATCTCGGGCCGTTCACCGTCCACATGTACGGACTCACGCTGCTCGCGGCGATCGCGCTCTGCACGTACGTCACCGGGCGGCGCTGGGTCGCGCGGGGAGGCGACTGGGACCTCATCTTCCGCTGTGCGGTCTGGGGTGTCGCGGCCGGGATCGTCGGCGCACGGCTCTACCACGTCCTTACGAGCTGGGACGAGGTCCCGGACGAGTGGTGGGGCATATTCGCGATCTGGAAGGGCGGGCTCGGCGTGTGGGGCGGCATCGCCCTCGGGTGCCTCGTCGGCGGCATCGTCGCCAAGCGCGCGGGAGCGGACGTCTGGCTGCTCGCCGACTGCCTCGCGCCGGGGCTCCTCCTGGCGCAAGGGCTCGGCAGGCTCGGCAACTGGTGGAACCAGGAGCTCTTCGGGAAGCCGACCGACCTCCCGTGGGGGCTCGACATCGACCCCGTCAACCGCCCGCTCGACCACCTCGAGCAGGCGACCTTCCATCCGACGTTCCTCTACGAGCTCATCTGGGACTTCGCGGCTGCCGCAATCCTCGTCTTCGTGATCGAACGTCGGTTCAAGCCGCGGCCGCCCGGGCTGTTCGCGGCGTACATCGCGCTCTACTGCGTCGGGCGGTTCGTCATGGAGCTGATCCGTATCGACCCGGCGCACGAGATCCTCGGGCTCAGGCTCAACGCGTGGGTCTCGCTGGCCGGAATCGTCGTCGGGGTGACCTGGTACGTCCTCTCGCAGCGCCGCGGCCGGCCCGCTCGGCCACGGCCGGCCAAGCCCGCGACGCCGAAACGGACGATGGCCGTCCCGGGCGAGCGCGTCCGACCTCGCGGCTAGATTCGTCACGTGGCGTCGGCGGTTCGCGACCTCGAGCTGGACCTCGACGCGTTCGAGGGCCCCTTCGACCTCCTGCTGACGCTCGTGCTCAGGGAGCACCTCGAGCCCGCGGAGATCGACATCGCGAGCATCGTCGTCGCCTTCGTCGAGCATCTGACGGCCCGCGACGAGATCGACCTCGACGCGTGCGGCGAGTTCCTCGTGCTGATCGCCGCGCTGCTCGAGATCAAGGCCCGCTACCTGTTCCCCGAGGAAGGCGCCGAGCTGTCCGAGCTCGAGCCCGAGGAGGCCGCCGAGGAGCTCGCGCGGCGGCTTGCCGAGTACCGCCGGATGAAAGAGGCGGCCGTGTGGCTCCGTGAGCGCATGGCGGGAGAGCGCGATCGCTTCTTCCGGCTCGGGCCGGCGCCGCTCGCTCCACGCTCCGAGCGTCGCCTGTCCCCGCAGCCGCCTGCGGCGCTGGCCGACGCGTTGAGAGGGTTGGCGGTCCCGCCGCCGAAGGTGTCTCTCTCGCACATGGCCCTCCGCTTTCCCCCCGTCGGGCAGTTCCTCGAGCGCTTCCGCGCTGTCCTGCGACGGCGGCGCGTGTTCGACTTCGACGGCGAGGTGAGCGGCCTCTCGCGGGTCGAGCAGGCCGTCGCCTTCCTCGCGCTGCTCGAGCTCCGCAAGACCGGTGAGGTCGCGCTCGCGCAGACCGCCCCGTTCGCTCCCATCCGCGTCGCCCGTCCCGAGAACGAAAGGACACTCGAGTGGACCGTTCGCTCCGCCTGATCTCGACCGACACGATCTCCCCGATCGACGCGCTCGCTCGGACGATCGAGGCGCTGCTCGTTGTCGCCTCGCAGCCGCTCTCGGTCGACGAGCTGGCGGCAGCGGCAGAGGAGGATCCCGAGCGGATCGAGACGGCGCTCGGCCTTCTTCGCGGGCGCTACAGCGAGGGGCGCAGCGGGATCGTCCTCGAGCGCGTATCCGGCGGGTACGCCTTCCGAGCGGCGCGCGAGGCTGCCGAAGCTTGCGGCCGCCTCTTCGAGCGGCCCGTCGAGCGAGGCCTCTCGCAGGCGGCCCTCGAAACGCTCGCGATCGTCGCCTACCTCGGCCCGGTCTCGCGTCCGGAGGTCGCCCGCATCCGCGGCGTCGCCGCAGACTCGACCGTCGCGTCACTCGTCGAGCGCGGCTTGATCGCCGAGGCAGGTCGCGAGAGCGGCGTCGGTGGCGCCGTTCGGTACCGCGTCACGCCGCTCTTCGAGCGCGTCTTCGGCCTCGACACGCTCGCCGAGCTCCCGCGGCTGGACGATCTCGGCGGCGAGGCCGAAGCGATCCGCGAGCGCCTGCTCGAGGTCGCCGCAGCACGCGCGTCGTAGCACGTCCAGGCGGGACGTGTCCTCGGCGGCGTCCCTGGCGGCTGGCCGCCGGAGGGACGCGGTCGAGACCACGTCCCGGGCCGCGGCGCGCGCGTCGTAGGCTGTCCGCCTTACCGCGCGCAAGCAACACGTTGTTACAAGCGGCTCGCGCTGGGCGCGCACCCGTCCAGAACCGGCTTTCTTGCGACCGCTTCTCGAGAGACCGCGGTGACGGCCGGAACGTGCTTGTAACACTGTGTTGCAAGCGGCGCTCTAGGATCGCGGAATGACGCGGATCGCGGTCGCGCTGTTCGACGGCGCAGAGGAGCTCGATTTCGCCGGTCCGTGGGAGGTGCTCGCCGCGTGGGCGACGCAGTGGCCGGACGACGGCGTCGAGGTCTTCACCGTCGCCGACAGCGCCGGGACGGTCAGGTGCGCGAAGGGCCTGCGCGTGCTCCCGGACCACACCTGGGAGACCGCACCGGGGATCGACGTCCTCGTCTATCCCGGCGGCATCGGGACGCGGCGCGAGCTCGCCGTGCCGGCGACGCTCGAGCGGCTTCGTGGTCTCCGCGAGGCGGGCACGCTCATGACGAGCGTCTGCACGGGCGCGCTCGTCTTCGCCGCGGCAGGTTTGCTCGAGGATCGCCCGGCCACGACCTGGTGGGGCAGCCTCGACACCCTGTCGGAGCTCGACCCGACGATCGACGTGCGCCCCGACGACCGCTTCGTGGACAGCGGCGATATCGTCACCGCGGCCGGCGTCTCGGCGGGTATCGACATGGCCCTGCATCTCGTCGCGCGGCTCCACTCCGTCGAGCGCGCCCGCGAGGTCCGGCGCTACATCCAGTACGACCCCGAGCCGCCCGTCTAGCGACCTCCGCTTACGACCAGACGGCGCGATGGCGCTGATTCGCGGGCCCCAGACGCGGACAACGCTTGTGGTGATTCACCACAAGCGTTGTCTGCCTCCCCGTTCGACGGGTTGGCGTCGAGCGCGGCGCTCGGTCAGGTCTGGCTCCCGAACGAGCGCTAGATCTGCCAGGCGCCGCTGCGGAGCAGGGGCACAACGTCCCCGTGTCCGGTGAGCCCGTCGACGTCGAGCTCGGGCGAGCCGATCATGAAGTCGACGTGGATCTTGCTGACGTTGACGCGCTTCCGGTCCGCGTCGTCGTCGACGCCCAGCTCGTAGGCGTTCCCAAGGGCGATGTGGCTCGCCGCGTTCTCGTCGAGCAGCGTTTCGAAGAACACCGTCCCGAGTGGGCCGATTCGGCCCTCGCCGTCGACGAGGGCGAGCTCGCCGAGCCGCGATGCGCCGTCGTCCTGCGCGGCGATCGAACGAAGCGTGTCCGCGCCGCGATCCGCGTCGATGCGTGTCGCGCGGCCGTTCGCGAACTCGACGCGGATCCCGTCCACCAACGCGCCGTACACGTCGAGCGGTCGCGTCGCCGTCACGTGACCGTCGACCCGGTCGGGGTCGGGAGTCGTGAAGATCTCCTCGCTCGGAACGTTGGGGAAGTGCCTGAGCCCGTCGCCCGTGTGGAAGTCTGCCGCGTGCCAGATGGAGGACGGGAACAGGCCGACGGTCACGTCGGTGCCCGGGCCGTGGAGCCTGATCGCGTCGAAGCGCCGTTCGGTGAGGCGTCCCGCGAGCGTCTCGAGCGTGCGGGCGCGCTCGCGCCAGGCCGCCTCGGGATCGTCGGTGTCGAGCCGGCAGACGTGCGCGACCTGCGTCCACAGGCGGTCGTACGCCTCGTCCGCCTCGAGCTCGGGGAAGACGAGCTCCGCCCAACCCGGGGTGGGGCACGGCGCCACCGTCCAGTTCGTCGTGAAACGGTTGATGACGTCGCCGAGGTTCGGCAGGTACGGGAGGACGTCCTTGCCCGCCCGCGCCGGATCGATCCCGTCGAGCGCGTCGGGCGACGCGTTGCCGGTCAGGGTGACGCGCGCGGCGCGCTCGGCGGAGAGCCACTCGAGCCTGTCGATCATCCACGGTGGGACGAAGTCGAGGGTGGACTCGTCGGCGTGCGCGAGCCGCTCGCGTTTCACCCAGGCGTCGAACGTGACGACGTCGACCCAGCGTGCGCCCCGCTCGTACGACGCTCGTGCGATCTCGCGCGTGAGCTGCTCCTTGCCGGTGTAGGTCGTGATCCCCACGACCTGGCCCGGCTGCACGTTCGCCCCGAAGCCGACGACGAGGTCGGCGAGACGGCGCGTGAGGTCCGCGTAGTCGTGCACCGGGCGGCAGCCTAACCACGTTTCGTCGCGGAGAATGCGGGCGTGCGCCTCAACGCCTACCTCGCGCGCGCCGGTGTGGCGTCGCGCCGCGGCTCGGACGAGCTGATCAAGGCCGGACGCGTCACGGTCAACGGCGCCCGGGGTGAGCTCAACACGTTCGTGTCGAACCAGGATTCGGTGCGGGTCGACGGGCGGGAGGTCGGCAAGCAGAAGCTCCGCTACGTCCTGCTGCACAAGCCGCGCGGGACGATCACGACGGCCCGCGACCCCCAGGGGAGACCGACCGTCGTCGATCTTGTGGGCGGCTCGATCCGCGTCGTGCCGGTCGGCCGTCTCGACCGCGACACGACGGGCGTGTTGCTGCTGACGAACGACGGCGACCTCGCGCATCGCCTGGCGCATCCGCGGTACCGCGTGGAGAAGGTCTACGTCGTCGACGTCGCGGGAGACCTGCAGGACGAGACGATCGAGCAGCTCGCCGGCGGGGTGGAGCTGGAGGACGGCCCGACCGCGCCGGCGCGCGCGCGCCGCCTCGGGCCTGCGCGGCTCGAGCTGACACTCCACGAGGGCAGGAACCGGCAGGTCCGGAGGATGCTCGAGGCGGTCGGCCACCCTGTGCTGCGCCTGCGCCGGAGCCGCTACGCGGGTCTCGATATCGGTCGGCTGCAACGCGGCGCGTCACGGGAGCTGACGCGCGACGAGGTCGCGCGGCTGCGCCGGCTCGTCGGGCTCTCGCGCTCCTAGAAGGTTCTAGCGCCCGGACGAGACGTTGAGCCGGACCGCGCTGCCCTGCTGGGCCTGGCCGCCGACGGGATTCTGCGCGACGACGACGCCGACCGGCTCGTTGGACGGCACCTCGACGACGTTCGCCTCGAGCCTCGCGTTGGACAGCTCCGCCTCTGCCTGCCCTCGCGTGAGCCCGACGACGTTCGGGACCTCGACGAGGCCCGTGCCCTGCGAGACCTCGATTGTCACCGTCGACCCTCGCTCCGCCTCGGCGCCGGCGCGTGGCGTCTGCGTGGCGACAGTGCCCGCCTCGCGCTCCGAGAAGACCTCGGTTGAATCGACCTCGAAGCCCGCGTCGACGAGGCGGTCGCGCGCTTCGGCTTCGCCCAGTCCGACGGCGTTGGGAACGGCGACCGTGTCCGGGCCGCCCGACACGCTGATGCTCACCGTCGAGCCCTCGTCCGCCTCGACGCCGGCGGCCGGATCCTGGGCAAACACGGTGTTCGCCGGAGCGTCGCTCGGCTCTGTCTGAATGTCGACGTCGAACCCCTCGCTCTCGAGCCGGTCGACGGCCTGCTCGAGCTGCAGCCCTTCGACGCTCGGTACCGCCGTCGTGTCCTCCTGCGCAAGGAAGTACCACGCAACGGCGCCTGCAGCGAGGAGGAGCAGCAACACCCCGAGCGCGATCGCGATCGTGTTACGCGGCCGCCGGTGGTGCTCCTCGACGCGGACGGCGTCGCGGTCGACCGTACCGTCCGCGTGGCGTGTGACCCGCTCGGTCTCGCGGACGACGACGGCCTCGGCCTCGAGATCGCCCTCGTAGGGGTAGCCCTCCGGCTCGGGGATCCCGCGCCGCAGCTCGACGGTTTCCTCTTCGATCGTCCGCTCGGCGTCCGTCCGCTCGTCGTCGCGGGGATCGTCGGCCATAGCGCGATCCTACCTCCGCCTCCGGCGGCCTCAATCGGCGCCGAGCCTGACGAACCCCATGCGGGCGTACATCGACTCGAGCGTCGGCGCCGAGGCGGCGCTTGCTCGCTCCGCGCCCAGCGCGAGCAGCCGGTAGAGCTCCACCTCGTCGGCCCGGAGCTCGAGGTAGCGCTCGCGGACGGGCGTCAGGAGCTCGGCCACCGCGTCGCCGACGTCGCGCTTGAGGTCGCCGTAGCCGGCCCCGTCGTAGGCGCGCTCGATCTCCTCCTGAGGACGTTCCGTCGCGACGGCCAGGATGTCGACGAGGTTCGTGATGCCGGGCTTGTCCTCGGCGCGCCGGACCTCTCTACCGGAGTCGGTGACCGCAGAGCGGAACTTCTTGCGGATCGCGTCGGGCTCGTCGAGGAGCTTGACGGTGCCCTGCTCCGTGCCTCCGGTCGTCGACATCTTCCTCGTCGGCTCCTGGAGGTCCATGATCCGGGCGCCGATCTCCGGGTAGATGCCTCCCGGCACGACGAACGTCTGTCCGAAGCGCGAGTTGAAGCGCTCCGCGACGTCGCGTGCGAGCTCGAGGTGCTGTCGCTGGTCGTCCCCGATCGGCACCTTGTCGGCCTGGTAGAGGAGGATGTCGCCCGCCATCAGCACCGGGTACGTGAAGAGCCCCGCGGAGACGAAGTCCCGGGTGTCGCCCTTCTCCTTGAACTGGGTCATCCTCCCGAGCTGCCCGTAGCTCGTGACGGCCGAGAGCAGCCAACTCGCCTCGGCGTGCGCTGCGACGTGGCTCTGCGCGAAAACCGTCGAGCGATTGGGATCGAGCCCGGTCGCGACGAGCATCGCGAACAGGTCGAGCGTGCGGTCGTGGAGGTCGCGTGGGTCGTACTCGACCGTGATCGAATGGAGGTCGACGATGCAGAAGAACGCCTCGCCGAGCTCCTGCGTCTGCGCGTACTGGCGGAAACCGCCGATGTAGTTGCCGAGGTGCTTGTCGCCCGTCGGCTGGATGCCCGAGAAGATCCTCATCTGTCCCTTTCGCTCGCGGTCCTTTCGCTCGCTTCGCGATCGAAAGGACTAGACGAGCCTCCGACCGCGACGTGTCCACACAGGCGCGGAATGGCGCCAGAAGAGGTGGTGGCGGTCGATATCGGGCATGCAGCCTTTCTAGCCGTTTTGACGCGAAGCGTCAAAACGGCCGGGATACACTCGCCGCATGGCCGTGACCGAGCCCTGGACGCCGTCCTCGTGGCGTTCGCTGCCTGCCCTCCAGCAGCCCGACTGGCCGGATCCGGTAGCCGTGGAGGGCGTGCGAGACCGTTTGGGGCAGCTTCCGCCGCTCGTGTTTGCGGGCGAGGCGCGGGCACTCCGCCGGGCGCTCGGCGAGGCTGTCGAGGGCCGCGCCTTCCTCCTGCAGGCCGGGGACTGCGCGGAGTCGTTCCGGCAGGTCTCGGCCGTCGCGATCCGCGAGCGCCTCAAGGTGCTCCTCCAGATGTCCGCCGTGCTCACGTACGGCGCCACGCTGCCGGTGGTCAAGGTGGGGCGGATCGCGGGACAGTTCACGAAGCCGCGCTCGGCCCCGACCGAGTATGTCGACGGCGTCGAGCTGCCGTCGTTCCGCGGTCACGCGGTGCACTCGGACGAGGCAACCGTCGAGGGGCGTGTCGCCGATCCCGAGCGCATGGTGCAGGCGTACTACCAGGCGGTCTCGACCCTCAACCTGCTGCGCGCGTTCACGAAGGGCGGCTTCGCCGACCTGACCCAGGTGCACACCTGGAACCAGGAGTTCGTCTCCAGCTCGCAGGAGGGGCGGCGGTACGAGGTGATCGCGAACGAGATCGGCCGCGCGCTCCGATTCATGCAGGCGATCGGCATCGATCTCGGTGACGAGCACGCGATCCACCAGGTCGACGTGTGGACGAGTCACGAAGCCCTCCTCCTCGACTACGAGGAGCCTCTTGTCCGGCGCGACTCGACGACGGGGGTCTGGTATGCATGCTCCGCGCATTTCCTCTGGGTCGGGGAGCGCACGCGCCAGGTCGACGGCGCCCACGTCTCGTTCCTGGCCGGTGTCGACAACCCGATCGGCGCGAAGGTCGGCCCGACCGCGACGCCGGACGAGCTCGTCGCGCTCGGCGAGCGTCTCAATCCGGAACGGATCCCAGGCCGGCTGACCTTTGTCGCCCGCCTGGGCGCCGACCGCGTGCGCGAGGTGCTGCCCCCCCTGGTGCGGGCCGTCCGCGAGTCGGGGATTCCGGTTCTCTGGGTGTGCGACCCGATGCACGCCAACACCTTCGTCACGCCGTCGGGCCACAAGACGCGTCGGTTCGACGACGTCATGGGCGAGATCGAAGGTTTCTTCGCCGCGCACCGCGAGGTCGGCACCTGGCCCGGCGGTGTCCACCTCGAGATCACGGCCGAGGACGTGACCGAGTGCCTCGGGGGGTCGGAGGAGGTCTTCGAGGATCAGCTCGACCACCGCTACGAGACCCTTTGCGACCCGCGGCTGAACGCGCGCCAGTCGCTCGACCTCGCGTTCCGCGTCGCCGAGCTGATGCGCGAGGTGTGATCGCCTTCGGCGATCACACCTCTAGAAGAGCTGGATGACGACCTCTCTCGAGCGGCTGGCGATCGTCGGCACCGGGCTGATCGGAGCGTCCGTAGCCCTTGCGGCACGGCGCGCTGGTGTGGCCTCGGTCACGGGCTGGGACCCGGACCCGGAGGCGCTGGCGGTGGCCGCGGAGCGAGGTGCCGTGGAGCCGTCTTCCGATCTCGCTTCTGCGATCGCAGGAGCGGAGCTCGTGGTCGTGGCGACCCCGGTGGGGGAGCTTCCGGCAACCGTTCGCGAAGCTCTAGACGGTGCACCCGAAGGGTGCACGGTGACGGACGTCGGCTCCACGAAGCGGCCGGTGTGCGCTGCTGCGGGAAGCGATCCGCGCTTCGTCGGCGGCCACCCGATCTGCGGCGCGGAGACCAGGGGCCCGGCGCGGTCGACGGCCGAGCTGTTCGAGGGCGCCACGTGGTTCCTGACACCGACGGCCTCGACGGCGCCCGAGCGCCTGAGGCTCGTGCACGGCCTCGTGTCCTCGCTCGGCGCCCGTCCGGTCGCGATCGGCCCCGACGCCCACGATCGGCTCGTCGCGGTCACGAGCCATCTCCCGCACGTCCTCGCGAACGTCCTCCTGACCCAGGCGGGCTCGACGAGGGTCGACGGGCACGATCCCCTGCAGGCGGCCGGTGGGTCGCTCCGGGACATGACGCGCATCGGAGGCGCCAATCCGCGGATCTGGGTCGACATCTTCCTCGACAACCGCGAGGCGCTGCAGGCGGCCCTGGTCGAGCAGCGGCGCCTCCTCGAGCAGGTCGAGGGGGCGCTCGAGAGCGGGGACGCGGGCTTTCTCGCGCGGTGGATCGGCGAGGCGAGCGGGCACCGGCGGCGGATGCTCTCGACAGCGTTCGCCGACCCGGGCACGCTCCTTCGGGTGCGCACGCACATCCCCGACCGGCCGGGCGTGCTTGCAGGCATCTTCCAGGCGCTCGGCGCCGAGCGGATCAACGTGGAGGACTTCGAGCTCGACCACGTCTCGGCCGACCGCGGCGGAACGCTGACGATGCTCGTCTCGGGGGAGAGCGAGGCGGAGCGCGCCGTGCAGCTGCTCGAGGCGCAGGGCTACGGCGTCGTCGTCGCGCCGGTGATCGACGAGTGACGATCGTCGAGCCGATCCCGCGGCTCGTCGGCCACCTCGCCGTGCCCGGCGACAAGTCGATCTCGCACCGCGCGGTCCTGATCGGCGCGATCTGCGACGGCGAGACACGTGTCTCGGGCTTCGGCCGTTCCGCCGACACCGAATCGACGATCGCCGCGGTCAGGGCACTCGGCGTCGACGTTTACGAGCACGGTGACGACACACTGCGGATCTTCGGTCGCGGTCTTCGCGGGCTCGTGGCTCCGGATGGGCCTATCGACTGCGGCAACGCGGGGACGCTCGTGCGCCTGCTGGCCGGCATCCTCGCGGGCCAGGGAGGGGAGTTCGAGCTCACGGGCGACGACTCGCTCTCTGCCCGACCGATGGGGAGGATCGCGGAGCCGCTCGGTCGCATGGGAGCGCTTGTCGAGACCACCGAGGGTCACCTGCCAATCGGGATCATGGGTCGACCGCTGCGCGCGATCGACTACGCGCTGCCCGTCGCGAGCGCGCAGGTCAAGTCTGCCGTCCTGCTCGCCGGGCTCTACGCGAACGGAGAGACGACCGTCGTCGAGCCGGCCCCGACCCGCGACCACACCGAGCGGATGCTCGCAGCGGCAGGCGCTCGCGTCGTCGTCCGCCCGACGAGTGTCACCGTGTCGCCCGCCGAGCGACTTTCGCTCGACGAGATCGAGGTCCCGGGAGACTTCTCGTCGGCGGCGCCGTTCGTGGTCGCCGCCACGCTCGTCCCCGGTTCGGAGCTCCACGTTCACGGCGTCAACCTCAACCCGCGCCGCACGGGGCTCCTCGAGATCCTCGAGCGGATGGGCGCGAACGTGACGGTCTACAACCGCCGCGAGATCGGCGGGGAGCCCGGCGGCGACCTCGAGATCCACTCGGCGCCTCTCGTCGGAACCACGGTGCAGCGCAGCGAGGTGCCGCTCGCGATCGACGAGTTGCCCCTTTTCGCGCTCGCGGCCGCTTTCGCGCGTGGCGAGAGCACGCTGACCGGCGCGGAGGAGCTGCGTGCGAAGGAGACCGACCGGATCGACGCGACCGTCGAGGGCCTGCGCGCCCTGGGCGTCCGTGCGCGCGCGCGGGACGACGGCCTGACGGTCACGGGCGTCCCGTCGCGGATCCGTGGCGGCAGGATGGCGAGTCGCGGCGACCACCGGCTCGCGATGCTCGGCGCCGTCGCCGGGCTCGCGTCGCGCGAAGGAGTACGGGTCGTGGACGCGGAGGCCGTCGCGGTCAGCTTCCCTGGCTTCTTCGGCATGGTGGACGAGCTTCGGCGCGAGTCCGTCGTCGTCGAGGACGAGCGGCGGTAGGCGCCACAGCAACTACCCTCCAGCGCGATGATCGTGGCGATCGACGGGCCGGCAGGGGCCGGAAAGAGCTCGGTCGCGCGCGCGCTCGCGAGCCGGCTCGGCTTTCGCTACCTCGACACGGGTGCCATGTACCGGGCGCTGACGTGGTTGGCGCTCCACGAGGGCGTGGCCCTCGACGACGGGCCGGCGTCTCGAGGCGCTCGCGTCGGAGCATCCGGTCGCGTTCTGCGCCGACGGGCGGGTCGCGATCGCGGGCGAGGACGTGACCGAACGGATCCGGGAGCCCGAGATCGACGCGGCGGTGCCGGTCGTCGCGCGGCACCCCGAGGTGCGAGAGGTGATGCGCGGCCGCCAGCGGGAGCTGGGACGGGCGGGCGACTCGGTGATCGAGGGCCGCGACATCGGCGTCGTCGTCGTTCCGGAAGCGGAGCTCAAGGTCTGGCTCGTCGCGGACCCTTCGGTCCGCGCGCGTCGCAGGCACGCCGAGCGGAACGGCCTCGACGCCGAGGAGCTCGCGGAGGAGCTCCGCCGCCGCGACGAGCGGGATTCCGTCAACACGCACCGGGCGCCGGACGCAGTCGAGGTGGACACGACGCAGATGACGCTCGACGAGGTGATCGAGCACATCGTCCGGCTCGTCGGGAACCGGCGGTGAGGAACGCAGGCTCGAGAATGGGCCAGCGCGCGACAGGTGCCTGGCTGAAGCCAGGCACCGGGCGGGAGCCGTGCACGGCGGGAGCGCACGAATGAGCGCGCCGGACATCGCCTGGGCGATCGGCAGACCGACGATCGGCCTCGCCGGCGCACTTGCGTCGCGACTGAAGGTCTACGGGAAGGATCGGTTCCCCCCGACGGGCGGCTGCGTCGTGGCGTCGAACCACTTTTCGTGGCTCGACCCGGTCGTGCTCGGCGTGGCAAGCCCGCGGGTCCTCTACTACATGGCCAAGATCGAGGCGCACCGGATCCCCGGGCTCGGCGCGTTCATCAGGGCGTTCGGGTGCTTCCCGGTGCGCCGCGGCGAGTCCGATCGCGAGGCCGTGCGGACGATGCGGCGGATCGTGGCCGACGGCCACCCGCTGGGCCTCTTCGTCGAGGGCACCCGGCAGCGCTCGGGCGTACCCGGGGATGTCCAGGCGGGCGCGGCCATGGTTGCCTTACAGGAAAACGCACCGATCGTCCCCGTCGCGATCCACGGCACGCACGGGTGGAAGCCCGGTAGCCGGCAGCCGGTGTCGATCGCCTGGGGGGAGCCGATGACCTTCGACGGTCTGCCGAAGGGCGGCAAGGGCTACAAGGAGGCCTCCGCGCTCCTCCAGGCCGAGATCCGCCGCCTCT
This sequence comes from uncultured Actinomycetes bacterium, assembly GCA_963810295.1. Classification (GTDB taxonomy): domain Bacteria; phylum Actinomycetota; class Thermoleophilia; order Gaiellales; family Gaiellaceae; genus Gaiella. The sequence goes on from CAWEMW010000010.1 coordinate 42,501, forward strand.
GGGAATGGCTCGGGGACGTGGAGCGACTTGGCCGTCCGGCGGGCGTTCCGCCTGCGGCGGGACGCCTCGGCGAAACCCTGAAAGGATGAACGACGAGGGTTCCAGAGGCACTTCTGACGGCGAAGCCGTCAGAAGTGCCGGGACAGTGGCGATCGTCGGCTTCCCGAACGTCGGGAAGTCGACGCTCGTCAACCGGCTGACGGAGAGCCGCGCCGCGGTCGTGCACGAGACGGCAGGCGTCACACGCGACCGCAAGGAGCTTCTCTGCGACTGGAACGGCGTCACGTTCAGGGTGATCGACACGGGCGGCGTGGACGAGGCAGACACCGGTCCGTTCGGGCGTCACATCGCGACGCAGGCGCGCGCCGCGGTCGCCGAGGCCGACCTCGTCCTGTTCGTCGTCGACGCGAGGGCCGGCGTGACGCCCGGCGATGAGGAGATCGCCACGATCCTCCGCGCGGCCGCCAAGCCCGTGATCCTGCTCGTGAACAAGATCGACGATCCCCGACGCGATCTCGAGGCGCTCGAGTTCCACCGACTCGGCCTGGGAGACCCTGTCCCGCTGTCCGCGTTGCACGGGCACGGCACGGGAGACCTCCTCGACGACATCGTGGACCGCCTGCCGGGGCGTGACGAGCGGATCGTCGGCGACGAGGCGATCAGAGTCGCGATCCTCGGCCGGCCGAACGTCGGGAAGTCGTCGCTCCTGAACGCGCTCGTCGGCCAGGAGCGCGTGATCGTGTCCGACGTGCCGGGAACCACGCGCGACACCATCGACACCGTCCTCGTGCGCGGCGAGACGACGTTCGTGCTCGTCGACACGGCTGGTCTCCGGCGCAAGCGGCGCCAACGGCAGGGGGTCGAGTACTACTCGGAGCTTCGCGCGCTCGAGGCCGCCGATCGCGCCGATGTCGCGCTCGTTCTCGTCGACGCGTCGGAAGGCCCTGTCGAGCAGGATCTCGCGGTCGCCGACGTCGCGAGGAAGGCCGGCTGCTCGACGCTCGTCGTCCTGTCCAAGTGGGACATCGGAGTCGTCGATCTGCAAGAGACGCGCGGCCTGCTCAACCGCCGACTGCGCCAGCGTCCGCCGGCGGTGGCCGTCTCGGCGGCGACAGGCCGCGGGCTCGTGCGCGTGCTCGATCATGTCGAAGCGCTGTTCGCGAAGCACGTTGCCCGGATCCCGACCCCCGTGCTCAACCGCGCGCTCGGAGAGCTCAAGCAGGCGCGCCCCGGGCCGAGCGGAGAGCGGGGCCGCCGGCTGAAGCTCCTCTACGCCACCCAGACCGGGACGCGCCCGCCTCGGCTGCGGGTGTTCGTGAACGACCCGCGCCTGGTCACCCGCGACTACGCCTACTGGGTCGAGAACGAGCTGCGCGCCCGCTTCGACCTCCAAGGGGTGCCGGTGTCGATCGACTTTCAGCGCTCGGAGTAGGGGCGAGATATATCTCGCCCTACAAGATGCGCGCGAAGGCGACGAGATGAACATCGTGGTGGTCGGCGGCGGCTCGTGGGGCACGGCGTTTGCCAACCTGCTCGTCGACAACGGGCACGACGTGACGCTCGCCTGCCGCGACCCCGAGCAGGCCGCGGCGATCCAGGACACCGGCCGTAACCCGCGATATCTCACCGGTGTCGACCTCTCGCGGGTGAGCGCGACGACGATCGAGGCTGCGCCCTTCGGAGACGCGAACCTCGTGGTCGTCGCAGTGCCGAGCGCAGCGTTCGGCTCCGTTGTCGCGGCACTGCCCGGTAGCGCGCCGATCCTGAGCCTCACGAAAGGGCTCGACCCGGGGACCGGGGGGCGGCTCTCGCAGCTCGTGCGGGATCGCCCTGTCGCCGTCCTCTCCGGGCCGAACATCGCCGAGGAGATCGCGCGCGGGCTGCCCGCTGCGGCGGTTATCGCGTGTGACAGCCTCGCGCTCGCCGTCCAGCTCCAGCTGGCGATCAACTCGACCGCCTTCCGCGTGTATGTCAACGACGACGTCGTCGGCGTCGAGCTGTGCGCGGCGGCGAAGAACGTGATCGCGCTTGCAGCCGGCGGGGCGGACGGCCTCTCGCTCGGCGACAACGCGAAGGCTGCTCTCGTCGCCCGCGGCCTCGCGGAGATGGGTCGGCTGGCCGAGGTCTCCGGTGCGCGGCCCGAGACCTTCGCCGGTCTCGCCGGGATGGGAGACCTGATCGTCACGTGCTGGTCGCCCGCCGGGCGGAACCGGCGTTGCGGCGAGCTCGTTGCCCAGGGCGCGACCCCGGCAGAGGCCGCACAGACGATCGGCATGGTGGTAGAGGGGCTGACGACGGCGCCTGTCCTCCAAGACGTGGCTCGCCGGCTCGAGATCGAGATGCCGATCGCGGAAGGGGTGTGCGCCGTGCTCGACGGGACGCCCCTCGCCGAGCTGGTGGGGCAGCTGATGCGCCGCGAGCCGACCGTCGAGTAGCGCCCGCGCCGCCCCGCTATCTGTATAACCTTGCCTCTGACGTAAGGGTCACCTTACAAAGGAGGAGAGGATGGCAATACAGACCGAGGACTCGGCGCAGGCAGACGCCCTGGTTCGTCGCGCGCACGAGCGTGCGTACCGCTACCCGGCTTCGTTCGAGGGTTTTCGCGCCGAGCTCGCATGGAGGACAGAGTCGGCAACCGGCCACGGCGCCGTGGTAGCTCGCACCGGTCCAGAGGTCGACGTCGAGGTGGACGGTGGCGAGCACGACCTTGCGTGGGTCACCCGCGAGCTGCGCTCGATCGTCGGGCACCGGCAGGCGAGCGACTACGACAGGGGCGACGGAGCGCACGAGAAGCGACTCGCGTCGTCGGCGCACGTCCTCGGCGAGCTCGTCGAGCTCGGCGACTCTCTCGAGTCGTCGTACCGGGTCAGGGGCGGCGAGATCTCGACCGTCACCCGGACGATGGGCGGGCAGCGGTTCACGATCGTCGTCCACGATCGTCAGGAGCTCCTCGGCGGGCGGACCGTTCCGGTCGCCTTCACCGTGTTCTTCTGGGACTCGGAGACCGGGGCGCTGACCGCCACAGAGGCGTACCGCGACGTCGTCGTCGATGTCGACGGGATCTTCCTCCCGGCGTCGCGACGGGTCGTCCGCGGCGACTCGAGCGGCCTCTCCGTTCGCGAGCTCGAGCTCTCCCAGCACGCCGTCCTCGACGTGGCGGTGGCACGGTGACGCGCGTTCGCGGGGCCTGGCTGCTCGCTGCGCTCGTCGCATTCGCCCTGCTGGCCGGGACGGGCAGCGCGGCCAAGGCGCCGAAGCTCGCGACCGAGAAGGCGCCGGTTCTCCCGGCGCGGCTGACGGACAACGAAGGCAAGCAGGTCGTGGTCCGTGACATCGGCCGGATCGTGGCGCTCAACGGCGACCTCGCCGAGACGGTGCACACGCTCGGCCTCGGGAAGAACGTCGTGGGCGTCGACATCAGCGCCACGTACCCGACGAAGTGGGTCGACGGGATCCAGAAGATCGGCTACCAGCGAACGCTGGCGGCCGAGGGAATCCTGGCGCTCCGCCCGACGCTCGTGATCGGTACCCCGACGGCGGGGCCCCCGCCGACGATCGCGCAGCTGCGCAGCGCCGGAGCGACCGTCGTGATCATCCCCGAGTTCAAGGGGCTCGACGCGGGCGCGCGCAAGCTCCGCGCCGTCGGACGCGCTCTCGGCGTCCCGAAGCGCGGTGAGAGGCTCGCCCGGCAGGTCGAGAGCCAGATCGCGGTCGCGAGGCGCGAGGTGACACGGGCGACCGCCAGACCGAAGGTCGCCTTCCTGTACGTCCGCGGCACGCAGGTGCAGCAGATCGGCGGCAAGGGGTCGGGCGCCGACGCGATGATCGAGGCCGCCGGCGGCCGCGACGTCGGGGCTGCGAGCGGAATCGAGGGTTTCAAGCAGCTCACTGCGGAGTCCCTCGTCGCCGCGCAGCCCGACGTCCTGCTGCTCCTCTCGGCGGGGCTTCAGTCTGTGGGTGGCGTCGACGGCCTGCTCAAGCTCCCGGGCGTCGCACAGACGCCGGCGGGCCGCAACCGGCGTGTCGTCCACTTCGACGACCTGCTCCTCCTCGGGCTTGGACCGCGTACTGGCAAGGCGCTCCGGCTCCTGATCCGAGGGCTGCACCCGGAGATCCGCTGAGACGTGTCCTCGGTGACCACCGCAGCCGGCCGTCCAACGGTCACGGCGTCCAGAAGAAGGACCGACGGCGCACTGCTCGCGCCGTCGGTCCTCCTCGTGGGAAGCGCTGGGCTCGTCGTGCTCGCGATCGTGCTCGGCGTCGGCATCGGCGCCTACCCGATCGCGCCGTGGGACACCGTCCGGATCCTGCTGTCGCATGCCGGGCTCCCTGTCGCCGTCGACGCACAGCAGGACGCGATCCTCTGGGCGATCCGTCTCCCGCGCGTCCTGCTCGGGATCCTGGTCGGAGGGGCGCTGGCGGTCTCGGGAGCGGCCCTCCAGGGCGTCTTCCGGAATCCGCTCGCGGACCCGACGATCGTCGGCGTTGCGAGCGGCGCCTCGGTCGGGGCTGTCGCGGCGATCCTCCTCGGGCTCGCCGGCGCGTTCTACGGGGGCATCCAGGTCGCGGCGTTCTGTGGCGGGATCGTCGCCGTGCTGATCGTCTACGCGCTCGCGCGCTCCGAGGGGCGAACGGAGACCGTCACGCTCGTGCTCGTTGGTGTCGCCGTCACGGCGGTCGCAGGCGCCGCAGTCGGGCTGATGATCGCGAGCGCGGACGACGACGAGCTGCGTGACATCGTGTTCTGGTCGCTCGGGAGCGTCGGCGGCGCGACCTGGCCGCTCGTCGTCGCCACCGTTCCGTTTGTCGCGATCGGCGTGGCCGCCGCGCTCACCCAGACACGCGCGCTCGACCTGCTCGCGCTCGGCGAGCGCGAGGCCGGCCACCTCGGCGTCGACGTCGAGCGCGTGCGCCTGCTGCTCGTCGTCGCGCTCGCCCTCGCGACGAGCGCGGCGGTAGCGGCCGCGGGGATCGTCGCATTCGTCGGCCTGATCGTGCCGCACGTCGTGCGGCTGGTCGGCGGCCCGTCGAATCGCGTAGTGCTGCCGGTGAGCCTGCTCGCGGGTGGCGCGGTCGTCGCCCTCGCCGATCTTGTCGCGCGCACGATCGTCGCCCCCGTCGAGCTGCCGCTCGGCGTCGTCACGGCACTCGCGGGCGGGCCGCTCTTCCTGTGGCTCATCCTCCGTACGCGACAGACGCACGGAGGATGGGCGTGATCCTGCTGCGGGCCACCGCTCTCTGCCGTGAGCGTCGCGGCGCCCTGGTTCTGGACGACGTCGACATCGAGCTCGAGACCGGCGAGCTGCTCGCCGTCGCCGGGCCGAACGGGGCGGGCAAGTCGACACTGCTCAGGTTGCTGAGCGGCGACCTCGCGCCAACCCGAGGCGAGGTCCAGATCGGTGGCGACCCGATCGAACGGCTTCCCCGCGCAGAGCTCGCCCGTCGGCGAGCGGTCATGCCCCAGCACACGTCGATCGGCTTCGGGTTCACGGTGCGCCAGGTCGTCGAGATGGGCTGCCACCCGCTGCGCGACGCGTACGACGGCCTTTCGAGCGTCGTCGCCGACGCGCTCGACCGTGCGGGCATCGCCCACCTCGCCGACCGCACTTTTCGCACGCTCTCGGGAGGCGAGCAGGCGCTCGCCACGTTCGCGCGCGTGCTCGCGCAGTGCACGCCGATCCTGCTTCTCGACGAGCCGACCGCGTCTCTCGACCTCAACCATCAGGAGCGGGTGATGCGAATCGCCCGGAGCGTCGCGGACGGGGGCGGGGGCGTCCTCGTCGTGGCCCACGACCTGAACCTCGCCGCCGCCTACGCGGACCGGATCTGCCTCCTCGACCGCGGAAGGGTCGTGACGGTCGGGTCGCCGTGGTCGACCCTGCAGGAGGATTTGCTCGAGCGGGTGTACGGACAGCGGATGGTCGTCACCTCCAGCCCGTGCGACGACACGCCGCTCGTCGTCCCGGTCCGTCGCTGACGACGACCGGTCGGCTAGGGTTCCGCCCGATGAGCGCCCGCACGTTCCAGTTCACGTCCGAGTCGGTGACCGAGGGTCATCCGGACAAGATCGCCGACCAGATCTCGGACGCGGTGCTCGACGCCGTCCTCACGGACGACAAGAACGGCCGGGTCGCCTGCGAGACGCTCATCACGACGGGGCTCGTCGTCGTTGCCGGCGAGATCACGACCGAGACGTACGTCGACGTCCGCTCCATCGTCCGCGACACGATCAAGGACATCGGCTACACGCGCGCAAAGTATGGCTTCGACGCCGAGACTTGCGGCGTGATGGTCGCGATCGACGGCCAGTCCCCTGACATCGCGCAGGGAGTCGACGAGTCGTTCGAGGCCCAGCACGGCGACAGCGACCCGATCGACAGGATTGGCGCGGGCGACCAGGGGATGATGTTCGGCTATGCGTCGAACGAGACCGAGGAGCTCATGCCGCTCCCGATCGAGCTTGCGCACAAGCTGACGAAGCGGCTCGCCGAGGTTCGCAAGGCGGACGTCCTCCCGTACCTCCGCCCGGACGGGAAGGCACAGGTGACGATCCGCTACGAGGTCGACGAGCACGGACGCCAGCGGCCCGTCGAGATCGAGCGCGTGCTCATCTCCACGCAGCATCGCGACGGCCTCGATGCGGAGTCGCTCATCAAGCCCGACATCCTCGCGCAGGTCGTCGAGCCGGTGCTCCATGCCGACTACCGCGGGCTGTTCGACGCCGCGCGGCTCGGCTCACGCGACTTTCTGTACGTCAACCCGACGGGCAAGTTCGTGATCGGCGGGCCGATGGGCGACACCGGCCTGACAGGGCGCAAGATCATCGTCGACACCTACGGCGGCGCGGCGCCGCACGGCGGCGGCGCCTTCTCGGGCAAGGATCCTACGAAGGTCGACCGCTCGGCCGCGTACGCGGCTCGCTATGTCGCGAAGAACGTCGTCGCTGCCGGGCTCGCCGAGCGCTGCCAGGTGCAGGTCGCCTACGCGATCGGCGTCGCCCATCCGATGAGCGTGCTCGTCGACTGCTTCGGCACCGAGGCAGAAGGGCTCACCAACGAGCGCGTCACGCAGCTCGTCCACGAGCACTTCGACCTCCGGCCGGGTGCGATCGTCCGCGACCTCGACCTCTTCCGGCCGATCTACCGCAAGACTGCGTCGTACGGCCATTTCGGACGACCCGACGCCGACTTCACGTGGGAGCGCACCGACCGCGCGGACGCGCTTCGCACTGCGGCCGGGCTCGCAGCTCCGGCCACCGCCTGAGCCCTGAGGGGCCGTAGGTGCCTGGCTTAAGCCAGGCACCTGTATCTGCCCGCTACGCCGGCCGCGTCCCGAGGGTGACGTCGAGCTCGATCTGCTCCCCGCCGCGGACGACGGTGACCGTCACCTTCGTCCCGGGCTCACGCTCTTCGAGCTCCGAGCGAAGGTCGTCGCCGGAGCTGACGGCCTCGCCGTCGATCTCGACGATCTCGTCTCCGACGCGCAAGCCTGCCGAGGCGGCGGGGCTGCCGTCGCTGACGGCCGTGACCTTTGGCGCCTCGGCGCCGTCCTCCAGTGAGACTCCGAGATAGGCGTGACTCACCGTCTCGCCCGAGGCGAGCGCGGTCGCGACGTCCTTCACGGTTCCGATGCCGATCGCGAAGCCAACGCCGTCGTTGCCGCCGGACTCGCTGGCGATCTGCGCGTTCACGCCGACCACCTCGCCCGCCGCGTCCAGCAGCGGGCCGCCGGAGTTCCCGTGGTTGATCGCCGCGTCTGTCTGGATCGCGCCGTCGATCGCGTAGCCGTTCGGCGCCTCGATCGTCCGGTCGAGCGCGCTCACGATCCCGGCCGTGATGCTGCCCTCGAGCCCGAACGGGCTGCCGAGCGCGACGACACCGTCGCCGACGTCCACCGACGACTCGTCGGCGAGCGACAGCGGCTCGAGCTCGGAGGCGGGAACATCGACGTCGACAACTGCGAGGTCGGTCGAGGGGTCGGTGCCGACGAGCGTCGCCTTCACCTCGTCACCGTCGGCGAACCTGACGCTGAGGGTCGTCGCGCCGTCGACGACGTGGGCGTTCGTGACGACGTGGCCCTCCGTGTCGAGCACGAAGCCCGAGCCGGTCGCCTCGCCCTCCTGTCCAGGCCCGAAGGGCCCCGCCGTCTCGTTCGTGACGCCGCCGGCGGTGATCTCGACCACGCCCTCGGAAACCTTCTCGTAGATCTGGCCGACAGTGAGCGTCGACGACGCGGCGATAGGAGTCGCGCTACTGGCCGCCTCGCTCGCGGGGTCGTCCGCGACCCGCACCGCCGCCACGGTCGCGCCGGCGCCGAGGCCGACTCCGACGAGCAACGTTGCGCTCACCGCCGCCACCTTCCCCCGTCTCCTGGTCGTTCCGTTGGTGCTCATCTCGCTCCTTCTGGATCGATCGCTTGTCTCCGACCAGTGGAGCCGCCGTGCCTCAGACGAGCCTCAACCGAAGTGAAGAGTTGCCTAAGAACCTCCAACGCCTTACGCGGCTCTGAAGCGTCACTGCGATCATCCGCGCCGTGTTGAGGCTGCTGATCGTCGAGGACGAGCCTGCGGTGCGGGACGCGCTGGTCCGCGCGCTCGAGACCGAGGGCTACGAGCTCGTCGTCGCCGAGGACGGGGCGCAGGCGCTCGCGACCATGGCGCAGTCGCCGGCCGATGCGCTCGTGCTCGACGTGATGCTCCCGGGTGTCGACGGTCTCGAGGTCGCACGGCGCCTGCGGACACAGGGAAGCCAGGTCCCGATCCTGATGCTCACCGCCCGGGGCGCCGTGGGAGATCGCGTCGCAGGGCTCGATGCCGGCGCGGACGACTACCTCGTCAAGCCGTTTGCGCTCGACGAGCTGCTCGCACGCATCCGCGCGCTCATGCGCCGAACGGGCCAGGCGGGCGAGCTCCGGTTCAGCGACCTGTCGCTCGATCCCGCCACGCGCGACGTGCGCCGCGGCGACCGCAGGATCGAGCTGACCGTGACCGAGTTCAACCTGCTCGAGCTGTTCCTCCGCAACCCGCGCCAGGTGCTGCGCCGGTCGCTCATCTACGACCGCGTCTGGGGCTACGACTTCGGGCCCGACTCGCACGCGCTCGACGTGTACATCGGCTACCTGCGACGCAAGCTCGAAGCGGGCGGCGAGCAGCGCCTCATCCACACCGTGCGCGGCGTCGGCTACGCGCTTCGCGAGCCGTGAGCTTCCGCGCCCGGCTCACGATCGCGGCTGCCGCGGCCGTCGCGCTCGCGATCGCGCTCGCGTCCGGCCTGGTCTACGTCTTCGTCCGCGACGAGCTCCGCGGCGAGGTCGAGCGAACCCTCGAGCAGCGCGCCGAGCTTCTCACTCGGGGGCCGCTGAGCGTCCGCGCCGACCCCGGGAGCGGTGATCTCATCCTCGACATCCCGCACCGCGGCTTCGATTCGGGCGGCGACGTGTTCCTCCAGGCCGTGAACGAGAACGGGCAGATCGCCAAGCCCGACCCACGCCAGATCGACTTCCCCGTGGACGACGCCGTTCGCCGCGCAGCAGCGGGCGAGGGGGAGGCCTTCTTCGCCGACGGCGAGATCGAGGGGACGCACGTCCGCCAGCTGGTCGTGCCCGTCGGCGAGGGGTACGCGCTCCAGCTGATCCGGCCGCTCGAGGAGGTGGACCGGCTGCTCGACCGGATCGGCCTGGCCCTCGTGCTCATCTCGCTCGGAGGAATCGCCGCGGCTGCCGCCTTCGGCGCGCTCGTCGCGCAGACGGCGATGCGCCCGGTGAGGCGGTTGACGCGCGAGGCGGAGACGATCGCCGAGACGCGCGACCTCTCGCATCGCATCGGCCTCGAAGGCGGCGACGAGCTCGCCCGGCTCGGCGCCAGCTTCGACACGATGCTCGCCGCGCTCGACGAGTCGCAGCAGCAACAGCGACAGCTCGTCGCCGACGCCTCGCACGAGCTCGGCACGCCGCTTACGAGCATCCGGACGAACGTCGAGGTGCTCGCGCGCAGGGACGATCTCGCGCCGGCCGCCCGCGAGGCGCTGCTCGGTGACCTCGTCGGTCAACTCGGTGAGATGAGCGGGCTCGTCACGGGCCTCGTGGAGCTCGCCAGCGAACGGCCGACCGAGCTCGAGCTCACGGACGTCCGGCTCGACGCCCTGGTCGAGGACGCGGTCGAGCGCGCCGCCCGGCTTGCGCCGCAGATCACATTTCTGACGACGCTCGAGCCGACCGTCGTCAACGGCGTCCCCGGACGGCTCGAGCGCGCTATCACCAACGTGCTCGACAACGCGGTCAAGTGGAGCGAGCCGGGCGCCAGCGTCGAGGTGGCGGTCGCTCGTGGCGAGGTCGTGGTCCGCGACCACGGGCCGGGCATCGCCGATGAGGACGTCCCGCACGTCTTCGACCGCTTCTACCGCTCGGCGGAGGCGCGCGCGATGCCGGGGTCAGGCCTCGGGCTCGCAATCGTGAAGCGCGTCGTCGACGAGCACGGAGGCGTCGCGACCGTCGAGCAAGCCGACGGTGGTGGCACCGTCGTCCGGCTGGCCTTCCCCGAGGCGCAGCCGGACGACGGCGACGAGCTGTCCTAGCTGCGCTTCGCGCCGAACATGCGCTGCACGAGCCGCTCGACGCGGTCCGTGATCCGCTCGAGGATCTCGTCGGAGCGCTGCTGCGTGACCCGCTTGCCCGCGACCGCCTTGGCGAGCCGCTCCTTCACCGGCGCGACCATCGCAGCGACGAGGCCGTCGACGGACTTGCCCTTCGCGCGCGCGATCTGGGCGAGCGACTGACCCTTGCGGAGCTCGGCTCGCAGCTCCGTGCGCGTGAGGCCGAGGTACGTGGCGGCTGCGCCGCCGCGCTTCGCGTGCTTCGCAATCCGCTCGTTGAACGCCTTCCGCTTCTCGCCGAACGCCTTGCGAGCGCCGAGCCCGAGGCCCTGGGCATTGGCGATCCGCTCCTTGAGCTTCGCACCCTGCTCCGGGGTCAACCGACCCGCGGCGACCGCCGCGTCGATGCGGGCTGCGAAGGTTGCCGTGAACGCGGCGCGAAGCTGATCGGGTGAGACGCCGAGCCTGGCGGCGACCTGGTCGACGAGGGACGGCCGCTCCGCGGCGAGAGCGCTCGTGGCGCCGGCGCCGAGGACGATCGCCGCGAGTGCTGCGGCGAGGACGATGGTCATGCGCATGTGTCGGTCTCCTGAATCGTTGTGCCTGCGAGCGAATCGAAGCGGGTTGCTGTGTGATGTCGGTGAGCACATCGTAAGCCGCATGTAAGCGGGCCGCCTGCCGTCATTCGTCGGCGAAGCCGATCCGGTAGTCGACCGTGAAGCGATCGACGAGCGGCTTGGCCGCTTCGATCCAATAGACGTGCTCTCGACCGTCGACGGTTCTCACGAACATGGCCGCCGTGCTGCCCACGTCGCGAGGCGTCCAGCCGGCGGCCTTCATCCGCTCGCTGTACCAGGAGAACAGCGTGGCGCGCTGGACGGGCTCGGGCAGGCGCATGCGGCGAGACAGCTCCGCGGTGCTGCTCAGGTCGATCCCGTCGACCGAGACGTCGTGATCCTCTGGCCTCCACCTCCGCCCGGCCTCGGTCGCGCCGGGATAGCTGAGCTCCGCTTCCTTCAGGATGTCGTCCTGGGACGGGCCGTCGCTGCGCGTGCATCCGGCCGCGAGCGCCAGTGCCGCGAGGCACACGAGGAGGGCCGGCGCGCGCCGGGTCATCCCTCAGGCGGCAAGGCGGACGTACAGGCCCTGCGCGGCCTTCTCGGCGATGGCGCGCTCGCCCTCGTCGAGCACGACCTTGAGCTGGCCGGCCGCGGGCTGCGCCTCGCGCATCTCGACCTTCGAGCCGGGGACGTAGCCCTCGTCGTAGAACCAGTGCAGGAGGTCGCCGTCGTGCTCTGCGAGGCGCACGATCTCGCCGGCCTGACCGGGCTCCAGCTCCGCGAGTGCCACGAGACCCTGGTTCTCCTTCTGCTCCATCTCGGTCGAGACGGGCCAGCCGTGCGGGCAGCGATCCGGCCTGCCCAGCCGCTCGTACATCCGGTCGACCATCTCCTCGGTGAACGTGTCGCCGAGCTCGTCGGCGTGGACGTGCGACTCGGACGCCGTGTAGCCCATGAAGTCGGTCAGGAACCGCTCGATGATGCGGTGCTTGCGGACGACCTTCTCGGCGCGCTCGATGCCGCTCTCGGTGAGGATCGCTTCCTTCTGCTCACCGCGCTCCACGAGGCCCTCCGCCTCGAGCCGCTTGAGCATCTCTCCGGCCGACGCGCGCGACACGCCCAGCATCTCGGCGACGCGCGACGCAATCGCGCTCTCGCCCGCCGGCCGGTACTCGCCGATCGGGAACGCGAGGAAGTAGATCACCTCGAGGTATTCGTCGGTCGAATGCCCGTGGCCGGCCATTGCGGAGGGATCCTACCCGGCGACGCTCGGCGGTCCCCGGGCATGGGACGTGGGCTCTGCCCGTGTCCCGGCTCTGAGCACGTCGCTTCGTGGGACGCGGGCACAGCCCACGTCCCGAGGAGCCCACGTCCCGGCGCCGGAGTACGCTCGCCCGATGCCGCTCGCGTCCGTCTACCCGCTCGTCTCGACGCGGTCGCTCGCACGGCCGTTCACGTACGAGGTCCCGGTCGGCATGGGCAAGGGAGCGGTCGTCACCGTGCAACTGGGGCGTCGCTCTGTCCGCGGCGTCGTCGCCGACGTCGGCGTGAGCGCCCCGCCCGGGGTCGATCCCATCGCAGTCGGCTCGGTGCTGGACGAGATTCCGGCGCCGCTCGTCGACCTTGCGCTGTGGGTCGCGGACTACTACGGGTCGACCCCCGCCCGGGCGCTCGAGCTCGTCGCGCCGACCCGTCGAAGCCCGCGCGGCGAGCGGCCGTCGCCGTCGATCCGCGATTCGTTGTCGGGCGAGCCGGAGCCCAGTGAGCTCACATCCGACCAGCGGGCCGCGGTGGATCGGATCGTCGCAGCCCTGGACGAAGGCGTCGGAGAGCACGTGTTGCTGGACGGCCCAACCGGGAGCGGCAAGACGGAGGTCTACCTCCAGGCGTGCGCTGCGGCCCTCGACCGCGGGCTCGGGACGATCGTGCTCGTCCCGGAGATCGCCCTTGCGCCCCAGACCGTGGGTCGGTTCCGCCAGCGCTTCGGCGACATCGTCGCGATTCTCCACTCGTCGCTCGGCGACGCCGAGCGACGCGACGAGCGTGACCGGATCGCTCGTGGCGAGGCCCGCATCGTCGTGGGCGCGCGCTCGGCGATCTTCGCGGCGATGCGCGGCGTCGGGCTGATCGTCGTCGACGAGGAGCACGACCCGGCGTACAAGCAGGAGTCCGATCCGCGCTACGACGCCCGGACCGTCGCGGCGAAGCGCGCGGCGCTCGAGGGCGCCGTCGCCGTCTACGGGTCGGCGACGCCGCGACCGGAGAGCTGGGCGCGTCTGCGTCGGTCATCGCTCTCGTCTCGGATCGGCGCCCCGCTGCCGCGGGTCCGGCTCGTGGATCTCCGCCGGGAGGGCGGGTATCCGCTCTCCGCGCCCTTGCTGCAGGCGCTCGGTGGCCTCGTCGAGGACGGTGGGCGCGCGATTCTCCTCCTCAACCGCCGCGGCGTCGCGCCGGCCGTGCACTGTCGAGCGTGCGGCGTCTCTCGCCGCTGCGATCTCTGCGACGTCGCTCTGACGTTGCACGCGGACGAGGTCCTCCACTGCCATCACTGTGGCCGTTCGGCGCCGGTTCCACGACAGTGCCCCGCGTGTGGCTCGGTCGAGCTCGCCAGGATCGGGGCCGGGACGCAGCGGCTCGAATCGGAGCTCGCTCGTCGCCTGCCGGAGCTCGAGCGGATCCGGCTCGACGCAGATGTCTCGAGCCGCCCGGGCGCGCTGCGCGAGACCATCGAGCGCTTTCGCCGGGCCGACCGCACGGTGCTGCTCGGCACGCAGATCGTGGCCAAGGGGCATCACTTCCCCGGCGTGGCGCTCGCGGCCGTCATCGACGCCGACACCGGCCTCTCGCTGCCGGACTTTCGCGCCGAGGAGCGAACGTTCCAGCTCGTCACGCAGCTGGCCGGGCGAAGCGGTCGTGACGCGCCCGGTCGGGTGCTCGTGCAGACATTCCAGCCGGACGCCACTCCGCTGCGGCACGCCGTGAACCACGACGTCGCGGGCTTCCTGGCCGGGGAGCTCGAGCGCCGCGAGGTGCTCGGCTACCCGCCGTTTCGCCACCTCGTCTCCATCCTCGTAGCCGGTGCCGAGCGGGAGGCACCGCTCGCGGCACTCCGCGAGTTGCGTACCCGACTGGACGGCGTCGAGGCGGAGCTCCTCGGGCCGGCGCCGGTCCTGCGCCTGCGCGGCCGCCATCGGGCTCAGCTGCTCGCGAAGACGACGCAACCGCGGTCGGTCGCCCGCCAGGCGTCGGCGCTGCTCGCCGCGGCCGCGCCGACGATGCGCCGCGACGGTCTCACGGTCGTCGTCGACGTCGATCCCCAGTCTCTGTAGCCCCACCTGCGGTCGCGCTACAGCGACTAGGCGAGAATGCGGGACGCCAATGGACGATGCGCTGACGACCATGATTCGAGACGCAATGCCGCTGACGGAGCACCTCGGCTTCGAGGGTGTCGAGGGCGGCAAGGACGCCGTCGTCCTGCGGGGCGCATGGGCGCCGGAGCGCTGCACAGCCGCCGGCGTCCTGCACGGCGGCTACCTGATGACCCTCGCCGACGCGGCGGCGGCGACGCTCGCCTTCCTCAACCTCCCGGCGGACGCGTCGACTGCGACGATCGAGGCGAAGACGAACTTCCTCGCGGCCGTGCGCGCGGGCGACGTGACAGCGCGGGCAGAGGTCGTCCACGCCGGTCGCCGCACGATCGTCGTCCAGGTGGACATCTCCGACGACACGGGGAAGCTCGTCTCGCGCACGCTCCAGACCCAGGCCGTGATCGACGGCTGAAACGCTCGACTACACTCGCGTCGTGGCACACGACGAGCACCACCACGATCACGACCACGACCACGAGGGGCACGATCACGAGCACGCCGACGACGGCGAGCTGACGGAGGCCGAGGCGCGCGCGGAGGCCGAGCGCCTCATCCGGCGCGACGTCGCGTTCGCCCAGATCCGGCAGTACGGCGACCCCGTGCTCCGCATGCGCGGCGAGGAGGTCGAGGCCTTCGACGACGAGCTCCGACGCGTGACCGAGCGGATGATCGGTCTCATGCACGACGCGGAGGGCGTCGGCCTCGCCGCCACGCAGGTCGGGATCCTCCGACGGTTCTTCGTCTGCACCCTGGCCGCCGAGGATCGGGTTCTCGTGAACCCGGTCGTGACGCCGATCTCCGACGACACCGAGATGGACACCGAGGGCTGCCTGTCGCTCGGCCCGATCCGCATTCCGGTCGAACGCGCCGCGCGCGTCAAGGTTGAGGCACGCGATGCTGCCGGCGAGCCGGTCTCGTTCGAGCTCGAAGGCGTCGACGCGCGGGTCGTCCAGCACGAGCTCGATCACCTCGACGGCACGCTGATCATCGATCGCACCGACCCGGAAGCGCGCCGCGACGCGCTCAGGCAGCTGCGCCCGCGGCTCGTTCTGGCGTAGCCCGCATGGCCCGCGTCGCCGTCGCCGCGACGGCGCCGTTCGGCGCGGACGTGCTCGAGCGGCTCGCGCAGCGACACGACGTCGCGGCCCTTCTGACCCGGCCGGACGCGGCCGCCGGACGCGGACGGAAGGTCACCGCGCCTCCGGCGAAGGTCGTCGCCGAGCGGCTCGGGATCCCCGTCCTCCAGCCCGAGCGCCCGCTCGAGGGGCTCGAGCTCGATGCGCCGACCGTCGTCGTCTGCGCCTACGGCCTGCTCGTCCCCGAGGCGCTGCTCGCGGAGCGCAGGTGGCTGAACGTGCATCCGTCGCTTCTCCCACGCTGGCGCGGAGCAGCGCCGGTGGAGCGCTCGATCATGGCCGGCGAGGCTAGGACCGGCGTCACGATCCACGAGACCGTCGCCGAGCTCGACGCCGGGCCCGTGGCGGCGCAGGAGAGCTTTCCCGTACATGCCGAGGACGACGCGGGCACCGTCTACGCGAAAGCCGCTGAGGTCGCCGCGCGCCTTCTCGACGGCGTCCTGAGCGATCCGGCGCCACACTTCACGCCCCAGGCCGGCGAGGCGACGTACGCCGACAAGATCGGGTCGGGGGACCGACGACTCGACCTCTCCCGTAGACCCGACGAGCTCGTGCGCGTCGTTCGTGCGCTCAGCCCGCACATCGGCGCCCGGGCCGAGCTCGAGGGGAGGCACGTCACGGTCTGGCGCGCCCGCGTCGCCGACGACGGGACGTTCGAGCCGCTCGAGGTGCAGCCCGACGGAGGCCGCCGCATGGACGCAGATGCGTGGCGCCGCGGCCTCAGGTGAGCACGATCTCTCCCGCCCGGCGGGTCGCGTTCACCGTCCTGCGTCGCGTCTTCGAGGACGGCGCGTACGCGGATCGCGCCCTGCGCTCCGAGTCGGCGGCGCTCGACGACCGCGACCGGGCGCTCGCTCGCCGGCTGGCCTACGGCGCCGTCCAGCGCTCGCGCACGCTCGACCACGCGATCGAGACGCTCGGGAAGCGTCCCGTGCGGAAGCTCGATCCGCCCGTCCGGGCCGCCCTGCAGCTCGGCGCCTACCAACTCGCGTTCATGGACGGCGTCCCACGCTATGCCGCAGTCAACGAGTCCGTGGAGCTCGTGCGCCACGCACGATTGGAGCGGGCCGTGCCGTTCGCGAACGCCGTCCTCCGCCGGCTGGCCGACGGCGCCCGCACCCTCTGCGAGGCCCTCCCCGAGGAGACGGCGCTTCAGGCGGCGCTGCGCCACTCGTACCCGGACTGGGTCGCCGAGACGTGGTGGGAGGAGCTCGGCCCCGACGGCGCCAGGGCGCTGATGGCGGCACAGAACGAGGAGCCCGAGACCGCTGTGCGGCTCGTGCGTGGCGAGATCGAAGGGCGCGAGGATCCGGTGATCCCCGGCGCATGGGTCGTCGACCGCGTCGACGCGGAGGCGCTCGCCGAGGGGCGGATCTGGCCGCAGAGCCGCGGCTCGCAGCTCGTCGGTCACGTGGTGGGGTCGCAGCCGGGGGAGCGGACGCTCGATCTGTGCGCGGCCCCGGGCGGCAAGGCCACGATGCTCGCCGGCGACGTCGTGGCGGTCGAGGTCGACGACGCTCGCGCGGAGCAGCTCGAGCAGAACGTGCTACGGCTCGGTGCGATCGGCGTCCGCGTCGTCGTTGCAGACGGTCGCGAGCTGCCTCGCGAAATCGAGAGCTTCGACCGGGCGCTCGTCGACGCGCCGTGCTCCGGGCTGGGCGTCCTCGCGTCGCGCCCCGACCTCCGTTGGCGCGCCATGCCCCTCCCGGGCCTGCAGGACGAGCTCCTTCGGGCCGCGATCGCGCGGACCCGCGCGGGCGGCGCGGTCGTCTACTCCACGTGCACGATCAACCGCGAGGAGAACGAGGACATCGTGGATGCGGTCGTCGCCGACGGCCTAGCCAAGGTCGACGACACGCTCGGCGACGAATGGCCGACCTTTCGCCACGCCAGGCGCCCGGAGCTCCTCCAGACGCTGCCGCACGTCCACGGGACGAGTGGCTTCTTCGTGGCGCGGCTATGCGTCACACACGCCCTCTAGGATCGCTCCGCGTGGGCTGGAGCGACTGGATCCGGAGCGGGGTGGAGGTCGAGCCGTCGCTCTACGCCGCCGACTTCCGGCGCCTCGGCGAGCAGGTCGACGACCTCCTGGCGGTCGGATGCCGCGCGTTCCACTTCGATTGCGGTGACGGCCATTTCGTGCCACCGGTGACGATCGGCCCGGTCGTCGTGCGGTCGATCGCGCCCGGCATCCACGATGCCGGCGGGGTGCTCGACTGCCATCTGATGGTCGACGACCCGGCGCACCACTTCGAGGAGTTCGCGTCGTCCGGCGCCGACTCGGTGACCTTCCACGTCGAAGCAGCCTCCGATCCAGGTGCCCTGGCCGATAGCGCGAGGTCGCACGGGCTCTCCGTCGGCATCGCGTTCAACCCGGGCACGAGCCCCCGCGACGCCGCCGTCGCGTCGCACGAGGCACACGCCGAGATCGTTCTCTGCATGAGCATCGTCCCCGGATACTCGGGGCAGGCGTTCATGCCGGAGGCTCTCGATCGGATCGCGGAGCTCGCGTCGCTCGTCGACGTTCCCATCCAGGTGGACGGCGGCGTTGGCGAGGAGAACATCCACGCTGTCCGCGAAGCGGGCGCGTCGCTGTTCGTGGCCGGAAGTGCGGTCTTCGCGGATCCCGCTCCCGCGGACGCCTATCGGCGGCTCGCAGCCGCCGTGGCATGAGCCTCGAGCAGGCCCTCGCGCTCGTCGATGCCGCGCCGCGGCGCGGCTATCCGAACCCGACCGTGGGCGCGGTGGTCGTCGACCCTGGAGGCGCGATCCTCGGCGAGGGCGTCTCGGAGCCCGCGGGCGGGCCGCACGCCGAGATCGTCGCCCTGCAAGCGGCCGGGGAGGCGGCTCGAGGCGCGACGCTCTACGTGACGATGGAGCCGTGCGCTCATCACGGGCGCACTCCGCCGTGTGTCGACGCGATCGTGGTCGCCGGTGTCGCCCGTGTCGTGGCGGGCTGCGCGGATCCGAATCCGAAGGCGGTAGGTGGCGCTGCGCGGTTGCAGCGGGCGGGGATCGAGACGGAGGTGCTCGATCTCGCAGAGGCGCGTCGCCAGAACGAGGCCTGGCGGACATGGGTCGTCAGCGGCCGGCCGCATGTGATCCTCAAGCTCGCAACCTCGCTCGACGGTCGGGCGATGGTACCCGGTCGGCGCTGGGTGACGGGGGAAGCCGCGCGTCGCCGGGTGCACGAGCTGCGCGCGGCGGTGGACGCCGTTGCCGTGGGAATGGGCACCGTTCGGGCCGATGCGCCGCGGCTCGACGCGCGCGACGTACCGGTCGTCGAGCAGCCGAGGCGGATCGCGTTCGGGCGCGGGCCGCTCCCGGACGAGTCGACGCTCGAGCTCCGGAGCGGGTCGCTCGAGGACGAGCTGGGCGTGCTCGGCCGGGAAGGCGTCCAGTCGCTGCTCCTCGAGGGCGGCCCAACGATCGCGACGGCGGCTCTCACGCGTGGGCTGGTCGACCGGCTGCTCCTGTTCGTCGCGCCCGTGCTCGCGGGCGGTGGCCCTGCCGTGCTCGGAGCCCTTCCCGAGCCGATCGACCTGCCGGCGCCGACGCTCGAGTGGTACGGAGACGACGTGCTCCTCGACGTGCGGCTTCGCGAGGTGTGAGGAGCAGGTGCCTGGCTGAAGCCAGGCACCGTCGCGCGGGTAGCCTCGACGGCATGTTCACTGGGATCGTGCGCGAGCTCGGCCGGGTGGTCGACGTGGGCGGGAGCGACGCCGGTCTCACGCTGGCAGTCGCCGCCCCGGCGACGGCCGCGGCGACCGCGGTCGGCGACTCCGTCGCGATCGGGGGCGTGTGCCTCACGGCCGAGGCCGTCGAGGACGGAGCGATGCGGTTCCACGCCGTTCGCGAGACGCTCGACCGGACGACGCTCGGACGGGTTTCCGCCGGAGACGCCGTCAACGTCGAGCCTGCCCTGAGGGCAGGCGAGCCGCTCGGCGGGCATCTCGTGCAAGGGCACGTCGACGGAGTCGGCGCCGTGCGCTCGGTCGAGCCGGACGGGCACGGCGCGCGCATCGCATTCGAGGCGCCGCCCGACGTCCTTCGCTACTGCGTCGAGAAGGGCTCGATCACGGTCGACGGCGTGTCGCTCACGGTGGCGGCGCTCGACGACGAGACGTTCTCCGTGGCCCTCGTCCCGCACACGCTCTCGGCGACGACGCTCGGCGCCGTCGCGACGGGCGACGCAGTGAACCTCGAGGTCGACGTGCTGGCGAAGTACGTCGAGAGGCTCCTCGCGCCAGGGCTACGATGACCCGGTGACCGTTGTGCCGGAGCGTGAGACGAGCCCGTTCGCCTCCATCGAGGAGGCCATCGACGAGATCCGTGCAGGTCGCTTCGTCGTCGTGGTGGACGACGAGGACCGCGAGAACGAGGGTGACCTGACGATCGCCGCCCAGTTCGTCACGCCGGATGCCGTCAACTTCATGGCGACGCACGCTCGCGGCCTGATCTGCCTGTGCCTCACACCAGAGCGCTGCGACGAGCTCGGCCTCCGTCAGATGACCGACCAGAACGAGGCGCAGTTCGGGACGGCGTTCACCGTCACGATCGAGGCCCGCGACGGTGTCTCGACAGGCATCTCGGCCGCCGACCGGGCCCACACGATTCAGGTCGCAGTCGACCCGACCTCGACGCCGCACGACCTCGTCCATCCCGGGCACGTGTTTCCGCTCAGGGCACGGGAGGGTGGTGTCCTCAAGCGGTCGGGTCAGACCGAGGCGGCCGTCGATCTCGCCCGCCTCGCCGGGCTTCAGCCCGCGGGCGTCGTCTGCGAGATCATGAAGGCGGACGGCACGATGGCCCGTGTCCCGGACCTCGTTCCGTTCTGCGAGCGACACGGCCTCAAGCTCGTGACCGTCGCCGACCTGATCGAGTACCGCAAGCGGACCGAAAAGCTCATCGAGCGGGTGGTTTCCGTCCGCCTGCCGACCGACTACGGGGAGTTCGAGGCGGTCGCCTACCGCGAGACGCTGACCGGCAAGCAGCACGTCGCGCTCGTGAAGGGCGACGTGGCCGGGCGTGCGGACGTGCTCGTGCGCGTCCACTCGGAGTGCCTCACGGGCGACGTCTTTCACTCCCGCCGGTGCGACTGCGGCGAGCAGCTCGAGCGGGCGCTCGCGCGGATCGAGGGGGAGGGGCTCGGCGTCCTGCTCTATCTGGCGCAGGAAGGGCGCGGGATCGGGCTCCTCAACAAGCTGCGCGCCTACGAGCTTCAGGAGCAGGGCCGCGACACCGTGGAGGCAAACCTCGAGCTTGGGTTCAAGGCCGACCCCCGCGAGTACGGCATCGGCTCGCAGATCCTCGCCGACCTCGGGCTGACGACGATTCGGGTCCTGACGAACAACCCACGCAAGATTTCGGGTATCAGCGGCTTCGGGCTCACCGCCGTCTCCCAGGAGCCGATCGAGGTGGAGCCGAACGACGAGAACCGCGAATATCTCGAGACGAAGCGGGACAAGCTGGGCCACACGATCGGCCCGGTGCACCACCAGGGCGAGCGGTACGGTTCCGACGATCTCTAGAAAGGTGGGTGGATGAGCGGGACCGACGAGCCCGAGGGGCGCGCCTCGCAGCGCGAAGCCGTGGACGACCTGGAGCGCGCAAGGGAGAACGTCCTCGAAGGCTGGCCCAGCGTGTCGCCGGACGACGGGTACGGCGAGCTCGCGGCCGAGCCCTCGGACGACGAGTCTCAGGACGACGCGTCTCAGGACGACAGGTCTCAGGACGACGAGCCTCAGGATGACGAGCCCCAGGACGATCGGCTCGAGGTGAGCTCCACCGAGACCGACGCCGCCACCGCGCTCGACGATGCGCATCCGACGACGGCTCAGGCCACGGACGACGGCGCGGCCGCAGTCGTGTCCGAGCCCGACTCCCTCGTGGAGACGAGCTCGGAGCACGCCCCCGGCGAGCTGACCGTCCCACCCGGCTACTCCGTCCTCGAGGGCGAGGCGCGGGGCGGGCGCCGCGCCGTCGGCATCGTGGTCAGCCGGTTCAACGGTGAGGTCACGGGACGGCTCCTCACCTCGGCACTCGACGAGCTCGCCGCCCACGAGGTCGGCATGGACTCGATCACGATCATGCCCGTCCCCGGAGCGTTCGAGCTGCCGATCGCCGCGATGGCGCTCGCCAAGACCCGGCGGTTTGCCTGCGTCGTCGCCCTGGGCTGTGTCATTCGCGGGGACACACCGCACTTCGACTACGTCGCGAGCGAGGCTGCCTCGGGGCTCCAGCTTGCTGCCATCGAGACCGGCGTTCCGGTCGCCTTCGGCGTCCTGACCCTCGACCGCCCGGACCAGGCCGCCCCGCGCTTCGACAAGGGCGCGGAAGCCGTGCGCACCGCGCTCGAGATGGCGGACCTCTTCGCCAATCTCCGCGCTGCGGCCGCCGCCCGCTAGGCATCCTGCACCGATGTCTGACCTCAGTCAGGCATCTGCTCTGCACGCGGCGTCAGGAGCGGGTGTCCGACCGACGTCGGACACCGAGCGCACGTCCTGCGTTGCTACCATGCGCGGCCGCATGTCCAGGGTTTGCGCCATCTGTGGGAAGAAGCCGTCGGCCGGGAACAGCCGGTCGCACTCCATGGTCGCCACGAAGCGGCGCTTCAACCCGAACCTCCAGCGCGTCCGGCTCATCCTCGACGGCAAGCCGACCCGAGACTACGTCTGCACGCGCTGCCTCAAGGCCGGCAAGGTCGTCAAAGCCGTTTAGGGCGTGGCTTCAGCCTCGCCCTTCTTCGTTCATCCCGCTCGGCGCAGCCACCAAGAGGGGCGAGGCTGAAGCCACGCCCCTGTGCATAAACTCGCGCCGTGAAGAAGGGGACGGTGCTCCTCGCAGAGAGCGACCTCGGCCGGGTGGTGATGACGACCGACGCGATCGCGTCGGTGGCAAGTCGCGCCGTCGACGAGTCGTTCGGAGTGGTCGACCAGGCGGGCCGCCGCGGACCGCTTCGGCTTCTCCGCCGCGGGCGAAGCTCAGGCATCCGGGTCCGCGAGACCGACGACGGGATCGGGCTCGAGCTGCACGTCGTCGTCGACTACGGCATCAACCTCGGCGAGGTGAGCGCGATGGTGCAGTCGCGCGTCGCCTACGAGGTCGAGCGCCACACGGGCCTCACGGTCACCGCCGTCGACGTCCACGTCGACAGCGCGCGGAGGGCGGAATGAACCTCGCGCTCGTCCGCTCGCTCGCGGCCACTTCGCTCGAGAACATCGAGCTCCACCGGCGACGCATCAACGCCCTCAACGTCTATCCGGTGCCCGACGGCGACACCGGCACGAACCTCACGCTGACGATGCAGGGCATCGTCGCGGCGCTGCAGGCGTCGAAGGCGACGACCTCCGTCGAGTTGGCGGCAGACATCCAGCGGGCCGCGACGATGGAGGCCAAGGGCAACTCGGGCGTGATCCTCAGCACGATCGTGCGCGGGATGGCGCGGGTGATCGGCGAGCGCGACCATGTGGACGGCGAGATTCTGGCGCAGGCGATGCGCGCGGGCGCAACGAGCGCGTACCAGGCGGTCAAGGTGCCCGTCGAGGGGACGATGCTCACCGTCATCAGGGAGATGGCGGAGGAGTCCGAGCTCCTGGACGTGCGATCGCTTCCGGTTGCGGATGCTCTCGCCAGGTCGATCGCCCGCGGCGAGGACGCAGTCGAGCGAACCCCCGAGATGCTCGACAAGCTGCGCGAGTCGGGCGTCGTCGACGCCGGCGGCGTCGGAGTCCTCGAGCTGTTCCGCGGGATCCTCCACGGGTTGACGGGGGAGCCGCTGCCGGAGGCGCCGAGCGTGACCGAGGAGCTCGCGGAGGAGTCGATTCGCCACGAGGAATCCGAGTTCCGGTACTGCACGGTGTTCGTCGTCGAGGGCGCCGAGCTCGACCTCGACGACATCCACGCGAGCCTCGAGCCGCTCGGCGATTCGCTGCTCGTGACCGGGGACGAGTCCGTGGCCAAGGTCCACGTGCACACCGACGAGCCGGAGCGCGCGCTCGACGTGGGCCGGGCGGTCGGAGTGGTGGACGGCGCCCGGGTCGAGATCGGCGACATGCACAGCCAGGCAGCGGAGCGCGAGCGATGGCTCGCCCAGCTGCACGTGGCGGCCCAGGCGCCGATCGTTCGAAGCGCGCTGGTCGCGGTCGCCCAGGGTGCCGGCAACCGCGACATCCTCCGCAGCGAGGGGGCGATCGTCGTGATCGAGGGCGGTCAGACGATGAATCCCTCGGTGGGGCAGATCCTCGAGGGGATTACCGCGGCCAACGCCGACAACGTGATCGTGCTGCCGAACAACCCAAACGTGCGGCTTGCCGCCGAAAACGCTGCGCGCGAGTCGACGAAGGACGTCCGCGTGATCGACACCGGCTCGGTGCCGGAGGGAATCGCTGCGGCCTTCGCGTTCGACCCGAACGCGGAGATCGACGGGAACGAGGCGGCGATGCGTGACGCCCTCTCGTCCGTCCTCGCCGCGGAGGTGACGATCGCGTCCCGCGACGCGAGGGTGGATGGAGTCGCGGCCACCGCGGGGGACTACCTCGCCATGCTCGACGGTCGCGCGTTCGCCGCCGCCCCCGACCTCTGGATCGTCGTCGACGCGCTTCTCCAGCGCTTTGCCGACGACGGGCTCTCGTTCGTCACGGTGTTCCGGGGCGAAGGTGCGCCCGAGGAGGACGAGATCAGCGCGCGGGTCGAGGCACGCGGGCTCGAAGCCGCTGTGATGTGGGGCGGGCAGCCTCACTACCCGCTCCTCCTCTCCGCGGAGTGAGATGAGCGTTCGCGTCCTGCTCGTCGAGGACAACGACGTCTACCGCGAGTCGCTCGAGTTGCTCCTCGCGATGCAGCCGGGCCTCGAGGTCGTAGGGTCGGTGGGTGCCGGAGACGCGGCGGCCACGGCGGCGACCGAGTTGACTCCGGACGTCGTCCTCATGGACTTTCGCCTTCCCGGGCTCGACGGCGCGCAGGCCACCCGCGCGGTGATCGCCGCGACCTCAACGTCCGTCGTCTGCCTGACGGCCGAGGCGAGCCCCGAGGAGCGTGAGGAGATCGTGCGCGCCGGCGCATCGGCCCTCGTCGAGAAGGGCGGCTCGATCGAAGGGCTCGCCGAGGCGATTCGCGCCGCAGCCCGTTAGGGTCCGCTCGATGGAGCTGACGCGCGAGAACACCGCGATCGTCCTCGACTCCACCTCCGACTTCTTCGACGCGCGCGAGCGGCACGCGAACATGCGGATCGTTCCGCTCTACGTGCTCTTCGACGGGGAATCGCTCAGGGATCACGTCGACATCGGGCCTGCGCAGTTCTACGAGCGGCTCGCGGCCTCGAAGACCCTTCCCACGACCTCGCAGCCGACGCCGGCCGACTTCCTCGCCTGCTACGAGGAGCTCCGCGCCGCGGGCTTCGAGCGCATCTGGTCGCTCCACGTCACCTCGAAGCTGTCGGGAACCTACGAGTCGGCGCTACGGGCAGCGGAGCAGCTCAGCGGCGACATCGTCCGCGTCGCCGACACGGAGACCGCCTCGCTCGTCTGCGCCCTGCTCGCCGAGGCGATCGACCGGAGGCTCGCCCGCGGGACGATCGACGCCGAGGTCGAAGAGCTCATCGAGCGGTTCAAGCGCGACAACCGCGTCGTTTTCACCGTGGACACGCTCGAGTACCTCCAGAAGGGCGGACGCATCGGCAAGGCGCAGGCGCTCGCCGGCTCGCTCCTCCACATCAAGCCGATCCTCTCCGTTCGCGACGGTGTCATCGAGCCGGTCGGCCGCGTCCGCGGGCGTCAGAAAGCGCTGGAGGAGTTCGCGCGGCTGTTCGAGGCGGGCAGCGAGGACCGTGAGGGGCTCCGCGTCGCCATCGCCCATGCGAACGCGCCTGAATGGGTCGACGTCCTGACGAACATGGCCACCCGTGTCCGTCCCAAATCGACGCTCGAGATGGTCGAGACCCTCGGCGCCGTAGTCGGCACGCACACCGGCCCCGGCGCCGTCGGCTTCTTCTGGTTCCAGGACTAGGCCGCGCCTGCGGCGCCGCCCAGTCCTCTGGAAGACCAGGGGACTGACCCCGAAGGGGTCTGTCCCGTTGGCGGTCGCGTAGCTGGAAAGCGTCCGAACCGGATTCGTAGACTCGGTGGCGGTGCCTATCGCGACGCCTCGAGTCCGTCAGCCGGCCGGCTTCGCCGGCGCCGACACACCCGAGCGATGGCCGCGAAGCCACGCAGTCCCGCGTCCGGAGGCGCTCGAACTGCCGGTCGAGACGCTTCAGGGCGTCGGCCCGGCCGTCCGCCGGAAGCTCGGCCGCCTCGGCATCGCGACTGTCGGCGACCTCCTCGCGCATCGGCCGCGCCGCTACGAGTCCGCCGCCGACGAGCGGACGATCGCCGCCTTGTTCGGCGACGAGGAAGCCGTGCTCGACGTCGTCGTCCGACGGGCGTCGGCTCGACGCCGCGGGAGGCTCCACATCCTGACCGCGCACGTCGTCGACGCCACCGGCGAGATCCGCGCGACGTGGTTCAACCAGCCGTGGCTCGAGCCGAAGCTCACCCCGGGAACGCGCCTGCGCCTTCGCGGCAAGCAGAACCGGTTCGGCTTCCAGGTGTCGTCGTTCGATCTCGGGGAGGCGGTGGAGACGGCGGACTTCGCGCCCGTGTACCCATCGACCGCGGACCTCGCGCAGAAGACCCTCCGCACGCTGACCGAAGGCGTGCTGTCGTTCGCCCGAGACGCCGGGGAGCCGCTCCCCGCGACCGTCCGGTCCCGCAACGGGCTGCCGCTGCGCGCGGACGCGTACGTCGGCATCCATCGACCGCGCTCGGACGACGACGCCGAGCGCGCCCGCCGGCGTCTCGCCCTCGACGAGTTGCTCACGCTGCAACTCGCGCTCCGCCGACGCACGTCGGAGCGGGAGGCGCTGGTTGCCGAGCCGCTGCCTGCGCCCGCCGAGCTCGCGGCCCGCTACCGAAGCGTTCTCCCGTTCACGCTCACCGAGGCGCAGGAGCGGGCGATCGCAGAGATCGACGACGACCTCGCGCGGTCGACGCCGATGCAGCGCCTCCTGCAGGGGGACGTCGGATCCGGGAAGACGGCCGTCGCGCTCTACGTCGTCCTGCGCGCGGTCGAGGCGGGACGCCAGGGGGCGCTGATGGCGCCGACCGAGACGCTCGCCGAGCAGCATTTCCTCACGATCGAGGGCATCTGCGCGGAGCTCGGCGTCAGGGTCGCGCTGCTCACGTCCAGCCTCACCGCACGCGAGCGGCGCGCCTCACACCAGCTCGTCGCCTCCGGGGACGTCGGAATCGCGGTCGGGACTCACGCCCTCATCCAGCGCGACGTCGACTTCGCCGACCTCGCCGTCGCGGTGGTCGACGAGCAGCACCGGTTCGGCGTCGAGCAGCGGGCCGCGCTCGCCGAGGGCCGGAGCCCACATGTCCTCCATATGACCGCGACCCCCATCCCACGGACGCTCGCGCTCACCGTCTACGGCGACCTCGCGGTGTCGGAGATCTCGGCGCCACCGGCCAACCGGAAGCCGATCAAGACTGCGTGGGTCACCGAGGAGCGGAGCTCGGAGGCGTATAGCCGGCTCCGCACGCATCTCGACGACGGGCGACAGGCCTATGTCGTCTGCCCACTTGTCGAAGGCTCGGAAACGCGACTTGCCCGCGCGGCCGAGGACGAAGCGGAGCGTCTGCGCGCGAACGAGCTGCGCGGCTACCGGGTCGGGTGCGTGCACGGTCGACTCAAGACCGCCGATCGCCGCTCGGTGATGGCCGCATTCAAGGCGCGCGAGCTCGATGTGCTCGTCGCGACGACCGTGATCGAGGTCGGCGTCGACGTCCCGAACGCCACGATCATGATCGTCCAGGAGGCCGACCGGTTCGGCCTCGCACAGCTCCATCAGCTCCGTGGTCGGGTCGGACGTGCGGCGGAGCAGTCGTACTGCCTCCTCGTGTCGCGCCACCGCGACGAGCTCTCGGAGTCCGCGATCGAGCGCCTCGAGGCGATGGTGTCGACGACGGACGGCTTCGAGCTGGCGGAGCGCGACCTCGAGATCCGCGGCGAGGGCCAGCTCGTCGGCGCGCGTCAGTCGGGGCTCACCGATCTCCGTTTCACGCGGCTCCGCGCCGACCGCGACCTACTGCAACGGGCGAAGGAGCTCGCGGACGAGGGCGTCGGGACGGCGTTCCTGGACGACGCTGTCGAGCGCCTCCTCGGCGAGGCCGAGCACGTCGGCGAGTCCTGATAGAATGGTGGCTACTGGTGGCCACCATGGGCATTAAGGAGCTACGCGACTCGCTGACGCAGGTGTTGCGGCGAGTGGAAGCCGGCGAGCGGATCGAGGTGACGCGCGACGGGGAGCCGGTGGCTGCGATCGTTCCGCTGCCGGAGGATCCGCTCGCGCGGTTGATCGCAGAGGGACGCGCTCGACCACCCGTACGGCAGTTTCGCGTCCCCGACGTCTCGTGTTTGCCACGAGCACGAGGCCGCTCCGCGACCGACGCTCTCTTCGAGGGTAGGGAGGATCGCTTCTAGTGCGGATATACGCCGACTCGTCGGCGTTGGTCAAGCTCGTCGTGACGGAGCCGGAGAGCGCGCAGCTGGCGCGCTCGATACCGGAAGACGCTGAGGTCGTAACGAGCGCGCTGTCGGTCGCCGAGGTCGCGCGCGCGGTCAAGCTCGCCGAGCTCGAGGACGACACCGAGCCGGACCCCGATGCACTGCTCGCCGGCTGCACACTCGTCGACGTCGACCTCGTCGTCCTTCGCGACGCCGCGGCACTCGCGTCTCGGTCGCTGCGGACACTGGACGCGATTCACCTCGCGACCGCCATCCGGGTATCGCCCGACACGGTGCTGGCGTACGACCGCCAGCTCGTTCGGGCCACGAAGGTTGCGGGACTCCACGTCGAGATGCCAGGAGCGCGCTGATCGGGCGATAGCCGTAGGGCCGACAACGTCACCGCTCGGCCCGTCAGCGACGACGGAACCTACGATCAGCGGGTGCGGATCATCGCGGGCACGCATCGAGGGCGGCGGATCGCGGCGCCGCGCGGCGAGGCGACGCGCCCGACCGGCGACAGGGTGCGCGAGGCGCTCTTCAACCTGATCGGCCCGGTGGACGACGCGGCGGTGCTCGACCTCTACGCCGGCTCGGGCGCGCTCGGGCTCGAAGCGCTCTCCCGCGGCGCCCGCCGATGCGTGTTCGTCGAGACAGACGGCGGGGCGTGCCGGGTGATTCGCCAGAACCTCGAGGCGCTCGAGCTCACCGGCGCGCTCGTC
The DNA here is from genome assembly GCA_963810295.1 of uncultured Actinomycetes bacterium. Lineage (GTDB taxonomy): Bacteria > Actinomycetota > Thermoleophilia > Gaiellales > Gaiellaceae > Gaiella. Next base: position 71,422 of record CAWEMW010000010.1, read on the forward strand.
CTCCAGCGAGACGCAGCCGCGGTGCTCCGCGCGGAGCAGGCCGCCGAGCGCCGCTACGAGCTGGTGCTCCTCGACCCGCCGTACGGGAGCTGGGCGACGCTCGAGCCCATGCTCGCGCCGCTTCTGCCCGGCGCCGTCGCCGAGGGCGGGCTCGTCGCGGTGGAGACGGACGCCAAGACAGAGCCCGCGGTACCCCTCGACCTGGTGACGACGCGGCGGTACGGTTCCGCGCGGCTCTCCCTCTTCGCACCATGACAGACCGCCCGCCAATCGTCGCGATCAGCCCCGGCACGTTCGACCCCGTCACGCTCGGGCACGTCGACGTGATCCGGCGGGCGGCCGCGATCTTCGACCAGGTCGTCGTCGGCGTCGTCCGTGACCCGACCCACAAGGAGACGCTGTTCAGCGTCGAGGAGCGCGTCGCCTTCCTAGAGGACGCCCTCGGCGAGCTCGACAACGTCGTCGTCGACGTGTTCAGCGAGCTCGTGGTCGACTTCGCCCGGAAGCACGGCGCGCGCACGATGGTGAAGGGGCTCCGCGTGATCGCCGACTTCGAGTGGGAGTTTCAGATGAACCGGCTCAACCACCGCCTCGCGCCCGAGGTCGAGCAGATGTACGTCATGTCGAGCCCGGAGTTCGCGTTCGTCTCGTCGAGCGGCGTCAAGGAGATCGCGTCGTTCGGAGGCGACGTCGAAGGGCTCGTCACGACTGTCGTGGCGCGCCGCTTCCGCGAGCTGTACCCGGACGGCCGCCCCGGCGCACCGCTCAGTCCACAGGAGTAGACACCCGGCAGCACCTCCGTCCACCGAAGTAGACGCCGGGCCGCACCGCGCATCCGGGGTCGCAAGTACCATCCGCGGCATGGACGTCCTCGTACTCATCGACAAGCTCGACGATCTCGTGCACAACGCCAAGGCGGTGCCTCTCACCGACCAGGTTCGCATCGACCGCGAGGAGATCTACGACATCCTCGACCAGATGCGCGCGACGATCCCCGAGGAGATCAAGCAGGCGCGTTGGATCGTGAAGGAACGGCAGGAGATGCTCGCGGAGGCGAAGCGGGAGTGCGACCGGTTGATCGGCGAGGCGCGTGAGCAGGCGGTCCGCGAAGCCTCGCAGACCGAGATCGTGAAGCTCGCCGAGCGCCAGGCGCAGGACATCGTCGAGGAGGCTCGGCGGAACGCGCGCGAGACGCGCCTCGAGATGGAGGACTGGGCAGACGGGATCCTCTCCACCCTCGAGGTCAACCTCGACAAGTTCCTCGGCGCCGTGCGCCGCGGGCGTGAGCGCCTCCACGAGCGCTCGCAGGAGACCGTGGTCGCGGGTATCGGCCCGGTCGAGCGCGACGGCAACCTCGCAGACGTCGAGAGCTACCAGTAGACGCTGCGAGGCTGCGCCTCGCAGCTAGAAGACCCGTGGCGCAGCTCTGCTATTGCGGCGGGATCCCGGAGGATCCCGCCGCAGACGCGCTCTACTGCGCGAGCGGAACCTGCACCAGCCGCGTCCCGGCGACACCGGCGAGCACAGGATCGCCCTGGCGAAACGCCTTGACGTAGAACTGCAGGCTGTAGCCGTTCCGAAGCGCGGGGAAATCGCGCTCCGGCGTGACCGTCAGCGTCAGCCAGCCGTCCTGACCCGTTCGCTGATCCTGCGCGTTTCGGGTGACGAGCGGCGTCGACCGGAAGAAGACGAGGGCGTCGCGGACGACGAAGCCGCGCGAGTCCTTGACCTTGATCCGCGCCTGGAAGGGCGCGGTCCGCGAGCGGACCGGGTTGGTCGAGAAAACCGTCTGGTCGACGATGAGGCTCACGTCCGGCGGCACGCTCGTGACAGGGATCGACTTCTCGCCATTCGGGAGCGTGATGACGCCTTCAGGGCCCTGCGGGCCGCTGACGGCAGCCGTCTGAGCGGTGAGACGGCTCGCTTCGCCGCGACTGTTCCGCGCGTTCACGCGGGCTCGCATCGTCTTACCGATATCGCCCTCGCGGACGACGTACGCGTCGTCGTTGAAGCCGGGCTGCTGGATGCAGTTGTTCCCTGCCGCATCGCAGCGGAGCCAGTTGAAGGTGAACGTGATCGGCTGGCGGCCGTTCCACGTTCCAGGCGTGACACGAAGCGTCTGACCCTGCGACGGCGTACCGGAGACCGTCGGCGGTTGTGCGTTCACCGGTCGACCGGCGCCGGGATCCGTGATCCGCGGCGTCGCGTTCGACGCAGCGGTCGCACTGCCCTCGGCGTTGGCAGCCGTGACGCGCACCCTCAGTCGGCGGTCGACGTCGCCGGTCGACACGACGTAGCTCGTCGTCGTCGCGCCGCCGATCGTCGCGCAGTCGGCGCCGGTCGGGAGGCCGCCCGAGCGCGGGCAGCGCACCCACTGGTACGAAAAGCTCGTCGGCGCGTTCGCCCACGAGCCCTGGGTCGCGTTGAGAGTCGAGCCGACCGTTGCCGCTCCCGTGATCCGCGGCTCGGCGGTGTTGTCCGGCCGGGCCTGCGTGACGGCCGATCCTCCGGCCGGAAGCGCGAGGACGGTCGCGAGCGACGCGAGCGCCGCCGCGACGAGTGTCCGGACGATCGAGATCCTGCGTGTCGTGCGCATCGCGTGAGTCCTTTCGTCGGATGACACGACAACGGTCTAACCCGGATCTCGGGAAGCAGACGACCTTCTTACGGAAGCTTCACCCGCCTTACGGAACGCTCACCTGTTGCTGACGCGGTCCTCACGAACGCGTTACGGAGACCGCGAAAAGCCTTGCGAACGGCCTGCACTGCGGCACCCTCGAACGGATACACGCGACCCCGGGAGGAGGCACCGTTGGCTGACGTCTGGTCGAACACGAGCTACGGGTTCGCCCGTCGTCGATCGCGGCGCAGACCTGCTCGGTGCAAGCGGGACGATCGGTGAGGAGCTCGTGGACGCTAGGGACGAAGGTTTCTGCCTTCTCGCCGAGGGCCTGACCACCGCTCGGCTACGGTAGTCGGGTCGTCTGCGGAGAAGGAGCTGGATGCTGTCATCGCGCACGCTTGTCGGAGCACTCGTCGCCGCGCTGGCCGTCTCTCTGGTCGCCGGTGCCGCTGCCGCCAACGCGTTACGCGTGCAGGAGTACTCGGTGCCTGCCGGGACGCACCCGCACGACGTCGCGGTGGCACCCGATGGGACGGTTTGGTACACGGCCCAGCACACCGGCAAGCTGGGCCGGCTCGACCCGAAGACGGGGCAGACCACGGAGATCCCGCTCGGGGAGGGCTCGGCGCCGCACGGGGTGATCGTCGGGCCGGACGGCGCGGCGTGGGTGACCGACGGCGGGCTGAACGCGATCGTCCGCGTCGACCCTGGCACGTCGGCCTTCCGCGGCTACGGGCTGCCCGCCTCGACGGGCGACGCGAACCTCAACACCGCGACGTTCGACAACCGCGGGATCCTCTGGTTCACCGGACAGAGCGGGATCTACGGGCGCCTGAATCCGAAGAGCGGCGCGATGCGCGTCTTCCGCGCGCCGCTCGGCGCCGGGCCGTACGGGATCACGACGACCCCGAAAGGCCGTGTCTTCTATGCATCGCTCGCGGGCAACCACATCGCGGAGATCAACGTGAAGACCGGCAAGGCGACCGTGATTCGGCCGCCGACAGCGAACCAGGGCGCCCGGCGAGTCTGGTCGGATTCCAGGGGGATGATCTGGGTCAGCGAGTGGGACGCCGGCAAGGTCGGGCGCTACGACCCGGCGACGAAGAAGTGGCGCGAGTGGGACGTGCCTGGCCCGGCGCAGGTCTACGCCGTCTACGTCGACAGCAAGGACATGGTCTGGCTGACCGACTTCGGGCGCAGTGGCCTCTGGCGCTTCGCGCCGAGGACGGGGAAGTTCACACGCGTGCCGCTCCGCGCGAACGCCGCGGTGCGCCAGCTCCTCGGGGGTCCCGGCGAGGTCTGGGGCGCCGAGTCCGGCACGGACAAGCTGGTCGTCGTGCGGGGCTGACTCTTTGCCCCGTGGGGCCAGTCCCCATGGGCCGCGACGCGTCGCGATCTCGCACGGCGCCTGCTACCGTTCGCGTGAGTTAGAGCGGGTCCGGTCTGCGCTTCCGCGCCTTCCCTACGCGTTCGTGAGTAAGCAAGGGAGGTGTATTTCAATGGCAGAAGGAACCGTGAAATGGTTCAACGATGCGAAGGGCTACGGGTTCATCACCCCTGCCGAGGGGTCGAAGGATCTCTTCGTGCATCACAGCAACATCGCCGGTGACGGGTTCAAGTCGCTCCCGGAGGGAGCGAAGGTCACGTTCGAGGCGCGCGAGGGTCAGAAGGGCCCCGAGGCGACGAACGTCACGCTCGTCGCGTAGTAGCGTTTGTCGGCTGCCCGTGGTCGCTTCGGCGGCCACGGGCGCCGCGACGCCCTACCGACGTTCCGAGGGAAAGGAGCTGCGTCATCGCAGTCAAGGAAGAGAAGATCGAGATGGAGGGGGAGATCGTCGAGAGCCTTCGCAGCGGCATGTTCCGGCTCAAGCTCGACAACGGTCACGAGATGATCGGCTACACCGCGGGACGGATGAAGCGATACCGGATCCGGATGGGCCCCGGCGACCGTGTGCTCGTCGAGGTCTCCGCGTACGACCTCGATCGAGGTCGCATCATCTACCGCCTCCGCTAGAGCGAACCATGGCAGACCGGGCCGAACAGCTCCGCCTGGAGCTGGCAAACCTTCTGGCGCAGCACGAGCCGACGCTCAGCGACGGCGAGCGCGCCGAGCTCCTCCAGCTGGAGCAATCTGGCGGGTGGCGTCCCGGACGACGGCCGATGCGGCCCGATCCGATGGTCACCGCCTTCCTCGAGCTGTTCGATCGCGCGGAGCAGGAAGAGCTCGCATACCGCACGCTCCCCGAGGGATCGGTGGACGAGCTCCGGCAGGTCTTCCGCGACCGGCTCTCCGGGTCGGAATAGGATCTGCAGCGCGTTTCCCTCGAACGAGGGATGTACCTCCGGGAGAGCGTGGATCAGAACGGGACTAGCGGTATGTGCGGCGGAAGGGGGAACCGATGGCGGCTCCATGCGAGGAGGTCGAGCCTCCCGAGGCCGACCTGGTCCGGCACTGGCGCTTCGACGAGCTCATACGCGCCGGCTACAACATCGCCGATGCCGTGGAGCTCGCGCTCCGCACCGAGATCGACCTGCACTGGGCGGCGAGCCTCGTGCGTAGCGGGTGCCCGAGCTCGACCGCGGTGCGGATCGCGTTGTAGGGCCTGAACGACGCGCCTGCGCCGGCGAGTGCCCGGCGTGGGCGCATCCGCTCCTGGGGTGACCTTGCTACGTGGGTTTGGCGCCCATCGCCCAGACCGCGACGACGAGGCCGACGAGGAGCAGGGCGCCGACGACGCCAGAGGCCCGGCCGAGCCCGCTGTTGTTCTTCCGGGATCCGATGCCGGCGAGTGCAAGCGTGGCGAGGAAGACGAGCACCCCGATGTCGGCGATGTAGTAGCCGATCTCGATCCAGACCGGGTCGTCCTCCGTGTCACCGAACTCCTTCGAGTAGAGCCACTCCGCGCCCACCCGCATCACGATGTACGCGGGGAGCGCGACGAAGAGGAGCGAGCGGAAGGCGATTCGGCGCAGGAGGTCCGGATGCGCGGTGCGGTCCGCCGTGAGGCTCGAGGCGACCGCCGTGAGCACTGCACCGAAGAACACCGCCGCTCCGGCGATGTGGAGAAGCAGCGGGAAGTTCCAGCTGTCCGGGCGGATCGCGGCGAGCACGTCGATCATGCGCCGGGCTTCCAGATCATGTCGACGACGATCAGGAGGATCACGGCGAACGAGGCGAGGTGGAGCCAGAACGTCCTCGAGGGGCCGAACGTTTCGGCCAGCTCCGCGCTCGGCGCATCGCCTTCCGCTGCGCGCTGCGCGGCAAGCTTGCCCGCTTCGGCGTAGCTCTCGCCCGCCCTCTGTCCGAGCGCGCCGGCCACGGCCCAGAGCACGAGCGCGGCGATCACCCAGCCGTCCCAGAGCTGGTACGCGTCGAGCGAGATCGCGAGCCACACGCCGAACACGATCGTTCCGGCCAGGCCGAACATCACGAGAACGGTCCCGAGCCGCGCGACGCTCATCGTCGAGGCGATGCGCGAGGGGCTGTCGGAGCGCCAGGTCGCGACGATCAGGATCGTGAACAGCACTTCCGCGCTCACGACCGCGACGGCAGACAGCAGGTGGAGCGCCAGGATCCAGTCGTTCAGGTCCACCGGCACGGAACGCTACTCCTCCGTCGCGCCGCCTTCAACGACTGGCAGCACGCCACGAGCAGAGCAGGTGTCCGACTAGAGTCGGACACCGGTGGCGATGCGGATCGAGCTCGTCGAGGGCGACATCACCGAGCAGGCGGTCGACGCGATCGTGAACGCCGCCAACTCGTCGCTCCTCGGCGGCGGCGGGGTGGACGGGGCGATCCACCGCCAGGGCGGGCCTTCGATCCTCGAGGAGTGTCGGGCGATCCGCGGCTCGCAGTTTGCGGACGGGCTGCCCGTCGGAGACGCCGTTGCGACGACCGCCGGGAACCTCGCTGCGCGGTGGGTGATCCACACGGTCGGGCCGGTTTACGAGCCCGGGCGGGACCAGACCGCGACGCTCCGCTCGTGCTACACGCGCTCGCTGGCGGTCGCGGACGAGCTCGGGGCGAAGACCGTGGCCTTCCCGCTGATCTCCGCCGGGGCGTACGGGTGGCCGCTCGACGACGCGATCGGGCAGGCGCTCGGCGCGTTCCGCAGTGCGGGCACGCGCGTCGAGGAGGCGCGGCTTGTCTTGTTCGGCTCGCAGACGTTTGCTGCCGCTCAGCGCGTTGCCCGGGTATCTGGCTGACGCCAGGTACCAAGCGTTGTCGGCAGGGCTTCAACCCGAACCTGGTACTTGGCGAAGCCGAGTACCTATGCCCGTTCGAATCTGACGACCCTCCGCATCACGTCGGCCTCGATGAGGCGCACGACGACCCGGCCCCCGAGGGGGAGGTCGTCGCCCGTGCAGCGGGCGGTGATTGCGGGTTGTCGGATCGCGACGGTCGCTCCGCCGCGACGCTTGTGGAGCTCGACGACGATCGCCTCGAAGGTGTCGCCGATGCTCGGTGCGAGCAGCGCGGCCTCGACGATCGACACGATCCCCGCCTCGTACTGGCCCGCCCTGCCCGCCGACGTGGCCATCACCGCCGGCAGCGACGGCAGCTCGGCGCGGACCCACTCCGGGACCTCGGTGCCCGCCGAGAGCGCGATGCACGCCTCGCCGACGTATCGATCGACGAGCCTGCGGAGCGGGGCGGTCGTGTGGGCGTACGTCGACGCGAGCGCGGAGTGGACCGGGTGGTCGGGTGGATCGTCTTCGAACCATGTGTATCCCGAGCCGCGGAGCAGGCCCCCCGCTTCGACGAGGAGCGCCGCCTGCCGCCCGACGAACGGACTGAGCCCGCGGACGAACTCGGGGTACGAAACGTCATCGGGCCACTCGACGCGCAGCGCCTTCGCCGTGAGGCGCAGCCGCTCGACGCGGTCCCGGTCGGCGACAGGGACCGTGCGCAGAAGGCCGACGTTGCCGCTCAGCATCAGGTCGGCTGCTGCCATACCGGTCATCAGAGAGATCTGGGCGTTCCAGCCCTCGATGGGGAGCGGCGCGCGGAACTCGAGCCCGTAGCCGTCGTCGCTCTCGGTGATGACCTGCTCGGGCAGGGCGAGGCTGACGCCGCCCCGGCGGGCTTCGCGCTGCTGCCGGAGGATGCCCACCTCGCGCAGGAGTCGCAACTGCTCGTCGGCAGTCCCGCCGTCGAGTTCCTGCTGCGCGCCGACGTACTCGAGCTTCGCTCGGCTGCGCACGAGCGCGTGCACAACGTGCACCTCGACGCCTTCGCCGGTCTCGTCGACGTCCATCGTCCACACGAGCGCGGGACGCGTCTGGTCGGGCAGCAGGCTGGCCGCGCCCTCCGAGAGGGCGGGCGGGTACAGCCGAGCATTCTCGTCGGGCGCATAGAGCGTCTCACCTCTCTCGTGTGCCTCGACGTCCATCGGGCCGCCCGGCGTCACGAACGCCGCGACGTCGGCGATCGCGTAGCGGACGCGATACCCATCCCCGCGGCGCTCGATGTGAAACGCCTGGTCGAGGTCCATCGAGCCGAGCGGGTCGAGCGTCACGAACGGGATCGACGTCTCGTCGGCGTCCGGGAGCCGCGGCTGGCGGGCCGCTTGCTCCGCCTCCGCGAGCGCTTCCGCGGGGAACTGGAGCGAGACGCGAAGCTGGCGCCGCAGCTCGGCGAACGCGGCTTCGATCTCGGGGCTGTCCGTCGCGAGGCGAACCGAGCGCTTTGGCACGCGCCCAGCCTACGCGGGGACAGCGCCTCGGTCGCCAGGCTGTCGGTGCAGACTGTCGCGAGCGACGCGGAGGTGGACCATGGGCGAGCGTGAGTTCGACGTGATCGTGATCGGCGCCGGGGCGCCCGGCGAGGTCGCCGCAGGGCGGCTCGGAGAGGCCGGGATGACGGTCGCCGTGGTGGAGGAGCGCCTCGTCGGCGGCGAATGCTCCTTCTACGCCTGCATGCCGTCGAAGGCGCTCCTCCGGCCGGCCGAGCTGGCAGCCGAAGCGGGTCGCGTGCCCGGGGTCGGTGTGGGAGAGCTCGACGTCGCTGCGGTGCTGGGCCGTCGCGACGAGGTTGTGCACGACCTGGACGACAGCTCGATGCTGCCGTGGCTCGAAGAGCGAGGAGTCGAGCTCGTGCGTGGTCACGGGCGGCTCGCCGGACAGCGGCGCGTGACGGTCGGCGACGACGTGCTCGCCGCGCGTCGCGCAGTGGTGATCGCGACGGGCAGCTCGGCGACGATACCGCCGGTGACCGGCCTCGAGGATGCCGCGCCGTGGACGAATGTGGAGGCGACGACGGCGAAGCACGTTCCAGGACGGCTTTTCGTGCTCGGTGGCGGCGTCGTCGGCGTCGAGATGGCTCAGGCCTGGTCGTCGCTCGGGTCGCATGTGACGCTCGTGCACCGCGGGGAACGTCTGATCGAGCGCGAGGAGCCGTTTGCGGGCGCGCAGGTGGAGGAAGCGCTGCGCGAACGCGGGGTGGACGTGCGGCTCGAGACCTCGGTGGAGGAGGTGTCCCGCAACGGTTCTGTCCAGCTTCGGCTCGACGACGGCGACACAGTCGAGGCGGACGAGCTGCTCGTCGCGATCGGCCGGACGCCGCGCACACGAGACCTGGGCCTCGAGACGGTAGGGCTCGAACCAGGCAAGCACGTCGACGTCGACGAATCGCTCCGCGTCGGCGACCGAGACTGGCTCTACGCGATCGGCGACGTCAACGGTCGCGCGCTGCTCACGCACATGGGGAAGTACCAGGCGCGGCTCGCCGCCGACGCGATCCTCGGCAAGGAGGTCCGCCTGCGCTCGGACGGCGCTGCGTCGCCGCGCGTGATCTTCACCGAGCCGCAGGTGGGCGCCGTCGGTCTGACGCTGGCCGGCGCGGAGGAGGCGGGCCTGAATGTCCGGTCGGTCGACGTCGAGACGAGCGGCAACGCCGGCGGCTCGTTCGTCGGGCGCGGCGCCGCGGGGACGGCACGGCTCGTCGTCGACGAGGATCGGCGCGTGGTCGTCGGCGCCACGATCACCGGGGCGGAGGTCGCCGAGGCACTGCATGCGGCGACGATCGCCGTGGTCGGCGAGGTCTCGCTCGACGACCTCTGGCACGCCGTGCCCGCCTTCCCCACGCGCTCCGAGCTCTGGCTGCGCCTCCTCGAGGCGTACGGGATGTAGGCGAAGCCCGGGCCAATGCCCGGGCTTCTCCTACATCCCTCTGAGGGGACTGGCCCCGCAGGGGCCTGTCCCCCGTGAACGCCGCGACACGGCAGCGCATCACGGGGTCAATGCCCTTCGGGGGCGAGATTCCTGTTACGTCATGACGATCGGATCGCTCTCCTCCTCGTTGATGACCACGGCCCCGTCGAAGACCTTGATCGTGATCACGTGTGAGCCGGTGACGCCCTTTGGTGTCTTGAGCAGGAAGTCGAAGCGGTTCGGCCCGGCCTTGTACTCGGCGCAATTCGGGCTCGGGTTCCCGCCGGAGAAGAAGACCTGCACTTCGCATGACGCAACGAGCGACGCAGCCTCCGCATCCGGGATCGGGACGTCGTTCGCGTCGCCAAGCCGGAACTTCACCGGGATCGTCGAGCCTGCCTTTCGGTGCTGCGCAGGCAGCGGTTCGAGGAAGCCCAGGAACTTGTAGGCGACGATGTAGGCGCACGCCTCCGTCGTCGTGTTCCCGGCCTTGTCCTCGCCTGTCAGGTCGATCGTCTGAGCTCCCGCCGACGTGACGACCGCGGGGCCGTTGATCGGCGATGCGACAGGACCTGACGTCGCGTCGGTGACGGTCGCCGAGACCAGCCCGCCGGGGCCGTTCAGGACGAACACGGGCGGCGGCGTCTGGCAGGTGACGGTCGGCGGCGTACCGTCGATCTTCACCGTGACGGTGTTGTCCGACCCGGCCGAGGCGCCCGTGTTGGAAGGCGTCATGCCGTCGGTCGCCTCGCACTCGACGTCGTGCGTCCCGTCGGTCGAGAGCTGGAACGATCCCGTTCGCGGGTTCGAGCCGCTCTGGTTGAGGACTGCTACCGGGTTCCCGTTGTCCGTGCAGACGAGGTCGGTGACGCCCGAGTCGTCGGTCGCCGAGACGTTGACGGTGATCCCTCCGCCGTTCGCGGCGAGATCGGCGGCGTTGAAGTAGCCGTCCTGGCCCGCCGGCGGCGCCGACGGTGTCGTCGTCACGGTGACGTCGGGCGGGTAGCACGCGCCCCACCCCCCGAGCGCTGCGTTCATCTGCTCGCGGAGTGGCTCGGCGCGCACGGCGAAGAACGCCGCCTCGGCAGGTGTCTGCATGCCGTTGTAGTTGGGATCGTTCGTTCCGTGCAAGAACGCGCCCCACACGTAGCTTCGGCTCGTGAACGCATTCGATTCGCAGGTCGGGAAGACGGCCGAGCCCGCCCAGCTGAGCCATTGCGTGCGTGAGCAGCCGACTGTCGAGCACGTCTGGTAGCTGCCGCCCTTGTGGTTGGCCGTCATCCCGGCGACGAAGTCGTCGCGAAGGTCGTTCGGCATCCCCGCCGGCTTCTCGGCGTCCACCATGGTCGTCAGCACGCCCCAGATCCCGGTGAAGTCGCCACCGAAATTGAGAGCCTGCTCGCGGCCCGACATCGTGTTGTAGAAGTTCGTGCGGATCGCACCCGCGATCTGCGAGCTGTCGGCGACGCTCTCGTAGATGATCCCGAGGTCCGTGAGGCTCGTCGTGTTCCCGTCGAGCGCCGGCTGCCCGAAGTCGCAGCCGACGAAGTTCGTGAACTGGGTCTGCGTCAGTCCGAGAGCCGTTGCGTAGGCGTTGATCGTCCCCGGGAAGGGCACCCAGTGCTCGTACTGGGCCCGCGTTGCCGGATTGTCGGAGACCCGCATCATCTTCGCGGCGGAGTCGTCGAGGTCCTCGGCGCCGAGGTTCATCGCCCCGTTCGGGCAGCTTCCCGGCCCACCGGAGTAGAGCGTGACCTGGTCGGTGAACGCGGCCGCGTTCGCCTCGACCTGGTCATGCATGTAGAGGTGCAGCAGCACCTTGATCGAGCTCGCCGGGCCGAGCGCGAAGTCCTCGTTCTGAGCGGCGATCTCCGGGCCGCCCACCTCCTTCACGTACATGCCGAGCGTCCCGTTGCCCGCGGTGTTGAGGATGGTCATCACGCGGGTCGTGATCGGGCCCGGGACGTCTGCCCGGGCACTCGTCGCACCCACGAGGCACGCGAGCGCGACAAGCGCGATGCAACCGAGCAGGCGTGCTCGGCCGGCTTGAAGCATCATCGATATCCCCCCTTGCGTTGCGGCTGTCCCTCCAGGGTACGCCTCTTGTCACAGGTCGCACAACCCCCGTAAGAGCGGGCCGACGGAAGGCGGATACTCGTGGTGTGCGGATCCTCGACGACAGCACGCTCGCGCTCTCACCGTCCGATCTCTCGGCGCATCTCGCCTGCCCGCACCTGACGACGCTGTCGCTTCGTGTCGTCCGCGGCGAGCTCGAGCGGCCGCACCTCGACTCGCCGCATCGCGATCTCATCTTCCGGAAGGGGAACGAGCACGAGGCGGCGTACCTCGCGCGGCTCGAGACCGCCGGCCGGTCGATCATCCCTATTCCGACGTACGACGACGACAGCTTCGATCCGGACGAGGCCCGGCGGCTGACGGAGGACGCGATCCGCGAGGGGATCGCCGACGTGATCTACCAGCCGTACCTGACCGACGCGGACCGCAAATGGCGCGGGTTCGCCGACTTCCTCGAGCGGCTGCCGGACGGGATGTACGAGCCCGTCGACACGAAGCTCGCGAGGAGCGCGAAGCCGGCCCACGTCCTGCAGCTCTGCTTCTACGCGGAACAGGTCGCGCGGATCCAGGGCACGCCCGTGGAGCACGTCCACGTCGAGAACGGGCGCGGCGAGCGGGAGACGTTCCGCGTGGCGGAGTTCGAGGCCTACTACCGCCGGGTGCGCGACCGCTTCCTCACGGCGCTCGAGCGCGAGCCAGAGACCTATGGCTGGCCGTGCGACCACTGCGGGATCTGCGACTTCCGGGCGCTCTGCTGGCAGCAGCGCGTGGACGACGACCACCTGACGCTCGTCGCGGGGATGCGCCGCGGATGGGCGGAGGCGCTCGAGCTCGAGGGCGTCACGACGCTCGAGGCGCTCGGCTCACTGCCCGGTGCCTGGCTCCAGCCGGGCACCATGCGGGCGGAGAGCTTCGAGAGGATTCGCCACCAGGCGGAGCTTCAGCTTCGCGGGCGCCGGTCGGGGGAGCACATCTGGGAGCTCCTCCCGGACGAGCCCGAGCGTGGCTTTCGGCTCCTGCCCGAGCCCGACGAGGGTGACGTCTGGCTCGATCTGGAAGGGCACCCGTTCTACGAGACCGCCCGCGGGCTCGAGTACCTGTTCGGCTACTGCTTCCGCGACGAGTCGGGCGAGGTCGCCTACGAAGCCCTGTGGGGGACGGACCGCGACGGCGAGCGGGCGGTGTTCGAGCGGTTCGTCGACTGGCTCGTCGAGCGCAAGCGACGTCACCCGCGCATGCACGTCTACCACTACGCCGCCTACGAGCGGACGGCGCTCACGCGTCTGATGGGCGAGCACGGAACCCGCGAGGAAGAGGTCGACGGGTTCCTGCGGGACGAGCTCCTCGTCGACCTCTACCGGATCGTCAAGCAGTCGCTGCGCGCGTCCGTCGACAGCTACTCGATCAAGGCGATCGAGAAGCTCTACGGGTTCGAGCGCACCGCCGACGTCGCGGGCGGCGACGAGTCCATCGTCCGCTTCGAGGAGTGGCTCGAGTCCGGGGACGGCACCGTGCTGGTGGACGTCGAGCGCTACAACGAGGAGGACTGCCGCTCGACGGTGGCTCTCCACGAGTGGCTGCTGTCGCTCCGCCCGCGCGACGTGCCGTGGCGGGCGCCGCCCGAGCAGCGGCCGCGGGCCGACGAGGCCGAGGAGCGCGACGCCGAACGTGCGGCGCTCGAGGCGTCGCTGCTCGAGGGCGCGGAGGAGGGCTCGCCCCGGCGCCTGCTCGGCCATCTCGTCGACTACCACCAGCGCGAGGCGCGACCCCAGTGGTGGGCGTGGTTCCGCTGGCCGCAGCTCGACGACGACGAGCTGATCGCCGACCGGACGGCTATCGGCGGCCTCGAGTGGGACGGGAGGCCCGCCGAGGTCGAAGGGCAGAGCCACGCGTACCGGATGGCCTTCCCGGAGCAGGAGCACAAGCTCACGACCGAGGGGTTCGACCCTGACACCCGCGCCCGGTTCCGCCTCCGGGTCGACGAGGACACGGGAACCGTCACGCTGCTGCGGGGCACGGCGCGCGAGGAAGAGCCCCTGCCGCGCGGGCTGACACCCGGCGGGCCGTTGCGTGACGCGGTCAAGCGGGAGGCGTTGCTCCGCTTCGCGCGCGCCTACGAGGCCGGCGACCTCGCGCGCTATCCCGCGTTGACGGCGCTCCTCGAACGCCGCCGTCCCGACGTCCGGCTCGGCGTCGATCCGGTCGAGGCCGCGCTCACGCTCGGCGAGAGCTACCTCTTCGTGCAGGGGCCGCCGGGGTCGGGGAAGACGTGGCAGGGCGCCCGGATGGCGATCGCGTTGATGCGCGCGGGCAAGCGCGTCGGCATCACCTCTCTCAGCCACAAGGCGATGCACAACCTGCTTCGCGCGATCCAGCACGAGGCGGACGCCCAGGGCTTCACGTTCCTCGGCGCCAAGCGGGGCACGGCCGACGAGACCGCCGACTCGTGGTTCGAGAGCCGCTGCGTCGTCACGTCTGAGGACGTGGACGTGTGCGCCGACCCGTCGTTCCAGCTCGTCGCGGGCACGGGCTGGGCGCTGACGCGGGCGGCCGTCGACCTCCATACGGCAGACCGGCCGCTCGACGCGCTGTTCGTCGACGAGGCGGGGCAACTCTCCCTCGCGGACGTCCTCGCAGCGGGAACATCCGCGCGGTCGCTCGTCCTCCTCGGCGACCCGAACCAGCTGCCGCAGGTCTCGCAGGGCTCGCATCCGGAGGGGGCGGAGCGCTCCGTGCTCCAGCATCTGCTCGGCGAGGAAGTCACAGTGTCCCCCGATCGCGGGCTCTTCCTCGCCGAGACCTGGCGGCTCCGACCCGAGCTGTGCGTGTTCACCTCGGATGCGTACTACGACGGCCGTCTCGGGCACGCGGCGGAGACGGCGCGCCGCTCGCTCGCGCTCGGGAACGGGCTCGTGTGGTTGCCGGTCGCGCACGTCGGCCGCGGCCAGTCGTCGGTCGAGGAGGCTGACGCGATCGCAGCCACCGTCGCCGAGCTCGTCGGGTCGCCGTTCACGGACGTCGACGGCACGACCCGGCCGCTAGCCGAGACAGACGTCCTCGTCGTCGCCCCCTACAACGCGCAGGTGCGGACGCTGCGCAGCCGTCTGCCGATCGGTGTGCCGGTCGGGACGGTCGACAAGTTCCAGGGACAGCAGGCGCCGGTGGTGCTCGTCTCGATGGCGAGCTCCACACCGGACGACGCGCCGCGCGGCGTCGGGTTCGCGTTCGACCGACACCGGTTCAACGTCGCGACGTCGCGCGCCCAGTGCCGGGCCGTCCTCGTCTGCTCGCCGAGGCTTCTCGATGCGGACTGCAAGACGGTCGCGCAGATGCGCCTCGTCAGCGCGGTCTGCCGCTTCGTCGAGCTGGCTCGTTAGGCTCGAGCGCGTGCGCAGGGTCGCCGCGACGCGGTACGTGACGCCCCTGCGGGAGGGAGGCTCGCTTCCCGCGCTCGTCGAGGCGGACGACGACGGTCTCTACGTGCTCAAGTTCCGGGGTGCGGGCCAGGGGCCGAAGGCGCTCGTCGCGGAGCTCGTCGTGGGCGAGCTCGCCCGTGCGCTCGGCTTCCGGGTTCCCGAGCTCGTGCTCCTCGAGCTCGACCCCGTCATCGGGCGGGCGGAGCCCGACCCCGAGATCCAGGACCTGCTGCTCGCCAGCGGCGGGCTCAACCTCGGCGTGGACTTCCTGCCCGGCGCATTGCCCTTCAACCCGGCCGCGGGGGCCGACCCGGGCTCCGATCTGGCGGCGGACATCGTGTGGCTCGACGCGCTCGTGACGAACGTGGATCGCAGCGCGCAGAACCCGAATCTCCTCTGGTGGCATGGCGCCCTGTGGCTCATCGACCACGGCGCCGCGCTCTACTTCCACCACGACGGGGCGCCGCCGGCAGATCACGAACGGCGGCCGTTCGACCAGATCCGCGAGCACGTCCTGCTGCCGTACGCGTCGTCGATCGAGGCCGCGGACGGCCGCTTCGCTCACCGGGTGACGCGCGTGCTCCTCGAGGAGGTCGTCGCGTCCGTCCCCGAGGAGTGGGCGGACAGCGATCCGCAGGTCTACGTCGACTACCTCGCCGGCCGGCTCGATGCGCCTCGTGCATTTGTCGACGCTGCGGAGGGCGCGCGTGGCTGAGCCTTTCTCGTATGCGATCTACCGGCTCGTCCCCGACATCGAGCGTGGCGAGCGGATCAACGTCGGAGTCGTCGTCTTCAGCCGCCCGCTCGACTATCTGGCGGCAGCGACACGGCTGGACGATGAGCGCGCCCGCGCGCTCGCGCAGGACCTCGATCTCGACGGCGTTCGACGGCAGCTCGCGGCGATCGAGCGCGTGGCAGCCGGCGAGCCCGACAGCGGGCCGATCGCCAGGCTCGACACCACGGCGCGCTTCCACTGGCTCGTCGCTCCGTCGAGCACGATCGTCCAGCCGTCCTCGGTGCACACAGGTGTCTGCGACGACCCGGGGAAATGCCTCGCCGAGCTCGTCGATCGGCTCGTGGGGTAGGGCCGAATCGTTCGTCGGGAGGCGGCTGGGCATTTCAACCGCCCCCGTAGAGTGCCCGGATGGATCCGTCCGTGCCACTACCCGCGTCGGGGCGGACGTTCACGGCGCGACGGCAGGTGCGGCTCTCCGACCGGGACGGGCACGGGCGCGTTCGCCTCGACGCCGTGGCGCGGTTCCTGCAGGACGTCGCAATCGACGACGTCCAGGAGACCGGGTGGGGCCTGCCGTGGCACGTGTGGTTCATCCGGCGCATTCAGGTCGACGTCGTCAAGCCGCTCCTCGTCGATCGCAACGTCGAGGTGGTGACCTGGTGCAGTGCGCTCGGCGCGATCGCCGCCGGTCGTCGCTGGTCGGTGGCCGGCGACGAGGGTGGACGAATCGAGGTCGACAGCGTCTGGATCCACCTCGGCCCGGATCAGCGCCCCGTTCGCATCGAGGGCTTCGGTGTCTACGCCGATGCGACCGATGGTCGGGCGGTATCCACCAGGCTCGGGCTGCCGGATCCTCCCACCGGGGCGATGAGACGACCGTGGCCGCTCCGCGTGACCGACGTCGACCTCCACGGGCACGTCAACAACGCGGTCTACTGGCAGGCGGTGGAGCACGTCGCGGCGGAGAGCGGGTTCGCGCTGCGCGAGCCGTTCCGCGCGTTGCTCGACTTCCGCGATCCGGTCGACCTCGGTGACGACGTGGAGCTGACAGAGTCGTGGGACGGGCCGACCCTCACGCTCGGCACCTGCGTCGCGGGCTCGGTTCGCGCGGTGGCACGTGTCGAGCCACTGTCCTTGTAGGGCCGTGCCGCGTCGCGCGATCAGTCGCGGGGACGTAACGCCGCGAACGGATCGGTGATCGCGAGCCGTCGGTCGCGGAAGCGGTAGACCTCGGCCGGCCGTCCACCGGCCCTTCCCGACGGACGGCGCTCGCCGGTCGGCTCGATTACGGCCCTGCGCTCGAGGACGCGCTTGAGGTTCGTCGCCGAGACCTCGTGCCCTAGCGCCGCGGCGTACACCTCGCGGAGCTCGGCAAGCGTGAAGGTCGGAGGCGCCAGCCCGAAGCCCGCGTTCGAGTACGACAGCTTCCCTCGCAGGCGCTCACGTCCGGCCAGCACGATCGCGCCGTGGTCGAACGCGATCGGGGGCAGTTCGTCCACGGGATGCCAGCGGGTGTCGTCCGGCACGTCGGGGTCGAGGCCGAGCTGGACGAGGCCCACGTACGCGGTGGCGAGCTCCCAGGCCGACGGAACCCGGTCGGGCTCGCCGTACGTCGCGAGCTGCTCGAGGTGCGAGATCTCACGGACGTCGACCTTCGCCGCGAGGTGACGCCGGATCGACTCCTCCAGCGTCTCGCCCGCCTCGAGAATCCCACCGGGAAGCGCCCAGGATCCGCTGTAGGGCGCGCGGGCCCGCTGCCAGAGCAGCACGTGAAGCACTCCGTCGCGGACCTGGAACAGCACCGCGAGGGACACGTGACGGGGTCTGGTAGACTCGCCGCGAGGTTTACGACTCATAGTCGAAAACTAGCAACAGGAGCACATCCGATGACCCGAAACCTTTCCCGACTCCTCCTCCTGGCGGCCGTCACCCTCGTCGCCGCATTGCTCGCCGCCGGATGCGGCGGTGACGACGAGGCGGGCGGCGACACGACAGAGACGACGGCCACCTCCGAGCTGAAGGTCGGTCTGGTCGCCGACGCGGGTCAGCTGAACGACAACGGCTTCAACGAGCTGGCCTACAACGGCCTCAAGCGCGCGGAGCGCGAGCTCGGGATCA
Source organism: uncultured Actinomycetes bacterium (assembly GCA_963810295.1). Taxonomy (GTDB): domain Bacteria; phylum Actinomycetota; class Thermoleophilia; order Gaiellales; family Gaiellaceae; genus Gaiella. Next base: position 89,543 of record CAWEMW010000010.1, read on the forward strand.
CGGGTCGTGTGGTCGAGGCGAAGTCCGCGGCCGACTACATCCCGAACATGTCGACGCTCGCCCGTCAGGGGTACGACCTGATCATCGGCGTCGGCTTCGCGCAGGGCGACGCGATCGCCGCCGTGGCGAAGCGCTATCCCGATACGAGCTTCGCGATCGTCGACGTCGACCAGTCCTTCCTCAAGGGGAAGCCGGCCAACGTCCAGGGGCTTCTCTTCCGTGAGGAGCAGGTGGGTTACCTCGTCGGCTACCTCGGCGCGCTCGAGGCCGAGAAGGCGGGCTCGAAGGCCATCAGCGCCGTTGGCGGCTTCAAGGAGCCGCCGGTCGATCGGTTCATCGCCGGGTACAGGGCCGGCGCCGAGGCCGCAGTCCCCGGGACGAAGGTGACGTGGTCGTACTCGCAGGACTGGGAGGACCAGGCGAAGTGCAAGGAGCTCGCGCTGAACCAGATCGCGGCGGGCTCGAAGGTCGTCTTCCAGGTCGCCGGCGGATGTGGCCTGGGCGCGCTGTCGGCCGCCAAGGACCGCGGCGTCTGGGGGATCGGCGTCGACGCCGACCAGTCGTTCCTCGGCTCGCACGTGCTGACGAGCGCCCTCAAGGGCGTCGACAGCGCGGTCTTCCTCACGATCCAGTCCGTCCAGGACGGGGCGTTCGAGGGCGGCAAGAACGTCGTCTTCGGGATCGACCAGGAGGGGGTAGGGCTCGGCACGCTCAGCCCGGACGCCGATGCCGACGCCGTCTCCGACGTCGAGGGCGTGGAGCAGGAGCTGGCCGACGGCGAGATCGCCGACATCCCGACGACGGTCAGTTAGGGCATCGCTACGGGACGTGGCCTCTCGCCGCGTCCCGCCCGCACTACGCGTCGGCCGGGACGCGGCTGAAGCCACGTCCCGGTGCCTGCCCGGAGCTCGTCAGGCCGTGCGCACGGAGTACACGGGCGGCAGGTGCTCGGCGACCGTTCCCCAGCTGGCGCCGGCGTCGCCCGACCCGAACACGTCGCCGGACGTCGCGCCGAAGTAGAGCTCGAGGCCCTTCCCTTCACCGGCAGAGTCGAACGCCTCCCGCAGGACCGTGAGATACGCGTGTTGCTCGGGGAGCCCATCGCCGCGGGCGGCCCACGACGCGCCGGCGTCACGCGTCTCCCAGACCTTCACAGAGCCGCCCGGCGTCGTCCGGTCCTCGGCGCCGATCAGCGGGATCACGTAGGCGCTGTCCGGGTCGCTCGGGTCGACGACGATCGGGAATCCGAAGTCGGACGGCAACGAGGTGTCCGTGCCGACGTCGATCCAGGTCCCGCCGCCGTCGTCGGAGCGGTAGACGCCGTCGTGGAACTGCATGAAGAGCCGCTCGGGGCGCGAGGGGGCGCGGCGGACGTCGTGGACGCAGTGGTTCATCGTCGCGGTCGCGCGGGCCTCCTCGGGCAGGTAGCGCGGCACGATGCCGTCGTTGCCGAGCTCCCATGTCTGGCCGCCGTCCTCCGTGCGCCATACGCCCACGGCCGAGATCGCGACGAGCAGGCGGTTCGGGTCACCGGGCCACGGCACGATCGTGTGGAGGCACAGGCCGCCGTTCCCCGGCTGCCACTCGGGCCGGCTCGGATGCTCCCAGAGAGGACGGTTGAGCTCCCAGCTCAGCCCTCCGTCGCGGCTCTCGAACAGCGGTCCCGGGTCGCCGCCTGCATAGAGCACGCCGTCGGCCTCGCCCGGTGCGATGACCCACAGCCGCGCGAGCGCGGCGTCGCCGTCCTCGGGGAGCTCGATCCCGGCGGCCTGCTCCCACTCGCCCGCGGGATCCTCGGTGACCCAGATCTTCGGCCCGTAGAACCACGACGTGACCGAGGCGAGGTAGCGGCCCGTGCGCGGGTCCCGCATGGCGTACTCGACGCTCTGCCCCGCAAACGCGCGGGCGGTGACCTCGAACTCGCCGGGCGCGTCGCCCTCGAGCTTGAACAGGCCCTTCTTGGTACCGACGAGGAGCTCGGTCATGGGGTTCTCTCAGCCTCCCGTGATGGCGGGAAGGACCTGGACGCGGTCGCTCGGCGCGACCGGCGTCTGCTCTTCCCCCTGATTGCCGTTGACGAAGACGTTGACGTGCTCCCGGATCCGCCGCTGCTCGTCCAGGATCCAGCCTGCGATCGGCGGGTGCTCCCGCTCGAGTGCGATGAGCACGTCGCGGACGGTTCCGCCGTCGACGACGTGCGCCCGCCCGCCGCAGAGCTCGGACAGGGGCGCCCGAAGCATCACCTGTGCCATGGCGTGATCCTAGGACGCATCTCGATTCGTAGACGTACGGCTGGCACGAGAATCGACAGGGCGGGGCATGTAACACATTGCAACTTGCGGGCCCTCGCGCCGGGCGCGCTCGTGGACGCTCGCGGGAAGTGTGCGCCGCCTATGGCTTGAGCTCGAGGACGCCGTGAGGCGACCCGTACTCGGCGAGCGTGTCGAGGAACGGCCGCGCCGGGAACGCTTCCGGACCGAGGACGCCCGTTCCCTTCCAGGCGCCGGACGCGAGGAGCTCTAGCGCCACGACGGGGTTGAGTGCGGTCTGCCACACGACGGCCTGTGAGCCGTACTCGAGCATCGACCACTCGTTGTCGACGACGTGGTAGAGGTAGGTCTTCCGCGGATGGCCGTCGACGCCCGTGCCCGTGACGAGCGTCCCGGCGCACGTCTTCCCGCTCATCCGCTCGCCGAGCGTCGCGGGATCGGGCAGCGCCGCCGCGACCACGTCGCGCGGCGCGACCTCGACGCCCTTCACCGGGATCTTCTCCTTCTCGTCGAGCCCGAGCTTGTTGAGCGTCTTCAGCACCTCGATGAACTCGTCGCCGAGCCCGTACTTGAACGTCACGCGCCGACAATCGATCCAGCGCGGGACGAGCAGCACCTCCTCGTGCTCGACGTTCACGCACTCGACCGGACCGATCCCCTCCGGAAAGTCGAACACCTCGGGCTCGGAGAACGGCTCGGTCGTGAACCAGCCGCGGTCGCGTTCCCAGATCACGGGCGGGTTGAGGCACTCCTCGATCGTTGTCCAAATAGAGAACGTCGGTGCGAAGTCGTAGCCCTCGACGACGAGGCTCGCGCCGTCGCGGATCCCGACCTCGTCGACCGCCGAGAAGAGCTCGTCCGCCGCGTGCCGGGCGAACACGTCGGCGGCACCCGGCTCTATGCCGATCCCGACGAGCGCGAGCAGGCCCTTCTCCTTCCATGCCGATGCCCGCTCGAACTGGTAGTCGCCGAGCTTGACGCCGGTGAGCTCGAACGGCTTCTCGGGGTGCGGCTCCGAGAGGGTCATCGCCATGTCGAGGTACGTCACGCCCGCCTCGAAGCACGCGTCGAAGATCTGGACGTTGAAGAGCGGGTCGACCGCGTTCAGCACGGCATCGGGCTTCGTCTCGCGGATGAGCGAGAGGACACCCTCGCGGGTCGAGGCGTCGACACGATGGCCCGTGAAGCGGCCGTCGTCGACCGACTCCACGACACTCGCTGCCCGTGTCCCGTCGTAGTCGGCGAGCGCGCACTTGTCGAAGAACGAGCGACGCGCAGCGATGGCCGCGAAGGCCGAGCCGACGCCGCCCGTACCGACCACGAGGATGCGCACGCACGCGTTCTACCGCATCCCGTCCCGCGCCCGACACGCAATGATGTGCCGAACGGAGAGGACTGTGGAGGCGTGGTATGAGCGTTTCGGTGACGCAGCAGAAGATGTTCGTCGACGGGGAGTTCGTCGACGCCCTGTCCGGCGAGACGATGGAGGTGCTCAACCCCGCGACCGGCGACGTGATCGCCGAGGTGCCGCGGGCGAGCGAGGAGGACGTCGACCGCGCGGTTGCGGCAGCCGAGAAGGCGTGGGAGACCTGGCGCGAGAAGACGCCGAAGGACCGCATGGAGCTGCTCCTGAAGCTCGCCGACGTCATCGACGAGAACGCGGAGGAGCTCGCGCGCCTCGAGTCGCTCAACGTCGGCAAGCCGTGGTGGGTCGCCGTCGACGAGCCCGGCGTGATGTCCGACAACCTCCGCTTCTTCGCCGGCGCAGCCCGGAACCTCGAGGGCAAGGCCGCGTCCGAGTACGTGGAGGGGTACACGTCGATGATCCGGCGCGAGCCGCTCGGCATCGTCGCGGGGATCGCGCCGTGGAACTACCCGCTCTTCATGGTGATGTGGAAGATGGGCCCCGCGCTCGCAGCCGGAAACGTCCAGATCGTCAAGCCCGCAGAGCAGACGCCGCTCACGACGCTCCGCTTCGTCGAGCTCGCGCAGGAGGTGCTGCCGCCGGGTGTCGTCCAGGTCGTGACGGGGGACGGGATCCCGGCCGGCGACCGGCTCGTGCGCCACCCTTCGATCCGGCTCGTGTCGCTGACGGGGGACACCGCGACCGGGAAGCTGATCGCGAAGAACGCCGCCGACACGGTCAAGCGCGTCCACCTCGAGCTCGGCGGGAAGGCGCCGATGCTTGTTCTCGACGACGCCGACCCGGCCACCGTCGCAGAGGCGATCAAGATCGGCGGCTACTTCAACTCGGGTCAGGACTGCACGGCGTCCTCGCGGATCCTCGTCTCCGAGCGCGTGTGGGACGACGTCGTCTCGGCAACGGTCACCGCCGTCGAGGGCATGTCGGTCGGCGATCCGGGGACCGACGACGAGATCGGGATGGGGCCGGTCATCTCGGCCGAGCAGCAGGAGCGCGTGCTCGGCTTCGTCGAGCGAGCGGTCGAGGCCAGGGCGACCGTCCTGACCGGTGGCGGCTCGCTCGGGGACAACGGCTTCTTCGTCTCGCCGACGCTGGTGACCGACGTGAAGCAGGACAGCGAGATCGTCCAGGACGAGGTCTTCGGTCCCGTCGTCACGATGCAGCGCTTCGCCTCCGACGAGGAGGCGATCGCGATGGCGAACGACGTGCGCTACGGCCTCGCCTCGTCCGTCTTTTCGGAGAGTGTCGGGCGGGCGCTCAAGGTGGCCTCCCGGCTCGACTTCGGCACGGTGTGGGTGAACGAGCACCTCTTCCCGCTCACCTCCGAGATGCCGCACGGCGGCTTCAAGGAGTCGGGGTACGGCAAGGACATGTCGATGTACTCGATGGAGGAGTACACGCGTATCAAGCACGTCTGCGTGAAGCTGTCCTAAGTCGCAACGCGACTCACGCAGGCTTCTCGATTGACTCCGCTCGTTTCGGTGCCGTAGCGTCCTCGCGTGGCTGACAGCCCGCAGCAGGCGGTAGGAGCCGCTCCGGACGGGCAGGCCGAGCTCGCGCACGACTCGATCGGCTTCGTCGACGCCCTGGTCATCGGGCTGAACGCCACATCGCCGGCGTACTCGCTCGCCGCGGTGATCGGCCCGATCGTCGCGCTGGTCGGGGTCGCGGCGCCCGGGGTGCTCCTCGCGTCGTTCGTGCCGATGCTCCTGATCGCGTCGGCCTTCTACTACCTCAACAAGGTCGACCAGGACTGCGGGACGACGTTCTCGTGGGTGACGCGGGCGATGGGGCCGTGGTGGGGCTGGCAAGGCGGCTGGGCGATCGCGATGACCGGCGTCCTCGTGATCGGCGCCCTCGCGGACGTCGGCGTCCGCTTCGGCCTGCTGACCCTCGGCCTCGACGACCTCGCCGACGACAAGGCCGTGATCATGATCGGCGCGGTCGTGCTGATCTTCGTCATGACGGCCATCTGCGTCCTCGGCACCGAGCTTTCGGCCCGGGTCCAGAACATCCTCATCGTCGTCCAGGTGCTCTCGCTGCTCGTCTTCGCCGCGATCGCGATCGGCAAGGTGATCGCCGACGACGCCACCGCCGACGCGCTCACACCGTCGCTGAGCTGGCTCAACCCCTTCTCGGCGGGCGGAGCAGCTCTCACCGGCGGGCTCCTGCTCGGCGTCTTCGCCTACTGGGGCTGGGAGTCGGCCGTCAACCTGACCGAGGAGACGACGGACTCGGCCAACGCGCCCGGTCGAGCCGCGGTCCTCTCGACGATCCTGCTGCTCGTGACGTACGTCTCGGTCGCCTACGCGATCGTGGCGTACATGGGGACTGAGTTCCTGACCGAGAACGCCGAGGAGGAGGAGTTCATCTTCGGCCTGATCGCGACGGAGGTGCTCGGCGCGTGGGACTGGATCCTGCTGTTTTCCGTGACCACCTCGGCGATCGCGTCCACCCAGACGACGATCATCCCGGCGTCGCGCACAGCACTGTCGATGGCTCGTCGTCGGGCGTTGCCGCACACGTTCGCCCACATCCACCCGCGGTTCCGCACCCCCGACGTCTCGACCTGGTGGGTCGCCGTCATCGCGTCAGCCTGGTACGTCGTCATCAACCTGATCAGCGAGAATGCCCTGTTCGACTCGCTCACGGCCCTGTCGCTCGTGATCGCCTTCTACTACGCGCTCACCGGCATCGCCTGCGCGATCTACTACCGCCGGCAGCTCACGCAGAGCGTGCGGAACTTCGTGCTCATCGGGGTCGGGCCGGTGGTCGGCGCCGTGCTGCTCGCCTGGCTGCTGGTCGAATCGATCATCGACATGTCCGACGCGGCCAACTCCTACAGCGGCCAGGCCTGGTTCGGCGTCGGCCCGCCGCTCGTGATCGGCGTGCTGATCTTCGTCGCGGGCCTCGTGCTGATGTTCGTCTGGCGGGCGATCGACCGGCGCTTCTGGGAGGAGCGCGCGGGTGTCGTCGATCCCGCGCTCGTGCCGGCGCCAGCGGACAGCACCTCGTGACCGAGGTTTAGGTCGCCTTGCCGATCTCGTGGTGCCGGGGGCGCCACCAGCGCGTCAGGCCGGGTGGTCGCTGCCGCCTTCCCGCGCCGTGACGAGGATGTCCCTGTGCGTCGGCTGTCCTAGTCGTTCATGCGTCCACACGATCACCGCGTCGTTGCCGTCGAAGTAGCAGAACACCCGCCCTCCGGGCTTGTCGGGGCCGTGCAGCCAGGGGCGTTCGCCGCCCCACGAGAACGCGTTAAAGGTCCCCTTGCCGCGCGGGACCTCCTCGCGGCGGCGTAGCTCGGACTCGTACGCGGCCGCGAGCGAGGCAGCGTCGGGGTACATGGAGACCTCCCACCGATCGGGCATCCCGTCCGCGGGCAGGCACACGGCCGTCTGGACGGCGGACGGCTCGGCGATGCTCTGGACTCGGCAGTCCTTCCACAGGGCCGGTGGAAGGATCGCGTCGAGCCCGGCGTTCGCGGCCAGCGTCTCGGCTCCGCCCGCCGCGGACGCGGGCGGCACCCGGAACGAGTTGTTGCCGTCGGTGCCGTCCCCCGCGGTCAGGTACACGACGCCGGCAGCGGTGAGCGCCGCGAGGCCGACGACGCCTGCGGCGAGCCTCAAGCCGAGCTGGCGATCGGCCTTCCCGAAGAGTGTCGGCACCCAGCGGTTCGCAGTCGGGGCGTTGTGCTCGGAGTAGACCTGCAGGATGTGGATCGGTCGGTGATGTTCTTGAGGTGCACCCGGCCGCGATCACTGAACGTGAGCCCCTCCATCCGACCGGCGAGCCGGTAGGTCGCCTCGGTGACGATGACGTCGCCCCCGTGCGCGCGGCCGCAAAGTCGCGCAGCGACATTCAGTGCGGCGCCCCGGAAGCTCCCGTCCTCGAGGGCCACCGACTCGCCGGAGTCGATGCCGATCCCGACCCGCAGCGGAAGATCGTGGTCGAGATCGGCCTCCTCGTCGAACCGTGTCTGTAGATCCACGGCGCATCGGATGGCCTGGCGCGCGGACGTGAAGACGGCGAGCGCCTCGTCGCCGCGGATCTCCACGACCTTGCCGCCGTGCATGTCCACGTTCTCGGTCACCACCTCGACGAACTGGGCGGTCAAACCGGCCGCGGCCTCGGCCCCGAACTCGTCGGTGTACCGCGAGTAGCCCCTGATGTCCGCGATCAGGAACGTGTAGACGCCCGGCTGGCCGGTATTCATGCCGTCCAGTATGGACCGCTCGCTCGCACCGATCCGTACGGGTGACCGAACTGCTGCGGTGCGCCGGCGTTCGAGAGTGTCGCTCGGGTCCCTAGTCGTCGGCCCGCATGACCTCGTCGTGTTCGGGGTAGGAACGAGTCACGGCACCGGTAGCGACAACGAGAACGAGAGCGCGAGGCCGGCTGAGGCTCCGGCTCGTCGCGCGAGGTCCAGACGGCTCGGTCGAGGACGTCGAGCTCGACGCCTCGCCCGACGCGTCGCAGGCCGAGGTGGTTTCCGCGCTCGCGCACGAGTTCGGCCTGCCGGACCCGACCGAAGCGGCTGTTTGCCGCCGCACCGCGATCACCTTGGAGGGGGAGGCGCCGCTCGGGGCGGCCAACCTCCTTCAGGGGGACGAGGTGCTGCTCGGGAGCGACCGCCTCGACGGCGCGGGCGTCGCGCCGCCCTACCCGCGGCTTCGCGTCGTCGGCGGCGTCTTCGCGGGGCGCGAGGCTCCGCTCCCGCCCGGCGAGCACAGAGTCGGTCGCGACGCGCACTGCGCGATCGCGATCGACGACCCCTCGCTCTCGGGTGTCCACCTCGAGCTGACCGTGGCCGTCCACGGCGGTGTCACGATTGTCGACTCCGGCTCGCGGAACGGCACGTCCGTCGAGGGAGAACAGCTCGTCCCCGGGCAGCCGCGTCCACTCGAGGCCGGCGAGGTCGTCCAGGCGGGCCGCACCCTGCTCGCGGTCGCGGCCCCGAGCCCGCCGTCCGGTCCTCCGACGGTCGAGCCGGACGGGCGGGTCCCACTCAATCGGCCGCCCCGGGTCCGGCGTACGCTCGAGGACGCCGTCCGCCCCTTCCCGGCGCCGCCGGGCGACCCTCAACGCTCGCGCTTGCCGCTCGGTGCGTCGCTGATCCCGCTCGCGCTCGGGATCGCGCTCTACCTCGTCACCGGCTTCCCGATGATGCTGATGTTCGCCGCGCTGTCGCCGCTGATGGCCGTCTCGACCTTCGTGGAAGACCGGCGGAGCGGCAAGAAAGGCTTCGTAGGCCAGCGTCGTGAGTACCGCCGGAAGCTCGCTTCCCTGCGCGACGAGCTCGCCCGCGAGCGCGCTCGGGAGACCGTCGTGCGCCGCGAGTCCTCGCCCTCCCCGTCCGAGCTGCTCGAGCGCGCCCGCCGGCTGGAGCCGTCGCTGTGGGAGCGACGACCGGGCGACGCAGACTTTCTCGCACTCCGGCTCGGGAACGCCGACGAGCCGGCGCACCTCACGGTCAAGCTGGATGCGGGCGGCAGCGAGGAGCTCCGGCGCGAAGCGGAGGCCCTCGCCTCGTGGTACGCACGCGTCCCCTGCGTGCCGGTCGTCGCCGAGCTCGGCGAGGTCGGCGTCGTCGGGCTCTGCGGCCCCGAAAGTGTCGTCGACGGGCTCGCGCGCTGGCTCGTGGCTCAGGCCGCAGCCCTGCACTCGCCCCGCGACCTCGTGCTCGTCGCCGCGCTTGCCGAGGAAAGGCTCGACGGCTGGGACTGGCTGAAGTGGCTCCCACACGTGCGCAGCGAGACGACTCCGCTCGCACTTCACCTGACCGTCGGCCGGCAAGGCGCACGGTCGTTGCTGGAAGCGCTCCGGAGCCTCGTCACCGAGCGTCGGCGAGAAGCCGAAGGCGCGTACGGCGTCGGCCGGCGGCACACGGCGCCGGCCGTGCTGCTCCTGCTCGACGAGGACGTCGCGCCCGAGCGACCGCTCGTCGCCGAGGTGCTCGGGGAAGCCGCGGAGCATGGCGTTGCCGCGATCTGGCTCGGGCGAGAACGGCGCGACCTGCCCGGCGATTGCGACGGGATCGTCGAGGTCGCCGAGGGGACGCATCGGCTCTCCTACACGAGCACGACCGACGCGGCGGAACACGACGACGTCACGCCCGACGGCCTCGGTATCGAGCAGGCGCGGGAGTTGGCGCTCCGGCTCGCCCCGATCCGCGATACGAGCGCGGCGCGCGCGGGGGGTGTCGTGCCCGAGCGATCGTCGCTTCTCGACCTGCTCGGGGTCGAGGAACCGACTCCCGCGTGGGTCGGCGCGCGCTGGGATTCAGAGGCGGACGGTCTGGACGCGCCCGTCGGAGTGTCCGCGGCGGGACCGTTCCGCGTCGACCTTCGCCGCGACGGCCCGCACGCGCTCGTGGCGGGAACGACGGGCGCCGGCAAGAGCGAGCTGCTGCAGACGCTGATCGCGTCGCTCGCGGCGGCACACCCGCCCACGCGGCTCACGTTCCTGCTCGTCGACTACAAGGGGGGCGCGGCGTTCAAGGACTGCGTCGACCTACCTCACACGGTGGGGCTCGTCACCGACCTGGACGGCCACCTCGCCCAGCGCGCGCTCGTCTCGCTGAACGCGGAGCTCCGCCGGCGCGAGCGGATCCTGGCCGACGCCGCCGCCAAGGATCTGCCCGACATGGAGCACCGCGATCCCGACCGTGCGCCCGCGAGCCTCGCGATCGTGATCGACGAGTTCGCGGCGCTCGCGCGCGAGGTCCCCGACTTCGTCGAGGGCGTCGTCGACGTCGCCCAGCGCGGACGCAGCCTGGGCCTCCATCTCGTCCTCGCGACCCAGCGGCCCAGCGGCGTCGTCAGCGAGAACATCCGCGCGAACACGAACCTGCGCCTGGCGTTGCGCGTCAACGAGCCCGCGGAGAGCTCGGACGTGATCGGCGCCCCAGACGCGGCGCGGATCCCGCGCGACCGCCCCGGCCGCGCGTTCGCCCGCACCGGACACGGGGAGCTGACGGAGCTGCAGACCGCGTACGCCGGCGGGGTCTCGCGGCGCGAGGCGGACGGCGGGGCCGGCGTCGTCGTTCGCCCGTTTCGCTTCGAGCGCGAGCGGGAGCCGCTGGCGCCGGGTGGTGCGAGCAACGAGCCGGGAGCCGCCACCGACCTCAGGCTCCTCGTCGACGCGATCGAGCAAACGGCCCGCGACCGTGAGCTCCGCCATCCGCTCTCGCCCTGGCTGCCGCCGCTCGAGCCGCTGATTCCGCTCGCCTCGCTCCCCGACCCCGACTCCGAGGGACGCGACGCGAGCGCGCTCGCAGCGCTGGGCCTGCTCGACGAGCCGCAACGGCAGCGCCAGCGCCCGTACGTCGTCGACTTCGAAAGCGAGGGCAGCGTCCTCGTCTACGGCGCGAGCGGCGCGGGCAAGACGGCCCTCCTTCGGACGCTCGCGTGCTCGCTCGCAGCTCGGTCGGCGCCGGGCTCGCTCCAGCTCTACGGCCTCGACTTCGCGACGCGCGGGCTGCTCGCGCTCGAGGCGCTGCCTCACTGCGGCTCGGTGGTCCCGGGCGACGACCAGGAGCGTGTCACGCGGCTGTTCGCCTTCCTGCGGCGGACGCTCGAGCGCCGCAAGGTGCTGTTCGCGCAACGCGGCGCCTTCACGCTCTCCGAGTACCGTCGCGCAGGCGGCGACGCGCTGCCGAGGATCGTCGTGCTGCTCGACGGCTACGCCGGCTTCGCCGCCGCGTTCGAGCGCGTCGATCTCGGGGAGCTGGTGGAAGCGCTACCGCGCCTCGTCGCCGACGGACGGCCGCTCGGCGTCCACTTCGCGATCACCGCTGACCGCCGCGGCGCCGTCCCGAACGCTCTCGGCGGGATCGTGCCGACCAAGGTCGTGCTGCGGATGGCCGACGAGGACGAGTACGCCGCGCTCGGCGTCCCGCTCAAGTCCGTCCGGAATGCCCACCTCCCCGCGGGGCGCGGGTTCCTCGCGGGCGGGCTCGAGCTGCAGTGCGCGCTCGTGGGCGACGACCCGACCGGCGAAGGCCAGGGAAGGGCCGTGCGCGCGCTCGCCGACGAGCTGGCGGCGCGCCATCGCGAGCGGGCGCCTGCGATCGAGCCCCTTCCCACGCGGCTCGAGCGCGACTCGCTCCCGAGCGCGCCGCGCCCGCTCACCGCCGTCCTCGGCGTGGGCGACGCCGAGCTCGAGCCGGTCACGATCGAGCTGGCCGACCGGCACTTCCTCGTCGTCGGCCCCTACCGCAGCGGGCGCTCGACTGCCCTCGAGACGCTCGTTCGTTCCCTGCGCGGCGGCACGCCGGAGCTCGAGCTGCACCTGCTCGCTCCGCGCCGCAGCCCGCTCGTTCAGGCCGGCGTCTGGGACTCGATCGCGGAGGGGGTCGAAGCATGCGAGGCGGCGGCGCGGACGTTCCAGGAAGAGCTGGCGGGCCGGGCACATCCGGTCGTGGTGGTGGTCGACGACGGCGAGGAGCTCGCCGAGTCGCTCGAGGCCGCCGCGCTCGAGCTCCTCGTCCGTCGGGGTCGGGACTCACGAGTTCGCGTGCTCGCGGCCGCGGAGCGTCAGGCGGCGCAACGGGCATTCGGCGGCTGGCTGCGCGAGCTGCGCAAGGAAGAGCACGGCCTGCTGCTCGATCCCGACCCCGACGTCGACGGCGAGATCCTGGGGGCGCGCCTGCCGCGACGCACGAATCCCGTCTTCCCGCCCGGGCGCGGCTACCTCGTCGAGCCGGGCGCCGTCGAGCTCGTCCAGGTCGCGACGGCCCGAGTGACCGAGTAACCGAGAGACCTAACAGTCCGGGTCGGCCTGCTCGACGGCCTGCTTGCGCGCGCTCTCGGTGATCTGGCCGACACGGTCGTGGTTGAACCAGAGCACGAGCACGCTCTGCTCGTCCGGGCTGAGCTCCTCGTACGGGATCATGCCGTCCTGCTCGTCGAAGAATTGCATCCCGGGCTGGTCGAGGGCCTGGTGGACGCTCTCGCGCGACCCGAGCCGTTCCTGCGCGTAGTACTCGGCGACGACCGCCGCCTCGGCGGCGTTGTACGCCTGCGTCAGGCAGCGCGCTCGAGCCTCGGGATCCTCGTCGCCCCCGCACGCGGCCCCGAGGAGCACCACGGCGAGGGCGAGCGTGCCGAGGCCGCGCCTCCTAGCCGGTGTCGACGTCACGGTTGTCGCGGGCCTGGTCGGCAGCTTCGAAGGCCTCCTGCGTCACCGCGCCGGTGTCCTGCTCCAGCCAGAGCAGGAGCTGTCGAATCTGGTCGTCGCTCATCTCGGAGTCGCGAAGGTCGAGCAGGTGCCCGTTGCTCGCGAGAACCCTATCCGGCGGCGCCAGCGCTCCCTCGAGCAGCCCGTTCTCGTGGTAGCCGGTCGCGATCGCCGCGTGCATCTGGTTCGTGATCAGCTCCTTCGCGTCTCCGTTCGCGAGGACCAGGTCCTCGAGCGACGGCCCGGTGGCGTCCTCGAGGCCGGTCAGCACCGGGCCGGTGACGATGCCGACCGCGGCGCCCGCCGGGTGGAGCGACTGGACGGCGCCGACGACGCTGTTGGTGAAGGAGAACACGAGCCGGTGGCGCGCATTGTCCGCGTCGAAGTCCTCGATGCTCTCGAGGTCGTTCGCGTTCATCAGCAGGCCGTCGAAGCCGCCGACCTGCTTCGCCCAGTCGACGTCGCCGCCGACAGTGCCTGTGTTGTCGAGGATCAGCTGCGCCTGGTAGTCGCGCGCTCCCGCCAGGAACGTCTCGTTCGCGCCCTCGTGGTCCGAGAGCTCGCGCATCACGTCGGTCAGGTCCTGCTTGTCGAAGATCAGCCGGTAGGCGCTCTCGCCGTTGACCTCGACGTACCCGGCGCCGCCGGGCATGCTCACCGTCGCCGACAGGTGGATGTTCTCCATGTGATGGTCGGCGAGGTCGCCGGCGAGCGCCTCGGTCATCCGGTCGATGTCGAAGTCGGAGTGCAGGGTGCGGTCGACGAGCGACTCGGTCATCTGGTACGCGCCCCGGAAGTCGGCGTGGTCGTTCGCGTAGTCGACGCCGGCCGTGTAGAGGCGGGCGAGCTGCTCGCCGTCGTCGTCCCAGTTCGCGTGGTCGTACAGAATCGCGATCGGGTCGTCCGTGCCGTCGAGGATGCCGAACTGGAACTCCTCGGGCACGCGGTCGGAGAGCGCTAGGGCGGCCGCCTCCGGGTTCCGCTCGAGCGCGTCCAGGATGATCTGCTTCTGATCGGTCGAGAGCGGGTCGTCGCCGTGCCCGCCGATCGGCCAGAAGCTCGGCGACTGATACCACGGGTTCTCCTTGCCGCCCTCGCGGCCGATCTGGGCGATCACGCCGTTGTGGAAGACGTCGCGGAGGAACTCCGCCCCGAATTGCCCTTCGTGCAGGAGCTGCGAGACGGCCCAGGTGTCCTCGTCGTAGGCGAGCTCCTGCTCGACCTGGCGGGAAAGCTGTCCGCTCGTCGTCGCGTTTGCGAGGACGAGCGAGAACGCCGAGAGCAGCTCGACCGGGTCCTCCTCGAGCTCGTAACCGTCCAGCATCACCTCGAGGGCGACGTCGGTGTCGACCATCAGGTCGCTGTTCGAGCCCGCCTGCAGGAGCGCGTCGCCCCACTCCATCGCCTGGATCACGCGGGGCACATTCGCCATGTTCTCGGCGCCGAAGGCCTCGATGAACGCAGAGGAGAAGTCGGCGTCAGATCCGTTTGCCTGCAGGATCCGTGCGAGGTCGATCAGGTCATCCGGCTGCCGGTAGAGGTCGCGGTAGTGCTCCCCGACATAGTCGCCGGCGAGGCTGGCCTGGCGTGCGGTCGCGTAGTCGACCAGCGTCCCGTCCCGCATCATGGCGAGGAACTGGCTCATCTGTGCGTCGGTCAGGTCGAGCCCGCGCTCGAGCCGTCCGGAGATCTCGGCCCAGAGCGCCCGAGCCTGGAGCTCCTTCGCGCGCGTCCCGAACGTCGAGACCTGCCCGGAGAGCGCGCTCCCCGCCGAGTCGATCGCGGACTGCACGACCGGAACGACCTCGGCCGGCATCTCGGGCAGGCCGACCCCGCGGATCCGTCCCGCGAGCGCGCTGGCGTCCGCGCCGGCGTCCGTCAGCTTCCCCGAAACGCGACGGAGCTCGACCGGATCGATGACGATCCTCGTCATGCGACCCTGATCCCCTGCTCGATGAGCGCCTGCCGAGTCGCGTAGTAGTCCTCCCACATCGCGGCCAGGCGCTGCTCGCGCTCGCGCTGCAGGCGCTCGACCTCCGTCGCCGACCGCTCGAGTGTGGAGGCCGCGTCGAGCAGCTCCTCTCCTGCGCGCTCGTAGGCCGTCGTCGCCGTGCGGATGCCCTCGCGGAACGGGCCCGCGGCCGGGCCCTCGAAGGTCATCGCGTCGACGTCGCCCGCGACGCCCGAGGCGAGCTGGGCGGCGGACGACGCGTACCCGCGCAGCGACGAGGCGAGCGCAGCGCATCCCGGCCGGGTCGCCCGGGACCTCCGGCAGGTACGGCGGATCGAGCGGGATCGCCACGCCCTCGACTCCGCGCCTCGGCCGCCCGCTACGAGCCGGCCTGCGTCAGCGCCTCGTGCCTTCTCGAGACCTCCTGGCTCGCCTGCTGAAGCGCCGCCTCGAGCCGCCGCATCGTCGGCGCGAACTCCGACTCCCACGACGCGCGGAAACGATCTGCAGCCGGGCCTCGCCACCACGTGCTCTGCACCTGCCCGCCGATCGCCGCCGTCAACTGCGCGACGGTCTGACTCTCGCGAACAAAACTTTGCCCCAACTGCTGGAGCTGCCCCATCTCTGCACCGATCGTCGACACGACGACCCCCTTTCAATCTCGTCTGGCCAGTTGGCCGAGGTATCACCCGACTCGCGCGCACTCCAAACACGATCTGCGCAGGCTTTACATTCGCCTCTATTAGACGCGTGCCAAAGTGGGTACGGGTCCAGCCGTGACGCGCGCGACACGATCGTGGGAGGCCGTGTGGCGGTGAGCCGGGAGCGGGCGCTCACGCTCCTGCGCCGGGTGCCGCGGAGGCCCGTCCTTGCCGCGCTCGCCGCCGGAGTCGCGGCATTCGCGCTGACTTTCGCGCTCGGCCGCGCGACCTCCACGCCGGCCGCTCCGGAGCTCGCGCACGCGACTCCGCTCGAGCCGCATGTGAGCCGCGTCGAGCTGACACGCCTCCGCGAGGCGCGGCGGCTCCCCGAGCTGCGGCCGTTGCCGCGACCGCCTGCGCCGCCCGCGCCGCCACGACCCGCTCAGCCTGCGAAGCCCGTCGTCACACCGCAACCCGTCGCACCGCAACCTCCGAGCCCGGTGAGCATCGTCGGCCGTGGCTAGGGGCCCACTCATCGGGCTCACCGTTGCGGCCGCAGCTGCGGCACTCGCGTTCGGACCGGGCGCCGCCCAGGCGGCGCCGTGTGCGTTCTGGGCCGCGGAGGACGGCGCCGACTCGGCGCCGGGCACTCGCACCGCCCCCTTTCGGACGGTCGCGCGCCTGCTCGAGGCGCTCGACTCGGGTCAGGCCGGCTGCCTCGTGCCCGGATCGACGTTCGCCGAACGCGTCGTCGTGAAGCGGCAGAAGGCAAGGATCGCGCTGCGCACGGGCCCCGGGCGTCCGCGCGCGCGGATCGTCGGCGGCATTCGCGTCAACGGGGGCGCCAACCGCGTCAGGCTCGCGAAGCTCGCCGTTCAGGGACGCGGGCCGGGTCTGCGCGGCATCGTCGTCGTGCGGGCCAATCGGGTCAGCCTCGTCGACAACGACGTCAGCGGCCCGTTCCTCCGCGACCGCGACGTGCCGTGCATCCTGCTCGTCGGCGCCCGGGGGACGGTGATCGACGGAAACCGGATCCACAACTGCACGCGGGCGACGACACGACATCTCTACGCTCCGGGGATCCACGTCGCGCGAGCGACGGGGACGACGATCCGGAACAACGTCGTGTTCCACAACGTCGGTGACGGGATCGCACTCTCTCCGGCCGCTCGCCGGACGCACATCCACCACAACCTGATCGACGGCAACGCCGGCGGGATCTACCTGGGCGGCGACCTCCGGCATGCGTCGAGCGGCAACCGGATCGTCGACAACATCGTTTCGTTCTCGGGCCGGCACGCCGTCCACTCCTCGTACACGCCGGGCGCGCCGGTGGGGCAAGACAACCTCGTCGCCCGCAACTGCCTCTGGCGCGGCTACGCCGGCCTCCTGGCCGGCACCGGCTTTCGCGCCGTCGGCAATCTCGTCCGCAGCCCGCGTTACGTGGGACGCCTGCGGACGTACAAGATGCGCCCCGGTCCGTGCTCGTCGAGACAACCGCACGCGTCCGTCCGCCGTCGAGCCCCGGTGGTCGGCAGGTTCCTGGTCGACTATCGGCTGCTGGGGCTGCCGGGCCGGGTCAAGATCGTGCGGCTCGGCCTGACCGGGCTCCGCGAGGGCGTCCGCGTCGATCTTCGGTGCGTCCGCGGCTGCGACGGGGTCGAGCGCCTGCGCGGCAGCGCCGGCGGCACCGCCGTCAGCCTCGCGTTCCGCGATCGCTGGCTGCCTCGCGGCGCTGCGATCGACGTCCGCGCCCATCGACGCGGCTGGGTCGGCCACTGGGCGCGAATCACGGTCGTCGGCGCTCCCGGCGGGGTGCGGGTCGAGCACCGCTGCCTTCCGCCGGGACGAAGCGCTCCGGTCTCCTGCGACAGGTACCGCGCATGAGCAGGGTCGTCGGAGACACGATCATCGCGGGCTACCGCGTCGAGGGGACGATCGGGCGCGGCGGCATGGGGATCGTCTACGAGGCGACACAGCTCTCGCTCGGCCGGACGGTGGCGCTCAAGGTGCTGACGCCGCACCTGAGCGACGACCCGGCCTTCGCGGCCAGGTTCCGGCGCGAGGCGAAGCTCCAATCGGCGCTCGACCACCCGAACATCGTCCCGGTCTACGAGTCGGGCGAGACAGACGACGGGCTCTTCCTGGCCATGCGACTCGTGCGCGGGCCGAGCCTGAAGGAGCTCGTCGAGGAGGCGCCGCTCGAGCCGGAGCGTGCGCTGGCGCTCGTCGAGCAGGTGGCACGCGCGCTCGACGCGGCGCACGACGCGGGGCTGATCCACCGAGACGTGAAGCCGCAGAACGTGCTCGTCGACGAGGACGGCACCGCGTATCTGGCCGACTTCGGGCTGACAAAGGGTCGCGGCGACCGCGGCCTGACGCTCTCGGGCCAGTACCTCGGCTCGCTCGACTACGTTGCCCCGGAGCAGATCCAGGGCCAGCCTCTGAGTGCGCGGAGCGACGTCTACGCGCTCGCCGCCGTGCTCTACGAGTGCCTCACGGGCGAGGTGCCCTACCCGTGCGACACCGAGGCGGCGCTCCTCTTCGCGCACCTGACAGCCGCGCCACCGCGCCCGAGCGACCACGCAGACGTGCCCGTCGGTCTCGACGCGGTGGTTGCACGAGGGCTCGCCAAGAGCCCCGACGACCGTTTCCCCTCGGCCGGGGAGCTCGTAGCGGCTGCGCGCGCCGCCCTCGCGGGCGACATCGACACGGCCGGTGGGGATGGAGACCCGGCCGGGAACGCGCGGGCACGCTTCGGCGCGACCGCCGTCGACTTCCGTCCCGCCCTGACGTCACCACCCGTGATCGAGGAGGAGGCAGAGCGCCACGGATCGCCGCGGTGGCTGCTCGCGGTCCTGGGTGCGGTGGTGCTCATGCTCGCGCTTGTCGGCTTTCTCCTCGGTCGGGCGTCGGAGGACGCTCCGGAGACGCGGTCCACGGTCGTCGTCGGCGGACCGCTGGGCCTGCGCTTCGGCGAGGACTGGCGCACGCTGAACGCGGCGCCGGGCATCCCCGGGCTACCGCTCGCCGACCAGATCCTGCTCAACTCGACCGACGCCGGGCGACCGGGCCAGGTCCGCGCCGGGATCGCGCCTGGCGCCGAAGGGGTGCTCCTCCTCCCGCGCGGGCTCGAGGAGCAGCTCGAAACGGCGCCGAGGCCGGAGCCTGTCCGCCTCGGGTCCTTCGCCGCGTTGCGTTACCGCGACCTCCGGCATCGCTCGCTCGGCGCCAGGCTCATGCTCTACGTCGTGCCGACGACACGCGGCGCCGCGACGATCGCGTGCCTCGCGCCGCTCGTGGGAGAGCCGGGCGACACCGCGGGCTTCGCCCGCTGCGAGTCGGTCGCCGCCACGCTCTCGCTTCGCGCCGCACGGGCCGAGGGGCTGTCGCCGAACGACCGGTACGCGCGCGCCGTGAACGCGGTCGTCGCGCGGCTCGACCGGATCCGCGACGACGAGCGGAACGACCTCGCCGCAGCGCGGCGGCCCGCCTCGCAGGCGCGAGCCGCTCGCAGGCTCAGGGCGGGGTTCCAGGCGGCCGCGGCCGCTCTCCGCGACGTGCGACCCGGCCTGGCCGAACGACCGACACATCGGACGATGCTTGCCGGGCTGGACGCCACCGCCGACGGCTATAGGGCGCTGGCGCGCGCGGCACGCGTGCACGACGAGAAGGCGTTCGAGCGGGCATCGGCGCGCGTCGCTCGCGGGGAGGACGTCTTCCGGAACGCCCACCTGACGCTGGCGACGCTCGGCTATCGAATCGAGAGCGTGGCCCAGCGTCGTTCACGGCCCTGAACGCCTTCCGAACCGCATCGCCACCGTATGCTCATCCCCGGATCATGGATGCGCTGTCGTACTCCAAGCTCGCCAAGGACCACCTCTGGATGCACTTCACCCGGATGGGCGGCTACGCCGATCAGGACGTGCCGATCATCGTGCGGGGAGACGGCTGCTACCTCGAGGACGCGAACGGGAAGCGCTACCTCGACGCGCTTGCCGGCCTGTTCTCGGTCAATATCGGCTACTCGTTCGGGGAGGAGGTCGGCCAGGCGGCGCTCGAGCAGATGCGCGAGCTGCCCTTCTACACGAACTGGTCGTACGCGCACCCGCGCGCCATCGAGCTGGCCGGCGAGATCGCCTCGCTCGCGCCGGGTGACCTGAACCGCGTCTTCTTCGTCTCCGGTGGGTCCGAGGCGGTGGAGTCGGCCTGGAAGCTCGCGCGCCAGTACTACGCGGCGCGGGGCGAGAAGCGCCTGCGCGGCGCGACGCACGAGCCGGAGAGCCACCACGACGCGATCGTCGCCGCGACGCGCGGGACCCGGCGCTACAAGGCGATTGCGCGCCACCTCGCCTACCACGGGACGACGCTGGGCGCCCTCTCCATCAACGGCATTCCCGCGCTGCGGACGCCTTTCGAGCCGCTCCTGCCCGAGGTGCGGCACGTGCGGAACACGAACCGCTACCACCGGCCGCTCGAGGAGACCGAGGAGGAGTTCACCCAGGGTTTGCTCGAGGAGCTCGAGCAGACGATCCTCGCGATGGGTCCCGAGACCGTGTGCCTCGTCCACATGGAGCCGGTCCAGAACGCGGGCGGCGCCTTCACGCCGCCGGCGGGCTACTGGCAGGGCGTGCGGGCGCTCTGCGACGAGTACGACGTGCTCCTGTCCGCGGACGAGGTGATCACCGCCTTCGGGCGCCTGGGGCACTGGTTCGGCTCCGAGCGCTACGACATCCGGCCGGACATCGTCACGTGCGCCAAGGGGCTCTCATCGTCGTATGCGGCGATCGGCGCGGTGGTCGCGACCGACCGGGTGATGGCGCCCTTCCTCGAGTCGACCTCGATGTACAGCCACGGGATCACCTTCGGCGGGCACCCCACGATGTGCGCGATCGCGCTCAAGAACATCGAGATCATGAAGCGCGAAGGAATCGTCGAGCACGTCCGCGAGAACGAGGGGATGTTCCGCGAGAAGCTCGAGACGCTGCTCGACCTGCCGATCGTCGGTGACGTCCGGGGGACGGGGTTCTTCTACGCCGTCGAGCTGGTCAAGGACCGGGAGACGAGACAGACGTTCGACGCGGAGGAGTGCGAGACGCTCCTGCGCGGGTATCTCTCCGGCGCCCTCTTCGAGGCGGGGCTGATCTGCCGCGCCGACGATCGCGGCGACCCCGTCGTGCAGATCTCGCCGCCGCTCGTCGCTACGGAGCGCGAGATCGACGAGCTCGTCGGGATTCTCGGCGACGTGCTGGGCGAGGCCGCGCGACGCATGCGCTGACTCTTGCTCGCGAAGCGGGTCTCTGCCTAGGCTGACCGGTGCTCGGGTCCGGTTTGGAGACCGCCCATCACGAGTAGGGTTCTCCGCACCCTGTGCGTTGCGCAGGGGCGGCACGCTGGGTCGATTCGCGAACCGAGAGCGAGGGAGTTGGCATGAACGAGAACGGAACCGTCGTGGTCGGGCGGGAGGTGACGCGCCGCTACGGCGAGGGCGAGACTGCCGTGGACGCGCTCCGCGGGGTGTCGGTCGAGGTCCCGCGCGGTCGGCTGACCGCCGTCATGGGGCCGTCGGGCTCCGGGAAGTCGACGCTGATGCACATCCTTGCGGGCCTCGACAAGCCGACGTCCGGGTCGGTCGAGATCGCCGGGACGGAGATCACGACCCTCAAAGACTCCGACCTGACAAAGCTGCGCCGTCGGCACATCGGCTTCGTCTTCCAGTTCTTCAACCTCCTGCCGATGCTCACGGCCGAGGAGAACATCACGCTGCCCCTAGCGATCGCGGGCGAGAAGCCCGAGGACGAGTATTTCTCCACGCTGATCGAGTCGGTCGGTCTGGGTGATCGACTCTCGCACCGCCCATCCGAGCTCTCCGGTGGTCAGCAGCAGCGCGTCGCGATCGCCCGTGCGCTCGTGTCACAGCCCGACGTCGTGTTCGCGGACGAGCCGACCGGCAACCTCGACTCTTCGACCGGCGCCGAGATCCTCGAGCTCCTGCGTCACTCGGTCGAGGAGCTCGGCCAGACGATCGTGATGGTCACGCACGAGTCGCGCGCGGCCGCGATCGCCGACCGCGTCCTCTACCTCGCCGACGGCCGCATCGTGCGAGAGCTCGCAGGCGCCAGCCAGCACGAGATCTCGGAGGCGATGGACGAGGTCGCGCAGTCGTGACCCGCTTCGCCCTGAAGAGCCTCGCCGGGCGGAAGTTCCGCACGATCCTGACCGCGCTCGCGATCGTGCTCGGCGTCGCGATGATCAGCGGCACGTACGTCCTGACGGACACGATCGACAAGGCGTTCTCGAGCATCTTCTCCGACTCGTACGCCGGCACGGATGTCGTCGTCAGCGGCAAGGAGGCCGAGTTCTCGGCCGACTTCGAGTCTCCGCCCGTGCCGCCGGTCGACGCGTCGCTGCTCGACGAGATCCGCGGGCTCGAGTCCGTCGACCTTGCGATGGGCGGGATCTACGACGAGTTCAACACGAAAATCGTCGGCGACGACGGCAAGGCGGTCAACACGAACGGCGCCCCGAGCTTCGGGTTCGGGATCGACACGTCGCCGGAGCTCTCCGTCTTCAACCCGCTCAACCTGCTCGAGGGCCGCTGGCCCGAGGGCGACGGTGAGGTCGTGCTCGACGCCGGGACCGCAGACCGCGAGGACTTCGCGCTCGGCGAGACCGTTGCGATCTCGACCCTGCAGCCCAAGCAGGACTTCGAGGTGGTCGGCATCGCCCAGTACGGCGACGTCAAGTCGCTCGGCACCGCGACGTTCGCGATCTTCGACGTCCCGACCGCCCAGGCGCTTTTCGACCGCCAGGGGCAGTTCGACGCGATCTCGGTCGCAGGCACGGAAGGATCGACGCCGCCGGATCTCATCGCGGACATCCAGCCGCTTCTGCCCGCTGACGCCCAGGTGAAGAGCGGGGCCGAGGAGGCGCAGGACCAACAGGACGAGATCGGCGAGTTCACCACGTTCATCCGGTACTTCCTCCTCGCCTTCGCGGGGATCGCGCTCTTCGTCGGGTCGTTCGTGATCTTCAACACCCTTTCGATCACGGTCGCCCAGCGCACGCGGGAGTTCGCGACGCTCCGGACGCTCGGCGCCTCCCGGCGGCAGGTGCTCCGGTCGGTGCTGCTGGAGGCGTTCGTCATCGGCTTCATTGCGTCGGTCGTCGGTCTGTTCCTCGGTCTCGCGCTCGCAAAGGGGCTCGAAGCCCTCTTCCGGGCGCTCGGCCTCGGGCTGCCCGTCTCCGACACCGTCTTCGCGACGCGGACGATCGTCGTCTCGCTGCTCGTCGGCACCTTGATCACGGTGATCGCAGGGCTCTTCCCCGCGATCCGCGCGACCCGGGTGCCGCCGATCGCGGCGGTGCGCGAAGGCGCTGAGCTCCCGAAGGGGCGGTTCTCGCGCTTCACGCCGTACATCGCGCTCGTGCTGATCGCGCTCGCGCTCGTGCTGCTCGGCCGCGCGATGTTCGCCGACGACCTCGGCACCGCCGACCGGCTGCTGTCGATCGCGGGCGGGGTGCTGCTCCTGTTCGTCGGGGTGGCGATGATCTCGTCCAAGCTGGTTCGACCGCTCGCTGCCGTCGTCGGCCTGCCGGCACGGTGGATCGGTGGTTCGGCGGGCGCGCTCGCGCGGCGCAACTCGGTCCGCAACCCGGGTCGCACGGCCGCCACGGCCGCGGCGCTGATGATCGGCGTCGCGCTCGTCGCCTTCGTCGCCACGCTCGCGAACGGGATGAAGGCGTCGAACCGCGAGGCGATCGAGGACCAGATCACGGCGAACTTCATCATCACCTCGCAGGACGGCTACACGCCGTTCGTCGCTGCCGCCGGAGATGCGGCCGCAGACGCGCCGTCCGTCGAGTCCATCACGCACGTCCGCTCCGAGGTCGCAGAGATCGCGGGGGACGGCGGCTACCTGACCGGGATCGATCCCGAGCTGATCACCAAGGGGTATGCGTTCGACTGGGTCGAGGGCTCCGACGCGACGCTCGGCGAGCTCGGGCAGAACGGGCTGATCCTCAGCGAGAGCGTCGCCGAGGATCAGAACCTCCTGGTCGGACAGACCGTGATGATCCGCACCGGCGAGAGCACGTCGCTGCAAGCGGAGGTCAAGGGCATCTACAAGCCGCCGCCGTTCTATCCGCTGCTCGGGGACGCCAGCATTTCGATCGCGGCGTTCGACGAGCTCGTGGAACGACCGCGGAACCAGTACACGTTCGTGAACGTGGCCGGTGGCCCCAACGAGGCGAGCCGCGTGGAGCTCGAGGAGGCGACCGCCGGGTTCCCCGACGCCCGGGTGCAGACCCGCCAGGAGTGGATCGACAAGGAGGACGCCGAGTTCGACGACTTCCTGGCGATGCTCTACGTCCTCCTCGCGCTCTCGGTGATCATCAGCCTGTTCGGGATGGTCAATACGCTCGTGCTCTCGGTCTTCGAGCGCACGCGTGAGCTCGGGATGCTGCGTGCGGTCGGAATGACGCGCCGCCAGACGCGGCGGATGATCCGTCACGAGAGCGTCATCACGGCTCTGATCGGCGCGGCGCTCGGTCTGCCGCTCGGGATCTTCCTCGCGGTGCTCGTGACGCGGGCCCTCAGCGAGTTCGACGTGCGTTTCTCGGTGCCGACCGGGCAGATCATCGTGCTCGTGGTCCTCGCCGTGATCGTGGGGCTCCTCGCCGCTATCACGCCGGCGCGCCGCGCCGCGAAGCTCAATCCACTGGAGGCGTTGCACTACGAGTAGGGCAGCCCTCGAGCCGCGGCGGGCCTGGGACGCGGGCACCGCCCGCGTTCCGGGCACCCACGCACGTCCGCGAGGACCGAAGGAATGACGAAGTTCGCGATCAAAGGGCTGTTCACGCGGAAGCTCCGCACCGCGCTGACAGCCCTCGCGATCGTGCTCGGCGTCGCGATGATCAGCGGCACCTACGTGCTGACCGACTCGATCGACAGCGCGTTCGACCAGATCTTCACGGACGTTCGCCAGGGCTCGAACGTCGTCATCTCCGGCAAGTCGGCGTTCGACCTCTCGGACGGCAGCGGGGTCACGGAGCCGACGCTCGACGAGTCGCTCCTGGACGAGGTGCGCGAGCTCCCGGGGGTCGCCCAGGCCGAAGGCAGCGTCGACAGCGACTCGACTTCGCTCATCGGCAAGGACAACAAGGCGATCGTGTACGGCGGGGCGCCGAACCTCGGCTTCGCGATCGCGGAAGGCGACTCCCCGTTCAACCCGCTGCGGCTGGTCGGGGGCGCGTGGCCCGGGCCGAACGAGGTCGTGATCGACTCCGGAGTCGCGGACAAGGAAGACTTCGCGATCGGGGACGAGATCGGTGTGCAGGTCGAGGGGCCGGTCGAGCGGCTGCGGATCTCCGGGATCGTCGAGTTCGGCTCCAATCTCTCGATCGGTGGCGCGACCCTCGCGGGCTTCGACCTCCCGACGGCCCAGCGGCTGTTCGAGAAAGAGGGTCGTCTCGACGAGATCGCTGTTGCGTCGAAGCCGGGCGTCACCGACCAGCAGCTCCTGTCGGAGGTGCGGGAGATCCTGCCGCCCGGGGCGCAGGCGCTCTCCGGGCAGCAGCAGGCGTCAGAGGACGCTGCGGAGACGAACGAGTTCATCACGTTCCTGCGCGGGTTCCTGCTCGCGTTCGCGGGAATCGCGCTGTTCGTGGGCTCGTTCGTGATCGCGAACTCGCTGTCGATCACGATCGCCCAGCGCACCCGCGAGTTCGCGACGCTCCGGACGCTCGGCGCGTCGCGGCGGCAGGTGCTCGTCTCGATCATCGTCGAGGCGCTGATCGTCGGGATCGTCGCGTCGGTGATCGGCCTCCTCCTCGGGCTGCTGCTCGCCAAGGGGCTGTTCTGGCTCTTCGACGCGGTGGGCTTCACGCTCCCGAACACGGGTCTCCTGTTCGAGCCGCGGACCGCGGTTGTGGCGTTGCTCGTCGGCGTCCTCGTGACCCTGTTCGCGAGCCTGCGTCCTGCGCTCCGTGCCACGCGCGTGCCGCCGATCGCCGCCGTGCGCGAAGGTGCGACGCTCCCGCCGGGGCGGTTCGCGCGCTTCCGCGGGATCGGTGCTGCCCTAACGGCGGTGGCCGGGTTCGCGGCGCTGCTCTACGGCCTCTTCGGGAGCGGCCTCGGCACGACGCAGGTCCTCGTGTGGATGGGCCTCGGCGCGCTCCTCATCTTCCTCGGCGTCGCGCTCTTCTCTTCACGACTGGTACGCCCGCTCGCGAATGTCCTCGGCTGGCCGGCGACGCGCGTGGGCGGCGCCGCCGGACTCCTCGCGCGCGACAACTCGCGCCGCAACCCCCAGCGGACCGCGTCGACCGCGGCAGCGCTGATGATCGGGCTCGCTCTCGTGACGCTGGTCGCGACGCTCGCGGCCGGAATCGTCAACTCGTTCCGCGGCGCGGTCAACGACCTCTTCACGGGGGACTACGCGATCACGGCGCAGAACAACTTCTCACCGATCCCGACCGCGGCGGCCGAGGCTGCCGCAGACGTGTCGGGCGTGACGGCGGTCGGCAACGTGCGTACCGGTGAGGCGCGCATCTTCGACGAGACCGAGTTCGCGACGGCGGTCGATCCGGGGATGCAGCAGGTGATCGCGATGGATTGGGTCGAGGGGTCGCAGGCGGTCTTCACGATGCTCGGCGACGACGGGGCGTTCACCGACGACGGCTACGCGGACGACCACGACCTCGGTCTCGGCTCGCCCGTGCGCGTGACGTTCCCCAACGGCCAGACGCGGACCTTCCGGATCCGCGGCATCTTCGACCCGCCGGCCGGGGGGTCACCGTTCGGCCCGGTCACGATCTCGGCCGCCGCGTGGGACGCGGAGGTTCCACGGCCGAAGAACCTCTACTCGTTCGTGAAGATGACCGGCGGCGCGACAGACGCCAACCAGGCGGCGCTCGACGACGCGCTCGCGGACTTCCCGAACTCAAAGGCGCAGGACCGCGAGACGTTCATCGACAACCAGATCGCGGGGCTGAGCGCGATCCTGAACATCCTCTACGTGCTGCTCGCGCTCTCGATCATCGTGAGCCTGTTCGGGATCGTGAACACGCTCGTCCTGACGGTCTTCGAGCGGACGCGCGAGATCGGGATGCTGCGCGCGATCGGGATGACGCGACGGCAGGTGCGGCGGATGATCCGGCACGAGAGCGTGATCACGTCGCTGATCGGGGCGGCGATCGGCATCGTGCTCGGGATCGTCCTCGCCGCGCTTCTCATCGCGCGCGTCGACTTCATCGAGTTCACGTTCCCGACGGCGCAGGTGATCGTGTTCGCGATCGCGGCGATCCTCGTGGGGATCCTCGCCGCGATCTTCCCCGCGCGGCGCGCAGCGAAGCTGAACCCGCTCGAAGCGCTGCACTACGAGTGACGTGGGCTTGCGCGCGGGACGGGACGTGGGCTTGCCCGCGTCCCATCCGTAGCGCGGTTCGGCTGGGACGCGGCTGAAGCCACGTCCCGTTCGTCCCGAGCGCCCCCGGTTCTATGGCAGCCGCGTCACGCCTTCGTCGGCGAGCTCCGAGATCTCCTCGTCCGTGTAGCCCGCCTCGCGCAGCACCTCGGCCGAGTGCTCGCCGACGTCCGGAGGCGCGCTCGGGTGGAGCGCCCGCTCGCGGTCGAACGACACGGGCAGCGCCGGCAGCGTCAGGTTCTCGATGCGGGGGTGGTCGAGCTGCTGGAGGATCCCGAGCGCCTCGGTCTGCGGCGACTCCGCGACGTTGCGCACGTCCGCGACCGGCGCGGCCGGGACGCCGGCGGCGCTCAGTCGGGCGTGCCAGACCGCCGTGTCCTGCGTGCGCAGCCGCTCCTCGAGCAGCGCCGCAAGCTTGTCGCGGTTGCCCACGCGGTCCGGGTTCGTCCGGAATCGAGGATCGTCGACGAGCTCGGGAAGCCCGACCACCGTGCAGATGGCCCGGAACAGCCTGTCGTTGCCGCCCGCGATCATCAGCTCGCCGTCGCGGGTTTCGAACACCTGGTACGGCGCGACCATCGGGAAGCGCGTTCCGTCGCGCGTCGGGATCGTCCCGTCCGCGAGGTAACCGGCGAGCTGGTAGCCGACATAGCCGACCGCCGTCTCGTACAGCGACACGTCGACGACGCAGCCTTCGCCCGTGCGCTCGCGCTCGATCAGCGCCGCAAGGACCCCGAGCGCTGCCCATGTCCCGGTTCCCTGGTCGATCAGGGACGAGCCGACGCGCACACCCTGGCGGCCGGGCTCGCCGGTGATGGAGATCAGCCCACCTGCGGCCTGCATGAGCGCGTCGTACCCCGCTTCGCGGGCCAGAGGACCGACGTTGCCGTACGCGCCGACGGAGCAGTAGACGAGCCGCGGGTTCGCGGCCTTTAGCGCGTCGGGCCCGAGCCCGAGCTCCTCCGAGAGCCCGGGACGGAGGCTCTGGAGGAACACATCTGACTGCCCCGCAAGGCGCAGGAGCGCCTCGCGCCCGCGCGGGTCCCGGAGCGAGAGCCCGAGCGACCTCTTGCCCGCGTTCGCGGACAGGAACATCGTCCCCTCGCCCGCCCAGAAGGGCGGTCCCCACGCGCGCGCGTCGTCGCCGGTGTCCGGACGCTCGACCTTGACGACGTCCGCGCCGAGGGCGGCGAGGATCTGCGCGCAGTACGGGCCTGCGATCGACGTCGTGACGTCGAGCACGCGCGTTCCCTGAAGCGGCCGGTGGGTCATGGGCCCATCTTCGCGTCTGCGAGGATGGTTTAGTGCCCCGTCCAGCAATGCCATCCAGGTCCCTGGCGCGCGATGAGCGGCGCCATGCGTCGTCCTCGGTCGCCCCGATACCTCCTGGTATCGAGGCTCCCTGCGTCCTAGCCTGGCTTGCTCCTCGCACGCCAGGAACGAGGCAACATCACTGGACGGGGCACTGATGTTCGACCAGTTCGTCGACTGGGTCTCGGGGTCGAAGTGGAGCTATGTCGCGATCTTCGCGGTCTCGATGCTCGACGCGTTCTTCCCGATCGTCCCGAGCGAGACCGCGGTGATCACGGGCGGCGTGCTCGCAGGCTCGGGCGACCTGTCGCTGCTGTTCGTGATCCTCGCCGCGTCCACCGGCGCGTTCATCGGCGACAACATCTCGTACTGGCTGGGCGCCTGGCTCGGCGAGCGCACCGTCAAGAACGTGTTCAAGGGCGAGAAGTCCCGCAAGGCGTTCGTGTGGGCCGAGGAGCAGCTCGAGACGCGCGGCTTCTACCTGATCATCATCGCGCGCTTCATCCCGGGCGGCCGAACTGCCGTGACATTCTCGTCCGGGTACACGCACGCCATGACGTACCGCCGCTTCGTGACCGCGGACGTGATCGCGGCCATCATCTGGGGCTCCTACGCGGCGCTCCTCGGCTACATCGGCGGCAAGCAGTTCGAGGAGGAGCCGTGGAAGGGCCTTCTGATCGCATTCTTCGTCGCGATCTCCGTAGCCGGCCTCGTCGAGCTCGTGCGGCACCGACGCGACAAGCGTCGCGCGGGGTCGTCCGCCGAGACGGCCCCCGCCGACGCCGATACGTCCTAGCTAGGTCGCCGCGCTCGCTCCGCCGAGACCGAGCGCTCGCCGTGCGTGCGTGAAGCACCACGCGCCCACGAGGAGGATCACCAGCGCGAGCATGCCGTGCAGGCCGTTGATCCAGCCGCCCCCACCAGGCTCCTCGGTGTCGCCGAGGAAGGCGAGCTGGGCGACGCAGAGGACGAGGAATGCCACGGCAAGCCCGACCGCGGTCCAGTTGCCCCAGAACGCCCAGATCGCGCCGATCACGATCAGGAGCTGCCCGATGTGCACGACCATGGAGAAGCCGCCGTGCGCGTCGAGCGCGCCATCGCCGGCACCGCGAACATAGGCCGCAATTGTGAACGCCTGAATCAGCACCCCAATCACGACGATCACGCCGCCGACGAGCACGAGCCACAACGGTGTTCGTCTCATGCGCGCGACCATACGACATCGACCGGCCGGTGAGAAGGCCGCCGTGGGGTAAGAAGCCACCATGAACCGCCTCGGGGACACGTCGAGCCCGTACCTCCTCCAGCACGCCGACAATCCGGTCGACTGGTACCCGTGGGGGGAGGAGGCCTTCGGCCGCGCCCGCGCCGAGGATCGGCCGTTGCTCGTCTCGGTGGGTTACAGCTCGTGTCACTGGTGCCACGTGATGGAGCACGAGTCGTTCTCCGATCGGACAACAGCGTCGTTGATGAACGAGCTGTTCGTGAACGTCAAGGTCGACCGTGAGGAGCGCCCTGACGTCGACGCGCTGACGATGGACGCGTGCGTGACGATGACGGGCCAGGGGGGATGGCCGACTACCGTGTTCCTGACCCCCGACGGAAAGCCGTTCTACGCCGGGACGTACTTCCCGCCCGAGCCGCGCCACGGGATCCCGAGCTTCAGGCAGCTGCTCCACGCGATCGCGGACGCATGGCGGGACCGTCGTGGCGAGCTGGAGGGCCAGGCTGTCAAGCTCGTCGACGCGCTCGGCGGCGCGTCACGGCTCACGGCGGGGGACGCCGAGCTCTCGCCGGCCCTGCTCGACGCGGCCGAACGGGCCCTCGCGCGGGACTACGAGCCCGCCTTCGGCGGCTTCGGCACGGCGCCCAAGTTTCCGCCGTCGTCGGCGCTCGAGCTCCTGCTGCGGCGCGGCGGCCCCGAGGCGACGGGCATGGTTCGCCGAACGCTCGACGGCATGGCGGCGGGCGGCCTGTACGACGTGGTGGGCGGCGGGTTCCACCGCTACTCCGTCGACGCCCGCTGGCTCGTGCCGCACTTCGAGAAGATGCTCTACGACAACGCGCTCCTCGCGTCGACGTACCTCCACGCCTGGGTGGTGACAGGAGAGGAGCGTTACCGAGTCGTCGTCGAGGAGACGATCGACTACCTCCTACGCGAGATGCGCCTGGAAAGCGGCGGCTTCGCTTCGGCGCAAGACGCCGACACCGACGGGGTCGAGGGGCTCACGTACACCTGGACGCCGGAGGAATGGGGGGAGCTCGGGCTCGACCCGGCACTGCTCGAGCCGTTCGAGCACGGTCGCGAGATCGTGCGCGGGGAGCTCGACGACGAGACGAAAGCGCGGCTGCTCGCGATCCGCGACCGGCGTCCGCAGCCGTTCCGCGACGACAAGGCGATCGCGGCGTGGAACGGCCTCGCGCTGGCCGCGCTCGCCGAGGCGGCCCGTCGATTCGAGCGGGACGACTGGCTGACGGCAGCCGAGGAGCTCGGCGCGTTCCTGCTCGGGCCGCTCCGCGGCGACGACGGTCGCGTCCTGCGCAGCATCCGGGACGGCCGGGTGAGCGGCGCGGGCTTCCTCGACGACCACGCGAACGTCGCGCACGGCCTGCTCGAGCTCCATGTCGCGAGCGGCGATCCACGCTGGCTGCTCGAGGCACGTCGCATCGCCGACCTCGCCGTCGAGCTTCATGCGGACGACCAGAACGGCGGGTTCTTCCTCGCTCCGCACGACGGGGAGGCGCTGGCCACGCGGGCCAAGGATCTCGACGACGACCCGACGCCCTCGGGAAACTCGATGCTCGCCTCGGTGCTCGTCCGTCTGGGGCGCATCTGGGGAGACGACTCCCTCGTCGAACGGGGTGAGAGCGTGCTGCGGCTGCTCGCTCCCGCGATGGAGCGCGTCCCGCGCGCGTTCTCGTGGTCGCTCTGCACGCTCCACCTACACCTCGCCCCTCCTCGGGAGCTCGCGATCGTCGGCGACGTGCGATCCGAGGTGGCGCGAGCGGCCCTGTCGGGCTTCGCGCCGGAGAGCGTCGTCGCGGTCGGTCCGTCCGAGGAAGTCCCGCTCCTCGCCGGAAAGGGCCTCGTCGACGGAATGCCGACGGTCTACGTGTGCGAGCGCTTCGCGTGCCGCGCGCCCGCGACGAGCCCGGACGAGCTCGCCGCGGGGCCGGGCGAGAGCTAAGCCGCAAGTTGCACTGTGTTACTTGCGCGCCGGCGCCCGCCGCTCCCGCATCAGCGCTCGGACCCAGCGCTGAGCAGGTGCTGAGGCACAAGTTGCACTGTGTTACTTGCGCGCGGGCGCCCGCCGCTCCCGCACCGGCCCACGCGCTCCAGTAGCTAGATTCCGGCGGTGGCTACGACCGAGCTGACAGGCGCCGAGGAGGTCGCGTGGGACCTCGGTGACCTCTACGACGGAACCGACGACCCGCGCATCGAGTCGGACGTCGCGCAGGGCGAGGCCGACGCGGCCGCGTTCCGGGAGCGTTACCACGGGAAGGTCGGCGAGCTCGACGCGGCGGCGCTCGCGGAGGCCGTCACGGAGCACGAGCGCATCGAGTCGGCGGTCGTCCGGCCGCTGACCTACGCACACCTTCTCTTCGCCACCAACATGGCCGATCCAGCGCGCGGCGCGCTCGTCGCGCGACTCGGCGAGAAGGCGGCGGCGCTCGACACACAGCTCCTGTTCTTCGCGCTCGAGTGGGCCGCCGCGCCGGACGACGTCGCCGAGACGCTGCTCGCAGACGAGGCGCTCGACCACTGGCGGCATCACCTCCAGTCGCTCCGGAAGTTCCGCCCGTACCTCCTCACCGAGCCGGAGGAGAAGGTCCTCACCGAGAAGACCGTGTCCGGCGTGTCGGCCTGGTCACGACTCTACGAGGAGCAGCTCGGCGCCCTGCGTGTGGCGCTCGACGGCGACGACCTCTCCCTCGAGACCGCCATGTCGCGACTGTACGAAGCCGACCGCGACGTTCGCCGTGAAGCCTCGGACGCGATCGCAGAGGCGCTCGGGCCGGGGCTCAGGACGCGCACCTTCGTCTTCAACACCATCCTGCTCGACAAGTCGATCGACGATCGCCTGCGCGGATACCCGACCTGGCTCTCGTCGCGCAACCTCGCCAACGAGACGACGGACGAGGCTGTGGCGGCGCTCGTCGAGGCGGCGACGTCGCGCTACGACGTCCCGCAGCGCTACTACAAGCTCAAGGCGCGCCTCATCGGGCTCGACCGCCTGGAGCACTACGACCGATTCGCGCCCGTCGGCTCGGATGCGGAGAAGACGTCCTGGGACGAGGCTCGTCGCATCGTCGTCGACGCCTACACGGACTTCACCGAGGAGACGGGCGAGATCATCGGCCGATTCTTCGACGAGCAGTGGATCGACGGGCCGGTGCGCCCCGACAAGCGCACGGGCGCGTTCTGCGCGACGACCGTGCCCGGGGTCCACCCGTACATCCTCATGAACTACACCGGAGACCGGCGCTCGATCCTCACGCTCGCCCACGAGCTCGGGCACGGCCTCCACGGCGTCCTGGCGCAGCCGCTCGGGTATTTCAACTCGTCCACACCGCTCACGACGGCGGAGACGGCGTCGGTGTTCGGCGAGGCGCTGACGTTCGAGCGGCTCCTCGCCGACGAGGACGACCCGCGCCGCAGGCTCGACCTGCTCACCGGCCGAATCGAGGACGCGATCGCGACGACGTTCCGGCAGATCGCGATGAACCAGTTCGAGCACGCCGCGCACACCGAGCGTCGCGAGAAGGGTGAGCTCGCGCCCGAGCGGGTCGGCGAGCTGTGGCTCGACGCCCAGACAGCGCTCTTCGGCGACTCCGTATCTGTCGAGGGCTACGGCCCCTGGTGGAGCTACATCCCGCACTTCACGGGCTCGCCGGGCTACGTCTATGCCTACGCCTACGGCTACCTCTTCTCGCTCGCGATCTACCGACGCTACGTCACGGACGGCGATTCCATGGTCGAGCCGTACCTCGACCTGCTCCGTGCGGGCGGATCGCGGTCACCCGAGGAGCTCGCACAGCTCGTGGGGCTCGATCTGACCGACCCCGCGATCTGGGCGAGCGGGATCGACGCGCTCGCCGAGGAGCTCGACGAGGCGGAGCGCCTGGCGGCCGAGATCGGCCTCGGGTAAAAGAGTTTCCCTAACCGAAACGGCCTGCAGCCGTCTGAGGATTGGCAAATCGGTGAGGGGGCGGTAGGCTCGCGCTCCACACCGCCCCATCTCCAAAAGGAGTCCGAATGAGGAAAGTCGTGCTCTTGGCCGCGGCGCTCGTGGTGGTGCTCGGGGTCACTGCGTCGAGTGCGACGTCAGCGTCGTCCGAGACGGGGATCACCGCCCGGAACATCACGATCGGGGGCACCTTCCCCCTGACCGGCGCGGCGTCCCTCTACGCGACGATCCCGGCCGCGATGAAGGCGTACTTCTCGTACATCAACTCGCGCAAGGGACCTGACGGCAAGCGCGGGATCTACGGCCGCCAGATCGTGTTCAAGTACTACGACGACGGCTACAACCCCGCCCAGACGGTGCAGGCGACGCGGCGGCTCGTCGAAGAGGACAAGGTGTTCGGGATCGTCGGCGCGCTCGGGACCGAGCACAACGAGGCGATCCGGCCGTACCTCAACGCCCGGAAGGTGCCGCAGATCCTCAACGCGACGGGCGCCTCGACGTGGGGCCGTGACGCCGGGACGTTCAAGTGGACGGGCGGCTGGCAGCCGGACTACGCCTTCGAGGGGCGGATCTACGGCCAGGCGATCGCCCGCAACAGCCCGAACGCAAAGATCGCCGTTCTCCAGCAGAACGACAGCTACGGGCAGGACTACCTGCGCGGGGTCCGCGAGGGCCTCGGCGCCAAGGCGTCGAACATCGCCGCTGTCGAGCAGTACGAGGTGACAGCGACGGACGTTCGCGCCCAGATGGCACGCCTGCGTGGCACCGGTGCGACCGTGCTCGTGATCCTCGCGACTCCGCGGTTCACGGTGCAGGCGTACGTCATCGCGAACGCGCTCCGCTGGTCGCCGGCGGTGATCTACACGAACTCCGTCTCCGCGACCGACACGTTCCTGACGCTCGCGAAGAGCTCGGGCGCGGGGGACCTTCCGGACAAGACGTTCACCGTCCAGTACGCGAAGGATCCCAACAACCCCTCGTGGAACAACGACAACATCATGAAGACCTACAAGGCGGTCATGGCGAAGTACTACCCGGGCGGTCGGGCGACCGACACGCTGAACTACTACGGGATGGCCGTCGCGCACGCGTTCACGCAGCTCATGTACAAGGCGGGGAAGACCCCGACGCGCGCAGGGCTGATGAGGGCGTTCCGCGCCTGGAACGAGCCCAACCCGTTCCTCCTGCCGGGCGTTCGGCAGAGGACCGGCGGCGGCGACCAGCTCCCGATCCAGTGCGAGCGGGTCGTGAAGTACACGGCCGGCACCTTCCAGCCGGTGTCGGGCCTCAAGTGCGGCGGGGTCGCGACCTAAACGTCGCTGCGCTCTAGTCGGTATCGGGCGTCCCCAACGGGGACGCCCGATACTGCGCCCAGTACTGCTCCATCGTCGTCAGTCGCGTCGAGCGGTGGACGAGGTCGACCGGCGCCACGTTGACGGCGCGGACGATCCACTCCGACGCCTCCCCGCCGACGTCGAGCACGTTCAGGCAGCCCGGGGCTTGCTCGAAGCGGCCGAGGAACATCCGCTCCCCCGTGAGAACGTAGGAGAGGACCGCGCGGTTCACGGCGCCGTGTGCCACGACGAGCGCCGTATCCCACTTTTCGTCCGCGACGAGGCGCTGGAGCGCGGGGACGACGCGGTCGAAGAGCCCGCCGATCGTCTCGCCGCCGAGAAACCGCTTGTCGTTCGGGACGACGCCGCGGAACGCGTGGACGAATGCCTCCTCGAGCTCGGCGGCGGGGATGGAGGAGAGCTTCGCGCCCATGATCTCCCTGAGGTCGGGCCAGAGCTCGACCTCGCTGTCGGGCGCCACGAGCGAGGCGGTCTCGGTGGTGCGCGGCAGCCCGCTCGCGATGACGCGGTCGAGCTCGACGTCGGCGAGCAGCTCGCGGGCCGCCTCGGCCTGCTCGCGGCCCTCCGGGGTGAGCGGCACGTCGTCGGGCGCGACGGGCCGGCCGTCGTCGTCGAAGTACGCGACGGCGCCGTGGCGCATGAGGTAGAGCCGGCGGCGCATGCGACGAGGATAGTGGCGTGCGTCTCTGGCTCAGGCGGTGCGTCGTCGCGGCGTGCCGAGCTGAGCCGAGCACGACGCCGTCGATCGACGGTGTGAGCCGCGTGCGTTTACACGAGGTCGGCGACGAGGCGGAGCGCCTCGGGCTGCCTGGCCTGGAGCACGAGTGTCGTGACACCCGACTCGCGGAAGGCTGCGAGGCGCTCGGCGATCCGGGGGCGGTCTCCGACCAGGGAGACCTCGTCGACCAGCGCGTCGGGAACCGCGGCGATCGCCTCGTTCTTCCGGCCGGCGAGGTAGTGATCCTGGATCGTCGCGGCTGCTTCCTCGTAGCCGTATCGCTCGGCCAACCGCGTGTAGAAGTTCTGTCCCTTCGCGCCCATGCCACCGACGTAGAGCGCGAGGATCGGCTTCAAGAAGTCGCGTGCCGCGGCGACGTCGTCGGAGACGACGATCGCCACGTGCGCGGCAAGGTCCCACCCGTCGGGTCGTCCACCTCGTCGCGCGAAGCCCTCTTCGAGCATCTGCTGGTGCGTCTCCGCGAAGCGCTCGGGCGAGAAGAAGATCGGCAGCCAGCCGTCGGCAATCTCGGCGGCGAGCGCAACGTTCTTCGGCCCGATCGCAGCGAGGTAGATCGGCACGTCCGCGCGCGGTGGGTGGAGGATGATCTTGAGGGGCTTCCCGAGCCCCGTCGCGTCGTTGCCCGAGTAGGGAATGTCGTAGTGCTCGCCGTGGTGCTCGAGCGGCGCGTCGCGACGGAGGATCGTGCGGACGATCTCGACGTACTCGCGCGTGCGGGTCAGCGGCTTGCCCCAGGCCTGTCCGTGCCAGCCCTCCGCCACCTGCGGCCCGGACGTGCCGAGCCCCAGCAGCATCCGGCCGCCGGACAGAAGATCCAGTGTCGCGACGGTCGCTGCGGTCGTCGCAGGCGACCGCGCCGGCATCTGCATGATCGCCGTCCCGAGCTGGATCGTCGAGGTGCGCGCACCGACCCACGCGAGCGGCGAGACGGCGTCCGACCCGTAGGCCTCGGAGGTCCACACGGAGTGGAAGCCGCAGCGCTCCGCTTCCTCCGCGAGACCCACCCAGAAGGGCGGATCGTCGTATCCCAGTTGCAAGCCGAGGCGCATCTGGAGGATCCTAGTGCGCGTGACCGGGCCCTTCCCACCGGAGTACCTCGAGGCGCGGGGCCGCTACCGCGCGTTCATGGAGGAGCACGTCTACCCGAACGAGACGCGCATCGAGCGCGAGGACGACGATGCCTTCGCGCTCGTTGCCGAGTTGCGGGGCCGCGCCCGCGAGGCCGGTCTCTGGGCGCCGCACGTGCCTCCCGAGGCGGGCGGCACGGGGCTGGGCTTCCTCTACTACGCGTGCCTCAACGAGGAGATCGGCCGTTCGTCGTACGCCCAGCTCGTGTTCGGCTGCCAGGCCCCTGACGCGGGCAACGCCGAGATCCTGCACATGTTCGGGACGGACGAGCAGAAGGAACGGTTCCTGCAGCCGCTCGTCGGGGGGGAGGTGCGCTCGTTCTTCGCGATGACCGAGCCGGAGGTCGCGGGCTCGGACCCCACGCTCCTCCGCACCCGTGCCGTGCGCGACGGCGACGAGTGGGTGATCGACGGTCACAAGTGGTTCTCGAGCGGGGCCGACGGCGCCGCGTTCGCAATCGTGTTCGCGATCTCCGACCCCGAGGCGGAGCCGCACCGTCGGGGGACGATGATCCTCGTTCCGGCCGATACGTCGGGTGTCGAGATCGTCCGCCCGGTCCCGGTGCTCGGGCACGCCGGGCGGGGGTGGAACACGCATTGCGAGGTGCGGTTCACGGACGTCCGCGTGCCGCTGGCGAACGCGCTCGGCGGGGAGGGGGAGGCGTTCCGGCTCGCCCAGAAGCGGCTCGGGCCGGGGCGCATCCACCACGTCATGCGCTGGCTGGGGCAGATGCAGCGGGCGTTCGAGCTCATGTGCCGGTATGCAAACGAGCGCGAGGCGTTCGGTGGGCCGCTCGCCGACAAGCAGACCGTGCAGAACTGGGTGTCCGACTCCGCCACCGAGATCCAGGCGTGCCGCCTGCTGACCATGGACACGGCGCGCAAGATCGACGAGGGCTCAGAGGCGCGCGTGGAGGTTTCGCTCCTGAAGGTGTTCGCGGCGAACGCGCTCGTCCAGGTGATCGACCGCGCGATCCAGGTGCACGGCGCGCGCGGGCTGACGGACGAGACCCCGCTGGCCCGGATGGCGCTCCACGCGCGTGCCGCGCGGATCTACGACGGGCCGGACGAGGTGCACCGCATGACCGCGGCACGCCGGATCCTGCGGTCGTACCGCGACGGCGACGGCTGGGCGTTCTCGTAGGCGCGAGTGAATGACCATTGAGACATGTCGGCCGAACGGGAACTCGACGAGAAAATCCCCGCGGAGGTTGTGCTTCGGGCGGCTCACGCGTTCCTCGAGTCAGCGGAATGGACGTTGGAGTTCGACGAGCGCTTGACTCCGATTCCACGCGTGCCAGAACCGGCGATCATCTCGCGCGCATTCATCAAGGCGCACATCGCTGACGTCTTTCTCGGCGACCACTACGAAGCCGTCGTTGCGCTCGCGCCAGAACAGGTCGGTTGCAACCTTGTCGCTCGCGGCGGGGAGCTGAGGCTCTATTTCGATCGAGAAGGTCGGTTCATCTCGGAAGATCGATTTCCGCCGGTCCGCTGACAGCGCGTGAGCGCCGTCCAAGACGAACCACGGGCCGGGCTCGGAAATCACGCCGAGAGGGGCGGCGGCAGCCCGACCGTCTCGTCGCCCTGACGCGGCCCGGGGAGCGTCGGAAAGCGGAAGTCGACCGGCGGGCGGCCGGGCTGGACGACCCAGGCGTGGCCGGTCTCGCCCGAGGTCAGCGCGACCCATGCCGCCTCGGCGACGTCGTCGGCGCTCAGAAGCGGGAACCCGGCGGCCTCCAGCCGGTCGCGCGCGGTGCCCGCGACCATTGGGGTGTCGGCGAAGCCCG
This sequence comes from uncultured Actinomycetes bacterium, assembly GCA_963810295.1. Lineage (GTDB taxonomy): Bacteria > Actinomycetota > Thermoleophilia > Gaiellales > Gaiellaceae > Gaiella. The sequence goes on from CAWEMW010000010.1 coordinate 127,942, forward strand.
GGCAGATCGCACTGATCGTGATCCCGCGCGACTCGAGCGCGGGGGCGACGCTCCGGACGAACCCCACGACGGCGTGCTTGGTCGCCGCGTACACCGGGTCGTCGGGAACGGACGTGAGGCCCGCGAGCGACGCCGTGCAGACGATCCGGCCGCCCAGCGGCATCACTGACGCGAGCCGGCGAACGCCGAGCACGACGCCGTCGACGTTCACCGCCATGGCGTGGCGGTAGCCGTCGACGCTCAGCGTCGTGGGGTCGGCGGGCCCGCCGAGCACGCCGGCGTTGAGGCAGGCGACGTCGACCGGCTCCACGGCGTCCCAGTGCGAGGGGTCAGTGACGTCGAAGCCCGTCGCGAGGTCGAGCGACCGGACCTCGAACCCCTCGTGCCTGAGCCGCGTCACGAGGGCGGCGCCGATGCCCGACGCGCCGCCGGTGACGAGCGCGGTCCTCATCGAGGCTCGGGTTCATGGCGGGCGGCGCCATTCCCCACGAGATGGGTCACGGCACCAACACCACCTTGCCCGTGGAGCGCCGATCAGCGACGAGGCGAAGCGCTGCGTCCGCCTCGGCGAGCGGGTATGTCGCACCAACGACGGGCGCGAAGTCGCCGTCCGACCAGCGGCCGAGGATCTCGTCGGCCGCCTCGCGGACGAGGTCGGGACGGAGCTTCATCAGCCGCCCGAGGTAGAAGCCCGCCACCGAGATGTTTCGCCCGACGAGGATGGCTGGATCGACGGGCTGCCACGCGCCGCCGGCGAACCCGATCCCGACCAGGGTGCCGAAAGCCTGGAGGCGGCCGATGCAGGAGGCAAAGACGTCGCCGCCGACCTGGTCGAGGATCACGTCGAACCGGTCGAGGCCCTCGATCTCCTCGTAGGTCACGGCGTCGGCGCCGAGCGAGCGGACCCGCTCGAGCTTCTCGGTCGACCCGACGGCGCCGGTCACATGGCCGCCGAGCGCTCGTGCCACTTGCACTCCCGCGCTGCCGACACCTCCGGCCGCCGCGGTCACGAGGACGCGTGACCCTTCCCGCACCGGCGCCTGTCGCCTGAGCGGCATCCACGCGGTGAGGAACGCCAGCAGGAACGCTGCGCCCTCCTCGAACGTCGCCTCGCTCGGCAGGTCGAACAGCAACTCGCCGTCGACGACCGCGCGCTCGGCGTACCCGCCGCCCTCCGCACGGACGAAACCAATCACGCGGCGGCCGTCGGCCGTCTCGCCGGCGACCTCGCTGCCCGGCACGTAGGGCAGAGGCGGCGGCTGCGGATAGCGCCCTTCGCGAATCAGGACGTCGGCGTAGTTGACGCCTGCGGCACGCACGTCGACGACGACCTGACCCTCACCCGCCTCGGGGTCCGGCAGGTCACGGAGCTCGAGCAGCCCGCCCTCGTCGAGGACGACGGCTCTCATCGCGACGGCGGACAACGCTTGTGGTGAATCAACACAAGCTTCATCTCAGCGCCCCGTGAACGTCGGTGCTCGCTTCTCGATGAAGGCGGCAACACCCTCGGCGCCGTCCTCGGAGCCCAGGCAGCGAACGAAGCCGTCCGCCTCGCGACGCAGCCCTTCCTCCAGCGGCAGGTCGCGCGTCGTCCGCGCAAGCTCGCGCAGCACGGCGACGGCGTGGGGGGATTGCGCGGCGATCTGCCCGGCGATCTCGAGCGCCGCGCCTTCGAGCTCGTCGACGGGAACGACCTTCTCGACGAGCCCCCAGGCGTACGCGGTCGCGGCGTCGACGAACTCACCGGTCAGGTTGAGGAACATCGCGCGCCCCTGCCCCACGAGCCGCGGGAGCCGCTGGGTGCCGCCGCCGCCCGGGATCAGCCCGAGCTTGATCTCCGGCTGGCCGAGCCTCGCGTCCTCCGCGCACACACGCACGTCGCAGCACATCGCGAGCTCGAGCCCGCCGCCGAGGCAGAAGCCGCGGATCGCGGCCACGAACGGCGTCCGAGCGGCGTCCATGCGGTGTCCCACCTGCTGGATCCCGCGAGCGGAACCGCCCTCGGTTGCCGACTCCCGGAGCGACGGAAACTCCTTGATGTCCGCCCCGGCGACGAAGGCCCGCTCGCCTGCGCCGCGCAGCACGATCGCGCGGACGCCGTCGTCGGCGTCGAGCACCTCGATCTCGGCCTCGAGCTCCTCGAGCAGCGCTCCCGAGAGCGCGTTCATCGGCGGGTTGTCGATCGTCACGAGCGCGACAGCGTTACGCCGTTCGGTGGAGATGTAGGTGCCCATGGCGAGACCTTCTAGCGGTTCTCGGCGGCGACAGCGGACGAGAACTGCTCACGGAGCGCTGTCTTGCGGAACTTCCCCACCGCCGTCTTCGGGATCTCGTCCACGAACTCGTACCGGTCGGGGAGCCAGAACTTCGCGAAGCCCGGCGCGAGGTGCGCGCGGAGCTCGTCGTCGGTCGCCGACGCCCCCTCACGGAGAACGCACACGGCGAGCGGGCGCTCGGACCACTTCTCGTCCGGGATCGCGATGACGGCCGCCTCGGCGATCGCCGGATGGCCCATCAGTGCGTTCTCGAGGGCGACCGTCGAGATCCACTCGCCGCCCGACTTGACGAGGTCCTTCGCGCGGTCCTGGACCTCGACGTACCCGTCGGGGCCGATCGTGACGATGTCGCCCGTCCTGAACCAGCCGTCGTCCGTCCAGCGGTCGGCCGACTCGGGTGCGTCGTGGTACGCGGACGAGATCGACGGGCCGCGCACCTCCAGCTCGCCCATGCTCTCGCCGTCCCAGGCGACGAGACCCGCCTCTCCGCTTGCCCGAACCTCGACGAACGGGATCGGCGGGCCCTGCTGCGCGCGCTTGTCGTACGCCGCGGCCCCGTCGAGGCCACGCTCCTGGCCGGGCGCCCCCGAGATCGTCCCGATCGGGCACATCTCGGTCATGCCCCAGCCGTGCGTGATGTGGAGCCCGTGGCGGTCGCCGAAGGCCTCGATCATCGCCCGTGGAGGCGCCGAGCCGCCGACGGTCATCGTCCGAATGCGGGAGAGGTCCCAGCCGGTCGGGTTCGCGTCGAGCGCCTGGAGGATCCCCATCCAGATCGTCGGCACGCCGGCGCTGACCGTGACCTGCTCCTCGACGAACGCGTCGAGGAGGCTCTGCGGGTCGAGGTGCGGCCCGGGGAACACCTGCTTCGCGCCCACGAGCGTGCACGTGAACGGGAAGCACCACGCGTTCGCGTGAAACATGGGCACGACGGGGAGCACGGTGTCGCCCTCGTTGATCCCGAGCAGCCAGGCGGCGGTCAGCGCGTGGATCGCAATCGCGCGATGCGAATAGACGACGCCCTTCGGCAGGCCGGTCGTCCCGCTCGTGAAGCACATCGCTGCGGCAGCGCGTTCGTCGATGTCGCGGTAGACGAACTCGCTCTCGTCCGCCGAGGCGATCAGCTCCTCGTAGTCGATCGCGCCGTCCGGCGTCTCGCCCGCACCGACCGCGATCACGTGCTCGAACCCGACCCGGTCGACGAACTGCGAGGCGAGCGGCCAGAGCACCTTGTCGACCACGAGCACGCGGTCGCCCGCGTGTGTGGCGATGTACGTGTTGTCGTCCGGATGGAGGCGGAGGTTGAGGGTGTGGGTGACGAATCCGCCCACCGGCGCGCCGACGTAGGTCTCGAGGTGCTCGTGGTGGTTCCACATGAGCGTCCCGACGCGGTCGCCGTCGTCCAGGCCGAGCCCCCGCAACGCGACTGCGAGGCGCTTGGTGCGCGACGCGAACTCCGCGTAGCCGTAACGGTGCCAGCTCTTATCGGGCAGCCGGGACACGATCTCGCGGTCGCCGTAGAGCTCGTCGCCCCGTCGCAGGATCGCGGGGACGTTGAGCTGATAGTCCATCATCAAGCCCTGCATCAGGCGCCTCCTCCGTCAACCATCGAGCAGATGACCGGCGACCTCCGCGCGGAGCTGCCCCGAGGACGCCTCCCAGGATTGGATACCGAGCGCGCGCTTGTAGAGCCGGTGCAGCACGTGCTCCCAGGTGAAACCGATCCCGCCGTGTGCCTGGATCGCCCGCTCGCAGGCGGCGACGGCGGCGTCCGCTGCCTCGGATTTCGCGGAGGCGGCAGCCTGCGCCGCCTCGGGCGTGTCGTTGGCGACGCACCATGCCGCCCACCAGGACAGCGAGCGCGCCAGCTCGAGGTCGACGTACGACGTCGCGAGCGGGTGGGAGACCGCCTGGTAGGTCCCGATCGCCCGACCGAACTGCTCGCGCGTCTTCGTGTATTCGATCGCCAGCTCGAGCGCGCGCGCCCCGACGCCGACGGCCTCCAGCGCGAGAATTGCGAGCGAGCGCGAACGGAGGGCCGGCAGGATGTCCGACGAGCAGAGAGCGCGGCCCGCCTCGCCGCCCGACACGACGCCGAGCGGCCGCGACGCGTCGTTGGTCGCCAGCGTCTCTCGCTCGAAGCCGTCGAGCTCGTAGATCGTGTCGCCGCCGACGACAGCGACGTGCGTCGCGCCGTCGAGGTCGGGAACGAGCGGTCCGAGCGCGAGCGTCCAGCTCGTCTCGCCGGCGGCCACCGCCGCCTGGTCCGCGCCTGCGAGGAACGGGACGAGGCACGAGGTCGACCAGAACGGCGCATGCAGCAGGGCGCGACCTGCCTCCTCGTGGAGCACGCCCTCTTCGACGAACGAGAGGGCCGCGCCACCGTGCTCCTCCGGGACGGCGGCGCCGGTCCAGCCGAGCTCGGCGAGCTGCGCCCAGGTCGGCTCCGGCGTTCCCGACAGAAACGCGCGGGCCTGCCCGCGGAGCTCGTCCTGCAGCGGGGTGAACGAGAGATCCATTACCGCGACCTCGGGAGCCCGAGCACGCGCTCGGCCAGGATGTTGCGCAGGATCTCCGACGAGCCCGCCTCGATCGTGTTCCCGCGGCTGCGGAGCTGCTGGATCGTCCAATATCCGCCGTACGGGGCGTTGCCCGGCAGGAGCTGAGAGTCCGCCCCGAGGAGCTCGAGCGCGAGCTTGGTGACCCGCTGGTTCGCCTCCGACCACTCCAGCTTGAGGACCGAGCCCTCGGGACCGGGCAGGCCAGTGCGCTCGAGCGCACTCAGCGATCGATAGGCGGTCCAGCGGAGGCCCTGGAGGCGGATCCACTCGCGCGCGATCGCCTCGCGCTGGGTCGGTGTCGCGCCCCGGTCGGCCGCGACCGCCACGAGCTTGGCAATCTGCAGCTCGAGCCGTGCGACAAGCGCGAACCCGAGTGTCCCGCGCTCGTGCAGGAGCGTCGTCATGGCGACGGCCCAGCCGCCTCCGACCTCGCCGATCACGTTCTCGACCGGCACACGGGCGCCGTTCAGGAAGATCTCGTTGAACTCGGCGTCGCCCGTGATCTGCGTGAGAGGCCGCACCTCGACCCCGGCAGCGTGCATGTCGACGATCAGGTACGTCAGGCCCGCATGACGCTCCGAGCCAGGGTCCGAGCGGGCGAGGAGGATGCAGAAGTCGGCGATGTGCGCGTACGACGACCAGACCTTCTGGCCGTCGAGCACGAAGTGGTCGCCCTCGAGCCGCGCCGACGTCCGGACGCCCGCGAGATCCGAGCCGGCGCCGGGCTCGGAGAACCCCTGACACCAGATCTCGTCGCACGAGAGCAACGGCTTCAGGTACCGGCTCTTCTGCGCGTCGGTGCCGAGGCTGATGATCGTCGGCCCCGCCATGCCCATCCCGATCACCCCGAGATGCGGCGGCGCCTCGGCGCGCGCCTCCTCCTCGAGGTAGATCGCCTGGAAGGCAGGGGAGAGGCCGCGCCCTCCGTACTCCGCGGGCCATGAGAGCCCCACCCAGCCACCGGCGTAGAGCGTCTTGCTCCACTCCCGGATCCTGTCGCCGTCGTATCGCGCCGCGCCTCCCTGGTGGCCGCGGAGCTCCTCCGGGAGATGCTCGGCGAACCACCTTCGCACCTCCGTGCGGAACTCCGCCTGTTCGGGCGTGTCGCGAAAGTCCACGGCGCGATCGTAGAGCGTTCGTGCGGCGGCCGTAACCACTGCTGAACATGGTGATCTGGGCAGGTGTCTACGATCGGACGAGGGGCGCGCCGCGCGCGGCCGCTCGCCGACCGTCGTCGACGCGAGGAGCGCACATGACCACACCGGAGAGCGAGCCGCAGGCCGTACCCCTCGAAACCGCCGCCGGCGAGTCCGAGCGCGATCAGTCGCGGCTCCGGCTCGAGGAGGCGCTCGTCGAGATCAAGCGTGTGATCGCCGGGCAGGACGAGATGCTCGAGCGCGTGCTCGTCTGCCTCGTCGCCGGCGGCCACCTCCTCATCGAGGGTGTTCCGGGGCTCGCGAAGACGCTCACGATCAAGACGACCGCAGCGGTTCTCGGCGGGTCGTTCAAGCGGATCCAGTTCACGCCCGACCTCGTCCCGTCGGACCTCGTCGGGACCCGTGTGTACCGCCCGGACCAGGGCAACTTCGAGACGGACCTCGGGCCGGTGTTCTGCAACTTCCTGCTCGCGGACGAGATCAACCGCGCGCCGGCGAAGGTGCAGTCGGCTCTGCTCGAGGTGATGCAGGAGCATCAGGTCACGATCGGCCACGACACGCACATCGTCCCGGAGCCGTTCCTCGTGATGGCGACTCAGAACCCGATCGAGTCCGAGGGCACGTACCCGCTCCCCGAGGCGCAGGTCGACCGCTTCATGCTCAAGGTCCTTGTCGGCTACCCCGAGCGGGACGAGGAGCTCACCGTCGTCAACCGCTCGCTCGAGGATCCGATCGAGGTGCGCCAGATCCTGCCGCTCGCCGAGCTCGCGCAGCTCCAGCGCGCAGTCAAGGACGTCTACGTCGACCCCGGCCTGGTGAGCTACGCGGTCAGCCTGGCCACGGCGACGCGGGAGCCCGCGACATTCGACCTGGGAGAGATCTCCGAGCTCGTCGCGTACGGAGCGAGCCCGCGTGGGCCGATCGCGCTCGTCCAGAGCGCCAGGGCGCTCGCGCTCGTCCACGGGCGCGACTACGTCATCCCGGCCGACATCCGCGCGCTCGTGAAGGACGCATTCCGTCATCGGCTCGTGCTGACGTACCAGGCCCTCGCCGAGGAGCGGTCGGCCGACGACGTGCTCGACGCGGTGCTCGCGGCCGTGCCGCAGCCGCGGCTCGAGCTCGGCAGGCCCGCGGCCGCGTGATCCGCGTGCGGGAGCACGGTTCGCGATGACACTTCGGCACAAGGCTGCGCCGTGACACGGGTCCTTCGGGCGCTCGGCGCCGAGCCTACGCCGGCGCGACCCGGCCCCGGCGCCGTCCCCGAGTCGCTGCTCAAGGCGCTCGAGCTCACCATCGCGCGCCGCGTCGACGGGCTGTTGGCCGGTGACCATCGCTCCGCCCTCCTCGGTCGCGGGACCGAGCTCGCGCAGGTGCGTCCGTACGTCACCGGCGACGATGTTCGGCTGATCGACTGGAACGTGACCGCGCGGACGACGCAGCCGCACGTCCGCGTGCACCTCGCCGAGCGGGTCCTGGTGACCTGGATCGTCCTCGACACCTCGCCGTCGATGGCGTTCGGCACGGCGGATCGCCGCAAGACGGACGTCGCCCTCGGGGTTACGCTCGCCATCGGCCACGCTGCGACCGTTCGCGGCAACCGCGTCGGGCTGGTCGGGTTCGGCGGGGCCAAGGAGCACGTCCTGCCGCCCAAGCAGGGGCGGGCCGGCCTGGTCGGCCTGCTGCTCGGTCTCCGAGAGGATCACGAGCCCGACCCGAGTCAGGGCGCGGGTGTGACGCTCGCAGAGGCGATGCGACGGCTCGCCGGCGCGGCCCGACAGCGGTCGCTCGTCGTTCTGGTCTCCGACTTTCGAGGACCGCGCGACTGGCGCAAGCCGTTGCTTCAGCTCGCCGGGCGCCACGAGGTGGTCGCCGTCGAGATCCGGGATCCGCGCGAGCAGCAGCTCGAGCCTGCCGGGACGCTCTGGCTCGTCGACCCCGAGACCGGGCAACATCTCCAGGTGGACACGAACGACGGGAAGCTGCGCTCCCGTTTCGCCGAGGCGGCGTCGGCCGAGCGCGCCGAGGTGGCGCGTGAGCTGGCCGGAGCCGGCGTCGCTCATGTCACCCTCTCGACCGACCGCGACTGGCTGCGCGACCTCGCGATCTTCGTCCGGCGGAAGCGGCGATGAGCTTCGCCGCCCCCATAGCGCTGGCGGTCCTCGTGGCCCTCCCGCTGCTCGTCGGCGCATACATCCTGGCCGGCCGCCGCCGCCGACGGGCAGCAGCGCGGTTTGCGAATCCGGCACTCGTTCCGAACCTCGTCCCGAACTCTCCTGGCTGGCGGCGTCACGTGCCGCCCGTTCTCGTGCTCGCCGCGCTGGCCGTGCTGGCGATCGGAATCGCGCGCCCGCACATCGTCCGCGACGTGACGCGCAACGAAGCGACGATCGTGCTTGCCGTCGACACCTCGCGGTCGATGGCCGCGACGGACGTCCAGCCCAGTCGGTTCGACGCAGCGCGCGATGCCGCCGCCGCGTTCCTCGAGGCGGTGCCGGAGGAGTACAGCGTCGGGATCGTCTCGTTCGCGACCTCGGCCGATCCCGTCCTGCCGCCGACGACGGACCGGGAGGCGGCGCGGGTCGCGCTGCGCGAGCTGCGTCTCGGTTCGGGGACGGCGATCGGGACCGCGGTGACGCGGGCTGTGGACGTCGCTCTCGGTCGCCGCGAGGAGGAGGAAGCGCCGCAGCGCGGCGAGCGCTCGCCGGCGGCCGTGCTGATGTTCTCGGACGGCGCGCAGACATCCGGCGACGTGCGGCCGCTTCCCGCGGCGCAGCGCGCACGGCGTCTCGGTGTGCCGGTCTCGGCGGTCGCGGTCGGCTCCGGCGAGGCGGTTGTCGAGGTGCCGTTGCCAGGGGGGCTTCGCCAGCGCGTGGTCGTGACGCCCGAGCCGCAGACGCTGCGGCTCATCGCGCGCACCACGGGAGGGACGTTCTCGCCGTCCCCGGGCGCCGGGTCGCTCGAGGACGTCTACGGCGAGCTCTCGACGAGGCTCGCGAGCGACCGAAAGCGAGTCGAGGTCACCTCGGCATTCGCCGCGGGCGGGGCAGTGCTGCTCCTGCTCGGGGGCGCCCTGTCGTCACACTGGTTCCGGAGAGCCCTGTGACAGTGCTGTCGAAGCTCACAATGGTCGGTGCCGTCGCGTTGGCGGCATTTCTCGGCGCTACGGGCGCAGCCCGGGGCGCCGACGAGTGCCGCGGCCTCCAGGTCTGTCTGCCGGTCCCGGGGCCGTGGGTCGCGATTCCCGCCCCGTCCGGCGGCGGAGTGCCGAGCGTCACGTGGCAGATGCGGTGTCCCCTGCGCGGGTACATCGTCGCCGGGATCGACGCGCGGGTCAGCGACCGCTCGATCGACGTCTCGATCCGCGGGGAGAACGGGGCGCCGGTCTCCCCGGGGGTGACCACCGGCCGGGAGGTGCTGTTCACGGCGGTGTACACCGGCGGAGGCCGGCGAGCGACGTCCTTCCGGCCCTTCATCGGCTGCGTCCCGACCTCCGGCGGCGGTGGTCGAGGGCAGACCTCCGTCCGGCGGCCGACCGCCTTCGCGCCCGGCAAGCCGCTCGACCGACGTGTGCTGGAGCGGCGGCTCATCTCGGGTGAGTCGACGAGGGTCGCCGCCCGCTGTCCCGCGGGCGCCCGCCTCCTGGGCTCGCAGCACGCGTACGCCTTCCGGATCGCGGACGAGCCGGGCTCGACGTTGCTCGGCGCCGTGACGGTGAGGCGGACGACGACCGGGGGGAGGGTCACGGCGATCGGTACGGTGGCGCCGTCCGTGCCGCAGGCGCTCGGTGTCCAGCTCCAGCTGCACCTGCTCTGCACGAAGGCAGGGCGATGAGCTTCGAGGCGCCCACACTGCTGCTCGGGCTGCTGCTCGTGCCGTTGGCCGCGCTCGGCTACTGGCTGCTGCAGCGCCGCCCGGCGCCGTTTGCCGTCCGGTACACCAACCTCCCGGTGCTCGCGGGGGTCGCCCGCGGCCGGCACTCGTGGAAGCGCCACCTTCCGGCGGGGTTGATGCTCGCGGCGCTCGCGACCCTCTGCGTCGCCTTCGCGAGGCCGACCGTCAACGTGAAGACGCCAGACGAGCGCGCGAGCGTCGTCCTCGTCGTCGACGTCTCGGGGTCGATGCGTGCCACCGACGTCAAGCCCACACGGCTCGCCGCCGCCAAGCGCGCGATGCGCTCGTTCCTCGACCGGGCACCGGACTCCCTCAAGGTCGGCGTCGTCGCATTCTCGGACGAGGCCCAGGTGGTGGTCTCGCCCACGGTCGACCGGGAGCAGCTGGCTCAGGGGATCGACCTACTCGGGCCGGGCTTCGGGACCGCGATCGGCGACGCGGTCGCGCGCGCCGTCGACCTCGCGCGAACCGCGACCGGCGAGACGGGGACGACCTCGGCGGCGCCGGTGAAGGACGAGCAGGGCCGGGCGCTCGCCTCGATTCTGCTCCTGTCTGACGGCGCCCAGACGCGTGGGCTCCTGAGCCCGGGGCAGGGCGCCCAGCGTGCCCAGACCGCGGGGATCCCGGTCTTCACGATCGCGCTCGGGACGGACGAGGGAACGATCCTCGCCGGCCCGCCGGGCCAGGAGCAGCTCATCCCCGTGCCGCCCGACCGGGAGACGCTCGGCGCGATCGCGGAGTACACGGGCGCCGAGGCGTTCGACGCCGAGAGCGCGGACGCGGTCGAGAAGGTCTACCGCGGGCTCGGCTCGCGGGTCGGTCGGCAGGAGCGCCCGCGCGAGGTCACCTCCGCGTTCGTGACTGCAGGCGCCCTGCTCCTCGCGGGGGCCGCGGGCGCTGCGCTCGCAGGCGCGCCGCGTCTTCCGTAGGCGTCCCCGCGGGGCGCGAGCAGGCTCTAGGATCCTGCGCCATGCTCCTCTCGGTCCGCGACGTGACGCTGCGGTTCGGCGGCATCGTCGCTCTCGACGGCGTCTCGTTCGACGTCGCCAAGGGGATCGTCTCCGGTCTGATCGGTCCAAACGGCGCCGGCAAGACGACGGCCTTCAACGTCATCACGCGGCTCTACCGACCCGACGAGGGCGACGTGGAGCTGAACGGCGAGACGCTGCTCAAGACACCCCCACACGGGATCGTCCGACGCGGCATCGCGCGGACGTTCCAGAACATCAACCTCTTCCGGACGATGAGCGTCCTCGAGAACGTGCTCGTCGGCGGGCACGCTCGGGGTCGGCGGGTGGGCGAGCGGGAGGCCTTCGAGGCCCTCGACGTCGTCGGGCTCGCGGATCGCGCGTACCACCCGGCGGCAGCGCTCTCGTACGGGACGCAGAAGCGCGTCGAGATCGCGCGCGCGCTGATGGCCGAGCCGTCGCTGCTTCTGCTCGACGAGCCGGCGGGTGGCCTCAACCACGAGGAGGTCGAGGAGCTCGGCGACTTCGTGCTGCGCCTCCGCGACGAGCGCGAGCTCACGATCCTGCTCGTCGAGCACCACATGAGCCTCGTGATGCGCGTGTCCGACCACGTGAACGTCCTGAGCTTCGGGCGCAAGATCGCGCAGGGCCCGCCCGCGCAGGTGCAGAACGACCCTGCAGTGATCGAGGCGTACCTGGGTGTCGAGACCCAGCCGGAGCCCAGGCCGGAGTGAGCGCGCTCCTGGAGCTGGAGGGCGTCGAGGCGCGCTACGGCCAGGTCCAGGCGTTGCGCGGGATCACGCTGGAGGTCCCAGAGGGCTCGGTTGTCGCCGTGCTCGGGGCGAACGGCGCCGGCAAGACGACGACGCTGCGGGCCGTGTCCGGCACGGTGCGACGCTCGGGCGGGATCACGTTCGACGGCAAGTCGCTCCGAGGCGGGCCCGAAGCCGTGGCCCGGGCCGGGATCGCGCACGTGCCCGAGGGTCGGGGCACCTTCACCGAGCTCACGGTGCTCGAGAATCTCCGGCTCGGCGCCTACACCCGCAAGGAGCGCGATCTGCGAAGCGACGTCGACCGCGTCTCGCAGTGGTTCCCGTGGATTCCGGAGCGTCGCCACCAGACGGCCGGAACGCTGTCGGGGGGCGAGCAGCAGATGCTCGCGCTCGCGCGCGCCTTGATGGCGCGCCCGCGCCTGCTGATGCTCGACGAGCCGTCGCTCGGGCTCGCTCCGATGATCGTGCGGGAGATCTTCCGCATCGTCCGCGAGCTGAACGAGCGCGAGGGTCTCACGGTGCTCGTGGTCGAGCAGGATGCGCGGATCGCGCTGGAGACCGCGTCGCACGCCTACGTGCTCGAGGTGGGCCGGGTGGCGGTCGCGGGGCCGAGCGCGGAGCTCGAGCGCAACGAGTCGGTTCGGCGGAGCTACCTGGGCTACTGATGGCCGACTTCATGCAACAGGTGGTCGCCGGGCTCGCCTCCGGCTCGATCTACGCCTCGCTCGCCCTCGCGCTCGTCCTCATCCATCGCGCGACCGGCGTGATCAACTTCGCGCAGGGCGAGATGGCGACGTTTTCGACCTACATCGCCTGGACGCTTACGACGAACCACGGCTGGGAGTACTGGCCCGCGTTCGTGTTCACGCTCGTCGTCTCGTTCGTGGGAGGGGCCGCGATCCACCAGGGGGTCATCCGCCCGAACGAGAAAGGCTCCGTGCTACGCGTCGTGATCGTCACGATCGGCCTGCTCCTGCTCATCAACGGGCTGATCACCCTCATCTGGTCGGGTGAGGTGAGAGCGATGCAAAGCCCCTTCCCGACGCGGACGATCGAGATCGCAGGGGTGGCGATCTCGATCCAGGACATCGGCACGATCGCCGTCGTCCTCGCGACGGTCGTCGCGCTCTGGCTCATGTTCCAGTACACGAAGGTCGGGCTCGCGATGCGCGCCGCGGCGGTCAACCCAACGGAGGCGCGGCTCGTCGGTGTTCGCGTGACGTGGATGCTGACGCTCGGCTGGGGCCTCGCCGCCGTGCTCGGCGCGATCGCCGGGCTGCTCGCCGCGCCGAGCCTGTTCCTCGACCCGTCGCTCATGGCGGCGCTCCTGATCTACGCGTTCGCCGCTGCGGTCCTGGGCGGTATCGACTCGCCGGTCGGCGCCATCGTCGGCGGGCTCATCCTGGGCGTCGGCCTCAACCTGATCGGGACGTATTTCGACTTCGTCGGAGCAGATCTCAGGCTCCCGGTCGCGTTGCTCGTGATCCTCATCGTCCTTCTCGTGAAGCCGACCGGGATCTTCGGCAAGAGCGAGGTGCGACGCATATGAGGCTCGGCCGTACGGCGCTGCCACTCGTCTCGTTCGCCGTCCTGGCGATCGTCGTGATCGTCCTGCCGTCGTTCGTGTCGGCGTTTCGCGCGCAGCAGATGTCCTACGTGGCCATCTACCTCATCGCGCTGATCGGTCTGAACATCCTCACGGGCTACACGGGGCAGATCTCGCTCGGACACGGCGCGTTCATGGCCGTCGGCGGCTACACCACTGCGATCCTGATGTCCGACCACGGCGTGAAGGACGTCTGGACGATCCCGATCGCCGCGCTCGTCGCCGGCGTCGTCGGGTTCCTGTTCGGGATCCCCGCGCTCCGGCTGTCGGGCCTCTACCTTGCGCTCGCGACGTTCGCGATCGCCGTCTCGACCCCGGCGGTCATCAAGCGGTTCGAGGGCTTCACCGGCGGCGGGAGCGGCATCAACCTGTTCGGCACGCCGGAGCTGACAGCGTCGCTGACGCCGGTGACCATCCTCGGGCAGGAACTCGAGTTCAATGACTGGCTCTACTACCTCTCGTGGACGGTCGCGCTCATCGCGTACGTCATCGCATGGCTGTTGCTGCGCGGGCGGACCGGCCGCAGCCTCCGCGCTGTCCGTGACAGCGAGACCGCCGCGCAGTCGTCCGGCGTGAGCCTGGCGCAGTACAAGACCTTCGCGTTCGGCGTAAGCGCCGCGTACGCGGGCGCCGCCGGCGCGTTGTTCGCCATCGCGACGACCTTCGTGAACCCGGACACGTTCCCGATCGCGCTGTCGATCCTGCTCCTCGTCGGAGTCGTCGTGGGCGGGCTCGGCTCGCTCGTCGGCCTGATCGTCGGCGCGATCTTCATCCAGTTCCTGCCGATCTGGTCGCAGGAGGTCTCGCAGTCGCCGGGGGCACCGGCGGTCGTCTCGGGCGCGGTCCTGATCGCGCTGATGTTCCTGCTCCCGATGGGCGTGGCGGGCCTCGTCGGGCGTCTCAGACTCCTAACACGTCGTGGCTACGATCGCCCCGACTCGTAGGGCCTGACGCCGCCCGACCCGAACCCCCCGAAGGAGCAGGACCCGATGACGAAGAAGCTCGCGCTCGCGCTGCTTGCGCTCGTAGCAACACTCGCGCTCGGCGCGACGGCCGCGCTGGCGGCGCAGATCCGGTCCGGGGCGGAGCCTGGCGTCACAGCGACGTCGATCCACCTCGGCGCGACCTCGCCGCTCTCGGGCGGCGCCTCTGCCTACGCCTCGGTTGCACGCGGCGCCGACGCGTACTTCAAGTACGTCAACGGTCGCGGCGGGGTCAACGGCCGGAAGATCACCTACTCGATCGTCGACGACGCCTACAACCCGGCGCAGACAATCCAGGCGACGCGCAAGCTCGTCGAGCAGGACAACGTCTTCGCGATCTTCAACGCGCTCGGCACGGAACACAACCTCGCGGTTCGTGACTACCTGAACTCGAAGAAGGTGCCGCAGCTCTTCGCCGCCTCTGGCGCGACTGCGTTCGGCACTGACGCGAAGCAGTACCCCTACACGATCGGCTTCCAGCCGAGCTACCAGAGCGAGGGGTGGGTGCTCGGCAAGTACCTCGCCCGCACGCAGGGCGCGGCGAAGGTCGCTGTGCTCTTCCAGAACGACGACTACGGCAAGGATCTGCTGAGCGGCCTGAAGCGCGGGATCGAGCGCTCGAAGGTGAAGGTCGTCGCCGCCGAGCCGTACGAGGTGACTGCGACGGACGTGCAGGCGCAGACGGCGAAGCTCCGCTCCTCGGGCGCCAACGTGTTCGCGATCTTCGCGACGCCGAAGTTCGCGATCCAGGCGTATGTCTACGCCAGCAAGCTCGGTTGGAAGCCGAAGCTGACCCTCAACAACGCGGTCTCCTCGGCCTCGAACATCATGCAGCTCGCCTCCGAGGGCGGCACGAACAAGGTCGTCAACGGCTCGGTCTCCATCGTGTTCCTCAAGGATCCGACCGATCCGAAGTGGCAGAAGGATGCCGCGATGAAGCTCTACCGGACGATCATGAAGCGCTACGCGTCGGGTGCGAACGCGGACGACGTCTACCACGTCTACGGCATGGCCGCGGCATGGACGGCCGTGGAGTCGATCCGGAAGGCCGGCAAGAACCTGACACGCGACGGGCTCGTCACGGCAGTCGCGAGGATGAACCTCTCCTCCAACCCGTTCCTCCTGCCCGGGATCGCGCTCAAGACGGGCGCGAGCGACCATTTCCCGATCGAGCAGATGGTCCTCCAGCGCTGGCAGAAGGGGTCCTGGAAGAGCTTCGGCGGGCTCTGGGGGTACCGGGGCGCGTGAGACTCAGGCGCTTCCCGGCTTGCGCCGGAAGCGCCTTGATGATTTCGGGGCTCGTCCGCGGGATCTCACCCGCCGGTGAGGCGGGGAGGCTCGCTCGATGCCGGGACGAGCGCGCGTGCGAGCTCGTCGAGCAGCTCCGCGTCACTGCCGGAAAGCTCGACGAGCGTCCCGTGTCGCTCGACCCGGACGTGGTGCCGCGGCTCGACATGCGCTCCGGCGTCGGCGACCTCGAGGTCGTCCTCACGGCGCCACGCGCGCCAGTCGTCGGCATCGCGGCTCGGCGTCGATTCCTGCAGCGTGACGCTGTACGCGCCTTCCCGGCTGATGTACGTCAGGAACGCGCGAGCCTGAAGCGGCGGCGCCTCGCGTCCGGCCATGAACATCGTCGTCAGCCGCCAGCCGTCGGGGACGCGCTCCGGGACGAGGACGGTGAACGGTGAGAGAGCGGCGAGTTCGTGTAGGGGCATCGCCATCGGGCGCGGCCAGTGTCCGGGCGGTGGGGAGCCGGCGGGCGCCGCGACCGTGAACGTCTCGGCCGGGATCGGACCGAAGGCGATCTGCGTGACCTCGAAGCGGCGAAACGGCTCTCCGTCGAGGTGCGCCTCGGCGCGAAGCAGCGCGCCGCGCTCGGCGTCGAAGCTCAGGTCGAAGCCATCGGCGCCGGCTCCGAGCCGCATCAGCATCGCTCCCACCTGATCCGGGTCGACGCGTGGGACGCCTCGGGCGAGCAGGGCGGGGCGACCCGCCTGCTCTCCCTGGCCAAGTGCCTCGAGTCGAACCTCGCCCACGACACCGACGGGGTCGAGGAGGAATCCGTACGCGGGTGCGAGCGCCCCGCCCTGCTGCTCGACGTCGCTCGAGACCGTGCCCCACGCGGCGTCCCACGAGAGCCACCGCTCACCGTCCCGGACGAGGAACCTTCCGCCCGCCTGGAGGCCGGCGGACTCCTCCCTGAAACGGTCCGCGCGCTCGTAGGAGAGCGTCGTCGACCACGACGTCTCGTCGGGTTGCTCGGCATTCCGCGCGACCGCCTGCGCGACGGAATACCCCGTCCCCTGCCTCTCGCTCATGTAGCGCCCCAATGCCTCGCTCGAGCGCGCTGCGTGCGTCCACTCGACGACGGTCAACGTCACCGGGCGCGCCCTGTCGGTCGCGTCGTGGACGAGCGTGAGCAGGTCGCCGAGGGCGCCCATCGACCGATCGTACTTCCCGTATGCTCGTCCAACCGGCGCGAGGAGACCGCCCGGCGACAACCCGCACCCGCCGATGGCCGATCTCCTCCCCGAGCTTCTGAGCACGCCCCTCGACGAGCTGATGGCCGAAGCTCGACGGTTGCGCCGGGGCACGCTCGTGACCTACTCGCCCAAGGTCTTCGTCCCCCTGACGATGCTCTGCCGCGACGTCTGCGGCTACTGCACGTTCGCGCGCCCGCCACGTCGCGGCGAGCGGGCGTACCTGACGGAGGACGAGGTGCTCGCGATCGCGCGCACCGGCGCCGAGGCAGGCTGCAGCGAGGCGCTGTTCACGCTCGGTGACCGCCCCGAGGCGCGCTACCGGGTCGCGCGTGAGGAGCTCGCGGCGCTCGGGTGTGCGACGACGCTCGAGTACCTCGCGCGGTGCGCCCGTCGCGTGCTCGACGAGACGGGGCTCCTTCCGCACCTGAACGCCGGTGTGATGTCCCGCGAGGAGCTCGCGGCGCTGCGCCCGGTTGCGGCGTCGATGGGCCTCATGCTGGAGACGACGTCGGAGCGGCTCGCGGCGCGGGGAGGGCCGCACTGGGCATCGCCCGACAAGCTTCCCGCGCGCCGCGTGGAGACGATGCGCCACGCCGGCGAGCTCGGGATTCCCTTCACGAGCGGCATCCTCGTCGGGATCGGCGAGACGCGCGAGGAGCGGATCGATGCGCTTCTCGTCCTGCGCTCGCTCGCGGCCGAGTACGGCCACCTGCGCGAGGTGATCGTCCAGAACTTCCGCGCGAAGCCGGGCACGCGGATGGCGGCGCATCCCGACGCGACGATGGAGGAGCACCTCTGGTCGGTCGCGGTCGCGCGCATCGTGCTCGGTCCCGACGTCCACGTTCAGGCGCCGCCGAACCTCGCCTACGACCACTTTCCGCTCCTGCTCGATGCCGGGATCGACGACTGGGGCGGGGTGTCGCCGGTGACGATCGACCACGTCAACCCGGAGGCGCCGTGGCCCGACGTCGAGCGGCTCCGCGCCGCATGCCGCTCACGAGGTCTCGAGCTCGCGCCGCGCCTGCCTCTCTACCCCGAGCACGTCGCCGACCTCGACCGGTGGGCCGACGCCGCGGTCGCCCCGGCGATCCGGCGCGCCGCCGACGCGCACGGGCTCGCGCGGGAGGACCGGTGGGCGCCGGGCGAGCCGAGCACGGTGCCCTTCGTCGTCGGCCGCGACCCCGCTCCGCTCGCACTCACCGGCCAGGAGCTCGGCGAGGCGGAGCTCGTCCGCCTCTTCGCCGCGCGGGGACGCGAGCGCGAGCGGGTGCTCGCCGCGGCCAACGCGCTCCGGCGGGAGGTGTGCGGCGACGAGGTGACGTACGTCGTCACGCGGAACATCCAGTACACGAACGTCTGCTACTTCCGTTGCGGGTTCTGCGCGTTCTCGAAGGGGAAGCTGGCGAAGAACCTGCGCGGGCCCGCGTACCTCGTGCCGGACGAGGAGATCGCCCGCCGCGTGCAGGAGGCGTGGGAGCGAGGCGCCACCGAGGTCTGCCTGCAGGGCGGCATCCACCCGTCGTTCACGGGCGACTACTACGCCGGCGTGATCGAGACCGTGAAGCGGGCGGCGTCCGAGATCCACGTCCACGCGTTCTCGGCGCTCGAGGTCTGGCAGGGCGCCGCGACGCTCGGGCTCGACCTCGGCACGTACCTCGAGCGGCTCCGCGACCTCGGGCTGGGCTCGCTGCCCGGCACGGCCGCCGAGGTGCTCGACGACGAGGTGCGGGCGATCATCTGCCCCGACAAGGTGACGACCGAGCAGTGGCTCGCGGTGCACGACGCGGCCCACCGTGCCGGTCTTCGCTCGAACGTGACGCTCATGTTCGGCCACGTCGAGCGTCCGGTGCACTGGGCCCGCCACCTCCTGCGCGCGCGGGAGCAGCAGCTGCGCTCGGGCGGCTTCACCGAGTTCGTCCCGCTGCCCTTCGTGCCGATGGAGGCGCCGATCTATCTCGCGGGGCGCGCGCGGCGCGGGCCGACCTTCGGGGAGGCCCTCCTGATCCACGCCGTCGCGCGCCTCGCGCTGCACCCCGTCGTCACCAACATCCAGGCGAGCTGGGTCAAGCTCGGGCCGGACGGCGTCCGACAGGCGCTCGCGGCCGGCGTCAACGACCTCGGCGGCACGTTGATGAACGAGTCGATCTCGCGCTCGGCCGGGTCGGAGTGGGGGCAGGAGCTGCCACCCGAGGAGATGGAGGCACTGATCCGCAGCGCGGGTCGGAGGCCTCGCCAGCGCACGACGACGTACGGGGCGCCGAGCGAGGAGCAGGTGCGGCGCTCGTTCGGGGCGCCGCCGCTCGCGGAGACGCTGAACCCCGCCGTGCGCGAGGCAGGGCTGAAGCGGCCGGCGAAGTTGCTCCGCCCCGCCGCGCTCTCGCCGGCGCGCTGATGGCCGACTGGGTCGGGTGGCACGCGCGCTACGACGACCCGGACTCCATCCAGTCCCTGCGGCTCGTCGTCGTCCGCCGGCGAGTGGGCGAGGCGCTCGACGCCCTGGGCTCCGCCCCTCGCGTGCTCAGCCTCTGCGCGGGCGACGGGCACGACCTTCTGCCGTCCCGCTCCTGCTGGCTCCCGCCGGCAGCGTGATCTGGACGCGCGGCCGGTTCCACGGCCCCGACCTCCGCCCAGCGGTGCGCGCCTGGTTTTCGGGAGGCGGCCCTGACGGAGATGCGTACGACGACGAGGCCGAGGGTACGGCGTCGGCGTCGCATGCGCCGGGAACGTCGCGCCGAGCCCGGCGGCGATCCCCGATCCGCTCTGCACGTGCGTCCGCCGAGCCTCAGCGCCGTCGCCGACGCGCGTCGAGCGCGAGTGCCGGGAGCCGCAGCGCGAGGCGGGGGAGACCTGTGCGGGAGCGAGCGAGGGCCGCGCGGAGCCCGGCGGCGGCGTCGGGGCCGTGGAGCCCCTCGCCGTGGCCCAGGAGCAGGTGCTCTGGCGCGAAGCGCGAGAGCACGTCGCGCGGCGGCGTGAGCCGCAACAGGAGGTGGACGCCCACACGCTCGTCTCCCGCCCGGAAGAACCGGTTCGTGCCGACCGCCTCCGCGACGACCAGCGTCCGCTCCGCGGCCCACCAGAGGGCCCGCTCGCGCCAGCGGCGTGACTCCCTGACCGTGACGGTCTCGAACGGCGTCCCGGGGAGCGCGTCCGGCGTCACGACGTGCGGGACCCCGAGCTCGTCGGCGAGGGCGGCGCAGTCGCGGTTGTGGCGATCGAGCAGCTGCAGGACGGCGACCGGGTCGCCGAGCGCGCGTGCTCGCTCCAGGGCCGGCTCGTGCCGCACAGGGTCGACAAGCCAGACGCGGCCGTCGGCGGCCAGCACGTGCGACGTGCGGGTCATCGGCTCCTCCACGAGCCACGAAAAGCCGTGCGCGCCGCGGTCGTCGCAGAAGCGGATCGTCACCAGGCGAGGGTATGCGCAGCGGGGACGACGGTCGCGTAGCCTCCGGCCCGTGACCGGTCGGCCCGAGGCGATCGTCGACCGGCTCGACCCCATCCCGGCGACCGCGTGCTCGAGATCGGTTGGTGGGCTCGGTGTTGCGGCGACGCTCGTCTGCGAGCGCCTCGAGACGGGGGCGTCTGACGGCGATCACCGGTCGCCGGCAATGATTGCGGCGGCGGTCCCGCCGAAACGCCGAGTTCGTCGCCGCCGGGAGCGCGGAGTTCCTCGTGGCCGCGCTCGTCGGGCTCTTCCGGTCCGAGCCTGAGCGCGCGTGAACTCGTGGCGCGCAGGCTCGCCCCCGGCGGACGCCTCGTTGCGGTTCGACCCTCCGGCCGCTGACCGTTCCCGTGCTCAGCCGGCGAGGGCCGCCAGCGCCTCGGGGAGCGTGAACCGCCCGGCGAGGAGCGCGCTGCCGGCGATTGCCCCCTCGCAGCCGAGGTCGCGGAGGGCGACGAGGTCGTCGAGTGATGCGACGCCGCCCGCGGCGATCACCGGAAGCCCGACAGCCACGATCGAGCCAAGGAGTTCTAGGTCCGGGCCTGCGAGCGAGCCGTCCCGATGCGTGCTCGTGACGAGGAGGCGGGCGACGCCCGCCGCGGCGCAGCGCTCAGCGTGCTCCGCGGCGGGGGTCGCCGAGGTCTCGGTCCAGCCGCTCGCCGCGACCATTCCATCGCGGACGTCGACGGCGACGACCATCGCGTCGCCGAACCGACCGAGCGCGCATTCGAGGAAGGGGCGGTCGAGCGCCGCGGTGCCCACCATCACGCGGTCGGCGCCGGCCGAAAGCGCGGCGTCGATCGCCTCGAGAGTCCGGTACCCGCCGCCGACCTGGATCGGAAGGCTTGTCGCAGCCGCGAGGCGCTCGAGGAGCGTGGGGGTGGGGGCGCCGTCGAACGCGCCATCGAGGTCGACCACGTGGAGCCGCGTCGCGCCCTCGTCTTGGTACTGGCGGGCGAGCGTCACCGGGTCGCCGCCTTCGAGCGTGACGGCTTCGCGACGCCCCTCGGAGAGACGCACGACCCGGCCGTCGAGCACGTCGATCGCAGGCAGGACATCGAAGGTGCGTGCTAGCACGCTATCATGCTAACATAGCGACATGCCACCGAGATCCATCACGCCTGGGCCGGCCCGACAGCCGGTTGAGCCCGTCCCCGGGCTGGACGCACTGGCCGACGCCGTGCTGCTTCTGCGAACGCGCGACGAGGCGCGGCGGTTCCTGCGCGACCTCTGCACGCTGCCCGAGCTGGAGGCGCTGACGCACAGGTGGCAGACGGCGCTGCTGCTCGAGCAGGGGATGCCGTACCTCGAGATCGCCGAGCGTGTGCCGACCTCGACAGCGACCGTGACCCGCGTCGCCCAGTGGCTGCGGCACGGGGCGGGCGGCTACCGCCTCGTCCTCGAGCGAATGCGACGGAAGACACGGGGCAGGGCGTGAGCTCGACGCTCGGGGACGTGGGTCGGGACGGTCGTCTCACCATCGCGGTCCCGTCCAAGCCACGGGGCCGGGCATGAGCTCGACGCTCGGAGGGGTAGGCCGGGACGGACGTCTCACCGTCGCGGTTCCGTCGAAGGGCCGCCTGGCGGAGCCGTCGCTTCGGCTGCTCGCCGACGCCGGGTTGTCGTTCGAAGCGACCGAGCGATCGCTGGTTGTTCCCTGCGCGAACGCGCCTGTCGACTTGCTGCTCGTGCGCACCGACGACATTCCCGAGTACGTCCAGGACGGCGTGGTCGATCTCGGGATCACCGGAGCGAACCTCGTCGCCGAGACGGAAGCGACCGTCTCGGTGCTCGCCGAGCTCGGGTTCGGGCGATGCACACTCTCGGTCGCGGCGCCGGCGGACGCCGATGTTTCGTCCGCTGCCGACCTCGAAGGGCTCCGAGTAGCGACCTCGTACCCCGTCTCGACGAAGCGGCTGCTCGCGGAGCGTGGGGTCGCATGCGAGCTCGTTCCCGTCTCGGGCTCGGTCGAAGCCGCGCCGCGGCTCGGGCTCGCAGACGCAATCGTCGATCTCGTCTCGACCGGCTCCACCCTGAGCGCGAACGGGCTCAGGCGCGTCGTGGACCTCCTGCCCTCGCAGGCAGTTCTCGTGGGCGGCCGCGCCGCGGATTCGCATCCCGACGAGGTCGCGCGGCTACGGCTCATGCTCGTCGGGGTCGTAGCCGCACGACGCCGGCGGTACGTGATGATGAACGCGAGCGTCGAGGACCTCCCCGCGATTCGCACAGTCCTCCCCAGCATGGGCGCGCCGACCGTCCTCCAGCTTGCCGAGGAAGGCGAGATCGCGGTCCACGCCGCGGTTGACGCGGACGACGTCTGGACACTCTTGCCGGCGCTCAAGGAGGCGGGGGCGTCGTCGATCCTTGTCGTCCCAGTCGAGAGACTGGTGCCGTGAGAGCTGCCGCTCTCGACGAGACGCTGGCTGCCGTCGGCCCGATCGTCGCGGACGTCCGTGAGCGTGGGGACGTCGCCCTGATGCAGTGGACGGAACACTTCGACGGACCACGACCGGACGGGATTCGCGTCGACGCCGAGCGGATCGGCGGTGCGTCGATCGCACTCGACGAGCTGGAGGCGCTCAGACGGATGATCCAGGCGGTCCGGGCCTTCAGCGAGGCGCAGCGCCCGCGTGACACGTTGGTCGAGGCTGCGCCCGGCGTCGTGTCCGAGCGCCGGTGGCTCCCGCTCGACGCAGTGGGGCTCTGCGTCCCGAGTGGTCGGGCGCCGCTGCCGTCGTCGCTCGTCATGACCGCGGTCCCGGCGGTCGTCGCCGGTGTGCGACGCATCGCGGTCGTGTCGCCGAAGCCGTCCGATGCGATCCTCGTCGCCGCGCGTGAGCTCGGGATCGAGGAGCTCTACGCGGTCGGCGGAGCGCAGGCCGTGGCGGCGCTCGCGTACGGCACGGAGACGATCGCTCCCGTCGATGCCATCGTCGGCCCGGGCAGCGCGTACGTCACGGCGGCGAAGCTTCTCGTCTCGAGCCGCGTGCGCATCGATTTGCCGGCGGGACCGAGCGAGGTCGTCGTGGTCGCGGACGGAACTGCGGAGCCGGGCCGTGTCGCCGGCGATCTTCTCGCCCAGGCCGAGCACGGCCCCGATAGCGAGGCGCTCCTGGTGACGAACGATCGCGGGCTTGCGAGCTCGGTCGAGTCGCTCGTCGGCGGCCAGGAGAACATCAGCGTCCACTTGGTCGAGACGCTCGACGACGCGATCGAGTGGTCGGAGTCGTACGCGCCCGAGCACCTGGAGCTCCACGTCGCCAATCCCGCTGCGGTTCTCTCGCGGGTGAGGAACGCAGGTTCGGTGTTCGTCGG
The DNA here is from genome assembly GCA_963810295.1 of uncultured Actinomycetes bacterium. GTDB lineage: Bacteria > Actinomycetota > Thermoleophilia > Gaiellales > Gaiellaceae > Gaiella. The sequence continues at coordinate 151,394 of CAWEMW010000010.1, forward strand.
GTGCTCGTCCGTCGTGGGCGACTATGCGGCCGGGGCAACGCACGTGCTGCCGACCGGTGGGCTTGCCCGATCGACGGGCGGGCTCGGGATCGAGGCGTTTCTCAAGCCTCTCCAGATCGTCACGGCGACGAGCGAAGGCGTGCGGCGTGCGGCGGAGGTCGTCGGCCCGCTGGCGCGGGCCGAGGGGCTACCGCTCCACGCGGCGGCGGTGACGGCATGAGCGTCGCGCGCGAGAAGGCCCAGCCGGTCGGAGACGGCTTCGCGCCCTACGTCTGGTCTGCCGGCGTCGCCGAGGTCGCCGAACGTCACGGCGTGCCGCGTGAGGCAGTCCTGAAGTTCGACCAGAACACGCCGCCGCTTCCGGGCGTGCCCCAGGTGCCGCTCGCTCACAGCATGGCACGGCTGAACGAGTACCCGGACGGCACGTATCGCGAGCTTCGCCAGGCAGCAGCCGGCTACGTCGCGCTGGTACCCGAGAACGTCGTCGTCGGGGCCGGCGCCGACGATCTGATCCTCCTTCTAGCGCTGACGTTCCTCGGGCCGGGGAGGCGAGCGGCGATCGACCCGCCGACGTACGCTCTCTACCGCATCGCGACGACGCTCCATGGTGCTGACGTCGTCGGGGTCGGGGATACGGCGGATCTGCGCTGGGTCTGCAACCCCAACAACCCGACCGGCGGGTGGGTCGAGCCCGAGCAGATCGTCTCGCTTGCCCGAGCGGAGCCCGAGACGATCGTCGTGGTAGACGAGGCGTATGTCGAGTACGGCGCCCGGTCTTGTGCGCCGTGGGTCGACGAGCTGCCCAACCTCGTGGTTCTGCGAACGCTCTCCAAGGCGTTCGGGCTCGCAGGACTTCGGGTCGGCTTCGCCCTCGCGCATCCGGACACGGCGGCGCTCCTCACCGAGCGTCGGGCGCCTGCGCCCATCGCAGGCCCCGCCGCCGCAATCGGCGCAGCCGCGCTCCGCTCGCCGCGCCTCGGCGACGTTGAATCGACCGTCGCCGAGCGCGAGCGGCTCCGCACGGCGCTCGTCGCGGCAGGCTTCGAGTGCGCGCCGACGGCGACGAACTTCGTCTTCGTCCGGACGGATCCGGCACTCGCCGAGCGGCTCGAGGCGCAAGGGCTGGTGGTGCGCACGTTCGCGGAGGGGATCCGCGTCACGGTCCGACGTCCCTCCGAGAACGACGTGTTGCTCCGTGCCCTCGGCGCGGAGCCGGGGCCGCCCGCCGGACGACAGGCGACGGTGCTACGAACGACGACCGAGACCGCCCTCCGGCTGACGCTCGTCCTCGACGGAACAGGCAGGACTCGCGTGGAGACGGGGATCGGCTTTCTCGACCATCTCCTGACGCTTCTCGCCTTCCATGGGGGCCTCGACCTCGACCTCGTCGCCGGCGGTGACCTCGACGTCGACGACCACCACACGGTCGAGGACGTCCACGCTGCGTTCGGAACCGCGCTTTCGGAGGCGCTCGGCACGCGCGACGGTGTCGCGCGCTACGGCGCTGCGATCGTGCCGATGGACGAGGCGCGCGGAACGGCCGCGGTGGATCTCGTACGGCGACCGCATGCCGAGATCGGCCTTTCCTTCGAGGGCGACCGCGTAGGCGCCCTTGCCGTCTCGCTCCTCAGACATGCGCTCGAGCGCTTCGCGATCGAAGCGGGATGCACGGTGCACGTCGATTCCTCGGGCGCGGACGACCACCACGTGGCCGAGGCGGCATACAAGGCGCTCGGGCAGGCGCTGCGCCAGGCGATCGCACCCGGCGCGGCCGGCATCCCCTCGACGAAGGGCGTGGTGTGAGGCGCGCGTTCGGTACCAGGTACCGATCATGAAGGTCGCGATCGCGGACTACGGCGCTGGGAACCTCCGCTCGCTGTCGGCGGCCCTCGTCCGGGCGGGCGCCGAGCCGGTCGTCACAACCGACCCCGCGACGGCGCGGGAGGCGCGACTGGCGCTGATCGCCGGCGTCGGCCACGTCGAGAGCGCCGCGGCCGGGCTCGCGGCCCACGGCCTCGACGACGCTCTGCGTGAGCGGGTCGAGGCAGGGCGTCCCGTCGCCGGGATCTGCGTGGGCCTGCAACTTCTCTTCGAACAGAGCGACGAGGGTGGGGTAGGGCTCGGCCTGCTCGCCGGGCCGGTTCGCCGTCTGCGGGCACGCCGCGTCCCGCACATGGGCTGGAACGCGCTCACCCTCACCCGTCCGAGCGCGATCCTCGTCGGCCTGGAAGGCGCGGACGTCTACTTCGCGCACAGCTTCGCCGTCGAACCGGAGGAGAGCGTCGTCACGGTCGCTACGGTCGACCACGACGGCCCGGTTGTCGCGGCTGTCGAATCCGGCCCGGTCGTCGGCGTCCAGTTCCATCCCGAGCGAAGCGCCACTGCTGGCGCACGCGTCCTCGACAACCTGCTGCGATGGTCAAGAAGCGCGTGATTCCCTGCCTCGACGTCGCAGGCGGTCGCGTCGTCAAGGGCGTCAGGTTCGAGAACCTGCGCGAGATAGGCGATCCGGTCGAGCTCGCCACCCGGTACTCGGAGCTCGGTGCCGACGAGCTCGTCTTCCTCGACATCGCGGCCACGCTCGAGGGTCGCGGCCCGATGCTCGACGTAATCGCTCGTTCGGCCGACGAGCTCGAGATTCCGTTCACCGCAGGTGGCGGCGTCGCCGGCGTCGAGGACGCACGGGCGCTTCTGTTGGCCGGCGCGGACAAGGTCGCCGTGAACCGCGCGGCGTTCGACGACCCGACAGTGCTGACCGAGCTCGCCGCCGAGTTCGGCGCCCAGGCTGTCGTCTGCGCCATCGACGCGCGCGGGGGCGAGGTCGTGACCCACGCGGGTCGCGAGGCGCGCGGGCGTGACGCCGTCGACTGGGCTCGCGAGGCCGTCGAGCGCGGCGCCGGCGAGATCCTGCTCACCTCGATCGACGCGGACGGCACCCGAGCGGGCTACGACCTTCCGCTGACGCGCGCCGTCGTCGAGGCCGTCGAGGTCCCTGTGATCGCGTCCGGCGGCGCGGGCGAGGCGCTCCACCTTGCGGAGGCGTACGAGGTCGGCGCCGAGGCCGCTCTCATCGCGTCGATCGTCCACGAGCGGCCGGAGCGCCTGCCCGAGCTGAAGGCCGAGTTGCGGGAGGCAGGATGGCCGATCCGGACGTGACTCTGACACCTGTCGTCGTCCAGGACGCCGAGACGAACCGCGTGCTGATGCTGGCCTACGCGAACGAGGAGGCGCTGCGCCTCACGCGCGAGACCGGAGAGGCGTGGTTCTGGAGTCGCTCCCGCTCCGAGCTGTGGCACAAGGGCGCAACGTCGGGGAACACCATGGCCGTCGACGAGATCTCGGACGACTGCGACGGCGACACGCTCCTCTACCGCGTGCGGCCGAACGGTCCCGCGTGTCACACCGGCGCCGAGTCGTGCTTCGCGCCGTGGCTGTGGCGCATCGTCGCCGAACGTGCGCTCGAGCGACCGCCAGGCTCGTACGTCGCCTCTCTGCTCGATGCCGGTCCAGCCGCGGCCGCCCGCAAGGTGGGCGAGGAAGGGCTCGAGGCCGCCCTCGCGGGGGCCGGCGAATCGGACGAGCGGCTGGTCGAGGAGCTGGCCGACCTCTGGTTCCACAGCTATGTCCTGCTCGCGGCCCGCGGGCTCCAGCCGTCCGCCGTCGAGGACGAGCTCCGGCGCAGGCACGCGATGCGCACGGGGACCGGGTAGGGCCGTGCGGAAGAACATCCTCGTCACCGGCGGGAGTCGAGGGATCGGTCGTGCCACCGCAATCCGCGCTGGCGCGAACGGGTGGTCCGTCGGTGTGGGCTACCAGGAGAACAGCGACGCGGCAGATGAGGTGGTCGCCGCAGTCCGGGCGGCCGGCGGCGATGCGGTTGCAGTGCGAGGCGACGTCTCGTCCGAATCGGACGTGCTGGCGCTGTTCGACGGAACGGAGCAGGCGCTCGGACAGCTCGACGGCGTCGTGGTCAACGCCGGTGTCTCCGCGCCGCCGCTGCCGCTCGTCGAGATGGCGGCAGCGCGAATCCAGCGCGTCCTCGATGTGAACCTGGTCGGGGCGATGCTCTGCGCAAGGGAGGCAGGACGACGGCTGGCCACGAGTCGCGGCGGGCGCGGCGGCTCGATCGTCCTCGTCTCCTCTGCCGCCGCCCGGCTCGGCTCGCCCAACGAGTACGTCGACTACGCAGCCTCGAAAGGCGCCGTCGACACCCTCAGCATCGGGCTCGCCCGCGAGATGGGTGCCGACGGCGTGCGCGTCAACGCGGTCCGCCCGGGCATCATCGAGACCGACATTCACGGCGCCGGCGGCCAGCCGGATCGCGCGGGGCGGCTCGGCCCTCAGGTCCCTCTCGGACGGGCCGGTCGGCCGGAGGAGGTCGCCGAGGCGATCGTCTGGCTCTTGAGCGACGCTGCGTCGTACACGACAGGCGCGCTGCTCGATGTCACGGGCGGACGCTGACGGAGTACCCTTCCGCCCATGCACCGCTTCCATCATTGGCGCGCGACCGTTCTCCGTCAGAACGGCTGAGCCGCCGCTTCCCACTTCGAGCGTCGAGGGAAGCGGTGGGACGGTGACGCGCACCTCGGCCTGACGTATTCCGTCAGGTCGGCGACGCGCGCTCCTTCCCGCACGATTGGAAGGAGGACGCGATGCCCATGCCGCATCGCACGTTTGCAGAGGTGGCGAAACGTCGCCTCGTCGGGACGGAAGGCAGCGAGCGGGTCGCGACGATCCGGGCGCTGCTCGACGAGCTCCCCGGGTACCGGAACGGCCCGTACGCCGATCTCCGCAAGTGGCTGGAGGGCGAGCTCGCGCGCACGCGGGTGCGCGGGAAGGTGCTCCACCGTGACTCGTTGCAGGTTCGTCGCGAAGGCGCAGCGCAGGTTGCGCTGGTCGGCCCGCCGAACGCAGGCAAGTCGTCGCTCCTTCAAGCTCTGTCCGATATCCAGATCAAGACCGGCGACTACGCCTTCACGACGCTCCGGCCGGTCCCCGCGCTGACGCGGATCGGCGGTGTCCTGGTGCAGCTCGTCGAGATCCCCGGCCTCATCGCGGGGGCTCACGAGGATCGGGGAGGAGGCCGTGCGCTGCTCGGTGTCCTCCGAAACGCCGACGCAATCGTCTACTGTCGCGCGGCGAACGAGCCGCCGTCGGGTCACGTCACGGTGCGCGCGGAGGTCGCCGCGGCCGGCATCGACAAGCCCGCGATCATCGCGCTGACGAAGTCCGACGAGCTCATGGACGAGGAGCTCGAGCGCCTGTGTGACGACGCTCGCGGTGATTCACGAGCGGTCGTGCCCGTCTCGGTGCTCGACGACGAGAGCCTCGACCGGCTGCGCGACGCGATCTGGTCGCTGACCGGCTTGATCCGCGTGTATCCGCGTCGGGACGGCGAGACCGACGAGGCGCCGTTCGCGCTCCGGGCCGGAGCGACGGTCGCCGACGTCGCCGACTGTGTCCACCACGAGCTCGGTGCGGCGTGCACGGGCGCGCTCGTCTGGGGCCGGTCCGCGCGGTTCGAGGGTCAACGCGTCGGGCGCGCTCACGTCGTGGCGGACGGAGACGTGATCGAGGTGGTGACGAGGTAGGTCGCGGCCTTCGGGAACACGCGTCGCGTACGCGCACGGGGTCGGATCTGTCGAGCGCTCCAGGCGTAGCCAGGGTGCTCGGGCGGCCAGGTCCGGTCGAGCCAGCCCTCGTCGTCGAGGAGGTGACCCGCATCGCCTGACCCTACTCAGACCTCCCACTCGCCCGCGATGAGCCGCGGGAGGACGTCGTCGAGCAGCCGCAGCGTCATGCCCCACAGCACGTGTCCCTCGACGTCGATGCCGTCGACGAGCAGCGGCTCGGGAAACCGTTGCGACGTGAACGGCAGCATCGCGCGCGCGGTCGGATCGGCGAGGGCTCGCGCGGCGGGAGTGAGCACGCCGACGATCTCGTCCTGCTGGAGCCGCCAGGACGTGTCGGCGGGGATTCGACCCAGGAAGGGATGCACGCGCCAGCCGGTCGCCTGGGTGTCGAGAGGCGAGAGCTCGGCGACGACCTCGACCGACGCAGGTGCGAGGCCAACCTCCTCCTCGGCCTCGCGCAGCGCCGTCTCGAGCAGGTCGGCGTCGCCCGGCTCCGGCTTGCCGCCGGGCAACCCGAGCTGGCCGCCGTGGAGCCCGCCGTCGTCGGCGCGAGCCACGAGCACGACGCGCAGCTCGCCGTCACCGTCGCGGTAGACCGGAACGAGGACGGCGGCCGTGCGAAGCGTGGCGCTCATCGCAGCTCGTGACGCAGCAGGTCCTCGACGGACTCGCGCCGCCGGATGACGCGAGCGGATCCGTTCCGGACCAGAACAGCGGCCGGTCGCGTGACGCCGTTGTAGTTCGACGCCATCGCGAGCGTGTAGGCGCCCGTCGCCGGGACTGCGAGCAGGTCCCCCCGGCGGGGCGCCGGCAGCGCGACATCGTCGATCAGGACGTCACCCGACTCGCAGTGCATCCCGGCGACGCTGACGACCTCGTCCACGGGCTCAGCGGCGCGCGTCGCCGACAGCGCCGTGTAGCGGGCGCCGTAGAGCTGGGGACGGGGATTGTCGGACATGCCACCGTCGACCGCTACCCAGGTTCGCCCAGGGAGTCGCTTCACGCTCCCCACGCGGTACAGCGTGACTCCGGCCCGCCCGACGAGACAGCGCCCTGGCTCGAGCCACACCTCCGGCTCGGGGAGGCCGGCCTCCTCGAACGCCGTGCGGGCCGTCGCAGCGGCGGCGCTCACGAGGGTCGCGGCATCCGCCACCTCGTCGTCGGGGTGATGTCGGATTCCGAACCCGCCGCCGAGATCCGCCACGCGTGCCACCCACCCCAGTTCCTTCTGGCACTCGGCCGCGAACGAGGCGAGCCGCGCAATCGTCTCGGCCTGGGCGTCGAAGTCCTCGAGCTGGGAGCCGACGTGGACGTGGACGCCGAGCACGTCGAGCCCGCGCGCGAGCGCATCGGAGACGAGCGCGCCGGCCTGCTCGGGTGGAAGGCCGAACTTCGAGCCGTGGTGCCCGGTGCGGACGGCCTCGTGGGTGTCGGCATCGACACCGAGGGTGACGCGGACGAGAACGCGTTGGACGCCGACGCTCGCCGCCAGCTCGGCTTCGTCGGACCCGTCGAGCACGACGGGGGCGCCCTCGCGCGCGGCTTCGGTGAGGAACGCTGCATCCTTGTTGTTCCCGTGGACGACGAGCTCTGCTCCGGTCAACCCCGCCGCCCGTGCGTACGCCAGCTCGCCCGTGGCGGCGACGTCCGCGCCGATTCCCTCCTCGCGCAGGAGCCGGAGCAGCGCGACGTTCGGAAACGCCTTCGACCCGAAGAAGACGCGGCCCTCGCCGGCCGCCGCCCGCAAGGTGCGGGCACGGGCGCGGACGGTCTCCTCGCAGACGACGACGAGCGGCGTACCAAGCTCGTCCGCGAGCGATCCGGCGCCGATGCCTCCGAGCTGGAGTTCGCTCCCGGCGAGGGCGGCGGAGTCGGGCAGAAGGTCGAGGAAGGGCTCTGGCACCCGCCGATCGTGCCTGTTACAGTGGAAACCGTGCAGCAGCTTCTCACGTAGCCCAGGGAGGAAACGCGGCAACGCCGCGCCGACTCCCCACGAGCCTCTCGATCCGAGAGGTTTTTTCGTTCTATGAGGGGAATTCGAGGACGGATGGACGAGCCCGAGCGGTACGAACCGGAGGCGATCGAGGCCAAGTGGCAGGCGATCTGGGCTGCCGAGGGGTCGTTCTCGGTCGCGAACCCGGCCCCGACGACAGTCGACGAGGCGCCGTCGACATACGTGCTGGAGATGCTTCCGTACCCGTCCGGCGATCTCCACATGGGGCACGTCTTCAACTACACGCTGGGCGACGTCTTCACGCACGTCCGGCGGCGCCAGGGCCACACCGTGCTGCGCCCGATGGGCTACGACGCGTTCGGCCTGAACTCGGAGAACGCGGCGATCAAGGAGGGCGGCCATCCCCGCGAGATCACGAACCGCAACATCGAGGCGATCCGGCGCCAGATGAAGCGGATGGGCTGGGCGATCGACTGGGAGCGCGAGGTCTCGACCGCCGAGCCCGAGTACTACCGCTGGACGCAGTGGCTGTTCCTGCGCTTCTTCGAGCGCGGGCTTGCGTACCGGCGCGAGGCGCCCGTCAAGTGGTGTCCGAAGGACCAGACGGTGCTCGCGAACGAGCAGGTGATCGACGGACACTGCGAGCGCTGCGGGACAGAGGTCGAGTCGCGGAGCCTGACGCAATGGTTCTTCAAGATCACCGACTACGCCGATCAGCTGCTGGACGAGATGGACACGCTGGAGTCGTGGCCCGAGCGGGTACTGACGATGCAGCGCAACTGGATTGGCCGCTCCGAGGGCGCCCGCGTCACGTTCACGGTCGAGGGGAGCGGGGAAGAGCTGCCCGTCTTCACCACCCGGCCTGACACGCTCTTCGGCGCGACGTTCTTCGCGCTGGCGCCCGAGCATCAGTTGATTCCGCAGTTGACCGCCGGGACGGAGCACGCGGCCGCTGTCGCCGACTACGTGCGGCACGCCGCCGCGCGCTCGACGGTCGAGCGCGAGACGAAGGAGAAGGACGGAGTCTTCACCGGGCGCCACGCGGTCAACCCGGTCAACGGCGAGTCGATCCCGATCTGGGTCGCCGACTACGTGCTGATGGAGTACGGCACCGGCGCGATCATGGCCGTGCCCGCGCACGACGCGCGCGACCACGCGTTCGCCGAGCGCTACGGGATCGAGATCAGGCAGGTGGTCGCACCGGCCGACGGCTTCGCGCCGGAGGTGGACGGGGCGTACGTCGCGCACACGGACGACGAGGTACTCGTCAACTCGGGCGAGTTCAACGGGATGACCGCCCCCGACGCGAAGCGGGCGATTACCGCGTGGCTCCAGGAGCGTGGCCTGGGCGAGGCGACGATCGGCTACCGGCTGCGCGACTGGTTGCTATCGCGGCAGCGCTACTGGGGCTGCCCGATCCCGGTTGTCCACTGCGACGCCTGCGGCGTCGTGCCGGTGCCGGACGACCAGCTACCCGTCCTCCTGCCGGAGATCGACGACTACCTGCCGAAGGGGCGCTCGCCGCTCGCCGCGGCCGAGGACTGGGTCGCGACGACCTGTCCGGCGTGCGACGGTCCTGCGCGTCGCGAGACCGACACGATGGACACGTTCGTCGACTCCTCCTGGTACTTCCTGCGCTACGCGGACGCGCGGAACGACAACGCGGCATGGGATCAGCAGATCGTCGACTACTGGTTGCCGGTGAAGCAGTACATCGGCGGCGTCGAGCACGCCGTCCTCCACCTGCTCTATGCGCGGTTCTTCACCAAGGCATTGAACGACATGGAGTTGCTCGGCTTCCGCGAGCCGTTCTCGCGCCTTTTCACCCAGGGGATGATCTACCGGCACGGCGCGAAGATGTCGAAGACGAAGGGCAACGTCGTCTCTCCGGACGAGGCCATCGCACAGCATGGCGCGGACGCGCTGCGTCTCTACATCCTCTACATGGGGCCTGCGGAGCACGACAAGGAGTGGAGCGACGCCGGGATCGAAGGCACCGCGCGCCTGCTCGACCGGATCTGGCGCCTGGTGCTCGCGACCGCGGAGCGCGGTCCCGTCGAGGCGCCGGAGGACGGCGAGCTCGTGCGCGCCGCGCACCGGACGATCGACCGCGTGTCCGACGACATCCTGCGCCGCTTCCAGTTCCATACGCCGATCGCGGCGCTGTTCGAGCTCGTCAACGAGATCTACCGCGTAAAGGACGATCCCGCGCGCGCCGGGGAGGTGCGGTTCGCGACCGAGACGGTGCTCTCGCTGATCCAGCCCTACGCGCCGCACGTCGCCGCGGAGCTCTGGAGTCGTCTGGGGCACGAGCGGATCTGGGACGAGCCGTGGCCGGAGGCATACCCCGGGCTCGTCGCGGCCGAGACGGTCGAGGTCGTCGTCCAGGTGAACGGCAAGCTGCGCGACCGCCTCCAGGTGCGGGCGGGCACGCCCGAGGACGAGCTGATCGCGCTCGCTCTGGCGTCCGACCGGGTTCGGGTCCACGTGAACGGCGAGCCTCGCAAGACGGTCGTCGTGCCCGACCGGCTCGTCAACGTCGTCGTCTAGCTGCGCGGCGCGCCTGTCGTCCGCGAGTGGGCGGGTGGCCTTGGGCACGTCGTCACACTTTCGGCACAGAGACGGCACACATCCGTGACGGTTCTCGCGCGACGCTGGGAACGTGCTCACTCTCACGCGAACCCAGCTCGCGCTCGTCGTCATCCCGCTCGTCGCGCTGCTGAGCGTCGCAGGCTCGCGGCTGGCGGGTGTGGGGACGAGCCAGTCGCCGTCGTCGGTCGCGCCGCTGACGCGAGTTGAGGGTGGTGACGGCGCCGAGGCAGCGCCGCGCCTCGTCGTGCATGTCGTCGGCGCCGTCCGCCGCGCGGGGCTGTTCCAGCTCCGGGAGGGAGCGCGGATTGCCGATGCGCTGACGCGCGCGGGCGGCCCGACGCGGCATGCCGACCTGTCGGCGGTCAACCTCGCCGCGCCGCTCGCCGACGGACAGCAGGTCGTGGTGCCCCGGCGCGGGCCGGCCGGGTCGGCCGCGTCCGGAGCGCCGATCGCGGGCTCGAAGGTGAGCCTGGGGATCGCGACGGTCGAACAGCTCGACGAGCTCCCGGGGATCGGGCCGGTCACCGCCCAGAAGATCGTGGATTGGCGCGCGACGCATGGGCCGTTCCGGTCGGTCGAGGATCTCGACGCGATTCCGGGTATCGGGCCTGCGCGCGTCGAGCAGCTCCGGGACCTCGTGACGCCATGAGCGATCGCGAGCCTGGTGTCGGCGGACGAACCGGCGCGGTCGCAGCCTGGGGGAAGCGTGTGGCCGTACGAGACTGGCCGGCCCTGCTCGTCGCAGCGGCATGCCTCGGCCTATCGGCCTCGGTCTGGGTGCGACCAGGCGTCACGTCGCTGCTGTCGATCGCGGGTCTCGTCGTCGTCGCCGCGTTGCTGACGACCGGCCCGAGACGACTCGCGCTGGCAGGCCTCCTGCTTGCTCTGGCCGGGCTCTGGTGGGGATCGCTTCGAAGCGACGCACTTGACCGCAGCTTTCTCGCCACGAGGCTCGGTGAATCCGAGTCGGCGAGGGTCGTGGTCACCGGCCCCGGCCGGAGGACACCGTTCGCGCTTCGGGTGCCGGCCGAGGTGGTGCGGTTTGGCACGACGCGCTTCCGTGAGCGCGTGCTCCTGGAGCTGCCGCCCGAGCGTGCGCCGCCTCAGGGCGCCGTGCTCGAGCTGCGCGCGCAGCCCGTCGCGCCGCGTAGGCCCGAGACCGGCTTCGACGAGCGCGGCTGGCTCGCGCGGCGGGGCGTCCACGTTGTCCTGCGCGGCGAGGGAGCGCGCATCGTCGGCCGGCGGGGTGGGATCGGTGGCGTCGCCGATCGGCTGCGCGCGCACATGGAGTCGACGATTGCCCGCGGCACGACGGGAGAACGCCGCGCGCTCCTGGCCGGGATCGTGCTCGGCGAGGACGAGGGCCTCGACGAGTCGCTTCGCAGCGCCTTCGAGGCGAGCGGCCTCATGCACCTGCTGGCGGTCTCGGGACAGAACATGGCGATCACGGCGATCGGGGTCGTCGCGGTTGCGCGCGTCGTAGGCATCGGGAGGCTCGTCGGCGAGGGTTTCGCGATCCTCGTCGTGCTCGCGTACGCCCTCGCCGTGGGCTGGCAACCGTCCGTCGTCAGGGCTGCGGTCGCCGGCGTGCTGGCATCGCTCGCCTGGATCGTCGCCCGTCCGCGCGACCGGTGGCACGCGCTCTCGCTCGGGGCGCTCATCCTGCTCGCGTGGATGCCGTCGTCGGCGCTCGAGCCCGGCTTCCAGCTCTCGTTCGCTGCGGTCGCAGCGATCTTCGTCGCCCTGCCGCGACTCTCCGGCGTGCCGGACGCCTACCCGGTGCCCCAGCGGCTCTGGGACGTGACCGTTGTCGCGGTCGCCTGCGGTGTCGTGACGGCGCCGATCGTCTGGCTGCACTTTGGTGCGCTGGCGCTCTGGACGGTGCCCGCCAACGTCGCAGCCGAGCCGGCGATGCCACCGCTCATCGGGCTCGCGCTTGCCGCGGCCGCCATCGAGCCGGTCTTTCCCGGGGCGGCTGCCGCGTTGGCGTGGCTCGCCGGCTGGTGTGCGGCGTGGATCGCGCTCGTCGCCCGAGTGGTTTCCGGCTGGCCGGCCGCGGAGCTGCGCTCGCCGGTCGCCGTCGGACTGATCCTCACTTTCGCCGTCTTCGCGATCACGCTGCAACGTGTACCGCGATACCGGCGGCGGTCGGCCGTCGCAGGCACGGTCTCGGTCGCGCTCGCGCTCGGGACTGCCGCCTGTGCACTGCAGCCGACGCCGTCCTGGGCGCCTCCCTCGGGGCTCCGAATCACGTTTCTCGACGTCGGTCAGGGAGACGGCGTGCTCGTCGAGGCGCCGGGCGCGGCAGTGCTCGTCGACCAGGGGCCGCCGGAAGCCGACGTCGCCGGTCAGCTGCAGCGGCTCGGGATCCGGGCGCTGACGGCCGTCGTGTTGACGCATCCCCAGCGTGACCACATCGGAGGCGCGGCTGACGTGATCGGCACTCTGCGGGTCGGAACAGTGCTCGATCCTGCGTTGGCCGTCCGCGGGCCGGAGTACCGCGCCGCGATCGCCGAGGCACGCCGCCGTGGCGTCCGTGTCGAGACGCTGCGAGCCGGCGACGTCTTCTTGCTCGGACGCCTGCGCCTCCGCGTTCTGTGGCCTGACGACCCCGGCCTCCCGAGCGAGGATCCGAACGCGAACGCCACCGTGATCTTCGCGAGCTACGGCGCCACCGATGCACTGCTCACTGCGGACGCGGAGACCGACGTGACGAGGCAGCTGCGGCTACGCCCCGTCGAGATCCTCAAGGTCGCGCACCACGGCTCGGAGGATCCGGGGCTGCCCGACCTCCTTCGAGCTGTGCGGCCGCGGATCGCGGTCATTTCGGTCGGCGAGGGCAACGACTACGACCACCCGCGACCGGAGACGCTCGCCGCACTCGGCGCCGCGCCGGGGCTCGTCACCTTGCGGACCGACGTGGACGGGCGGGTCGTCGTGGAGTCCGACGGGCGACGGATCACCGTGCGGTCAGAGCGGTAACGTGGCGGCGTGGCCGCCGTCCACGAGCTGAAGCCCGCGTACATCGTGTCGGGCGACGATCGGCCCAAGGTCGAGCTTGCGCTCGAGCGCCTCCGCGGCCGCTTCGACCCGGCGGCGGTGGAGCGGCTCGTCGTCGCGGGCAGTGACGGCGTGTCCGGCGTCGACGTCGTCGCGGCGTGTAACGCAGGTTCGCTGCTAGGCGACGCGCGCCTCGTGCTCGTCACGGAAGTCGACGGCCGGCGAGGCGACTGGGGCCGCCTGGCGGGCGGCTGGAAGGCGGCGGACGTCGAGGCGGTCACCGACTACCTGCGTGCCCCGGCGCCCGGAACGGTGCTGTGTCTGGTCGGTGAGGAGCTGAAGGCGGACTCGGCGCTCGGCAAGGCGGTGGCGAAGGTCGGCGACGTGCTTCTGTACGACGTCGGTAGGAACGTCGAAGCGTGGATCGCAACGCGCTTCCGTGACCGCGGCATCGAGATCGAGCGCGACGCATGTCATGCGCTGACGGAGATCGTGGGCGACGACAAGCTCGCCCTCGGCCTCGAGATCGACAAGCTGGCGACGTGGGCGGACGGTGAGCCGCTCGGCGTCGACGAGGTGCGGCGCCTCGCAACGCCGTCGCGCGAGGAAGCGCCATGGGCGCTGACCGACGCCTGGGGTCAGCGCGACCTCGCCGCGGCGTTGACGGTGATGGAGAACGACCTCGACCATCGGCCCCGCGCCGCTCGAGACGAGGCGCCGCGGCTCTCGGGGCAGCTCGCGGGGCACCTCGCCAAGCTCGCGGCGATGAAGCGGCTGCTGGAGGACGGCGTCAAGCCGAAGGATGCCGCCGGGAAGTTGGGGATGAAGCCGTACCCGGCCCAGAAGCTTGCGAAGCAGGCCGAAGGCTTCTCGGTCGAGGAGCTGCGCGACGCGTCGATCCGGCTCGCGCGCCTCGACCACGCGCTCAAGGGCGGCAGCCGCCTCGCGCCCGAGCTCGAGCTTCAGCTCGCGATCGCGGATCTCGCACGCGAGCCGCGGTAGCCCGCGGGGCCGTCGCGCCGCGTTACGAGGCGCTGGAGGCGGCGCGCGCCGCCTGCGACTTCTTGCGCGCCGCAGTGTTCCTGTGGAGCGCGCCCCGGGCCGTCGCGCGGTCGATCGTGCGCACGAGCTCACGATGCTCGGCCGTGACGACAGCCTCGTCCCCGTCCGCGACCGCCGTCTCGAGCCGCTTGAAGAGCGTCTTGATCGTCGAGCGGTATCGCAGGTTCTCGAGCCGCTGACGGCTCGCGATTTGCACGCGCTTCTTCTGCTGCTTGATGTTCGCCATACGTGAGAGCGCCCGCGAGCTGCGGGCGCGCGGATGGTAGCAGAGGGGCCGCCGACGGTTCCACGAAACTCCCGTGGATGACCGAGCACATCGAGCCCGATCCGGGACTCGCCGAGGAGCGCGCCCACCGCCGTCGACTGGCGCGCTCGACGGCCGTGTTCGGCGCTGCGACGGCGTTGTCGCGGGTGCTCGGCCTCGTCCGCGAGATGGTCGCCGCGTACGCGTTCGGTGCTGCGGGGAAGATCAACGCGTTCACCGTCGCGTTCCAGATCCCGAACCTCGTCCGGGCTCTCGTCGCAGACACGGCACTCTCCGGCGCTTTCGTGCCGGTCTTCAGCGAGCTCCTCGAGAAAGGCGAGCGGGCGCGCGCGTGGCGTGTCGCGTCGACGATCTTCTGGCTCGTCCTGCTCTTCACGACCGGGCTGACCGCCGTTTTCGTTCTCGCCGCCCCGCTGATCGTCGAGCTCTTCGGGACGCCGGGCGGCGATTTCGACCTCGCCGTCGGGCTCTCGCGCCTGCTGTTCCCGATCGTGATCCTGCTCGGGCTTTCGGGGATCGTCGTCGGGATCCTCAACGCGTACGACCAGTTCACCGTCCCTGCGCTGACGCCGGTGGCCTGGAACCTCGTGATCATCCTGGGGCTCGTACTCGGCGTCCCGGGGGCGGACGGCGAGGACGCCGAGCTGTACATCTACGCAGGCTCGATCGTCCTCGCGACCCTCGTCCAGCTCTTGATTCCGATTCCCTGGCTACGCGGGCTGGACGGGCGGCTGCGCTTCGCACTCGACTGGCGTGACCCGGCGGTGCGCCGGTTCTTCGTGCTGATGCTGCCGGTGACGTTGACCCTTGGGCTGATCAACGTCTCGACCCTGATCGGGACGCTGTTCGCGTCCCGGCTCATCGATCCGGACCTGGCGCCGCGTGCGATCGACCTCGCGTTCCGGCTCTACATGCTCCCGCAAGGGATCTTCTCGGTGGCCGTCGCGACGGTGCTCTTCCCGACGCTGTCGCGGCTCGCCGCGCGAGCCGACATGGCGGGCTTCGGGCGGACACTCGACACGGGGATCCGGCAGATCGGCTTCCTGCTCATCCCCGCGGGGCTCGTCTCAGCCGCTCTCGCCGAGCCGATCACGCGGCTCGTCTACGAGCGCGGCGAGTTCACGCCCGACCAGACACCGGTTGTGGCGGGCGCGCTCGCGGCGTTCTCCTTGGGCCTGGTGTTCAACGGCTGGATGCTGCTCCTCAACCGCGCGTTCTACGGCCTCCAATCGAACTGGATCCCGACGCTCGTGGCGCTCGGCAACCTCGCGCTCAACGTCGCGTTGTTCGCGGCGTTCTACTCGTTCGGCGTGTGGGGCCTTCCGCTCGCGACATCGCTCTCGAACCTCGTGGCGGCGGTCGTGCTCATGGTGCTGATGCGCCGGCACGTGCGTAGCGGCGTCGAGCTCACGGGGACGCTGGTCGCCCTTGGGCGCATCCTCGTCGCGGCAGCTGTCGCCACGGCTGTGGCAGTCGCCGTGTGGTGGGGGCTCGACGCCGCCTTCGGTCGCTCCGTGCTCGCGGAGGTCGCCTCGGTCGGCGGCGCGCTCGCTCTCGGAACCGGCGCGTACGTGCTCGCCTCTCGCCTCCTCGGCGTCCGCGAGCTAGGGTCGCTCCTCGAGCTTCGGCGTGGCGGGTGATGGAGTCCGCGGCCTAGGACTGCATCCTCGAGCTGGACGGATCGCGCGCTCGCCGACCTCGAGGCGATCGACGGCACGCCGGTCGTCGACGTCAAGCCGGTGCTTCGGCGCGAGATCGGCGCCTAACGTCCATGACCCTGGCAGGCTCTGGCTCGTCACCCCGAGCGAAGGAGGCACAGACGGTGTCGGCGTTGGTCAGCACGCGGATCCAGGTCGGAGACTACGACGTCTGGCGGTCGATGCTCGACCAGGACCGTCCGCACGCCCGTGAGAAGGCGACCGCGGTTCGCGTCTTCGGCACGATCGACGATCCGAAGTTCGTCATCTTCGAGTTCGCGTCGGTGGATGCCGAGGAGGCTCGTCGCCGAGTGGTCGAGTCGGGCGTCCTCGACCGGTTCGAGGAGAAGCACGGCCCCGATGTGCTCGATGAGGTCACCGGGTGACGGACTTCCGTCATCCGAGCGTCGACCATGTGACGGAGATACTTCGCGCAGGCGGCTGGGACGGCAGCGTCCATGTCTTCCCCGATGGCGTGCGCACAGCACAGGCGGCCGCGGACGGGCTGGGCTGCGAGGTCGGCGCGATCGCGAACTCCCTGGTCTTCGACGCCGCCGGCGAGCCCGTGCTGATCCTCACGTCCGGCGCCCATCGTGTGGACACGGGCAAGGTCGCCGCCGACCTGGGTCTGCCGGCCCTCGACCGCGCGAGCGCCGACTTCGTCCGTCTCCACACAGGCCAGGCGATCGGCGGCGTTGCACCCGTAGGCCATCCGGAGCCTCTGCGGACCTGCCTCGACCGCGTCCTCGCGTCGTACGAGCGGATCTGGGCGGCCGCGGGCCACTCGCACGCCGTCTTCGACACGACGTACGACGAGCTCCGCGAGCTGACCGGCGCGACCGAGATCGACGTGAACTGAACGGGTCTACGCGAGCGCCGCGAAGAGGTTGACCCGCACGCCGTCCGGGTCACCGAGCAGGGCGTAGCGCTGGCCCCAAACTGCGTCCCACGGCGCCTTCTCGCCTTCGAAGCCCGCTGCGACCACGCGCGCGTACAGGTCGTCGACCTCGGCAGGGCTCGAGCACTCGAACGCGAGGGACACCTGGTTTCCGTTCGCGCGGCTCCACTCCGGCAGGAAGCTGTCGATGACCTCTTCGGTGTCGAACATCAGCCGCGTGCCGTTCGCCATCGTTGCCTCGACATGACCCTCCACCGGATCCTCGGGGAGGTCGAGCCCGAGCAGCCGGTAGAACCGCATCGAGCGCTGAAGATCCGCCACTGCGATGCCGATGGCGTTGAGCTCGGGCACACCCGAACGCTACATCGTCCGTTCCCACAGGACCGAAGGCGCGCACAAAAAGGTCGGGAAAAACCGTCACCACGGCTACGATCGACGCCGATCAGATATGGACCAGAGCCGAATCCGCAACTTCTCGATCATCGCCCATATCGACCACGGGAAGTCGACGCTCGCGGACCGGATCCTCCAGCTGACAGACACGGTCGCCGACCGCGACATGCGCGACCAGCTGCTCGACTCGATGGAGCTCGAGCGCGAGCGCGGGATCACCATCAAGGCGCAGGCGGTGCGGGTTCACTGGAAGGGCCACGAGCTGAACCTGATCGACACGCCCGGGCACGTCGACTTCACCTACGAGGTCTCGCGTTCGCTCCAGGCGTGTGAGGGCGCCGTGCTCGTCGTCGACGCGGCCCAGGGGATCGAGGCGCAGACGCTCGCGAACGCATACCTCGCAGTCGAGAACGAGCTCGAGATCGTCTCCGTGGTCAACAAGATCGACCTTCCCTCCGCAAACCCGGACGGGGCTGCGGCCGAGGTCGTGGAGCTGCTCGGAGGCTCGCGCGAGGACGTCGTCCGGATATCGGCCAAGACCGGCGCCAACGTCGAGCATGTGCTCGACGCGGTCGTCGAGCGGATCCCTGCCCCCGAGGGCGACGCGGACGCGCCGGCGCGGGCTCTCGTGTTCGACTCCTCGTACGACCAGTACCGCGGCGTGATCGCGTTCGTCCGCGTCGTCGACGGGCGTCTGCCGACCGGCGTCCGCCTCCACGCGATGGCGATGGGCACGGACTTCGACGCGGAGGAGCTCGGCTACATGTCGCCGCAGCGCGTTCCCGTCGAGGCGCTCGAGGCGGGAGAGGTCGGTTACGTCGTGACCGGCCTCAAGGACGTCTCACGCCTCCGGGTGGGGGACACGTTGACGACGCGCAGGGCCGGAGCGGCGAGCCCGCTCCCGGGATACAAGGACGTCAAGCCGATGGTGTTCGCCGGCCTCTTCCCGACCGAGTCCGACGACTACCCGGAGCTCCGCGACGCGCTCGAGAGGCTCAAGCTCAACGACGCCGCCCTCTTCTACGAGCCCGAGACGTCACAGGCGCTCGGGTTCGGCTTCCGCTGCGGCTTTCTCGGGCTCCTCCACATGGAGATCGTCCGCGAGCGGCTGGAGCGCGAGTTCGACCTCGACCTGCTCGTGACGGCGCCGAACGTCGCCTACCAGGTGAAGGAGAAGAACGGCGCCTGGGTGGAGGTGCACAACCCGGCCGACATGCCGGCCGACGTCGAAGAGGTCCAGGAGCCGTACGTCCGCGCCCAGGTCATCGTCCCGAAGGACTACGTCGGCTCGGTGATGGAGCTCTGCACCGACCGACGGGGCCGGTTCGACCACATGGAGTACCTCTCCGAGACACGCGTGCTGCTCACATACGAGCTGCCCCTCGGGGAGATCGTGCTCGACTACTACGACCAGCTGAAGTCCCGCACGCGCGGCTACGCGAGCTTCGACTACGACATGGCCGGGTTCCGCGACGGGAATCTGGCCCGGGTCGATGTGCTCGTCGGCGGCGAGCAGGTCGACGCGCTGTCGATGATCGCCCATCGGGACGCGGCCTACGAGCGCGGCAAGCTGCTCGTCGAGCGACTCCGCGAGGAGATCCCGCGACAGATGTTCGACGTCCCGATCCAGGCCGCGATCGGCTCGCGTGTGATCGCCCGCGAGACCGTCAAGGCGAAGCGCAAGGACGTGCTGGCGAAGTGCTACGGCGGGGACATCTCGCGCAAGCGGAAGCTCATCGAGAAGCAGAAGAAGGGCAAGAAGCGGATGAAGCAGGTGGGTGGCGTCGAGGTCCCGCAGGAAGCGTTCCTCGCCGTTCTCAACCTGGACGGCGACAAGAAGCGGTGAGCGGGACCGGGAACCTCGTTCCCGGCGCTGCCCGCCACCTGTACGTCCACCTTCCGTTCTGCGTCCACCGCTGCGGTTACTGCGACTTCGTCACGGCCGTCGGCCGGACCGAGGAGCACGGCGCGTACGTCGATGCGCTGCTCACCGAGCTCGAACGCGAGCGTCGGTGGCTGGCGGACGAGGTCGAGACCGTGTTCCTCGGCGGAGGCACGCCGACGTTCACCGAGCCTCGCGCCCTCGAGCGGCTGCTCGCCGCGCTTCCCGACGTCGAGGAGCTGACCGTCGAGGCGAACCCGGAGACGGTGACACCCGAGCTCGCGCGGCTGTTGCGCGGCCACGGCGTGAATCGCGTCTCGGTCGGCGCGCAGTCATTCCGGCCCGAGCTCCTTCGCGTGCTCGAGCGGCGGGCAATGCCGGATGTCGTCCGACGCGCAGTGCATATTCTGCGTGATGCCAGTTTCGACAACGTCTCGCTCGATCTGCTGTACGGGATCCCCAGCCAGAGCTCCGCCGACCTCGAGGCGGATCTCGCGGACGCCCTCGCTCTCGAGCCCGAGCACCTCTCCTGCTACGAGCTCGAGGCGAAGCCGGGCACGCGTTTCACCCACACGCACGGGGACGAGCTCCAGCGTCAGGCGGAGGCGATGGAGGGCTACTTCGAGCGTGTCGTCGAGACGCTGACCAGCGCCGGGTACCGCTGGTACGAGACGGCGAACTTCTGCCGCGAGGATGCGGGCCGCGAGCTCCGCGCGCGACACAACCTAGGGATCTGGCGTGGCGACGACTACCTCGGTGTGGGCGTCGGGGCGGTGTCAACGCTCGGAGTGGAGCGGCGGCGGAACCAGCCGTCGGTGGGTAGGTACATCGAGTCGTTCGCCAACGGCGGTGTCCCGCGGCGCGAGGTCGAGACGCTCGACGCTCGGACGCGCGCAGTCGAACGGGTGATGCTCGGGCTGCGTCTCGACGAGCCGTTCGCGCTCGACGCGCTCGACCGGCAGGACGGCGTGGTGGACACGGCTGCCCTCGAGAGGCTTGTCGACGGAAAGCTGGTCGAGCGGGTCGACGGTGGGATCCGCCTCACCGCGCGTGGGCGCCTGTTGGGTGGCGCGGTGACGGCCGAGCTGCTCTCGTAGCGGCACGAGCAAGCGTGCTCTGGCCTCGGGCGGCGCCTGCGGAGCGGGGCGCGTCCGGCCGCAAGTGCGGCCGGCGCCGACCGTCTGCGGCGGCCTCCTGCCGCTCCCGTGCCGCCGTGCGCGTCCGTAGGCCCTGCGGCTCCGATGCCACCCGTGCGCTCCAGTGGCCGGGCACCGTCGCCGCTGGGTGCCGCCATGCACTTCCGTGGGCGGGGCCTTGCCGCCGGGATGCCGCCGTGCGCTCCGCGTGGACGAGGCCGCGCGGACAGTGCTGCGCGGACGGCCGCGCGAACTGAGCGGCCGTCGCCCCGCGAGCGTCCGTGCGTCGAAGCACCGCCCAAGAGGGCTTCGAGCCGGTCGTCGGGGCGGCTGAACCGCCCGTAGCCGCGGCTACCATCGCCGCAGTGGAGCTCACTCCGCGCAAGCGCGAGATTTTGCGGCGGGTCGTCGAGGAATACGTGGCGACTGGTCAACCCGTCGGCTCGAGGGTGCTCGTCGAGCGCTCGGGCCTCGACGTGTCCTCGTCCACGGTCCGGCACGAGCTGTCGGAGCTCGAGGCGATCGGCCTGCTGACCCATCCCCACACCTCCTCCGGGCGTGTGCCGACGGAGAGCGGCTACCGCCTCTACACCGAGGATCTCGTCGGCGCGATCGAGGGCCGTCCAGGCCCGTTCTCCATCGACCTGACCGCGATGCGGAACGAGCTCGAGGAGGCGCTGCAGCGCACCACCGAGGCTCTCTCGGAGGCCACTCACCTGCTTGCGCTCGTCTCGGCGCCGTCGCTCGAGTCCGCGGCCGTGCGCCATGTCGACGTCGTGCAGCTCCAGCCGCGCGTCGTGATCGTCGTCGCCATCACCGCCTCCGGCAGCGTGTCGAAGCGCATGATCGAGTTCGAGGACGCTGTCGATCCGGGCCTCGTCGAGTGGGCGCGCGCATACCTCGACGAGACGGTCGTGGGCCGCCGCGCAAGCGGCAACGTCCTGCGGCGCGCGTTCGAGGATCCGAGCCTGAGCACCCGCGAGCGGTTCTTCCTGGAGAGCTTGCGGCCCGCCTTCGCGGTGGTCGCCGCGCAGTCAACGGAGCTCTACATCGGCGGGGCGGCAAGCTTGCTCGGCGACGCTACGGGCGCGGAGCTCGAGGCGTGTCAACGCCTGCTCGAGGTGCTGGAGCGGAGAGCCGCAGTGCTCGGGCTTCTCCAGGAGGCGCTCGACCCGAACCGCACCGTCGTCCGGGTCGGCCCGGAGTTCGAAGGCGAGGAGCTTCGCGGCGCCTCCTACGTCGGCACGACGTACGGGCTGCCGAACCGATCGCTCGGCGCCGTCGGCCTTCTCGGCCCGCTGCGGATGGATTACGACAAGGCAATCCGCGCCGTCCGCGCCGCCGCGTTCGAGCTCTCGCGCCTCGTCGACGACGTGTACGGGCCGGTGTGATGGCGACGACCGAGCAGGACTACTACGAGCTCCTCGGCGTGGCCCGCGACGCAAGCCACGCCGAGATCAAGCGGGCGTTCCGTCGGCTTGCCCGCGACCTGCACCCCGACGTGAGCGAGGCGCCGGACGCCGAGGTGCGTTTCCGTGTGGTCGCGGAGGCCTACGAGGTGCTGTCCGATCCCGAGCGGCGGCGGACGTACGACCGCTTCGGGCACGCGGGCCTTCGAAGCGGCGGGTTCGCCCCAACGGACGCCGACTTCGGAAGCCTTTCTGACGTCTTCGCCGCGTTCTTCGGCGAGACGCTGTTCGGCGGCGGCGCCAGCGCCGGCCCTCGACCGACCCGTGGCCCCGATGTGGCCGCGCACGCGGAGATCGATCTCGCTGCCGCGGCGACCGGCGCCACCCTGGACGTCCACATCCGGGCAGCTCGCGCGTGCGAGCCGTGCGGCGGTACCGGGGCAGCGCCTGGCACCTCGCCGGTCACCTGCCCGGCGTGCGCCGGCGCGGGTCGCGTCCAGCAGGTGACGCGGACGATTCTCGGACAGATGGTCCGTTCCGGGACCTGCCCCCGCTGCGACGGCGCCGGCCGGATTGTCGAGACGCCGTGCCCACGATGCGAGGGAGACGGCCGGATCCTCGAGGACGTCACGCTCGATCTCGAGATCCCGGCGGGGATCCATGACGGTCAGCGGATCCGCGTCCGCGGCGACGGTCATGCGGGCACGCTCGGCGGCCCGCCCGGGGACGTCTATGTCACCGTGCGCGTGCATGCACACGAAGGGATCCGGCGCGAGGGCGACGACCTGGTGGTGCGGGCGACCGTGACGATGATCGAAGCCGCCCTTGGTACGACCGCGTCTGTGCCGACGCCGTCGGGCCTGCTCGAGATCGAGCTGGCGCCCGGCACGCAGCCCGGCGCGATCCATGTCGTGCGCGGACGCGGGATGCCCTCGCTCGAGAGCGGCCGTCGAGGCGACCTTCTGGTCGAGGTCGACGTCCGTGTCCCGAATCAGCTGAGCGCCGAGCAGCGCGTAGAGCTGCTCCGTCTCGAGGAGACGCTCGGCGCCGGGGCCTACCGCGACGACGACGACGGGTTCCTCGGAAAGCTGAAGAGCGCCTTCCGGTGAGTAGCGAGCCGTCGCGGACGGCGCTCGTGGTGGTCGCCGACGCCGCCGACGGGACGCTCGCGCCGTGGCGTCGCCGCTTCCATGGCTGGTCGGTCGAGCGCGGGATCCCCGCCCACCTGACGATCCTGTTCCCGTTCGTCGTCGCCGCGCAGGTCGACGCCGATCTGCTGACGAGCCTGCGGGCGCTCTATGCGCCGGTCGCGCCGTTCGCGTACGAGCTCGCGCGCGTCGAGTCGTTCCCTGGTGTGGCCTGGCTCGCACCGGAGCCGGCGGCCCCGTTCCGCGAGCTCATCGCCGCCACACGGGCCGCGTTTCCCGACCACCCACCGTACGGCGAGCCAACCCTCGAGGCGGTGCCGCATTGCACGGTGGGCGGGGACACGGGCGACGAGAACGACGTCCGCGTGCTCGCGGCGATGCTCGCGGAGCTCCGCGACGGCCTCGGCCCGTCCCTGCCGCTCGCGTGCCGCGCCGAGGCCGCGACGCTGCTCGTCGAGCAGGCGGACGGCATCTGGGCCAGGAGAACGGCGTTCCCGTTCGAGGGCGACCGGGCGTGAGCCACTTCCGACGCGTCTCCGTACGGGCGCGTGGCGACGACGCCGAGCCGCTGCGCGCCCAGCTCCTCGACCTCGTCCCTGCCGGGCTCGAGGAGCGGCCGCTCGACGGCGGCGGTGTCGAGTTCTCGGCGTACGTCCCCACCGACGCGGTCGAGCGGCTGCTCGCTGAGCTCCCGGACGCCGCGGTCGAGGACGTCCCCGACGGCTGGGAGGACGCCTGGCGCGCGTTCCACCACCCGGTGGAAGCGGGCGGGCTCTGGATCGGCCCGCCGTGGGAGACGCCGCCCGACGCGGCGCGCTCGGTCGTGATCGACCCCGGTCGCGCCTTCGGAACGGGGGCTCATCCGACAACGCGTCTCTGCGTCGAGTTGCTCGCGACGACGGATGTTCGCGGCTCGCTGCTCGACATCGGGTGCGGCTCGGGCGTCCTCGCGATCGCTGCCGCACGACTCGGCTTCGCGCCGGTGACCGCGGTCGACGTCGACCCGGTCGCCGTCGAGACGACGCTGGCGAACGCCGTTGCGAATGCCGTCGAGATCCACGCCAGCCTCGTCGATGCAGAAGCGGATTCGCTGCCGCACGCTGACGTGGCCGTCGCGAACGTCCTCCTGCGGCCGGTCGAGGCGGTCCTCGCGAAGCTCGAGTCCCGTGAGGCGATCACCTCGGGCTATCTCGTCGGCGAGCGACCGCAGCACGAGGGGTGGGCCCACCTCGAGTCCGCCGCGCTGGACGGGTGGGCAGCCGATCGGTTCGAGCGCGTCCCGCAATCCGAGACGAGGCCGCAGACCGTTTAGTCTCAGAGGCTCGATGGCGACGTTCTCGACGCGGTTCCTCGGCTGCAAGGTCTCGTTCGCGGACGCCCAGGCGATCCGCGAGCGGCTGCTCGCCGACGGTCACCACGAGGTCGCCGAGTGCGGCGAGATCCAGGTCGTCAACACGTGCTGCGTCACGCACGAAGCAGTCTCGAAGTCGCGGCAAGCCGCCGCGCGCGCCTCGCGCACGGCACGCACGGTCTACGTGACGGGCTGCGCCTCGAATCTCGAAGGCGCGTTCGACCAGGCGGCGCCGAACGTCGTCGTCACACGGCGGATCGGCGACGCAGCCGCCGTATTCGTCGCCGGCGACGTGGGCGCGATCGGCTGCGTCGACGCCCAACACCGCCTCGACCGCGTCCGAGCGTTCGTGAAGATCCAGGACGGCTGCTCGTTCTCGTGCGCGTTCTGCGTCATACCGCTCGTGCGCGGCGCAACGCGCAGCCGCACCGCCGCGGCGGTGCTTGCCGAGGTTCGTCGTCGTGTCGATCAGGGGCATCGCGAGGTGGTGCTGACCGGCGTCAACCTCGGCTGCTTCCGCGACCGCGCCGCTGGTTACACCCTGGCGCGGCTCGTCCGCGAAGCTGGCAGCACGCCTGGGCTGGAGCGCCTGCGCCTCTCGTCGATCGAGGTGAACCACGTGACCGATGAGCTCGTCGCAGCCCTGATGCAGACCCCAACCGTGGCGCCTCACCTACACGTGCCGCTCCAGTCGGGCGACGACGCGGTGCTGCGGTCGATGGGTCGCCGCTACGACGCCGCTCAGTTCGCCCGCCGGCTCGAGCCCCTCACCGGCCTCAACCTGACCACCGACGTGATCGTCGGCTTTCCCACGGAGGACGACGAGGCCTTCGAGCGGACGCTCGTGCTTGTCGAGCGGCTCGGGATGACGAAGGTGCACGTCTTCCCCTACTCGCCGCGACCGGGGACGCAGACGGCTGCGGACGACACCGTCCCCGCCGAGGTGAAGCGCGAGCGGGGCGCGCGGCTCCGCGCACTCTCCGACGAGCTCGGCCGCCGCCACTGGCGGGCGCGCGTGGGAACGACCGATCGGGTGCTCGTCGATCGGCCGGGGCGAGGGTACGCCGCGGACTACACGCCGTGGCTCGTGCGCGACGTCGGTGAGGTCGGCGAGCTCGTGCGCGCGCGTGCGGTCGGGGTGACGGCCGAGGGGGTGCTTGCCGTTGCCGCCTGATACCGGCGACTGCCTCTTCTGCCGGCTCGTCCGCGAGGGCGATCACGTGCACGTCGCGGACGGCTTCGTCGCGGTCCGGGACATCGTCCCCAAGGCGCCCACGCACCTCCTCGTGCTCCCCGAGCGCCATGTCGACACGTTCCGCGACGTCGCGTCGTTCCCGGACGAGGAAGCAGCGCGCATGTTGCGTTTCGTGGCCGACACCGCGAAGCAGGCGGGCCTCGAGGACTACCGCGTGATCGTCAACGTCGGCCCTCGCGGCGGACAGACGGTGTTCCATCTCCACTGGCACGTCCTCGGGGGCGATAGCCTGCCCGGGTTCGAATGACGCTGATCGCGGACATCGAGAGCGAGTTGAAGACCGCGCGCCTCGGGCGGGACGACGCGCGCCGTGATGCGTTGTCGCTACTGCTGAGCGCCCTTCGCTCGGCGGAGAAAGAGCTTCAGCGTCCGTTGAGCGACGACGAGTCGCTGCAGGTCCTCCAGCGCGAGCGGAAGAAGCGCGTCGAGGCAATGGAGGCCTACGATGCCGCGGGGCGCGAGGAACAGGCGGATCGCGAGGAGTTCGAGCTCGACGTGATCGAGGAGTTCATGCCCGAACCCCTCTCGGAGGACGAGCTCGAGGAGATCGTCGACGACGTGATCGCGGAAGTGGGAGCGACCTCCCTCAGGGACCTCGGGCGCGTGATGGCCGATGTGATGCCGCAGGTCTCCGGTCGCGCCGACGGATCGACGGTCAGCCAGCTCGTCCGCGAGAAGCTCGCCTGAGCGAGGCGTAGCTTCCGCGACAGCCACCCGCGACGGCGAGGACGCGCGAGAGCAACGAGCGGTGGCGGGCAACCAGCCTGTAGCCCGCATCGGTCGCCTGCGGTAGGGCCCGGGCGACCGTCGCAAGAGGACCGAGCCCGCGAACCGACTCGAGCACGAGCGGAACCGCGTCGCCGCCGGAGCGGCGGCGGCCACGCTCGTCGATCGCGTGGAAGACCGCGTAGCGCTGGCGGTGCGCGAGGTCGCGGAGCCACGTGGCTCCCGCAGCCGACCCGATCGGCGCGGTCTTCACGCCACGCCGCTCCAGCCGGCGGGCGAATGCGGCACAGACCCCGCACGCCTCGTCGTACAGCACGAGGCTCGCCGGCATGCGAGGGACGCTACCGCGCCCCGGCTGCCGTACCGGTCGGTACCTACACTGGTTCGTCGTGCAGGACGTTCTCACGGTTCCCAACGAGGTCGCTGCCGAGCTGGCCGGCGTCGGCGACGGCGTGCTCGACGCGCTGCGCGAACGGCTCGGATGCACGTTCTCGCTGCGCGGCAACCGGCTCACGCTCGAGGGCGACGATGCGCGAGTCGTCGAGGCCAGAGCGGTGGTCGACGAGCTCGTCGAGCTCGTCGAGGGAGGTCATGCGATCGGGCCGGACACCGTCGGCGCCGTCGTCGCGGCGCTCGATCAGGCCGCCGATATCCGCGACGTCTTCGACGACGTCGTCTGGCGACATCGCGGTAAGAAGATCGCGCCCAAGACCGTGACGCAGAAGCGCTACGTCGACACGATCCGCTCGTCGACCGTGACCTTCGCGATCGGGCCGGCAGGGACCGGCAAGACCTATCTCGCGATCGCGCTCGCCGTGAAGGCGCTCTCCGAGAAGGAGGTCGGCCGCATCATCCTCACACGGCCGGCAGTCGAGGCCGGGGAGCGGCTCGGGTTCCTCCCCGGCGACATCCTCGCGAAGGTCGACCCGTACATGCGGCCGCTGTTCGACGCGCTGTACGACACGATGGACGCCGACCGGCTGAACGCCTATATCGACCGGGGCACGATCGAGGTCGCCCCGCTGGCCTTCATGCGGGGTCGGACGCTGAACGACTCCTTCGTGATCCTCGACGAGGCGCAGAACACGACGCCCGAGCAGATGCAGATGTTCCTCACGCGACTCGGCTTCGGCTCGCGCATGGTGGTCACCGGTGACGTGACGCAGATCGACCTTCCACGCGAGCAGGCATCAGGGTTGATCCAGGTCCGCGACATCCTCCGCTCGCTCGACGGGGTCGGGTTCGTCGAGTTCGGTCACGAGGACGTGGTGCGGCACAAGCTCGTCCAGCGGATCGTCGAGGCGTACAAGCTGCACGCCGAGGAGACCGGCTCCGCTCGACTTCGGTGATGGTCGAGGTCGAGGTCGCCAACCGGAGCGGGGCCGTCGTCGACAAGCGCGGTGCGGTGGCGCTCGCGCGGCAGGTCCTGCGCGGTGAGGGCGTGACGACCGGCGAGCTCGGGATCGCCTTCGTCGACCCGGACGAGATGCGCACGCTGAAGCGCGAGCATCTCGGGATCGACGAGCCGACGGACGTGCTCTCGTTCCCGATCGACGGGCTGGAAACCCTCCCGCCCGGCGAGCCGCGGGCGCTCGGTGACGTCGTCCTGTGCCCCAACGTCGTCGGCGACGACTGGCGGTGGCCGCTCGTGCACGGGGTGCTGCACCTGCTCGGGCACGAGCACGGTGTGGCGATGGAGTCGCGCGAGCGCGCGTATCTGCCGTGATTGCGCCGCGGCGCCCGCCGTCGATCCTCGAGAGCTTCAACTTCGCGTTCGAGGGGATCATCCACGTCCTCCGCACGCAACGGAACATGCGGATCCACTTCGCGGTCGCGGTCGTCGTGCTCGTGGCAGCGCTTGCGTTCGACGTCTCGCGCCTGGAGCTGATCGCACTGCTCATCGCGATCGCCTTCGTCCTGATCGCAGAGATGGTCAACACGGCGATCGAGGCGGCCGTCGACGTCGCGTCGACGTCCTTCGACCCGATGGCGAAGCTCGCGAAGGACATCGGCGCCGGCGCCGTGCTGATCGCTGCGATCAACGCCATCGCCGTCGGCTACCTCGTGTTCTCCGGTCAGGTAGCCGGCGAGAGCTCGCGGCTCCTCGACAAGCTCTCCGAGGCGCCGGCCGAGCTCACGCTCGTCGCGCTCGTGCTTACGATCGCGCTCGTGATCGCGATGAAGGCGCTCTCCGGTCGAGGCTCCCCGCTTCGCGGTGGCTGGCCTTCGGGGCACGCCGCCGTCGCTTTCGCCGCATGGATGGCCGTGACGCTCGTGCTCGACGACAGCGAACATCGCTTCCTCGTCTCTTCTCTGTCGTTGATCTTGGCGTTGCTCGTGGCGCAGACCCGGATCGAGGCAGGAGTCCACTCGACGCTCGAGGTCGCCTCGGGCGGCCTGCTGGGCGCGCTCGTCACGCTCGTCGTGTTCCAGGGGTTCTCCGCATGACCGATGCAGAGCTGCTCGCCGCCGCCGACGCGATCGCCGCGCGCGCGTACGCGCCGTACTCGAACTTCAACGTGGGGTGCGCGGTCCTCTGCCGGGACGGGCGGGTCGTGGAGGGCGTCAACGTCGAGAACGCCGCCTACCCCCTCGGGGTCTGTGCCGAGCGCACTGCCTTCTCACGTGCGATCGTCGAGGGCTACCGGCCCGGCGACTTCGTTCTGGCCGCGATCACCGCGTCGCCGTGCGGCGGATGCCGCCAGTGGCTCGCGGAGATGGGTGTCGAGCGGGTCGTCTTCCGGAACGGAGGGCGGGTCGTGGAGATGACGCCGAACGAGCTCCTTCCGGAGCAGTTCGAGCTGTGAGGTCGGCGCCTCGAACGGCCGGCGCCCTGTGGGGCGATTGGTGCGCTTTCGGCACTGATCGGGCGCTGACTCGTGTCGATTTCGGCGATAGGCTCACGTTGCGGGGAGGAGGTCGGTGGCCCAGGGGGTGGGTGTCCGAAAGGGACACGGCGCAGGGATCCGGTCGGCATATCTCGCCCAAGGGATGGGGGTCCGGAACGGACAGGGCCCAGGGATCCGTTTGGCAGGTCTCGCCCCAGCGCGGGCGACGCGGGTCCGACCCGCCCGGGCGAGGTGCTTGCCCGGGTCCGGTGCACGCTGCGCCGGACGTTCGGCGATCCGGACCACGCGAGGACATCCTCGTCGGGGCGTTCCGATGAGGACAGGGCTCGTCGCCGTCGCCGGCCGGCCGAACGTCGGCAAGTCGACGCTCGTGAACGCGCTGACCGGGGAGAAGGTCGCGATCACTTCCACCGTCCCGAACACCACGAGACGCCGGATCTTCGGTGTCGCGACAGGCCCCGACTGGCAGCTCGTGCTCGTCGACCTCCCGGGCTTTCAGCGCCCCATGGACCCGCTCACCGAGAAGATGCAGGAGACGGTCGACAAGTCCTTCACGGACGTCGATCTGGTCCTGCTCGTCCTTTCTGCGCGCGACCGAATCGGCGCCGGCGACCGCTTCGTCGCCCGCCGTGTGTTCTCGCTCGGCGTTCCCGTCCTGATCGCGCTGAACAAGATCGACCGCCTGAAGCACGGGCACGTCGCCTCGCAGATGAAGGAGGCCGCGAAGCTCGGCGACTTCCACGCGCTGCATCCAGTCAGCGCGAAGGTCCGCGACGGGATCGACGAGCTCCGCGACGATCTCGTTCTGCTCCTTCCGGAGGGGCCGGCGCTGTTTCCGGATGAGCAGCGCACCGATCTGACGATCGAGGAGCGCGTTGCCGAGGTGATCCGGGAGAAGGCACTCCATCTGACCCGGGACGAGGTGCCTCACGCGTTGATGGTCGAGGTCGACGAGCTCGGCGAGAAGGTCGCTCGGGCACGGGTGCTCGTCGAGACGGAATCGCAGAAGGGCATCCTCGTCGGGAAGCGTGGGGCGATGATCCGCGAGATCGGCACCCGCGCCCGCCCGGAGGTCGAGGCGCTCGTCGGTCACCCCGTGTTCCTCGAGCTCGTCGTCAAGGTACGGCCGAAGTGGCGCCGTGACCGAAAGACGCTCGAGAGGCTCGGCCTGTGAGTCAGCCGGCCCCGTTCGCCCGTGTGGGGCGGAGCTGGTCGGCTGATGGGCCGGTCGATCGAGCTCGTCGCCGACGAGGTCGTGGTCCGTCTCACCGGAGTAACGGCTCTCGCCGCTGTGAAGCGCGAGCTGCGGATTCCGCTGGACGCGATCCACTCGGTGTCCACGGAGCGGTTCGTGCCGGACGGGCTCAGGTGGGGCGGGACGTCGATCCCGTTTACGGACATCCGAGGCGGCAGGTTCCGGAAGCGGGGCAGCCGACCGTTTCTCTCGTTCGAAGACCGCGACCGCGTGCTCACCCTGGTGCTCGATCGCTCTCGTGGCGGCGTCGGCTACGAGCGTCGTCGCAGTGGGCGCGGAAGATCCAGAGGCGATCGCCTCGAAGATCAGGGCGCGCCTGGGACCTCTCCGTGTAGTCGATCAGCCGGCTTCTGCCGCCTCGTCCGCATCGACGCGGTCGGCGAGGGTGCGCGCGACCTTCAGCCAGAGCTCCGGGATCGCGTCGACGAGCTCGACGAAGTCCTGACCCGAGATGGTGAGGACACGAAGCGGCGTCGCTGCGACCACGGTCGCCGTTCGCGGCGAGCGCGAGAGCAGCGCGATCTCGCCGACGTAGCTCCCCGGCCCCAGACGCGCGATGCGGCGTCGTCCGCGGCGTACGTCGACCTCGCCCTCCACGACGACATAGAACTCCGTGCCGGGCTCGCCCTCGGTGATCAGCTCCGTCCCGTCGTCGACGCTGCGCTCGACGGCGAGTGCGGCGATCCTGCGCAGGTCGCGTTTCGAGCAGAGCTCGAAGAGTGGCAGGCGTCGGATCAGGTCGACCTTGGCATCGGCCCGGAGCAGCACGGCGGGCACTCTACTCGCGGGCTCTAGACTTGCGCTCATGAGCCAGACGCTGGCACTTCCGCGTGCATTCGAGCTCCCCGGCGGCGGCAGGCTGCCGCGCCTCGGCGCAGTTGACGCCGTCGCGCTCGAGGCGCGCGCGGGAGAGCTCGCCAAGCGCTCGATCAAGCGGGAGTCGAAGGTCTTCGCGCTCGAGCTGGCGATCCGGATGATGGATCTCACGACGCTCGAGGGCGCCGACACGCCCGGCAAGGTGCGCGCATTGAGCGCCAAGGCGATGCGACCTGCGCCCGATGACCCGTCCGTGCCCGCCGTGGCGGCGGTGTGCGTCTACCCGAGCCTCGTCGGTGTCGCGCGGCGCGCCCTGCGAGGCAGCTCGGTGAAGGTCGCGTCGGTCGCAACGGCGTTTCCGTCCGGACAGGCGGTCCTCGAGGTGAAGCTCGCGGACGTCCGCGCGGCTGTCGCCGCCGGCGCGCATGAGATCGACATGGTGATCGATCGCGGGGCTTTCCTGTCGGGTCGGCTCGGGCACGTATACGAGGAGGTCGTCGCGGTCAAGGAAGCGTGTGGCGACGCGCACCTGAAGGTGATCCTGGAGACGGGCGAGCTCGGAACCTATGACGCCGTGCGCAAGGCGTCGCTCGTCGCGATTGCCGGTGGGGCGGACTTCATCAAGACCTCGACGGGAAAGGTCGCTCCCGCCGCAACGCTCCCGGTGACGCTCTGCATGCTCGAGGTGATTCGCGACGTACACGAGGAGACCGGGCTCGTGATCGGCATGAAGCCGGCCGGCGGTATCCGAACGGCGAAGCAGGCGATCCAGTACCTCTGCGTGCTGCACGAGACGCTCGGCCGGGAGTGGCTGACGCCCGACCTGTTCCGCTTCGGCGCATCGTCGCTCCTGAACGACGTGCTGCTGCAGCTGCGCAAGCAGCGCACCGGGATCTACCGATCGCCCGACGAGTTCACGATCGACTGATGGGCGCTGTCGAGAAGCAACGGACGGGGCTCCTCTCCGAAGAGGGGTGGGAATATGCGCCCTCGATCGAGGGGCGCGAGATCGTCTCCTTCGAGGAGCGCTACGGCCTGTTCATCGGGGGCAAGCAGGTTGCGCCCCGATCCCGCTCGTGGTTCACGACCGTGTCGCCCTCGACAGAAGAGCCACTCGCCGAGGTCGCCCAGGCGGGCGCGAAGGACGTCTCACTGGCCGTGGACGCCGCTCGCGAGGCGTTCACGCCGTGGAGCGCGTGGCGGCCCTCGGAGCGGGCAAAGGTGCTCTTCCGAATCGCCCGCGTCCTCCAGGAGCGCGCCCGCGAGCTGGCAGTCGCCGAGTCGCTCGACGGTGGGAAGCCGATTAAGGAGTCGCGGGACGTCGACCTACCGCTCGCTGCGGCGCACTTCTTCTACTACGCGGGTTGGGCCGACAAGCTCGAGTACGCGTTCCCCGGCAGGCGGCCGCGACCGCTCGGCGTTGCCGCGCAGATCGTCCCATGGAACTTCCCGCTCCTGATGCTCGCATGGAAGATCGCGCCTGCCCTCGCGTGCGGCAACACCGTCGTCCTCAAGCCCGCCGAGACGACGCCCCTCACGGCGCTCCTGTTCGCGGACGTCTGCCGCCAGGCGGAGGTTCCTCCCGGGGTCGTCAACATCGTTACCGGGGACGGGGCGACGGGCGCACACCTCGTACGAAACGACGGCATCGACAAGGTCGCGTTCACCGGCTCCACGGAGGTTGGCAAGGCGATCCAGCGGGAGCTGGCCGGGCGAGACATCGCCCTCACGCTCGAATTGGGTGGCAAGGCGGCGAACATCGTGTTCGAGGATTGCGCTCTCGATCAAGCAGTCGAAGGGATCGTGAACGGGATCTACTTCAACCAGGGGCACGTGTGCTGCGCGGGCTCGCGACTGCTCGTCCAGGAGTCGATCCACGACCAGCTGGTCCGCAAGCTCAAGCGCCGCATGGCCACGCTCCGTGTTGGCGATCCACTCGACAAGAACACCGATATCGGCGCCATCAACTCGAAAGCGCAGCTCGACAGGATCACGGAGCTGGTCGAGAGCGGCACGGAGGAGGGCGCCGAGGTGTATCAGCCGCCCTGCCGGCTGCCGGAGAAGGGGTGGTGGTTCGCTCCGACGGTCTTCACCAATGTCGCCCAGAGCCATCGCATCGCCCAGGAGGAGATCTTCGGCCCGGTGCTCAGCGTGCTGACGTTCCGGACGCCTGCCGAAGCGGTCGAGAAGGCGAACAACACGATGTACGGGCTCTCGGCCGGCGTGTGGACCGAGAAGGGATCGCGGATCCTGTGGATGGCCGACCGGCTGCGGGCCGGTGTTGTCTGGGGCAACACGTTCAACCGCTTCGACCCGGCGTCGCCGTTCGGCGGCTACAAGGAGTCGGGCTTCGGTCGCGAGGGCGGGCGCCACGGGCTCGAGGCGTATCTGAGGTTCGAGTGAGGGACGAGCGTCGACAGCCAGCCGCGGTGATCGGCGCGAAAATCGTGCTCGTCGGGGCACTGGCGTGGGGCGTGTGGAGGGTCCTCCGAGTGGAGGTCGGCGAATGAGCGGGCGGCTGGTTGTCAGGAAGACGTACAAGCTCTACGTCAACGGTGCGTTCCCGCGCTCCGAGTCAGGGCGCACGCTCGAGCTCGAGGGCTACAACGTCGCGAGGGCGTCGCGGAAGGATGCGCGCGAGGCGGTCGTCGCGGCACGCAAGGGCTTCGCCGGCTGGAGCGCGTGCACCTGGGATGCGACACGCCGGATGGTGGTAGCGCTCGTCGAGCATTTGGGGCCGATGACTCCCAGCGGCCGGCGCGGATTCCCCTCCCCCGCCGACATGGCCGCCGCACCGGAGTCTTTCTATCGCGATGTCGCCCGCGCCGGGTATCGCGCGCGGAGCTTGCGCGAGCTGGCTGAGAAGGCGGCTCGGGAGCCGGAAGCGCTCGAACGCTTGCGGCAGGTGACGTGGCCGAGCTCGGCACTGCGGCGCGCGCTGCTCGAGATCCATGGTGTCGGCCCGTATGCGGCCGAGCACTTGCTTCGGCTCCTTGGCCGGCACGACTACCTGGCGCTCGACAGCTGGTGCCGCCCGAAGTTCGCCCAGCTTCGCGGCGCTAGAGGACCGGTGAGCGACGCCCGGATCGCCCGCACCTACGCCCGCTACGGCGCATTCCAGGGGCTCGCGCTCTGGCTCGATCTAACCCGGGACGCATGGTCGCCCTATGTCGCACACTCCGAGCCGCGCGGGTCGTGAAAGAACGGTCGCCCCGATCAGGTTTGTTCCTCACGAAATCTTACTTGTTAGGAAATGGCTGACGGCGCCGGAAGGGTGATCCGCCGCCGGAAGGTGATCCGCCGGAGGAAGGAGACCGGATGAGCACTCAGGAATCGATCAAGGTCGGCCAAATGGATGTTCACTCCTCGGGGATCGGTCCATCACCAGTAACCACCCCGATGCCGAAGGCTCCGACCGATCCGACGCACTTGGACGTCTCTACTCGGATCCCCAGCCATTCGAAGATGATGCGCGAATTGAGCTCGGAAGGCTTTTATCTGCATGGGCGTCGGCCCGGGACTGAATCGCACCGGGTTTGCCGGGTCGGGGCCGCCAGGCGCCCCGCCAGGCCAATGAAGCACATCACGGACGTCGCGCACAATCTCCGGGCCATCATCGATCCCTTCTCGGCCAACCCAGACTCACGGCCTCCACGCGGCCTTCACATCCCTGTCCATTCATCGTAATGTGGATTCTGCCTGACATCGACCACCGGTCCCCAAACCGGGGAGGATTTGAGATGGCTCCGAACGTCGATTCTCGGGTCCCACGTCCGCTCTCGCTTTTCGCCTGCTCTCGCTCTCTGCCTTGCTCCTGATCCTGACCGCCGCCAGGGCCGGGGCGGCCACCATCGAATTTCGGCGCATCGCCGTCACCGGCGACCACGCCCCGGGGGCGGATCCCGGGGTCGTCTTCAAGGAGTTCGGCGGCTTGCCCGGCGTCGGCGAGGACTTCCCGCCCGAGATCGATGCCGAGGGCAACATGGACTTCCATGCCAAGCTCGAGGGGCCCGGGATCAACAACGGCAACATGTTCGATGGCAATGCGCTCGGCATCTGGAAGGACCCCGTCGCCGGGAGCATGACGCTGGTGCGCGCCAGGATGACCACGCCCCGGGCACCGAGCCCGGTGTCGAATTCATGGGCTTCACGACGCCACTCTCGAGCGCGCCGCCGCTCATCGCCGGCGGCCACGCCGCGTTCGTCGGCGGCCCTCGCGGCCCCGGCATCGACGACATGTTCTTCACCAACGCGGTCGGCATCTGGGCCGACACGCCGGGACCACTGACACTCCTCTACCGGCTCAGTGATCCAGGTGCCGGACCTGCCCGTCGGAAACACCTTCCTCGTCCTCGGGCTCCCGCTCTT
The DNA here is from genome assembly GCA_963810295.1 of uncultured Actinomycetes bacterium. Lineage (GTDB taxonomy): Bacteria > Actinomycetota > Thermoleophilia > Gaiellales > Gaiellaceae > Gaiella. The sequence goes on from CAWEMW010000010.1 coordinate 187,083, forward strand.
CAACGCCGCGGGCCACATCGCGGTCAACGCCGTCTGGCGCGCGCCGGGTGGGCCTCCGGATCTGCACGTTCCCGACCAGGAAGGGTTCTGGCGCGACCATTCGGGTGCGCTCCGGGCGATCGTCAAGGGCGGAGATCCCGCGCCCATGACCGAGCCCGGCGTGACTTTCGGCCAAGGGGCGCAGTTCGCCATTGGCGGCGCGTTTCGCGGCTGGGATGGGAACGTAGCCGGCGACATCGCCGTCAACGGCAACTTGAAGGGATCCGGGATCCACGCCTTGAACGACGAGGAGATGTGGGTCGAAACCGACACCGGCTTCCCGACTCCTCGCCCGCGAAGGCGCGCTTGCGCCCGGCGCGGCTCCCGGCGTCATCTTCGGCGCGCCGAACGGCATCGATTGCTTCAGCGACGGCGTTGCCCTCCGCATCAACGGGGAGCGGGACGCAATGTTCGGCTCGCGGCTCTCCGGACCGACCGTGCCCTTCATGCGCTCGATCTGGACCTACCGCGGCGGGGAGCTCGATCTCCTTGTGCAAGGCACCCTGCCGCTGCCGCAGAGCGTCCCTGGCGACCCGGCTCCGGGCCTCCCCGCCGGCTACACCTTCTCCAACATGTTCATTGCCGACTTCAACGCTGCAAGCCTGGTGGCCTTTACCGGGGTCGTCACCTTCAACATGTCCTTCGAGGATCAGACCGAGGGCATCTGGTGGGAAAACCCGGGAGGGGTTCCGGGCCCTCAGCCTTCTCGTGCACGATGGAGACGCGGTCCTGGCGCGCCGCGGGAGCGGTCTACGCCGGGTCGAATCGTTTCTTGACCTTCGCGGACAACGGGCAGGTCGCATTCCTCGGGGCACTGCGCGGCGGTGGCCTGGGCGAGTTCAATCAGGCGCTCTTCATGACCGATCTCGACGGGCCAAGGCACGTGGTGGCGCGCACCGGGGCATTGATGGAGGTCGTGTGAGAGCCTGGTCGACAAACGCATCATCGCCGGGATCCTCCCGGGACGCCTGAATGCCCACGGCGAGATCCCCTTCGAGCTCGGCTTCACCGACGGTTCGAGCGGGCTCTTCACCGCCCGAATCGAAGGCATCACGACCGCCATCGGCGAAGATGGGGAGCCGGCTCCGGCGCGGGCGATCGTCCGCCTCGATCCCAGCTATCCCAATCCGATGCGCGGCGCGACTGCGATCCCGTTTGACCTCGGCGCTTCCGGCCGTGTCGAGCTCCGCATCCATGACGTGACGGGGCGCGTGGTGACCGAACTCGTGAACGGCGTGCGCGCGAAAGGGGCGCAGGCCGTGCGGTGGGACGGCCGCGACGGGGCCGGCCGGCCGGTCCCGAGCGGGGTGTACTTCATCGAATTGTCGAGCGGCGATGCTCGGGCGCGCGAGCGCCTGGTCGTGACTCGCTAGGCCCGGCGGACACCGCCCGGCCCCCCCTGGTCACGAACGGCTGCTCCGCAGCCGCCTTGCACTTCCATCCAAAAGCGCGCAGGATAGAGGCGCCTGATTGCTCGCCCCGGAACGGTCCCCGGAGGGCCTTCCCGATGCGCTTCCTACTCGATCGAATCGCGGTCACGTTCGCGAGCACGGCGCCATCGCCGGCCTCGCCTTCCTTACGCTTCCCGCCTTCGCCGCGCCGATCACCTTCGAAACTCACGTCGACTATCCCGCCGCGCAGTTCCCGCTGCGCGTGACGAGCGCCGATCTGAACGGCGACGGGCATGTCGATCTCGTGGCGGCGAACCCCGCCTTCGACCCCACGTTCGTGGTGTCGGTGCTCCTGAACCTCGGGGACGGGACGTTCGCCCCGGCGGCGTTCTATCCCACCGGTGCGCCGGGGCGCAGTGTCAGCGCCGGAGATCTGGATGGCGACGGGGACCAGGATCTCGCAGTCGGGCTCCAGGAAGGCGACTTCCGGGTGGCACTGCTCGAGAACGATGGGCAGGGTCACTTCGCGGCGCCTGCGTTCCTAGCTCCGATCGCCGGCCGACCCGACGGGATCGCCGTCACGGACCTCGATCGCGACGGCGACCAGGACATTCTCATCGCGCAAGCCGCCGGGGACGAGGTGGTGGTGCTCCGAAATCAGGGCGGCGGTAGCTTCGCGCCGCCATCGTCGCAAGCGGGAATGACCGACGCCTACTTCGTGCACCGCTCCGTTCAGCACGTCGTCACCGGCCCCGCCGGGGATTAGGTCATCTCCGGCCCCACCGACGATGGCGTTCTCCACCGAGGACCCGGTCGAACGAGTCGTTCGCCGGAGTGCCGGTGAGGTTCTCGACGGCGACGATCGTGTCGGTGCCGGAGCCGCCCGTGCTCTGCGCTCCGCTGTTCGCGAGGTTCACCGTGACGCCCGCCACGGTATTGCCGTACGTGAGGAGGTCGATCCCGGCGCCGCCGTTGACGACGTCGTTACCGTCGCCCGCGTTGAGCGCGTCGTTCGCCGAACCACCGGTGAGCTGGTCGTTCCCGGCGCCGCCGTTCATCGTGACCGCGATCGGGAACGTTCCCCCATTCACGACGTCGTCCCCGCCGTTGCCGAAGGCGCTGAAGTGCTCGATTCCGATCTGGGTGATGTCCGAGCCGTTCGAGGCGAGCGGCGTGAACGTGATGGCGTCGGCGGTCGTGGCCCCGTTGATGCTCAGCGTGTCGCTTCCTCCGGCAGGTCGACGTTGAAGTCGTCGTCGTCATCGAACGCACCGCCGCCGCCGGTGTTGTTGATGGTCAGCGTCTCGTTGCCGCCCGCGCCGTCGACATCGATCGTCGTGACCGTCCCGGCGTTGTTCCCCCCGCAGTTGTCGTCCGTCAGTCCTCCCCCGTCCACCAGGATCGTGTTCGCGTTGTTGATCCGGACGTTCACCGATTGTCCGGACGCGATCGTGATGTTGAGCGTGGCGCCGCCGCCACTGGTGTTGCACGACGCCGCTTGGGCCACAGGAGCGAGCGCAAGAGGGCGACCAGACCGATCGATGTGGCGACCCCCTTCGTCCACCTGCGTCTCTTCGCCTGACGACCTTGTCCCTTCCGACCACCCACCGAGGATCACCTCCATCGCCTGGAACCGACGCTAGTGCAGCCGTCCATCCCGGACAACCCGGGCACGACACGAGGCCGGTGCCAGGAAGGCACCGGCCTCGTGGTCAGGGGCCGATCCTGGAGGTCTAGCAGCCGACCACGAGCGCCTCCGTCGACGCCGACGAGATCGGGGCGGGGAACTCCGCCGGGACCACGGTCAGGTCGGGGTCGGCACCCCCGTTGACCCATGTGGCGATCCGCTCCACCCAGGCGATGTAGGCCTTCCGGTTGGCCACGGCTGCCGCCGCGTCCCGACTGAGCGGTCCGGCGTAGCTCTCGACGAACAGATCGTAGACCTCCGCCCGCATCAGGACCGGGACGCCGCCCGAGTCCTGAGCACCGGCCGACGGGTGATTCCCCCTCGCGAGGAACGCCTGGATCGCTTCCTGGGCCGGCCGGTATCCCTGGTTCGCGAGCGTCAGCATCTCCTCGGCCGACGTGAGGTCGGGCGGGACCGCGCGCGCCAGAGACATGTACGCGGCGCGCAGAGACGGAGAAGGCGTTGAAGAAGCTCGGTCTGCGCAGACATCACGCTCAAGTGCCGGCCGGCCACGGTCTGCGCGTACGAGGCCAGCGCCGGCATCAGCGCCGGATCGTCCTGCTCGCCGATGAACCCGAACAACCCTGTGCCCGCACCGGGAGCGCCCATCCCGCGAAGCAATCCAGGCTCGAGGAAGCTCCGCACCTGCTCGTCGGTGAGACCGGCGGCGAGACCTCGACGCATCATCGTCCGGACCGCCGACGCGGGGACGCCGCCTCCCGAGGGGCCACCGGAGTCCATCCACGTGTCCTCGTCCCAGCTCGTCGGATCCATGCCGTAGGCGGACACCCCGGCCTCCAGGTTCGACGCTCAGCTTGGGCAACGGGCCGTCGACGACCGCGGCGGTGATCGGGCACGGTTCCTGCGCGACTTCGGCGGACGCGACGTCAGCGGTCGAAGGGGCCACCGCGATCGTCACGGAAGCGGGGAGATCGATGGGCCGAAAGGCCGATGCGGACCGGGTGCCGAGGATGGCACCTGCCACCGACAAGACCGCGACGAGGGCCCAGAGAGCTCGAAGACGCATGTGCGTACCTCCTTGGTCGACGGAGTGTTTCCTTCCACCAACCACAGCCCCAGGGACGCCGTGGGGTTGACACCGTGAAGCAGATGGGAACACCGCGCGAGCCGGCCGCTGTTACGAGCTGGTCTTCCAGGGTTTCGCGGTGAGGATCACGATCCGTGCGTCGCACGGATCCGACAGCCTGCAGAGATCGACGAAGAACCGTCCTGCACCGACCAGCGGTACGTCCCGGACGGCAGCCCGGCGCAGACGTCGGAGCCGAGCGCGTCGGTCCGGAGCGTGGTCGCCTGCAGCTCGAACGGCTCGGAAGTCCGTGCGCCTGCGAACCCCTCGGGAGCCTGGAGCCGAACCGCTCCATCGGCGGTGGCACATTATCCACGTCCCCGCGATGCCGTTCGCCCGCACGACCGCGGTGCCTTCGGGGATCGACCTCGTGAACGTGCCCGTCAGCAACGGGGCAGCGGGCGTCGCGCCGACGACGGATCGCCTCCCGGCACCGTGCCACCATCCACGCCTTGGATGTCGTGGAGCAGCCCTGGGCCAAGGAGGACGATGAGGGCCACCACGACCATCGAGGCGGCAGCAGAGAGCGACCGCGGACGACCAGCCGGCGACGGGTTCGGTGGATGACCGAGTCCAGGAACCGATCGACGTCCGGATCGAGGACGTCGGCGTTCCGTTCGGCACCCTCGCGGATACGTCGCTCAATGGGCATCCTCGTCCACCTCCTCTCCCAGGA
>CAWEMW010000011.1:0-39806 GCA_963810295.1 uncultured Actinomycetes bacterium
GCCGTTTGGAAACCGTGATCGGCCCGTTGAGGCTCCATCGGACGCTCGCCTCCAAGCACGAGGGAGGTGAGAGAAGAGATGGAGGCAGCGTTCAAGAGGTTCCGCACGGTCATCGCGATCGCGGCGACGATCGTCATGGGAGCGGCGATGACTCAGACGATCGCGCCGGCGGCCGATAGCCCCGTGCAGGTGCATCACCTGTGCCCGCCGATGTGTTAACCAGGCGTCGGGGGCGCGGCACTCGCCGCGCTCCCGACACGACTCTCGGCGACGAGGTCCGCGAAGCGAAGCCTGCCGTTCGCACTCAAGAGCAGCGCGCCCTTGCGATCGAGTAGAGCGAGACCCTCGCCGACGACCTGGGCAGCCCGCTTGCGGTACCCCGCGCGCACGTACACCTCGGCCAGGTCGAGCCTCGATTCGCCCTTCTGGACGAGGTCGTCCGACGTGTCGGCATACGCGACCGCTTCCCGCGCCATCGTCATGCCCTTGCGAGGATGGTCGGTCGCTGCCAGAGCGCGACCCGCAACTCGCCGCGACCAGATCTCGGTCACGAGATCACCGGGGACGCATACGGCCTGCGTCTCCTCGGCGAGCACCACGGCGGCTCCCGGATCCCCACGCCCGAGGGCGGCCTCGGCGAGTCGCGCGAGGAAGTATCCCTGCCACATCCTCTGCGAGGGCTCCTGTCGGGCGTGCTCGAACGCAGGCCGGAAAATCTCCTCGGCGCGATTCCAGTCTCCTGCCAGCGCCTCGACCGACCCGAGGAGGCCAGCCGCGGACGTCCTGAGACCGCGGTGCTCTCCAAGGTCCACCAGCTCGGAGCGAGCGCCTGCCGCGGCGTCTCGAGCACCTTCGAGGTCGCCGAGCAACGCCCGGAGAACGGCGAGTCGGCAACGAAGATACGGGCGGGCCCGCAGGCGGTCTGGATGCCGCGAGATGGCGTTCTCGCACAGTCGTGTCGCTTCGTCGACGGGCGTGCTTCCATGCACCGCGCAAACGACCTCCAGGACGTCCGTGTCGCCGTCGACCCCTGCGAGGCCGTAGGCGCGCTGTGCATTCTCGAGATGCGGAACGGCGCGGTCGGCCCGGTACCCCACTTCGGCGAACACCAACGCGTACGTGAGCTCGGCGCGCGCGACGCCGTACATGTCCGCGGACTCTTCCAGGGCGACGACCGCCTCGTCGAGCTGCGTTACGGCAGTGTCGACGTCCAGACGGGCGTCATAGAGGCGAGGAAGGATCGACTCGACTTGCGCACGTGCCTCGATGCGCCGATTCCCTGTCGCACGCGCTTCGTCCCGGATCCGTTCGAGAAGCCGGGCTGCACGATCGAGCTCGCCTAGCCCCTTCAGCGCGTGGCCGAGGTTGCACTCCAGCTCGAGCCGCTCGGCGTTGCCGTCGTCGAGGAGCTCGGCCGCGCGCTCCAGCAGGTTCGCTGCGGCTGAGTGGTCGAACGCCAGAAGCGCACGCTGGCCGGCGCGACCGAGCCGGCTCGACGCGTCGTGGGACAAAGCAGTGCGCTTGCTTCCGGCGCTGGTGTCGCGCGCCGCGCGCTCCAAGTGGGCGCCGACAAGCTCATCGCCATCACGGCGCTCGTCGAGCCATCGCGCGAAGCGTTCGTGCATGTCGGCTCGCTCCGCGCGGCCAATCGCTCCGTACGCGGCGCTGCGGACGAGCGGGTGGGCGAACTCGTGCTCCACTCCGCGCGGACGGACAAGCCGCCGGCGCTCGAGCGACGCGAGCCGACCGCCGAGCTCGCGCGTCTCCGTTTCCGGCGTCAACGCACCGATCGACATCATCGAGAAGGCGCGCCCGACGATCGCGGCTCGCGAGAGAACAGCCCGCTCACCCGGCTCGACCATGTCGATGCGGCTTGCGAGGAGCGCATCCAGGGTTGGTGGGATCCGGTCGTCGGCGAGGCCCGACTCCGCCGCATACGCCGCGAGCTGCTCCATGAAAAGAGGCACGCCCTCGGCCGCGTCGATAATCGCGTTCGCGATCCTTTCGTCCAGTGCGTCCCGCTCGGGCAACGCGTCGACGAGACGCTGTGCATCGTCCCACGTAAGCGAGTCCAGCACCGTCGCGCCCTCCGCCCAGCTGCCGCGCCGCTCGAGGAGCTCGGGCCGGGTAACCGAGACCATGAGCAGCGGGCCGTCCACCGCCCGCGCGACGTACTCGACGAGGTCGAGGAAGGCCGGCATGGCCCAGTGAACGTCGTCGACGACGACGACGAGCGGGCCCCTGGCCGTGAAGTGCTCGAAGAGCGCGCGGGCGGCTGCGAGTGCAGCGTCCGCGCTCGACGGCTCGACGAGCTCGGGAGCATCGTCATCGAGTGTCGCGGCCCGCTCGGCCAGCTCGCGGAGCGGCAGGAACGAGATCCCTTCGCCGTATGGGATGCATGCGGCATCGAGCACGACGGCCTCGATGTCGTCCACGAATGCTTCGACGAGTCGGGTCTTGCCGACCCCTGCCTCGCCGACAACAACCGCATGCTGGGGTCGGCCCCTCTCGACGACCCGGTCGAAGGCGTCATGGAGCCGTGCCAGCTCGTCCGATCTGCCAACGAGCGGGGCGCTGACGGCGACGGACCGTGGGCGACCTGGACGGACGCTGAGCAGCCGGCCGTCGGCGTCGAGCTCGAACGCCTCGCCACCCAGCCGAGCAGCAACCGCCGTGAGCTGGATCTCGTTCGCGTCCGCGTCGTGGAGGGCGCGCCGCACGCGGCCAACCACGGCTCCCACCAGCACCGGGCGGACGTCATCGACGAGCAGCCTCCCCGTGCCGACGGCGAACCGCGCCTCGACGTCGCGTCCTCGGAGAATCTCGCGCAGCTCGACTGCCGCGCGTGCGGCGCGAACGACGTCGTCTTCGTGCGCCCCATCCGCGCCGAACGCCGTGACCAGCTCCACGCCCGACTCTGGTGAGAACGCACCGCCGTGCCGGGCGACGACGTCCGCGACGGCCCGGCGTACATCCTCGAGCATCGCCCCGGCAGCCTCGAGCTCGAGCTCGTCGTCGAGGAGCGGCTCGACGAGCAGCAGCGACACAGGCCGGCGCACGACCCCGACCGCGTGCGACACCGGCTCCGCATGCGCTATCGCCGGGTCCTGCGTCAAGATCATCGTCTGGAGCGCACGAGTCTCCGGCGACGGCTCGAGCCCCCACTGCTCGTCGAGCGCGCGGCGCGTCACCTCGTAGGCGTCGAGCGCCTCCTGCTGGCGTCCGGCGCGGTGGAGCGCGAGCATCAGGAGGCGGCAGAGCCGCTCGCGCTCGGGGTGCTGTGAGCCGAGCGACGCTGCGTCGGCAATCACGTCGTCGTGGTGGCCCAGCTCGATCTCCGCCTCGATCCGGTCCTCGAGGGCGGTCAGCCGGAGCTCGTCGAGGCGGGCGATCTCGTCCTGCAGGAAGCTCTCGAACGCGAGGTCGGCGAACGCAGGCCCGCGCCACAACGCGAGCGCGTCGCGCAATGCGGCAGAGCGCTCTGCGGGAGGCAACGGCCGTGCGTCGCCGACGAGCCGCTCGAACCGACGGGCGTCGATCGCCCCAGGGTCGAGGCGCAGCACGTACCCGGGCGGGCGTGTCTCGATCAGGTCCCCACCGAGTGACTTTCGCAGCCGCGAGACCGCGTTCTGCACGACGGCATCCGCGGTCAGCGGAGGCGTGGCGCCCCACAGGTCGTCGATCAGGCCGTCCCTGGAGACGACGCTGCCCGCATGGAGGAGGAGGTCGGCGAGCACCGCGCGCTGCCTCGGTCCGCCGAGCGGGAGCCGCTCGTGCGCCGAGCGCACCTCCAGCGGGCCGAGCAGGAGGAAGTCCACCCCCACCTCCGATCGTCGGGTGCGGCGACGCTACACCCCGCAGTGTCGCGGCACAAGACGCGGTTAGCGGATCGTTGGCGCTCCTCGCGAGGCTGCGTGCACCGACGACGAATGGGAGGCGCAATGACCCGGCTGGATGCGAGCACCCTCGGGAGGTTGCAGGAACCGCTGCCGGTCACGACGTTCCCTTACGTCGACTCGATCGAAGTGGAGGATGCGACATTCGATCCCGACGAGCCCTCGCCGTGCTTGCCGACCGCCGTCTCCGTCTGGTATGAGCTTGCTCCGGCCCGGTCGGGCAGGCTGGTGCTCGATCTCGCCGGTAGCACGCCGCTCGATCCCCTCGTCCGCCTCTACCGAACGGGCGGGGCGGCCACGTCCCTCGTCTTCGTCGGGTGCGCGAGCCCTGTCTGGAACGCGCAGCTCTCGCTCGAGGCAAGCGTGGACGAAGGCGAGGTCCTTCTCGCCCAGGTCGGGACATCGGAGTCACTAGACGGGCGCATCGTGATGCGGGCCGAGCTCCGATGAAGCAGGTCGTTAGCGGCTCGTTAGCGACCCTGTGCACCCTCCGCTCACGGCGCGGGGTGCGGTGCCCCGCCGAGAACGAAGGGTGGGGGTGGTCTAGTTGAAGAGGCTCATCACGGTCTGTATCGGGGCGATCGCGGCCGTGGCGGTGGCGGTTCCGATTGCTCTGGCGGAGACGCCGGCGAACCCTGTCCCCGGACCTCCGGTGGCGTACGGCTGCGAGGCGACCGGCGAGCTGGGGTACTGGGACGACCAGTACTTTCCCGAGGACGAGCCGCTCTGCGACGTGGCAAGCGAGACCTTCACGCTCTGCCTGAAGGTCGGGGAGTTCGAGATCCTCACGCCGAGCGTCGACGAGTTCGCGGCATACATCGTCGACCTGTACCTCGAGGCCGGTGCGTCGGCGAGCGTGGGAACGTGCTTCAAGGTCGTGCCTCAGGTCGTTCTGGCTGTGCTACGGCACCGGGGCGAACAGCCTGGGGGTGTACGACTCCCTGAGCGCCGTGAAGGGACTCGCCGAAGGACTCCGTCGTTCCGCACGCCTCGCGGACGATCCAGACGAGGCGTGAAGGTGGGCCAGCCACTACCTGACGTGCAACGACCAGGGCCAGACGCCGACAGGCAAGGTCGTCTCGACGGGGAACGGCGGCGAGGTCGTCTCCGGCCCGCCCCAGGTCGGCGCCGGGCTACGTGGGCTGACGAATCCCCTCGACTACGCCGTCGAGGTTGCGTGAATCGGTCGGTGCCCATGCGGTGGGGGATCGCGTAAGCACGCAGCCGGCGGCGCGTCCCTGGCGACGCGTGACGAGCGGTGGGGAGGGCCTCCGGGGGCAGGCCCTCCTCCCGCGTGCCTGGGGAGCCCGGCCGCCCGCAGGACTACGATGCCAACGTGCTCGAGGCGCTCTCTCGTCGGCGGCTGCTGCGCGCCGCCCTCGGAGGGCTGAGCGCACTCGGCGTCGTCCCGAGCCTCGCCGTCGCGAAGCGCGTGTCACCGCCGATCGTCGGCGCCCGGCGTCCGCGGGGCCGCCAGTCGCTTCGCCGGCGACAGGCCGCTGTTCGTGACGGTCGCACCCGGTGTTCAGGGACGCGACGTCGCACGCGTCGTGTTCGACCTCGATCGACGGGCACGCGTGCGGCTCGACGCGGTCCGGATGGGGATCAACCGAAGCGACGTCCGCTGGACGACGGAGGCCACGCTCCGTCGCGGGCGCCACGCGCTGGCGTGGCGTCCGGAGACCGACACTCCGGTCGGGTCGTACGTCATGCGGCTCACGGTGGAGGCAAACGGCGGTCGCCGCATCTACGGGGGCAGGCGTCCTGCCTCGCCCGCGCGCGCGAAGGCGCCCGTCGTGCGCGTCCTCGGCGTCGAGGCGGCGTTCACCCAGCGGTCATACCTGCCCGAGGAGCGAATGGCGCTGCGCATCCAGGCCGATGCGCCGTCGCTCGAGCTCACGTTCCTGCGCGTCGGGCACGGCCCCGACCCGAGCCTGCGAAGCGACGCGATGACCGGCCTCGAGATGGCCGATCCCGTCACGATCGACTGGACGGGCAAGCGCTCGACGCGCCGCACGATCGTCGTCCAGACGGGCGAGTGGCCGAGCGGGCTCTACGCGGCACGGCTCGAGACCGACGACGGGCGCGTCGGGTTCGCTCCGTTCGTGCTCCGACCGACCGAGCCCAGCGAGGATCGCGTCGCCGTCGTTCTCCCGACGAACACGTGGCAGGCCTACAACCTCTACGACTCGGACGGCGACGGGTGGGGCGACACGTGGTACGCGGGCGGCGCCCCGCCTGTCGTGCTCGACCGGCCGTATCGCGAACGCGGCGTGCCACCGCGTTTCTTCCGGTACGACTTCCCGTTCCTTCGCTGGCTCGAGAAGACGCGTCGCGACCCTGACATCTTCGCGGACGACGACCTCGAGCTTTTCGCGAGCGGCGACGAGCTTCGCCAGCGCTACGACCTCGTTGTCTTCCCGGGCCACAGCGAGTACATGACCGAGCACGCCTACAACGTGGTCGAGCGCTTCCGCGACCTCGGTGGGCGGTTGATCTTCCTCTCCGCGAACAACTTCTTCTGGAAGGTCTCCAAGGAGGGCAACGTCCTGCGCCGTGATGCGAAGTGGCGGACGCTCGGCCGTCCCGAGGCACGGCTCTGCGGTGTGCAGTACCGCGCCAACGACGACGGCACGCGCCAGGGGTCGTTCTACGTCCCGGAGGTATCCGCGGCGCCGTGGCTCTTCAAGGGCACGGGACTCGAGAACGGCGACACCATCGGTGACGAGGTCGGCGGCTTCGGTATCGAGATCGACACGACGACTCCGCTCTCGCCGCCGGGGACGAAGGTGCTCGCAGTGATCCCGAACCTGTTCGGTCCCGGCCTCCACGCGGAGATGGCGTACTACGAGACCGCGGCGGGCGCGCGGGTCTTCTCGGCGGGGGTGCTCGACTTCCCGGCCGTGCTGCTCCACCCGGCGGGCTTCCGGCTGATGGACAACCTCTGGCGGCACATGGTCGATTCCGAGCACGGGCTCGGAATCGACCTAAGTGTACTTCCTACTGCTGATTGACTCATCTGATGAGTCAATTAGACTCATCATATGAGTAAGAGGCTGCAGGTGCTGCTCGAGGACGACGAGTACCGGGCGATTGCTCGCCTGGCTCGCGCGCAGCACATGACCGTCGCCGCGTGGGTGCGCGACGCGCTCCGCCGCGCACGCGGGAACCAGCCTTCCGGCCGGCCGGCCGACAAACTACGGGTCGTCCGCGCTGCCGTACGGCACGAGTTCCCCACAGGGGGAATCGACCAGATGCTGGACGAGATCGAGCAGGGGTACGCCGGAACCGCCCGGTGATCTTCGTCGACTCGAACATCCCGATGTACCTGGTCGGGGGCCCGCATCCGCTGAAGGCCGATGCCCAACGGCTGCTCGAGGGGTTGATCGCGGCCAGCGAAAGGCTCGTCTCGGATGCGGAGGTCCTGCAGGAGATCCTCCACCGCTACGTTGCGATCGGACGGCGTGAGGCGATCCAGCCCGCCTTTGACGCATTGCTCGGCGTGGTGGACGAGGTCTACCCGATCGACGCGGAGGACGCGAACGCGGCCAAGCAGATCGTGCTCGGCGCGAATCAGCTCTCCGCGCGCGACGCGATCCACGTCGCCGTGATGCGGCGACATGACGTCGAGCGCATCTTGTCCTTTGACACAGGATTCGACGGGGTTCCTGGAGTCACACGGATCGACTGACCCGTGCCCTTTCGCTACGCAGGCTCCGGGGCGGGCGCGCTGTTTCGGAACGCAACCACGGCGAACGGGATCGTCGCGAGCAGCTGGCCGGTGGCGACGAGCAGGAAGACCTGACGCGGCCCCCAGCTCTCGAGGAGCGGGCCGGCGACGACGAGTCCGACCGGACCGGCGAGGAGGGCGAGCGTCAGCACCGCCGTCATCACCTTGGCCCGGAGGGCCTCGGGTGTCCGCATCGTGATCACCCCGATCAGCGGCGCGTTGACGAGCGGGCTGAAGAACGACGAGAGGGCGAGCGCCAGCATCGTGACGGGGACCGGCAGCTCGATCGCGAGTGCGAAGATCGGCACCGTCAGCGCGACGAACGCCGCCGCGCCGAGCCGGAGCGGCTCGAAGCGGTTGACGAGACGGACCGCGACGACGCTGCCGACCACCGCGCCGATACCGAACGCCGCGAACAGAAGCCCTGCGACGCGCGAGCTGTCGTACTCCTGGTAGGCGAGCACCGTCAGGCCGGCGACCATCATCTGGCCGAGGCCGTTCGTCACGAGCGCGGTCGCGCCGAGCACGCGAAGCAGTCGGTCGCGGAGGAGGAAGCGGATGCCGGCGAGCACGCCGCCCGACTCCTCGGAGGGCGCCAGCGGCGGGCGCGAGGGGACGAACAACGCGAGGAGGACGAACGAGACGAAGAACGTCGCCGCGTCGACGTACAGCACGACCGGGGCGCTGAAGGTCGCGATGAGGACGCCGGCGGTCGCGGGACCGAGTAGTGACGTGGCTCGCTGGGCGCCTTCGAGGATCGCGTTGGCCTGTGCGACCGTCCGCTCGTCGTCGCCGACGAGCTCGGGCAGGATCAGCCGTTGCGAGGCGAAGTAGGGCGCAAGGAATACGCCGATCAGCGCCACCAGGACGAGAAGCACGGGGAAGGTCAGCCACCCGAGGGCGTGCAGGATCGGGACGGACGCCAGCAAGGGCGTTCGCACGAAGTCGGAGACGAGCATCACCCGCCGAGCCCCCCACCGGGAGATCACCGAGCCGGACGGGATCCCGAGAATCGCCACCGGCACGAGCTCGACCGCGAGGACGATGCCCATGCGTGTCGGCGAGCCCGTCGTCTCGAGGACGAACCAGGGCAGCGCGAGGAACGTCATCTGCGTCCCCAGCGACGAGATGACCACACCCCCGATGAGGGCGGCGATGCCTCGGGCGCGGAAGACGCTCAGGCGGCGACCCCGGACGCTTGCACGACCGTCCGCTCCCGGCGGCGGACGACGAAGCTCGCGACGGCGACGAGGCTCATCGCCACCGTCTGCGTCGCGGCGAACGCGACCAGCACGGGTTGCGGCGCCGAAGGCGTCGAGGACCGGCCCCACGCCGAAGACACCGAGCGGCTGGGCCAGCCCGAACAGCATCACGTTGACGGTCATCACGCTCGGCCGTAGCTGAGGCGGGACACGGAGGGTCATGAGTGAATGGATCGACGGGTTGACGACGCCGTTCGCGAGCCCCGACAGGCAGAGCGCGGTCGCGGCGAGCCAGGCGTCCGGATGGGTCGTCAGGAGCCACAGCGGAAGCGCCTGGGCGACGATGCAGGTGCCGACGAGCGTCAGCCCCTGGACCCGCGCGAGCAGCACGCGATAGGCAAGGACGTTGCCGGCGACGGCGCCGACCCCGAACGAGGCGAGCAGCCAGCCGGCGACGCGCGGGTCCGCGTCGAAGCGCGTGACGACCAGCACCGGGATGCTGACGAAGAACGCCGTCCACGCGGTGTCGCCCAGCAGGAACAGCGGCATCCAGAGCCGCAGGAGCGGCTCGCGGACGAGGAAGCGGATACCGCGCCGGGCGCCGACGTCCTCGTCCGTGGCCGGTCGCGGCGCGGGCCGCGGCACGAATACGAGCAGGAGCGCTGCGGAGACGACGTAGGTGCAGGCGTCAACGACGAGCGCCCACGGCGCCGAGACGACCGAGATCAGGATTCCACCGAGGACGGGGCCCAGCAGCATCGTGATCCGCGTCGCACCCTGGAAGAGCGCGTTCGCCCGACCAACGAGCGTCTCGTCCTCGCCGAGCAGCTCGGGCACGATCACCTTCTGCGCGGCGAAGAACGGGGCAGCGAGCGCGCCGAGGAGGAAGGCGAGCACGAGGATCGGGGCGAACGCGTCGTTCCCCCGCCAGTGCAGCACCGGGATCGCGAGCATCAGCGGCGCCCGGATGACGTCCGCGAGCAGCATCGTCCGCCACGCCCCGAGCCGCCGCAGCACCGCGCCGCCGGGGATCCCAAGCGCCGCGAGACCGATCAGCTCTGCCCCGACGACCGCGCTCATCCGCGTCGCCGAGCCCGTCGTGACGAGCACGAACCACGGAAGCGCCAGCCAGGTCATCTGCGCCCCTGTCGTGGAGACGACCTCGGCCCCGAGGAGCCCGACGACCGGCCGCCGCCGGAGCAGTGACGGTTGGTCTAGATCAGCCACGTGCCGTCTTGCTGCACGACCTCACCGTCCAACTCGATGCGTGTGCCCGGCAGGCGGAGGTCCTTGACGATGTCCCAGTGGATCCGCGACTCGTTCTTGCCGCCGAGGTCGGGCATGCCGTTGCCGAGCGCCAGGTGGACGGTGCCGTCGATCTTCTCGTCGAACAGCGTGTTGCGCATGTAGCGCGTGATGCCAGGGTTGCAGCCGATCCCGAGCTCCCCGATCCGTCGTGAGCCGTCGTCCGAGTCGAGCATCTCCAGCAGGAACTCCTCGTTCGTCTCGGCCGACGCGTCGACGACGCGGCCGCCCTCGAAGCGGAGTCGGATTCCGTTCAGCTCCCGACCCGTGTAGACGGCCGGGAACTCGGCGAACACGATCGTTCCCTCCGCAGAGTCCTCGACCGGGCAGCCGAAGAACTCACCGCCTGGGATGTTTGCGCCGCCGGCGTCGACCTGCATCGACCGGCCTGCGATCGAGAGCCGGAGGTCGGTCTCCCCGCCGACGATGCGCACCTCCTCCGCTGCGTCGAAGCGATCGGCGTAGCGCTGCATGCGCTCCCGCTCGGCGTCCCAGTCGCGCAGGCAGGCGGCGTAGAGGAAGTCCGCGAACTCGTCGGTCGACATACCCGCCTCCTGGGCGAGGGCATGCGTCGGGTACTGGCACCCGACCCAGGGCAACTCGTGTCGGAAGATCCGCTCCAGCGACGGGCGGTAGGCGCCCTGGATGGCGGCCGTGCGCTCGGAGGAGATGTCGGCCATGTCGCGCGTGTTCTCGGGTGACACGATCGAGATCAGCGCATCGCACGTCGCCATCGCGTGAGTCTCGATCGAGGCCGGCACGGCCAGCCGGTCGAGTGGCGCCGCGCGTGTCCATGTTCGCGGCGTGAACGTGGCGTCGTCGAAGGTCAGGCGCAGGAGTGCGTAGGCGTCGCGCTCGGCGACGACGCGGACGATCTCCTCGAGGAGCGGTCGTCCCGGCGGGGAGCCGACGACGAGGACTTGCCAGCCGGGCTGCACGCCGACGCACGTGTCGACGAGGAGCTCGGCGAGTTGACGATCTCTCGAATCTCTCATGCCGAATAATATAAGACGTACGTACTGTTTTGTAAAATGAGAGCTGTGCCGAAGCTGAGCGAGGCGGCGAAGGTCGAGCGGCAGGAGCGCATCCTCGAGGGTGCCCGGCGCTGCTTCGCCCGTCACGGCTACGAGGGTGCGACGGTCGTCCGGCTCGAGGAGGAGATCGGCCTCTCACGCGGGGCGATCTTCAACTGGTTCGACTCGAAGCAAGAGCTGTTCCTCGCGCTCGCGGCACGAGACAACGAGCGCCTGCTTACGGTTTTCGCCGATGAGGGGCTCGAGGCGATCCTCGAAGCACTGCTGACGGACGACCCCGACTGGCTCGCGGTCTACCTCGAGTTCGGTCGACGAATGAGGACCGACGCCGAGCTTCGCGAGCGCTGGAAGACGATCGCACCCGAGGACGCCCGTGAGCGGAGCCGCGGCTGGATCGAGGAAGGGCAGGTCGCGCAGCGCCTCCGGTCGGACGTCTCCGCGCAGGAGATCGCGCAGTTTCTCGGCGTCATCCTCGACGGGATCGCCGTGCAGCGCGCCCTCGGCTTCGACGCCCCCGAGCCCGAGTTGCTCCACCGCCTGACGCGGGACGCGATCGGGGCCGCGCGCTCAGCAGAGCAGGTGCCTGGCTGACCCACCGGTGTCGGACTTCAGTCCGACACCTGCTCTACGGACCAGGTGCCTGGCTGAGCCAGGCACCGCGGCGCCGGTCTCATCGCAGCTCGTCGGCGTAGGCGTCGGCGTAGACGCGCTGGACGTCGAGGACCTTGTCCACGTAGCTTCGGGTCTCGGGGAACTGGATCCCGACACCCTTGCTCCGCCACTCGTCGACGTTCCCCTGGCCCGCGTGGTAGGCGGCGAGCGCGGTCGACACGTCGTCGTAGCGGTTGAGCAGGTTCCGCAGGTACCACGCCCCGTAACGGACGTTGATCTCCGGGTCGACGAGGTCGGAGACGACGAAGCGGTCTCCCCCGGTCCGCACGGCGATCCCCTTCGCCGTCTCGGGCAGGAGCTGCATCAGGCCGACGGCGCCCGCGCCGGAGCGCGCGTCCGCGTCGAACTTGCTCTCGGTGTAGATGACCGCGGCCAGCAGCGTCGGCGGGAGCTCGTAGTTCCGAGCATGGGATCGGACGATCGCCTCGTAGCGAAGCGGGTAGCGGGCGCGCTGGTACCACTCCGGCTCCGCGGTGACCGTCCAGGCGACGACGCCTGCAGCCGCAGCGGCGACCAGCACGACGGCGAGCCAGAAACGCCTCACTCCGCCGGGCCGGCCTCGGCCTCGAGCTCGGTCATCACGTCTCCCACCCATGCGAACAGATCCTCGAACGTTCCCTTGTTGACGTAGTGATAGTCGGCGCGTCGGACCTTCTCCCGGTCCGGCAGCAGGCGGGAGTCGCGGTCGTCGCGCGCCACGCGGCGACGCTGCTCGCGGAGCGCGGTCGGGGCGGTGATCACGACGACCTTGTCGAAGCGCTCCTCGGCGCCGACCTCGTAGAGCAACGGCACCTCGGTCACACAGACGCGCGGCGGCTCGTCCAACTCGGCGAGCTGCTCGCGCCAGGTGAGGTACTCGCGCGAGACGAGCGGGTGCAGCAGCCCTTCGAGCCACGCGAGCCGCTCGCGGTCGGCGAAGACCGCCTGCGCGATCTTCGCGCGATCGGGGCGGCCGTCGGTGAGAATCTCCGCCCCGAGGCGCTCGACGAGCGCGTCGCGGACGTCGTCGTCGGTTGCCAGCAGGTGATGGACGATCTCGTCGCTCGAGACCGTCGCGGCGCCGCGGGCGCGGAACGCGTCGAGCGCGGTCGACTTGCCGGCGCCGATCCCACCCGTGATCGCGACCGCGATGGGGCGAGGCAAGCTCGCCCTAGGCCTTGTCGTCGGCCTCGGCTTCGGCTTCGGCGGCGGGCTCGTCGGCTGCCGGCTCGTCGACATCGACGTCGACGTTCATCGCGTCCGCAGCCTCGCCCTCTGAGATCCCGACGGCCTGGTCGGCGTCCTTGGTCGCCTCTTCCGGGTCGCTCGCGACGGCTTCCTTGGTGACCTCGCTGATCTCGGTGAGCTCGCTGACCTCGGCGGAGGGCTCCACGGCCGAAGGCTCGTCGGGCGCGTCGTCGGCCTCGGCGACGGTCTCCTCGACCACCACGACGTCCTCGACCACCGCGACCTCCTCGACCACCGCGACGTCCTCGCCGGCCGCATCGGCGGACTCGATGCTCTTCGGACTCGGCGCCATCCTCGACGACCGCAGCAGCGCTCGTCGGGAACGCCTCCTCGGAGAGCTTCAGATCGGGCATCGAGTGGACCGACTCGGCGCCGTCGGCGCGCGGAACAGGCACTGCATCCTCCTCGACGCGCTTCAGCGAGAGCGAGAGGCGTCGGCGCTCGCCGTCGACCTCGAGGATCAGGACGTTCACCGGGTCACCCTGCGAGACGACCTCGCGCGGGTTCTCGACATGGTGGTTCGCGAGCTCGGAGATGTGCACGAGCCCCTCGACGCCGGGGAGGATCTCGACGAAGGCGCCGAACGTGACGACCTTCGTGACACGACCCTCGACGACGTCGTTTTCGCCGTACGAGTCGAGCACCTGCTGCCACGGATCGGACTGGGTCTGCTTGAGGCCGAGCGAGATCCGCTGGCGCTCGCGGTCGATGTCGAGCACCTTCACCTCGACGGTCTGCCCGATCTCGAGCACCTCCGAGGGATGGTTGACGTGCGACCAGGAGAGCTCCGAGATGTGGATCAGCCCGTCCATCCCGTCGAGATCGACGAACGCGCCGAAGTCGACGATGTTCGAGATGGTGCCCTCGACGACGTCGCCCGGGTTGAGCCGATCGAGGATCGCCTGACGCATCTCCTTGCGCTCGTCCTCGAGGACGGCGCGGCGCGAGAGGACGACGTTGTTGCGCGAGCGGTTGAGCTCGATGACCTTGCACCGGAGCTCCTTGCCGAGGAACTCGTCGAGGTCCTGCACCCGTCGGATGTCGACGAGCGACGCCGGAAGGAAGCCGCGGACGCCGAGATCGAGGATCAGGCCGCCCTTGACGACCTCGATCACCCTGCCGTTGACCGGCTCTCCGCTCTCGGCTGCTGCCTCGATCGCCTTCCAGGCGAGCTCGAAGCGCGCGCGCTTCTTCGAGAGGAGCAGGCGCCCCTCCGCGTCCTCCTTCGTCATCACCAGCGCGTCGATCTCGTCGCCGACCGACACCTCGTCGGCCGGATTGACGTTCCGGCGGATCGAGAGCTCGGCGACGGGAATGACTCCCTCGGACTTGTAGCCGATGTCGACCAGCACCTCGTCCTTGTCGACGCGGACGACGGTTCCGTGCACGACCTCGCCCTCGTTGATCGTCGGGAACGTGCCGTCGTAGTCAGGGATCAGCTCACCGTCCGGGCCTGTCGTCCAGACTCCGGCCTCGGGTTGGGTGGGCGTCTCGAGCATGTTGTTCGTCATCGGAGCGCTGGAGTATAGCGGCGGATTCGTTGCACGAATCCCCCGCTAATCGCCACCGCCCGAGCCTCGCGGCCGCCGTCCCGGGCATGTCTCCCGGGACGGCAGACCGGCGCGGCTATCCGTCCTTGTGGATCCGATCGAGCACCGGCGGGGCGAGCGGCTGGTGCGCCTGCGAGCCGAGGTAGCGCACGAACGCGTCGAGGTCGACCTCGCCACCGAGCGGGGCGGTGCACGACCTGAACACGGTGAACCCGTCACCGCCGTCCGCGGTGAAGTTGTTCAGCGCGACCCGGTAGCTCGTCGCCTTGTTTACGAACGTCGCTCCGTTGTCGAACGACAGCGTGCCGTCGACGATGTGCGGCCCGCCGCCCACGGTCGTCCAGTGGTAGTCGACGTTCGCCGATGGCAGCATGATGCGGTTGCTGCCCACCGCAGGGTTGTTGAACTGCTGGTTCAGCACGTCGTAGAGCTGCTGGCCAGTGCACGTCTTGACGACGAGCGTGTTGCCGAACGGCTGCACGTTGAACGCCTCGCCGTACGTGACCTGACCGTCGACGGACTCGCTCCCTGACTTGGCGAAGAGCAGGCTCGCCCGCACGCCGCCGGCGTTCATGAACGCCGCAACGGCGCCGCCGAAGTCGTCGGGTGCGGTCGCTTCCAGCATCGCGTCTGCGATGACGTCACCCATGGGCTGCTCGCCGGCCGCGTTCTGGCCGTTGGGGGTGCCGCGGGCGGACAGGATGTTCGCCGTGATCGAGCCGACGACCCTGTTGGCGAGCGGAGCCGACAGCGCGTCGTACTTTGCGAGGATCTCCGACGTTGCGGGATCCGCCGGGACGTTCTGCGTGACGATGTGGTTGACCGCCGTCGCGGTCGTCACGTTCCCCCCGGGATTGATGCTGAGGTTGACGGCAGTGACCACGCGGCCGAACGAGGCCGCGCTCGTGACGAGCTTGTCGTCGATCGTGCAGATGTACGGCTGGTGCGAGTGGGCGCTGATGATCACCTTCACGCGGTCGTCGAGCCCGTTCGCGATGCTGGTGATCTCGGGCCCGTTGAAGTTCGCGCAGCGGTTCACGTCGGCATAGGCGTCGGGCTGGTCGGCGGGGCCGGGGAACACCGGCGCCGGCGGCACCTGCGTGCCGCCCTGGTGGATCAGCACGACGAACGCCTTGACGTCCTGCTCCTTCTTCAGCTGGTGGACGAGGGCGTTGACCGTGGCGACCTCGGGCCTGAACTCGAGGCCCGCGACCGCGGTCGGCGTGACGATCGTCGGCGTGCCCTCGAGGGTCAGTCCGATGAACGCGATCTTCTTGCCGTCGACCGACTTCACCTCGTACTCGGGCAGGATCGTCTCGTCGGTGCCCTCGTAGTAGACGTTCGCGGCGAGGTACTGGAAGAACGCGCCCGCGAAGGGGCTGCCGTCCTGACAGCCGTCGAGCGGGTGACACCCGCCGTTCTGCATGCGCAGAAGCTCGCCGACCCCTTCGTCGAACTCGTGGTTGCCCACGGCGCTGACGTCCAGGCCGATCGAGTTCAGCGCCTCGATCGTCGGCTCGTCGTGGAAGAGCGCGGAGACGAGCGGGCTGGCACCGATCAGATCGCCGGCACCTACTGTGATCGTGTTGGAGTTCGCGGTGCGCAAGGACTTGATGTGGGTCGCAAGAAACGCGATGCCGCCCGCGGGCACCGTCTTCTGCGTCCAGCCCGACTGAACCCCATTCGCCACTAC
The DNA here is from genome assembly GCA_963810295.1 of uncultured Actinomycetes bacterium. Classification (GTDB taxonomy): domain Bacteria; phylum Actinomycetota; class Thermoleophilia; order Gaiellales; family Gaiellaceae; genus Gaiella. Next base: position 16,310 of record CAWEMW010000011.1, read on the forward strand.
CGGGTTACAGCATCCGACCTGCACCGGGCCCGGTGTGCCCGGCTGCAAGTGGCCGTGCAGGTCGTTGATGGCGAGCAGTTGCACGCTCGTGTGCTTGGCCTGCGGCGGCTTCGCGGCAAGCGCCTGCGACGCTCCGAGCGCGAGCATCAGCCCCAGAGCCAAGAGCACGGCAATCGTCCTTCTCATGTACCTCTCCCCTCTATCGAGTCCCCTGGGCGCCTTTCGACTGCCCCGATCGCGGGATCCTAGTCCGATCGGGCGCACCATCGGCCAGCAGGTGGGGAAGGCCGGGTGTAGGGCCCTCCCCACGTGCGTTCCGGACGCTTACGGCCCGACGATCCGACCCTCGACCAGCGGATCGATCGGCGAGTTGGCCGTGACGTAGTCGATCGCGACCTCGAGCAGGCCGTCGCCCGGCTGGGCGACGTTCGTGCCCTGGGCGAACACGGTGTAGCCGTCACCGCCGCCGTACATGAAGTCGTTCGTGACGAACCGGACGGAATCGGCCGGGCCGATCGGCGTCTGCGGGCCTGCGATCCCGTCCGGCGTCTTCCACATCCCGGTCACTACCGGCGTAGGCGGCGTGGTGGCGTTGTTGCAGCTGAACGTCACCCTTAGGCCCGAGACCTGCGGGAACCGCCCCGTTCCACCCGCGAAGCCCGGCTGGCAGAACGGCGTGAAGCCGTTAACGAACGCCTGCCGTAGCTGGTCGCCGGTAAGCGTGAGGATCGTCGTCCGGTTGCCGAACGGCAGGACGGCGAACATCTCGCCCCAGGTGATCTCGCCCGGAGCTTCGCCCGCGCTCGGCGGAGTAAAGACCACGTCGGCGCGGAGACCGCCGGAGTTGGTGAAGGCGGCGTCGACGCCCGGGTACTTGTCCCGCATCGCGTCCGCAACGAGGTTCCCCATCTCCGACTCGAAGAGCCGCGTCGGGGCCCGAGTCACGTCGTTGAGCTGGGTCCCGATCACCTGGTTGCGCAGCACCGCCGTCTCGGCGTTCGCCGCGTCGACGATCGCCTTGACGTCCGCGCGGGCCGGGACGCCGAGGTTCTTCGCGATCCGGGTCGCCCCGCCGGCCCAGGCGACGTCGCCGCCCTTGACCAGGAGCTGGAGGACCGAGTAGCTCGTCCCGGCGTTGATGCCCTCCGTGATCAGGATGTTGCCGCGCATCAGGTTCGAGACGCGGTGCGTGTGCCCGACGATCATCGCGTCGACCGTCGTGTCCTGGAGAGCGTCCGCGATCTCGAGGATCGGCCCGTCCCACGGTGTTCCGGCGGTGTTGCCGAACGGGTTCTGCCCGTTGTTCGTGCCCTGGTGGATGACGACGACCTGCACGCGGACGCCTTGCTGTCGCAGGCGCTCGGATTCGGCCTTGATCCGTGGGGCCTCGTCGAGGAACGTGAGGCCGGCCGTCGCACCCGCCGAGACCAGCTCCGGCGTGTTCTTCAGCCCGGCCCCGATCACGCCGACTCTGACTCCGTCGATCGTGAACACCTTCGACGGGGTCACCCAGGGGGGCGCCTGTCCCGTCGCCGTCGTGACGATGTTCGTCGCCAGGAACGGGAAGCTCGCCCGCTCCTGGTGTTCGAGGAGCCGCTCCACGCCGTAGTCGAACTCGTGGTTGCCGTACGACGTCGCATCGAGGCCCCACGCGTTTTCCACGTCGATCGCCGGCCGGTCCTCGAGCAAGCCCGAGTTGGGCGGGGAGGCGCCGACGTTGTCGCCTCCCGCGAGCAGGAGCGCCGGGCCCGGCAGCGATGCGGCCTCCTCGTCGAACAGCGTCGCGAGGAACGCCGCCCCGCCGACGCTCTGGTTGATCCCGTCGAAGGCGAGCGTTGTCGGATCGAGCTGTCCGTGGAAGTCGTTCAGCCCGATCAGCGACAGCGCCGTGTACGACCTTCCGCCGTCGACGACGTCGAGCAGGACCCGACCCTGACTGTGCTGCGGCTCCGGGACGCCCAGCAGGAAAGCGAGGGTGGGCGCCAGGTCGATCGACCGCGCCGTCACCTCACCTCGCGCGATGCCCTCGCCGCCGGCCAGGAAGGTCGCCCGCATGTTGATGTTGGCCGACAGGTCCTGGACGTCAGGGACGTAGCCGTGCTGTCCGAAGAAATGGGACGGGGCGACGAGCGTGCCCGGCGTCTCCGCGTCGAACTGGTACGGCGGGAAGGAGAACACGACGAGGTCGCCAGTCCGGGTCGGGTGGGCCATGTCGGTCGTCGAGCCCGGGCCGTTCGGGATACGACGCGCCTCCTCCTTGCTGAAGACACGGTCGATCATCTTCCAGCCCTCGGGCTGGCCGTCGCGCGTCCAGTCGTTCGGGTCGACGAGCCCCAGGTACTTCGCCCTGATCGCCGCGACGGTCGCCGCGACGTCTGCCGCAGCCACCTGCTGGAAGCCTCCGCCGGCCGGATCGCGACCGACGACGTTCAGGTAGATCTGGACGGCGCCGCCGGCCCAGCAGGCCTTCGCCTTACCGATCGTCTCTCCGGTCGCGGGGCGACAGTTGGACGTCTGCGGTCGTGAGAGGAGCCCGAGCTCGACGAGCGGCTGGCTGGCGTCGATCGCGAGGAACTGCGGCGCGAAACCGTGGTCGGAGCCGACGAACGTCGTCACGTTCGAGCGCCCACGCCCGTTGTCGTCGTCATCGTCGTCGTCATTCCCGTTGCGGTTTCGTTCCTCGTCGTCGTCCTCGTCGTCGTCGTCGCTCCGGCCGCCGCCCGCCATGAGCTCGCGGGCGAGGGTCAGCGTCTCGTCGGCCTCCCGGTACGCGCTTCGGATGAAGCGCTCCCGCTCGGAGACACGGCGATCCCGAACGCCGTCGAGATCGACGTCGTCGTAGGCAGGATTCGGCCCGCCGCCTGGCACTCTCGGAGACACGAGCCCGAGGAACTGATGCTGGAACTCGTCGGTCGTCGGCATGCCGACCAGGAGCAGGTCAGGGTCGTACGTCTCGACGACGTACTCGAGCATCGGCAGGTGCGCCCGCGACCAGTACAGGCCCTGGTCGACGTAGGTCTCCTCGGAGACGATCCCCGCCTCGAGGACCGCGAAGTCGGCAGCGGTCGAGGTTCGGAACTTCTGGGCCAGGAACTCGGCGAAGTCGCCGGTGAACCCGGACGCGCCCGGCCAGTTCGGCCAGCTCGCGATCGCGCGGCTGACGGACGTGTGGAATAGACGGACGCGGGAAAGGTCGCGTGTCAGCTCCTCGACGCGGACGAGCATCCCGGCGGTGAGACCCGCGGACGGGCCGCCGTCGATCTTGACCTTGACGTCGGCCCACTGACCCTCGCGGAGGATCCCGACCGAATCGGCGGCGCTCTTCGTCCTCGAGAAGAGCACGCGGTTGTAGTTCGTCCGCCGGTCGTTCGTCGAGTCGAAGATCCACGCGTTCAACCCGTACTTGTCGACGCCGAAGTCCAGCACGCGCAGGCGCATCTCCCTCGCCGGGCTGTACGTCCTCGGCAACGACCCGGTCCAGCCGGTCGCCGGTGTCGGCGCGGCGCCGGGGAACGGCGCCTGGCCCGCGTGGCCGCTCGGGTGGTCGAACTGGAGCCCGAACGACTGGATGAAGGGGACGTCGTCGAAGAGCGGGTCTCCTGCCTTGCCGATGAAGTTCGTCGCGACCCCGCGGCCCGAGAAGAACGACCGGAAGTCGATCGTCGGCCCCTGGATGGTCGCGTTGCGGCCGCCGGCCCACTCGACCTGGGCGACCTTGAGGCCGCCGCGCTGCGCCGACTGGGCGATGGACTCGGCGCGGAGCACGCCAGGGTCGAACGCCGCCGTACGGTTGGCGAACGGTTGGCCGTTGACGTGGAAGGTGTTGTTCGTCGAGGCGTGCACGCCGGGCCACGCTCCGGTTGCGAGGCTGTACCACCCGGCGCCGGTGTTCGGCGGCGCCTGGGTCAGGAGCCCGTTGCCGGAAGCGGACGTCCCTCTCCTGAGGAACTGCCGCATCGTCGGCATGTCGCCCCGCTGGGCGTACTTCTCGACGAGATCCTGACGGAGCCCGTCGGCTGCGAAGAGCACCGCCTTGTCGGTGACGGCATTCGTTCTCGCCACTTTCGTCGTCGACCCGCCCGCCGAGTTGGCGGCACCGGCCACGAGACCTGCGGTGACCGCGACAACCAGCGTCGCGACGATCAGGACGCGTCTCATCGTGTGCTGTGTCCCTTCGTATGGAGTGGATTGGCGAGCCGACGTTGAGCGACGGCGCCGGCTGACGCGATGTACCGCGATGTCATGCAGGCCGTCCCTACCCACTTCCCCTGATGCGACAACACGTCGAGGCTCGACGCTGCGGGAGTCTAGACAGCCGGACAACCGATTGGAAGGATGCGCGAAACCTCGCGGCCGCCGTCTGGGCTGCTCCCTGGACGGCGAGACCGTCGAGGCGTGCCAGCCGGCCCACTCGATGCCGTTGAGCGGCGGCGGCAGCCTGCAATTAGCCCGTCGTTAGCGGCGACCTCGAGACTCGGCGTCGATGCGTTGCGTTTCCTCATTCGGCGTCGTCGCTTGCTCCGCGGCACTGCTGGCGACCGGCGCGGCGGCCGACGAGACCCGATCGCTCGAGCTGGGCGGTGCACGTCAGTCCCCGGCCGGAAAGCTCGTCTTCGCGGGATCGCTGGGCGACTCGTCGACGCTTGTCGTCGTGAACGGCGACGGGACCGGACGCCGATCGCTGCTCGATTCGGCGATGTCCGATCCGAGCGTCGTCTGGTCGCCGGACGCGTCGAGCATCGCCTTCGCCGAGCAGTACGGCGGCTGATGCTGGCGTCGGCCGACGGCCGAATCGACGTGCGCTCGCGGCCGGACGGCGCGGGTGTACGGGGCGACAACGGGATCGTAATCGTCGAGACGCGAGCGTCACCCGGGGGATCTCCCGGTCACCTCGCCGGTCGCCGGACGGCGCGGTGGCATTCGTCTCAGCCGACGCCTGCACCTCATCGGAGCAGACGGCGGGGGAGAGCGGAGATCGTGGGCAAGGTCACGACTTCTCCGACGGCCGCGGCAGCCGCCTCGTGTTCAACGGACTACGAACGTGGAGCGGCATCTTCACGATCGGCGGCGGCTCCGTCCCTCGACTGTCTGGCGCGTAGCGAGACGGGACGGCGGACGGAAAGGAGGTCGACGCGCTCACGAGCGCCGTGCGTGGGCACCCGGCCGCGTTCCACGAGCACAACACGGGTATGACGAAGCCGACAGAGCTGACGGGCAGGAACGATCGTCGCGGACGGCCTCGTCGAGACCCTGGGCGAGCGACAGTCACGTCGCGTTCGTCAGGAGCGAGGCCTACGACGACGGCGCGTGCGTGCTCACGACGCTCGACGCCGCGCTCCGGCGGCTGGGATACGTGGCAATCTCGGGAGGTTCGGAGGAGTGCGTCGAGGGATTGGCGCTCGCCGGGTCGCGTGCGTACTGGACGACGAACTACGTGGAGGGGAACCACGTCGACGAGGACGCGCTGTGGACGAAGACCGTCGAGAGCCGGCCCGCTCAGCTGTGGTCGGTGAGCCGGGACCGGTCAGCTCCGCTGTACGGAGGGAACCTGACGGGCGATGCCTCGGTCGTCGTGCACAACACGTGGTACCAGAGCGGTCGGCGCGCGACCGGTGCGACACTCTGGCGGCTGGACGACGAGCGCCGGATCCGGTTGCGGACCGGCAAGGACGCGTTTCCCGCCATGGCGGCCGGATCCGGTCGGATCGCCGTTCTGCGGAGCGGTCGCACGCTCGCGATTCTCGACGTGGGCGGGCAGGATCAGGGACTGGTGCGAGTTCGCGCCGGTCGGCTCTTGGACGTCGCCGTCGCGGGCCGCCGGCTCGTCGCTCTGCGCCCCTCGGGCCTGGAGACGTACAGCCTCGCGACCGGCCTGTTCGAGCGCTTCTTCCCGATCGCGCCGGCGCCCCAGGCCCGTCTTCACGACGCCAGGGCCGAGCTCGCCGTCTACTCGCGCGGGATCGAGCTGATGGTCCTCGATCTACGGTCGGGCCGTCAGCTCCCAGTTGGTCTGCCCGACCACGCGGGGCCGATCGACGCCGCGCTGACGAGCGCCGGCCTCTACGTCGCGTACAACGTCCCGCGCGTTCGATCCGCCGGGCGCATCGGGCTCGTCCCGCAGCGAACGATCGACGCGCGACTTCCGTAACGGCAGAAGACGCTCTAGTCCTTGGCGTCCGCCCAGGTGTCACCCACGCCGACATCGACCGCAAGCGGTGGGTCGAGCGGGTAGGCGCCGACCATCTCCTCGCGGACGAGGTCGCGGACGGCGCTCGTCTCGACCTCGGGCACCTCGAGCAGCAGCTCGTCGTGCACCTGCAGCACAAGCCGGGCCGCCCGGCCCTCGGCTCGAAGTCGCTCGTGGATCCGTACCATCGCCACCTTGATGATGTCCGCGGCCGTTCCCTGCATGACACTGTTGACCGCGAGGCGCTCTCCGAGCGAGCGGGTCTGGCGGTTCGACGCGCGCAGCTCGGGGATGGGGCGCCGCCTGCCGAGCAGCGTCGTCACGTAACCGTCCGCCGCGGCCTGGGCGATTGTCCGCTTGATCAGCTCCTGGACACGCGGGAGGCGCGCAAGGTACGTGTCGATCAGCTCCTGCGCCTCCTCGCGCGAGATCCCGAGGTTCTCGGAGAGCCCGAACGACGAGATGCCGTAGATGATCCCGAAGTTGACCATCTTCGCGGTGTCCCGCTGGCCGCGTGAGAGCTCCGCCTGCGGGACCGCGAACACCTGTGACGCCGTCGCCGCGTGGATGTCCTCGCTCCGTGCGAATGCCTCGCGCAGCACGGGCTCGCCCGAGACATGGGCGAGAATGCGGAGCTCGACCTGGCTGTAGTCGGCGGAGAGAAGGCGGGTCCCGTCGGCCGCCACGAACGCGGAGCGGATCCGGCGGCCGAGCTCGGTGCGGATCGGGATCGACTGGAGGTTCGGATTCGTCGTGGAGAGGCGTCCCGTCGCCGCGACCGCCTGGTTGATGGTCGTGTGGAGCCGCCCGTCACCGTCGATCAGCTCGGGAAGCGGCAGGAGGTACGTGTTGAGGAGCTTCGTCAGCTCGCGCCACTCCTCCACCACCGGGACGATCGGATGGTCGTCGCGGATCGCGCGCAGCACGCGGGTGTCGGTCGAGTAGCCGGTCTTCCCCTTTCGGCCGGCGGTCAGCCCGAGCTTCTCGAACAGGATCCGGGCGAGCTGCTGTGTCGAGCCGAGCTGGAACTCCTCCCCGGCGAGCTCGAGCGCCGACGCCTCGAGTTCCTCGACGCGCTCCGCGAGCCGAGCGGTGATCTCCCCCATCCTGTATGTGTCGATGCGGATGCCCGCGTCCTCCATGTCCGCGAGCACCACCGTCAGCGGCAGCTCGATCTCGTCGTAGAGCCGCTCCATCCCCCACTCGCGCAGACGGCCGCGGAGCTGCGGTGCGAGGCGACGCGCCGCCTCCGCACGCCCGACCAGCCCCGCGGTCTCCTCCTCGGTGGCCGGATCGGGCACGAGCTCGAGCCCGTGCTCGCGCGCGAGGTCGTCGAGCTCGTAGCCCGAGCGCCCCGGGTCGACGAGATAGGCGCCGATGAGCGTGTCGTTGGCCGGTGGTCGGCCGAGCCGAAGCGCCTTCGCGTCATGCGCGGCCACGGCCGTGCTCTGCAGGAGCCGCGCTACGTCGCGGACGCTTGCTTCGACGACGACCACGCCGTCCTGACTTGCGACGGCGAGCCTGCCGTCGGTCAGCGAGACACCGACCTCGTCCCGGTATTGGCCCAGCACGAGCTCCTCGGGCGCCCCCTCCCGCCAGGCGACGGTCTCGCGCTCGACCTCCACATCGGCCGCAGGCAGCGCCTCGTCCAAGGTGTCGACGCGACTCAGCAAGCCGCGGAACTCGAAGCGCCGGAAGATCTCCTTGAGCGTCGAACGGTCGGGCGGCGCGGCGACGAGCTCGGTCGGGTCGACGTCGAGCCGCAGGTCACGGCGCATCGTCGCCAGCACCTTCGAGGCGCGCGCCTGGTCGGCATGCTCGGTGATCGACCTCGAGCGGGCCGGCGAGAGCTCGCCCGCGTGCGCGATTACCTCCTCGAGCGAGCCGTACTGGGCGACGAGCTGGCCGGCGGTCTTGTCGCCGATCCCGGGGATCCCCGGGATGTTGTCCGAGGTGTCGCCCTTGAGCCCGATGAAGTCGGGAACCTGGTCGGGCCGCACGCCGTAACGGAGCTCGACGCGGTCGGGGGTATAGACGTGGACGTCCGCGACGCCGCGGGGCGTCATCATCAGCGAGACGTTCTCGCTGCAGAGCTGGAAGGCATCGCGGTCGGTAGACACGACGCACGTGCGAATCGACGCCTCGTCCGCCCGCGTGGCCAGCGTGGCGATCACGTCGTCGGCCTCCCACCCCTCGAACTCGAGGTTCGAGTACCCGAACGCCTCCACGATCGGCCGGAAATGCGGGAACTGCTCGCGCAGCAGGTCGGGCATCGGGCGGCGTCCCTCCTTGTACGTCTCCGCGATCTCGGTGCGGTGGGTCGGCCGCGTGTCCCACGCGACTGCGACCCCGCGTGGGCTGTAGTCCGAGAGAAGCTTGAAGAGCATGTTGGTAAAGCCGAGCAGGGCGTTCGTGGGCTGCCCGTCGGTCGTCTGCAGCTCCTCGGGGAGCGCGAAGAAGGCCCGATACGCGAGGTTGTTGCCGTCGACGAGGAAGAGCTCCGCCCCCTTGATCGGCCCGTCGTCGAGCTGGAGCTCCTCACCGGTCAGCGTCTTCGGCACGGATCGAGCGTAACCGACCCCGACCTCCGCTCAGAGGCGACTACCCTCTCCTCGATGACCGGCCGCACGACCGTCGTCCTCTTCGCCGACGAGCATCTCAACCGCCTGTTTCGCGCGATCGCCTGACAGCAACCGCGCGCCCGCGCAGGTGTGGGCGAAGATGGCGGCGTGCCTCGCATCCCCTTGCACTCCGGCTCGCGGGTCCCGCTCGTGTCCCTCCCCGACGACACGCTCTTGCTCGCCGCGCCACCCCCACTCGACCATCTCGCGGACGTGGGAGCGGCAGTCGCCGAGGCGCTCCGCTACCCGCTCGCCGGCGAGTCGCTCGAGGCACTTGCGCCCCGCGGGGGCCGGGCGACGATCGTCCTCCAGCCGCCGTCGCTGCCACTGCCCTCGACCGAGGACGACCCGCGGCGCGATGCGCTGGCCGCGGTGCTCGACGAGCTCGAGCGACACGGCGTCCCGCGCGAACGCGTGACCGTCCTCGTGGCCGGAGGGCTCGGCCGCCGTGCGGGTCGTCACGAGCTCGAGCAGCTCCTCCGCCCGGATCGGGCACGCAGCTTCCGTGGGAAGATCGTCGTGCACGACTGCGAGGCGGAGGACCTCCGCGCGCTGGAGGTCGACGGCCGCATCCACCGCATCCATCCGGCGATCGTCGACACCGACCTCGTGGTCACCCTCGGCGCGGGCGAGACGGTGCTCCATGGCGGCGCGACCGCGCTGCTCGACGCATGCGCGGCGGGGACGATCCGCTCCTCGAGGGCCGTCTCGCTGCTCGAGCCGGGATCCGCGACGGGATGGCGCCTCGCGGGCGCGCTCGAATCGGAGCTCGAGCGCTCCGCTCCCGTGATCGGGCTCTCGCTCGTCCTCGACCGTCCGCGCGCGACAGGGCTGCACCGGGACTACCCCTGGAGCGCGGAGGGGCGGCGGGCCCTGGCGCGCTCCCCGTTCCGCCGGCTGTTGAATCTCTCGCCCGCTGCCGTTCGCCGGCGTGTACTCGCGGGCATCTCCCGCGAGGTGAACGCCGTCGCCGCACTGGCCGGACCTCCGACCGTTGCTCACGCCGAGGCCCTCGTCCGTGGAGCGTCCGTGCGCAGCGTCACCGTCCCGCGTCAGCTCGACACGATCGTCGTGCCTCTTCACTGGGAAGGACTGCACCTGCCACGGGAGCCGCTCAACCCGATCACCGCGGCCGCCCTGGGCCTCGGACACGTGCTCCGCCTCTGGCGCGACCGGCCGCCGCTTGCGGTCGGAGGCGCCGTCGTCCTTCTTCACCCGTTCTCGCGCGTGATGGGCCACGGTCCGCAGGCGCCGTACCGAGCGCTCTTCGCCGCGCTGCGCGACGAGAGCGGCCGCCGCCTGCGAGGCGCGGAGGCGGTCGCGGCGCGGGACCGTAGGGCGCTCGCCGCGTATCGGAAAGGCGCTGCCCCGCATCCGCGCCTGCCCTTCGCCGACTGGGCGACGTGCGCGGAGATGCTGGGGCTTGCGGGACGCGTGATCGTCGCGGGTTGTCGAGACGCGGGCGCTGCCCGCACGCTCGGGCTCGTCCCGTCGCACAACGCGGCGACGGCGCTCGAGATGGCGATGGGGCTCTCGGGCGGCGCCGGTCTCACCGGCGTGGTGGTGGGGCCGCCCTATCCGGCGCTCGTTGTGGATTCCGCTGAGACGGAATCCACTAGATGAGACAGTTGCCGGTCACCCGCCAGAGCCTTGTTGTTCGCGAAATTGATCGTGATTCTGCGTAGCCGGGGCCAGCTCATCTAGTGATTCCCGCTCTCAGGCGGGAATCGCCGGGAATCACAATCACTCCAGCCCCAGGTACGCCTTCTGCACGGCCTCGTTGGTCTTGAGCTCCGCGGCCGGCCCCTCCAGGGTGATCCGTCCGGTCTCCATGACGTACCCACGGCTCGCGGCGTCGAGCGCCATCAACGCGTTCTGCTCCACGAGCAGCACCGGCGTGCCCTGCGCGTTGATCTCACGGACGATCTCGAAGATCTTCTCCACGAAGATCGGCGCGAGGCCCATCGACGGCTCGTCGAGGAGGAGCAGCTTCGGGCGCGCCATGAGCGCGCGGCCGATCGCGCACATCTGCTGCTCGCCGCCCGACATCGTCCCCGCCTTCTGCGTCCGCCGCTCGTAGAGCCGCGGGAAGAGCTCGAAGACGCGGTCCATGTCCTGCTGGAAGTTCTCCTTGTCCGTGCGCTGGAACGCTCCCATCTCGAGGTTCTCGATCACGGTCATCCGCGGGAAGAGGCGGCGGCCCTCGGGGCTCTGGGCGATCCCGCTCTTGACAATCGTGTGCGGCGTCGCCGTCGTGATGTCGCTGCCCTGGAAGCGGATCGCGCCCTGCCGGGCGCGGTTGAGCCCGTTGATCGCGCGGAGCGTGGTCGACTTGCCCGCCCCGTTCGCGCCGATCAGCGTCACGATCTCGCCCTCGCGGACGGTCAGCGACACGCCCTTGAGCGCGTGGATGGCGCCGTAGTAGACGTGGATGTCGGCGAGCTCGAGGATGTTGCCCGACGTCGCGCTGGGCTCATGCGACCGCCCCCTTGCCGAGGTACGCCTCGATGACCCGCGGATCGGCCTGCACGTCGGCAGGTGTGCCCTCAGCGATCTTCTCCCCGTACTCGAGCACCGTGATCCGCTCGGAGACGCCCATCACGACCTTCATGTCGTGCTCGATCAGGAGCACGGTGAGCGCCTTCTCGTCGCGCACCTTGCGGACGAAGGCGGTGAAGTCGGCGCTCTCCTGCGGGTTCATCCCCGCAGTCGGCTCGTCCAGGAGAAGGAGCTTCGGGTCGGTCGCGAGAGCGCGCGCGACCTCGAGGCGGCGCTGGTCGCCGTAGGGAAGCGCGCCCGCCCGCTCGTGGTGCCGTCGCGGAAGGCCGCAGTAGCGGAGTAGCTCGCGGGCGCCGTCCTGCGCCTCCGCTTCCTCGCGCCGGACGCGCGGCGTGCGGATGATCGAGCCGAAGATGCCTCCCTTCAGGCGGGAGTGCATCCCGACGAGGACGTTCTCCACGGCGGTCATCTGCTGGAAGAGGCGGATGTTCTGGAAGGTCCGTCCCACGCCGAGCTCGACCACGCGGTGCGGCGGCAGGCCCGACACCTCGGTCCCGTCGAAGACGATCGAGCCCGAGGTCGGGTGGTAGACGCCGGTGATCTGGTTGAAGAAGGTCGTCTTGCCGGCGCCGTTGGGGCCGATCAACGCGACGATCCCGCCGCGTGGGATCGTGAAGTCGATGTCGTTCGAGGCGATGAGCCCCCCGAACTCCTTCCGGACCTTCGTCGCGACGAGCAGGTCGTCGACGGCCGCCATCAGTCGTCGCTCGGGTCGCGGTCGGTCAGCGCGCCCTCGTGGGTCACGTCGTACATCGGCGTGTCGTGGACGCCCTCCGCCATCTCGATCTTGTGTCGCCGCTCGGGGATCAGCCCCGTGGGCCGGAACAGCATCATCAGCACGATGATCACGCCGTAGATCCCGAACTGGTACTTGGTCGGATCGAAGTCGAGGCCGCCTTCCTGCATCTTCGAGCCGATCGTCGCGAGCCCCTCGATGTTCAGGTAGCCGAGGATCATCCCGCCGAGGATCACACCGGCAAGGCTCCCCATGCCGCCGAGGATCACCATGCAGAGCAGGAACACCGAGATGTTGAAGTAGAAGTCCGCCGGGAACGCGCCGGACTTGAAGCTCGCGTAGAAGGCGCCGGCGACGCCGCCGAAGAACGCGCCGATCGCGTACGACCACGTCTTCGTGCGCATCAGCGGGACACCCATCGCGGCGGCCGCAGTCTCGTCCTCGCGGATCGCGATCCAGGCGCGACCCAGCCGCGAGCTCTGGAGCCGCCAGCAGCAGAACACCGTGAACAGGAGCAGGCCGACCGCGGTCCAGTAGAAGAGCTCCGCCCGGTTCGACTCCGTGCGGAACACGAAGGCGCCGAACCCGAGCGAGTCGATCGGGCTGATCCCGAAGGTGCCGTTCGTCAGGTCGAAGCCGCCGATCGAGTCTCCGTTCCGCACGAACTGCGGGACGATCTCGCCGAACCCGAGCGTCACGATCGCGAGGTAGTCGCCGCGCAGACGCAGGGTCGGGAGTCCGATCAGGATGCCGACGACGGTCGTGAAGACACCGGCGATGATCAGGACGAGCCACATCGAGATGTGGATCCCGACTGCTTCGTCCGGAGCGGTCGAGAAGAGGTGGAACGTCACCTGGTCGAAATGGCCCGAGGCGAGCCAGCCGGCGGTATACGCGCCGGCGGCGTAGAACGCGACGTACCCGAGGTCGAGCAGGCCGGCGTAGCCGACGACGACGTTCAGGCCGACCGCCATCATCGTGAAGACGATCATCACGACCATCGAGTCCGTGCGCGGGATGAAGTCCCCGATCACGGGCAGGTCCTGGAGCGACTCGACGATGCTCGGGTAGATCAGCGCCAGGACGACGAGCAGGACGATGATCGCCCAGGTGCGGCCCGGCCCTCCGGACCGCACCTCTCCCACACGATCGGAGAGCCGGCTCATGCGCCTTCCGGTGTCCGCTCCCCGAGCAGGCCCTCGGGCCGGAACACGAGGATCAGGATCAGGATCCCGAACACGCCCGTGCGGGTCCAGTCGCTCCCGGGCGCGAACCACGTGAGCCCCTCGTTGAACGCCTGGACGAACCCGATGATGAGGGCGCCGAGCACCGCCCCGGTGAGGTTGCCGATGCCGCCGAGCACGGCTGCGGTGAACGCGATCAGGCCGAGCTCGAAGCCGGTGTCGTAGCGCATGTTGAACTGGAGCAGGTAGACGATCCCGGCCGCGCCGGCGAGCGCGCCGGCGATCAGGAACGTGACGGAGATCGTCCGGTTGACGTCGATACCCATCATCGCGGACGCCTCGCGGTCCTGGGCGACGGCGCGCATGGCCTTGCCCTGCTTCGTCGACCGCACGAACCAGGTGAGGAGCAGGAGCAGCGGCACGACGATCATGATCGCCGTCAGCTTCTTCCAGGTGTATCGTGATGCCGCCGATGTCGACGACGTCCGTGGTCGGGATGAAGTTCGGCACCGAGCGGTAGTCGACGCCGTAGAACGCGAGCGCGATGTTCTGGACGATGAACGACATGCCGATCGCCGTGATCAGCGGCGCGAGGCGAGGGGCGTGGCGGAGCGGCTTGTACGCGACGCGCTCGATCGTCGCGTTGAAGATCGCGAAGGCGACCATCACGACGACGAACGTCAGGAGCAGCCCGCCGATGATCACCGGCACGCTCGAGTCGGTGTCGAGGCCGAGCACCGAGACGATGACGGTGCTGGCGAAGAGGCCCGGACAGCGCGAAGACGTCGCCGTGGGCGAAGTTGATCAGCTGCAGGATCCCGTAGACGAGCGTGTAGCCGAGCGCGACGACGCCGTAGATCGCGCCGTTCGTCAGGCCGATGATCCCGACGTTGATGAACTCGACCGGCCCCTTGACGAAGTTGACCAGGAGCCAGAGGACGACGAGCCCGACGAGCGCGAGCCCGATCCTGTCGACCCACGACGAAGCTCGAAGGCGGGCGAGCGCAGACGCCATGCCGCGCGACTCTAAACCGAAAGGCGGCGGGAGGGCAATGCCCTCCCGCCGCCTTCGATCGCCGTCGTGCCGGTCGCTGCTAGGCCGCGCCTGCAGCCGCGACGACCTCACGAGCCGGCGAGATCGCCTCGACGGTCTCGAGCTTGTCGGTCGCGACGTAGATCGTGAAGCCGACGACCGCACCGGACGCGTCCTCCGGATCGCCGTTCTCGTTGAACTTGAACGAGCCCAGCAGGCCGTCCGTGACCTCGGTCGCGAACATCTTCGCGATCACGTCGGAACGCGTTCCGTCCGACTCCTCGATCGAGTCGAGCATGATCTGCGCCGCCTGTGCGCCGTAGATCGCGTACGGGTCGATCCGAGCGCCGTTCAGGTAGTCCGCCTCGAACGACGTCGCGAACTCCTCGGCCACGCCGGAGAACTCGTCGATCGGCACACCGGCGACGGACATGAACATGCCCGCCGAGGCCGGACCGGCGTCGGTGATCGTCTGCTGCGTCGTGAACCCGTCCGGTGCGTACAGCCCGACGTCGCCGTCGTTCGGCCCGAGCACCGCGACCTTGTCCTTGATCACCTGGGCGCCGTTCTCGTCGATCAGGCCGCCGAGGAAGACCGCGTCCGCCCCGCTCGCCTGGATCTTCTTGAACAGCGACTCGTAGCTCGCCGCCTTCGGGTCCCACGCCTCGAAGCCGACGACCTCGATGCCGAGGTGCTCGGCGGCCTTCCGCGTGGTGGTCGCGACGCCGAGGCCGTACGCCTCCTTGTCGTTCAGGACGTAGAGCTTCGTGACGCCCTTGCCCTTCATGAACTCGGCCACCGCCGCGCCCTGGTAGTCGTCCGCCGGAGCGACGCGTGCGTAGTTCCGCGTGCCGGCCGGGTAGTACTTGTCCGGCTCGGTCGCGTCACAGCCGCCCGGCAGGTTGACCGTCAGGCAGGGGTACGTGTTGGCCGGGGAGATCATCGGGATCCCGCCCTCCGGCGCCTGGTTCAGCACCGGGATGATGATCGCGGCGCATCCCGAGTTGAAGGTGCCGATGACCCCGATCACCTTGTCGTTCGCCGCGTAGGAGTTCGCGTTCTGCGAGCACTTGCCGGAGTCCCACTTGCCGGCCTGCGCCGTCGCGTCATCGCACGCCTGGAAGCCGATGTTGTAGTCGCCGGCCTTGTACTCGCGGTCCGCGAGCTGCTTGCGAATCGCGTCGTTGATCTGCAGCGTCTGCGTGCGCGAAGCGCCCTGCAGCGGCAGATCCGAGGCGATGATGTAGTCCGGATCCCCGTCGCCCTCGTACTCGATCGCCGTACACGACGACGAAGGCAATGCCTCGGGCGCCTCGCCGCCGTCGTCCCCACCGCAGCCCGCCGCAACCAGCGCGAGGGCGACGACGAGCAGACCGGCGAGGAAAACCCCATTCCGCTTGAGCTTCAAGCTCATCCTCCTCCTTGATGGACCGACCGGCGCCCAGCGTTACTGCCGGGCTGTCCCGTTGCGTGGGCGCGAAGTCTAGGACATGACGGTTGACCGTGGGATACGTGCGCGCACACGTCGCTACGAGTTCGGACGCGGCGACGGCGCGGGCGGTTAGCACGCATGCTCCCCTTCACACGGACGCAACAATGGGGCGGCGTCCACGCGCGCTGTCGATCTGCGGCGCGCCGGGCTCCGAGCGGTCGCGGAGTGGTTCTCGGAGCCGACCCTGCCGAGATCACGCAATCGATCATGCGGGGGGAGGGACTCGAACCCTCACGCCCTCTCGGGCAGTGGCTTTTGAGACCACCGTGTCTACCGTTCCACCACCCCCGCGGGCCGGTTCGGCGACCGGCCGACATCGTCAGTGTACGTTCGGCGCCCGGCGTGAACCGGCATGCGGGTCGGGCGACTCCTGTCGACTGCGCCTGATAAGAACGTCTCGATGCGCATCGGGATCCTCACCGGCGGGGGCGACGTGCCCGGGCTCAACCCGTGCATCAAGGCCGTTGTCAACCGGGTCGCGCACGATGGGCACGAGGTCGTGGGGCTTCGCCGCGGCTGGGCGGCGCTGCTCCAGCACGACCCCGACGACCCCGCGTCGGCCTCGGAGTGGTTCCAGGAGCTGACTCCGTCCGTCGTCCGCACGATCGACCGCACGGGCGGGACGTTCCTGCACACGTCTCGCACGAACCCGAGCCGCGTGCGGCCCGGCGACGTTCCCGCGCATCTCGCAGGACGCGCGGAGGGCGACGGACCGTTCGACTTCACCGATCACGCGCTACGTGTCGTCGAGTCGCTGGGCATCGACGTCCTGATCCCGATCGGCGGCGACGACACCCTCTCGTACGCGCTGCGCATGCACGAGGAGGGTGTGCCGGTGATCGCGATCCCGAAGACGATGGACAACGACGTCCACGGGACGGACTACTGCATCGGCTTCTCGACCGCCGTCACACGCGGGGTGCAGTTCATCCACAACCTCCGCACGTCGACGGGGTCGCACGAGCGGATCGCCGTCGTCGAGCTCTTCGGCCGCTACAGCGGTGAGACGTCCCTCGTGACCGCCTATCTCGCGGGGGTGGATCGGGCGGTCATCTCCGAGGTCCCGTTCGATGTGGACCGGCTCGGGGATCTCCTCGTCTCCGACAAGCGCGCGAATCCGTCCAACTACGCAATGGTCACCCTGTCGGAGGGGGCGACGCTGGCCGGAGGCGAGATGGTGCTCTCCGGCGAGGAGGACGCGTACGGCCACCGCAAGCTCGGGGGCATCGGCGAGCTGACTGCGGCGCTCCTCAAGGAGCGGACGGGCGAGGAGATGATCGTCCAGGAGGTCGGCTATCTGATGCGCTCCGGCGCGCCCGACTCGCTCGACCTGATGGTCGCGACGAACTACGCCGTGATGGCCGCCGACCTCGCGCTCGAGGGCGCGTCGGGACGGATGGTCGCGCTCCGAAGCGGCACGTACACCGCTGTTCCGATCTCGGCGACCCGCGAGGGCGTCAAGCGCGTGGACGTCGACGAGCTCTACGACATCGAGGGCTACAGGCCGAAGGTGCGCCACGTCGTCGGCAAGCCGATGTTCCTGTACTGATGTGAAGCGGCTCGGGATCCTCACCGCGGGCGGCGACTGCCCGGGCCTGAACGCTGTCATCCGCGGCGTCGTCGCGAGAGCGGTCGGTGACCACGGGCTCGAGGTGCTCGGGATCCTCGACGGCTGGGACGGGCTGATGGAGGGCAACGTCCGCCGCCTCGATCGGGACGCCGTGCGCGGGATCTTGCAGCGCGGCGGGACGATCCTCGGGACGTCGCGGCGTGACCCGTACGTCCACGGAGAAGGCGTAACGTCGATTGCCGCGACGCTGACCCGCGAGGGGATCGACGGGCTCGTCGTCGTCGGCGGAGACGGAACGCTCCGGTCCGCCCGGGACCTCGCTGCCGAGGGGGTGCCGATCGTCGGCGTGCCCAAGACGATCGACAACGACATTGCCGCAACCGACGTCACCTTCGGCTTCGACACCGCAGTGCAGATCGCAACCGAGGCGATCGACCGCATCACGACCACGGCCGAGTCGCACGACCGGATCATGCTCGTCGAGGTGATGGGACGCACACGCGGCTGGATCGCGACGTACGCCGGGATCGCGGCGGGAGCGGACGCGATTCTCGTCCCTGAGGTGCCGTACGACCTCGGCGCGGTCGCCGACGTCGTTCGCGCTCGAGCGGAGCGCGGGCGGCGCTACTCCGTGGTCGTCGTCGCCGAAGGTGTCGAGCCGCCGCCCGGGGCAACCCTCGACGCGACCCTCGACACGTTCGGGTTCGAGCGGCTCGGCGGTGTCTCGGTGCTCGTCGCCGCGCGTCTCGAGGCGCTGACCGGGTTCGAGTCGCGCGTCACCGTCCTCGGCCATCTCCAGCGCGGCGGCACGCCCACTGCCTCGGACCGCGTCCTCGGCTCCCGCCTCGGCGTCGCGGCGGCCGACCTGGCCGCGGCCGACATGTTCGGGCGCATGGTGTCGCTCCGCGGCACGGCGATCGTGGACGTCACGCTAGACGAGGCGTGCGCGGGTATCCGTCCCGTGCCGGCCGGGTTGCTCGACGTGGCGCGGACGCTGACGGCGCCGTAGCTCGGCTTTCGCGCGATCGCCGGCGCTCAGCCGAGCAGCAGGGCGTCCGTCGGCGCGTAGCCGTCGGTCAGGAGCGGCACGTCGCCCGTCCGCACCTCGCGCTCCCAGCGATCGCGGATCGCCTTCGCGAGCGCCGGAGCCCGCGGGGCTCGCGACGTTCGGACCTCCCGCCACGTCTCGGCCAGCCGCTCTCGAGTGGGGGAGGCGCGCTCGGTGGCCACGAGGATGATGTTGCGGATGTCGTCGGAGCGGCGATCGAACGCCCCCTCGAAGACGGGATGCAGCTCGACCGTTGGGAATACGGCGCCGTACGTCTTCACGAGGGCGCGCGTGATCTGGGAGCTTCCGCCGGTGATCGCCCCGATCACGTTCGTTGCGACGACGCCGCCCGGATTGAGTCGCTCGCGCATCAACTCGACGAACTCGAGCGTCGTCAGGTGGAACGGCACCCCGTCGGAGTAGAACGCGTCGACCATGATCACGTCGTAGCGCTCGTCGTTGCGCTGCAGGAAGCGTCTGCCGTCGTCGACCTCGATCGCGAGGCGCGGGTCGCGCGGCAGCTCGAACCAGCGGTACGCGGTCGTCACCACCTCGGGATCGAGCTCGACGGTCGTGATCTGCAGGTCGTCGAAGTCGCGCCACATGCGCTTTGGCGCAGATGCGCCGCCGAGCCCGACGACGAGGATCTTCTTCGCGTCGGGCTTGTACGCCAGCCCCAGGTGGAGGTAGTCGCTGTAGAGAAACCGCGTGCGGAAGGGATCCTCGAGGTACATGCCACTCTGGAAGGAGCTGTCGAAGCGCAGGTAGCGCGACGTCTCGTCCTCGACGACGAAGAGGCGGTGGTAGCGGGTGTCACGCGCCTCCCGGACGGTGAACCCACCGGCGACGAGTGAGACCTCCGCGGGATCGAGCTTGCGCGGGGTCCGCACCTCGCGCTCGCGGTAGAGCGGGGACCAGTTCTGCGCAGCGAGCCCGGTGAGGCGGCCGCCGCTCGTCTCGGGTGCGAGCGCGCCGACTGCGAGAACCGCCGCGCCGGCGCCGACGGCCAGCGCTCCGGCCGGCACCCAGAGGCCCTCGACCAGAGCCACGACCGCGGCCGCGGCAAGAAGGACGACGGCGCCGACAGCGAGCACCTGGTCAGTGCCGTACTCCGGCACGAGCCAGAATGCGGTCGCAAACGTCCCGGCGATGCTGCCGGCGGTCGAGATCGAGAACAGCCGACCCGCCGTCCTACCGAGTCGGTCGATCGACCGCGCGGCGAGCCGCACGGCGATCGGCGAGACGGAAGCAAGCACGACGCTCATCGGGCCAAAGAGGGCTATCGCGGCGACCAGCGGGTCGAGCCGCGGGCCGGGATCCCACGAGACGACCTGCTCGAGCACCCATTCGTCGACGACGGGGATCGCGAGCACGAGCAGCGCGCCGAGAGCGATCGCGCTGACCAGGAGATACGGCGACGGCCAACGGTCGGCGAGCGCTCCGCCGGCGGCGTAGCCGATCGCGAGCCCGGTGAGGACGACGCCGATCAGCGCGCCCCAGACGTAGAGCGAGCTGCCGAAGGTCGGCGCGAGCACGCGGCTCGCGGCGATCTCGACTCCGAGCAGCACGGCCCCCGAGAGAAACACGGCGGTGCTCAGCGCGAGGCCGTCGATCGTCTGGCCCCGGGGCTCCTCCATCACCTCAAGGGTAGATGCGATAGACCCTGGCCCAGCGGCCGTCTTCCGCGGCTGCCTCGAAGGCCGGTTGGCGCCGCGCAAGGGAGCGGTAGAACCTGGCCTCGCGCGGATAGTCGCCGGCAGCCGCGAGGACACGATCGGTGACGGCATCTCCCACCACGAGCCACTGGAATCCATCCCGCCGCAGGGCCCCGACGTCCCGCCGGGAGTCGAACGCGCGCTCGGGACCGGGCAGCTCGAGCCGGACGACACGGTCGTCGAGAGGAAGCGTCGACGGGTCGACCGCGATCCCGTCTCCATCGGGCACGTCGCGTTCGACCCAGGCCGCCGCGTCGAGGCGCGGATCCCGCGCCGTGAGCGCTCGCGCGTCGCTGACCGACCACCAGAGTGGCACCACCGCTGCGACGAGCGCTGCGCCCGCGAGCCACCGTCCGCGCCCGGCCAGGACCGCGAGCACCGGCACGACCGGCAGGAGGTACCGGTCGAAGTGGGCCTCGATGGGCAGTAGCGAGACGCTGTACACGACGAGGAACGAGAGCAACACCAGGTCGCGTCGCGTATGTCGCCAGGCAGCGACGGCGACACCGGCGAGTGCTACGAGCGCCAGCGGGCCGACGGTCTCCCACAGCCGGCCCGAGAAGGCGACCGGCGTCGACGGGTCGTCCTCGAACCCGAGCCATCCGGCCTGAGCGAGCCGCTGGACGCGGGAGAGATCGCCCCAGGCAGCGCCCGCATGCAGGACGACGAACGGGCTCGTGAGGAGGAACGCGAGACCCGCAAGGGCGATCGCTGTCGCGAGACGCCGCCACGCGCCGAACGCGCCGACGACGAGCGGCACGACGAGCAACGCGCCGGGGTACTTCGCCGACGCGGCGAGCCCGGCTGCGACACCTGCCCACTCGAGACGTCCGGAGACGAGCAACGCGAGCGTTGCTGCCACGCCGAGCGTGAGGAGGACGTCCGTGACGGCCATCCGCGAGTACGCGACATGGGTCGTCGCCACGGCGACACCCACGGCCCCAACGATGCCCGCGAGCCGACCGTACGCCACCCGGCCGAGCCACCAGGTCGCGACGACACCGGCGAGGCCGACAACGATGGCAACGACGCGGGCCGCACCGTACGAGGGCTCGTCGAAGACGATCTGCGACGGGCCCAGGACGAGGAAGAGGAGGCTGGGATAGTCGTACCACCCAGGGTCGAGGCCGCCACCGTGGACGAGCTGCCAGGCGCGCGGGACGAGGTTCTCCTCGTCCGGGTTGAGAAGCGGCAGCGGCAGCCCCGACCGCGCGCCGACCATGCGCAGCCCCGCGGCGAGCGCGAGGATCGCGGCGAGTATGGCCAGCTGGACGACCGACGGCGCGCGCCCACCGCCGCGCCCGACGCCGGAGTCAGCTGTTGTGCTCAGACGTCCGGGACGGCGTCGCCGACGAGCGCCTCGACGTCGCCGGTGACGAGGACGGCGTCGACACCTGCCCGCTCGAGCTCCTCGACGTCCTCGCGCGACGCGCCTGCGAGCTCGGCGATCGCAAGCTTGCCGGCAGGCACGTCCGGAAGGAGCTCCAGCAGGCGGTCGAGCGGCGCCTGTGCTGCTTCCGCGCGTTCGGCGGTCAGCAACACGATCTCGGGGTCGACCTGGTCGAACGCGCGCACCAGCTCCTCGTCGTCGCTGACCCTCAGCACGTACTCGATCCCGAGCTCGTGACAGCGCTCGACCTGGCCGGCGAGCGCCTCGTCTCCCTCGCTCGTGGTGAGCACGACCGCGTCCGCCTCACCGGCCGCCGCAGCGTCGGGCGCAGGCCCGTAGGCGAGGAACGGAAGCGCGGTCTCCGTACGAAGCCCCGCCTCCGCAACGCGGACCACGAGCCCTTCGGCGCCGCCCTCCTCGGCCGCGCGCGCCGCGACTCCGTCGCGAACCTCCACGAGGACCGAGATTCCGTCCCCTTCTGCGATCGCCTGGCTCAACCGTCGTCCGGTCACGAGGGCGGATGGTAGAGGAACGATTCCCGGCGGCCGCGCGCGGTCCTGCGTTCGCTCGGTTGCACGCGTCGGTGGCGTAGGCTCGCGCGGTGGCGTCCGACGTGAAGCGCGTCTGCCTGCTCGGCGCTGAGTCCACGGGTAAGACGACGCTCGCTCGGAGGCTGGCGGAGCGCTACGAGACCGTCTGGAATCCCGAGTACGGCCGACCGTACACGCTGATCGGTCGGCCCGAGGGCGCTTCCTGGACGAGCTGGGAGTTCACGCACATCGCGCGGATCCACTGCTGGTACGAGGATTTCCTCGCCACGTCCGCCAACCGCGTGCTCTTCACCGATACCGACGCGTTCACGACCGCGCTCTTCCACGAGGTCTACCTCGGCGCCCCGGCGACCGGGTTCGAGGAGCTCGTCGAGCGCCCGTACGACATGTTCGTCGTCTGCGGCCTCGACGTGCCGTGGCGGCACGACGGCATCCGCGAGTTCGAGGCACAACGTCGGTGGATGCACGAGCGCTACCTCGAGCGAGCGCAGTCGAGCGGGAGGCCGTGGCTGCTCGCGGAAGGCGCTCTCGACGCGCGGCTCCGGGCGGCGTCCTCGGCCGTCGACGCGGTGCTTGCCGCAACTTGAGGCGGGAGGTGGGTCATGCTGCGGACGCGTTTCGGGGTCGTGCAGCTTCCGATGTTGGCCCATGTGCCGGCGGCGCCGACGTTACAAAGCTGTCACGAAGTTGGCACCTTTTCGTCGCCAAGTTCGGCAACGAGCACTATAGAATTAGCAGTGGGTGGTGGGTTGGGGTGCCCCGGAAGGAGACCGCGGCGCGAACGCCACTGTCAGCGGCCGATCGGGTGCCAGACCGTCTTCAGCTCCATGAACGCCGCGATCTCCCAGGGGCTGCGGTCCTCGCGGGCGCGAACGACCCGCTTCACGTTCTCCGCGGCGAGCACCTCGAGCGCCGCGGCGTCGCCGTCCGCTCCCGTCACGTCGATCGCGTTGACGTCCATGTGCGCGGCGAGGACAGGCGCGAGCTCGTCCCGCAGACCGGTGAGCACGTTGACGACGCCGGCCGGCACGTCGGACGTGGCGACGGCCTCGGCCAGCTCGATCGCGGCGAGCGGATGGGCCTCGGACGCGACCGCGACCACCGCGTTCCCACCCACGAGCGCGGGGAGCAGGCGGGACACCAGGCCGTCGAGCGCGGGCTCGCGAGGTGCGACGATCGCGACGACACCCGTCGGCTCGGGAAACGTGAAGTTGAAGTACGGGCCCGCGACGGGGTTGGAGGAACCGAGCACCTGCGCGAGCTTGTCGGCCCAGCCGGCGTACCACACCACACGGTCGATTGCCCGCGCCACCTCGCGACGACCGCTGCATGCGGCGGCGAGGGCGCCCGTCCTCGTCTCCATCGTCTCGGCGAGGCGGTACAAAACCTGGCCGCGGTTGTACGCCGTCGC
>CAWEMW010000012.1:0-135690 GCA_963810295.1 uncultured Actinomycetes bacterium
GAAGACGACGTCGTTGGCGCGGTTCCGCGCAACCTGGGTGAACTCCGTCGGAGCCGTTGCCTGGACGAGCGAGCGGCAGAGGCCTTTCGGGAACCGGACGCGCTGGCCGTCGACGCTGGCCCCGGCTGCTGCAAACAGCTCGAGTGCGTCGGGGGCGTCGTGGAACTCGATCCCGACCTCCTCGAGGATCCTGTCGGCGTTCCCCTCCAGGAGGGACAGGCCCTCGTCCGACAGAACCTCGACCGGCTCGAGCGTCCGGGTCAGGAACGGCACGCGCTCGACGTGCGCATGGAGCCGTGCCGCCTGGCGCCCGGCGCGTCCTCCGCTCCGGCGACTTCCGACGTCTGTCACTGGACATTCCTCTCGGTTGCGGATTCGGGGCCCGCCGACGCAGCCTCGGCCGCCGCTGGACGTTCGCGTCGACGGCGACGACCCGGGCGTTACCGGCACCGGTCTTTCGCGCGGGAGCGGAACGACCCCCGCACCGGCCAGGCGCTCGTACGGATCCGTCTCATGGGGAATCGCCATCGCGTTGACGAAATGCTCCTGAAAACGGGGCTCCACCGCCGTCTCGACCTTCTCGACCCGCCGGACGACGTCCTCGATCTCGGCGCGCGCCGAGCGATCGAGCAAGGCGATGCGCGCACCGGTGCCGGCCGCGTTGCCTGCCGAGGTCACCTGGGACGGGTCGCAGTCGGGCACGAGGCCCAGAACGAGGGCGTGCACCGGGTCGATGTGGGCCCCGAACGCTCCGGCGAGGCGGATCCGCGGAACGCGCTCGATGCCGTAGCGCTCCATCAGGAGCGTGCAGCCGGCATGGAGTGCGCCCTTCGCGAGCTGGATCTGCCGCACGTCGTTCTGCGTGACTCGAAGCTCGGGCTCGCCGTCGTGGAGGACGTACGCGTGTGTCCTGCCGTCCGGCACGATCCGGGCCGACCGAGACGCGAGAGCGCCGTCGATCGTCCCGTCCGTCGCGATCACCCCTGCGAGGTGGAGCTCCGCGATTGCCTCGACAATCCCCGAGCCGCAGATTCCCGTGACCCGGACCTCGGCGAAACCCGGCTCGTCCGACCAGGCATCGCAGCCGATCACGCGCACCCGCGGCTCCAGCGTCCCGGAATCGATCCGGACCCGCTCGATCGCGCCCGGGGCGGCGCGCTGGCCCCCCGAGATCTGCGCGCCCTCGAAGGCAGGCCCCGTCGGGCTCGACGCCGCCAGCAGCCGCTCGCGGTTACCGAGCACGATCTCGGCATTCGTGCCGACGTCGACGATCAGAGTGACCTCGTCCGCGTCGTACGGCGCCTCCGACAGGATCACCCCCGCGGTATCGGCACCCACGTGCCCCGCGATGCAGGGGAGGACGTACGCCCGCGCTCCCGGGTTGACCGGGAGACCGAGCTCGGCCGCCCGCAGCCGCAGGCTGGTGTCGACGGCGAGCGCGAACGGTGCGCCGCCGAGCTCCGTCGGGTCGATCCCGAGCAGCAGGTGATGCATCACGGGGTTTCCCACCAACGCGACCTCGAGGACGTCGGTGCGCTCGACCTCCGCCGCCGTCGCGAGCTCCGCCGTGAGCTTCGCGAGACACCCTCGCACGGCGCGCGTGAGCTCCTTCTCCGCGCCCGCGTTGAGCATGACGTACGAGACCCGGCTCATCAGATCCTCCCCGAACCGGATCTGCGGGTTCATCTCGCCCGCCGACGCCAGGACGTTGCCGGTGTGGAGGTCGCAGAGGTGGCCCGCAACGGTCGTCGAGCCGACGTCGAAGGCGATCCCGTAGGCCGTGTCGTGGAACTCCGGCCAGATCGCCGTCACGGAGGTGCCGTCGTGCACTGCGACAGTTACCCGCCAGGGATCGCCCTTGCGTAGAGCGTGCTGGAGATCTCGCAAGACATGCGGGTCCACCGTGAGCCCCGTCAGCCCCCACTCTCGCTCGAGCGCTGCAAGCAGGCGCCCGCTGTCGCTCGTCGGCGACGCCAGCTCGGGCTCCTCGACCTCGACGTAGTGGAGGCGGACGACCGGATCGACCGCAATCGCGCGTGCATCGGCTTCCTTGCGCACGACCTGGCGATACACCTGGCTCTCGGGTGGAACGTCGATCACGACATCCGCGTCGATCCGCGCCGTGCAGCCGAGGCGGCGTTGTGCCACGAGCTCGTGCGTCTCGGCGTACGCCCGCTCGACGCCGCTCAGCGGGCCGAGCGCCGCCGCCGTGCACGAGATGCCGTGCTTCGCGTGCTCGCCCTCGCTCACCACCACCTGGCAGCGCCCGCAGATCCCGCGACCGCCGCAGACGGAGTCGAGATCGACACCGAGCCTGCGAGCGGCATCCAGGACGGTCGTGCCGCGCTCGAAGCGGGCCCTCCTACCGGAAGGCGTGAAGACGACGAGCGCCTCGTGGCTCATCGTCGTGCTCCACGTCCGTTGGCGCAGCGCGCGCTCATGCCCCGGCGGCGCTCCGCCGTGCGGCGCGTCCGCCGCGACGGCCCGAGGCCGCGGATCCGTCCCCGTCGCCGTTTCGCGCGATCCAGGCCGCGCAATGCGCGTCGTTGCCCATCATCACGTCGGCCGCCTTGATCGCCTGGAGCATCTCCGTGTGCAGAGGGCTCGTGATCGCCGAGGTGAGCCCCGAGGCGATCGCCATCGGCAGGAACGCGGCGTTGAGGCTCGTCCGGTTGGGCAGCCCGAAGCTGACGTTCGAGGCGCCGCAGGTGGTGTTCACGCCGAGGTCCTCGCGGAGTCGCCGGACAAGGCGGAACACCTGCCGGCCGGCGCTCCGCATCGCGCCGATGGGCATCACGAGGGGATCGACGACGACGTCCTCGCGGGCGATGCCGTGGTCCTCCGCACGCGAGACGATCCTGGCGGCGACCTCGAACCGCACGTCGGGGTCCTCGCTTATCCCGGTCTCGTCGTTCGAGATCGCGACGACCGCGGCGCCGTGGCGCGCGACGAGCGGTAGGACGCGCTCCATCTGCTCGTCCTCGCCCGTGACGGAGTTGACGAGGGCCTTGCCCTGGTAGACCGCGAGACCCGCCTCGAGCGCCTCGACGATGGAGGAGTCGATCGACAGCGGCACGTCCGTGATCGACTGGACGAGCTGAACGGTGTGCGCGAGGATCGCCGGCTCGTCGGCGAGCGGGATCCCGGCGTTGACATCGAGCATCTGCGCGCCGGCCTCGACCTGCGCGATCGCGTCGGCGACGACGGTGTCGAAGTTGCCCGCGGCCATCTCCTCGGCCAGCTTCTTGCGCCCCGTCGGGTTGATCCGCTCGCCGATGACGACGAACGGCCGGTCGAAGCCGATCACGACCTCCCTCGTCGGCGAGGACAGCACGGTCTCCGTCACCCGGTCTCCTTTCCGCTTGCGCGCACGAGGCGCTCGAGCACGTCGTCGGTATAGGCCGCGTCGAGCCATTCGAGCTCCTGAACGACCTCGGCATCGAGGTCGTCGCCGCAGCCACGAGGCTCGCGGCGCCACTCCTCGAGGTAGGCGTCCGTGCCGATCAGGCCGGCGCGCATCGCCGCTGCGTCGATCGCCTCCTGGAAGCGCGGCGGCAGCTCGCGCGCGGCGCGGGAGCGCCCCTCCTTGGCCGTCACCTGGGCGGGGATGTCCCTCCACCAGATGACCGTCAGCTCAGGCATGGGCACCGCGCACGAACCGGGTCAGCGAGGGTACGAGCTCGCCGTAGCCGGTCCGGCGGCGCTCGTAGGCGAGGCCGAGGAACGCGGCGGCCGCCTCCGCCCGCCGGTCGAGATCCGCGTCGTCGGTCTGCGCGAGGTAGATGAGCCGGCGGTAGTTGCCGAACATCAGCGGCAGGAGCTCGGGATGGCTGTCGAGCTTGAGCGCGCGGACGACGAGCGCCTCGAAGTGCCGTGCGAGAAAGTCGGTGAGGTAGAACGTCGCGGGGTCGTCCTCCTGCATCGCATCCCATGCGTCGTTCCCGGCGAGGAAGCCGTAGCAGTGAGCTCCCGGAAGGCGCTCGACGCCGTGACGCTCGAGCACCGGATCGAGCGCCCCGCCCGTGCCGCAATCGGCGTACGCCACGAAGACCCGCTCGTAGCGGCCGCTCAGCTCCGTCAGCTTCGCGTCGACCGCGGCGGGGATCCGATCGGGCGTCGAGTGGAGCTTCGCCGGCAGGCAGCGCACGTCGACGTGCGCCCAGCCGCCTCGCGAGATCACCGCGAGGACTTCGCGGGCGATTGCTCCGCACGCGAGGACGAGCACGCGACCGTTCGCCGATTCGTCGCCGAAGACGACCTCCTCGTCGAGGAGCGGCGCATCCTCGGCTTGTGACAAGTTGTCACTTGCCGCTCGGCGTCGTGCGACAACGGTGCCGGGTCGGTGAGTCGTCGACGGAGGCACGCCGCTCACGACGCGGCGACGGCGGAACGACGCGCGAGGACGAGCGCCTGGGCGGTCTCGGCGGCGACCGCGGCGTCGCGGCAGTACGCGTCCGCGCCCACGGCCTTGCCGAACTCCTCGTTCAGCGGCGCGCCGCCGACGAGCACGATGTAGTTGTCGCGGATGCCCTTCTCGACCATCGTGTCGATCACGACCTTCATGTACGGCATCGTCGTCGTCAGGAGGGCGGACATCCCGAGGATCTGGGGCTTGTGCTCCTCGAGGGCGGCCAGGTAGTCCTCGACGGGGTTGTTGATCCCGAGGTCGATCACCTCGAACCCGGCACCCTCGAGCATCATCGCGACGAGGTTCTTCCCGATGTCGTGGATGTCGCCCTTGACGGTGCCGATCACGACCTTGCCCATCCGGTCGGCGTCCGACTCGGAGAGCAGCGGCCGCAGGATCTCCATCCCCGCCTTCATCGCGTTCGCGGCGAGGAGAACCTCGGGCACGAAGAGGATCCCGTCGCGGAAGTCGATGCCGACGATCCGCATCCCCTCGACGAGTGCGTCGCCCAGGGTCCGTTCCGCCGTCCAGCCGCGCGAGAGCAGGATCTCGGTGCCCTCGACGATCTCGGGCGCCAGGCCGTCGTACAGGTCGTCGTGCATCTGCTTGACGAGGTCCTCGTCCGACAGAGCGCCGAGATCGATCTCTTCGTCACTCATGCGACACCCCGCTTTCGGTCGTCGTGTCCGAGGCGCGTGGAGAGATCCGAAGCCTCCGCGAGGAGCTTCCTGCCGATCCGGTCGAGCAGCCGCGGCCGGAGCCGCACCGTCGGGCCCGAGACGCTCAGCGCGGCAACGACGGCCCCGGAGCGGTCCTGAACCGGCGCTGCGACCGCCCACAGGCCGGGCTCGAGCTCCTCGACCGCCGTTGCGTAGCCGCGAGCCCGGATGGCTCCGAGGGCGAGGTCCTCGGCGCTCGTCGCCGTCGCTCGAGTGAGCCGCTCGTACGGCTCCGGAGGCAGCGGGAGGCTCGCGAAGGCGAAGAACACCTTGCCCAGCGCCGACGCGTGCGCCGAGACACGGCGCCCGACCCAGTTCGTCGAGCCGAGGAAGTGGCGGCTGTCGCGCTGCGCGAGCAGCTCCACGCGCCCCGCTGCGGGAATGCCGAGATTGACCGTCTCGCCGCTCTCACGTGCGAGGCGGTCGAGCGCGTCGGCCGCCAGCTCGACGAGCTCCGCCTCGCCGGTCTCGCGACGTGCGTAGCGCACGAGCACCGATCCCGGCCGAAGCTCTCCGCTGCCGGCGACGCGCTGGATCAGCCCTTGCCGCTCCAGGGCGCCGACGAGCCGCGAGGTCGTGCTCTTGGGCAACCCCGTACGCTCGGAGAGCTCGCTCTGCGTGGGCGCCGACGCGGCTTCGACCACGTGCACGAGAAGCTGGGCGGCCCGGTCGATCGATTGCGTGCCCGTCTGCGCGGTCATCGGCATTCGCTCACTTTGTGGAACATCAGTTCCACGATGTGAGTCTAGGTGCCGACGGTGGCGTCGTCAACAGCGCCACCGCGTCACGCGAGTGCGCGCTCGATCTCTCCCGCGGCCGCGCGCACCTGGGGTAGCGCCTCGCGGCGCCGTGCCCGGCCGAGTCGGAACGTCGGCCCGCTGAGCCCGATGACGCCGGCAAGGAGCCCGTCCGGCGAGGAGACGGGAACCGAGATCGACGCCAGACCGGATTCGAGCTCGTCGACGAGCTCGGCGGAGCGCTGCCGCCGGACCCGCTCGAGCTCGGCGCGCAGCTCGTCAGGAGCGACGATTGTCCGCCCGGTGTACGACGTGAGCGGCCCCGAGGCGAGCCACGCGTCGAGCTCCTCCGGGTCGAGGTCGGCCAGGATGAGCTTTCCCGCCGAGGAGGCGTGGAGGGGCACCTCTGCGCCCACCCAGTTGGCGACACCGACATGACGCTCGGCGTCGAGCTGGAGGAGGATCTCCATCCCGGGCCGACCCCGTGGAACCGCGAGCAGCGCGGACTCCCCGGCGTCGTCGCGGAGCCCGGCGAGCGCGGGGTAGGCGGCGTCCACGAGACGCCGGTGCGGATCGGCCTCACGTCCGAGCCTGACCAGCTCGTAGCCCAGCACCCAGCCTCCACTCGACTCCTCGACGAAGCCGAGGTCGGCAAGCGTCCTCAGCGTCCGCGCGACGGTGGAGCGGGGAATGGCCGTGGCACGCGCGAGCTCGGACGCCGACAGCGGAGTCGGTTGCGCGCCAACGGCACGAAGCAGCAGCGCGGCGCGTCCGAGCGACTTTGTCCGAGGTGTGCCCGATGTGCTCATTATATGAGCAGGCTAGCGCATATTATGAGCGTGTTGTAGTATCGCGCCGTGCTCGTCGACTGCGACATCCACGTCGGCTACGAGACGCTCGAAGACCTCCTTCCCTATCTCGACCCCCCGACGCGGGAGCTCGTCAAGAGCTCCGGGACGAACGGCCTCGCGATGCCCTCGTACCCCTGGAACCATCCGACGGGCTGGATCCGGCACGACCTCTACGAGCGCGGCACCGAGCACGACTCGAACTTCGCCTACATGTCGCTCGACGTCCTGCGCGAGCGGCATCTGGATGCGTACGACGTCACGATCGGCGTCGTCGAGCCCGACGAGGCGGCCTCGTTCTCGATCATCCCCAATGCCCAGCTCGCGGCTCGCCTCTGCAGCGCCTACAACGACTGGCTGCTCGAGCGGTGGCTAGAGGAGGAGCCGCGCCTGAGGGGGATGCTCGTCGTTCCCGCCCAGTACCCGGAGGCGGCGGCGCGTGAGATCCGTCGGCTCGGGAGTCGGGACGAGTTCGTCGGCGTCTTCCTCCCCGGCGGCGCACGCATCCCCTACGGCAGCCCGACCTACGATCCGCTCTGGGCGGCGGCGAACGAGCTCGGGCTTCCGGTTGCGGTGCACACTCACTACGAGGGCGTCGGCATCGGGTCGTCGATCACCGCTGCCGGGATGCCCGACACGTACATCGAGTACCACACGCTCTGCGGCTCGGGGATGTACGGCCACTTCGTCTCGATCCTGTGCCAGGGGATCTTCGAGCGCTTCCCCGACACCCGCGTCGCAATGGTCGAGGGCGGCCTCGTCCCCTTCGTCGGGTTCCTCTGGAGGCTGGACACGAACTGGAAGGCGTGTCGGAGCGAGGTCCCGTGGTGCAGGCGGCGGCCGTCCGACTACGTCTGGGATCACGTGCGCTTCGCCACCCAGCCGCTCGAGTCGCCCGACGACGCCGGCCAGCTCATCGCCGCCATCGAGTTCCTGCGCCCCTCGGACACGCTGATGTACGCGAGCGACTTCCCGCACTGGGACTTCGACGAGCCGGAGCAGACCCTCCGGCAGCTGCCGGAGGCGTGGCGCGACAACGTGCGGGCCAGGAACGCGCTGGACTTCTTCCGCCTACCCGCGCTCGCGGCCGTCTGAGCGGGTGACCGAGCGAGAGACGCGCCTGCCCCTGGCCGACGCGCCGGAGGAAGGGGCCGTCCTGATAGTCGACCTCGGCGGGCACCGGGTCGGGCTCTACCGCGTCGAGGGCACGCTGCACGCGTTGGCCGACCGCTGCCCGCATCGAGGGGCGCCGCTGTGTGCCGGCAGGATCGCGACGCCGGTCGAGGCCGGAGCCGGCGGGCTCGAGCTCGGCCGCCCGCACAGCATCGTGCGGTGCCCGTGGCACAAGTGGGAGTTCGACATCGCGACGGGACGGTCCCTCGTCGACGCCAGGCTCAGGGTGCGGCGGTACGCGGTTCGCATCGACGGCGGTGAGGTCGTCGTTACCTTGGACCATCCATGACGCGCGACTGCGACGTGGTCGTCATCGGCGGCGGGATCGCCGGGCTGGCCGCCGCGTGGCACCTGCGCGATCGCGACGTGGTCCTGCTCGAGGCGAGCGACCGGCTCGGGGGCCGCATCCGTTCGGAGCGCCGCGGCGAGTACTGGCTCAACTTCGGCGCGCACGTCTTCGCAGGCCCGGGCAGCGCCTCGCGCCGCCTGATCGAGGAGGTCGGCGTCGAGACCCGACCGGTTCCCGGCAGGCTGGCGGCCGTCTCGCTCAACGGCAAGCTCGTCTCGAGCGGCCCTGTCGAGCTCTTCCCCTTCCGTCTTCCGTTGCGACTCAGCGATCGTCTGGCGCTCGGCCGGGCGGGTGTCCGGCTGCGACTCGCGGTGCGGCGCTACGCGGCGGTCGCTCGCGAGAGGCCCGGCGAGTCGGCCGCCGAGCGGCAACAGCGGATGCTCGAGTTCATGGACGACCGCTCATTCTCGGAGTTCATCGGCCGCCTGCCCCCGGACGTGGATGCGTTGTTCCGCTGCACGCTGACGCGCTCGTCGGGCGAGCCCGAGAAGCTCGCCGCGGGCTACGGGGTCGGCTACTTCCATCTCGTGTGGAATCGCGGGGAGGGCCTTTCGACGAACATCGTCGGCGGCTCCTCGACGCTGACCGAGGGGATCGCGGCGGAGCTTGGCGCCCGTGCGCTCACCAACGCGCGGGTCGAGCGGGTGACGCGGGTGGACGGCGGCGTCGTCGTGGCGTCCGCCGCGGGAGAGCTTCGCGCGCGCTCGGCGATCGTGGCCGCGCCCGCCTATGTCACCCGCGCGATCGTCGACGGCCTTCCCGAGGAGACCGCGAAAGCCCTGGCGGCGATTCCGTACGGCCCGTACGTCCTCGGCGGCTTCCTCACCAACGAGACAGGCCCCGCGCCGTGGGACGACATCTACGCCCTCGCAACGCCGAAGCGCTCGTTCGGAATCGTGTTCAACACGGGCAATGCGCTGCGGATCGAGGGGCGGAGGGACCCGGGTGGCTCGATCACCGTCTCTGCGGCGGCCGACGCGGCGCGGAGCCTCGCGAGCCTCTCGGACGACGAGGTCGCCGAGCGCTATCGGGCGGAGCTGGTCGACCTCTTCCCCGCCCTCGACGGCGCGATTGTCGAGACGAAGATCGTCCGCTGGGAGCACGGCCTGCCTCACCCGACAGTCGGCCGCGCGAAGCTCCAGCCCGCTTTGACCCGCGACCTGTCGCCCGTCTTCCTCGCGGGCGACTACCTCGGCTCGTGGTACACCGAGACCGCATCCCAGACGGCGGAGACCGCCGCCGCGCGCGCTCGGGCAATCCTCTAGCGGCCCCCGTCGAGCGCTTCCGCGAGCAGCACGGACACGTCGGCGACCCGGAGCTCGGCGCCGGTCTGCTTGACGCCGTCGTCGAGCATCATCGTGCAGAAGGGGCAGGCGACGGCGAGCGTCCCCGCGCCCGTTGCGGCAGCCTCGCGGACTCGCTCCTCGTTGATCGCCGCGCCACGCTCCTCCATCCACATGTGTGCGCCGCCCGCGCCGCAGCAGAACGTCCGCTTGCCGCTCCGCGCCATCTCGAGGGGCTTCCCGATCCGCGAGACGATCTCGCGCGGCGCCGCCACGACGTCGTTGTGACGCGCGAGGTAGCACGAGTCGTGGTACGTGATCTCGTCCGTCCCTGCAGGCGCCTCGAGCCGCCCGTCGCGCAGCAGCTCGGCGAGCAGCTCCGTGTGGTGGACGACCTCGTAGCGGCCGCCGAAGTCGGCGTACTCGTTCCCGAGCGTGTTGAAGCAGTGCGGGCAGCTCGTGACGACGCGCGTGACGCCGGCATCGCCGAGCGTGGCGACGTTCTGCTGCGCCTGCGCCTGGAACGTGTACTCGTCCCCCATGCGCCGCGCCGGGTCTCCGGTGCACGACTCGCGCGGGCCGAGGATCGCGACGTCCAGCCCGGCCCGCAGGAGGAGCGACGCCGTCGCCCGCGCGGTCGCGCGGGCGCGCTCGTCGTACGAGGCGGCGCACCCGACCCAGTAGAGGATCTCCGGCGGCGGGTCACCCGGCTCGAGGACGCGGACGTCGAGGCCGTCGGCCCACGCGGCCCGCTCGCCCTGCGGCTTCGCCCAGGGGTTGGCGGACCGGCCGACGTCCCGCAGCATCGTCCCTGCCTCCGCGGGGAAGCGGGACTCCACCATCACGAGGTGGCGCCGAAGGTCGACGATGTGGTCGACGTGCTCGATCGAGACCGGGCACTCGTGCACGCAGGCGCCGCACGTGACGCAGTCCCACACGACGTCGTCGGTCACCGCACCGGGTACGAGCGCCGTCGCCTCTCCTCCGGTGAGCACGGCAGGCCCCTCGTCGAGGAGCCGGTCGCGGAGGCCCATGATCAGGAGCTTCGGGGAGAGCGCCTTGCCGGTCGCCCAGGCCGGGCAGACGTCCTGGCAGCGTCCGCACTCGGTGCAGGACATCGTGTCGAGCATCTGCTTCCACGTCATGTCGGTGAGCGTCCCGGAGCCGAGCCGGAGCGCCGCCTCGTCTTCGACCTCGAAGTCGAGCGGCTCGAGGCGGCCGCGCGCCCGCGTCCGCCCGAACCAGACGTTCAGGCCCGCGGTCGCGATGTGCAGGTGCTTGGAGTAGGGCAGGTACACGAGGAACGTGAGGATCGTGAGGACGTGGAGCCACACGAAGATGCGCTCCCGCGTCTCGAGCCAGTCGCCCGGGCTCATCAGCGTCGAGATCGCCTCCGACACCGGCGACCAGCTCGCCGGCCACTCGTTGCTGCCGAGCGCGATCCGCGATGCATGCCAGCAGAGGAGCGACGTCACGATCAGCGCGATGAGGCCGAGGATCAGGTCCGCCTCGCCGAGGTGGCTGCCCTCGAAGCGCTCGGGCCGCTGCACTTTGCGGATCAGGAACGCGGACACGACGCCGACGAGGACGAGCACGCAGAAGACGTCGACGAGGAGGAAGAACCATCCCTGGTGCCCGAGCCAGGGCAACGTCCAGTCCGGGTCGACGGCGCCGAGCAGCGCCATCAGGATCGTCGGGAGGAGGACGACGAAGCCCCAGAAGATGAGCGCGTGCACGAGTCCCGGCCCGAGCCGCTGCAGGAGCTTGCGCTGGCCGAGCACGACCGTCGCCTCGGTGCGGACGCGTCGGCCGACCTCGCCGGAGCGGTTGGCCGGCTGGCCGAGCCGGACGATCCGGTAGAGCAGGTGCGCCCGGCGGACGAACAGGCCGCCCGCGACGGCGAGAGCCCCGGCGAGGACGAGCGCCGAAGCGGCGGTGCTCATCCCGGGCTCACGGCCGTGCGGCCCGGATCGCCGAAGAGAGCGCGGGAAGGATCTCGTGCATGTCGCCGATCACGGCGTAGTCCGCGTTCGCGAGGATCGGAGCCTCGCGGTCGGCGTTGATCGCCAGGATCCGCTTCGCCCCCTTGCAGCCGGCCATGTGCTGGGTCGCGCCGGAGATGCCGCACGCGATGTAGAGGTCGGGCGCGATCTTCGTCCCGGTCTGCCCGACCTGGTCGGTGTGCGGCCGCCATCCGGCCATCGTCACCGCCCGCGAGCAGCCGACGGCCGCGCCGAGCAGGCCCGCGAGCTCCTCCACGACCGCGAAGCCGTCTGTCGAGCCGGCGCCACGCCCTCCGGAGACGACGACCTTCGCGTCGGCGAGCGAGATCCCGCCGGTCGAGGCGCCGACCGTCTCGGTCACGCGGATCGCCTTCCCCGCCTCCGAGACCGACGGCGTGAACGTCTCGAGGGCCGGCTCCCCGCTCGATGCCGTCTCGATCGCGACTGCGTGCGGCTGCACGGTCAGAAGCGCGACCGGCGCATGCAGGCGCGCGACCTCGAGGAGGCTCCCGCCCCACCGGACGCGGGTCACGTCGGCACCGCCCTCGGACGGCGCGGCCGTGACGCAGTTGGCCGCCAGCGGGACGTCGAGGAGCGCCGCGGCATGGGCCATCACCTCGTTGCCGCGTTCCGTGCCGGGCCCGAGGACGGCGGTCGCGCCGAGTCGCTGCGCGAGCTCGACGATCGCCTCCGCTACCGCACGGGGCGCGTACGACGCGAACACCTCGCCCTCCGCGACGTGGAGCGACGAAACGGCGTGTCCCGCGAGCGCGCCCGACGGCGCTTGCAACATATTGTCACATGCGACAACGGCTTCCACCGTGCTTCCGCCTGCGAAGGTGCGCGCGAGCGTGAGCGCCTGCAGCGACGGCTCGTCGACGTCGCCCGCGGAGTGCTCCAGGTACACGAGGACGCTCATACGATCCCGATCTGCCGGAGCACCTCGATGACGCGCGGGGCGGCCGCAGCGCCCTCGCCGAGCACCTCCGCCTGCTTTCCCTCGCCCTCCGGGACGACGAGTCGAAGCTTCTCGAGCCGCGGGTCCGGACGCGCGGGCGTGTGCGTCTCCAGGGGCTTTCGCTGCGCGCGTAGCCGACCGGGGACGGACGGGTAGCGCGGCAGGTTGAGCCCTTCCTTCACGCTGACGACGGCCGGCAGCGGGAGGGCGTAGACGTCGCGCGCGCCCCCAGCCTCCTGCTCGCAGCGGGCGGAGCCTCCGTCGATCGAGACTGCCTTGAGCCCCGTGGCGATCGGTCGGCCGAGCGCGTGCGCAACGCGGATGCCGACCTGATAGCCGCCGGCGTCGGCTGACTCGTTGCCGAAGAAGACGAGGTCGAACGGGCCGTTCGCAGCCTCGTCCTCGCGGATCACCTCGAGGATGGCGGCCGC
Source organism: uncultured Actinomycetes bacterium (assembly GCA_963810295.1). Classification (GTDB taxonomy): domain Bacteria; phylum Actinomycetota; class Thermoleophilia; order Gaiellales; family Gaiellaceae; genus Gaiella. Next base: position 12,910 of record CAWEMW010000012.1, read on the forward strand.
CGTCGCCTGCGGGTCCCACTCCTCGTCGCCGGTCACGAGGTGGATCGCCCGGTCGATCCCGATCGCCATCGCGTCGCGGAGCTGCTCCTCGGCCTCCGGCGGGCCAAGCGTGAGGACGACCGACTCCCCACCCGACGCCTCGACGAGCCGGACGGCCTCCTCGACCCCGCACTCCTCGTGCGGGCTGATCGTGAAGCCGAGGTGACGCGTCTCGATCGCCTGGCCGTCGTCCGTGAGGACGATCTTGCCGCCGGTGATCGGCACCCGCTTGACGCAGACGAGCGCCCTCACGAGCGGATCCTCGTGTTGTCGGGATCGAAGATCGGCCGAGCGCCGACGACGTCGACCGTCACGGGGTAGCGCTCGTTCATGTACTCGACGGCGAGGTCGGCCGCCCCCTCGAGCGCGTGCTCGGGAGGGAGGTAGGCCATGAGAATGTGCTTTCCGAGCGACGGCCCGGCCCCTGCGCTCGTGACGTATGAACGACGGCCCTTCGTATCGGTCAGCGGCGTTCCGTCGCGGAGCGCGATGGGCTCGCGCCCGAGCGGGTAGCGCTTGACCCCGTTGCCCGACGTGTGGTCGTCGATTGTCAGGGTGCAGAGGATCGCGGCGGGCTCCTCCTCTCGATGGCGCAGGTGCGCGTCCTTGCCGACGAAGTCCTGCTCCTTCACCGTCGGCCGCGACATGCCCGCCTCGACCACCGTGTACTCGCTCTCGAGCTCGGCGGCGAACGCGCGGTAGCACTTCTCGAGGCGTCCGGTCGTCCCGTAGACGCCGATCCCGCACGCGGTCAGTCCGTGCGGGCCTCCCGCCTCCCAGAGCACGTCCCACAACCTAGCTCCCTGCTCGATCGGGACGTAGAGCTCCCAGCCGAGGTCGCCGACGTACGAGATCCGCGACGCGAGGACGAGCTGCGAGCCGATCTCGAGCGTCCGGCACGTGCCGAACGGGAAGCCCTCGTGCGACACGTCGTCCGACGTGGCGCTCGAGAGGATGTCGCGCGCCCGCGGCCCCCAGAGGCCGATCGTCGTCCAGGCCGTGGTGACGTCGACGAGCGACGCGGTGCCGTCGCCCGGCAGCTGATCGCAGAACAGCTTGCGGTCGGCCATCCCGTGGGCGCCACCCGTGACGATCCGGAACTCGTCGTCGCCGAGCCGCATGATCGTGAGATCCGACTTGAAGCCGCCGCCCGGCCCGAGAACGGGCGTGTAGACGACCCGCCCGACGGCGACGTCCATCTGCGCGAGCACGCTCCGCTGGAGCGCGTCGAGCGCCCCCGGGCCGTTCACGTCGAAGATCGCGAAGGCGGAGAGGTCGAACAGGCCGGCGTGCTCGCGCATCGCAAGGTGCTCGGCATTGATGATCGGCGACCACCAGCGTGCGTCCCACTCGGCCTCGCGCGGCTCGACGCCGTAGCGCTCGACGAGCGGCGCGTTCGTCTCGTACCAGTGGGGCCGCTCCCAGCCGGCGACCTCGTAGAAGACGGCGCCAAGCTCGCGCTCGCGCTCGTGCATGGGCGAGTGGCGCAGACCACGGTCGGACGACCACTGCTCGGCGGGGTGGATGATCCCGTAGGTCTTCGGGAACGCCTCGGTCGTCCGCGCCTCGACGTGGGCGCGAGTCTTCTGGTGGTCGTGGAACCGCGCCACGTCCGACGAGTGCAGGTCGATGTGCGACTCGCCGTGCACCATCCACTCGGCGACCGACTTGCCGACGCCAGGCCCCTCCTTCACCCAGACGGCCGCCGCCGACCAGAGCCCCTTTACCTCGGGCGTCTCGCCGAGGATCGGCATGCCGTCCGGCGTCAGCGAGATCAGCCCGTTGATCGCGTACTTCACGCCCACCGACTCGTTGCCGACGATCTCGGGCATCAGGTCGAGCGCGTCGACCATCTGCGGATCGAAGTCGGCCTGCGTGAACGGGAACTCGGTCGGCGACAGCGCCGCGGCCTCGATCGACGGGATCTCCTCCGGCTGGTGGACGATCGAGCGGTGCGCGTACGAGCCGATCTCGAGGCTCGTGCCGTCCTGGCGCTCGTACATGAACACGTCCATGTCGCGCACGATCGGGAACTCGATCGCGCGCGAGCTCTTCTCGAACCGGGGCACCGGACCGACGTCGATCATCTGGTGCACCATCGGCACGAGCGGGATGTGCGCGCCGGCCATGCCGGCCAAGAGCGGGCTCCAGACGCCGCACGCGACGACCACCGTCTCGGCCTCGATCGTCCCCTTCGAGGTCTCGACGCGCCGGATCCGGCCGCCCTCGACCTCGAGGCCGTGGACCCCGGCGTTCGGCAGGACGGTGAGACCACCGGACTCGATCGCACGCTCGCGCATGATCGTCCCTGCGCGGAGCGAGTCGACGACGCCGACGCCCGGCGTGGAGAAGCCGCCGAGGAGGATCGACTCGTCGATGTACGGGACGAGCTCCTTGATCTCCGCCGGCGTGACGAGCGATACGGGCTCGATGCCCCACGACTTCGCCGACGCCATGCGCCGTCGGAGCTCCTCCATCCGCTCCTCGGTCCGCGCGACCTCGATGCCGCCGCACTCGGTGAAGACGTCCATCTCCCGGTACTGGCTGACGCTCTCGAGCGTGAGCTGCGTCATCTCCTTCGAGTGGTCGACGAGGAAGATGAAGTTCGAAGCGTGCCCGGTCGAGCCGCCGGGGTTCGGCAGCGGCCCCTTGTCCAGGAGGACGATGTCGTTCCACCCGAGCCGGGTGAGGTGGTACGCGAGGCTGTTGCCGACGATGCCGCAGCCGATCACGACGACACGCGCGGCGGAGGGGGCGTCACTCATGTAGACCGATCTCCGAGGGTTGATATATCAGTCGGCGGCGAACATACACGATGTGCGGGGGCGGCCCTGCCACACATCTGGCACGAACTTGGCGCGAACAGGTCACGGGATCCCCGCTACCGTCGGTGCCCCGGGGTGGGTGGGGGTTTGGGATGGGACAAACGTGGCGGCATGCCTCGAAACTCCCGCGGTCTCAGAGGACGGCGCGCATCGCCCGCTCGAACCCCTCTACGTGGGCGCGCATCACCTCCTCCGCACGGTCGGGAGCACGTTCGCGAATCGCCTCGAGGATCGCCTGGTGCTCGTGGATCGCAGCGTCCAGGCGCTCCACCCGGTCGAGTGCGAGGAACCAGATCCGCAGCGTGAGCACGTAGTACTCCTCGAGCGTCGCCTGGAGAAACGGGTTGTGCGTGCAGTGGTAGACGTGCCGGTGGATTCGCTGGTCGAGATCGATCAACCGCCGTTCGTCGTGCTCACCGGTGGACCGTGAGAGCTCGTCCAGGAGGCGTTCTGTCTCGACCCGGTCGTCGTCGTTCCGGCGCTCGGCCGCGAGTCGCGCCGCCTTGCTCTCGAGCACGAGCCGAACCTCGGAGAGGCCCGCGATGTCCCCCACCTCGACGCCCGAGACGAAGATCCCGCGCCGCGGGAAGACCTCGACGAGCTGCTCGCGGGCGAGGTCGCGGAGCGCCTCGCGCACCGGCGTCCGCCCCACGCCCAGCTGCTCCATGAGGTCCCGCTCGCTGACGACGGATCCCGGCGCGAGCTCGAGCGTCACGATCAGCTCGCGGATCGCGTAGTACGCGCGGTCCGAGAGGGACTGCTCGTCGGGAGCCCGGGGCTGGTTGATGTGGAGGGTCGGTGTGGTCATGTCGTCGGCAGGGGCGAGGTCCTCCGGATGGTTGATCGGTGATTCGCGTGACGTCCGGGGGCGTCCCAGACCAAGCCGGGCGCACCGGCCGGGTGCGGCCCATAGCCGGAGCTACGGGCCGTGCCCGGACGGGGTGACCCGGCGCCGCGTCTGGGGCGGCATCCGGTTCGCGCTAATCGCCGATCAACCATCTGCCCCTGCCGGTCCGGTTCTCACTTGAGCCAGGCGTTCACCGTCTTCGCGTTGGCCTTCACCCACTGCGCCGCGGCCTTGTCCTTCGGCATCTTCTTGCCGGAGATGAGGTTCGCGACGAAGTTCTGGTCGGCCGACGTCCACTTGAACTTCCGGATCACCTTGAGGGCCGGCGAGCCGCTCTTCAGGAAGTCCGCGCTCACAAGCTTGTCGAGCCGGTACGACGGGTAGGCGCACGCGTACTTCTTCGGGTCGCCGCCCTTCTTCTCGTCGTCCTGGCAGCCCGCGAACCGCTTGGGCAGCTGCACCTGCACGACGTCGTACTGCGCGTTCAGGAACTGCGGGTCGTACCAGTAGAAGAGGACGGGCTTCTTCTGCTTGTAGAGCTGGCTCCAGCGAGCCACCTGGGCCGGCTCGGCGCCGGCAACGACGTGCTTCAGGTTGAGACCGAGGCCCTTGATCAGCGCCCGGTCCTTCTGCACGTACGACGGGTCACCGCCGAGGAACATCCCCTGCGAGCCGGACTCCGGGGACTTGAAGACGGACTCCTTGCCCTTGAGCCCGCGCCACGTCCTGAACGCCGGATACTGCTTGAGCAGGTACCGCGGGATGTACCAGCCGATCACCCCGGTGATGCCGTTGCCGCCGAGAGGCACGACCGACTTGTTCTTCTCGTAGGGCGTGCCCGGCAGGTTCTGCCAGTCCTCCATCACGACGTCGATCTTCCCGTCGGCCATCGCCTGGAAGGCGGGCTGGCCCTCGGTGATGTTGAGCACCTTGACCTTGCACTTGAGCTTCGTCTCGAGGACGTTCTTCAGCACGTAGACATTCGCGGTCGAGCCGACCCACGAGTTCTCGTTGAGGTTGACCTCGTCGCAGGCGGCGGCCGCGGAGCGGGCGCCGCCTCCGAGCGCGCCCGCCGCGACGACGAGCGACGCGGCGACGACGAGTGCGAGACCGGCGAGGCGCATCCGCCCCCTCCTGGAACGATCCGACATCCGACCCTCCTTGTCCTGGTTCCCTGTTGTCTTCATGACACGGTTCACCCGAGCCCCTCCTTTCGCTTCGCGCGCGTGCCCTGCGTCACGCGGTCGAGCGTGATGCCGAGGGCGAGGATCGCGAACGACGCGATCACGCCCTGCCCGAAGTACCCGCGGACGAGCCCCTGCGCGACCTCGTAGCCGAGCCCGCCGGACCCGACCAGACCCCCGATCACGACGACCGCGAGCACCATGATGATCCCCTGGTTGACGCCGAGCATGATCGCGTCGCCTGCCAGCGGGACCTTGACCTTCGTCAGTACCTGGCGCCTCGTCGCGCCGAACGCGCCGGCCGCCTCCACCGCCTGGGGTGCGACGTCGTTGATCCCGCGCTCGACGAGGCGGACGACGACAGGAAACGCGTAGAGGACACCCGCGACGATCCCGGGGACGATCGAGACGGGCATCAGATAGATGAACGGGATGATGTAGACGAGCTGCGGCAGGGTCTGCAGGACGTCGTTGATCGGTCGCATCGCCCGCGAGACCGTCCGGCTCTCCGCCGCCGCGATGCCGAGCCCGACGCCGATCACGACGGCGATCAGCGTCGCTACGAGCACCTGCGAGAGCGTGTCCATCGCGAGCGCCCAGACGCCCGTCACGCCGATCGCCCCGAGCATCACAAAGGCGGTGATCGCGGGTCTGAGCCCAGAGACGACGAAAGCGATCAGTGTGAGCCCGAGCAGCGTGGTGAACCACGGTGCCTCGACCAGGAACTGCTGCAGCGGCAGCAGCAGCTTCTGGAGGATGAAGATCGACGTCGGCTCGGTGATCGAGAAGACCCACGACGTCGGGTCCTGAATGTAGTCGAGCACGCCCTGGATGCGGTCGAGGAGCCACGCCTGGAGCGTGACCGTCCGACCTCGGGGACCGGTCTCCGGGTAGCTGCCGCTCACGTCCAGGAGCTTCGATCCGATCACCGCGCCGACGATCGCAATCCCGACCGCGGCTGTCTGGAGCCGGAGCCGTCGCCGAGCCTTCGCGTCGAGGTGTCGCTTCGCGGGGTCGGTCCGGTCGGCGATGGCCTCGGTCGACCGGTCCAGCGCAATCGCCATCACGACGATCACGAAGCCGGCGAGGATCGCGAGCGACGGGGTCGTGAAGAGGCCGCTGTTGACGACGGCGCCGAGCCCGCCTCCGCCGATCAGGCCCGCGATCACGACCATCGAGAGCGCGAAGAGGATCGTCTGGTTGACGCCGAGCAGGATCATCCGGCGCGCAAGCGGCAGCTGCACCTTCGTCAGGATCTGGCGCGTCGTCGTCCCCATCGACGTCGCTGCCTCGACGGTGTCGACCGCGACGCCGCGGATCCCGAGCGCGGTGATCCGCACGGCCGGCGGGATCGCGTAGACCATGGTTGCCACGACTGCCGCGGCAGGCCCGACCGAGAAGAGGATCACGACGGGCATCAGGTAGGCGAATGCGGGAACGATCTGCGCTGCGTCGAGAACCGGTCGCACGACGCGCTCGACGCGGCGCGACCGGCCGACCGCGAGCCCGAGCGGGATCCCGATGAGGAGCGAGAGCACGACCGCGACGAGCATCAGCGCAAGGGTCTCCATGCTCGCCGTCCAGAGCCCGGAGAGGGCGAACGACGCGAACGCGACCAGCGTCAGGGACGCGGCCCGGAGCCCGCCGAACCGCCAGACGAGGAGCGTCCCGGCAACCGTCGTGCCGACCCACGTCAGCCAGGAGAGAAGCTCGGTGAACCAGGCGACGAGCTCGTCCACGAGGACGCGGAACCCGTCGAAGACCGTGAAGATCAGGCTCTTGTCCTCGGCCGAGCGCTGGTCGATGAGCCAGGTCTGAAACTCGTCGAGCTTGAACTGGAGCGAGTTCCAGGCGAGCTGGTCGGGCCACGGGTACTCGAGGCGGAGCGCGCGATACGCGAACCACATGCCGGCCGCGACGAGCGCCACCCGGACGGGCTTCCCCTGCCACCACGGGCGGTGGGAGAGCACCGGGGCGACGATCGGGCGCTCGGTGACGAGCTCGGTCAGCCTCCGCCCTCGCCCGCGATCGCACGGAGGACCGCGTCGCGGTCGACGACGCCGACGACCTCGTCGCCGTCGACCGCCAGGACCGGTTGCTCGCTCCCCGCGAGCACTGGGACCGCGTCGCGGACGACTGACCGGACGTCGAGCCGCGGCCCGTCGAGGCGCTCGTCGGGCGCCGGCTCGCGCATGATCCAGCGGAGCGTCAGGACATGGCTGCGCGGGACGTCGCGGACGAAGTTCTCGACGTACTCGTCCGCGGGCGAGCCGACGAGCTCCTCCGGCGTCCCGAGCTGAACGATCGCGCCGTCTCGCATGATCGCGATCCGGTCGCCGAGGCGAAGCGCTTCGGGGAGGTCGTGCGTGATGAAGACCATCGTCTGGCCCGTCTCGGCCTGGAGCCGGCAGACCTCGTCCTGCATGTCCCGCCGGATCAGCGGGTCGAGCGCACTGAACGGCTCGTCGTAGAGCATTACCGCGGGGTTCGTCGCGAAGGCACGCGCGACGCCGACACGCTGCTGCATGCCGCCGGAGAGCTGGTCCGGGAACTGGTTCTCCACGTCCTGCAGCCCGACGAGCTCGAGAAGCTCACGGGCGCGGAGGGTGCGCTCGTCCTTCGCCATCCCCCGGATCTCGAGCCCGAACGCGACGTTGTCGATCACCCGTCGGTGTGCGAGGAGCCCGAAGTGTTGGAACACCATCGAGACCGAGTGGCGCCGGAGCTCCCGCAGCTCGCCGGCGCTCGCCGCCGTCACGTCCTGCTCGGCGATCCGGATCGTCCCCGCCGTCGGCTCGATCAGCCGGATCAGTGTCCGGACGAGCGTCGACTTCCCAGAGCCGGACAGGCCCATGACGACGAACACCTCACCGCGCCAGACATCGAACGAGACGTCGCGCACCGCCGCGATACAGCCTGTCTTCTCGCGAAACTCCTGCCGGGAGAGCTCGGCGTCCGGTGTGCCGAGAATGCGGTCAGCCTTGGGGCCGAAGATCTTCCAGATGCCCGAGGCCGCGATGAGCGGTTCACCGGCTCGCCCGTTGCCGGTCACGCGGCTGATATATCAGTCTCGGAGGTTCAGGGCAAGGAGCCGCGACCGCCTGGCGGCGTCAAGCGGAGACGTCGAAGCGGATGCCCTGGGCGAGCGGCAGCTCGCTCGTGTAGTTCACGGTCGCCGTCTGTCGGCGCATGTACGCCCGCCAGGCGTCGGATCCCGACTCGCGTCCTCCCCCGGTCTCCTTCTCGCCGCCGAAGGCCCCGCCGATCTCCGCCCCGCTCGGGCCGATGTTCACGTTCGCGATCCCGCAGTCCGAGCCGGCGACGGCGAGGAACTGCTCGGCCTCACGAAGGTCGGTAGTGAAGATCGAGGACGCGAGCCCCTGCGGCACGCCGTTCTGGTGCGCGATCGCCTCGTCGAGCTCGCCGTAGGTGAGGACGTAGAGGATCGGCGCGAAGGTCTCCTGCCGTACGACATCGGACTGGGACGGCATCCGGACGATCGTCGGCTCTGCGTACCACGCGTCGGGCCACATCTCGGCGTGCGCCCGTCCACCGCCAACGACGATCTCTCCACCCTCCGAGTCGGCCTGACCGAGCGCGGCTTCCATCCGGCCGAATGCCTCGCCCGTGATGAGCGGCCCGACCAGCGTGCCCGATTCCCGGGGGTCACCGATCGGCACGCTCCGATAGGCGCCCGCGAGGCGGTCGACGAGCTCGTCGGCGATCGACTCGTGGACGATCACGCGTCGCAGGGAGGTGCAGCGCTGTCCCGCCGTACCCACCGCGGAGAACAGCACCCCACGGACGACGAGATCGAGGTCGGCGCTCGGCGCGACGATCGCGGCGTTGTTGCCGCCGAGCTCGAGGAGCGACCGGCCGAGGCGCGCGGCGATGCGCGGAGCGATCGCCTTGCCCATCACGGTCGAGCCGGTCGCAGAGATGAGCGGAATGCGATCGTCCTCGGCGAGCTGCACGGCGCGGTCCGCGCCGCCGATCACCAGCTCGTGGAGGCCCTCAGGCGCGTCACCGAATCGCTCGGCTGCGCGCTCGAGGAGCGCGGCTGTAGCAATCGCCGTGAGCGGTGTGCGCTCGGACGGCTTCCAGACCACCGGATCGCCGCACACGAGCGCGAGCGCCGCGTTCCAGCTCCAGACGGCGACCGGGAAGTTGAACGCACTGATGACGGCGACCGGCCCCAGTGGATGCCACGTCTCGGTGAGCCTGTGTCCGGGTCGCTCGGAGGCGATCGAGCGGCCGTAGAGCTGCCGTGAGAGCCCGACGGCGAAGTCGCAGATGTCGATCATCTCCTGCACCTCGCCGAGGCCTTCCTGGGAGATCTTCCCGACCTCGAGCGTGACGAGCGCGCCGAGCATCTCCTTCTCGCGTCGGAGCTCCTCGCCGAGCAGGCGGACAAGCTCCCCGCGGCGGGGGGCGGGCACGTCGCGCCACGCATCGAAGGCCGTGACCGTACGCGCGACGGCGGCGTGCGTCTCTGCCTCGCTCGTGCGGGCCACGCGACCGATCTCCTCGCCGGTGATCGGCGTCCGAACGACGAGGTCGCCGTCCGTGACGCGCGCCGAGTCGACGCCGAGGCGCTCGAGCAGGTCCGTGGCGGTTGCGCCCGTGCTCAGGGACGTCACGGCGCCAGTGTAGTGCGCCGGATGTGGCCTCTGGCCGCGTCCCGGCCGACGCGGAGTGCTGTTGGGACGCGGCTAAAGCCACGTCCCGCGTGCTAGACCGTCGCCAGCTCCGGGACCAAACGCCCCGACTCGTCGAAGCGGCCGTTCCAGTCGGAGAACTTCGACTCGACCTCGGTGAGGTCGTGCCCGCGGTCTGCGATCCGCACCGGTTGCGCCGCGTCCGGCGTGACGCGGTACTGGTACCAGGTGATGTCCCAGGCGAACGTCAGGACGGTCTCGGCGTTCACGCCGGCGAGGGGCACGATCGAGACCTTCGGGTCGCCCAGGCTCTTGGCGACGCCCGCGATCGTCCTCCGGAACGTCGACTGGTTGAAGAGGTCGGCCGCCTCGACGAGCGCCAGCTCGTCGTCGGACAGCCGGCGGAGGACCGGCTCGGAGACCACCGGCTCGGCCTCCTCCTCGCGCGCGCCGAGCAACGCCTGCCACAGCGTCTTCTGGCGCTTGCGCCGGGGGTGCTGCTGCAGCGCCGGTGAGACCGCGTGGCCTTCTCGCACCCAGCCGTGATCGAGCGCGACCTCACTGCAGAGCGGGCAGACGTCGACGAAGTCGTGACCGTCGGGTGAGTAGCGCAGCGTGTGCTCGCCCATCAAGAGCGTCCGCTCGCAGATCGCGCACGTGCGCGTGACGTTCGCCTTCGTGACCCTCATGGAAGGAGGACTATAGCCCTGCCCCAGAGTTTCCACAGGTGTGGACAACACCCGGAGAGCAGGTGTCTGGCTGAAAGCCAGACACCGCGCCAGATGCCGCGTCCTGCACCTCTCCGAGCTAGGCGTTCGCCGCTTCCCGGGCCTTCTTCGTCTCGTCGACGATCTTCTGGGCGACGTGCGTCGGCACCTGGTCGTAGCGCAGCAGGTGCATCGCGTAGTCGCCGCGGCCGCCCGTCATCGACGTCAGCGACTGCGAGTACGTCAGGAGCTCCGCCATCGGCACCTCGGCCTTGATGGTCGTCATCCCTCCCGCGGGCTCCATCCCGTTGAGCCGCCCGCGCCGGGAGTTGAGGTCGCCGTTGACCGCGCCGACGGCCTCGTCGGGAACGGTCACCTCGACCTCCATGATCGGCTCGAGCAGCACGGGGTCGGCCTTCGCGTAGGCCTCCTTGAAGGCCATCGAGCCGGCGATCTTGAATGCCATCTCCGACGAGTCGACGTTGTGGTACTGGCCGTCGACCAGCCGAACCCGGATGCCCTGTATCGGAGCGCCGGCAAGCTCGCCGTGCTGCATCGCCTCCTGGATCCCCTTGTCCACCGCCGGGCGGTAGCTCTGCGGGATGACACCGCCGACGATCTTGTCGACGAACTCGTAGCCCTGATGCCCCTCGATCGGCTCCAGGACGATCTCGCAGTCGCCGAACTGACCGCGGCCGCCGGTCTGCTTCTTGTAACGGTGGCGCGCACGAGCTTCCTTGCGGATCGTCTCGAGGTACGGGACGCGCGGCTGGTGGAGATCGACGTCGACGCCGAAGCGCCGCTTCGCTCGCTCGAGCGCGACCTCGACGTGCATCTGGCTCATTCCGGCGAGGATCTCCTCTCCGGTCTGCTGGTCGCGGCGCAGCCGGAGCGTCGGATCCTCCTCGGCGAGCCGCTTGATCGCGGTGGCGACCTTCTCCTCCTCGCCCTTGATCTTCGGCGTCACGGCGAAGCTCATCACCGGCTCGGGGAAGTCGAAGCCCGGCGGGTCGACGGCTACCTCCTTGTCGGTGAGGAGATCACCGGTCTGCACGTCCTTGAGCTTGGCGACCGCCCCGAGATCCCCCTCGCCGTACTCCTTGGCCGGAGTCGTCGTCTTCCCCTGGAGCTGCAGGAGCGAGCCCATCCGCTCCTTGGAGCGGTTTCGATGCTCGACAAGGGTCGTCTCGCTCGTAATGTCGCCCTTCAGCACGCGGAAGAGATTGATCTTCCCGGCGAACGGGTCCGCAACGGACTTGAACACGAACGCCGCGATGTCCGCAGCGTCCACCGCGAAAGGCGCACCACGCTTTGCCGGTGAGGGCACGCCTTCGACCAGCAGGTCCAGGAGCGCGTGCGTGCCGAGATTCTTCGTCGCGACCGAGCAGCCGATCGGGAAGATCTCGCCGCGCGTGACGCCGAGCTTGAGCGCCGCTGCGACGTCGTGCTCGTCGAGCTCCTCTCCCTCGAGGTAGCGCTCCATCAGCGCTTCGTCGATCTGAACGACCTCGTCGAGGAGCTTCTCCCGGTACTCCTGGGCAAGTCCGGCCATGGAGTCCGGGATCGCGACGGGATCGCCTTCCTTCTGCCCGTCGGGGCTCATGTACGCACACATGTGCAGCACGTCCACGATCCCCTCGAGCTCGTGCTCCGCGCCGATCGGGATGTGCACCGCGACGCACTTGGACGAGAACTGCTCCTGGATCTGGGCAAGCGTGCGGAAGAAGTCGGCGCGCTCGCGATCGAGCATGTTGACGACGAGCACGCGCGCGAGGCCGAGCTCCTCGGCCAGCTTCTTCACGCGGGCGGTTCCGACCTCGAACCCCATCACGCCCGACACGACGACGAGTGCGCCTTCCACGACGCGCAGCGCACAGCGCGCCTCGCCCTGGAAGGACGGGTCGCCCGGGCAATCGAGGAGGTTGATCTTGCGCCCCTGCCACTCCGTGTGCGCGAGCGAGAGCGAGATCGAGACCGCTCGCCGCTGCTCGTCCTCGTCGGAGTCGGACACCGTCGTGCCGGCCTCGATCGTGCCGAGCCGGTTCACCTCGCCTGTCTGGAAGAGGAGCGCCTCGACGAGAGACGTCTTGCCCGTCCCGCGGTGACCGACGACGGCGACGTTGCGGATCTTGCCTGGCTCGGTTGCGGCCATCTGCGCGCGTTCCTCCTCGTTCCGTGGGGTCCTAAGCGAATGCTAGACCGAGTCGGGCGTACAGCCACGGCGAGCCGTCGCCCGAGAGGAGCGCCGCCGCTCGGGCAGAACCGGAACCTGTCGGGCCTCCGCTTGCGCATCCCCCATGGCCGCGGCTTCACGACGACCCCATGAATCGCGTTTACGGACTCCAAACGAGACTCGACTACCGTCGGAAACCGCCCGCGCCCGAACCGGGCCCCCAGGTGGACAGAGCCGACCACATCGTCGCCAACCGCTACCGCCTCGTCGAGCAGCTCGGCCGCGGCGGGATGGGCATCGTCTGGCGCGCGCGCGACGAGCGGCTCGGCCGCGACGTCGCGCTCAAGGTGCTCCATCCGTGGGTGGCCGACGACGAGGACCTTCGCGCCCGGTTCGAGCAGGAAGCAGCAGTGCTGGCTCGCCTCGAGCATCCGAACATCGTTCGCCTCTACGACGTCCTCGAAGACCGAGGACAGACGGTTCTCGTGCTCGAGCTCGTCGAAGGCGATGGGCTGCACGCGCTCGTGCGCGGACGGAGGCTGGGCTGGGACGAGACGCGGCGCTTCTGCGCCCCCGTCGCAGCGGCGCTGTCGCATGCGCACGCGAGGGGCGTCGTCCACCGCGACCTCACCCCCTCGAACGTGCTCGTCGAACGACGGAGCGGTCGAGTGGTCGTGACGGACTTCGGCCTTGCTCGGCTCATGCGGAGCTCGACGACGGCGCCCGTCTCGGGCGTGCTGGCGGGGACGCCCGAGTACTGGGCCCCGGAACAGGCGGCTGGACGCCAGACCGGGCCTGGCACGGACCTCTACGCGCTCGGCTCCATCACCTTCCAGCTCCTCGCCGGAAGGCTGCCGTTCGAGGGCGACGACCGCCTCGCAACCGGGCTGCGTCGCGCACATGAGCCATCCCCCTCGCTCGGCGCCGTCGCTCCCGACGTCCCGGGGGACGCCGTGCGGCTCGTCGACCGACTCCTCGACCGCGATCCCGAGCTCCGAGGCGACGCGGTGGACGTCGCCGTCGCGCTTGGTGCGGACCCGGCTTCGCTGCCGTTCGCCAGCGCCGGCGGGTCGGGCTCGGCTGACCAGGCGGACAACGCTAGTGGTGATTCAACACAAGCGTTGCCTGCCACCCTCGTCACGCGCATCTTCCGCGAGCCGGCGACGATCGTGCAGCACATCCGGACGCAGCGATCCGTTCCGCGGGGTCGTCTCGCGGTTCTTGTGGTCCTGTCCGCGGTCGTGCTCGGGCTGGCGGGCGGTGGAGTCCTGGCGATCGCGGGCGACGACCCCGCCGGTGTCGAATCGCCGGATGTCGTCGGCCAGCGCGTCAAGGCGGCGCGCGCGGAGCTCGTCGCGAGCGCCCGCGACGCGGACCACCCCGCGCCGAAGTTGAAAGTCGTCGACCGTTCCTACTCCGAGTCCGCGCCCGCCGGCGCGATCATCGCCCAGGATCCGCCCGAAGGCGATCGGATCACGGACAATCGCGCCCTGCTCGTCTCTGTCAGCCGCGGCAGCGCGTACGCGGACGTCCCGTCCGTTGCCGGTCTGGCGGGGGCCGACGCCTTCCGACTACTCGAGCGCAGCGGATTCACGCCGACGCGCCGCTACGCGCCGTCCGCCAAGATCGAGGCCTGGCACGCCGTCGCCACCGACCCCGAGCGGGGAGCCAGCGTGAAACGCCCGGCGCGGGTCCAGCTCGTCGTCTCGACCGGGCCGCCGAAAAGGCTGATCCCGCAGATCGCCGACCTCGACCCGTCCGGCGCTGCCGACGCCATTCGACGCGCCGGTTTCGCGCCGGTCGTCGAGGAACGTCCTGACACGAGCGTCGAGCCCGGCACGCTGCTCGCCGTCACCCCGAAGCCTGGAGCGCGCGTGCCCCTGGGCTCGACCGTGACGCTCGTCGTCGCACGCGCGCCGCGGTGGGAAGCGCTGTCGAAGATCGAGGGCACCGAGGACGCCGAGCCGGAGTCGCTCGTCGTCCCCGCCGGCACGCGACTGGTCCTGCGCACGGTCGACTCGTCGCCGCTCGGGCTTTTCGGCGGCCGGATCGAGGTCGAGCTGTCCGGGGACGGCGAGGGCAAGGCTGAGGTCGACGCTGGCGAGACAGTCGTGCTCGCGGACGTCTCCGAGGGCGACCGGACGTTCGATGTCGAGATCGACGCAGACGGCTCGGTGCACTGGACGCTCGCCGTCGAAGCGCCCCGCTAACGCGGGTCAGGCAGCGGTGGCGCGCGCGCCGCCCGACAGGCGGGCCTTCAGGCGGAGCACCGCCTTCGTATGAAGCTGCGAGACGCGTGACTCCGTGACACCGAGCACCTCGCCGATCTCTCGCAGCGTCAGCTCCTCGTAGTAGTACAGCGTCACGACCAGCTTCTCGCGCTCGGGCAGCCGCGCGATCGCCTCCGCGAGCGCGTCGTTGAGCTCCGTCTGCTCGAGCGAGAACTCCGGGCTCGGCAGTGCGGGATCCTCGATCGTGTCGATCAGCGCGACCTGATCGCCGCCGCCCTGCGGCGCCCAGAGCTCGTCCAGCGCAGCCATCGAGGAGCGCGAGATATCGGAGAGGCTCCGTTCGAGCTCGTCACCCGAGATGCCGACCTTCGCCGCGATCTCCTCGTCGGTCGGCGCCCGCATCAGCGTGCGCTCGAGCTCGACGATGGCGCGCTCGATCTCACGCGCGCGGGAGCGCACCGAGCGCGGAACCCAGTCGAGCGAGCGCAACTCGTCGATGATCGCGCCCTTGATCCGCATGATCGCGTACGTCTCGAACTTGATCTCACGGTCCGGGTCGTACCGCTCGATCGCGCCGATCAAGCCGAGGAGGCCGTAGGAGACGAGGTCCTGCTCGTCGACGTGCGAGGGCAGGCTGGCGCCGAGACGACCCGCCACGAACTTCACGAGCGGCGCATACGTCAGGATCAGGCGATCGCGCACAGCGCGATCGCCCGTCGCGCGGTACTCGTGCCAGAGCGTTTGGGTTTCCCCCCCGACTTGCCGCGAGGTCATGGCCAAGCGGTGCCCCTCCGTTTCGTGGTCGCCGCGCCCACGACATCACAATACGCCGCCGATCGGCTAAGTCATCCCGTCATAGGGCCAGACCGACCTGTCATCTTGGCCAGACTCGCCTGGCGAGGTCGCCCATCCACAGCGCGATCGCGCCTGCTGTGAGCGCGACGACCCACGCACGGCCGCCCTCGAGCGCAGACCAGGCCGCAATGAGCGCGAGCGACACGGAAATCAGGGAAAAGAGGCCGGCGAGCGCATACCGTTGCATGCTCGTAACACAGTGTCACAAGCAGCGCCCGGGCTACACTGCGCATCGCAGCCCAGGGGCGTGGCGCAATTGGTAGCGCACCGGTCTCCAAAACCGGGGGTTGCAGGTTCGAGTCCTGTCGCCCCTGCTGGGTCAAACGGCTTGTTTGCAGCGATTCCGTCGGTCGCTGTTGCCATCACGGGGAGACGTGACACCCGATCGTGGTACCCCGATCGGGGGGACGGCGCCCGATTGTTGGACATCCACCGGCGTTGCAAGACTGCGTGCGTGGCCTTGCCAATCCCTGGCCACAGCCGTGCAGGACGGATTGCTCCGTCGGGGAGCACGTTGTCAAACGCCTGATAACGGGAATACCCTGCAAATCGTGTGCCATCGAACGCGAACATCGACGAGGGAATCGGGACAGGCGAATGCCGAGTACGTGATCGTGGTTGGCGCGATCGCGATTGCGTTGGCATTCGCCATCCTCTTTCTGAGCAACGGCGTCACAGGGCTTTTCGACTCGTCGTCCGCGCCCTTGCAGCAGGCGCCGTTCACCCCACCGCACGCTACGCCCACGGTGGTCTGGCCGACGACTGTCGACGACTGCGAGGACGACGGCTGGCGCGACTACCCGCAGTTCCTCGACGAGGATGAGTGCCTGGAGTACGTCGACAGCCTCACGCCCTGAGGGCGCGCTCCCGAGTCAGGCGAGCCAGATGACGCCGCGGGCGACGGCGAGCCAGAATCCGAGGCCCGAGGCGATTAGCCACAACCACGTCGACAACGCAATCCCGGTCGCCGCGCGCGGGATGGATGCCGGCTGACCGATCCGTCCGCGTTCCTTTGTCGGCACCACTGTTCGCCTCCGGGGTCGGTACGCGAATACCTCGTTGTTCGACGTTCCATCTCGTACCCCCTTTAGGGGTTCGCCACTCGGAGCGGCCGGACCGCAGGCCGGTTTGACGACGGATCGAGGCGGAAAAAACCAGTGTGTGGAGGTAATCGTGATCGCCTCGGCGGTGATCGGACTGGTCGGAACGGTCGTGTGGCTCGGCCTGCTGCTCTGGGCCGCTCGCGAGGACGGCCGCGACCAGCGACGACGCGACGAGCGGATGTCCGGGCTCTAGGGAGCCGGCTCGAGCAGCCGCATCGCAGCTGCCTCGATCTCGTCTTCGGAGAGCAGCACCAGACGCGCGGCGTCGCCGAGCGGGATGAACGAGTCCTTGCTGGAGACGCGGGCCAGGCGCCCGGTGTAGCCGGCGTCGAGGAGCTCGGCGACGAGACCCTCGCCTACGCCTCCTGTCCGCCGTGTCTCGTCGACCACGAGCGTACGCCCGGTCGCCGATGCTTCCCGGAGGACCTCGTCGAGGGGGAGCGGCGCCAGCCAGCGCAGATCGACAACGGTCGCACCGATCCCGCGCTGCTGCAGTCGGTGAGCCACCCGCAGCGACATGTACAGGCCGTTCCCCCACGTCACGAACGTGAGGTCGCCGCCGCCGCGATGGACGTACGCCGCTCCGAGCGGCACGTGCTCCGTTCCCGGCGTCGCGAGCCATAGCTCGTCGCCTTCCTCGTGGAGATCCCGAGTGTGGTACAGCGCGATCGGCTCGAGGAAGACGCAGACGCTTCCGTCGACCTTCGCCGCCGCCACGCATGTGCGGAGCATCGGGCCGGCGTCCTGGGGCCGCGACGGCGACGCGATCACGAGACCCGGTATGTCTCGCAACACGCCGAGGGCGTTGTCGTTGTGGAAATGACCCCCGAAGCCTTTCTGGTAGCCGTACCCCTGGATCCGCAGAACCATTCCGTTCCGGTACGCGCCCTGGGAGAAGAACCGAAGCGTTGCGGCCTCACCCCGAAGCTGATCCTCCGCGTTGTGGAGGTACGCGAGGTACTGGATCTCCGGAAGGGGCACGAAGCCCGAAACCGCGCACCCGAGGGCGAGCCCGAGGATCGATGTCTCGTCGAGGACGGTGTCGAACACGCGAGCCGCCCCAGCACGCGCCTGCAGGCCGCGCGTCACGCCGTAGACACCACCTTTGACGGCGACGTCCTCGCCGAACAGCAGTGATTCCGGGTTGCGATCGAGAACCTCGCCAAGCCCCGCGTTGATCGCCTGAGCGAGCGTCAGGCGCTCGGTCGACGCCTCACCAACGTTGATCAGCGCGGCAACCGCGCTCGGATCCCGAGGTGCGAGAGGACGCATCACGTCGTCGACCGTCTCGAGCTGCTGTCGCTCCATCGCCTCGAGCGCACGCTCGCGGACCCGCGCGCGGACCTCGAGGTACTCGTCGGCGAGATCCTCCGTGCTCCGCGTCCCGGTCTCGGCGAGCCACCGCCCGAGCGCGAGCAGCGGGTCACGCTCGAAGTCGGCGCGGATCTCCTGCCCCGATCGATACGCCGTCTCGAGATCGGCGCCGGCGTGGCTCAGGAACCGCACCGTCCTCAGATGGAGCACCGCGGGATGGCGCTTGTCACGAACCCACGTCGCGAGCTCCTGCGCCGTCGCGAACGCCGCCGCGGGCTCGTGTCCGTCCGCCCGCTCGACAGCGAGCTCCGGGCGACCGTGGAGCGACTGCTCGACCCACGCCTCCGGCGTCGGAACGCTGATCCCCAGTCCGTTGTCCTCGCAGACAAAGAGCAGTGGTAGCGGCTGGCCGCCGTAGGCCAGGTACGCGGCGGTGTTGAGAGCAGCCTGTGCCGTCGCGTGGTTGAGCGAGGCGTCGCCGAAGGAGCAGACGACGACCGCGTCGAGCGGCCACGCGCACTCGATGTCCAGCGCGCGCGCGCGCTCGATCGCGAACGCGATCCCGACCGCACGCGGCAGATGCGATGCGATCGTCGACGTCTGTGGAAGGACCGCGAGGTCGCGATGCCCGAACACCTTGTGCCGCCCTCCGGCGATCGGCTCCTCGGCCGCAGCCGCCATGCCGAGGAGGACGTCCCAGACGCCGTCGCGCCCCGCCTGCTCGGCGCGCGCGAGGTAGAAGCCGCCGGAGCGGTAGTGGAGGAGCGCGGGGTCGCTGGGGCGGAGCGCGAGCGCGACGAGGGCGTTCGACTCGTGGCCGGCGGAGCCGATCGTGTAGAAGCCAAGCTTCTGCGACTGCAGCCAGCGCGCGGTGTGATCGACGGCACGGCTCTCGATCCCCGCTCGCCAGGCAATCGCTGCTTCCGGCGGGGCCGACGCGCCGCCCGCTGCTCTCGGAAGGGCGCGCAGCGCGTCGAGGAGGTGGTGCTCGAGCGGATCGAGGTCGTCGGCCACGGCCGCGGACGCTACCGCGTCAACCCGCGGTGTGAACCATCGTCCGAGGCATGGACGGTCGTGGCCGGCCGCAGAGACGATGCGGGCCGGTCAGAGGTGGGGACCGTCGCGCGGGCCGCAGCGCCGGCGGCCACGACCGGTTCTGCTTGCAAGCCACTTCCCGCTGCTCGACGCGAGAATAGGCTTGCGACCGACGAACCACGACGACAAGGAGGGTCGATGAGCTACTCGGTGGTCGATGTCGAGGACGTCCCGTACGTGTGGGGCACCTTCAGGTTCGTCCGCCACCACATCGGCGCGACCGCCTTCGGGTTCACGCAGATCGACTTCCCGCCGGAGAAGGTGGGCTCGGAGCACGACGAGAGCGAGTCGGGCCAGGAGGAGGTGTACCTCACCCTCTCGGGTGCAGGCACGCTCGAGATCGAGGGCGCGACGGTCGAGATGCGCCCCGGGCGGTACGTGCTCGTCCCGCCGGCATCGCGGCGGCGTCCGACGGCCGGTGCCGACGGCATGTCGTTTCTCGTGATCGGCGGCGTCCCGGGCGGCGTGTACGAGCCCTGGCCGCTGCCCGAGGAATGATCGTCCGGATCGTTCTCTGGCGTCTTGACGAGACGACGCCGCCGATCGGCGAGCTCCGCGACCGGCTGGAGGAGCTCGAACCGCTCCCGGCCCCGAGCGCGTTCCTCGTCAACGACGCAGCCGAGAGGATCGGCGCGCTGCTCGTCGCCGACGAGGACGAGCCGCCACCCCCTCAGATCGATGAGCTCAGGCTGCTCGTCGGCCGCGACCCCGATCTCTACGAGGAGTTCGACGCGCTGTAGACGGGCGCGCGGGTGCCGCTCAGCGCCGCACGAGGCTGCGGACGAAGAATCCGAGGTTCGCCGGCCGCTCCGCGAGTCGGCGCATGAGGTACGGGTACCACTCCGGGCCATAGGGCGTCGCGACCAGCACCTTGAACCCGCGCCGCACGAGGTCTAGCTGGAGCCCCGGCCGCACGCCGTACAGCATCTGGAGCTCGTAGCGGTCTCGCTGGATGCGCTCGCGGGTCGCGGCGTCGATGCAGCGACCGATCAGGGACTCGTCGTGGGTCGCGATCGCGGCATACGCGCCACCGCGCAGCGCCTTCTCGACAAGCCGTGCGTAGGCCGCATCCACGTCCTGCTTCGAGACGTACGCGATCTCGGGCGGCTCGAGGTAGGCGCCCTTGACGAAGCGCAGGTTGGGCTGCAGCGGCAGGAGCGACTCGAGGTCTGTTTCTGTCCGATAGAGGTACGACTGGAGCACCGTGCCGACGCGGTCGTGTCCGGCCTCACGCAACCCTCGGTAGATCCGGAGCGTCGCGTCGACAACGCTCGACTGCTCCATGTCGATCCGTACGAAGCTCCCGAGGCGCTCCGCGACCTGCACCACGCGCTCGACGTTTGCGTACGCGAGATCCTCGTCGAGCTCGAGCCCCAGGTGCGTCAGCTTCAGCGCGACGTTCACCGGCAGCTGCTCCGCGTGGAGCCGCTCGAGGATCCGCCCGTACTCCTTGGCCACTGCCGTTGCCTCGGCAGGGTCGCGGACGCTCTCGCCGAGCAGGGTCGTGTTGGCGTGGAGCCCTTGCTCGGCGAGCCGTCGCAGGACGACGACACATTCGTCGAGCGTCTCGCCCGCGACGAACCTGGCGGCGCCGAGCCGCATCCCGTAGCGGCTCATGAAGCGCTTGACGTGGCGGTCGTCCGCTGCGCGGAGGATCGCTGCGCGCAGCACGGCGTTCGCCCGCGTCGTGGCGCTCACGCCGCGCGCACTCCGACCTCCTGGGACAGCCACTCTTCGAGCTCCGCCACCTCGCCGGCGTCGAGATCGCGAAGCGGCGCCCGCACGTCCGGGCGCAGCGGCACGCCCTTCCAGCCCACCACGCGCTTCAGCGCCGCGTGACGCGGAAGTGCGTCCATCCGCGCGCGGAGTGCCGCGAGCTGCGCTGCGCCCTCCTCGGTCGGACGACGGACGACTGCCGCGACCTCCTCCGGGAACGCCGACGCGAGGGCGGACACTGCGCCGACGGCGCCCGCGTCGCGACCACGGTGGATGAGCGCCTCGGGCCCGACGAAGATGTCGAAGCCGTCGATCAGGTAGCGCTCGAACGCGTCCCAGGGCGTGTCGGAGACCTTCATTCCCACGACGTTGTCGGCCTCCTCCCGGAGTCGTGCGAGCATCGACGGGTCGAAGGCGTAGCCTGCGGTTGCCGCAAACTCGTAGACGTAGAACGGCAGTGGGGCGCACGCCGCCGCTGCTGCGAGCAGGTGTGCTCGCTGCGCCGCCGCGTCGAGCTTGAAGTACGGAGGACCGATGACGGCGACGGCGTCCGCGCCTGCCTCGGCGGCGTGCGCCGCGAGCAAGACGGTGTCGTCCGTCGTCTGGGCGCCGCAGTGGGCGGCAACGAGGGTGCGGCCGTCGACCGCCTCGAGCCACCGCTCCAGACCACGTCGACGCTCGTCCGTCGAGAGGAGAACGGCCTCGCCGTTCGTCCCGAACGCGAGCACGCCGTCGAGGCCCGCGCCGACCAGGAAGTCCGCATACGGGCCGAAAGCGTCATCGTCCAGCCGGTCGCCGTGGTCTCGGAGCGGCGTCGACGCCGCGGCTATTGCCCCCGCGAGGCGTGCCATCAGCGTTGAGGAAGCCCTTTGCGGACGCGCTCGACGGTCGCGGCGATACGGCGCGTCCTGGTCTCGGACCGCTTGGCCTCGTCGACCCACTCGACGTAGTCGCGGCGGTGCGAGTACGAGAGCTTCGCGAACCCCTTCCTCGCGGTCTCGTCGGCGGCGAGCGCCGCACGAAGATCGACGGGCACGCGCACCGTCCTCGGCTCCGTGTCGAGCTCCATCGAGACACCCACGCGTTCGGGGGCGTCGACTCCGGTCGCCGCCTTCACGTCGCGGTTGACGACGATGTAGCCGACACCGTCGTAAACGCCCGGCGTCGTGCGCCACGTGTGACTGCGGATCGTGACCTTGACGGGAGGGCGGGCGCGGCCGAACGCCCCCTCGAGGTCGAACGGGATGCGGAACATCGTGCCGGTCTTCTGCACGCGCTGGAGGTCGACCGTGAAGCGCTTCGCGCCCATCGGCGACACCATAGGCTGTCGGCCGATGAGCGCGCTTCGCATCGAGCGGGACGACGACGTCCTCCTCGTGACGCTCGCCCGGCCGGACAGCCGGAACGCATTCGACGCCGCGCTGATCGCCGAGCTCGCCGAGGCTTTCGTCGACGTGGGCACCGCGAGAGCGGTGGTCTTGCGCGGCGACGGAGCGAGCTTCTGCGCCGGCGCGGACGTCGAATGGATGCGGGCGTCCGTCGACCTCGACGTCGAGGCGAACATCGCCGACGCCAACGCGCTGCGGAGGATGCTCGAGGCGATCGATACCTGCCCGGCACCCGTGGTTGCCGTCGTGCACGGGCACGCACTCGGCGGCGGCGTTGGTCTCGTCGCCTGCAGCGACATCGTCCTCGCCGACGCACGGACGGTGTTCGCGTTCTCGGAGGTGAAGCTCGGGATCGTGCCGGCGGTCATCTCGCCGTTCGCGCTGCGGCGGATCGGCGAGAGCGCCGCGCGGCGCTACTTCGTCACCGGCGAGCGGTTCGACGCGGAGACCGCGCTCCGGATCGGGCTCGTGCACGAGGTCAGTGACGATCTCGACGCCGCGCTCGAGCGCGTCCTCGGCGAGCTTCGCTCGGCAGGGCCGCGCGCGGCGCGCCACGCAAAGCGGCTCGTGATCGACCGACCCGATGGGCCGGAGACCGCACGACTCATCGCCGAGCGCCGCACGAGCAAGGAAGGGCAGGAAGGGCTGCGCGCCTTCCTCGAGCGGCGGCGACCTGCGTGGGCGCCACCAAGCGCAGACGCCGGCGGCTGACGCCGGCCAGCAGCGCCTTTACCCCGTGAAATGCGCTACCTGACGAGGAGCGTCGGGCTGACGCGAGCGGTCGCCGGGTCGAGCAGCCGGAGCCTTGCGCCCTTCTCGGCGCGAACGGTTCGCGTGAGGTAGCCGCGGGAGGTCGTCCGGGCGCCGCTGCCGATCGACGCCCAGCGGCTGCCGACGCGACGCTGCAGAACGTAGCGTCGAACGCCCTTTCCGGGCCGGACCTGACCCCACACGGTCGTGGCAAGCCCACTTCGGGCGACCTGCACGAGCGGGAGCCCGTACGACGCGAGCGACGGCTTGATACGCCCCGATGTCGTCTCGAGGCCGCTCTGCCAGGCTGCGGTCACCGGCTCGTCGCGAACGAGGTACTGAATCAGGACGTCCACGCGGGCGGCCGTCAGCGCCCGATGCTGAGCCTCTGCGACGAAGCGCGCCTGCGTTCCCCAACCGACGCCCAGGATCCGATCGGGCGGGTTGGTCTGGAAGCCGAGCTCGGTGAGCCAGATACGCGTCCGCGCGCCGAATGCGCGCCGGGTCTCCTCGAGCAGTCGCTCGAGCGTCGCCATCGAGATCGTCTCGCAATGGCTGCAGCCGCCCGACGACGGGGTCTCGGCGGGCGACAGCGGATGCGGGTTATGCGCGTACGCATCGAGCCGTGCTCCGGCGCGGCCCATCCCGCGGATGAAATCGACGGGCGACGTTCCGCCGCGCCCGCCGCGAGGGGCGGTGGCGCCGCCGCCGATCGACGCACGGGGAATGACAGCCTTGATCGCCTGCGCCGCCGGGTTGAGGAGCCGGGTCACGTAGAGGATCGGCGACGGTGGCGTGAGCCAGCGGCGCTGGTTGGGCTCGTTCCAGACGACCCACCGGCGAACCCACGGGTAGCGCTCCGCGGCGGCCCGGGCGAACGCCGCAAACGTCGCGGCCGACCGAGGCGGGACGTTCGCCGCACGACCGCCGTTCGCCCACCCGGGCGTGCCCAGAAGCGTGACGATCGGCACAAGGCCCGCGCGACGCAGCGCCTGGAGGATGTCGTCGACCGGCTGCCAGTCGAGCTCACCCTGTGTCGGCTCGATCGCCCGCCAGTCGAGCGTCACGCGCACCAGCTCCGCGCCGAGCTCGTCGAGTCGCGCGACGCGCTCTTCGAGTGTCGCGGGGCCGAACTGGAGCCATGCGTCGTCCTGGATGCCGACCCGGAGGCCGGGCCCTGCCGCGGCGGGGGCCGCAAGAAACGCCGCTGTGAGGACTACGCAGCCGATACAGAGCACACGTCCCACCTCAATCGACCCTACCCGGGCGCGAGCGCTCGCTACCCCGCGTTCAGAGGATCCTTACGTGGAGGCGCGCCCTACGTCGCCCTCGTCCGCTCGCCCGTGACCATGTCCATGACCGACCAGACGATCCAGTTGACGAGCCAGATGACGATCGTCGCGCCGACGTAGGTCCAGAACCCGTCGATCGAGAAGTCGGGGGTCACCCACTCGGTGAACAGGAGCATCACGACGTTCACGAAGAAGTACGCGACCCCGAAGGTGAGCAGGATCAGCGGTAGCGCGATGAACGTGACGAGCGGCTTGAGGAAGACGTTCGCGAGCCCGAGCACGGCGCCCGCGAGGATGATCGGCCCCCACCGCGCGATGGTGAAGCTGTCGAAAGCCCAGTCGCAGACGATCAGCGCGAGAATGTTGACGCCCCACGCGACGACCGCTCTCACCGCGAGAATCACGGGTCTGAGCCTAGACCGCTGCCCGGACGGACCTACGCGGACGCGGCTTCGCGGGACGTGGCTTCAGCCGCGTCCCGACCGAACCGCAGGACGAACCGGACGCGGGCACAGCCCACGTCCCACGGGACGCGGGCAAGCCCACGCCCCGGCTCAGAACAGCTTCTGGAGCTTCAGAGCAGCGCCCATGTCGCCCTGGATCTTCAGCTTGCCCGTCATGTAGGCGGTCGTCGCGTTCGCCTCGCCCGCTGCGATCTTCGTGAGCGTCTCCTCACTCGCCGAGATCGTGCAGTCCGCCTCTCCGGCGCCCTCCGTAACGGTCACTTTGCCGTCGTCGACCGCGACGGTCCACTGCCCGACGCCCTCGACGTCGAACACGTACGTGTTCTGCATCCCGGCGGTCTTCTCCGGGTCGGCGCGGTTGGGAAGCTGTGCGAAGAACTCCTGTACGGTCATCTCGCGTCCTCGTCTCCTCGTTGACTGGCGGTTCAATCGGCGCTGAGCCTAGACGATCGCTGCAGCCGGCTCCGGCGCAGCTTGCCACGGCGTCGGCCTCGGGAGCAGCAAACAGAACGCACAGCCGAGCGCCGGCGCGGCAGCGGCGACGTAGAGCGCGGTCTCGAGGTCAATCGCATCGGCGACCGCCCCGAGCGCCACAGCCGCGACCCCGCCGAGGCCCATCGCGAGCCCGATCGAGAGCCCACTCGCCATCCCAACATGGGCCGGCAGGTAGAGCTGGCTCAGCACCATCGTGATCCCGAACGTGCCCACCACGCAGAGGCCGACGAGCATCAGCGCGACGGTTCCGGCGAAACCGCCCACAGCGACGAACACGATCATCAGGAACGGCAGCGCGGCCTGCGTGATGAGCAGGGTCCGCCGAAGCCCGACGCGATCTGCGACGGGCCCGAGCACGAGTGTCCCGACGGCGCCGGCGACGAGCATCAGCGACAGCTCGCGATTGCCCTCACCTTCCGTTCCGCCTCCCGCCACGACCCAGAGCGGCACGAACGTCAGCAACCCGAACCAGGCCACGCTCCGGAGCGCGATCACCACACCGAGCAGCGTCATTGCGCGCACGTCGTCCTCGCCACGCGCCGTGTCGTGCGCGGGACGGCTCGGCGCGAGCGGCGCCAGGGTCGGGAGCAAGCGGAGCAGGAAGAGGGCTGCGACGAGGATCGGGAGCATCGCGACCAGACCGCCCTCGAGGCCGAGCCAGAGCACGAGCGGCGTCACGACGATCGGCCCGAGCGCGTAGCCGGTGTTCCCGCCGATGTTGAAGAGAGACATGCCGCTCGCGCGCTTCCGGCCGCTCGCATACGCGGCGAACTTGGCGCCCTCCGGGTGGTACGCGGCGATCCCGATGCCTGCGAGGAAGACGAGCGCGACGATCAGGCCGTAGCTCGGCGCGACGGCCGCGAGCCCGGTGGCGGCCCCGGAGAGCGCGACTCCGGCCGGCAGGAGCCAGATCGCACCCCGCCGGTCCGACCACAGGCCGAAGAGCGGTTGGACGAAGGAGGACGACGCGAGAACCGCCAGCATCAGGACGGCGGTCGCCGTGTAGCTCAGGTCGAACTCGAGCACGAAGAACGGCAGCAGCGCGGGAACAGACCCGGACGCGAAGTCGACCGCGAGGTGCCCGCCCGAGAGCGTCGCCATCGCCCTCCGGTCGAGCTCCTCTCGCATGTTCCGAGGCTACTCGCCCGCCATCGCCCGATGTCGCGGTCGCGCGGTGCAACGGCGCCGGGGAGGGACTCGCCGGAGTACGGGCACCCGCACCGTCCGATGAGCCCGGGTGACTAGGTTGGAGGCTTGGCTGCGATCGAGGCAGAAGGGCTCGTCAAGGTCTACCGCTCCCGGAAATCCGAGGTGCGAGCGCTCGACGGCGTCGACCTCGAGGTGCCCGAAGGCACCGTTCTCGGGCTGCTCGGCCCGAATGGGGCCGGAAAGACGACGACCGTGCGGATCCTCGCCACGCTCCTCAAGCCGGACGCCGGGCGCGCAAGTGTCGGCGATCTCGACGTCGTGCAGGACGCGCAGGCGGTTCGCAAGGTGATCGGCCTCTCGGGCCAGTACGCGGCGGTGGACGAGAACCTGACCGGCCGGGAGAACCTCTGGATGTTCGGGCGGCTGTACCAGCTGCCGAGCGCCGAAGCGCGCCGGCGGGCCGACGAGCTCCTTGTCCAGTTCGATCTCGAGGACGCCGCCGACCGCGTCGCGAAGACGTACTCGGGCGGCATGCGCCGCCGCCTGGATCTGGCCTCCGCGCTCGTCGGGCGGCCGAAGCTCCTGTTTCTCGACGAGCCGACGACCGGTCTCGACCCGCGGAGCCGGCTCGGCATGTGGGACGTCATCCGCAGCCAGGTGCGCGAGGGCAACACGCTGCTCCTGACGACGCAGTATCTCGAGGAGGCGGACGAGCTCGCCGACGAGATCGCGGTCGTCGACCACGGGAAGATCATCGCCACCGGCACCGCGGACGAGCTCAAGTCCCAGGTCGGCGGTGAGCGCATCGAGGTCGTCGTCCACGACCGCGCGCGGCTTGCCGAGGCGGCCGCGCTCGTTGCCTCGGACGGCAAGGGCTCGCTCGACGAGCACACGAAGCGCCTCACGATCGCGGCGGACGGCGGAGCACAGCAGCTCGTCGACGTCGTCCGCTCGCTCGGTGACGCGGGCATCGCTCTGGACGACGTCGGACTTCGCCGCCCGACGCTCGACGACGTATTCCTGGCGCTGACGGGGCACGCAGCGGAGGAGCTCTCCGCCGAGGAGGCCGCGTGAACGCGTTCCCCGGCGCGGTCAACGACGGCCTCGTCATCGCGTGGCGCTCCCTCAAGCGCGTGCCGCGGATCCCGGAGCTCGCGATCTTCGCGATCCTCCAGTCGATCATGTTCGTGGTGCTGTTCGCGTTCGTCTTCGGCGGCGCGATCCCGCTCCCGGGAGGTGGCAGCTATCGCGAGTACCTGATGCCGGGCATCTACATCCAGACACTCGCGTTCGCGTCGATCACGACCGCGATCGCGTTCGCGGACGACATGACGAAGGGGATCATCGACCGGTTCCGCTCGCTGCCGATGGCGCGCTCGGGCGTCCTCAGCGGGCGGACGTTCGCCGACGTGATCTACACGATGGGCATCCTCGTCGTGCTGATGCTCTCCGGCCTCGTCGTCGGCTGGCGGGTGCACTCGAGCGTGGGCGACTTCATGCTCGCCGTGCTGTTGATGCTGTTCTTCACGTACTCGATGGCCTGGGTCGGTGTCCTCCTCGGCCTGCTCGCGCCGACGGTGGAGACCGTCCAGCAGCTTGGCTTCCTGATCGTCTTCCCGCTCACGTTCCTCTCGAACGCGTTCGTTCCGACCGAGACCCTGCCCGACGTGCTCCAGCCGATCGCCGAGTGGAACCCGATCAGCGTGCTCACGCAGGCGACCAGGGAGCTGTTCGGCAACCCGAGCCCATTCCCGTCCGGCTCGTTCCCGAGCGAGCATCCGTTCCTGCTGTCGGTGCTTTGGACGGTCGCGATCCTCGCCGTGTTCGCGCCGCTCGCCGTGCGCAAGTACCGCGCGATCGACCGCTGAGCGGCCGACTTTGTGGTGATTCACCACAAGCGTTGCCTGGGCGCTTGTGGTCGGCCACCACGAGGGGTTGTCTGCCTGCCGACTAGGATCCGCGCGGCATGGACCTCGACCTGACGCCCGAGCACGAGCTGATCCGCGACACGGTGCGCTCGTTCACGCGCGAGCGGGTCGCCCCCGTCGCCGAGGAGCTCGACCGCGAGAGCCGCTTCCCCGTCGACCTTGTGAAGGAGATGGCCGAGCTTGGCCTGATGGGGATCCCGATCGAGGAGCGCTACGGCGGCGCAGGGGGCGACACGGTCTCGTACGCGATCGCGATCGAGGAGCTGACCCGCATCGACTCGTCGGTCGCGATCACGGTCGCCGCGCACACCTCACTCGGGACGATGCCGATCTACCTGTTCGGCTCGGACGAGCAGAAGGAGCGGTGGCTTCCCGACCTGGCGTCGGGCCGGAGACTTGCGGCGTTCGGCCTCACCGAGCCCGACGCGGGCTCCGACGCGGGCGCGACGCGGACGACGGCCGAGCTTCGTGACGGCAGCTGGGTCGTCAACGGGTCGAAGATGTTCATCACGAACGCCGGCACCGACCTCACGTGGGGCGTGACGCTCACCGCCCGGACGGGAGATGACGAGGTGTCGAACATCGTCGTCGAGAACGGCACGCCGGGATACACGATCTCGGCGCCGCTCCACAAGCTCGGCTGGAAGGCCTCCGACACGCGCGAGCTGACCTTCTCGGGCTGCGAGGTGCCCGAGGGCAACCTCCTCGGGCCGCGCGGCAAGGGTTTTCACCAGTTCCTCGAGATCCTCGACGGCGGCCGGATCTCCGTCGCGGCGATGGGCGTCGGCATCGCCCAGGGCGCCTACGACCTCGCGTTCGCGTACGCGAAGGAGCGGACACAGTTCGGGAAGCCGATCGCGAGCTTCCAGGCGGTCTCGTTCAAGCTCGCGGACATGGCGGTCGAGATCGAGGCCGGACGCCAACTCGTGTACCGGGCCGCATGGCTCAAGGACCAGGGCCGCTCCTTCGCGCTCCAGGCCGCGATGGCGAAGCTCTACACCGGCGAGCTCTCCCACCGGGTCGTCAACCACGCCCTCCAGATCCACGGCGGCTACGGGTTCATGGACGAGTTCGCCATCTCGCGCCTCTACCGCGACCAGAAGATCCTCGAGATCGGCGAGGGCACGAACGAGGTACAGCGGATGGTCATTGCGAAGCACCTCGGGCTCTGACGAGCCCGAGCCGCTTCGCAATGACTAGAAGTGCGGACTTCAGCGTGAGACGAGCTGCAAACGCTCGACGATCGGGCTGTCGCGGAGCGCCGTCGTGCAGCCGCCGACCGTGTACAGGACGTCGCCGATCGCGAACGCGCTGAGCGCGTGACGCGTCACCCCCGGACGGGGACCCTGACGCCAGCGCCCCGTGGTCGCGTCGTATACCTGGTATGTCGACTCCCAGACGGCATGGAGCTCATCGCCTCGGACGGCGAGGCCCAGGAGCTCCATCGGCCGCGGCAGCCTGCAATGCGCGCCTGGATATCCTCACTAGCACCAATCCCTTCCGTCGATTCCGCCTGATCCAGGGCGGAATAGCTCGGCGCTTGGCATGCCCCCTCAGTTCTCTTCGCAAACGCGCATCCAGCCTGCCTTACAGACGGCTCATGTCTTGCTGGCCGCCGTTGCGACGTTCCTCGGCCTGCTGATCGTGCCGCCGGCTGCGTTCGCGCACGTGACCGTCTCCCCCTCGTTCGTGGAGGTCGACGCGACCACGACAGTCGTGTTCGAGACCCCAAATGAGCGTGCGCCGCACGCGACCACGTCGCTCGTGCTCGAGGCGCCCCCGGGCGTGGAGATCGCGGACACAGATCCGCCGCCCGGGTGGAGCGTGGAGGTCGTGGACGACACCGCGCGGTGGACGGGCGGTCGCATCGAGGGCGAGGGCCTCGCCGCCTTCCCACTCGTCATGACCGCGCGCGGGGACGCGGGCACGGAGACGTTCCGCGCGGTGCAGGGGTACGACGACGGCGAGTCGGTCGCGTGGGAGACGGTGCTCACGGTACTCCCGGCCGCGGCGCCGGACGAGCCCTCGCAGCAGCTCGGTAGGGCGCTCGCAGCCGGTGCCGTGGGGCTCGCGGTGATCGCGGGAAGCCTCCTCGTGCTCCGCCGGCTGCGAAAGAGAACACTTCAGGAGAGATAGCGGAGGCGGGTGCTACCGTCGCCCGGCTGTGCTCTTCTCACAGCTTCTCAACGACGATCTCGGCTGCGCTTCGTACATCGTGGGCTGCAAGGAAGCCGGCGAGGCGGTCGTCGTCGACCCCCATCTCGCGATCGAGTCGATCCTCGACGAGGCTGAACGGCTCGGTGTTCGTCTCGTCCGGACCCTCGAGACGCACACACACGCCGACCATGTCTCCGGCCACGGCCGCCTTGCGCTCGAGCATGGAATCCCGGTCTCCATCCACCCTGCGGCGGAGGTGGCGTACCCGCACGACCCGCTCGAGGACGGGGCCGAGATCATGGTCGGGACGGTGACGCTCCGCTGTGTCTACACGCCTGGACACCGGCCCGAGCACTGCTGCTTCGCGGTCGTGGACACGACGCGGGCGGACGAGCCGTGGCTCGTCCTGACGGGCGACTCGCTCTTCGTCGGCGACACGGCTCGCCCGGACCTCGCAGTCGGCGCGACGGAGGGCGCCGAGGGCCTCTTCCATTCGCTGCGCCGGCTCCTCGAGCTCGCCGACGGCGTCGAGGTCTTTCCCGGTCACGTCGCGGGATCGCTGTGCGGGAAGGCGATGAGCTCACGCGGCTCGACGACGATCGGGTTCGAGAGGCGGTTCAACCCGATGCTGGCGATCGACGAGCTCGAGACCTTCGTCGCCGAGTCCTCCGGGGTTGCGGCGGCGAAGCCGCCGAACCTCGCACGGATCGTGGAGCTCAATCGCGGACCGTTCGTCGGCAGCGCGGAGACGGTGCCGGAGCTTCCGGCGCCTCCGGAAGGGTCCCAACTGCTCGACGTCCGGCCGGTCACCGACCACGTCGACGGTCATCGTCCCGGCGCGATCAACGTGCCGGTCTCCGGGACGCGGTTCTCGACGAAGGCGGGCTTCGTGCTCGACGGGGACCTGCCGGTCACCGTCCTCGCAGCCGAGCGCGGTGAGGCTGAGCGGGCGATCGCAGGACTTCGCTCGGTCGCGGTCGACCAGATCCTGGGATACGTGCTGGGCGGCGGCGACGAGGTGACCGGCACCGTCCCGCTCGACGAGCTCGACGAGCTGATCGCGGAGGGAGCGACCGTGATCGACGTCCGCGAGAAGGACGAGCGCGACGCGGGCTACATCCCGGGCAGCCGCAACATCCCGTACCGACTGATGGGCCTGTGCTGCCCCGACCTCCCCTCCGACCGGCCGATCGTCACGATCTGCGGCGGCGGCCCGAGGGCGGCGATCGCCGCGAGCATCCTGCGGACGAAAGGGCTCGATGCCCGACCCGTCGTCGGCGGCGGCATGAACGACTGGCTCGCACGCGGCGAGACCACGGTCAGCTTCAGGCGCTGCGGCGGCTGAGCTCCCGGACGTGACTTCTAGCCGCGTCCGAATGTCTGCCGCCCCGGATGGACGCGGCCATTGGCCACGTCCCTTCAATCGTCGAGCTCGCGAAGCCGCGCCGTAGCCCCGAGCTCGCTGAGCAATGCCCGCGCTCGCGCGAGCTCCGTCTCGGCGCCGTCGACGTCACCGGCGTCGCCCAGAGCACGGGCCGCAAAGACCCGCGTCTCTGCCTCGAGCTGCGGCGCGCCCATCGCCTCGAGCGTCTGCGCGGCGTCGGCGAAACGCCCCTCGTCGATCGCGAGCGCAGCCTCGAGGAAGCGCGAGCCTTCCGGCTCATCGAGGGAGCGGATTGCTCCGCGCTGCCCGATCGTGGCGGACGTCAGGGCGGCATAGGTCGTCCAGTACCCCGGCATGATTCCCGTCGGATTGGCCCGCCGACGCGCGAGGAGCTCGTCGAGCAGTGCACTGGCGTCGGCGGAGCGGCCGGTGCGAGCGAGCAGCCAAGCCGCCGTTGCGAAGGTCGGGAAGACGGACTGGTCGTCCTCACGCTCACGGGCGAGGTCGACGATGAGGTGGGCGACGGCTGCGGCTTCATCTACGAGGTTGTGACGGACGAGACCGAGCTCGCCCAGCACGAGCTGGAACAGGGGCTCGTGGTACTGACCGCCGGTGCGTCGAGCGTGCTCGAGCCCCGCGGTCGCCATCTCCTCCGACTCCTGCCACCCGCCGGCCATGAAGAGCGCCTCGTTGAGGTTGCCCAGCACGAACCGGCCGAGGCCGTCGATCGTTCCCATGCGCTCGCAGAGCGCCACACCCTCTCGGGCGAGATCGATCGCGTCCGCGATGTCACCGAGGTCGAGCAGGACCGATCCGAGATTGATGTACGCCCGGGAGAGCTCCACCGGAAGATCCGCCCCGAGTGCGATCGCATCCCGGAGGTCATGGATGGCGCCATCGTAGGCGCCGACGTTCGCCACTGCGGTGGCACGCGTGATCAGCGCCGACGCACGCGGGCCTGGAGCGTCGACGGATCCCGCGAGCCGGATCGCCTCGTCTGCGATCGCAATCGACTCCTCGTGGTGACCGGCGACCATCTTGTGCCGCGCGGCCTGCGCGAGCACGTCGACGTGCTCGGGCGTCGGGCCGGTCGACGAGACGAGCTCGAGCGCACGGGTCGTCCATTCCGCCGCTGTCGCACCGTCTCCGTGACGCCAGTAGGCGAGCGACAGGTCGCTCGCCGTAACCGCGGCCTCGGCTCTCGCGTCGTCCGCGAGCAGGAGGTCGAACGCAAGGCGCAACTCGTCCTCCCCCGTGTTTTGCGTGAAGCTGAGCGCCTTCCCGAGCACGCGAAGCGCGCGGGCGTCCAGGCCGCCCGGAAGCCAGTCGGCCGCGCCCCGCAGGGCACGGACGGCCTCCGGGAAGGCGCCGATCGCGAACGCCCGCAAGCCGGACTCGCGAAGCGCCGTAGCGGCGCGCGGCTCCAACTCGGATACGTCGAGCCCTGCGCTGCGGGCGAGCTCGATGGCCTCGAGGTAATGGTGGGCGAGAAGCTCGCCCCGATCCTCGCGCCGATCATCGGGGAGCGACTCGATCCACCGCGCCACCTTGACATGGCGATCGATCCGCTCGGGTCGCGGGAGCTGGCCATAGACGGCGTCGCGGACGAGGGTGTGGACGAAGGCGTGCTGCGTCGCTCCGAGCACGGCCGAGCGCCGGTCGCGCCGGAGGAAGTCCTTGCGTCCGAGTGAGCGTAGGAGCCCGTCGACCGTCTCGACGTCCTGCTCGGACACGACTCGTAGGCCGTCCGACCAGACGACGCCGCCCATGACCGCCGCATCGCGGAGCAGTTCCTTCTCCGCAGGTGGAAGCAGGTCGACCCGTGCCGTGACGATCCCGAGGACGCTGTCGGGCAGCCCTTCGACGCCCCCGCCCGCGGCGTGCATGCGCACGAACTCCTCGGCGTAGAGCGGATTCCCGGCCGCCTGCGCCACGACCGCTCCGCGGAGCTGCTCGTCCGCCGGATCGCGGCCGAGCAGCGACTCGACGAGCTGGGCGGTCTCGCCGGGCGCGAGCGGGCCAAGCGACACGGTGAGCGCGTTTCGCTTGCCCCCTCCCCAGTCCGGCCGTCGCTCGAGTAGCTCGGGCCGCGCGCATCCGACCACGAGCAGCGGCGCCGCTTCGACGAGATCGACCAGGCTGTCGACGAAGTCGAGGAGCCCGTCGTCCGCCCACTGGAGGTCGTCGATCACGAGCACGAGCGGACGCCGCTCGGCGAGCGCCTCGAGGAAGATGCGCCAGCCCGCGAAGACCTCCGTGCGACGGTCGCGCAGACCGACGTCTTCCGCCACGAGCCCGACGAGCGGCTCGAGGCTCGCCACGACCCATCGGCGCTCCCCCTCGCTCACGATCTCCGCAACCGCGTCCGCGAGCTTCGCCGCGGTCGCGCGCGCATCGTCGTTCTCGTGGATCCCCGCCTGAGCCTTGACGATCTCTCCGAGGGCCCAGAAGGAGATGCCGTCGCCGTACGGCAGGCAGCGCCCGTAGCGCCACGTGATGATCTCCTCGTCGTCCTCCACCACGCGGCCGAGCTCGGCGACGAGGCGGCTCTTGCCGATCCCAGGCACGCCGACGAGCGTCACGAGCTGCGGCGAGCGGTCGACGCGCACGCGTGCGAACGCCCCGAGCAGCAACGCGCGCTCGTGGTCGCGGCCGACGAGCGGCGAGGACGACTCGAGCCCAGGCCCACCGACCCGCCCTCTCGGCTCCAGCGCCTCCCACACCTCCACCGGGTCTGCCTTTCCCTTCGCCTCGATCGGGGAGTGCGCTCGGAAGACGATCGCGCGGTC
Source organism: uncultured Actinomycetes bacterium (assembly GCA_963810295.1). Lineage (GTDB taxonomy): Bacteria > Actinomycetota > Thermoleophilia > Gaiellales > Gaiellaceae > Gaiella. Next base: position 47,453 of record CAWEMW010000012.1, read on the forward strand.
GGTGGCCGCGTGCGTCGCGGCCGAGACGAGGATCCCGTCGATCGGCGCGGTCGCCTGGATCCGGGCCGCGGTGTTCATCACGTCGCCGGCGACCATCGACTCCCCCGCCTCCGGACGCGCATCCACCGCGACGAGCGCCTCGCCGGTGGCGACGCCAACGCGGACGTGGAGGTCGAGCGTCTCGTCGCGGTCGTTCAGCTCGGCGATCGAGTCGCGAACGCTGAGCGCCGCGCGCACCGCGCGCTCGGGATCGTCCTCGTGGGCCGTCGGTGCGCCGTACACCGCCACGACCGCATCGCCGATGAACTTCTCGACCGTGCCGCCGTAGCCCGTAAGGGCCCGACGCAGTGTCTCGTGGTAGCGGCGGAGGAGCGCGCGGACGTCCTCGGGATCGAGCTGCTCCGCCCGCGCCGTCGAGCCGACGAGGTCGACGAACACCGCGGTGACGACCTTCCGCTCCTCGCGCGCGGGTGCTGGATCGCCGCCGAGCGGCGCGCCACAGGAATTGCAGAACCGCGCGTCGTCCGGGTTCGTGCGGCCACATTGCGGGCACGCAATCACGGCGCGAGTCTACGCCCGCATCCGGCGCCCTCAGCGCAGGCGCCGCACGGTGTATCCCGCGTCGGCAAGAGCCCGGATGAGGTGCTGGGAGTGCTCCTCACCCCTGGTCTCGAGGGTCAGTTCGGCCTCCGTCTCGAGGACACCGATGCTCCGGCCCTCGCGGTGATGGGTGATCGCGAGGACGTTCGCGCGCTCGCCCGCGATGACGCCGACGATCCGGGCCAGCTCGCCCGGGCGGTCAGGGATGAGAAGCGCGACGACGAGGTGCCGCCCCGAGGCCGTCAGGCCGTGCCGGATGACCGAGTTGAGCGTGGTGGCGTCGACGTTGCCGCCCGCGAGGATCGCGCACACCGGACCTTCGCCGCCGACGTGCCCGGCGAGGAGCGCTGCGACGGGAGCAGCGCCCGCTCCCTCGACGACGAGCTTCACGCGCTCGAGCAAGAGGACGATCGCCTGCGAGATCTCCTCGTCGTCGACGACGACCACGTCGTCGAGGAGGTCGTCGAGGATCGGCCGCGTCAGCTCGCCGGGATGCTTCACCGCGATGCCGTCTGCAATCGTCGTCCCGCTCGGGGCCCGTCCTGCAACGGGAGCACACGCAGCGGCCTGAACGCCGACGACGCGCAGCTCGGGCCGGAGCGCATCGAGCGCCAGCGCGACGCCGGCAGCGAGGCCGCCGCCGCCGACGGGGATCACGACCGTCCCCGGCCCGGACGGCAGCTCGTCGACGAGCTCCAGTCCAAGCGTGCCCTGACCCGCGACGACCCGCGGATCGTCGAACGCGTGGACGAACGTCGCGCCCTTGTCGCGCTCGATCGCACGGGCTGTCGCGAGCGACTCCTCGAAGCCCTCGCCCGCCATCTCGACGCGGGCGCCATAACCCTGAGCCGCCTCGACCTTGGCCATCGGCGCGCCCTGGGGCACGACGATCGTTGCTGCGATGCCCGCCTCCCGCGCCGCCCACGCAACCGCCTGGCCGTGGTTGCCCGCGCTCGCGGCAACGACGCCCGCGCGGCGTTCCTCGTCCGAGAGCTGCGCGATCGTGTTGTACGCGCCGCGGATCTTGAACGCCCCGGTTCGCTGGAGGTTCTCGGCCTTGAGGAGCACGGGCCTGCCGACCATCCGCGAAAGGGTCTCCGAGGAGTAGACAGGCGTGACCCGGGCGACACCGTCGAGCCGCTCGCGCGCCTCGCGGATCGCGTCGATACCCGGACGCTCGCTCATGCGGCGGGCGGGTCGGTCACCGACGCCACGACGGCCTCCACGGCCGTGAGCGGGTCGATCTCGCGCCGCTGGACGCCGGTCACGAGCTCGCGAATCTCGGGCTCGGATGCCATCGCATCCTGCACGCGAGCTCTGAGCCGAGCGACCGCCAGCGCCTCGACCTCCCCGCTGAGATTGCGCTCGCGGCGCTCGTCGAGCTCACCTCGCTCGACGAGCTCGCTCCGTCGCTGCTCGAGCGCGGCCCAGAGCTCCGGAACGCCTTCGCCGCGCAGCGCCTCGGTGAGCAAGATCGCCGGCCGGCGAGCGCGATCGGGCTCGAGGGCGACGATCGAGCGCACCTCCTCGACCATCGTCCGGGCGGCCGGATGATCCATCTTGTTGACCGCGATCACGTCGGGGATCTCCATGATCCCCGCCTTGAGCGCCTGCACCGAGTCGCCGGAGCCCGGCATCAGGACGAGCAGCACGAGATCGGCGATCCCGATCACCTCCACCTCGCTCTGTCCCGTGCCGACGGTCTCCAGGAAGATCACGTCCTTGCCGGAGGCGTCGACCAGGAGCAGCGCCTGGAGCGTCGCTTCGGCCAGTCCGCCGAGGTGCCCGCGCGTCCCCATCGACCGGATGTAGACCTCCGGGTCGAGGAAGTGGTCGGACAGCCGGATCCGGTCGCCCAGGAGCGCACCGCGCGTGAACGGGCTCGACGGATCGACCGACACGACGCCGACGCTCCGCCCGGCCCCACGCACGTGCCCGACAAGCGCGCTCACGAGCGACGACTTGCCGACGCCGGGCGGCCCCGTCACGCCGACCGACGCCGCGCGGCCGGTCGACGGAAAGAGGCGTCGAACGATCTCGACGCCATCCGTCGAGCGATCCTCGACGAGCGAGATCGCGCGGGCAAGTGCCCTCCGGTCGCCCGCAAGGACCGCGGAGACCAGAGCGTCCTGCGTCCATCCGCGGCCCGCCACGGCAGGGACTTTAGATGGCTGAATTCGGATAGGCGTGTGCGTGGGGACGACTGTGACCGAGCATGGCGCGGGGAGCGGTGGCGGTGCGTATGTGGACATACGGGTCGTCGCCGATCGTCGCGCCAGGCGACGTGTCACAGACGCCATCCAGGTGTGCGGCTATCTGGATTCAGCCATCTAAGGCGCGGCTCGGCCCTCCGCGTCGCGACGCAGCGGGACGTCGATCGCACCGCGCTGCTGCTCGAGGCGGTGGGTCTCGTCGACCTCGTTCATGAGGATGCGGAGGCGCTCGAACCCGACGGGCTCCACGCTGGGCGGCGACTCGGGCAGTGCGATCTCGCGCGTACGCCGGGTGAACGCGAACGCGAGCACGCCGGCCACGGCGTACACGATCCCGGCGAGCGCCCACGCGGTGCGCGCGCCGGCAGCGTCTACGAGGAGCCCGGCGCCTGCCATGGCGAGTCCCAGGACCGCGTAGTAGCTGGACATGAGAACCGCGAGCGCTCGTCCACGCATCGCGTCCGGCGCGCCACGCTGGACGAGCACCTGGTTGCACACGATCGCGGCGCCGTTGCCGATCGTCGCGATTCCCGCCAGGAGCGCGGCGACGGCGATCGTGGGCGCAGCCGATGCGACACCGAAGCCGGCGGCCATCAGGAGGAGCGCACCTCCATACACGCGCGTCATTCCGAGCGACCCGAGCGCCGAGGCCGCGAAGAAGCTTCCGATCACCAGCCCGACCCCGGTCGCGGCGACGAGGAAGCCGAGACCCAGGTTGCCGGCGCCGATCTCGTTCTTGGCGAACGGAACCTCGGCCACGTTGACGCACGCCGTGGCGACGCCGGCGGTGCTCCAGACGACGAGCACGGTGAGCAAGTGACGCGACCGGAGGACGAGACCGAATCCGTCGCGCACGTCCGCCCAGTGCCCCTTCGAGATGGGCTCGTCGGAGCGAAGCGAGCCTGCAGGAATGCGCGAGACGATCACGGCCGAGACGGCGAAGGTGACCGCGTTCACCCAGTACGCGATCGCCGGCCCCGAGAAGGCGAGGAGCCCGCCGGCGAGAATCGGCCCGACCGTCCAGGCGACGTGCTCGACCGTCGAGAGGAGCGACGTGGCCTGCTCGCGCTCGTCGTCACTGACGAGCGTCGGGAGCCCGGCCCAGACCGCGGGCCGGAAGAACCCGGTCGCCACACCGTTGACCGCGGCGAGCGCCACGATCGCCGCGGGCTCGTCGACGAACGGAAGCGCGGCGAAGGTCCCCGCGCGGACGAGGTCGGAGACGATCATCAGCCGGCGCCGTGAGAGACGGTCGACCAGCGGGCCAAGCGTCATTCCGATCACAACGATCGGCATGAAGTCCGCGATCAGGAGCGCCGCGAGCCAGCGCCCGGAGTCGGTGCGATCGAGGATGTCGACCGACAGCGCCAGGGCCGCGAGATACGTTCCGACCGCCGACCCCGCGGTTGCCCAGAAGAGCAGCGCGAAGCCCCGATTTCGGCGCAAGAGAGATAAACGGCGGGTGGCGCCCAGGGCCACGCGCGGACGCTACCACCGGCAACCGACGGGCAACAGTGCCCGAAACGGGCGCGTCCTGATCCGACGGGGCGAGCTCTAGACCATGCGCGAGGGCAGTGGTCTCGACTCCGCCGGAGGCTCGTACGCCGCCGTTTCGCCCAGTCCCTTCCGACGCGCATCGGCGAGCGCACGGTCGGCGAGGGCGTAGAGCGAGATCGCATCGCCGGCGCCGGCGATGTCACAGACGCCGGCAGTGAGGGAGACGTCGCCGACGTCCGCGATCTCGGACCGCCACCGGCTCACGGCCTCGATGCCGCCTGCAGCGTCGGTCTCCGGAAGGATGCATCCGATCTCACACCTCCCGGTTCGAGCGAGCTCGTCGCCTGCTCGTACTCCTCGCTCGAGCCGGTCGACCGCGACGAGAGCCTCCGGTTGCTCGAGGACGTCGTCGACGGCCCGGCCCCCGGTCGCAATCTGTGCAAGCACCACCGTCACGTTCGTGCCGCTCTTCCGCGCCCGCCGGACCGCGTGCCCGAGACGCTCCTCGAACTCGCGACGGTCGAGGAGCCCCGTCTCCGGGTCACGCGCCGACAGCTCGGTCAGGCGTCGCTCGCGTCGGTGGCTCGCGGACGCGTCTCGAACGGTGACGAGCTGGCGCGGAGACGCCGAGTCGTCCACGACCCGCCCAGCGGCGAGAACTCGAATGCGATCGCCCCCGCGGTGGCAGAAGGTGAGCTCGGAGCCGACCTCCCCACGGGCCTCGAGCTCCGAGTGCCACGTCTCAATCTCGTGACGATGCTCCGGGGGCCAAAAGGGGAATGGGTGGGCCTGCCCGAGAAGCTCCTGGCGATCGAAGCCGAGCAGGTCGCAGAGACTCCGGTTGACCGAGACGATACGCCCGTCGCGGACGAGCACGAGGCCGTCGGGTATCGCCGATAGGAGTGTCCGCGCCGCGTCCCAATCTCCGTCGAGCGACTGCGTCAGGCGTCGCCTTGCCGCACCGCCGAACCACACCGCGAAGACGCCCGTGAGCGCGAGAGCGAGAGCAGCCGCGGTCGCTACCCAGAGACCGGGGCGCGGCGGCGCCGCCTCCTGGACCGAGACGATCGCCGCCGCAGCCGCGGTCACGGAGATCGCGAGCAGGAGCACCTCCTCCTTCGACCATTTCCACGTCCTCATGCGGCATCCACCCGGACGTTGCGCTCGAACTTGTGCCACCCCTTGTCCCCGCGCGCGTACCGCCACGAGCCCTTGACCCGTGCCCACGCCATGACGGGGCGGTAGACGAGCATCTCGAGGGGCATCAGGGCGAGCAGCCGGACGATGCTCGAGAGACGATACGCCCGCGACTCGAGGTCGAACATCAAGAGCGCCCCGGTGGTCACGGCGCTGTTGGCGAGCATGATCGCGAGCGTGAGAACACCGAACTCCCACCAGTCGACCAGGCCGGCCGCTGCGCCGGCGACGAGCGTCGCGATCGCCAGCACCTCGAAGACAGGTGCGACGACCTCCGAGAGCAGGTAGTAGGGCAGCCCGAGCATGCCGACCGTCCCGTAGCGCGGGTTGAACCACATTCGCCGGTTGGCCCAGCAGGTCTCCAGGATCACGCGCTGCCAGCGCTCACGCTGGGAGACGAGCTTGCGGACCGAGTCCGGCCCTTCGGTCACACCGATGCAGTCCGGCAGGCAGGCGATCCGGTACGGGCGACCTCGCTCTCTGAGGGCTCGATGGACGCGAAACGTGAACTCGATGTCCTCGCACGTGAACTCGCTGGACCAGCCGTTGAGCTCCTCGACCAGGTCGCGACGCCAGATCTGGAACGCACCCGCCGCGCAGAGCATGAAGTTGAGGCGCGCCCACCCGATCCGGTTGTTGAAGAACGCGCGGAGGTAATCGAACGTCTGAAAGGCGAACAGCGGTCTCGTCTCCGGCCCGGTGAAGGTCACGCCGTCCGGAAGCGACCGCGACGGGTTGCGCGCGTTCTCGAAGTAGCTCGTCAGGCCGACGACGACGGCAGGATCCAGGACGATCTCGCGCATCGCCCGCGTGAGAGCGCCCCGCACGAAGACCATGTCCGCGTCGACGGCGCACACGTAGCGGTAGCGGCAGTGATTGAGGCCGGCGTTGAGACTGTCTGCCTTGCCGCCGTTCTCCTTGTCGACGACGAGGATCCGAGGGTCGGCCGGCGACCGGTAGAAGCCGTTGACTTCACTCGTCTCGACGATGTCGCGCGACGACGCGGCCACCGGCACGAGCCGGAAGGCGTCGATCAGGCGCTGGACCGTGTCGTCCGTCGAGCCGTCGTTGACGACGATCACTTCGAAGACCGGATAGTCCATGGCGAGCAGCGAGCCGACGGCATCGGCAATGCCGCCACCCTCGTCGCACGCCGGCACGATGACGCTCACGCCCGGTGCGAAGCGCGACCCGACGAGCGCATCCACGTCGTCGAGCGCGCGCTCTCGGCGACGGCGCCGACTCTCCACGTGCCCGAGGAGCATCAGGAACACGTACATCCCGTACACGAGGACGATGTATCCCGTGCACACGAGAACACCGATGCGGAGGACGGTCTCGAGCACTACGCCGACTCCAGCAGCGGATCGCCCGTGCCGAGGGGTACCCCAAGCCGGAGCTGACCAACGTCGTCATGCCGAACCAGCTCGTCGACAAGCCCGACGTCCTGGAGGACGAGCGCGGCACCGGACCGCAGCGCCTGGTCGTCGCTCGCGAGCGCCGGCGCCACCACACGGGCGACGTCCCGGCCCGACGCCACGAGACCCTCTCGGGCGGCCTCGCGTACCCACCACGAGCGGTCGGCCAGGAGCGGCACGAGGAACCACGCGGCGGTGAGCGGTGCGATCGTCGATGCCGTACGACTCGCATGCGCGCGCACGAGCGGGTTGGGGTCGTCGAGCAGACGCAGTGCGCAACGAAGTGCCTCCCCGGACGCTCCGACGCGAAGCGTCTCGAGAGCGGCCGCCCGGACGTTGGGAGAGTGATCCGTGGTCATGACCGTGGCATGACGCGCGGCTAGCGACGGATAGCGTGCCAGGAGCCGCACGGCGTAGAACCGAACGACGCCGTTCGGGTGCCCGAGGAGCGGCGGCAACCGCGGGCCCGGCCGCGGCGCCAGCATGTCGAGCTCGGTCGCGACCCTCACGGCGTCGTCCGAGCCCAGCACGAGCGCCTCGACGAGGCCGTCGATGGCCCATTCGTGACGTGCCCCGAGGCGCCCGAGCGTGGTGATGGTCGCGGTACGCAAGTCCGGGTCGTCTGTCCGGAGTGCCCGCAGGAGGTACGTGCGGGCATCCTCGGCGTCGCCGACAGCGAGCTCCGCGGGCGTGCGCGCCGGTAGCGGCCCGGGCCACTCTCCGTCCGTCTCCACCGGGGCCGACGTTGCCGCGTGCCGCGCGCGAAACCGCCCGAGGAGTATGGCGCCTGCGAGCTGCACCCACGCGGCGGCCGCAACCGCGCAGACGACCACAAGGCCGATTCCCCCGTCCACGTCCAGGATGTCGGCACCTCGAACGGGTGAGCGCTCACCCGTCCGGGGGAGACGCGGCTGGCCCTACGGCTAGGCTTTCGGGCCCCGGGGCTCGGCCGCCTTGGCCATCCGTACCGCGAGGAGCGTGGCGAGGCCCTGCTCGTCTGCCTGCCCGACCGGTCGGCCGAGCGACGTGAACACGAGACCGGACTGCACGCGGCCGTGCTGGAGGACGACTGCGTCGATGTACGCGCGCACGCGTCGGTTGCCCGGCAGCGTCAGCGTTGCGACAACGCGGAACGCAGCGGTACGCGGCGCGATCCTCGGGAAGGAGAGCCGCTTCGCCGAGACGATCTTGACGTTCTGCGCGCGCGGCGCCGAGAGGCGGACGATGTCTGCGAAGCACGTGGTCGTCTGAGACGAGCTGCCGCGCTTCCAGGAGAGATTGGCGTCGCGAGGCGTCCGGTAGACCTGCGCGGACGAGCCGACGGTGACGTAGATGCCGGGCTGGCTGAGCGCGAAATCGGGCGACTGCGCGTCACCGGTGATCGTGAGGTCGGATTCGTCGAGGGCGTCGCAGCGCACGCCGTCGGGCAGCTTGTCGTCGCTGCGCTGGCGTGCGGAGAACACGGTGGAGAGGTCGCCCTTCTTGAGGACGATCGAGCGGGCGGCCGTCTGCCCGGCGCCGGTCAGCGCCTTCCGCGGCTCGCCGTCCGCAGCCGCCGCAGCCCCCGCAGTCCCGAGGGCGAGGACGACGACGAGCAGCACGCGCACAGCTCTACTGTAGCCCCAGGCAGGGCTGGAGCCTCTAGCGCGGGTCGTAGGCGAGGTTCTGACGCAGCCATCGCTCCACGACCGCCAACTCCTCGCTCTTCCGCGACGCGTAGTCCTCGACCTGGTCACGGCCGATCCGGCCGATCGAGAAGTACCGCGCGGACGGGTGCCCGAAGTACAGCCCGCTGACGCCCGAGCCCGGGACGGCCGCGTACGTCTCGGTGAGCGTTAGACCAGCCTCGTCGGCGCCCAGCAACGCGAAGAGGGTGCCCTTCTCGGAGTGGTCGGGGCAGGCTGGGTAGCCGAACGCCGGTCGGATCCCGCGGTACCGCTCGGCGACGAGGTCGTCGGAGACCAGGTGCTCCCCCGGTGCATACCACGCGCGCCGGGTCTGTTCGTGGAGCCACTCCGCAAACGCCTCGGCGAGCCGATCCGCGAGCGCCTTGACCATGATCGCGCTGTAGTCGTCGCCTTCCTGCTCGAACGACGCGGCAAGCTCGTCCGCGCCGTGGATCCCGACGGCGAAGCCACCGAGGTGGTCTCGCAGGCCGGTGTCGGCGGGCGCGACGAAGTCGGCGAGCGAGCGGTTCGGGCGCGAGTCGTCGTGGGCGGCCTGTTGGCGCAGCATCGGGAACCTGGTGTCGCCGTTGCCGGTCGCCAGGACGATGTCGTCGCCCTCGGCTACCGCCGGCCACACCCCGTGCACGCCCCGCGCGACGAGCAGCTCCTCGCGGATGATGCGATCGAGAAGCTCGTTGGCCGTCTCGAGGAGCTCGCGCGCCACGGCGCCCTTCTCGGGGTCGTCGAGGATCGCGGGATAGCGGCCCTTCAGCTCCCACGCGTGGAAGAAGAACGTCCAGTCGATGTAGCCGCGCACCTCCTCGAGAGACGCCTCGACGACGCGCCGCCCGGTGAAGGCCGGCGACGCGAGGTCGTCCTCGTGCCAGGCGATCGGCGTCCGACGCTCGCGCGCGGTTCGGAGGGGCAGGAGAGGACGGCGCTCGCGCTCGGCGTGAAGCCCCCGCAGGCGCTCCTGGTCGGTTCGGTTCTGCCCGTCGAGCTCGATGCGCCGAGCGGGATCGAGCAGCGACCCGACGACGCCGATCACGCGCGAGGCGTCGAGCACGTGGACGGTCGGCGGCGTGTACTCGGGCGCGATGCGAACGGCGGTGTGCTGCCGGGAGGTCGTCGCGCCACCAACGAGGAGCGGCAGGTCGAGACCGCGGCGCTCCATCTCCTTCGCGACCACCACCATCTCGTCGAGCGACGGCGTGATCAGGCCGGAGAGTCCGACGATGTCGCAGCCCTGCTCGACTGCCGTGTCGAGAATCGTGTCCGCGGAAACCATCACCCCGAGGTCGATGACCTCGTAGTTGTTGCACCCGAGGACAACACCGACGATGTTCTTTCCGATGTCGTGCACGTCCCCTTTCACGGTCGCCATGACGACGCGACCGGCGCTCCGATTCTCGTCGCCCTTCTCGGCTTCCATGTACGGCTCGAGGTAGGCGACCGCGCGCTTCATCGCGCGGGCGCTCTTCACGACCTGCGGGAGGAACATCCGTCCCGAGCCGAACAGGTCGCCGACGACGCGCATCCCGTCCATCAGCGGCCCTTCGATCACGTCGAGCGGCCGTGCTCTCACCTGACGGGCCTCCTCGACGTCCCCTTCGATGAAGTCGACGATCCCGTGCACGAGCGCATGCTCGATACGTTTCTCGACGGGCGCCTCGCGCCAGGTGAGGTCTTCCTCCCGTCGAGCCGCGGTGTCCCCTTCGTACCGGCGGGCGAGCTCCACGAGCCGCTCCGTCGCATCGGGCCGACGGTTCCAGATCACGTCCTCGACGTGCTCGAGGAGCTCGGGCTTGATGTCCTCGTAGACCATCAGAAGGCCGGCGTTGACGATTCCCATGTCGAGGCCGGCTCGGATCGCGTGGTAGAGGAACGCTGAGTGCATCGCCTCGCGGACGGCCTGGTTGCCGCGGAATGCGAACGAGAGGTTCGAGATGCCGCCGCTCGTCCGGGCGCCGGGGCAGCGCTCCTTGATGAGGGGCAGCGCCTCGATGAACGCCCTGGCGAACTCGTTGTGCTCCTCGATCCCCGTTGCTACGGCCAGCACATTCGGGTCGAAGATGATGTCCTCGGCCGGGAACCCGGCCTGTTCGGTGAGCAGCCGGTACGCCCGCTCGCAGATCTCGACCTTTCGCTCGACCGTGTCCGCCTGGCCCTGCTCGTCGAAGGCCATGACGACGACCGCGGCGCCGTACCGCCTGACCTGGCGAGCGCGCTCCAGGAACTCTTCCTCTCCCTCCTTGAGCGAGATCGAGTTGACGATCCCCTTGCCCTGCAGGCACTTCAAGCCCGCTTCGATGACCGTCCAGCGTGAGCTGTCGACGACGATCGGCAGACGCGCCGCTTCGGGCTCGGTGGCGAGGAGGTTCAGGAACCGGGTCATCGTCAGCTCGCCGTCGAGCAGGTCGGCGTCCATGTTCACGTCGAGGGCGTTCGCCCCGCTTCGCACCTGCTCGAGCGCGACGTCGACGGCCGCCTCGAGATCCCCCGCCTCGACGAGCGAGCGGAACTTCGCGGAGCCCGTCACGTTCGTCCGCTCGCCGATCATCACGAAGCCCGTGTCGGGGCCGATCTCGAACGGCTCGAGACCGCTCCAGCGTGTCCGCGGATCGCGGTGAGGGATCTGGCGCGCCGCTATGCCTTCGACGGCCGCGGCGATCTGCCTGACGTGCTCGGGCGTCGTGCCGCAGCAGCCGCCGACGAGGTTCACGAGGCCGTCCTCGGCGAAGGCGCGGAGGAAGCGGCTGGTGTCCTCCGGCTGCTCGTCGTGCTCTCCCATCGCATTCGGCAGCCCGGCGTTCGGGTAGCACGCGACGTACGTGTCGGCGACGCGCGCAAGGCCCTCGAGGAAGGGACGCATGTCGGTTGCGCCGAGCGAGCAGTTGACCCCGACGACGAGCGGCCGTGCGTGCTCCACGGAGAGCCAGAACGCCTCCGACGTTTGGCCCGAGAGGTTCCGCCCGCTCCTGTCGATCGCGGTGAACGAGAGCCAGAGCGGCAGGTCGGGCGCGACGTCCGAGGCGGCGACGATCGCCGCCTTCGCGTTCAGGGTGTCGAAGATCGTCTCGACGAGCAGAACGTCGACGCCGCCCTCTGCGAGCGCGGCGACCTGCTCCGCGTAGGTCTCGCGCACCTGATCGAACGTCACCGACCGGAAGGACGCGTCTTCGACCTTCGGCGAGACCGACAGGGAGACGTTGAGCGGGCCGATCGCGCCGGCGACGAAGCGCGGCCGATCGGGCGTGCGCTTTGTCCATTCGTCCGCGGCCCGGCGCGCGAGGCGCGCGCCCTCGCGGCTCATCTCCGCTGCGAGCCCTTCGAGGGCGTAGTCGGCCTGGCCGATCGACGTCGCGGTGAAGGTGTTCGTCGTGGCGATGTCGGCGCCGGCGGCGAAGTACTGGTCGTGGATCTCGGCGACGACCTCCGGACGGGTGACGTTCAGCAGGTCGGGATCGCCCTGGACGTCACGCCCGTGGTCACGCAAGCGCTCGCCGCGGTAGTCGGCCTCGGAGAGCCGCTTGCGGTGGATGAGCACGCCCCACGACCCGTCGTGGATCGCGATCCGCCGATCCATGATCTCTCGCAGTTGGTCTGCTGCGCTCACGTGTCTCCTTTGGCGGGTCGCCTAACGTCTCGCAGAGCGACCCGACCGGGTGTGGCGCGGGGCTCTTTAGGCGTTTGGTGACCCGGTCGCCAAGCTGCCTTTCAAAGCTCTCCGGGTCGTCCAAGCGTAGCGGAGGGTCAGTCGGCGAGCATCGCCGCGACGGCGTCGACGAAGCGTTCGGACAGCACGACGATCTCGCGCGCTCGCTCCACGGAGACGTCCGCCGCGTCGTAGTCGGCCGCCTCGCGCTGCTGCTGAATCCCGCGCACGGCCTTCTCGAGGTCGGCGTCGAAGCGCCCACTCGCGACGTATGTCTCGCGAAACGACGTCCACGCCCCGCTGTGTGTCCTCGCGTGCCTGCCCTCCTCACTCAGCGCAGCGCGCGCCGCGTACAGCATCGCGTAGTAGGCGGCGCTCACCGCACCTTCCGGATGTCCGGCATCGAGCGCCACGCGTGCGAGCGCGACGCGATCCCACGCGCCCGTCATGAACTCCTCCGAGCGGGGGCTCACGGCTCTCCGACGACGACGATCTTGTCCCGGTCGACGTCCTGGATGAAGAAGGAGTGGATCTCGCGCCGCCGCGCAAGTCGCTCGGGCGTGTAGACGTGCGCCGAGAAGAACCATGGGTTCGCCCCTTCGGACACCGCAGTGTCGTAGACGAGGTCGAAGACGTGCTTCTCCTCGGTCCAGTCGGCTCCTTCGAGCACGACGATCAGGTCCACGTCCGACTCGGGATGCGGCGTCTCGCCCCGCGCTCGCGACCCGTACAGCCACACGGCCCGAAGCCGATCGCCGAACTCGACCTGGAAGGACGCGACGAGCCGCTCGAGGACACGGCGCTCGGTCTCGCTGAGTGATGCCTCGCCAAGGGACGCCACGTCGAGAATCTAGACGCCCGGGTGCCTGGCTTCAGCCAGGCACCTTCGACGGGCAGTCCGCGAGCGCCGAGAGCGCGGCGCAGATTCGGGCTCGCCGTACCGGGCCCGTATCGCCGATCTTGGACGTAAGTGACCTGGTTGGGACGTGGCGGAGGTTGTCGAACGACGCGGCGCTCCTCTCTCGGAGACCGTCCTTTTCGTCCAGCTCGATCTCGGTCGGGAGTCCGCGAACGGTCTTCGTCACCGGTGCGACCACGATCCTCGCGAGTTTCGCGATCACGTCATTTCTGGTGACCACGAGCACAGGACGACGCTTGTCACGTCCCTCGGCCCACCAGATCTCGCCCTGCTGGGGAGTCACCAGGGCTCCTCGGCGAGCATCTCTTCGAGTGAGTCCTGGGCCCACGCAAGCTCTTCGCGAGTCTCCGGCATCCGCTGGTAGCCCTCGACGATCTGCTGCCCGATCCGCTCCCGCTCGAGCCGGTCGGCAAGCTCTTCAAGCCCGATCCGTACCGCCTCGGATCGACTCGCGAGCACGCCGGCCGCGACAAGACTGTCGACGCGGTCGGCAAGCGCGTCTTCGAGCCTTGTAACGAACTGCGCCATGCAAAAAGCATAGCGAGACGCATTGCAGCACACCAGGCACCGGACCATCCCGATCAGCGTCAGGTGCCTGGCTAAAGCCAGGCACCGAGGCGCGTGACCGGAGCTAACCCGTCGTTCGCCCGGAAACGCTCAGCTGGTTCTCGGCGTGCGCGATGCGCTGCTCGAGCTGCCAGCGGTCCGCGCTCGACTCGCCCGCCTCGACCTTCTCGAGCTCGGCCTTCGCTGCCTCGAGCTGGGTACGCGCGCGGTCGTCGTCGATCTCCTTCACGTTGACCGCGTCGTCGACGAGCGCGAGCGCTCGATCGAGCTCGACCTTGAAGAACCCTGGGCCGGTCGCGAACTCGAGCACGTCGTTGGCGTCGACGTGGACACGCGTCGAGCCCGCCTTGAGGGTCGCCACGAGCGGCGCGTGCCGCGCGAGCACGCCGATCTCGCCGGCTGCGCCGGGCACGATCAGCATGCGGGCCTCGCCCTCGAACGCCGGACCATCCGGAGTCACGACGGACACTTCGAACGGAGGATGATCGGAAACGTCGGCCATGCTGTCCTAGGTGCGACCGCGCAGCGGGCGCACCGCTAAGCGGCGACCTGCTCGAGGGAACGCGCCTTCTCGTGCACGTCCTCGATCGGCCCGACCATGTAGAACGCCGCCTCCGGCAGCTCGTCGGTCTCGCCCTTGATGATCGAGTCGAAGCCCGCGATCGTGTCCTCGAGCTTGACGTACTTGCCCGGCGTGCCGGTGAACTGCTCTGCGACGAAGTTCGGCTGCGAGAGGAAGCGCTCGACCTTCCGTGCGCGCGACACGACGAGCTTGTCCTCGTCGGTCAGCTCGTCCATCCCGAGGATGGCGATGATGTCCTGGAGGTCCTTGTAGCGCTGCAGGATCTGCTGGACGCTGGTCGCGACACGATAGTGGTCGTCCGACACGATCCCGGGCTGGAGCGCCCTCGACGTCGAGTCGAGCGGGTCCATCGCCGGGTAGATGCCCTTCTCGACGATTGCTCGCGAGAGGGTCGTCGTCGAGTCGAGGTGCGCGAACGTGTTGGCCGGGGCCGGGTCGGTGAGATCGTCCGCCGGGACGTAGATCGCCTGCACCGAGGTCACCGAGCCGGTCGTCGTCGAGGTGATGCGCTCCTGGAGCTGACCCATCTCGGTTGCGAGCGTCGGCTGGTAGCCGACGGCGCTCGGCATGCGGCCGAGCAGCGCCGAGACCTCCGAGCCCGCCTGGACGAACCGGAAGATGTTGTCGATGAAGAGGAGGACGTCCTGGCCCTCGTCGCGGAAATACTCCGCCATGGTGAGGCCGGAGAGGCCCACGCGCAGGCGGGCGCCTGGCGGCTCGTTCATCTGCCCGTAGACGAGCGCGACCTTGTCGATCACGCCCGACTCGGTCATCTCGATCATCAGGTCGGTGCCCTCTCGTGTGCGCTCGCCGACGCCCGCGAACACCGAGACGCCGCCGTGCTGCTGCGCGAGGTTGTGGATGAGCTCCTGGATCAGCACCGTCTTGCCGACTCCGGCGCCGCCGAAGAGCCCGACCTTGCCGCCCTTGATGTACGGCGCGATCAGGTCGACGCACTTGAGGCCCGTCTCGAAGATCTCGATCTTCGGCGAGAGGTCGCGGAAGGCGGGCGGGTCGCGGTGGATGGGCCAGCGCTCCGTGTCGGCGGGGATCTCGCCCTTTTCGTCGATCGACTGGCCGATCACGTTCCAAAGGCGCCCGAGGGTGGGCTGTCCGACGGGGACGGAGATCGGAGCGCCCGTGTCGAAGACGTCGACACCGCGCGCGAGCCCGTCGGTGGAGTCCATCGCGACCGCTCGGACGCGGTCGTCACCGAGGTGTTGCTGCACCTCCGCCACCAGCGTGCCGCCCTCCAGCTCGATCTCGAGGGCGGTCAGGATCTCGGGTAGGCCGTCGGGGAACACGGCGTCGACCACGACGCCCTTGATCTCGATGATCTTGCCCACGTTGCGGCCGGTCGTGCTCGTTTCGTCAGGCATGCGGCTCCGATGGAAGTGTCGTTGGACCGAAGGGCGCCAGCGCCGGCCGCCGGCGACGGAGTCTACCCAAGGAGAATCGGCGCCCGACCGGCCTTCGGTCGGGTCGTTCGCCCTGCGCTATCAGCGCCTCGACACGCTCGGCGTGGTCGGCGCGTCAGACGTCGGAGGTGATGAAGTTCGGCATGACGGGCACGCCTTCAAGCGTACGCGGACGACGTCCCTCCGCGCCTGAACAGATCCAAAACCGCCCGAACGACGGTTGAGCTATGGAGCCTGTGGAACAGGAATCGCGACGTACGGCGCCCAGTAGTCGACGAGCCATTTGCCGTCGGCGCCCCCGACCTGCTTGAGACCGATGTGAAACACCTGGGTGGGGAGCGCGCTGCCCTTCTTCGGCGCGAGGAGCACCTCGAGCACGACACGGCCGGGACTGAGCTCGTTCACCTTGAAGTTCGCACCTTGCAAGCCGCCGGTGGGGTAGTACTGGACGGGGATGTTGCCGGTCAGCCACTCCTGCTTGGTACAGGCGCAGTCGCGCTTGAGGTCGGGGTGGGTAATCGACCACGCCTTTTCGAGGTCCTCGCGGCCGGCCGCCGCGAGGATGAACTCGCCCGCCACCTTCCGCGCCGCCGGCGGCACCTCGCTCTGCTTTGGCTGCGTTTCCGTCGCGCCCGGGTCGAAGTCGGTCCCATCCGTCACCGTGTTGACCGGCGGCGGCGACGCGCGCGGCTCGTCGTCGGAGCCCCAACGCACCGTCACGAACGCGACGAGCCCGGCGATGAGCACGAGCGTCGACAGCCACAAGGCCACCCGCCCGAACCCGGACGTGTTGAAGCGCTCGATCACGGGCGAAGGGTAGCCCAGCTCATGTTGCCGAGATGTTGCGGCGGTACACGATCAGTGCCAGTGGAACGAAGGCTGCGATCAGCGCATGCGGAGCCAGCTGACGCGAGACGACCTGCCGTCCCTGAGGAGAGAGCGGACCGGTTCCGAGGCGCTCCCGAACGGCCTCGACGAGCCCTGAAACGTCGCCCTCGTTGAAGACGGGAGCCTCGAGCGCGCCCGCGACCTGACGGAGCGAGCGCCCTCCCGTGCGGTCCGGTCGGTACGCCGGGTCACGCTCGCCGTTCTCATCGAAGACCGCCTCGTCTCCCCGCCACACCTGGACGAACATGGTCGACACGTGGCCCTCGACGAGGCGCTCACGGAGCGTCTCGAGGTCGACGGGGAGCGTCTCACCGTCGCTCACGACGATCGCGAGCCGCTGTCGCGTCTCGAGCCGGAAGAACGCGGCTCGGCCGAGGTCGCCGAGCGCCGAGAAGGCGGTGGCGCGACGACTGCGCCGATCGGGCGGCGGCCGCTCGATGCCGATCGCGCGATTGACGACGGCGACGAACGAGTTCGAGCCGAGAGTCGGGAAGAGGTGTGGGAGGACCCGGTCGGTGAGCGATGCGACGCCGACCCGCGTGTCGGGGATCGCGGCGCGCAGCTGCTTGGCCAGCGCCCGACTGCGGTCGAGGCGGGTCGGCTCGGACGGCGCCCGCCGCGCCAACATCGAGCGCGTGACATCGAGTACGACGAGCACTTCGGCGCCGTCGCGACCGTGCGTGGCCTCCGAGCGGGAGACGACGGGTTGCGCAGCGGCGAGCGCGAGGAGCGCCCCGACGAGCCCGAGAAGTGCGAGATCGACGAAGAGGACGCTCCGCCCCGCCCGGGGCAGGCCGAGCCCCGACGCCGCGCGAGCAGCGCGACGACGAGCGACGAGGCGGGCCCAGACGGCCAGCACCACCACGAGCCCGACGGTTGCGGCGAGCGGCGTCAGGAAGCTGATCGACACGGCGTCGGTCCGTCAGAAGCCCGAACCGGAGGTCGACGACCCCGCCCCGGGGCTCGGGAGCGGCGCGCGCCGGTCGCCCTCACCGGCTGTCCCGCTACCGGTTTCCCGGAGCAGCTTGAGCGCGAGCTCGAGGTCGAACACCGCATCCGCGTTCGTGGCGTCGAGCTCCGACGCTCGCTGGAACTGCTCGATCGCGCGCCGGAGGAAGACGTGTCGCTGGACGGGCGAGTTGCGGGCCTCCTCCAGAAAGAGGGCTCCGCGCAACGTCGCGAGCACGGACCGCCGCGCCGCATCCTGTCTCCTGCTCTCCCAGTCGGGCGATCCGCCGCTCGGCGGCCGTGCGGCGCGTCACGTCGGTGAACACCTCGAGCGGGGCACGCGGCTCGCTCATCCAGAACTGCTGAACCGTTCCTCGGAACTCGACGTCGTCCTCGACGTCGAGCAGCGACCTGGAGACTCCGGCCGGAAGCAGCGTGTTGGGCTCCCAGGACGGCTCCGCGCCGACTGCGTAGGCCACGTCGTCGTCGCGCATCGTGCGGTCCCAACGGAGGACGTCCGCTGCGAGCGCCACGAGCAGTGCCGCGAGCGCGACGAGCGCGACGACCGCGACGGCACCGGCCGCGGGACGAAGCCGGGTCGGTACCGCTCTCACGTCGCCCGTCCCCATGCCAGCCTGGCGCAGAAGCGCTCGTTGAGCGCGAGGAGCACGAGCAGTCCGGCGCCGACGCACACGAGCGCCCAGGGCGAGGATCCGACGAGCGTCAGCTCCTCTCTCACCGCCGTGTTCCGCACGAGCTCGGCTCGGTCGACAACGGCGTCCTTCCCGACCACTCCTTCGAAGAACTCTCGATCCTCAGCGGCCGGGAAGAGCGGGATCACCCGCAGTCGGATCGCTCCGCGTTCGTACGCGGTGACCTCATCGACCAGCGCCGAGCTGTCGAACCCGGAGTTGTCGAGGTCGCTGAGCAGCAGCACCGACAAGGACGGGTCGCCCTCGCGCCGGATGATCGCGCGCGCCTCGGCGAGCCCCGTCGAGATCTTCGTCCCGCCACGGAAGGAAAGCGACCACGGGCTCTCCTCGCGCCGCGCCGGACGCGGGCCGTCGTCCCGACGTCGCCTGAAGCCGGTGCGACCGGAGCCGGGTGGAGCCTCGAAGAACCGCAAGATCGGGCGCAGCTCCTCACTCCGCGTGTCCGGAGGCAGCATCTCGTACGCGCTGTCGGAGAACACGACGAGCCCGACGCGCCCTTCTGTCTCCGCGAGCGAGCGAAGCACGCGCTGCGCCCGTTGCGCCTTTTGCTCGTCGACGCTCGACGAGAGGTCGAGGACGACGATGCCGCCGCTGCCCGTCGCGAAGTAGCTCGTCGGCAATGCGTGGAGGTCGCGGGACAGGAATAACGCTGCGCCGAGCAGCGCTACAGCTGCGGCGGCCAGCGCCAGCCGTGCACGTGTCGTACGACGATGCTCGCGCCTGAGCTCCGCTGCCGCGGACGTCGGCAGCCTCCCACCACGCTTCGAGAGATCGAAGGTGCTCATGCGACCCCCATCCCCACGGCATCGGCCACGCGCCCAGCGAGACCCGACACCTCGTCGCTCGACGCCGAGCCCGGCGACCACGCGAGCTCGCGCGCGTCCGCTGCGAGGCCCGGGTGTCCGACCGCAGTGAGCTCGCGCGCCAGCCGCTCGAGCGTTCGACGGCGGTCCTGCGAGGACGAACCGTTCTGTGTGTCGGCGAGCACGAGCTCGAGCGCCCGCTCGAGCGGAGTCCGCGCCTCGTGAGCCTGCTGCACGTCCTCGTCCGCCTCGCTGCGCCACAGACGGCGACCGAGGAGCGCCGCCGCAGCCACGAGAGCGAGGGCGACCGCGAGCAGAGCCACCGCGAGGCCGACAGGCCCGAAACGCATGGTCGTCGGGGGCAGCGCCGTCTCGCTCGCGCGCCAGCGAAGGGCCTCGACGTCCGCCGGGGTGACCCGCGAGGCGACCTCGATCGGCGGCCAGTCGAGAATGTGTCTCCCCGGGCCCGACCCCTCGACGTACCGGTAGTGGACGAATCCGGGCTCGAACTCCGCAACGCCGCGTGCCGCGGCGGCATCACAGCCCTCGCGGAGACACCGTAGCGGGTAGTGGAAGACGACCCGCGCGACACCGTTGACGACGGTCCGCTCTACCGCCGGCTTGCCGTCGAGCGCGTAGGGCGCAAAGTCGGTCTCGACGCGCACGGTCTCCGGCTTGATGAAGCCCGCATCCGCGACGACCTCGACCGTCGCGCGGACCGGCTCTCCGAAAGTATGGACGTCCGGTGTCACACGGGCGACGACCGCCATCGTCTCCGGCGCGCGATCGTCCGCAGCGTCGTCTCCGGTCGAGGCCAGCCAGAGCTCGCGGACGCCGAGCCCGACGAGTACCGCGAGCGCCAGCTGCAGGACGATGAGCGCAGCCTTCTTCATGCCGCGTGCCCCCACGCGGCCTGACGCTCGGCCGACCAGTCGAGGAACGCGCCGAAAACATGCTCGCGGTCGTCCCGCGAGACGAGCACGGGCTCGATACCGAGGGCGCGCACGCCGGCCAGAAGGGACGCGAGGCGCTCCTCGTGGCGCTCGCGCAACCTGCGCGATTCGCCCGTCTCGAGCCGTACTCCCCGCACGCGGCCGTCGGCATCCTCGAGCGGCAGGACGAGGCGATCGACCTCCGGAAATCCCTGTTCCCAGACGGGATCCTGGATGACGACAGGAATGACGTCCCAGCCGCGGTCGAGCGCCCACTCCCACGTCTCGAGCGGCGTCGGCTCGATGAAGTCGGAGAGGACGAAGAGAAAGCTCGCCGAGGGAACGGAGCGCCGGTGGAGAGTGAGGAACTCGAACATCGCCGTGACGGCGTCGGTGGGCGCGTCTCGCGCGGGCACCTCGTGGTCGACGGCCGCGGGCGCGCGGCGGCTGCTCGCCGGCGGACACCACCCGACGACGCCAAGGCGCCCGTCCACTTCGAGCCGCCCGATGAGACCGCGCGACTCGGCGACGCTGTCCTCGATCAGCTCCAGTGCCGCCGCCGCCGCCGCATTCTTGTGGAGAAACGGCATGCCGGGAGGGCAGATGGCCATCTGCGCCCGGCGGTCGACGCACACGATCACCCTCGGAGCCTCGTCGACGAAGTACTCGCGAACGATGAACTCGTCAGTTGCCCTCGCGGCGGAGAGCCGGCCCGAGGCCGCCCAGTCGATGCGGTGGGGATCGTCGCCCGGGACATAGGCGCGGGAGCCCGCGATGTCCGACCCGGACCCGCGCCGCGTGCCGTGCATCGAACCGAATGCGAGCCCGATCAGCCGCCGGCGCGAGACCAGCGGAAACGTGGACGAGGAGCCGATCATCCGTCGACGACCGAGCCGGCGTGCGGCTCGTCGAGCTGTGCGACCGGCGGAGGAGCGAGCGCGAGACACTCGGCGGCGAGCCCGTCGAGGACGGCGGCCATCCCGCGCTGGCGTGCCTCGGCGATCTTCGCCGGGGTAAGCACGATCCGGTGTCCCAGCACTGCGACGAGCAGCCGCTCGACGTCCGTCGGGACGACATAGTCGCGGCGGTGGAGGAGCGCCCAGCCTCGCACGGCGCGCTCGAGCGCCAGGCTGCCACGCACCGAGGCGCCGACCGCGGTCGCGCTCATCTCTCGGGTCGCCCGCACGAGACGGACGATCCACTCGGCAATCAGCGGGTCGACGTACACGGACGCGACGGCCCGCTCGAGCAGCTCGATCTCTCCGACAGCGACGATTGGGCGGAGAGAGGCGAGCGGATGCTCGGTCCGCTGGTCGCCCAGCACCTGGAGCTCCTCCTTGGCTGACGGATAGCCGAGCGACGTGCGTAGGAAGAAGCGGTCGAGCTGCGCCTCAGGCAGCGGGAACGTCCCCTCGTACTCGATCGGGTTCTCTGTCGCGAGCAGGAGAAACGGGCGCGGGACCGGACGCGTGATGCCGTCGATGGTTACCTGGCCCTCGGCCATCGCCTCGAGGAGCGCCGACTGCGTCTTGGGCATCGCCCGGTTGATCTCGTCCACGAGCACGACGTTCGCGAAGATCGGGCCGGGACGGAACTCGAAGTCCCGGATGCGCTGGTCGTAGACAGAGAGCCCGGTGACATCCGTCGGCTGCAGGTCGGGGGTGCATTGAACTCGCGTCCCGACAGCGCCCTCGATCGACTGCGACACGGCGCGAGCGAGCACGGTCTTGGCCGTGCCAGGGACGTCCTCGAACAGCACATGCCCGTTGCACGCGAGGGCGGTCAGGACGAGCCGGATCTCGTCACGCTTGCCGTGAACGACCGTCTCGATGTTCCCGAGCAGCCGATTGGCGACCTCGACCGCGTCGCGGAGCTCATCAGCCTGAACAGCCCCGGCGGACATGCCGACGAGTGTAGTTGGGCGAACCAGCGCTCTAGGAGTCCGGAAGAGCGGGCTTCACGCCGCGGACGGGCTCGGTTCCGGGAAGGATATGGAGCTCGCCGGCCAGGAGCGCCTCGCGACGCATTTCTCGGAGCTCCGGGTCACCGAGCCGCGTGTCCAGTGCGCCGAGCGCCAGAGGCGGTTGCGCCGGGTCGGCGGGGGGCTGCCTGGCAATAGACACGCCGCCGACAGCGATGGCGAGGAGCGCGGCGGCCGACGCGACGTTCGCCACGGCCCGTATCGGCAACCGGCGCACCGGAACGGTGATCGTCACGGGCTGCGGAAGCGGGACCAGTGGGGCTGAGCGCAGCTCGTCGGTCAACCAGCGCGCGGTCCGGTCGAACGCACGGCACCTGTCGCAGTGCGCCGTGTGCGTCGCGACCGACTTTCGCTCGACCTCGGACAGCGGCGTGTCGAGCTGCCGCGAGAGCAGCGCGCGGGTGCGATCACAAGACGGGCCGGACACGCTCGACATGCATGGTGAGACGCGGAAGTTCCACCAGAGTTAGCCCCGGCTCGCGGCGAGCCGACGAACGACGGGCTAGAGGAGCGAAGTCCGCGGGTCGACGATCACCCCGGCCATGATCATCGCCGCGCCAAGCGCGAGGAAGAGCCAGGTCGTCGCACGGGCATCCGCCCGCTCGTCGGGGCTCGCCGTCCGGATTCCGGTCGTGAAGATCCCGATGCCGAACATCCCGCCGAGCGGCTGTCGCTCCTCGTCTCCGCCCTGGGGTCGGAGCGGGCCGCGCAGGCCCGCGAACACGCCGAGCACGATCAGGAGGCAGCCGACGAGGTAGAGACCCGTGGCCGCGGAGCGCGCTGCGCCGCTGCCGAGTACGGCACCGATGGTCGCCGACACCCCGCCGGTTACGACGATCGCGCTGCCCAGGAGCAGAACGAGGCGCCGGCCGGCTGCGAGAAGCGGTGGTCGGGTGGCCAACGATACTTGCGGCGGCTACCCGGCCGACTCGACCGGCTGCGCCTCGATCACGCTCCGCTCCCCGATCTCCATCGGCCAGCGTTCGAGCGGGTAGTGACAAGCGACCAGGTGCTCCGCCGCGATCTCGTCGAGCGGGGGCGTCTCGACGTCGCAGTGGCCCTCGTGGAACCGCGGGCAGCGCGGGTGGAAGTTGCAGGCGGCCGGCGGATTGATCGGGTTCGGCACGTCGCCCTCGAGCACGAGCCGCTTCCGGGCCCGCCCTGTATCCGGGTTTGGCAGCGGCACGGCCGAGAGCAGCGCGCCCGTGTACGGGTGCTTCGGATTGACGTAGAGCTCGTCGCGGTTCGCGAGCTCGACGGCCTTGCCGAGGTACATGACCATCACCCGGTCGGAGATGTGGCGCACGACGTTGAGGTCGTGAGCGATGAAGACGTAGGTGAGCCCGAACTCTCTCTGGAGGTCCTTCAGGAGGTTGAGGATCTGCGCCTGCACGGACACGTCGAGCGCCGAGACCGGCTCGTCGCAGAGGATGAGCTTGGGGTTGACGGCAAGCGCCCGCGCGACGCCGATGCGCTGCCGCTGGCCGCCCGAGAACTCGTGGGGGAACCGGTTGTAGTGCTCCGGGTTGAGCCCTACGACCTCGAGCAGCTCCTGGACGCGTCGCTTGCGCTCGGAGGCTGTCCCGATCCCATGAAGCTCGAGCGCCTCGCCGATGATGAATCCGACCCGCTTGCGCGCGTTGAGCGACGCATACGGGTCCTGGAAGACCATCATCATGTTGCGCCGCAACGGCCTCATGTCACGGCGCGAGAGCCCGGTGATGTCGCGGCCCTCGTAGAGAATCCGGCCCGAGCTGGGCTCGAGGAGCTTGAGGATGCAGCGGACGAGCGTCGACTTGCCACAACCCGACTCGCCGACGATCCCGAGCGTCTCGCCTTCGCGCAGCGAGAACGACACGCCGTCGACCGCCTTCACCGTCGCGATCTCCTTCTGAAAGATGATGCCGCGCGTGATCGGGAAGTGCTTCTTCAGGTCCTCGACGACGAGCAGCTCGTTCCCCGTGGTCATGCCTCCGCCCCCGCGGTGAGGGTGGAGACGAGCGCGGCCGCCTCGCGCGCCTTCGTCTCCTCGTCGAGGTGACACGCCTGCTCGTGGGTCGGGTCGTGAGCGGCAACGGCGAGGATCGGCTCGCGTTCGCGACAGATCGGCATCGCGTAGGCGCAGCGCGGGTGGAACCGGCATCCGGAGGGCGGGTACAGGAGCGACGGCGGCTGGCCGGGAATCTGGTAGAGGCGCTCGACATTCACGTCGAGCCGCGGCAGCGAGCCCATCAGGCCCCAGGTGTACGGGTGACGCGGCTCGTTGAAGATCGCGCGCACCGGCCCACGCTCTGCGATCCGCGCCGCGTACATGACGATCACGTCGTCCGCTGTCTCGGCCACCACGCCCAGGTCGTGCGTGATCATGATCACGGCCGAGCCGAATTCCTCCTGCACGCGCTTGATGAGCGCCAGGATCTGCGCTTGGGTCGTCACGTCGAGCGCGGTCGTCGGCTCGTCGGCGATGATCAGGTCGGGGTCGTTCACGAGTGCCATCGCGATCATCACGCGCTGCCGCATGCCGCCCGAGAACTGGTGGGGATAGTCGTCGATGCGGCGCTCGGCGCGCGGGATGCCGACGGCCTGCAGGAGCTCGAGTGCACGCGCCTGCGCCTCCTTTGTGCTCACGTCCCTGTGCAGCCGTACCGCCTCGGTGAGCTGGCGCCCGATCTTGTGAACCGGGTTGAGCGACGTCATCGGATCCTGGAAGATCATCGCGATCTCGTTGCCGCGCACCTCGCGCAGTCGGCTCGATGAGGCTTTCAGCAGATCCTCGCCGCGAAACAGCACCTCGCCGCTCGACTTCGAGAACTTCGAGTCGTTGAGCCCCATCAGGGTCAAACACGTGACGCTCTTCCCCGAGCCCGACTCGCCGACGATCCCGAGTACCTGCCCCGGTTCGACGGTGAAGCTCACGCCGTCAACGGCCTTTACGACGCCGTCGTCCGTGTGGAACTCCGTCCGGAGGTCGCGGACGTCCAGGAGCGGCTCGCTCATCGCGCGAAGCTTACGTGAGGCGGATGCGAGGGTCGATCCAGGCGTAAAGCAGATCGACCACGAGCGAGAAGATGATGATCGCAACGGCGCCGAAGATCACGACCCCCTGGAGGAGGGGAAGGTCGAAGGTGCTGATCGACTGGATCGCCGTGCTCCCGAGCCCGGGCAGCCCGAACACGGCCTCGATGAAGATCGAGCCGCCGAGCAGCAGGCCGATGTCCATACCGACCATCGTGACGACGGGCAGCATCGCGTTCCGCAGGACGTGCGAGCGGATCACGGTCCGCTCCGGCGCGCCCTTGGCACGGGCGGTGCGCACGAAATCCTGGTTCAGCGTGTCCATCACCTCGGCGCGTACGAAGCGGACGTACGAGCCGGCGACGACGATCGCGAGCGTCACGCACGGCAGGACGAGGTGGTAGGCCCAGTCGACGAAGCCGCCGCATGACGCGGCCTCAGGGACGCTCACGACCTCGCAGTAGCCCGAGACGGGTGTCAGGCCGAGCTTGAACCCCACAACGTACGAGAGGACGAGCCCGATCCAGAAAGACGGCAGCGAGATGCCGATCAGGACATAGGTCATCGACACCCTGTCGAGCAGCGACCGCGGCCTGAGCGCGGAGAAGATCCCGAGCGGGATCGCGATCGACAGGACGAGGATCATCGCCCCGAAGACGACCGACGCGGTCACGGGCGCCGCGTCGTAGATCTTCTCGTTCACGGACTGCCTCGTGACGAACGACTGCCCGAGCGAGCCCTCGGTGACGATCCGATCGAGGAACTTGAGATACTGGATGTGCACGGGCCGATCGAGCCCGAGGAACTTCTCGACCTCCGCGATTCGCTCCGGTGTGGCGGTCTGGCCCGCAGCGAGGCGCGCCGGGTTCGCCGGCACCAGGAAGAAAATGACGTACGTGACGAACGTCACCGCGATGAAGAGCACGAGGGCCCAGAGGAGTCGCCGGATGAGGTAGCGGATCACGTCGCCGGGAGAATAGTCGGTGTCGATCGGATTGTCTTGGGGGGAGAGCTGTCGCTCTCCCCCCAGGACGGTTGGTGCGCTTAGCCCGCTCCTACCTGGTGCAGATCTGGGTCAGGAGCACACCCTGGGCTGCGTTGTATCCGTAGCACCCGAGCTTCGTGCTGGTCAGCCAGCGCGCGTTTGTCGAGATGTACGCGGCTGATGGAGCGTGGTCTTTCATGATGTCGCGGTCGAGCAGTGCATACGCGTCCAGGCGGGCCTGTCCCGCGAGGGCGTACGCCTTGTCCATCCGCTTGTTGATCGCCGCGTTGTTGAAGTACGACTCGTTGACGTTGTTGGTGGCCTGGATCCGGCGGCCGTCGAGCAGCACGTTGATGAAGTTCGACGGGTCGGGGTAGTCCATTCCCCAGCCGGAGAGACCGATGTCGAACGGCTCGCCGCGCGTGCCGATCTTGTCGTGCTGGACGACGCGGTCGAACTGCTTGATCTCGACGTCGATGCCGATCTGCTTCAGGTTGAACTGCACCGACTGCGCGACCGCAGGACCGAACGTCGTGTTGAACGTGTAGAACACGGCCTTGCCGTCACGCGTGTTGCCCTGCGCCAGCGCCTTCGCCTTCGTGTAATTCGGCCCCTTCAGCGAGAAGAGGTCGACTTCCTTGAAGCCCGGCATCGCGTAGGGAAGGAACTGATCCGTCCGCTTCCCGGCGAGGTATCCGTGCTGGGCGACCATGAAGCGCCGGTCGACCGCGTGCGAGACTGCCTGGCGGAGCTTCACGTTGTTCTGGAAGATCCCGCGCGACGTGTTCATCGAGATGTACCAGAGCGTCGTCGCCCGGCTCACGAAGAACTGCCCGTTCGGCCTGTTGATGCCGAACTTGTCCGACAGCTCCTTCGCCTGTGCAGGCGGGAATGCGCAGAGGTCGGCCTCGCCGCGCTCGCACATGAGGCGCTGCGTCGCGGGGTCGGGCCCCACGATCCAGCGGAACTGATCGACGTTGTTCTGGAAGCCGAGCGACTTGAACGGCTCGGCGTTGTTCTTCCAGTTCGGGTTGCGGACGACGAGGGCCGACTTGCCCTCGTTCCACTCCTTCAGGTAGTACGGCCCGGCCGAGACGACCGGCGCCTTGATCCCGTCGGCGGTGAACGGCAGGTCCGTCGGCACCGCATTGAAGAAGTTCATCGACATCCGGGCCATGAAGTCCGGAGCGACCTTCTTCAGGGTGACCGTGAACACCTGGCCGGCCGCCTTGTAGCTGGCGATGTCGTCCATGAACGACGACGCAGGCGACTGCGACGCAGGGTTCTTGCCGCGGTCGAACGCCCGCTTGAAGTTCGCAGCCGTCACGGGCTTCCCATCGTTGAAGCGGAAGCCGCGCTTGATCTGGAACGTGTACGTCTTGCCGTTGTTCGTGACGCGCGGCAGAGGTGCCGCCATCCCGATGAGGCGCGTGCGCGCCGGGCCTTCGGTGTGCGGATAGTAGGTGAGGGTGAGGTTCGTCGCCCCCATCATGTTCCACGTGTGGCTGAAGTACGACAGGGCGGGATCGACGTAGTCGAAGTCGCTACGCGACACGGTCGTAATCGTGCCGCCCTTTTTCGCTTCGGCAGCTGCCCCGGCGCCTGCCGCCGTACCGGCGAGCATTGCCGCAGCGAGCAAAGAAGCTCCGATCGCGGTCATCGCGACCGAAGCCCAGATGCGTCCCTTCATGACACTCCTTTCACGAGTGCGGCCCGGCTGGGTTCCGGACCGAGGCACGTTGTTCACCCGTTCTGTTTGACGGGTGCGTCGAGTGGTTTGTTAGAGAGCGGAGAAGAGTTTCTGTTAAGGCACATTCGCGCGGGCACGCCGCAAAGCGAGGAGACCGGTGCATGCGGACGACTTCTAGAGTCTCGAGCGCGGGTCGAACGCGTCGCGGAGCCCGTCACCGAGCAGGTTGAACGCGAGGGTCGTCAGCACAAGGGCGATGCCCGGCCAGAGCATGAGGAGCGGAACCGTCGTGTAGAAGTTCGGCGCGTCCGCGAGCATGTTCCCCCAGCTCGCGGTCGGGGGCTGGATGCCGACGCCGAGGAACGAGAGCGCGGCCTCGAAGAGGACGAAGGACGCGACGATCAGCGTCGAGTAGACGATGATGGGGGCGATCAGGTGCGGCAGGAGGTGCGAGCGGATGATCCGCGTGTCGCTGGCTCCGGTCATGAGCGCGGCCTCGACGAACTCCTTCTCGCGCAGTGAGAGGACCTTGGCGCGGATGATGCGCGCCGGGTAGAACCAGCCGAAGATCGTGAAGACGAGGACGAGGGTCACGACCCCCTCGCCGACGAGGCCACCGAGCGTGACCCCGTTCAGCTGTGTCCCGGCCGTGGACGCGAGTGCGACCGCGAACAGGACCACCGGGAAGGCCATCGTGATCTCGGTCAGCCGGGAGACGATCGTGTCGGTCCAGCCACGGTAGTAGCCTGCGAACGCGCCGGTCGTCACCCCGATGAGCATCACGAGGATCGTCGAGATGACCGCCACCTGCAGCGAGACCCGGCCGCCGTACAGGAGTCGCAGGAACTCGTCGCGCCCGAGCGTCCCGTCGGCGCCGAGGATGAAGAGGTTCATCGTGCCGGTCTCGAAGTTCTCCACCCGACTCATCGGGCCGACCGGCAGGAGCCCGTCGTCGAGGGCGCTCGGGAAGATGTCGTTCGGCCCGTGGCCCAGCAGCCTCTCGGCGATCCACGCGCCCGGGTAGACGGCGACCACGAGAAGGACGAGAAATCCGATGCTGGTGAGCGCAACACGGTCGCGCTTGAAGCGCCGCCAGACCTGCTCCCAGTACCCGCGTGCGCGGATCTGGCCCTGCCCCGCCTCGGTCGGAGGGGGCGCCATCTCGTCGCCGCCGACGGGGCCGAGGAGTTCTTCGGATGTCGTGCTGGTCGTCGACACGTGAGCGGGTGGAGAATACCGCGAAGTTGGACGTCGGAGAGAGAAATTGGTTTGCGGCGGGCCGGCTTCGCCGTCGCACCTCAAATGGGATCTGCGAAGCGGAGCACCGCGTCCCGTGTAGGCCAGCGCGTCGGCCCCGGCCACGACCTCGAGGATCTCCTGCGTGATCTCGGCCTGGCGGGCGCGGTTCATCTCGAGGGACAGCCGGTCGATCATGTCGCCGGCGTTCTTCGACGCGTTCCGCATCGCGGTCATGCGCGCCCCCTGCTCGGACGCGGACGACTCGAGCAGCGCGCGGTAGATCTGCGTCTCGACGTAGACGGGCAGCAGCCGCTCCAGGATCTGCTCGGGCTCGGGCTCGAAGATGAAGTCGCCGCGCAGGGCGTCGTCGCGCCGCTGGTCCTCGTCCGTCTCGAGGACGTCGGCGGAGATCGGGAGGATCTCCTGCTCGGTGACCGTCTGGGTCAGCGCCGAGACGAAGGTGTTGTAGACGAGCACGACGCGGTCGACGTCACCTGCGACGAAAAGCTCGGCTGCGCGGTGCGCGATCGCCTGCGCGTCGCCGTACGCGGGCGCGTCGGTGAAGCCGACGAACGCGCCGTCCAGCTCGCGCCGCCGGAACGTGAGCGTCGAGCGCCCCTTCTTGCCGACGCCGAGCCACCGCACGGTCTGTCCCTCGGCCGTGAGGCTGCGGTCGAGCGCGAAGGCCCGCCGCATGACCTGCGCGTTGAACGCGCCGGCCAGGCCGCGGTCGGCGGTCAGCGGCACGAGCAGGGTCGTCGACGTCGTCTCCCGCTGCTGGAGCAGCGGCAGGCCGCGAACCGATCCCGCCGCGCGCCCGACGCCCGCGATCAGCTCGCGCATCGTGTCCGCGTACGGCCGCATGGCCTCGATGCGCCCCTGGGCGCGCCTCAGCTTCGCCGCGGCGACAAGCTCCATCGCGCGGGTGATCTTCCGCGTGTTGCGGACGGAGCGGATCCGGCGCTTGTAGTCCTGGACGGTCGCCATGGTGGTTCGAGGGTGTCAGAGGCACTTTCGCCTAGGCGAAAGTGCCTAGACGAGCCCCGTCTCCTCCTCCACGTTGAAGCTCTCCGTGAATCGCTTCATCGCCTCATCGAGCTTGCCGGTCGTCTCGTCCGAGAGGTCGCCGCTCTCGCGGATCGCCTGGTAGATCGAGCCTTCCGAGCGCAGCGTCTCCCGAAGCTCCTCCTGGAAGCGCGGAACCTGCGGGACCGGGACGCGGTCGAGCGAGCCGCTGATGCCGGCCTGGATCGCGACGACCTGCTCCTCGGCGGGCCAGGGCTGGTACTGCGGCTGGTTGAGCGTCGCGACCATCCGCTCGCCGCGGGCGAGCGACTGCTGGGTCGCCGCGTCGAGCTCCGAGCCGAACTGGGAGAACGCCTCGAGCTCGCGGTACTGGGCGAGGTCGAGCCGCAGACGGCCGGCGACCTTCTTCATCGCCTTCGTCTGCGCGTTCCCCCCCACGCGGGAGACCGAGGTGCCGACGTTGATCGCCGGGCGGATGCCCGAGTAGAAGAGGCTCGAGTCGAGGAAGATCTGCCCGTCGGTGATCGAGATGACGTTCGTCGGGATGTACGCGGCGATGTCGCCGGCCTGAGTCTCGATCACCGGGAGCGCGGTCAGCGAGCCGCCGCCCTGCTCGTCGGACAGCTTGCACGCGCGCTCCAGGAGCCGGGAGTGGAGGTAGAAGACGTCGCCGGGGAACGCCTCGCGGCCCGGCGGGCGGCGCAGCAGCAGCGAAAGCTGCCGGTACGCGTCGGCGTGCTTCGTGAGGTCGTCGTAGATGACGAGGGCGTGCTTCCCGTTGAAGAGGAAGTACTCGCCCATCGCGGCGCCGGCGAACGGCGCCATCCACTTGATCGGCGCCGCCTCCTGCGCGGGCGCCGAGATGATGATCGTGTAGTCCATCGCGCCCGCGTCACGGAGCCGCTCGAAGACCTGAGCGACCGTCGAGGCTTTTTGCCCGACAGCGACGTAGATGCAGATCACGTCGCCGCCACGTTGGTTGATGATGGTGTCGACGCCGATCGCGGTCTTGCCGGTGCCGCGGTCGCCGATGATCAGCTCGCGCTGCCCTCGGCCGATCGGGATCATCGAGTCGATCGCCTTGAGCCCCGTCTGCAGGGGCTCGGACACGGGCTGCCGCTGAATCACGCCCGGCGCCTTGAACTCGAGCGGCCGTCGCTCCGCCGCCTCGATGGGCCCCTGGCCGTCGAGCGGGTCCCCGAGCGGGTCGACGACGCGCCCGAGCATCCCTTCCCCGACCGGCACGCTCATCACCGCGCCGGTGCGCCGGACCGGCTCGCCTTCCTTGACGTGCCGCCACTCACCGAAGAGCGCGACGCCGACGTTGTCCTCCTCGAGGTTGAACGCGATGCCGATCACGCCGTGCTCGAACTCGAGCCGCTCGAGGGCGACGCAGTTCTCGAGGCCGTAGACACGGGCGATCCCGTCGCCGACCTGCAGGACGGTCCCGACCTCGGAGAGATCGGTCTCGACGTCGTACTGCTCGATCCGCTGCTTCAGGATCGAGGTGATCTCTTCGGGGCGTAGCTTCACGTCGGAATCTCCTGGGTTCGGCGGTTCAGTTTCGGGTCACGAGCTCTGTGCGCAGGCGGTTCAGGCGGCCACGCACGCTTGCGTCGACGCGCAGCGAGCCGGCCTGGAGGATCATCCCGCCGATCAGGTCGGAGTCGACGGAGCGGGTCGCCTGGACCGTCCGGCCGGACGACTGCTCGATCTGACGGACGATCGCCGCCGCCTCCTCGTCGTCGAGCTCGTAGGCGGTCGTCAGCTCCACGGCGATCCGGCCCTGCTCGCGGTCGACGATCGCCTCGAACCCCTCGATAATCGCCCGAAGTTGCCCGGCCCGGCCCTTCGAGGCGACGACACGGACGAAGTTCCGGACGACGGGCTCCGCATCGCCGGTGATCTCTTCGAGCAGGCCTGCCTTCGCTGCGGGGTCGAGCTGCGGGTTCGCGAGGAACGCCTCGAGCTCCGGGGTCGCCTCCATCGCAGCAGCCAGCTCCGCGAGCTGCTCCTTCGCGACGTCGACACGATCCTGGTCGCGCGCGGCCTCGTACAGCGCGCGCGCGTACATGTGGTGGGCGACCGCCATGACGTCTAGCCGGCCCGGCCCTTCTCGAGAGCCGAGAAGTCGAGACCCTCGACGGCCTCGCGCACGAGCCGCTGCTGGTCCTCGGCGTCGAGGACCTTGCCGACGACGCGTTCGGTCGCCTCGAGCGTGAGGTCGGCGACCTCGGACCGAATCTGGCCGATGGCACGGACCGTCTCCGCGTCGATCTGCTTGCGCGTGTCCTCGAGGCGACGCTGCCGCTCGACCTCCGCCTCCTGCTTGGCGCGCTCGATCTGGGCGTCCGCGACCTTGCGTGCCTCGGCGAGGATGTTCCCCGACTCCGACCGCGCCTGCGCGAGGATCGCCCGGTTCTGCTCGAGCAGCTGGCGCGCCTCGTTGCGGGCGTTGTCCGCCTCCTCGACCGCCTGTCGGATCCGGTTCCGCCGCTCGTCGATCGTCTTCTGGATCGGGCCGAAGGCGTACTTCCGGAGCACGAAGAACGCGATCCCGAAGCAGATCAGCGTCCAGATCATGAGGCCGGGGACGACCTCGATCAGGCCGCTCGAGCTCTCGTCGGCCTCTGCGGCGGTCTGGGCGAGCAGGGTCAGCATCGATCAGGCACTCAGATGAGGACGAAGGCGAGCAGGCCGCCGATGAGGCCGTAGAAGACGACTGCCTCGACGAGCGCGAAGCCGAGCCACTGGATGCCCGTGAGCTCTCCGCGGAGCTCGGGCTGCCGTGCGACGGCCTGGATCATCGAGCCGAAGATGTTGCCGAGGCCGACGCCGGCGCCGAGCGCGCCGAGACCGATGCCGAGAGCCAGCGCGATGGCCTTACCCGCGTCGGCGCCGTCTTCCGCGGCAGCGATGAACAGTGAGGAGAACATGGGACGAGCTCCTTTCAGTGACCCGGCTCGATGGCCGAGCCGATGTAGATGGCTGACAGTGCGGCGAAGATGTATGCCTGGATCGAGACGACGATGACGACCTCGAAGAGGTAGAAGGCCGTCCCCGCGACCACCGAGAGCGGGAATACCGCCCAGTGGGTCAGGAAGATGAGGCCGATGAACGTGAGGATCAGGAGGTGGCCGGCGAGCATGTTCGCGTAGAGCCGGACGGAGAGGCTGATGAGCCGCATGAACTGCCCGAGGATCTCGAGCGGGATGATCATCGGCAGGAGCGCCTTCGGCACCTCGGGGATCCAGCTCCGGAAGTACTTCCCCGCGCCGTTCTCGCGAATCCCCTCGACGTGCGTGAACACGAACGTCATCAGCGCGAGCGCGAGCGTCACGGAGAGGGTCGAGGTGGCCGCGAAGATCGCGAGCGTCGGCAGGGTGATCCCTCCGATCTCGACCGTCTCGTCCGAGAGCGGCAGCGGGATGAAGCCGAGCATGTTGATCACCCAGATGAAGAGCATCAGGCTCGCCACGTACGGGAACCAACGGCTGATCGCCTTGGTCGGAAGGCCCTGCTCCGCCACCTGCACCTGCGCGATCTCGTAGACCATCTCACCCACCGCCTGGCGCTTCGTGGGGTCCTTGCCGACCTTGACGCGCATCAGCACGATCCCGAGCACGCACGTCACGATCGTTCCGAGCATCAGGTAGGCCACGGGCTTCGTGATGTCGAGGCCCAATGGGAGGTCGACCCATGTCGAGAACTCCCACTCGTGGGCAGGGTCGAACTCCTCCTCCTCGACGCCCTCGCTCGTCGCCGCGACCGCGAGCGACGGCAGCGCGACGAACAGCGCGCCGGCGAGCGTCAGAAGGCGCGTCACGCTCTGCCTTCCACGGCGAAGTACGCGAGCAGCGACACGGCAAGCTCGACCGTGAACGCAAACGCGAAGACCATCGCCGCGGCGAGGCCGACGCGCTCGTCCGCGACCGTGACGACGAGGAGCGGGATACCAACCGCCATCGCCCTGAAGCTCGTGCCGATACCCCGCATGCCTGCGGCGGCGAGGTTACCCGTGCCCAGCGGGAGCCGCGTCAGCAGCCACGCGAAGAGCTCGGCCGCGACCCACAACGTCGCGGCGATGAGCCACCCGTCGAGCGGCCAGCCTGCGACGACGAAGACCGGCAGCGCGAGAAGGATGACCGCCGAGCCCGCGAGCGCGGGAACGAGCCGGCCCGGTACCGGCCTCGGGGTGGCGAACATGCCGGCACTCATTGGCCCGACCGCGCGTAGACCTTGTAGACGACGGCGACCGCGAGGGGGATGCCGACGAGGGCGCCGACGAGGAAGCCGATCCCTGCATCGCCGAGCAGCCAGCCGATGAGCGCCCCGATGGCCATCGCGGCGCCCAGCGTTCCGAGCAGGAGCCCCGACGCGGTGGCGAGCGAGTGAGGCGACGAGGGGGCAGCACCGGCCATTCGGACCGGAGCATACCACCGAGCTTGTAACAGCCTTTTCCCACTCTCTGAGCGGAAAAGAACTAGGTTAGTGGCACGATGGCGCGGATCGTCCTCGTCCATGGAAGCGTCGTCGGCGGGCGGGCGACATGGCGCGAGCAGCGGAACGGCATCGCGGCCGACGAGGCGGATCTCGTGGTGCTCGAGCGGCCCGGCTTCGCGCCGCCCCCGGTGCCCTCGGTGCCTGGTTTCAGCCAGGCACCTGTCGACAAGCGCGTCGACTTCGATGAGCACGCAGTCTGGGTGACCGACCGCCTGGAGGACGGCGATCACCTGGTCGGCCACTCGTACGGAGGCGTCATCGCGCTGCTCGCCGCCGCAGAGGCCGGCAACCGCCTCGCGTCGCTCACGGTGATCGAGCCTCCCTGCACCCGTGTCGCGCTCGACGACCCGGGTGTCGCGGCCTTCGCGCGCGGCGGCGCCGAGCTCTACGCGAAGGGCGCGCACCTCGAGCCGGAGGCCTTCCTTCGCATGTTCCTCGGCGCGGTCGGCTCGGACTTCAACCCACCCTCCCCGCTCCCGCCCGCGCTCGAGCAGGGCGTGAGGGCGTTGGCGAGGGAACGCGGGCCGTGGGAGGC
Organism: uncultured Actinomycetes bacterium; assembly: GCA_963810295.1. GTDB lineage: Bacteria > Actinomycetota > Thermoleophilia > Gaiellales > Gaiellaceae > Gaiella. Next base: position 82,445 of record CAWEMW010000012.1, read on the forward strand.
CGACATTCCGCTGGAGCGGCTCGCTGCCCTTGGCCTGCCGACACTCGTCGTCTCGGGTGCGCATCATCCCGCGTTCGACACGATCTGCGACGTCCTCGAGAGCGCCCTCTCTGCGGAACGTCTCGTGCTGCCGGGCTTCGGCCACAACGCGCAGCTCCATCCGGGCTTCAACGGGGCGCTCCTAGCCTTCGTCGCGCGTGCGCAGCGCACATAGGAGACCGGCGCTGGGCCCGGAGACTCGATGCTCAGGCGCGAATCATCACCGGGGCGGACCCGACTTGCGCTGGCGTGACCGGGGCCTGCGCGTCCGTGTGACCGACCGCCGATCCGTGCAAGTAACACATTGTTACTTGCCGGAAGTCGCCTCGGCCGCGCCCTCGCCGCTCGGTCGCCAAGCGCGCTCGGCGTCGATCGCCGCCCGAGCTTCGGCACGCCGCGCGGCCCGCCGGAACGCTTCGTCCACCGCGTTCGCCGGGGAACGTGTTCGCAGCCAGCCGTCGAGAAGTGGGTCGACAGAGCCTGGTAGCGCTCGGACGGCGCGCTCGCGCTGGACGAGTCGCCGGACAGCCTCGTAGCTCGGGCGCTGGAAGCCGCGCGTCGCTGCAAAGCGTCCAGTCTCGCGGCAGATCTGCGCGACTGAAAGGTTCGAGCGCGAGAGCCGGCGAATCTCATCGACAAGAGGCCATGCGATCCGAGGAGCGCTGTCCACCCACCGAAGATGCCCTTGGATCGGTCACGAGTCTGTGACGACTTCGACGCAGGATCGTGGCAAGCAGGCCGTGTTGGGCAAGTAACACTGTGTCACTTGCCAGGCTTTGGCCCTGGCGATCCCCTTTCCGGAGTGGAGCACCTACGGGCTGGAACGACGTGGGTCTCCGATGGGTGCGGATCCGAGGCAGCGGCGGTCGAGCACCGCCCCGAGGCACGGCGTCCCATCGAGGACGGGCCAGTAGAGAGGAACCCTGTCTACAGGACGAGCTTGACGAGCAGCACGATGGCGACGATCGCCGCGACGAGGAGCACCAGCGGAACGAGGCCGACGAGCGCCAGCCGGCCCGTGCCCGCGACCGCGTCCGGCGTCGCACCTGTGAGGCTCATCTCGATCCGCCGCTCGACATCCGCCTTGATCTTCTGCGCCAGCCGGTCGCCGAAGTCCATCGGCTCCTCCTGACCTGCGCGAAGCGGAGGGAACGACCCGGGAAGCCCCTCGATGTCGAGTTGGACGACGTGCTCGGGCTCTGAGAGATCCTTGAGGCGCAGGTCGCCGAGCGGAACCTGCCTGACGCCGTCCGGCAGGGCGCCCGAGACGAGGGCTGCGGTCGTCGCCGAGAGCAGCACCTGGCCGCCGTGACCAGCCGAGCAGATCCGGGCGGCGCGATGGACGTCGATCCCGACGTACCCCTCCTCGCCCACCACCGGCTCGCCGGTGTGCACGCTCATCCGCACGCGTAGCTCCTCGCCGTCCGGCCAGGCGTGCGTCGCGAGCGCCCGCTGCCCGGCCACCGCGGCGGCGACCGCGTCACGCGCGCGCTCGAATGCGTAGAAGAACGAGTCGCCCTGCGTGTCGAGCTCGCGCCCACCGCGTGAGCCGAACGCCTCGCGGAGGATGCGCCGATGCTCGGCCAGCGCCTCCGCGTAGCGGTCGCCGAGACGCTCGAGGAGCCTCGTCGAGCCCTCGATGTCGGTGAAGACGAACGTGACCGTGCCGCCGTGGAGCGTCGTCATGCGGTGAGGCGTTCCGCCTCCTCGGCCTCCGCGCGCCGCTTGCGGACGCGCGGGTTCGCGAGCTTGACGATCTCGAGCAGGTACACGATGTAGACCGAGAACGCGAGCGCCCCGAGCGCGATTGCGACGACGGCGAGCGTCTCCCCGGGATGCCAGTCGCCGCCCTCGCGGAACGGGATGAACCGCGTCGCGAGCGCCGCCGCCCCGAGGCTGGCAGTCCACGCCCACATCGTCGCCGCTGCACGCCGCTGCGAGAAGCCGATGCTCATGAACCGGTGGTGCAGGTGCGAGCGGTCGGGGGACGAGATTGGCCGCCCGTACTTGACACGTTTCGCGACGACGAACGAGGTGTCGATGATCGGCACCGCCAGGACGAGCAGCGGCAGGAACAGGACGACGGTCGACGCGGTCTTGAGCAGCCCGGAGATCGAGACGGTGGCGAGCGTGAAGCCGAGCACGAGCGCACCCGAGTCGCCCATGAAGATGCGCGCCGGGAAGAAGTTGTGGCGCAGAAAGCCGACGCACGCCCCGGCGACGATCGCGGAGAGAACGGCCGCGTCGATCTTCCCGAGCGACAGCGCGAGGATCGCGAACGTCAGGCCGGCGATCGCGCAGACGCCCGAGGCGAGACCGTCCATCCCGTCGAGGAAATTGACCATGTTCATAACGGCGACGATCCAGACGACGGTCAGCGGCATCCCCACCCAGTCCGGGAGGTCGACCACGCCGAGGAACGGGAATGTGAAGTGGTCGATCCAGACCCCGAACGCGATCGGGATCGACGCGGCGACGATCTGACCGGCGAGCTTCTGGATCGGCTCCAGACCGCGGAAGTCGTCGATCGCGCCGACGACGCACGCGACCGCGGCGCCGAGCACGATGCCCCGCATCTCGCCGTCGAGCGAGAGGAACGCGAGCGATGGCACGAGGATGCCGAGGAAGATCGCGAGCCCGCCGAGCCGCGGGATGGGACGCTTGTTGAGGCGGCGCGAGTCGGGCTTGTCGACGACGCCGAGCAGGCGCGCCATTCCCCCCACGGCAGGGGTCAGCAGGACGACGATGCCGAAGGCGATCAGCGCGCCCCAGATGACCTCGGGGTTGTCGCGCAGGTCCTCGAACATCAGCGCCTACTTCGTGCCGTACAGCCGGTCGCCTGCGTCGCCGAGGCCGGGCACGATGTAGCCCTTCTCGTTCAACGCGCGGTCGATCGACGCGACGACGATCGACACGTCCGGGTGGTCGCGATGGATGCGCTCGATCCCTTCGGGCGCGGCTATCAGCGCGATGAGGCGCACCGACGTCGCCCCCGCCGCCTTGACGGTCTCGACCGCAGCCGTGGTCGAGTTGCCGGTCGCGAGCATCGGGTCGAGGAGGATCACGTCGCGGTCGGCGAGGTCGTCCGGGAGCTTGACGTAGTACTCGACCGGCTCGAGCGTCTCCTCGTTCCGGTACAGGCCGATGAAGCCGACGCGCGCACCCGGCACGAGCGACAGAACCCCGTCGAGCATCCCGATCCCGGCGCGCAGGATGGGGCAGATCGCCACTTTCTTGCCCGAGATCCGACGCGCGGTCGTGTGCTCGAGCGGGGTCTCGATCTCGACGGCCTCGTCGGCGAGATCCTTCGTGGCCTCGTACGTCAGAAGTAGCGTCAGCTCGTTCACGAGCTGACGGAACATCTGCGTCGTCGTCGTGACGTCGCGCAGAAGCCCCAGCTTGTGCTGGACGAGCGGGTGCAGCACTTCAGTGACGCTGCGCGCCACCGAAGTGCTAGGTGTGGTCACCGGCTGCGCCACAGCCCTTGCTCAGCCTGTCTCGCCGGCCACGAACGTCGTAAAGCCGCGGAAGCCGGGATACAACGGTCGACGGGAACATAGGCCCTCGGCACGCGCCCGCAACGAGGCGAGATCCGCGTCGACGTCGAGGGCCCCGACGACGATCCTCCCCACTTCGCGGAAGTCCTCCTCGTCGAAGCCGCGGATCGTCGCGGCCTGCGTTCCTAGGCGGACGCCCGAAGCGACGGTCGGCGGCCGCTCGTCGAACGGGACGGTGTTGCGGTTCGTCGTCAGACCGACCTCGTCGAGTCGCTCCTCGGCGTCCTTGCCGGACCACTCGGTCGCGCGCAGGTCGAGCTGGAGGAGGTGCGTGTCGGTTCCCCCCGTCAGGAGGTCGATCCCGCCCGCCACGAGCGTTTCCGCGAGCGCGTCCGCGTTGACGCGAACCTGCTGCTGGTAGGCGCGGAACTCCTCCGTGGCGGCGATCTTGAAGCACGTCGCCTTCGCGGCGATCACGTGCTGTAGCGGTCCCCCCTGGAGCCCCGGGAAGATCGCACGATCGATCGCCTGCGCGTGCTCGGCCCGACAGAGGATGAGCCCCGCGCGCGGGCCTGCGAGCGTCTTGTGGGTCGTGGAGGTGACGACGTCGCAGTTCTCGACGGGGTTCGGGTGCAGGCCGGCCGCGACAAGTCCCGCGAAATGAGCCATGTCGCACCAGAGGAGCGCGCCGACCTCGTCGGCGACGCGCCGGAACATCACCGTGTCGACGGTGCGCGGGTATGCGGAGCCGCCGCAGAGGATGATCTTCGGCCGGTGCTCGAGCGCGAGGGCGCGCACCTCCTCCTCGTCGACGACCCCCGTCTCGCGTGAGACGCCGTAGTGAACGATCGTGTAGAGCCGCCCCGAGAAGTTGACCTTCAGGCCGTGGGTCAGATGACCGCCGTGGTCGAGCCGCAGCGAGAGGACGGTGTCGCCCGGGTCGAGCAAGCCGAGGTACACCGCCATGTTCGCCTGCGCGCCGGCGTGCGGCTGGACATTCGCGTGCTCTGCGCCGAACAGCGCCTTTGCCCTGTCGATCGCGAGCTGCTCGATCTCGTCGACGACCTCGCACCCGCCGTAGTAGCGCCGTCCGGGATACCCCTCCGCGTACTTGTTGGTCGGAACCGAGCCGACGGCCTCCAGGATCGCGGGCCAGGTGAAGTTCTCCGAGGCGATCAGCTCGATCTGGCCGCGCTGCCGGTCGAGCTCGCGTCCGAGGAGCGCCGCGACGTCGGGGTCGTGATCGGCGAGCCCGCCGGTCCGCAGGCGCTCGAACTGCTCGGCCGCGACTGCCACGCCCGGATGCTACTCACTTGCCGGGAAGGGCCATGGGACGCGGGCTTTGCCCGCGTCCCGACCGAATCGCACTACGAGTGGGACGCGGTCAGAGACCACGTCCCGTAGAGACCACGTCCCATGGCGTTACGCGATCCGCGTCAGCGAAAGGCTCTCGTCGCGCCGCGGGTCGAGGCGCCCGCGGTCGTGGCCGTCGCCGCCCAGCACGACGTCGCTCGCGCCGTCGCGCGCAGCGACGAAGTCGTTGCCCGGCCCGCAGAGAACGCGGTCTCTGCCTCCGCCCGGCCTGAGGTAGTCGGCGCCGGGCCCTCCGACGAGCACGTCCTCCCGGCCCAGGCCCACGAGCATGTCCGCCCCGCCGAGGCCGCAGATCACGTCGCGCCGCCACGTCCCCACGAGCCGGTCGGGCCCGTTCGTGCCGACGATCGTGCAGCTCAGGACCTTGCCGCGCTCGTCGCGGGGACGTGATGCTGTCCCGAAGGTCGCGCTCGAGCCGGTCACCGTGCCCGCGGCGCTCGCCGCGACGACCCGGAACTCGTAGCGCCGTCCCGGCGCCAGGCCCGTGAGCCTGAACGAGACGCCGGTCGCAGCCGCGCCGGCCGGAAGCCTCACAGCCGCAGTGCGGGCGGTAAGCGACCCGCGACGACCGAACTCGACCCAGACCTGCGTGTCGAGCCCACCGCTCGCGACCTCCGCGCGGATGAGCGCTCGCGCGAGCGAGATCCCCGACGCGCTCGCCCGGCCGACGGTCGGCAGGCCGGCGGTCCGGAACACGACGTCAGCCCCGGGCGTCGTGCCGGCCGAGCTCTGGGCGACGAGGCGCGCGTGATACTCGGTTCCCGGCGCCAGCCCGGTCACGGTCTCCGAGACGGGGACGGCCCCACGCCCCGCACCGGCGCTTCTCGCGAGCGTCCGTGTCCCGTACGACGTCGACGGCCCCAGCTCGAACCAGAAGGTCGTGCCGCGGCCGACCGGATCGACGGTCCCCGAGAGCACGACCGAGGTCCCAGAGAGGCGAGCCGGGCCCGTAACGGCGAGCGGTCCTGCACTCGTCCGGAAGCTCCGTGTCTGCCCGTACGTCGTGCCGGCGTCGCTGCGCGCGGCGATCCGGTAGTGGTAGGCGGTCCCGGGCTGCAGGCCGGCCAGCTGCGCCGTGTGCGTCGAGGCGCGCCGGGCGAATCCTCCGTCGCTCTCCGGCGTTCGGGCCCCGAGGGCGGTGGTCGGTCCGTACTCGAACCAGACGACAGTCCCGCGGCCACGCGGATCGACACGGCCAATGACGCGCGCCGTGGAGACGGAGATCGCGTCGACCGAGCCCGTCGCGACGGACGGCGCGCTATCCGTTCGGAACGACCTGTCGGCGCCGCGGACGGCGCCGACGTCGTTCGCAGCAACGACGCGGAAGTGGTACGTGGCGCCGGCGGCAAGATCTGTCAGCCTCACCGACACACCGATCGGAGACGGGCCAGAGCCTGCGGACCGCGTGTCCGTGCGCGAGCCGTACCGCGTGGTCGTGCCGTACTCGATCCACCAGCCGGTCGACCGGCCGTTGGGGTCGACATTGCCGCCGACATTGGCCGAGGTCGGGCCGATCGCCCAGGCCGCGCCCGTCACGACCTCGGGCGCTCCGCTCGTGGTGAACGCCTGGTCGGCGCCGCGACTCGTCCCGCCGGCGTTCGTCGCGACCACCCGGTAGTGGTACGTCGCGCCGGTCTCCAGACGCGTGAGCTGCTGCGACACGTCGACCGCCGACGTCCCGTTCCCCGCGCTCCGCGCCTCGGTGCGCGCGCCGTACGCCGTGCGTCGTGCCGTACTCGACGTACCAGCTCGTCGACTCCCCACGGGCATCGACTCGCGCCGCTCACGATGGCGCTGCGCGCGCCGACGGATGTGGCCGGGCCCGTCCGTGCCACGGGAGCGTCGGCGTTCGCCGGCGCCGCGGCCACGAGCGCGAGGAGGGCGGTTCCGACGACGACCATGCGACGTCTCATCTCGCGACGAGTCTCCGCCTGCCGCGTTAGGCATGCATGGGGTGCGCGTTAGAAGTCGGTAAGCACGTGGCGCAGGCGGAGAAGAACCTCGCGCGCCGGCACGGCTCCCTCGCGAAGAACGCGGGGCTCGGCGCCGGTGAGGTCGATCACGGTCGAGGGCGTGCCGGGTAGCTCGCCGCCGTCGACGACGGCTGCCGCGGCGTCCCGGATCTCGGCGGGGACGTCCTCGACCCGGCGCGGATCGGCTCCGCCGGGAAGGTTGGCGCTCGTCGCGACGAGAGCGCCCAACGCGGCCAGCACCTCGCGGCCGGGCCCCGTGATGTCCGGAACGCGTACGCCGATCGCCTCCGGTCGCTCCGCGTTGAGCCAGGCGAAACGCTGCTCCGGGTTCGGAAGCACGAGCGTCAGCGGCCCGGGAAGCAGCGACCGAACGGCCGCCCGCGCCCGATCCGGAAGCCCGGGAACGCGCTCGTCGAGCACGTCGACGGAGGCGAACAGCACCGCCGTCGGACGGATCACGTCGCGCCCCTTCGCCGCATAGAGCGAGCGGGCCGCGTCCTCGCTCTCGCCGTCCGCCGCGAGACCGTAGACGGTGTCCGTGGGGATCACGACCAGCCTCCCCCCGCGGAGCGCCTCGATCGCAGCCTCGGCGTCGCTCACCGCCTTCCCTCGACGACCCGATCGCGTCCGGCCAGGTCCGGCGAGACCTTCACCCGCCCGTAGTCGAGCGAGACGAGCAGCGCTGCGACGTCCGTCGCCTGGTCGTCGCCGACCTCGAGCACGAGCGCGCCGCCGGCAGCGAGCACGGGGACGGCGCCCTGCGCGACGACGCCCACCGCGTCGCGGCTGAAGAGCGCCGACGCGGGCTCCCAGTCGCGCACCTCCGGGGCGAGGTTGCGACGGTCGTCCGGGTCCACGTACGGAGGATTGGAGACGACGAGCTGCCACGGGCCCGTGGGGAGACCGTCGACGAGGTCGTGTTCCGCGAGCTCGATCGCGAGGCCCGTGCGCGCGGCGTTCTCCCGCGCCAGCGCAAGGGCTCCGGGGGAGACGTCGATCCCGGTGACCTTCGCGCCGGGATGCTCGTGGGCGATCGAGAGCGCAATCGCGCCGGACCCCGTGCCGACGTCGAGCACCCTCGGCGCCTCGACTCCGTCGAGAAGCGCCAGGCACCGCTCGACGACCGTCTCCGTTTCCGGTCGCGGGATCAGAGCCCGCTCGTCGACCGCGAGCATGAGCCGCCGGAACCCCCACTCGCCGAGCACGTACTGGAGCGGCTCCCGCGAGGCACGACGTGCAACCAGCGTGCGGACGCCGTCGAGCTCCTCGGGGCCGAGTGGGCGCTCGAGGCGCATGTAGAGCTCGATCCGCTCCACCCCGAGCGCGTGGGCGAGCAGCAGCTCCGCGTCCAGCCGCGGCGTCTCCGAGCCCTTCTGGGCAAGGTGCTCGGTGGAGCGGCGGAGGACCTCGCCGAGGGTCAGCGCGCTCCCAGACATGGCTGGACGAGGTGTCTGGCTTCAGCCAGACACCAGCTCTTCGTCGCGCGCAACGGCAGGAGCAGATGTCCGACTGAAGTCGGACATCGCCGCGCTGGCTTGCTCACACCGCAGCCTCGAGCGCACGTTGGCGCTCCTCGGCCTGAAGCGTCTCCGTGAACTCCTGCAGGTCGCCGTCGAGGATCTGGTCGAGCCGGTGGACGGTGTGCTTGACCCGGTGGTCGGTCAGCCGGTTCTCCGGGAAGTTGTAGGTCCGGATCTTCTCCGCGCGCTCACCGGTTCCGACCTGCGAGCGGCGCGACGCCGCCTGCTCGGCCTGCTGGCGCTCGCGCTCGGCCTCGTAGAGGCGCGCGCGGAGGACGCGCATCGCCTTCTGCTTGTTCTGGAGCTGCGACTTCTCGTCTTGCATCGAGACGACGATGCCCGTCGGCAGGTGGGTGATCCTGACGGCCGAGTCCGTGGTGTTGACCGACTGGCCGCCGGGACCGGTCGAGCGGTAGACGTCGATCTTCAGATCCTTGTCCTCGACGACCACCTCGACCTCCTCCGCCTCGGGCATCACCGCGACGGTCGCCGTCGACGTGTGAGTCCTTCCCTGAGACTCGGTGGCGGGAACGCGTTGCACGCGATGCGTCCCGCCCTCCCACTTGAAGACCGAGAACGCTCCGTCCCCCTTGACCGCGAATACCGTCTCCTTCATCCCGCCGCCCTCGTTCTCACTCGCCGACAACAGCTCGGTGCGGAAGCCCCGCCGCTCCGCGTAGCGCTGGAGCATCCGCGCGACCTCGCCCGCCCAGAGCGCCGCCTCGACGCCGCCGACACCCTGCCTGACCTCGACGATCACATCCTTGTCGTCGGCAGGGTCCCGTTCCACGAGCGCGAGCCTGAGCTCCTCCTCGAGCCTGGCGACCTCGCTCTCGAGCTCCCCCGCCATCGACGCGAGCTCTGGATCGTCCTTCGCCTCGGCGAGATCGGTGCTCGCGCTCCGCCAGTCGCGGGCCGCCTTGACCGCCGGCTCGAGCTCCTTCAGCCGCCGGCCGAGGTCCGCCGCCTCGCGGTGGTCGGAGTAGACGGCCGGGTCGGCCATCTTGCGCTGGAGCTCGTCGTGCGTCCGCTCGAGCTCCTCGATGAGCTGGTCGAGGGCCACGGCGGAATCGTACGCGCCAGGTGCCTGGCTTAAGCCAGGCACCAAACCGGGGACAGACCCCTACGCCGTCGCGAGCGTCGCGTCGAGCGTGACCTCGGGGATGCCGGTGAGCGCCTTGGACACGGGGCAGTTCACCTTCGCGCCCTCGGCGTGCTCGACGAACCCCGCGTGGTCGAGGCCGGAGACCGTCCCGATCGACCTCGATCGCGCCCTTGATGATGCCCTCACCGGGCTGGAACGTGACGGTCACGGATGTCTCGAGCCGCTCGGGCGGCATTCCTGCGCGAGCGAGTGCGAGGGAGAGCGCCATCGAGAAGCACGAGGCCCAGGCGGCGGCGATGAGCTCCTCCGGGCTCGTGCGGCCCTCGGGTGCCTCGGCCCGCGAGGCCCAGGTGACGTCGAGCGGGCCGAACGCGCCGCTCCCGACGCCTTCGATCGTGCCGCTGCCGTCCATCAAGGAGCCGGCCCACGTCACCTTCGCCATGCGTTCGGTCGCCATCAGTCGCCTCCCTCGAGTGTCGTCGTTATCTCGAACCCCACGCCTGCGTCACGGAGGAGCGACGAGAACGAGCATCCCTCGTGTGCGGCCTCGATAGCACGCGCGAAGCCGGCGTCGTCGACCCCTTGCACGCGGGCGCGAACGTCGAGTGCGGAGTGGACGATCAGGTGCCCGCGGCCCTCCACCTCGTCCATGGTGATCCGGCAGCGGACGTCGAGGCGACCGGGAGGCGTCCCCGCCCCGGTCAGCTCGCCCGCGAGCGACATCGTGAAGCAACCTCCGTGCGCGGCGGCGAGCAGTTCCTCCGGGCTCGTCTTGCCCTCGGGCGCGGCGATCCGCGTCGGCAGCGAATACCCGAGCGCCTCGAACGCTCCGGACGTGGCCGCCGTGATCGCGCCGGTGCCGCGCGCGAGATTCCCGTCCCAGGAGACGTCGGCCTCACGGACGATGCGTGGCAGGCTAGGCCATGACCTCGACCTTGCGGTCGGCGGCCTGCTCCGCCGGCGTCTCGCCTGCCTCGCGGCGGCGCACCTCCTCGATGGCGCGGATCGAGACCTCGACCTGGTCGAGCGAGGGCTCACGCGTCGTGAGTCGCTGGAGCCAGAGGCCCGGCGCGAGCAGCGCCATCAGCACCCTGTTGTCCTGGTGCTTGCCGGCGTAGCGGATCAGCTCGTAGGCGAGCCCGGCGATCACCGGCAGCAGCAGGATCCGGCTGGCGATCAGCCAGTACCAGACCGGCCGCCCGACGAAGGCGAAGACGAAGATGCCGATCACCATCACCCAGAGCAAAAACGCTGTCCCGCAACGGGGGTGGATCAAACTGAACTTCTGCACTTTCTCCGGCGTCAGCTCCGAGCCGCCCTCCAGCGCGTTGATCGTCTTGTGCTCGGCGCCGTGGTACTGGAAGACCCGCTTGAGGTCGGGCAGCAGGCCGATCAACCCGATGTACGCGATGAACACCGCGACGCGGATCACCCCTTCCACCACGACGAACCAGGCCGTGTCCTCGACGGGCAGCCAGCTCGTCACGAGCGCCGGCCCGACCTTGAACAGCATCAGCGCGAAGCCGATCGCGATCGCGAACGAGAAGAGGATCTGGCCGCGTGTGATCTCCGTGACGACGTTGCCCTCGTCGTCCTCCTCGCGCGCTGCGACGTTTGCCGAGATGGCGAGCGCACGAAAGCCGATCGCGAGCGACTCGCCGAGCGCGATCACGCCGCGGATCACGGGGAGGCGCCAGATCCGGTGGCGCTTCATCGGCGACGTGACGTCGCGAACGACCTCCTCGATCCCGCCCTCGGGCGTGCGTATGGCCACCGCCCAGCACGACGGGCCGCGCATCATCACTCCTTCGAGCACGGCTTGCCCGCCGTAGCTAACGCTCACCTGGGCACCGTACCGACCACGGAGGCGTTGCCGACCTAGGCGCTCTTGGCGGCGGCGGCCTTCTCGAGCCGCCGCTGGAAGCGCTCGAGGCGACCGCCCGAGTCCACGAGCTTCTGCTTCCCCGTGTAGAACGGGTGACACGCCGAGCAGATCTCGACGTGGAGCTCGGCCTTCGTCGATCGCGTCATGAACTCGTTCCCGCAGGAACACGTGACGTGCGAGACGACGTACTCGGGATGAATGTCCGCCTTCATGGACGTGCCAGGATACCAGAGGCGATCTCCGGCCCTACGTTGCCCCCGGAGACAACGACGGCTGTCGAGCCCCTGATCTTCCCGGTGAGAACGGCGGCCACGGCCGCCGCACCGGCGGGCTCGCACGCGAGCTTCGCGTCGGCGTAGATCCTCCGCATCGCCTCCTCGATCTCGTCGTCCGCAACGGTCACGACCTCGACGCCGGCAGCCTGGCAGACCGCCAGAGCGTTGGCGCCGGCGTACGGCGCGTCGAGGCCACTCGCGATCGTGCTCGGCGTGAGGGGTACCGGCTCACCGGCCTCGAGCGCCATGCGGAGCGCGGCCGATCCCTCCGGCTCCACACCCACCACGCGGACGTCGCGCGGCGCCGCGGCGGCGGCGATGCCGGAGATCAGCCCGCCGCCACCCACCGGCACCGCGATCGTGTCGACGTGGGCGTCCTCGAGCACCTCCAGCCCCACCGTTCCCTGCCCCGCCATCACGAGCGGGTCGTCGAACGGGTGCACGAGCACGCGGCCCGTCTCTGCGAGGTGCTCCTCGAGCCGTGTGAACGCATCGGCGGGGTCGGCGGCCTCGAGGTCGATCGTGGCGCCGAGCGCGCGCGCTCGGTCGAGCTTGAATCGGCTCCCGCCGGGCCAGGAGAAGACGATGCAGTCGATCCCCTCCGCGGCAGCGCCCCAGGCGAGGGCCATCGCGTGGTTACCGGCCGACGCGCCCGCCACGCCCCGTCCACGCTCCTCTGCGCTCAGCGCCGAGAGGCGGTTCACGACGCCGCGCGCCTTGAACGAGCCCGTGTGCTGGAAGAGCTCCGCCTTCAGCAGGAGCCCCGGCGCGAGGTCGGAGCCGTCGAGGAGCGGCGTGCGTCGCACGCGCCCGCGGATCGTCTCGGCCGCCCGCACGACGTCCTGGCGAGTCACGGGAAGGTCGCTCACGGGGTCGCCGCTCACGCGGCGATCCTAGATCCAAGCCGGAAGGCGCCGACACACGCGCGTCCGGTGCCTGGCTTGAGCCAGGCACCTGCTCGCCGGGCGCCGCGCGTCTTGAGAATGCGGAAATGAGCTCGCGTCCACACCCGGTCCGCGTCGTCGTGCGCGACGACTTCCGCCGCCGGAGGCTCACGGTGCTCTTCCGGCTCGTGCTCGTGCTGCCGCATCTCGTGTGGGCGTCCCTGTACGGGACGGCGGCGTTCACCCTCGCGTTCGTCGTCTGGCTCGCGGTGCTCTTCGAGCGACGCGCTCCCGGGTCGCTCCATCGCTTCCTCGCGAACTACACGCGCTACACCGTGCACCTGACGGCGTACCTCTGCCTCGCGGCGAACCCGTATCCCGACTTCACCGGCACGAAGCCCTACCCGGTCGACGTCGAGATCGATCCTCCCGCAACGCAGCGTCGCCTGAGCGCCGGGTTCCGGTTCCTGCTCGCGATCCCGGCGTTCCTCCTTGCGTCCGCGCTCGCCGGCTCGATGGCCCTGGGGGCCGCCTACGGCGCCGCGGTGCTGGCCGGGATCGGCGGCCTGGGATCGGCCGTCGCCCTGCTGGGCTGGTTCGCGTGTCTCGTCCGCGGACGGATGCCGCGAGGCATGCGCGACGCCGCTGTGTACGCAATCGGGTACGGCGCGCAGACGACTGCGTACACACTGCTCCTGACCGATCGGTACCCGCACTCGACGCCGGGGCGCGTCGATCCCGTCCCGGAGCTCCCGGCCCACCCGGTCGCGATCCACGTCGACGACGACCTCGGACGGCCCCGCCTGCTCGTCCTGTTTCGTCTCCCCCTCTCCATCCCCCACATCCTGTGGCTGACGCTCTGGTCGGTGTTCGCGATCGCCGCAGCCCTCGTCGCCTGGGTCGTCGCGCTCGTCATCGGGCGCGTGCCCGGGTTCCTCCACCGGTTCATGGCCGCGAACGTCAGGGCGTGGACGCACTTGAACGCGTTTCTCTACGTCGTCGGCCGTCCGTTCCCGGGGTTCGTCGGGCGCGAGGGCAGCTATCCGATCGACCTGACGATCGCGCCGCCGACGCGCCAGAAGCGGCTCACCGTGCTCTTCCGCCCGGTTCTTCTCCTCCCTGCTCTCGTCCTCTCCGCCGCGTACGGCGGGGTCGCGCTCGTCGTCGCGGTGCTCGGCTGGCTGGCAGCTCTGGCAACCGGCCGGATGCCCGGCGGACTCCGCGACATCGGGGTCGCCGCGCTCCGCTACCAGGCGCAGCTGGGTGCCTACGCGCTCCTCGTCACGCCCCGGTATCCCGACTCGTCACCCGTGCTCGTCGGCCGCCCCGAGCCGGACACCGACCTCCTTCCAGCGGGCCTCGCATGAGATGGCCCGTTGTCGCGATCGTGCTCGCGCTCGCCGTCGGGTGGGCGGCGGCTGCATGGCGCCTGAGCGACAGCGTCGTGCCGGGCGACCTCACGCTGCCGACGGTCGACGTCGACGAAGCCTTCGGTCGAGAGCTCGTCGACGACGCGGAACGGTACGAGCGCTTCCTGCTGGCCGACTGGGTGCTCTCGCAGGTCGTGCTCTTCGCGACGCTCGCGGTGTACGCCCGCTACGGCGCCCGGTACGCACGCGAGTCGGCGGCGGGGCCGATGGGCACCGGGATGCTCCTCGGGATGCTCGGGCTCGCGATCGTCTGGCTCGTGCAGCTTCCCTTCGCCCTCGCCGCCGTGTGGTGGGAGCGCCGCCACGACGTGTCCGAGGTCGGATACCTCGAAGCGGTCTTCGAGGGCTGGATCGGGCTCGGCGGAACGTTCGTCGGCGTGTGCATCGCGCTGCTCGTCGTCATGGCGCTCGCGCGGCGCCTCGGCAACTGGTGGTGGATCCCGGGCGCCGCCGTGTTCGCGCTGATCGCCTCCGTCCTGGTGCTCGGCGGGCCGTATCTCGTGCCTGGGCTCGAGCGGTCGGAGGATCCGCGGCTCGTGCGGGCGTACGAGCGCTTCCAGCGCTCCCAGGGTGTCGAGGACATCCCGCTCCGGATCGAGGAGGTCTCGGGCGATACCAGCCAGGCGAATGCCTATGCGTTCGGGATGGGGCCGTCCTCGAAGATCGTTCTGTGGGACACGCTGCTCGACGGCCGATTCTCGGACGGTGAGGTGGACACGGTTCTCGCGCACGAGCTCGCCCACCACTCGAGCAACCACATCCCGGAGGCGGTCGCCTGGTTTGGGCTGTTCGCGCTGCCCGGCGCCCTGATCCTGATGCTCGCAACCAGGGGGCGTGGCGGCATGGGCGAGCCGGCCGCGGTCCCGCTCGCGCTCCTCGTCGCGGCCATCTTCCAGCTCGCGGTCGCGCCGGTCCAGAACGTCGTCAGCCGGCGGTCGGAGGCCGAGGCGGACTGGAAGGCGCTCCAGACGACGCGTGACCCCGCCGCCGCGAGGGGCCTCTTCCGCGAGTTCTCGGAGACCTCGCTCGGCGACCCGAGCCCGCCGACGTGGGCCTACGTGCTCCTCCAGACGCACCCGACCCTCGCCCAGCGCGTCGCGATGGCGCACGCGTGGGCTGCGCGCGAACGAGCCGAGCAGGTGTCTGACTGAAGCCAGACACCATTGCCGGACGTCAGTCCGACAGCTGCTCCACCCGGTCGGCGATCACCTCTGCGATCGCGAGCGACGACGTCGCGCCCGGCGAGGGAGCGTTGCGCACGTGGACGACACCGTCCGCCTCGTGGAACACGAAGTCGTCGAGCAGCGTCCCGTCCGCCGCGAGCGCCTGCGCCCGGATGCCCGCCGGGCCGGGAAGGACGTCAGAGACCGTGAGGGTGGGCAGCAGCCTGCGCGCTTCGGCCACGAACCGGCGGGTCGAGAGATCGCGCACGACCTCCCCCGTGCCGGTCCTCCAGTGCTTCCGGGCGAGCCGACGGAACCCGCGTGAGCGGACGACGTCGGCGACGTCGCGGAACGACATGTCCCGTCGGCGGTAGCCCTCGCGCGCGAGCGCAAGCACCGCGTTGGGGCCGAGGAGCACCTCACCGTCGAGCCGAACCGTGGTGTGGATGCCGAGGAACGGGAAGGCAGGGTCAGGCACGGGGTAGATCAGCCCCCGCACGAGGTGGCGGCGCTCGGGCCGGAGGACGAGGTAGTCGCCGCGAAACGGCACGATCCGCGGCTCCGCCTCGGCGCCGCTCATCCGCGCGAGCCTGTCGGCGTGGACACCGCCGCAGACGACGACCTGGCCAGCTTCGACGTCGCCGCCGGTCGTTTCGACCACGGTCGAGCTGCCGCGACGGACGAGCCCGCCGACCTCGCGGCCCAGCAGCAACTCGCCTCCCGCGGCTCGCACGTCCCCCGCGTACGCGGCGGCTACCTGCGAGAAGTCCACGACCGCCGTCTCCGGCGAGTGCAGCGCCCGGATTCCCGCGGCGTGCGGCTCGAGCTCGCGCAGCCGCTCCGGCCCGATCAGCTCGACGTTCGGCACGCCGTTCGCGAGCGACCGGCGGTGCAGCTCGTCGAGCCGCGGCAGCTCGTCCTCGCCGGTGGCGACGACGACCTTGCCGCACCGAAGCACCGGGATGCCGCGCTCGTCGCAGTACGCGAGGAGCCGCGCTGCGCCGGCGACGCAGAGCCGCGCCTTGAGCGAGCCTGGGGCGTAGTAGACCCCGCGGTGGACAACGCCGCTCGCGCGCCCGGTCTGGTGCGTTCCGACGCTCGGTTCCTTGTCGAGCACCGCGAGCCGCAGCCCCGGCCGCCGGGCAAGGAGCTCCCGCGCGGTGGCAAGGCCCAGGATGCCGGCCCCCACCACGACGACGTCGTAGCGGTGCTCAGGTGCCTGACTCAAGCCAGGCACCAGAAGAGCGGCGCCGCGTGCGCCAGGTCACGTGAGCGTGTACTCGGGCCCCGAGCCGCCCTCGGGCGGGGTGAGGCGGCCGCCCTTCGCGCTGATCGCCCCGCACTGCACGCAGTTCGACGGCGTGACCTTCACCTCGACGGTCCCATCGCCGTCGGCCTCCCCCACTTCGTACACGTGCGCCGGGCACATCCACTGCCACATCTCGGCGAGGTCGCGTGGCACCCTCGTCTGGATGCGAACGTGGTTGGGCTGGTCGTCGCGGGTCCGGTTCCCCGACGCGAAGACGGACGAGAGCTTGTCGAACGTGAGCGTCCCGTCCGGTGCCGGATACTGCGCCGCGCGGCGTGTCCGCAGTAGAGGCGAGTCCGCGTTCGGGTGGCTCTCGTAGTTCTTCGGCGGCAGCTTGCCCTTCGACATCGTCATCGCGCTCGCGAGGGCGCCGCCCATGAAGAAGCCCTTGTCGAAGACCTGCCGCATGTTGCGGACCTCGTCGAGCTCCTGCCAGACGTAACTCTCGCGCACAGCCTGGTCGTAGCCGTCGAGGGCGCCGCGCCTGCCGACGACCTCGCCGCGCTCGAGCACGGCGACCGCCGCCTCGGCAGCGAGACGACCCGACTCGATCGCGTAGTGCACGCCCTTGAGGCGCGGCACGTTGACGAGCCCTGCGCCCTCGCCGACGAGCAGCAGGCCCGGTGCGTTGAGCCGCGACGGCAGCGAGAGCAGGCCGCCCTCGGTGATCGTCTTCGCGCCCCACGCGACCCGCTCGCCGCCCTGGAGCATCTTGCGGATCAGGCTGTGCGTCTTGAACTCCTGGAGCAGGTCGTGGGCGGACAGCTCGACATCCGCGTACTCGAGCCCGACCACGAAGCCGAGTGAGACGTGGTCGTCGCCCATCGGGTAGACGAACGAGCCGCCGAACTCCCCGTACTTGGAGCGCTTTCGCAAGGGCCAGCCCAGCGTGTGGACGATCTTGTGGAGCGGCTTCGCGACCTTCCAGACCTCCTTCACGCCGAGCGCCCAGATCTGTGGGTTCTCACCCTCGAGGCCGAAGTGGTCGATCGCTGCGGTCGTCAGGTGACCGGCGGTGCCCTCGGCAAGGACCGTGACCTTCGCCGTGACGTCGACCCCCGGCTCGTAGTTCGAGAGCGGCTCGCCCTGACGGCCCTGGCCCTTGTCCCCCGTGCGGACGCCGACGACGCGGCCGTGGTCGACGAGGAGCTTCTGCCCCGCCGTCTCGGGAAGGATCATCGCGCCGCCCGCCTCCGCCTGCTCGGCGAGGAAGCGCCCGAGCTCCGACACGGACACGATCCAGTTGCCGTGGTTCATCATCGTCGGCGGCGGCGGGATGCGGAGCGCCGTGCCCTTCGTGAGGAGGTACACCGCCTCGCCGTGCACCGGCCCGTAGGTGGGCATGTCCTCGATCGTCATCCGTCCCGCGAACAGCTTGCGGATCGCGCGCGGGTTCATCACGGCGCCGGAGAGGAGGTGCGAGCCAGGCTGCTTTCCCTTCTCGAGCACCGCGACCGGAACGTCGCCGAGCTTCTCGGCGAGGCCGGGGTGCTCCTCGAGGAGCTGCCCGATGCGGATCGCGCACGCAAGCCCGCCCGGGCCGCCGCCGACGATCAGGATCCCGACGTCTATCCGCTCGTCCGGCGGATCGGTAGGCGCGCCGATCGCCTCTGCGGTCGCGAACGGCGGTGGAAAATCGGCCGGGCGGACGCTCACGGGCGTCCCTAGGACCGCGCCTTCAGGAGCTCGGTGAGCTTCGGCGCGATCTGCCCCAGGTCTCCCACGACACCAAGGTCTGCGAAGTCGAAGATCGGTGCGTTCGGGTCCTTGTTGATCGCGACGATCGTCCCCGAGCTCTGCATCCCCACCTTGTGCTGGATGGCCCCGGAGATCCCGAGCGCGATGTAGAGCTTCGGCGAGACGGTCTTGCCGGTCTGCCCGACCTGCGCCGAGTACGGATACCAGCCTGCGTCGACGACCGCGCGCGTCGCCGCCACGGCTCCGCCGAGCGCGCTCGCGAGGTCCTCGCAGATCGAGAAGCCCTCCGGGCCGCCGAGGCCGCGACCGCCCGCGACGATGATGTCGGCCTCCTCGATGGAAGGCCCGCTCGACTCCTCCTGGAGGTGGTCGACGAGCGAGGCCCGCGTGGAGAACTCCTGGAATGTCGCGGCGACGTCCTTCACGTCTGCCGTGCCGCCCGACTCGACCGGGTCGAACGTCCCCGAGCGAATGAGCGCGAGCCGCGGGGTCGATGCCCACGCAACCTCCACGACGACGGTGTCGCCGAGCGCCGGCCGAACGCCGACGAGCTCGCCGTTCTCCACGCGCAGGTCGGTGAGGTCCCAGTTGAGCCCGGCCTCGAGCCGCGCAGCGAGCCCGGACGCGACGTCGGCCGACAGCACCGAGGCAGCGAAGAGGACGTTCTCGGCGGCGCTCTCGCGGACGACCGCCTCGAGCGCGTCGACCCGCGGCTGCGGCAGCGGCGAGGCCAGCGCCGGGTCGTCGACGACGTACACCGTCCCCGCGCCGAACGGGCCGGCTTTCGCGGCAGCCTCGCGAACGCCGCTCCCGAGCACGACCCCTGCGACGTCACCGCCGAGCGCGGCGGCCTTGCCGAGCACGCCGAGCCCACCCTTGGTGAGCTCGCCGTCGTGTGTCTCGAGGTACACGAGGGTCGTCACACGAGCCTCTTCTCGGCGAGGTACTCGACGATCTTGTCCGCGGCGCTGCCGTCGTCCTCGATCTTCACCTGGCCGCTCTTCGCCGGCGGGGGCGACGTCGAGCGCACGACCGTGCGCGAGCCCGCCTCGCCGACCCTGTCGGGCTCGATGCCGGCATCGGCGAGCGAGAGGGTCTCCTGCGGCTTCGACTTCGCGCCCATGATCCCCTTGAGCGACGGATAGCGCGGCTCGTTGATCGCGTCGGAGACCGCCACGACCGCGGGAAGCGGCGCCGAGATGACGTCGTAGCCGAACTCGGTCTGCCGCTTGCCGCTCAAGGTCTCCCCGTCGAGCGTCAGCTCGGCGACCTGCGAGACCATCGGTCGCTGCAGCCGGTCGGAGACCGCTGCCCAGAGCACTGCTCCGTCGGCGTCGCTCGACTGCTGGCCGAAGAGGACGAGGTCCGCTTCCTCACGCTCGAGCGCCTTGGAGAGGGCGTAGCTCGTCGCCACGAGATCGGAGCCTGCCGCGGCCGGGTCCGAGACGAGTAATGCGCGGTCGGCGCCCATCGCGAGGGCCTTCCGCAGCGACTCCATCGCCTTTTCAGGGCCGAGGGAGACGACGACGACCTCGCCGCCGTGGGCCTCTTTGAGGCGCAGCGCCTCCTCGACGGCATTCACGTCAGTCGGGTTCAGCGACCCCTCGCCGGACCGGTCGAGCCGGTTCGTCGACGGGTCGAGGCGTTTGTGGACTGCGGCGTCCGGGACCTGCTTGACGCAGACGGCGATCTTCACGCGCGTGACTCTAACCACGGCGTGCCGGCCACCGTCCGGGCTGCTGTCGCCGCGCTCACGCAGCGAGCGGAGGGGGAGCCGAGGCCGTGAGGGCCTCGGCTCCCCATTGTCCTATTCCTCGATCGTCAGCTCGCTCACCATGCCGAGCGCGGCGTGCGGCGGGCCGCCCGCGCGGTTGGTGAGGAAGCACACGAGCGCGTACCGACCCGGCTCGAGCTCCAGCTCGTCGATCTGCTCGCGGCCGGCGTCGAGCACCGTCGTCGCCTGGAGCTTCTCGAAGTCCGCCGGCGGCGGGCCGGTGTCCCCTTCGTCCGAGGTCAGGTACTCCTTGACCTGGTCGAACGTCGCCCCCTCGTTGATGGGAACGATGAGCGTGTGATGCAGCTCTTCGCCCGTGTTCCGCAGGAGGAAGCGGTTGGTGCCTGCCTGCAGGCCGTCGGTCACGAAATCGAAGTCGGCCATCTCGATCGACGCGTCGACCTGGGGCAGCTCGGCGTCGTCGTCACCGCTCGTGACCTCGAGCGTCGCCGTCGCGCCGCTCTCCGCGTGGCTCTGAACGTCGTCGCCCTCGGGCTCGCCCGTGTCGATCACGTGATACGTGCCCTCCTCGAGCACGAGCTCCACCGCCCCCGAGGCCCCCGGCGCGATGGTCCCGACGCCGCCCTCGGCCGTCAACCAGTCCGGGATCTTGCCGTCCTCCGACGCGATCGCGGCGAGCGCCTCGTCAACCGTGTGGCCGTCGGCGAGGCGGAGCAGCTGCGCCTCCGCGTCGTCCTCGGTGCCGTTCTGGAGCTCGAGGCGGACGAGGCCCGCCTCGACCGACTCGGGAACCGTCAGCTCGAACCCGTCACCGGCCGGCGCGACCTCGATCGGCACGGCCGTCGGCTCACCTCCGTCGTCGCCACCGCACGCCGCGACACCGACTACCAGCGCCGCCAGCATCGCGGCCATGAGCACTCTGAACACCAAGAAACCCTCCTTCAGCTTTCGATAGACCCCCCGAGCCGGGCTGCGGTGCGGCGCCGCTGCCAGACCCGACTCGCGCGCGAGACTAGCCGCTTCGGCGCGTGCTCTCCTTTCGACCTGCTAACGTCCCGCCCTTCGCGCGCCGCACCGGAGCCCATGACTCGCCACCGGACGACAGCACGAGGGGGCCTTCTCCTCACCCTGACCGCTTTCCTCGCCGCGGCGCTCGTCGGCTCCCCTGGCGCAGCCCCGAAGCCCGGTCTCGTCGACGGCAAGCCGATCGTGTTCCCCCTGATCGGCGACTACGCGTACGGCATGAACTACGGCGACTCGCGCGTCAACGGGAGCCACGCCGGGATCGACATCGAGAACGTGCCGTGGCGGACGCCGGTGATCGCGGCCGAGGCCGGCCGGATCCGGTGGCACACGACCTCCTCGCGCGCCGGGTGCATGCTCTACCTGTACGGCAAGAGCGGCACCACATACCTCTATATCCATCTCAACAACGACCTCACCGAGCGCTCGGAGGATCGAGGCGGCTGCAAGATGGACGTCTCGTTCGCCGTCGCGGACGGCGCGACGGTCACGGCCGGCGAGCAGATCGCGTGGAACGGCGACTCCGGAGACGCCGAGGGCAACCATCATCTCCACTTCGAGGTGCATCCGGGCGACGGTGCCGACGTCAACCCCTATCCGTACCTCAATGCCGCGGAACGGCTGCTGTTCCCCGCGAGGATCGGCGCGACGTTCTCGCTCGGCGTCCGAGGCGTCCCGATCGCTGCCGGCGCCGGCACGCTCACGCTGCGGGCCAGCGCGGTTCGCTGGTGGCCCGGCGGCCGGTGGACGCCCCTAGTCCGCGAGAGGACGATCGAGTTCGCGATCGCCAAGGGCGCGGCGGTCGATCGCACGCTCCTCGCGGCGCTCGAGAGCCCGGAGCGACGCGATCTCCAGACAAGAACCGCGCCGGTGTACACGGCATACACGGGACGGGCGAAGGTCACCGCCTCCGCGCTTCGTGGCGTAGCGGGCGCGCTCGTCGCCAACCGCGTGACGCGGCCGGGCGGCGACACGGTCAGCGCCGAGCCGGCCGACGACGGTGCGATCGAGCCGGCCGTCGACGACGCGACCTCGGATCTCGACGCCGCGGCCGAGCGGTCGTGTGTCTACCCGGACCCTGGCTGTTCCGGGTCGTAGCCGCTACGCGGGGGCGAGCGTGGTGCGGAGGAACTCGACGATCGCGCTCGTCGGCGCGCCGGGTGTGAACACCTCGCTGACACCGAGGCGCTTGAGCTCGTCCGCGTCCTCAGGCGGGATCGTCCCGCCGACGACCACGAGCACGTCGCCGGCCTCGTTCTCGCGGAGTCCCTCTACGATCCGGGGCACCAACGTCATGTGCGCGCCCGACAGGATCGAGATCCCGACCGCGTCCGCATCCTCCTGGATGGCGGTCTCGACGATCTGCTCCGGTGTCTGGTGGAGGCCGGTGTAGATGACCTCCATCCCGGCGTCGCGCAGCGACCGAGCGATGATCTTCGCCCCCCGATCGTGCCCGTCGAGCCCGGGCTTGGCGATCACGACCCGAATCGTCCGCTCCACGCGGTCAGTATAGGAACGTGCGTCTCGTCGTCATCGGGTCGTCCCCGGCCTGGCCGAACGCGGGGAGCGCCCATTCCGGATACGTCGTCGAGTCCGAGGGCAAGCGGCTGCTGCTCGACTGCGGGCCCGGTGTCCTCGGCCGGCTGCGCGAGCGCGAGGCGTGGCCGAGTATCAACTCGATCGCGATCACGCATTTCCATCTCGACCACTGGGGAGATCTCGTCCCGTGGGTCTGGGGGAGCTTCTACCGGCGCGGGCACGGCGACGAGCGGCCCGAGCTGTGGGTCTACCGCGGGGGTCGCGCATTCCTCGAGGAGCTCGGGTCGCGCCTCGGCTTCCCGGACATGTTCGAGCGGACGTTCCTGGTGTCGGAGTACGACGCCGAGACGCCGTTCACGACAGCCGGGCTCGAGGTGCTGCCCGTCCGGCTGCCTCACTACCGGCTCGAGACGTACGGCTTCAGGGTCACGAACGACAAGGCGGTGTTGGCGTACACCGGCGACACCGGCCCGAGCGAGCGGATCGCGGAGCTCGCTCGCAACGCCGACCTGCTCGTCTGCGAGGCGACGCTCGAGACCGGCAGCGCCGACGGCGAGCCGCGCGGCCATCTGAGCGTCGAGGAGGCCCTCGACGCCTATGCCGCCTCCGGCGCGCGCGAGCTCCTCCTGACGCACCGCCCCTCGGAGCTGTCAACCCCGCCGGGCGTCGCGCTCGCGTACGACGGGATGGAGCTCGACGTCGTGCCGCAGTCGGTTCGCGCCGCGGACTGAGCCAACAAGCCGCTCGTGCACCTACCACGTCCGGTGCCTGGCTTTAGCCAGGCACCTGCCGAAGGACATGTCCGATCGAGCCCACTTGTAATCCTTTCTGACAACAGTCACGATCTTGTTGATGACGCGGCGCCTCCGAGACGAGGGCGAGAACGCCGTCCATCACGTCGTGGCGCAGGGAAACGGCCGCGGCCGGATCGTCCTGGACGACTCCGACCGGATCTCGTTCGAGAAGCGGTTCGCCCGCCTTCGGCGTGAGCTTGGCTGGTTCGCGCACGCCAGCTGCTTGATGGACACCCACCACCACGCAGTCGTCGGGACAGCCGAGCCGAACCTCGGTCTCGGGATGGGACGCCTGCAGGGCGGACACGCCCGCTGGTTCAACCAACGCCACCAGCGCGAAGGCCACCTGTTCAAGCACCGCTTCTGGTCGCGACGGATCGAGGACGACGGCCACCTGTTCCGGGCATGTCTGTACGTGGTCCTGAACCCCGTCGCCGCCGGCCTGTGCAGGCATCCGTCGCAGTGGCGCTGGTGCTCGTACCGCATAACGGCCGAGGGCGACGCCGGGTCATACAGCCCAGGCGAGGAACGGCTCCTCAGCCTCTTCGGCGACACCCCGGGCGAGGCCCGTCGTCGCTACGCCCAGCTCGTCACCGAGATGGCAGAGACCATCGTCGCCGCGCGAATCTCCGACAGCCGCT
This sequence comes from uncultured Actinomycetes bacterium, assembly GCA_963810295.1. GTDB lineage: Bacteria > Actinomycetota > Thermoleophilia > Gaiellales > Gaiellaceae > Gaiella. The sequence goes on from CAWEMW010000012.1 coordinate 106,329, forward strand.
CGCTCTGGCAGCACCTCCAGCGCACTGACGCCCGTCAGGTGCCCGGCTAAAGCCAGGCACCAAGGCTAATCCGCAACGTCGCAATGCATCGGTGCCTGGCTTTAGCCAGGCACCAACCGCCAACAGTGGCGCTAGAAAACCGGCTGCTCGCGCCACGTGCCCCACACTTGGCGCCAGGCGTCGCAGATCTCGCCGAGGGTCACGCCGTCGCGGACGGCGTCCACGATCACCGGCATCAGGTTCCGGTCGGGCACCGACGCCGCCTCCGACAGCTCCGCGATCCGCCGCTCGACGAGCGCCGAGTCGCGCCGCGCCTTGAAGGCCCGGAGCCGCTCGATCTGCTTCGGCTCGACGTCGGGGTCGATGCGGAGGATGTGAATCTCCTCGTCGGTCTCGGTCCGGTAGCGGTTGACGCCGACGACGACCCGCTCGCCGCTGTCCACCTCTTGCTGGTAGCGGTAGGCGGCCTCGGCGATCTCCTGCTGCGGCATGTTCTGCTCGATCGCGGCGACCATCCCGCCGAGCTCGTCGATCCGCCGGAACAGATCGTAGGCCTCCTCCTCCAGCCGGTTCGTGAGCGCCTCGACGTGGTAGGAGCCGCCCAGCGGGTCGATCCCGTTCACGACGCCGGTCTCGTGGGCGATCACCTGCTGCGTCCGGAGCGCCAGCCGCACCGCATCCTCGGTCGGCAGCGCGAGCGCCTCGTCGTACGAATTCGTGTGTAGGGACTGCGTGCCGCCGAGCACCGCCGCCAACGCTTCGATCGCGGTCCGTGCTACGTTCACAAGTGGCTGTTGCCACGTGAGTGACACCCCCGCCGTCTGGGTGTGAAACCGCATCAGCATCGAACGCTCGTCCCGGGCGCCGAACGTGTTCCGCATTTCTCGGGCCCATATCCTTCGTGCGGCCCGATACTTGGCGATCTCCTCGAAGAAGTCGAGGTGCGCGTTGAAGAAGAACGAGAGGCGCGGCGCGAATGCGTCGACATCGAGCCCTCGCTCGAGCGCCCACTCGACGTAGGTGAACCCGTCCTTGAGGGTGAACGCGAGCTCCTGGGCGGCTGTCGAGCCCGCTTCCCGGATGTGGTACCCGGAGATCGAGATCGGGTGCCAGAGTGGCATCTCCTCCGTGCAGAACTCGACCATGTCCGTGACGAGCCGCATGGACGGGCCTGGCGGGAAGATGAACTCCTTCTGGGCGATGTACTCCTTGAGGATGTCCGTCTGGATCGTCCCGCGGAGCCGGTCGCGCGGCACGCCCTGCTCCTCGCCCACGACGAGGTACATGGCGAGCGCGATCGCCGCCGAGGAGTTGATCGTCATCGAGGTCGACACCTCGCCGAGCGGGATCCCCGAGAAGAGGATCCTCATGTCCTCGAGCGACGCGACGGCCACGCCCTCGCGTCCGACCTCGCCGAGCGCGCGCGGCGAGTCCGAGTCGACACCCATCAGCGCAGGCATGTCGAACGCGCAGCTGAGACCCGTCTGCCCGTGGTCGAGCAGGTATCGGAACCGCTCGTTGGTCTCGTCCGCGGTGCCGAATCCGGCGAACTGACGCATCGTCCACAAGCGACCGCGGTACATCGACGGATACACCCCACGGGTGAACGGATACGCGCCGGGATAGCCCAGGTCGCGGTCGTAGTCGACCGACGACGTCTCGGGCGTCGACAGCGGCTCGACGTCCGCGCCGGAGATCGTGGAGAAGAGCTCGTCTCCTCGAAGCGGCGCTGCGTCGAAGCGCGAGCGCCAGGCCTCGAGACCCGCCGTACGCCGTTCTTCGACACGCGCCATCGCCCCCGGATGGTAGTCGGCACGGGGCGCTCGCCACCGCGGCGGGCCCGTTCACCCGATCGAGGGGTCGCCCCTCTCTCGGGTGACGCCGATCGAGGGATCGTGGGCAAGAGGGGGATCGTCTTCACGTGCGTCGCAGCCGTCTGCGCGGCAGCCGGGGCCTTGCTCGTGCCGGAAGGATCCGCAGGTCGAGTCGGCTGCGGATCTGGCACCCACGGCTCGGCCGGCTACGCGTACGCAGGGCACGAGTCGGTGCGCGTGGGGAGCGGCGTCCGGGCGACCATCACTGCGCTCCGCCAGCCGAGCGTCACCGCGGGCCACGCAGCGGGTTGGATCGGGCTCGGCGGCAAGGGCGCAGGCCCGAACGGCGAGACGATGTGGCTCCAGGCCGGACATCGCGGCACTCCCGCGGACACCCCTGATGCTCTACGCGGAGATCACGCGCGCAAATCAGGATCCGGTCTTCCTCGCTCTACGTGCGAATGTGCAGATCGGCGACAAGCATCGGCTGGCAGTCCTCGAGATGAACGGGCGCCCGGGTGTGTGGCGCATCTGGCTCGACGGACAGCCTGTCACCGACCCGATCGTGCTCCCCGGCTCGCACAAGCGATGGCAGCCGATGGCGACCGCGGAGTCCTGGAACGGCGGCGTCGCGACGTGCAACGGCTTCAGCTTCCGGTTCGAGCGCGTCGGCGTCGCCAGCGCCCTCGGCGGCTCGTGGCATCCGTTCGTGCCTGGCTACACCTTCAACGACCGTGGCTACCTCGTCCGGCAGCTGCGCCCGGTCCCGAGCCGGCAGCGGACGCTTTCGAGCGAAGCGATCGCGCCGTACGCCTTCGATGCCCAGTCGGCCTAGCGCCTCTCGGCTCGGGGCGAGCAGGAGCCGGTACCGGTGGCTTCCCGCCCAGCCGAGTCGGTACCGCTGGCGCCCGGCCCGCTTACGCCGCGACGATCTTGATCGGCGTCCCGATGCGGACGAGCTTGCGCAGCGCGAGGATGTCGCTGTTGCGCAGGCGGACGCAGCCGTGTGAGACCGCCTGGCCGATGAGCCACGGCGCGTCGGTGCCGTGGACACCGACCACCCCGCCGCCGGGCCAGTCGGAGAGCTTGGAGTAGCCGCTCGTCTCGAACGCGAACGCGCCGAGGATCGGATAGCGCTTCGGCACGAACCGCGACTGGACGTAGAAGAGCCCGGTCGGTGTCTCCATGCCGCGGGCGCCGACCGCGATAGGGCCGGTGCGACGGAGCTTTCCGCCGACGTAGAGCTCGAACTTCCGGGCGGCTCGGTAGATCACGAGCCAGCGATCGACAGGGTCGACGTCCGCGGCGCCTGCGGGAATCCAGCCCGTGCGCCCGTTGGGACGCCCGGGGATCGCGATTCGGTACCAGGTGGGCTCGCCGGCCCGCCCGAGCCGTGCCGAGAGGGCCATGACCGTCCGCGGGTGGAAGTCGGGCCGGAACTGCGCCAGCGTCGTGATCACCTTCGCCGACCGGCTCGGCGCGACTCGCACGGCGACGTTGCGCCAGGTGAGCGGCCCGGATCCTTCGACGTCGACGCTCGCGAGCGGCGAGACGCCGAGGTGACCTGCGGCGCTCGTCGCCGGCACGCCGACGAGCGCCGCAAGCACCGTGAGAATCGCCGCCGCCTGCCTCACGACCGAACCGTAGCCCCGTTCGGGGGATTCGACCTGCCTCGGACGAGGGGTTTCATCCCCCACCTTCGTCCAGGGCCAAGAGAACGTGGCGGCGGGGCCCCCCGGCCCCGCCGCCTACCCCCCGAGGCATCGGCGCCCCCGAGACCGCAGTCTCGGGGGCGCCGACGGAGTGCCGGCTCGGGGAATCCCTAGCCGGTGACCGGCGGCTCGAAGACGCCGACCACCCCGATGCGCGCGCTGTTGCACGCCTTCGTGCTCGTGATCTTCACGAGCATGATCCCGGCCTTGCTCGGGCTGAACGCCACCCGCGCGACGCCGTTCGCGTTGGTCCGGGCGACCTTCGTCGCTCCGTTCGCCGCAAACCGCACTGCGATGCCCTTCGCCGGGCCGGTCGTCCGCGTCACCTTCGCGAGGACGATCTGCCGCTTGCCGTTGGCCTTCACGAGACCAGGCGTCACCTTCAGCACGACGCACGCGCTGGGCTTCGGCTTGACCGCGTGCGGCTTCGGCTTCGGCTTCGGCTTCGTAGTCGGCTTCGGAGTCGGAGTCGTCGGCGGGGTCACCGGAGCGGTGACGAGCGTCGACGCGCAGTGCGTGTTGTTGGCGCCGTTCGTGTCCTTGCCGTTCCCGGTGCCCGTCGCGCAGTTGACGTACGTCCCCGTCTGGGAGACGCGGGCCGAGAAGCCAATCGTCCGCTCGACCCCGGGGCCGAGCGTCCCGAGCGTGCAGTTGAGCAGCGCCGCCGTGATCGTGCAGTTGCCGTTGACCGGCTGCTGCGTGACCGCGAGGAACGTCACCCCGGCAGGCGCCGCGTCCGCGAGGACGACTTCGTGCGCCTGGTTCGGGCCGTTGTTCCGCACCCGGACGGTGTAGGCGATGTCCGCCTGCCCGTTGACGAGCTGCACCTGCGCCGTCGCGTCCTTGATCACCTGCACGTCCATGAACTCGTCCGTCGTCACCGTCGGAGGAGGCGGAGGCGGAGGCGGAGGCGGAGGCGGCGGCGGGGGCGGAGGAGGCGGCGGCGTGTTGCCACAGCCCACCTGGACGCTCGCGCTGTCCGAGTCCGACCCGCCTGTCCCACGTGACCGTCGCGGTGTTCGTGCGACCCGAGTTCGGCGAGGGCGTGCCCCTTCGACACGTCCAGTCCTCGTCGTAGGTCTCCGTCCACGAGTTGCCCTCGAGATCCTCGAGGTCGAGCGACTCGTCGATCTCGCCGCCGTCCTCGACGTTCGCCGAGCTCGCCGACGCTCGGTCCGCGTCCACTCGATCGTCGGCCAGGGCGGTCACCGACGTTGCCGCCCCAGCTCACCGTCGCCGTGCCGTTGGCGACCTCCGAGCCCGGCGCCACCGAGTACGTGCACTCGACGGAGCCGTTCGCCGGAACCGTGAGGCCCGAGCTGCCCGTTGCCGGCGCAGTCGATCGTCGCGCCCGGCATCGAGTCCGTGACGTCGACACCCGTGACCGCGACGCCGCTCGGGTTCGTCACGGTGATCTTCCCCGTGACGAGATGCGACGCGAGCCTGCGAGTGCGTGACCGTCACCTTCCAGGTGAACGACCCCTCGCCGCCGTCCGGCAGGGCGAGCACGGCGTTGTCGCCGTACGTCGCGTCGGACGCATCGGCCACCTTGACCTGCTTGTCGACCTCCCAGGTGTGCTGGACCCGCGTCGCGCCGCTGGCGGTCTTCTGCACCGTCAGCTTCGGATCCGGTGCGCCGGGGTCCTTCGGGTCGAAGCAGAACTCCACGTGGCTGATCTGCGGCGCCTGGTTGCCGTTGTTCAGCGGCGGCGTCAGGCCCGCATCGGAGTCTTGCCCCGTGTACGAGTAGATGTACGCGTCGTTGCCGCCCTTGACGATGACAGCCTCGACGTCGACGGAGTGAATGTCGACGAGCTGCCAGCTGAACGCGTCGGGATTGCCGCCGCGCGCCGTGATGCTGATTCGCCCGTCGTTGTAGCCCGCGACGAGCGCGTTGTTCTCGATCTTGATGCTCCCTGCGTCTGCCGTGCCCGCAGGGCATCTCGGATTACCCCCGACCTCGACGTGTGCCGCCTGGCCTGGGTAGCTGCCGTGATGCGCAGTCGCCGCACCTGCGATCACGACCGTCAGAGTGGCGACAAGGCTCACGAGCCCTGCCGCAAGCGCCACCCTCTTGGATCGCCTCATCTGGTTCACCCTTTCCCCTCTGTATTCGCCGGGTGACCCAATCCGCCGCGGGTACTGCCCGGCACTCTGAATCGAAGGTTATGGCTCCGAAGGGGGATGGCAACTCCCTCGATCGGGTAGTTCGCCCCCCCAGAAGTGGGGGGTCCGCCGGGCGCCCGGGTACCGTGGCGCCCGTGTCGCGCCGCCTCGCCGTCGGGCTCCTGGTCGGGATTCCGGTCGTCTTGCTCGTCGGCGCGGTGGCGTGGAGCCTGCGTGGCCCCGACCTTCCCGATCCTCTGCCCGCACCCGACGTCGCCGGGGATTCCCGACCTCGCGATGTCGCCGCTCACCGAGATCTCGGCGAGCGCAGCCGTCGAAAGCGACGACCGTTACGTCGAGTTCACGGCCGCCGTCGCCAACGTCGGCACGGGTGCGTTCCTGGTGCACGCCGTCCGTGCAGACGAGCGCGGCAGCTGGCGTGTCTCACAGTGGTTCGACGAGCCCGACGGCTCGACGAGCGAGACGATCACCGAGGGCGACGTCGTCTGGGGCGGTCACGGCCACGAGCACTGGCACGTGCACATGGGGGCCTCGTACTGGCTGACTCGGCCGGGATCGGAGGAGCGGCTGCGACGCTACGACAAGGTGGGGTTCTGCTTCTTCGACCAGCGCCCGCTCGTCGACCAGCCGCCCAACTCCCCGTCTCGGCCGCGTTTTCCGAAGAACGGGTGCAACGTCGAAGGACACCCTCGAGTTCACGATGGGCCTCTCCCCCGGCTGGGCCGATCCGTACCCGTGGACGCTGCCCGACCAGCGGCTGCTCGTCGACGGCCTCGCCGACGGCGTCTACCGCCTCTGGGCCTCCGCGGATCCCGGCGGCCTGTTCCGCGAGTCGAACGAGGCCAACAACCTCACGTGGGTCGACCTCCGTCTCACGTTGAGCGTCACGCCACCGCGCGTCGACGTGGTCCGGCAGGGCCCGGCAGGCGCGTCGGCCTGGGTCACGGGCTGACGCGGCACCGCACCCGGTGCCTGGCTTTAGCCAGGCACCTTGCTCTTGCCGAGGCGCTCAGCGGGGCTCGAGCGCCGCCACGGACGCCGGCGTGCCGTTCGAGCCCGAGCCGTCCGGGAACACAGAGCGCAACTGCCCGCCGACCGCGAACGCGATCAGGATCGCAGTTACCGCCGCGAGCAGCGCGAGAGCGACCATTCCGAGCGTCGTCCCCCGTATCTGAGCTTCGCGTTCCTTCCCCATTGGAATCCCCCCTCGCGTTCCCCACCTCGGACGGTAATGCCCCTTCCGGGGGATGCAATGCCTCGCACGAGGGACTCCGCGTACCGCGCCGTACCCCGGGTGTCTGGCGTTCAGCCCGACACCTGCTCTTCGCAGCTCCACCGTTCCCGGCGGGCGGCGGCCGCACCTGCGACACTTGCGGTGATGAGAGTCCTGCTCGCAGACGACCACCGTCTGATGCTCGACGGCATCCGCCGCGCTCTCGACGAGGACGGCGGCTTCGAGGTGGTCGGCGAGACGCAGAACGGCGCGCAGGTGCTCCCGCTCGTCGGGCAGACGAATCCCGACCTCGTCGTCCTCGACGTCCGCATGCCGAACATGGACGGCCTCCAGGTGCTCGAGGAGATTCGCCGTCGGTATCCGGACGTCAAGGTCGTGATGCTGTCCGCCTCGACGACGCCCGATCTCATCGAGGGCGCGCTTCGCCGAGGGGCGAGCGCCTACGTCCTGAAGACGGTCGACCCGAGCGACCTGCCCTCGACGCTACGGCAGGTCGCGGGCGGCACCGTGTTCTCGACCGTCGGCGCGATGGAGCCCTCCGCTCCCAGCGGCGCCAAGGCGGCGGGCCTCACCGACCGAGAGATCGCGATCCTCACGGAGCTCGCAAAGGGCAAGTCGAACGACGAGATCGCGAAGGAGCTGTGGGTCACCCAGCAGACGGTGAAGTTCCACCTGACGAACGTGTACCGCAAGCTCGGCGCGAAGAACCGCGCCGACGCAGTCCGCCAGGCGTACCAGCTCGGTCTCATCGAGCGCCCCCTCGGCGACGAGTAGATCGTCCGCTGACTGGTGCCTGGCTGTAGCCAGGCACCAGCTCCTCCGCCTCCGGTGTCTGGCTTTCAGCCAGACACCTGCTCTTCCTCGGGACCACGGCGAACGGGGGTTCCCCAACCCCCGTCGCCTTCCCCCGGTTACCGCTACCGATGCCGCCCAATCCTTGTGTGGATCGGCCCCCGTTACTCGGTTCGGAAACCACCAGGGACGCTACGACGGCGCGCGAGGCGCCACATCCACCGAAAGAGGGGTCCCGCACCAGACCTGAGTCGAGGTCCGGCGACGAGGGTGTCCGGGCTCTCGCTCGAGCTCAGCGGAGCCGAGGCCGACGCCGGGTCGCGCCGTACCCGGGAACGCGCCATCGGTCCCACGCATGGACGCCCAGCAGCGCTGCCCCGACAAGGGTCGTCGGCACGTACCAGACGGCCTGCATCGCGATCGCGAAGGCAAGCCCGGCCTCGCGCCCGATGCCGAAGAGCGTGAGCGCGGAGACGCCGAGCCACTGGTAGGTGCCCACGAACCCCGGCGACGACGGGATCGCCACGCCGAGGTTGATCGCCGCAGTCACGAACACCGCCTCGAGCACCGTGAGCTCGATGCCGACGGCCTGCGCGACGAGCATCGCCGCGACGGCCCAGGCGAGCCAGGCAGCGAGGCTGAGCCCGACGAGCTCGACCGTCCGAGACGAGCCGAGCGGCTCGGAGAGGCCTTCGAGCGTGTCGCGCGCGAAGCGCCGCGCCAACGTGCGGTGCGAGCGCCTCGCGCGCGGACGCCGCCGGGTGTACGACCGTGCCGCGAGAACGCCCCCCCACAGGGTGAGCAGCACGAGCACAGAGCCGGCGACGATGCGATCGACCCACGGCTCGTCGGTGACGAACGGCAGGGTCGCGAGAAGGAAGGTGGCGAGCGTCAAGAGGTCGAAGCCGCGGTCGAGCACGACCGTTGCGACGCCGCGCCCGTAGGAGAAGGCGCCACGGGAGACCCACCGGGCCCTGAGCAGGTCGCCGACCCGCCCGGGCAAGACGTTGTTCACGGCGACGCCGCCGACGACCATCTCGACGAACCGCCACTGACCGGCCGACGTCGCGGCGATCCGCCGCCAACGCGCTGCCTGGAACCAGTAGACGACGCCCATGCAGGCGACCGCGCCAAGGAGCGGCAGCCAGCGGACGCCCTGCAGCGTGAGCCAGACAGCGCCGAGATCGGCGCCGCGAATCGCGAGGAAGAGGAAGACCGCCGACGCCGGAATGCCGATGACCGCCGCGATCCAGAGATTGCGACGGCTGCTGCCCTGCGTCCCGTCCAAACGGGTGCTGCGCGCCAGGTCGGGCACGGCCGATTCGGGTACGACGGTCACGTCCCAAGAATCGCCGACAAATCACGGTCTCGAACGATTCCTCGGTCGCGATCGACCTAGCCCAACGTCCAGACAGAACCTCCGCCGCGACCGCGATCATTGAGCCATGGAGCCACTTCTCAGGGGACTGGCCCCGCAGGGGTCTGTCCCCTTCGTTGCGAGCGTCGACGCAGCAGCCGTTCGGTGTCCGACTTCAGTCGGACACCTGCTCTACGGGCACGCCCGGTGCCTGCAGCACGGCTGGTGCCTGGCTTAAGCCAGGCACCTACTCGCGCGCCACGAGCACCTGGCCCGAGTCCGGCACCTGTCCCGCCCCATGACTGCCGTCGCCCCCGACACGCAGACGCGCGAGCGTGACCCGGACCCGGTGTCTGGCTTCAGCCAGACACCTGCTCTCCGCACCCGCCTCCTGAGGCTCCTCGAGCGAAACCCGTTCCCGATCGCGCTCGTCTCGCTCGTCGGAATCGTGCTCCTGACGACGTTCGCGCCCTCCCTCGTCGTCGGCGACACATGGCTGACGCTGATGGCCGGCCGCGAGATCGTCGAGCACGGCCTCCCGCACACCGAGGAGATCACGATCCTCGGCCAGGGCGCGACGTGGACCGACCAGCAGTGGCTCGCCCAGCTCGTCTTCTACGGCGCGCACGAGCTCGCCGGCCTGCGCGCCGTCGTCGTGCTCGACATCCTCCTCGTCCTGCTCGCGCTCTCGCTCGCCGCGGGCGCGGCCCGCTCGCTCGGCGCGTCGTCCCGCTCGACGTTCCTGATCGGCCTGCTCGCCGTGCTCGCCGGCCCGTGGGGCTGGACGATCCGCGCGCAGTCGGCCGCACTCCCGCTCTTCGCCGGCGTCCTCTGGCTCCTCGTCGACGGCTACCGAAACGGCATCCGCCGTCGGACGCTGCTCGTCCTCCCACTCCTCGTGCTGTGGGCGAACCTGCACGGCTCTGTGGTGCTCGGTGCGGGACTCACTGTGCTGCTCGCGCTGGCTGTGCTCGTCCGCGACCGCGTCTCGCCACGATCGGTGCCTGGCTTTAGCCAGGCACCTTCGGCCCTTTTCGCCGTCGCGCTTCTCGTCCTCGCCCCGCTCTGCATCCTGGCAACGCCGTACGGCTGGGACATCGTCGCGTACTACGACCTGATGCTCGTCGACGCCCCGTTCGCCGAGATCCTGCGCGAGTGGCAGTGGTCGAAGCCGAGCGGGACGACGGCGCTGTTCTGGACGCTCGCGCTCGTGGCGGGCGGGCTCGTCGCGATGCCGCGCTGCCGGCGCCGGCTCAACACGTACGAGCTGCTCATCCTCGCCGTCACGTTCGTCGGCGCCGTCCAGGCGGTCCGCGGCGTGATCTGGTTCGCGCTCGCGTGCGCGGCGATCCTCCCCGCCGCCCTCGACGGCCTCCTCACGCGCGCCGACCCCTCCGCCCGCCGCGTCAACCTGATCATCTCGAGCGCGAGCCTCACGGGTCTTGCCGTCGCGCTGCTCTTCACACTGGCGCAGCCACAGAACTGGTTCGCGCAGGAGTGGCCGGAGGAGCGCGTCGAGGCAGTCCGCGACGCGACTCGAGACCCGTCCACACGCCTCTTCGCGACGGACGGCACCGCCGATTGGCTCCTCTGGCGCATCCCAGACCTCCGCGGTCGCATCGCGTACGACGTCCGCTTCGAGCTCTACGACCAGCAGACGCTCGACGCGATCTCACGCTACGGCAGCCGCGAGGGCTCCGGCTGGATCTCGCTCGCGGACGGCTACGACGTCGTGATCGCCGACAACCGACCGCACCTGCGAGCCCACCTCGCTGTGCCCGGCTCGCGACTCGTTTACGAAGACGACGAGATCGCCCTTATCGTCCGGGGCGCGCCCGCATCGGGCTGAGATCCCCGTCGGGCGGGTGAGGAGTCTCGCCAGCGCACGTCGAGCTCTCGGACCGGGAAGCGGTTCGGATACATCGCCGCGAGACGCAGTACGGTGGGCGATCCAGGGGATCGGAATGGGCAGGGGACGGGTCGATGCGGTCTCATGAGCTCGAGCTCATGGGGACGGCCTGAAACGACGCGGACGTGGTGAGGGATCCATGTCTGCGCTTGACGTCTGATACGGGTAGGGGTCCCCCGCGATGCGACCGCTCGGGACGTCGCTTCCCTCAGTTGCGGCTCGACGTCGCCGTGTCCGGCGTCGGATCGTGGAGACGCAACGGCCCGTCGAGGCGATAGAGGACGAGATCGCCGACGGGGCTACGCCGGAGAGCCGTGCCTACCACTCCGACGGTCGAGGGCGCGAGGACATACGGCGGCGCCACCACGTTCCCGCCGGGGGCGCGCACCACTCCGTCGGCGCCGAGCTCGAGCCGATGGGTGAGGAGCCACGGGTCGTAGTGCGTCTCGGGACCGAGCCGATACACGGTGCCGACGCTCCGGTTGAGGAACTCGGCAAGCATGACAGTGTTGTAACCGCGCTCCTGCAACCCGGGTCGAACGGGCGCTCATCCCACAGAACGGGAACCGACACCGAGCCCGGCACCGTGTCGTCGATCCATCGGGCGTTCAGCGCTATGTCCCGGTGCGACCACCACTGGGAGGCCACCCGCATGTCACCTACGGTGACGATTGCGGTCAGCGTGAACGTGACCCCGACGAGGAGCCAGAGCCGACCGACGCGCTCCGGACCCACGTGAGCCCACAGAAGCGAGGCTCCGGTCGTGAAGCAGAGGACGAGGATCGCGAGCGGCATGGTAGAGAGCGGGAGAACCAGCCACGGCAAGAGCCCCGGGGACTGGAACGTCGCGTTGTAGCCGAGGTCGTTGATCGGGATCAGCGCCGGCACGACGCCGCAGACGCCCGCGACGAGCCACAGCGCCGGGCGCGGTCGGGCAGGGCGCGCTCGATCCAGAGCGCAAGGCCGAGGATGGTCAACGGGGCGACGTAGAAGAGGTAACGCTCGTTGAGGTTCTCCGTGCCGTCGACGTCCATCGCCGCGCTGACTAGCGTGATTGCAACGAGCATCGCGACAAGCGTCGAGAGGACAACAGCCAGGAACAGCCGGAGCCTGGTGTCCGCTCGTCGCGACAGTCCAACGACGGCCATGATGACGACCGCCGCCACAGGGGCGACTGCGACGTACAGCGTGAGATCGGCGGCGAGGACGAACAGCCACTTCGGCACCTCCGACGGCCGGAACTCCGCAAACGCGTCGCCGTACTGCCCGAGCCAGCCGAGGACGCCATCGCCGCGCGCGACGGAGAGGACGGTCGGCATCACGCTCACCACCGCGAGGACGAACGCGGACGGGAGGAAGCTACGAAGGTACGAGCGGCGCTCGTCCGGCGGAAGGAGGGCGGCATACACGCCGACCGCCAGCAAGTACGCGCCCATCAGGGCAACACCCTGGAAGCGAATGAGCACCAGCAGGAGCCCCGACCCCAGCACAGCACCCTGCCTCCACAACGTCGGGCGCTCCACGGCACGGGCGATGACGAAGACGCTCAGGAGGAACGCCGGGTAGAAGGCGTTCTCGGTCATGACGACGTTCGTGTACGCCATGGACGGAACGAGCAGCGCGAACCCCGCCACGAGAAGCGCCGACCGCGTCGAGACAGAACATTCGCGCGAGCAGGTAGGCGGGCACCGCCGTGAGTGACATGACGAACGCGTTGATAACGAAGGCGAGCCGGTACGCACGCTCCGGATCGTCGAACAAGAGCCAACCCGGAGCGATCAGAAGCGGGTAGATCGGCCCCCACTCGAAATTCGTGACGTCCCGGATCGCGAGCCGCCCGTCCTCCGCGAGGCTCCTCGCGAGCTCCCAGTAGACGAGCTCGTCGGGGAGGATCCACGGGACGCCCATCGACGTCGCAATGACCGCCCGGACGATGGTCGACGTGACGACCATCATCCCGAGCCACGTCACCGCCGACAACCTGAGTGCGCGCGGCCGGGCAGACGAGAAGGGAACGGGCGCCAGAGCGCCCTGGACTTCGGTCGCGTCGCGGTCGAGTCTCATGACGCCAATATCGGTACCGCAGCAGATTGCACTAGCGGCGACCGCACATCGTCCTCACCATCGATCGGTAATCCTGCCCCTCGCGCCCGCTCGGCGCACCATCCCAACAGCCGACTGCGTCTGGACGAACGTCCAGAGCTGCACGTTCGGTCTGTAGCGACCATACGCTGTACGGCTGACCGGCTCCTGCATGCCACGAGTCGGCCGCGCCGCCTCGATCACGTAACCCAACCCGTGAAGTCACAGCCACCAGCCGCTGCGCAGGCGCCGCCTTTGCGGACGTCGGGGGCGCGCTTCGCCGCGTCGCCGAGATCATCGGGCTGGCCGTCCTCCCGATCGCCGTCCTCGTGACGATGTTCGTCGTCGCCTACACCGGCGGCCCGTTCGCGGGAGACTTCCATCACGAGCTGTACCCCGAGGCGGAGATGCTGCTCCGCGGCGAGAGTCCGTACCCCTCGCCGGACCAGGAGATCGCCGGCACGAACTTCGTGTGGCCGCCGGTCTCGGCCTATCTCGTCTCGCCGCTCACGCTCGTCCCTCCTGGCGTCGCCGACGTCCTGATCGTCGGCATCGGGCTCGCATGCTTCGCACTCGCTCTCTGGGTCATCGGGGTGCGGGACTGGCGGGTCTACGGCGCCTTTGCGCTTTGGCCCGAGGTCGTCGCCGAAATGCGTGTCTCGCACCTGACACCGGTGATTGCGCTCTTCCTCGCCTGCGCCTGGCGCTGGCGCGACGCTCGCGCGCGGCCCGGGCTGCTGATCGGGCTGTCCGTCGCCGTGAAGTTCTTCGTCTGGCCGGTCGGCGTCTGGCTCGCGTCGACCCGCCGCATCGGGGCCGCGCTGGTGGCCGCAGCAGTGGCGGCGGCGTCGCTCCTCTTGGTGCTGCCCTTCACCGGCCTCGACGAGTACATCCGGATCCTGCTCAAGCTCGGACGCACGTTCGACCAGGACAGCTACACGATCTTCGGCCTGCTCGTGCAGGCCGACGTCTCCGACGCCCGCTGCGCGCGGAGCGACGCTCGTCGCGGGTCCGGCCTTCTCGCGCGACGTGGCTCTACCGCAGCTTCGCCCTGGCCGTGGCTGCCGCGCTCGTCCTGTCGCCCATCGTCTGGCTCGACTACTTCGCGCTCGCGGCGCTCCCGCTCGCGCTCGCTCGTCCGAGGCTCTCGTGGATCTGGTTCGTGCCGCTTGCGACGTGGGGTCTCGAGGGAGCGGGAATGACGATCGGCGACGCGTCTGACATCACGCGCCTGCTCGTCGTCTTCGCCGTCGTCTTCGCGGTGGCGTTCCACGGCGAGCCCGAACGCCACCGCGGCAGAACCGCGTGCTCGAGCCAGCGTCGTCACCGCTGTCTAGCGTGCGGGTCACCGCCCTCGCGTGAGGCGTGGGATCCTCGATAGCAAGCGACGGACCTCGCATCGACCTGAGTCGACCGGTGGCTGCAGTCGCCCGCTCGACGGCGTCCGAGCTCGCGCGGCGAGTCGTGCGGCTACTGACGATCATCGATCTGCGGCGTCCTGCCCGTGCTCGCTCCTCGCCGCGATGCTCGCGATCGGCCTGGATTCGCGACTCACTGGCGCTCGACTTCCACCACGAGATCTACCCGCAGGCGGAGGAGATGCTCGACGGGCAGAAATCCGTACCCGCCCCCCGACTTCGACCCGACCGTCGCTCCGAACTTCATCTGGCCGCCGATCGTCGCGTACCTCCACGCGCCGCTGACGCTTCTGCCGATCGGCGCGGCCGACTTCGTGATGGCATTGCTCGGCCTCGTCGCCTTCGCGGCTGCGCTCTGGCTGGTCGGCGTCCGCGACTGGCGTGTGTACGGTGTCGTCGCGCTGTGGCCGCAGGTCGCCGGGGAGATGCGCGTCGTCTCACCTGACGCCGCCCTCTGCGTCCTCGCCGCGCTCGCCTGGCGGCTCGCGAGACGCGCGGTTCGCGCCCGGGATCGCGGTCGGAGCGGCGGTTGCTCTCAAGTTCTTCGTCTGGCCCCTGGGATCTGTGGCTCGCGTCGAGGCGCAGCTACGCGGCGACGTTCTCGCAGCGTCGATCGCCGGAGCGTCACTCCTCCTCGTGCTGCCGTTCACGAGCCTCGACGACGTACATCCGCGCGCTTCTCCAGCTCGGCCGCGGCTTCGACCAGGACGCCTACACGCTCTTCGGGCTCGTCGTGCAGGCCGGCGGCTCGGAGACGCTCGGGCGGATCGTGACCTTCGCCGCCGGCGCGATCCTCCTCGCCGGGACGTGGCGCTACCGAAGCTTTGCGTTGTCGCTCGCCGCGGCACTCGTTCTGTCGCCGATCGTGTGGCTCGACTACTTCGCGATCGCAGCCATTCCCCTGGCCATCGTGCGACCTCGGCTCTCGGTCGTGTGGTTTCTGCCCATCTGTGACCTGGGGAATGTCCGGCGCCGGGATCGACACGGGAGACGCCCCGGAGACGCTACGGCTGCTCGATCGTATTCGCGATCGTGTTCGCGGTGATCGTGCGCGCGGAACGACATGACGTGGAAGCAGGACCGGCGACCGCCCAGTGAAGCGCTGGCCGCGAACCCGCGCGGCCGCATCGATCCGAAGCGCAGTTCGGGCTGATTCTGGTGCTCGTCATCTCCGGGCCGGACGAGAGCGGCGTTGGCGGCCAGCGGTCGCAGGCGACGAGCTGGCGTCGTGACTGAAGTCGGCATCCTGCGCAGGACGCTTCAGGCAACCAGGTGCTCGAATCCCGGCGCCGGGCGGAACGACTTCGCGAGCCGCTCGGGATCCTCGCCGCGCTGCTCGATCAGCTCGGAGCGCGACTGGCCGAGGAAGCGGCCGGCTTCCATCAGGTACTCGATCTTCTCCGGATCCATCCCCATCAGGCGCGCGCCGGTGACATCTGCCGCGACCGGGTCCGCGAGACACGATCACGACACCGGCAGCGATCGCGTCGCCCCGGAGCGGGCCGTCGCCCTGCATGCCGACGATGCCGTCGACGATCGCCAGCGACGGACGCACGGCCCCTGCGATGTCGACGATCGATCGCGGGACGCCGTGGATGTGGAAGACATCCTTCGGCCAGCCGTAGACCCGACCGGGCATGCAGCCGAAGCAGTTCTTGAGCGACAGGGTCACGCCGACCCAGTGATGCGTCTTGAGCTTCGGCATGGAGACGACCACGTCCGTCTCGCGAATGACCTTCGGCACCCACAGCTCACGCAGCCCGGTGTAGCTCGTTCGAAGGGGAACCCGGACCGCTGGAGCCTCGTTCAGGTCGATGAACTCCAGACCCGCGTCGTCGAGTGCCTCGAACAGGCCCGACTGCAGCACGACCGCATCGGTGTCCCGTCGATGCCCCGGCCCCTCCGCCGACGATCACCGAGCGGGCGCCGAGTCGTCGAAGCGCATCCGCGGCCGCAACCACGAGGCGCGGGTCCGTGTTGACCGGAGCGTCGTCGAAGAACTCGACCAGGTTCGGCTTGAGCAGCACCGAGCGGCCGCGCACGTCTGCCTCGACCAGGCGTAACCCGTCCAGCAGCAGGCGTTCGAGGTCGCCGTTGTAGCGCCCGGCGCGCAGCACGGCTACGGACGAGCGGCCGGGCTCCGGGTAGGCGGCCCGGTCGAAAGGCGGAGGCCCGTCGAAGGCTCCGAGCCGGTTGGCGACAAGCGCGCCGCCGGCGCCGAGCCAGGCCGCGGCTGCACCCGACCGGACGAGCAGTTGTCGGCGCGTCAGGCTCACGCGCGCCCCCGCAGCGGCGCGAGCGCCTCGTCCGGGCCGGTGGCGAGCACCGCCCAGGCGAGAGAGACTGTCGTGCTGAGGAATCCGGTGCGTTCCGCGTTCGTCGCCAGCGCCCTACGTGCCGCCGCGGCCTCGTCGGCCGCTTCGTGGAGGCGGAACGCCGTCAATGCCTGCGCGACGGTTAGACCTCCCTGTTCGCGGCGCCAACGTGTGCTGAGCAGCTCCAGCCCGGCGCCAACGAACGGCTTCGTGCTCGTCCAACAACGCGATCAGCGCGATCGCAGTCGTCTGCGCGTATGCCGGGAGCTCCACGCCGAGCACCGACGCGACCCCGTGGTTCCAGCCGCCGTCCGATGTCTGCCACTCCTCGAGCAGGCCAACGACCTCGCGGCGCACTGTCTGCGCTCTGCCGAGATGTCTCGCGGCGATGAGCATCCGAGCCGTCGGCTCCACGAACGTCCGCGTATCGGCCGTCCAACCCCAGCCCCGCCGCTCGTCAGGCGCCCCGGGAAGCGGAACACCTCGGTGCGCCAATGCGAAGTCGAATGCGCGCGACGCACTGGCACGATCCAGCACGAGGGCGGCGAGCGCCGCGGTCGTCGGGCCGTCGACGCGGCCGTCCACCTCGGAGAAGCCGCCGTCTGCACCCTGACGTCCTTCCAGCCAGCGTCGTTGCACGTGGGTCTCCAAGAGCAAGAGCAGCGAGAGCCGTCGGCTCGACCTCCGACTGTCCTCCCGAGCTTGTCGGAAAGCCGCCGTTCGCCAGCTGACGCCCGCGAAGCCCGTTGCGAAGACGCGTATGGAGGGACGACGGGCTCACAGGCCGAATGATGCCCGCGAGGAAGTGATCCCTCAGTTCGTCCCGAGGTCTAGCCCATGACTAGACCCTCTGGGAGTACCGGAATTGGTGCCGGCAAGCACTATCCGTGAGCCTCCCGAACGGGGGGAACGTAAGAGGCAGTAGCGCTCGGGGGGGCGTTCCCCCTAACCACCAAGGAGGAACCATCACATGACGGCACTCGTCGTGTATCTCCAGAACACCATCGCGAACCTGCGCGACCGCGAGGACGGCCAGACGATGGCCGAGTACGCGCTGATCCTCGGCGGCATCGCCATCGTCGTCATCGCAGCGATCGTGTTCCTGGGCGACAACATCACGAACCTGTTCAGGTCGACCGGCAGCTCGGTCACGGACCCGGTCTCGTAGTGACGCCCTCGAGCATGCGGCGGTCACCCGGGTGCTGCGGCGCCCGGGTCGACCGCCGCGACTCGTTCGAGCGACGGCTAGGTCCAGCACTTGTGAAACCCCGGTTAACCCCGATGATGAAAGGAGTGGCGAACACGCCACAGTCCGGTTCTTGCGGCATCATGTGGCGTATTCATCTGGAGGGGGCGTGCGGTGAGACGACGTATTGACATCAGGCGCCAGGACGGCGTGGCGATGACCGAGTTTGCGCTCATCATCCCCGTCTTCCTGCTCGTCGTGGCCGGCTTGCTCGGCTTCGGCCGCGTGTTCTTCTACTGGATCGAGACGAACCACGACGCGAGCGAGACGGCGCGCTGGGCGGTCGTCGACCGCAACCCGTACCTGCGGCCAGGCTGCGTCGCGAACCACCGGCAGCCGCTGTCCAGTCATCGCAGCGCACGCCATCGGCGGGTCGACAGCCGAGTTCCAGACCGACACGAAGGTTTGCATCGACTTCCCCGGCGGCGGCACGACCGACGCTCGGCGACCCGGTCGAGGTGCGAGATCTAGAAGCCGTTCACTTCGTCCCGCTGCTCGGCGTCGGGACGATCACGATCCGGGGTACGTCGACGATGCGGATCGAGCGGTTCGGGAACGCGACCGGCACCGCGCCGCGAACTCCAACGCCGACGATCCCGTCGGACCGGACACGATCGGAGACGTGCCATGAGCCGCTCAGCTGCGTGACGAGCGCGGCGGGATTCTCGTTCTTACGGCCGTGATGATCCCGGTGTTCCTGCTGCTGACGGCGCTCGTCGTCGACGTCGGCAACTGGTACACGCACAAGCGCCAGCTCCAGAACAAGGCCGACGCCGGGGCGCTCGCTGCCGGCGTCGAGTACCTCTCGCAGCTGAGCAACTGCCAGACGAACGCCGTGCCGACGGGGACGGCGATCAGCAACGTCGCGAAGCGATACGCCGGCACGAGCGATCCCGGTCGCCGGGACGAAGTACAACCAGACGATCAACCAGACCGGGCAGATCTCACGGTGCGCATCAACGCTTCGAACGCGACGGCCGCGGACTGGACGGACGGCGGCCCAGAACCCGTGCGCGAGGCCCACGACCGGCGACGACATTCAGCCCGAGCAGGGCGATCTGGACCGACGTGAAGGTGCGCGAGAGAACATCGGGACGCTGTTCGAGGCGTTCGGGCTCAACCTCCTCGTCCGACCGAGGCGCAGGCGCGCGTCGAGGTCAAGCAGATCCTCGGCATCCGCGAGAAGCGGCCTTCCGTTCGTCAACGAGACGGGCGACCACGATCGAGTGCGTCTGGGCGCAGTTCGTCGAGGCCAGAACTGGCGTGCCACGACCTCGGGTCCTCGCCGTCGGAGTCTCGAACCCCGTCACGCTGACGTCGGGACCCGATGGCCACGTCGACCTGGACCAGCAACGTCGAACGGGATCGTCCGATCACGGCGGACGACGACATCGCGATCGTCTACTGGGCGGGCGTCAAGGACGGCGCAAGCCCCTGCAGCTTCTCGACGCAGAACAAGCGGCCCCTGCCGACTGGTACGACCGGGCCGATCCCGACACAGCGCACGAGACTCCGCGCGATCGACTGGATCAACGTCTACGACACCGACGCCACGCCGGGGAACGACCAGCCGCCCAAGCTGCGCCACTTCAGCCTCGAGGCACACCTGCACCTGCGGGTACGGCCCCGGGTTCATCTCACGCCGAGCACCGCTCTGAACGCGCTGTGCCAGGTGACCTTCACGGCCGATCGTCGATACCGGTTCGAACAACGTGCACGGCACGATCACGGTCCAGACTCGGATCGGCATCGCCCCCGGCATCAGCGCTCCGACCGTCAGTGGACACGCGTGGAGCAGTGCCGAATCGGTGCACGGTCACCGGGACGATCAACATCGACCCGAACGACGTTCGCATTCCGGCTGCCAACCCGGCCGTGTCGCAGGACTACACGCAGATCGGCCCGCATCGGCTTCAGCGTCGACTGGACCCAGATTGAGCGGCCGCGTCAGCGTCGGGAACCCGGGAAACTGCAATACCGGCGGCGCGTCTGCAGCGGCCACGTTCCCGGGCGAGCCCGTCACCGGGGCCGGCAACGCCGTGCAGCAGCGTTCTACGTCGCCGATCCCCTGGGCTCGAACCCGCTCGTCGCCGGAGCTCCTAACGTTGAGCCTGCCGATCACGAATTCCTGGCGCTGCTCGGACCACGACCCGGAGACTTTCACGATCTCGTTCACCCACACCGGCATCGACCAGGAGGACATCGTGCTGCTCCGCGACTCGGTGCAGAACAGCGGCAACCGGACGCGGGCGATCTGGTGCGGCCGGCACAGCGGCGGCGCCACGGAGATCGAGGAAGCGTTCGACGACGGATGCCCCGTGCCGCTCGTCGTCAACCCGCGCGGAGACTCATGCAGCACCCCGCCAGCCTGGACCGAGGAGCCGGACACCGTGGCCCGCTCGACTGCGTGCAGCTCGAGCAGGGCAACAAGACCGGCATCGGTGCGAGACGGCATCGAGGACCGATTCGCCTGCACACGCCGAACAACTGGGTGCCGGCTCGAGCCCTGCCAACCTCGACGGCGTCGATCCACGCTGCGCGTACATCGTCCTGACCGACTTCGGACGGGTGATCACCGTCGCCCCAACAACGGCTGGCTGCCGATCGAGGGCCTGTCCTCCGCGTCTACGTGACGGGCTGGGACGCGGCAGAGCAACGTCGGCCCGACACTGCGGCTTCAACGACCCTGAACCTCGCCGCGCGGCTACGACGACAAGGGCGCCCAGCTCTGGGGGCACTTGGTCGACGTCATCACGCTCGACGACGACGTGATCATCGGCGACCCCGTGTGCGACCTCGACCGTCGACATCATCACTTGCAAGCCCGGCCTCGTCCGCTGAGCTAACGAAACTCGATCCATCTGCCGAAGAACTAGTCCGACCAAGAGAACACAAGAGGAGTCAGAATCATGTCGCAGCAAGCACTGTCGAGCCGTATCGGCAAGTCCAAGAACTGGACGCTCGCGCTGGGAATCGGGGCGGCGCTGCTCGCTGCGATCCTGCTCGTCGTCTACATCAACCGCTACCGGTCGAGCGTCAACGCGGAGAACGCCGCGACGCCCGTCCTCGTGGCGAAGAACCTCATCCCGAAGGGCACCTCGGGCACGATCATCGCCAAGCAGGAGCTCTTCCAGGTCGCGAGCCTGCCGAAGGACGACCTCAAGGTCGGCGCGATCGCCGATCCGGCGTACCTGAACGGCCGCGTCGCGGCCACGGACGTCTTCCCGGGCCAGCAGATCACGACGGCCGACCTGAGCGTGACGACGGCGGAGACGGTTCCCACGACGCTCACCGGGCAGCGAGCGGGCGTGTCGCGATCCCGGTCGACGGAGCCCGCGGCCTCGTCGGCTACACGGCCCAGGGCGACCACGTCGACGTCTACGTCTCGCTCGTCGGCGGAGGCGGGAACATGCTCACGCTCCTCGCGCCCGACGTCGAGATCCTGCGCGCGCCGGCGGCCGGGTCAGTCGTCGACGTACGTGCTCAAGGCCAACGCCGCGCTCGCCCAGAAGCTCGCGTTCGCGTCGGACAACGGCACGCTCTGGTTCCTGCTGCGGCCGGTGGTCGGCGCCAAGAAGACGCCGCCGCTGACGATCACGATGCAGACCCTGCTCTCGCCAGGCGAACCGCAACAGAACCGTCAGGTAACCGGGTGGCGAACACTCACATCCGCGCGGTCGTCGCCGTCGAAGGGCTCGACACCCTCGACGTCCAGCGAGCGCTGCCCGACGATCCGAGCTTCGAGCTCGTCGGGCTGACCGACGGCGTCGACGAGACGGTCCGGACGCTGCAGTCGCAGGACCGTGGACGTCCTCCTCGTGGCCTGCCAGGGCCGCGAGGACGATCGGTCGCTCCAGATCATCGACGGCGCCCATCGCGTCTCGCCGGAGCTTCCGATCATCGTCCTCTCGGCAGCGTCCCCGAACGGGTTCCTGCGCCGCGCCTTCGAAGTCGGGCGCAGCAGACATGGCGCTCTTCCCCCAGACGAAGGAAGACCTTCGGTTCGCGATGAGCAAGGCGATCGCGCGGGCCCCGCGCCCGGGATACGGCGAGCGCGAGCACGGAGACGCTCGCCTCATCTGCGTGCTCGGCCCCAAGGGCGGCACGGGAAAGACGCTGACGTCGTGCAACCTCGCCGTGGCGCTCGCGCTCGCCGGGCAGAAGGTGCTGGTCATCGATCTCGACCTCCAGTTCGGCGACGTCGCGCTCTGCATGGGAATCCCGCCCGAGAAGACGATGTACGACCTGGCGATCTCGGGCGGCTCCCTCGACGAGGACAAGCTCCGCGACTACGTGATGACCCACGACACCGGAGTCGACGTGCTCCTTGCCCCGGCGCGGCCGGACCAGGCGAGCGCGATCACGATCGAGCTCCTCCGTGACGTCCTCGACCGTCGCGCGTCAGCAGTACGACTTCGTCGTCGCAGACACGCCTCCGGGGTTCACCGCCGAGGTGATCGCGACGATCGACGCGAGCTCCGACCTCGTCATGGTCGGAACGCTCGACTCGCTCTCGCTCAAGAACACCAAGCTCGGGCTGGAGACGCTCGAGCCTGATGGAGTACGACGCCAGCAAGATCAGGCTCGTCCTCAACCGCGCCGACACGCGTGTGGGCATCAGCCAGCACGACGTCGTCACGGTGCTCGGCAGCGAGCCCGACGTCTTCATCCCGTCCGACCGCGAGATCCCACGGTCGGTCAACGAGGGCATACCGATAACGCTTTCGCGGCCGCAGTCGTACGCGGCGGCGTCGTTCCACGAGCTCGCAGCGCTCTTCACGGGTGGAGAGGCCGAACGGCGAGCTCGTCGGCGCCAAGCCCGCCGAGGGCGAGCGAGCCGGCCGATCACTTGTTCCGCTTCAGGAGGAAGTAACGACCATGGAGCTCCACGAGCGTCTCGTCACGACCAAGCCGGCGGCGGCGCCTCCGACCAAGGAGCCCTTCGCCGACCTCAAGAACTCGATCCACATGCTCGTCATCGGCGAGCTCGGGCCCCAGCTCACCGGACAGACGCTCGACCCGGTCGGGATGCGCGATCGCGTCATCGCGGACATCCGCCGCCACCTCGCGGGCGAGACGGGCATCTCCCGTGACGACCGCGAGCGGCTCACGGCCGAGATCGCCGACGACATCCTCGGCTACGGCCCGCTCGAGCGCCTGCTCGCGGACGACTCCATCACGGAAATCATGGTCAACGGGCCGAGCGAGATCTGGATCGAGCGCCAGGGCCGCCTGTACGAGACCACGGTGCGCTTCAACGACGACTCGCACCTGCGGCGGATCATCAACCGGATGGTCGCGCAGATCGGCCGCCGGATCGACGAGTCGTCGCCGATGGTCGACGCGCGCCTGCCGGACGGCTCGCGCGTGAACGCGATCATCGCGCCGCTCTCGCTCTCGGGCCCGCTGCTCACGATCCGCAAGTTCTCGCGGAAGCGGCTCGGCCTCCAGGACATGGTCAACCTCGGCTCGCTGAGCGAGGAGTCGGTCGACTTCCTCCGGCGCTGCATCCAGGCGCAGCTCAACGTCCTCATCTCGGGCGGTACAGGCTCCGGCAAGACGACGCTCCTGAACGCGCTCTCGTCCGGGATCCCCGACCACGAGCGGATCGTGACGATCGAGGACGCCGCCGAGCTCCAGCTCCACCAGCGCCACGTGCTCCGGCTCGAGGCCCGCCCGCCGAACATCGAGGGCGAGGGCGCCATCCCGATCCGCGACCTCGTTCGAAACTCGCTGCGCATGCGCCCCGACCGGATCATCGTCGGTGAGTGCCGCGGCCCCGAGGCGCTCGACATGCTCCAGGCGATGAACACGGGCCACGACGGCTCGCTCTCGACGGTGCACGCGAACGCGCCGCGCGACGCCCTCGCTCGTCTCGAGACGATGGTGCTGATGGCCGGCTACGACCTGCCGGTGCGGGCGATCCGCCAGCAGGTCTCGTCGGCGCTCGACATGATCGTCCACATCGAGCGGCTCGAGGACGGCTCACGCCGCTGCACGGCGATCACCGAGGTGCAGCGGATGGAGTCGGACGTGATCACGCATGCAGGACATCTTCGAGTTCAAGATCGACTCGTTCGGGCCTGACGGCACGATCAACGGGGGACTGCGGCCGACGGGGCTGCGGCCGGTCTTCCTCAACAAGTTCGAGAAGCGCGGGATCGAGCTTCCCGCCGGCCTGTTCTCGCACCGGCCTGTCGCGACGAACGTTGCGGACCTACGTCGATGAGGCGGCTTCGTTGGATCATCCTCGCGCTCGCCGTCGCGCTCGCCGCGGTCGGCGCGACTCCCGCACTGGCGGCCGACGAGGGCAGCCGGCTTCGAGGTCGTCGAGGCCGGCAACGCGCTGTTCCCGGATCGCGCCTACGTCCTGACGCTCACCGAGCCGCGCGACGTCCGCGCTCACGACCGACGACGTGACGGTCGAGGAGGACGGCAAGCCGGTCGAGAACCTCGCGGTGCTCTCGTCGGCGTCGTCCCAGGGGCTCGGCACGGTGCTCCTGATCGACGCCTCGAACAGCATGAAGGGCTCGATCGGCGCTGCGATGCAGGCGGCGCGCGCGTTCGCGGCCCGCAACCCGGGACAGCCGCTCTCCGTCGTCTTCTTCAACTCGGAGCCCAAGGTCGCGCTGCCACTCACGACGAATCGTGCGGACATCGACGCGGTGCTCGCGAAGCCGCCGAAGCTCGCCGAGGGAACACGCGCCTACGACGCGCTTGCCGCGGCGGTGGCGCAGGTGCGTGGATCGGCGCTCGGGGGTGCCCGGATCGTGCTGCTCTCGGACGGCGACGACGTCGGAAGCGTCACCAGCCTCGATTCCGCCATCTCGCAGCTCAAGGAGCAGAACATCCGTGTCTTCACGGTCGGCATCCAGTCGCCGGACTTCGTGCCGGACGACCTCGAGCGAATCGCCGAGGAGACCGGCGGCACCTACGCCGCGGCCACGTCGCCGGCCGCGCTCGACACAGATCTACGACCAGCTCGGCTTCGAGCTCGGAAACGAGTACCTCGTTCGCTACAGCTCTGCCGCCCGACCTGGTCAGAACGTCGACGTGGCCATCGCGGTCGACGGGCTCGAGCCGGTTTCCTTCTCGTACGACACACCGGCGCCCGGCACCGCGGCGCCCTACCAGCCGGCCTTCCGCGACGAGCTCCTGCAGTCCTGGGTGCTGATCCCGCTCGTCGTCGGGCTCATCCTCGCGCTGATCGCTTTCGCGCTGCGCTCGTTCTGGAGCCTCCGCTCCAACAAGGCACTCGTCGCACGACTGGGCGAGTTCGTCACCCTCCCCGAGGAGGAGACTGCGAGCCAAGCGCCGCAAGGAGGTCGACTACGTCCTGGCCACGATGGGCGAGCAGCGCCAGCGTCGACGCAGCTTCAGGTGGCTCGAGGGCTTCTCCGAGGACGTCGACGTCGGTCAGATCGACCGCGACCCGACCAAGATGATCTGGATCTCCGTCATCGCCGGCCTGGTGCTCGCGGTGATCGGAGCGACGGCTCATCGGCCCGTTCTGGGTGATCCTCGCGGTCGTGCCGCCGATCGCCCTCAACCTGTGGGTACGTGGCAAGGCGAGGCACGTCCGCAACGAGTTCGCGGAGCAGCTCCCCGAGAACCTCGACGTGCTCGCGTCCGCGCTGCGTGCCGGGCACAGCCTCGCAGGCGCCATGGGCGTCGTCGCGGACGAGGCGCCCGAGCCCTCGAAGCGGGAGTACACCCGGGTCGTCACGGACGAGCAGCTCGGCATTCCGCTCGACGAGGCGCTCGAGGTGACCGCCAAGCGAATGCAGAACACCGACATGGATCAGCTGGCAGTCCTCGCGCTCGTCCAGCGCGAGGCGGGCGGAAACACGGCGGAGGTGCTCGATCAGGTGACCAAGAACATTCGCGCGCGCATGGACGTGCGGCGGCTCGTCAAGGTGCTCACGGCCCAGGGCAAGTTCTCGTCCGTCGTCGTCGCGATGGTGCCGGTCGGGATCTTCCTGTTTCTCATGCTCTTCAACCCGAGCCACCTCGACCCGCTGTTCCACGAGACGGTCGGGCAGGTCTCGGGGATCGTGGCGATCTTCATGGTGATCGCGGGCTTCTACGTCATCCGGCGAATCGTCTCGATCGAGCTCTGATCATGATCCACTTCATCCTCATCTTCGGGCTCTTCCTCCTCGCAATCGCAGTGACCATGGTGATCCGTGCGCCTCAGCACTCCAGGCGGGACATCGAGCGAGACGATCGAGCAGATCACCGCCTACGGCTTCGCCGGCTCGCTCCCGACCTCCGCCTCGACGAAGGAGCCGCGACCGAGCCTCCGTGCGCGTCTGGACGACCTGACGTCCGCGCTGGGTCGCTGGATCGGCAGCTCACTTCACGCGCTTCAAGGGACCGGACTACCGCTCGCGTCTCATCTCCGCCGGGATGTACACGACGACGCCGGAGCGGCTGCTCGGAACGCAGTTCCTCTCGGCGGTCGCCGCAGCGTTCATCTGGCTGTGGCTCGGGGCGCTCATGGGCGCCTCCACCTGGTTCCTGCTCCTGGCCACGGTGGGTGCAGTTGCGCTCGGCTGGACGCTGCCGATGTTCATCGTCGGCTCGCGCGCGAAGAGCCGCCGCGAGCAGATCGAGCGTGGGCTCCCTGACCTGATCGACCTCCTCGTGGTCACTCTCGAGGCTGGTCTGAGCTTCCCGCAGTCGCTGCGGCTGGCGGCGATGAAGATCCGGGAGCCGCTTGTCGTCCGAGGTCCGCCTCACGCTGCAGGAGCAGAACATGGGCCTGACACTGGTCGAGGCGCTCGAGAACTTCCTCGGACGCATCGACACACCGGGCGTTCGCATGTTCGCTCGATCGATCGCGCAGGGCGAGACGATGGGTGTCTCGACGGGCCAGATCATGCGGAACCTCGCCGTCGAGATGCGGAAGCGCCAGCGCGCCTACGCCGAGGAGCGCGCGCAGAAGGCACCGGTGAAGATTCTCTTCCCGATCCTCTTCCTGATCATGCCCGCGCTCTTCATCGTGATTCTCGTGCCGGTGATGATCCGGATCATGGACGTGCTCGGCTAGCACGTCTCGGATGCGCCAGTTCCCGAACCTCACGCTGCGTCGCGAGGACGGCCGGGTCGTCGCCGAGTCCGTCACCGTGGCGGACTCGACGATGCGACGGCTCCGCGGGCTGCTCGGGAAGCGGGATCTGCCGTCCGGCCACGGCATCCTGCTCCGGCCCGCGTGGTCGATCCACACGGCGTTCATGCGCTTCCCGATCGACGTCGATCTTTCTCGACGCCGACCAGGTCGTCGTCAAGATCGTGCCGCGGCTGACGCCCTTCAAGACTGCGTCGTGTCGCGGCGCGCGCGAGGTCGTCGAGCTGCGGGCCGGTGAGTGCGACCGGCGCGGGCTCTCGCTCGGCGACCGCGTCGCCTGGGCCGCGCGTGCGACGGCCGACGAGGTGCCGACGAAGGTCACGACGGATCTTGCGGGCGAGAGGCATGGCGCGGTCGTGCTCGCGAGCAAGCGACCAGCGCTACCTCAAGCTCGTCCGGTTCCTCCTCGACGGCAAGGGGATCGACGTCGTCGCCAGCGTCCCGCCCTCGGGCGCCGCGGACGCCGCCGGCGGCGAGGCGGCGGACGTCGTCGTGATCGACACGGCCGACACGACCGTCGGCGAGGGCCTCCGGCTCGCGAACGTCACGCGGGCTCGACGGCCCGAGGCGACCGTCGTGCTGGTCGGCGAGCAGACCGCCGACCGCACAGATGTCGGGATGCGGATCTACGAGAAGTGGGACGAGACGGACGGTGTCGTCGAGGCCGTCGAGCATGCCCTCGCCCGGAAGGCCGTATAGGATCCGAGCGCGGCAGAAGGGAAAAGGTTCGACGTCGTGAATCGATCGGAGCGATGACGGCGCTGCGGGCCACACGACGCTGATGGCGTCACTCGCGCGCACAGGAGATGGCGTAGAACGGGCCGACCGACGGCCTCAGCTCGTCGTGCCTGCAACCGCAGGCGGCGCTGCGCGCCTCGAGACGGCGCATCGGGAGCTGCTCGCGGACGCCGAGCCTCGCGTCCACCCCTTCCTCAAGGCCGCGCACCGTGGGGCGCTCTCCGCGTTCGCGGGCGCCGGCGCGACGGACGCCGCCGACAGGCTCGCGACGGGCATCTACGTCGCAGGGGTCGTCGTCTCGCTCGCGGCCGAGGGTGAGCTCGACGAGACGGACGTGCGCATCGCGGTCGACACGCTGGCCGAGGCGCGCGGCGAGCCGCGTGAAGCGGCGATGTTCGACCTCCACCGCACGGCCTGCGCGAGCCCGCTCCTCGTCGAGCTGCCTCCGCTCGCCGCGTGCCGAGATCCAGATCCGGTTGCTCGTGCTGCTCGGTATCGCGAGCGAGGCGTCGCTCTGGAAGGTCGAGGACGGCAACAACGTGGAGCCCCTCGTCTCGGTCGGCGAGGGCGCAGCGAGCCGACGAGCGCGAGCCACAGCCCGTGCGGCGCTACGCCGCGGCGGCCTCACCCTGCTCGGCTCGAGGTCGCTCCGCTCGGCGCTCGTGTACCGGTTCTCGAGCCCGTGCGCGATCGTGGTCGCACGCGTCTCGGAGCCCATCGCGCGGGCGGACGGTTACCTCGGTGTGACAGCGTCGGCGCTGGCGTCCGGTCGTCGAGCGCGAGCTCCTGCTCGAGCGGTCGGCCGAGCGTGTGAACACGCTCGTCACGGCCGGCGAGCAGCGGCTGATGCGCATCGGCTTCGACCTGCACGACGGCCCGATCCAGGACGTGCTGGCGCTCGGGGCGGACGTCTCGCACCTGCGCGAGCAGGTGTACCCGTTCATCCACGACAGCCATCGCGAGCGCGCTGCCGGCCGCTTCGACGACCTCCTCGCTCGCATCGTCGAGCTCGACCGGCAGCTGCGCGAGCTCTCGCGCTCGCTCGAGTCGCGCAGCATCGTCTCGCGCCCGCTCGGCGAGACGCTCCACCGCGAGGTCGACACGTTCGCCGAGCGCACCGGCATCGACGCGCGACTGGAGATTCGCGGCGACCCGGAGTCGCTCACGTCGGCCCAGCGGATCGCGGTCTACCGCGCGATCCAGGAGTCGCTGTCGAACGTGCGCGAGCACTCGGGCGCGTCGACCGTCGAGGTTCGCGTCCGCATGCGCCGCGCGTCGATCGAGGTGCGCGTCGTCGACGACGGCCACGGCTTCGAGGTCGGCCGCGCGCTCGCGCGCGCCGCGCAGCGCGGCCGGCTCGGCATCGTCGGCATCGGCGAGCGCGTGCGGATGCTCGGCGGCTCGTTCGAGATCGACAGCGCCCCGGGCGGCCCGACGATGCTCACGTTCGCCTTGCCGCGCGTCGTGCCCGACGAGCGGCCCTGGGTC
>CAWEMW010000013.1:0-209305 GCA_963810295.1 uncultured Actinomycetes bacterium
TCCTGGCGATCGCCATCGCGGTGACCGTGACGGCGCTGATCGGCGGGCTCCAGGGCTCTTTCGTGGCGTTCCTCGGCATCCCGTCGTTCGTGGTCACGCTCGCCGGGCTGCTGTTCTGGCAGGGCGTGATCCTCTACGTGATCGGCGGCCAGGGCGTGATCGTGATCGAGGACTCGACGATCAACAACCTCGCGAACTACTTCTTCTCGGACACGGCGGGCCTCCTGATCGCGGCGGTCGCGAGTGCGCTCTTCGCGGTCTCGACGCTAGCGGGCGTCATCAGCCGCAGGCGCCACGGGATTTTCACGGACAACCTCGTGATCGTCGCACTCAAGCTCGCGCTGTTCGTCGTCGTGATCTTCGGCGCGGTGACCTGGGCCAACAGCGAGCGCGGTTTCCCGCTCGCGTTCTTGCTCGTGCTCATCTTCCTGCTCTTCTGGACGTGGGTCGCGGAGCGGACGACGTTCGGGCGACATGTCTATGCAGTCGGCGGGAACGCAGAGGCCGCGCGGCGCGCGGGCATCAACGTGCCGCGGATCCGCGTCCTCGTCTTCATGATCTCCGGGCTGATGGCCGGACTTGGCGGCGTGATCTTCGCGTCGCGACTCAACTCGGTCGACCTCAACGCCGGCGGCGGCACGCTCCTGCTCGACGCCATCTCCGCGGCGGTGATCGGCGGGACGAGCCTCTTCGGCGGCCGCGGCCGCGTGATCAGCGCGCTGATGGGCGCGCTCGTCATCTCGACCGTCGCGAACGGGATCGACCTGCTCGGCTACAGCTCGGCGATCAAGTACATGGTCACCGGCTTGATCCTGCTCGCCGCGGTGACGCTCGACACCGTCTCCCGCCGACGGCTCATCGCAGCCTGGGCGCTAGGGCATGAAGGCGATCGTGATCGAGCGGCCGCACGAGGTCGCTCTTCGCGAGCTGGACCGGCCGTCGCCAGGCCCGGGCGACGTGCTCGTCCGCAGCCACGTCGCCGGCATCTGCCGCACCGACCTCGAGATTCTCCACGGCGGCCTGACCGATCCGCGCTGGGTGACCTTCCCGCTCGTGCCGGGGCACGAGTGGAGCGGCACGGTCGAGGAGACAGGCGACGGCGTCACCGGGCTCGCTCCCGGCACACGCGTCGTCTGCGAGGGGATGATCCCGTGCAACCGCTGCCGGCGCTGCAAGGCCGGCGACACGCAGCTGTGCGAGAACTACGACCAGCTCGGGTTCACCCGTGCCGGCGGCTACGGCGAGTACGTCGTCGTCCCGCGCCACGTGGTGCACGCGCTCCCGGACGGCGTCTCGTTCGGCGCCGCGGTGCTCGTCGAGCCCGCGTCGTGCGTCCTCCGCGGCCTCGAGCGCGGACGGCCGCGGCCGGGGGAGACGATCGGCGTCGTCGGCATCGGCACGCTCGGCTCGCTCGCCCTCACGCTCGCCCGCCTCTATTCGCCGGGCGCGCTCGTGGCGTACGGCGCCCGTCCGGCGGAGC
Source organism: uncultured Actinomycetes bacterium (assembly GCA_963810295.1). Taxonomy (GTDB): domain Bacteria; phylum Actinomycetota; class Thermoleophilia; order Gaiellales; family Gaiellaceae; genus Gaiella. Next base: position 1,481 of record CAWEMW010000013.1, read on the forward strand.
TGGGGTTCGCCGAGACGGCTCGGCGCGCAGGCGACCGTGCACGTGGGCGACCAGGACCCGGTCGAGGAGACGCGGCGGCTCGTCGGCGGCGGCCTCGACCTCGTGCTCGAGACGGCGGGGTCGGTCGAGGCGGTAGAGCTCGCGACCCGGCTCGTCCGCCCCGGAGGGCGCGTCGTCCTGCTCGGCATCGCCGGCGAGGGAAAGGTGCTCGAGCTACCGGCCGACCGCATCATGTTCGGCGACATGGACGTGATCGGCAGTTGCTCGTACACGACCTCGGCGTGGGGTCGCGTCGTCGACCTCCTCGCACGCGGCCTCGTCGATTTCGAGCCGCTCGTCACCCATCGCTTCCCGGCCGCGCGCTTCGAGGACGCCTTCGAGGTGCTGGACAAGCGGGACGGAGTCGTGGCGAAGGTGCTCCTCGAGCACGTTGCCTGATCAGGCGACGCGCTTCGAGCCAGAGACGGACGCAGCGGTCGTGTCGATCAGGCGCAACATCGCTCCCTCGGCGGCTGCGCTGTCCCCGGTCCGGATGCCGTCGAGCACGTCCCCGTGGATCGGCAGCGTCTCCTGGGCGACGCCCTTCGTCCGCGTGAAGCTCGCTCTGAAGACTGCGCGGAGCGTGGAGCCGAGGTTCGTCAGCAACTCGTTGTGGCAGCCCTCGAGAATGAGCTCGTGGAAGCGGATGTCGGCTGCGATGTACGCGTCCGGGTCCTGTCCCACCGACTCCTCCATCGCGGAGAACGCCTCCTCGAGCGCCGCGATCTCGTCCTCGGTCGCGCGTGTCGCCGCCAGCGCGGCGACCGCCGGCTCGATCACACGGCGGGTCTCGAACACGTCGAGATAGAAGTCGTCGCCGGTATCGGCCTCGAGCCGCCACGCGAGCACGTCCGGGTCGAGGACGTTCCAGTCGCGGCGGTCGCGCACGTGCGTGCCCGTCTTGGGACGAGAGGTGATCAGGCCCTTCGCCGCGAGCACCTTGATCGCCTCGCGAACGACGGTGCGGCTGACCTCCTGCTCGTCGAGCCCCGTGATCACTGGATCGCCGGGCTTGAGCTCGCCGCGCAGGATCCGCACGCCGATGTCGTGGACGATCTCACCGTGGAGCCCTCGGCGGGGATACGTCCGGTCTTTCATCATACGATAGGGATATTACTGGACAGGCGGAAACCAAGCTGTTACGTTCGCCACGAGTCGATCAGCACTCGACAAAGGAGGGTCAAGTGGAGCTCGACGATTCGCGGGGCGACGAGGCTCCGCAGGTAGACGAGGAGGAACGCCAGGAGCTCGTGGCGTCGCGTCGCAGCCTGCTCAAGCGCGTGGGGCTCGGGGCGGCAGCGCTCTCGCTTCCCGCGTCGGTGGTCGCCAGCCCGGCCTTCGGCGGGGTGTCCGAGGCACTGGCCTCGCAGGCCTTCATCAAGTCGCACCCGAAGTGGAAGTTCGTGTTCGTCAACCACGTGACGACGAACCCCTTCTTCGTGCCGACGCAGTACGGCGCGGCCGACGCGTGCAACCTGCTCGGCTGCTCGTACCAGTGGACGGGCTCGACCACCTCGAGCATCAGCGAGATGGTGAACGCGTTCAACTCCGGCATCAGCGCGAAGGCCGACGGCATCGCGGTGTGCCTCGTCGACCTGAAGGCATTCAACGCGCCGACCGACCGGGCGCTCAAGGCGAAGATCCCGGTGCTGTCCTACAACGCCGATGCGCAGAACAACCGCCTCGCCTACATCGGCCAGGACCTGTACCTCTCCGGGTTCGAGATGGGGCGGCGCATCGTCGGCCTCGTCAAGTCCGGCGAGGTCGCCCTGTTCATCGCCACCCCCGGGCAGCTCAACATCCAGCCGCGGATCGACGGCGCGCAGGCAGCGATCAAGCAGCTGAGCAAGGGCAAGATCAAGGCCACGGCGATCGCCACCGGCGCCGACCTGAACGGCGAGCTGGCGAAGATCGACGCCTACTACCTCGGGCACAAGGGCCTGAAGGGGATGTTCGCCGTCGACGCCGGCTCGACCCAGGGCGTCGCCCAGGTGATGCAGAAGTACGGGCTCGCCAAGAAGGGCGTCAAGGCCGGCGGCTATGACCTACTGCCGACGATCCTGAAGCTCATCGACACAGGGCACATGCACTTCACGATCGACCAGCAGCCGTACCTGCAGGGCTTCTACCCGGTGATGCAGCTGTTCTGGCTGAAGTACTCCGGCGGGCTCGTGGCGCCGTCGGACACGAACACCGGCATCCTCTTCGTGACCAAGGCGAACGTGAAGCCGTACCTCACGACGAAGACGCGCTACCACGGCAGCTCCAACAAGCAGAAGTACCCGTCCACACAGGCGTAAGTGGCAGAGGCCGCAACAGAGGCCCCTCCGCCGCAATCCCCGCCACGTGCCGGCCTCGGCCGGCGCGTGGCGGCTGCCTTCGTCCGGCGCCGCGAGGCGAGCATTTTGCTCGTCGCGATCGCGCTGACGTTCTACTTCTCGCTCCGCACCGACGCGTTCTTCGGCACCGAAAACGCGCGCGTGATCGCGGAGTTCTCCGCGCCGCTCGCGATCATCGCGGCGGGCCAGGTGATGCTCCTGATCTGCGGCGAGATCGACCTCTCGGTCGGCAACGTGTTCGCCTTCTCGGCCTGGATCTTCTACTTCGCGAACACCGACTGGAACCTTCCGATCGTCCTCGCCGTGGTCGTCGGTCTGCTGTCCGGCGCGCTCGTCGGCCTCGTCAACGGCCTGATCACCGTGCTCGTCGGCGTGCCCTCGTTCATCACGACGCTGGGGATGATCTTCCTGCTGAACGGGATCACGCTGAACATCTCGGACGGGTTCCCCGTCGAGACGCCGGGGGGCGAGACGTTCTTCCGCTTCTTCGGCGGCTCGCCGTATTCCACCGTGTACTGGGCGCTGGGCGTCGTCATCGTGATGGCGATCTGGCTCGGGCGCACCCGGTGGGGGCTCCACACGGTCGCGACAGGCGGCAACCTGATCGGAGCGAGCGAGAGCGGGGTCAACGTCCGGCGCGTGAAGATCGGCAACTTCGTAATCTGCAGCACGCTCGGCGCGCTGGCCGGGATCCTCGAGTCCACGCGCATCACGTCGATCCAGCCACTCCAGGGCGGGACGCAGGTGATGTTCTACGCCGTCGCCGCGGCCGTGATCGGCGGCACCTCGCTGTTCGGCGGCTCCGGCACGGTGATCGGCGCGGCCCTCGGCGTTCTCGTCCTGGCCATCCTGAGCCTCGGCTTCACGCTCCAGGGGATCAGCGCCTTCACCTTCGATCTCGTGCTCGGGGCGGCGATCATCGTCTCGATGGCGCTCAACGTGACCCTAGAGCGGATCCGCCAGTCGGGCCGGCTGGGGGCCTTACCATGAGCGAGACTGCCGCAGCGGCCGCGACGCCCGTGGACGTGGGACAGCCCGACGCGATTCGTGTCGAGCACGTCAAGAAGAGCTTCGGCGCGGTCACCGCGCTCGAGGACGTCACGCTCCGCCTCGGGCAGGGCGAGGTGCTCGGGCTGATCGGCGACAACGGGGCCGGCAAGTCGACCCTCGTGAAGATCCTGACGGGCTTCCACAAGCCGGACGAGGGCCGGATCTTCGTCCGCGACGAGGAGGTGCAGCTCCGCTCCGTCACGCACGCCCGCTCGCTCGGGATCGACACGGTCTTCCAGGACCTCGCGCTCGTCCCGGGCATGTCCGTCTACCACAACATGTTCCTGAACCGCGAGGTGACGCGCGGCATCGGGCCTCTGCGCTTCCTCGACAACCGGGCGATGCGGAAGCGCTCGCGCGAGTACCTCGACGACATCGGAGTCCGCATCCCGTCGCTGCACTCCGAGGTCGCGCAGCTCTCCGGCGGTCAGCGCCAGGCGATCGCGATCGCGCGCTCCACCCACTCCGACGCGAAGATCCTCCTGCTCGACGAGCCGCTCGCCGCGATGGGCGCGCGCGAAGGGGCTCTGATCATCGAGCTGATCCAGGAGCTGAAGCAGCGCTCCGACGTGTCGATGATCGTGATCGCGCACAACTACGTGCACGTGCTCGAGATGTGCGACCGGGTCAACCTGCTCCGGAACGGCCGCATCGTGCTCGACAAGCGCACCGCCGAGACCTCGGTCGAGGAGCTGACCGCGATCGTCGCCACGGAGTACCGGCTGCCGAGGTCAGGCTAGGCCTACGGAAGCGCCGCCCGCACGAGCGCGCCGAGCTCGTTCGTGAACTCCGGATAGGGACCGAGCCGCTCGTCGACCCGCTGCGTCAGCGGCCAGAGCTCCGTGGCGCCTGCGGCGAGCTCCTCGCGGACGACCGCCTCGACCTCGTGCGTGAACGCGATCGAGCGCTCGAGGAACGCCTGCGCCTCCGACGCGTCCATCACCGGGTAGTGCGCGGTGAGAAGGAGCTCCGGCTCGAGCGCGCGGATCTGCCGGATCGTGGCGCGGTACGCGGCCATGTCGTACACCCGCGGTGGGATCAGCAGCGTCCCGTCAGTCGCGTAGATCCCCCGCTCCAGCACGGCGTCGATCACGATCGCCGCCCGGCTGCGGGGATCCCAGAGGCCGATGTGACCGAGCGTGTGACCGGGCAGGTGCAGCACCTCGACGCGCCATCCGTCGCCGAGCCGGATCGTCTCACCGCCGCGCAGCCCCTCGTCGATCGGCGCGTCGCCGCCGCACAGCGAGACGAGCTCGGCCCGGCCGGCCTCGTCCGGCTCGTCGAAGCCGTACGCCTCGTGCCAGAGGTAGTTCTCCGCCACGAGAGTTTGATTCGACTCGATCCAGCGGCGGTCGAGCTCGTGGCAGGCGAAGCGTGCGCCCGGATGGAGCTCGCGGAGCGAACGATTGCCGCCGCAGTGGTCCAGGTCGGCGTGACTGATCAGAACCTCGTCGATCGCCTCGAGCCCGAACCCGAGGGACTCGAGGTATGGGCCGAGCGCCTCCGCCGGAGTGAAGGGCATCCCCGTGTCGAAGAGCAGCGTGCGCGCCTCGCCGACGAGCACGTACTGCGCCATGAACCGAGCGCCGAGGCTCGACTCGACGCGGTGGATGCCCTGGGCGATCTCCATCGGTCACTGCCTCCTCGGGTCAGGTCGCGAGCCGCGGGTGATCGTGTAGCCCCCGTCGACGCGCACGATCTCACCGGTGACATGCGCGGCGGCAGGGGAGAGGAGCCAGGCGACCGCCGCTGCGATGTCCGCGGGGGTGGTGAGCCGGCGGAGGGGTGTGTCCGCGACCGCGAGCTCAGGGTCGAGCTCCGCCGGTGGCGTCCCGAAGCCGGGCGCGACGACGTTCGCGCGAACGCCGTGCGGGCCGCCTTCGAGCGCGGCAATCCGGACGAGCGTGTGCAGCGCCATCGCGCCGGCCCCCGCGGCGCCGGCGCCGGGGAACGGCTGCGTGCCGACGACGGACGTGACGGCGACCCAGGAACCGGCGCCGCGCTGCGAGCGCCGCAGCGAGCCACGGCTGCGCCGCGAAGAACGCGTCCGTCGCCCACGCGTCGAAGGCGCGCAGCCATGCGTCGGGCTCGGTCTCGGACAGCGGCGCGAGCTCGACCGGCGGCGCGACGGTGACGAGGTGCTCCGCATCCCGCGTCTCCCGCGTCGAGCTCGATGCCGTGGGCGGCGAGCTCACGCTCGAGCGAGTCGGCGGCGCCCGTCAGGAGCGCGCGCACGTCAGTACTTCCCGATCACGAGGCCGCCGTCGACCCGGAGGTACGCGCCCGTGACGATCGTCGAGGTGGCGAGGAAGGCGACGGCCTCGCCGATCTCCGCCGGCTCGGTCGGGCGGTTTCGGAACGGGATAGACGCCCGCGCCGCGGCACGCTTCTCCTCGGTGTCGAAGTCGGGCGAGACGTCGTTGATGTTCGAGTCGACCCAGCCCGGCCCGACGTGGTTGACGGCGATCCCGTCGGCGCCCCACTCGCGGGCCATTACGCCGACGAGGTGGCCGACGGCATGCTTCGAGGCGCCGTAGACGCCGAGCGGCGTGAACGGCATCACCGCGTTGACAGATGAGACAACGACGATGCTTCCACCGTCACCCTGGCCTCGCATCTGCCCCGCCGCCGCCCGACAGCCGTAGAGGACGCCGTGGAGGTTGACGCCCATGAGGACGTCCCAGTCGGCCCGCGTGACCTCGACGAGCGGCTGCCAGCGCGCGACTCCCGCGTTCGCGACGAAGACGTCGAGGGGGCCGAGGTGCTCGACCGTCTCGGCCACCATGCGCTCGTTCTCCTCCGCCTGCGAGACATCGGCGCGGACGAAGATCGCCCGCCGGCCGAGCGCCTCGATCTCCGCGACGCGCCGTGCCGCTTCGTCCTCGTGCGCCGTGTCGTTGACCGCAACGTCGAAGCCGCGCCCGGCCAGGGCGAGCGCGATGCCGCGTCCGATGCCGCGGTCGCGAGCAGCGCCGGTGACGAGCGCGACCGGCAGTCAGATCACCACCCGGATCTGGCCGTCGTCCGACACGCGGACCTCGTAGGTCCGCAGCCGGATGTCGTCGAACGCGACGCACTGTCCCGTCGGGACGTGGAACTCGAGCGCGTGCCAGGGGCACGTCACGACCTCGTCGTCCCAGATCCACGCGAGCTTCCAGTCCGTCCGCGGGCCCTGGTCGATCGTCCCCGAGACGCCGCCCGCGCAGAGCGGCCCGCGCTGGTGCGGGCAGAGGTTCGGGATGGCGTGGAGCTCGCCGCGGATGTTGAAGACGCCAAGCTCCCGGTTGCCCACACGCACGATCCGGTGGCTGCCCGGAGGGATGTCGTGCACGGCTCCGACAAGGTGCTCGACCGGCTCTCGGCTCATGCGGGCGGGTCGAGAGCGAAGAACCGCGCGGCGTTCAGCCCCATGATCTTCCGGAGCGCCTCCGCCGAGAACGGCAGCCCGCAGACGAACTGCGTGTGGTCGAAGTCGTGGTGCGGCCAGTCGGAGGCGAAGAGCGCGGTGTTCTCGCCGTCGAACAGCTCGTACTGCTTGACGAGGTCGTCGCGGCGCTCGGGCTCCTCGATCGGCTGCGTGCCGTAGAAGAACCGCCGCATGTACTCGCTGGGCCGCTCCTGGAGGATCGGCACCTCGCGACGGCGCTCGATGTACTCCTTGTCGAGCCGGTTGGCGATCCACGGCACCCACCCCGTTCCTGCCTCCATGAACGCGAGCCTGACACCCGGGAAGCGAACCGGCACTCCGGTCTCGAGCATCGAGACGAGGTTGGCCACCATCGCGAGGGGATGCGCGAGCGAGTGCACCGCAAGCGCGGTGCGGAACTGCTCGAGCTGGAACGGGAAGACGGGGAAGATCGCCTCGACGCTGTGAATCGCCAGCGGCAGGCCCGTCTCCTGCGCCGCGTCGTAGACCGGGTCGTAGAGCTCATGCCCGTAGAGGGTCTTCAGGCCCGAAGCGGGGAGGTAGGCGCAGACGTAGCCGGGGTCGGCCGCGTGCTTGCGAATCTCCTCCGCGCCCGCAACCGGATCCTGCGGCGGGATCACGACCGCCCCGCGCAAGGTCGGCTCGTTGCGGAGCCAGCGGTCGGCGAGCCAGTCGTTGTACGCCCGCGCGAGCGCGACCGCGAACGCCGGGTCGCGCACCATCGCGAGGGAAAGCAGGTGATCGGGGAAGAGCACGGCCTCGTTCACGTGCAGCGTGTCGAGCTCACGTCGCATCGCGGACGCGCTCTCGACCACCTGCGGGCGGTTCGACCCGCCCGGCCACGGGATGCGGAACTCGGCGCGCGGCGACATCGCGGGCAGGTCGAGGTAGCGCTCCTCGACCTTCGCGATCTCACGGAGCGCGACGTCCCACGGCGGGGCGGCGTACTCCGCGAGCTCGGCGGGATCCTCGTGCACGTGGACGTCGGCGTCGACGATCCAGATGTCCGCAGGCGTCTCGCGGGCGCCGGCCGCGGCGGTGCGGTTCGCCGTCTCGGTCATCGGGAAAAAATCATATTATAGTCCTGAACCATGAACGCCCTGGCGAGCGCACCATCGGGCATCGGATCGTTTCACGTGCACCGCGGGCACGCCTTCGAAGGATTCGAGCTCCGTCCGGACGGCGACCTCGCCGCGCTGTGCTCCTGCGGCGCCACGCTGGACGTCGCCCGCGCCGTGTTCACGGCGTGCCCTGACTGCGGAGGCGCCGCGTGTGCTCGCTGTGGCGGCAGCGGCGCGGTGGTCGACCATGCGGCCCTCCAATGGCGGCGCCCCGCGACGAGCTCGTGAGCGAGACGCCGACCATGCGGAACGGCGCGAGCTTCGGCCGGCGGAACGGGCGCCGCCGCAGCGAGGAGTGGTTCGAGCGCCGCGACCTCGACGGGTTCCTGCACCGCTCGTGGCTCAAGTCCACGGGCGTCGCCGACGAGACGTTCCGCGGCCGTCCGGTGATCGGCATCTGCAACAGCTGGTCGGAGCTCGTCAACTGCAACATCCACCTGCGCGGGCTCGCCGAGTCGGTCAAGCGCGGCGTCCTGCAGGCGGGCGGCTTCCCGATGGAGTTCCCCGTCATGTCGCTCGGCGAGTCGCTGATGAAGCCGACGACGATGCTCTACCGCAACCTGATGGCGATGGACGTCGAGGAGTCCATCCGCTCGTACCCGCTGGACGGTGTCGTGCTCCTCACGGGCTGCGACAAGACGAATCCCGCCAGCATCCTCGGCGCCGCGAGCGCGAACATCCCGAGCATCGTCGTCACCGGGGGCCCGATGCTGAACGGCCACTGGCGAGGGCGCGAGCTCGGCTCCTGCAGCGACTGCTGGCACTACCACGAGGAGCTCCGAGCAGGCCGGATCACCGAGGAGGAGTTCACCGAGATCGAGAACGCGATGTCGCGCTCGAACGGGCACTGCATGACGATGGGAACCGCGTCGACGATGGCGTGCGTGACCGAGGCGCTCGGCCTGACGCTCCCCGGGGGCGCAGCCATCCCTGCGGTCGACGCGCATCGGCGGAGACTGGCCGAGGCGGCGGGCCGCCAGATCGTCGAGCTCGTGGAGCTCGACCTCAAGCCCTCCGACATCCTGACCCGCGAGGCGTTCGAGAACGCAATCCGCGCCCTCCACGCGATCTCCGGCTCGACGAACGCGATCCTGCACCTGATCGCCTACGCCGGCCGCGTCGGCGTCGACCTGCCGCTCCAGCTGTTCGACGAGCTGTGCGCGACGACGCCCTGGCTCGTCGATCTGAAGCCGGCCGGCCGCCACCTGATGGAGGACTTCTACTACGCAGGAGGGCTGCCGGCGGTGCTGGCGCAGATCTCCGACCTCCTGCACACGGATGCCGTCACCGTGAGCGGGCGGACGCTGGGCGAGAACATCGCAGGCGCGGAGATCGTGAACCCGGACGTGATCCGACCCGCCTCGGACCCGCTCGACCGGGGTGGTGCGCTGGTGGTCCTCTACGGCAGCCTCTGTCCCGACGGCGCCGTGATGAAGATCAGCGCCGCCGATCCCGCGCTGCTGCAGCACGAGGGGCGGGCGCTCGTGTTCGAGGACATCCACGACCTCGCCGCCCGCGTGGACGATCCCGCCCTCGACTGCGACGCCACGAGCGTGATGGTGCTGCGGAATGCCGGCCCGGTCGGTGGTCCCGGCATGCCGGAGTGGGGCCACCTGCCCATCCCGTCCAAGCTGCTGAAGCAGGGTGTGAGCGACCTCGTTCGGATCTCAGATGCGCGCATGAGCGGGACGTCCTACGGCGCCGTCGTGCTCCATGTCGCGCCCGAGTCGGCGATCGGCGGGCCGCTTGCGCTGGTGCAGGACGGCGACCTGATCAGGCTCGACGTCGTGGGCAGACGCCTCGACCTCGTCGTCGACGTGGCGGAGCTCGCAGCCCGCCGCGACGCCTGGGAGCCCCCTGTCCGTGGCGACGATCGTGGGTACCGCAAGCTGCACTGCGACAGCGTGCTGCAGGCCAACCACGGCTGCGACCTCGACTTCCTCCGCGGCAGCTCCGCCGTCGTCGAGGACGCCGTCACGTACCTGTGAGAGCACTCGTCACCGGCGCCCACGGGAAGGTCGGCCGCGCGCTGACCCGGCGGCTCGCCGAGGCGGGCTACGACGTGCGTGCGAGCGATCTGACCCGCCCCGTCTGGGACCGGGTCGACCCGGACGAGCCCGAGGACTACTGGCAGGCGGACCTCACGGACGCCGGCGCGGCGTACGCCCTCGCGCGGGACTGCGACGTCGTCGTGCACACCGCGGCGATCCCACAGCCGATCCACAACCCGCCGCACGTCGTGTTCGGGAACAACATGCTCTCCACGTTCAACATTCTCGAGGCGGCGATCGCGGCCGGCAGTCGCCGCTTCGTCAACTTCTCCTCCGAGACGGTGCCGGGGTTCATCTTCGCCCACCGGCCGTTCCAGCCCGAGTACCTGCCGGTCGACGAGGAGCATCCCGTGCGGCCCCAGGACCCGTACGCGACGGCGAAGTGGTTCGGCGAGCTCCTCTGCGATCGTGCCGTCGAGCGCGCCGACATCCGCTGCACCTCGCTTCGCCCCTGCTGGGTGCAGGACGAGGAGAGCTACGAGCGTAACCTCGGGCCAATCGTGCGTGATCCCGCCGTCACGATCGGCAACTACTGCTCGTACGTCGACGTTCACGATCTCTGCGATGCAGTCGTGCTGGCGATCGACACCGACCTGCCGGGGCACGAGGTGTTCTACGCCGCCTCGCCCGACACGATCGGCGGCCATCCGCTCGAGGCGACGGTGAAGGAGCACTACGACGGCGCCGGGATCGAGTTCCGGCCGCTCGACCGGGTGGACGCCTCGGCGATCTCGTCCGCGAAGGCCGGGCGGCTGCTCGGGTGGAAGCCCACGCGCTCCTGGCGCGACTACCTCGACGACAACGGACGGAGGCTTCGATGAGGACACGCGTGCTCGGCGACGCCGGGCCCGAGCTGACGACCGTCGGCTTCGGCGCCTGGGCGATCGGCGGACCCGGGAAGTTCGGCTGGGGCCCGGTGGACGACGAGGAGTCGATCGCTGCGCTCCGCCACGCCGTCGAGCGGGGTGTCAACTGGGTCGACACCGCCGCCGTCTACGGGCTCGGCCACTCCGAGGAGGTCGTCGGCCGAGCACTCGAGCCGTATCGCGTCGGCGAGGACGTCTTCGTCTTCACCAAGTGCGGGCGCAACTGGGTGGGCCGACCAGAGGGCGTGATCGAGAACGACCTGCGCCCGGCCTCGATCCGTCAGGAGTGCGAGGACAGCCTGCGCCGGCTCGGAGTGGAGCGCATCGACGTGTACCAGTTCCACTGGCCCGACTGGACGACCGGCACGGCCCTCGAGGAGTCGTGGGGCACGATGGCGGAGCTCGTGGAGGAGGGAAAGGTGCGCTGGGCCGGCGTCTGCAACTTCGACGTCGAGCAGCTCGAGCGCTGCGAGGCGATCCGGCATGTCGACTCCATCCAGCCGCCGCTCTCGCTCCTCCATCGAGGTGCCCGAGGGACGGTGCTGCCGTGGGCGCTCGAGCACGGCAGCGGCGTGATCGTCTACTCGCCCATGGCCTCCGGGATGCTGACCGGCACGTTCGACGCCTCGCGCATCGAGCAGCTCGACCCGGGCGACTGGCGTCACCGCTCGCCCGTCTTTTCCGAGCCGCAGCTCTCGCGCAACCTCGAGCTCGTGGAGCGACTCCGCCCGATCGCGGCGAGCCTCGAGACGGCTTTGCCGGCGCTCGTTGTCTCGTGGGCCATCGCGCAGCCCGGTGCGACCGCGGCGATCGTGGGGGCCCGAGCGCCGTGGCACGTCGACGACTGGCTCCCCGCGAGCGACCTCGAGCTCGACACGGCGACGCTCGCAGAGATCGACCTGGCCCTCGCCGAGACGGGCGCCGGCAGCGACGACCCGCCGACACCCCCGCCGCACATCCGGCCGCCTATCTCAGAGGAGGTGACGTCCCGATGAAGACGAGCCTCGGCATCTGGGCCTTCAGCTCGATGGTCACCCGGTTCGTTCCGGGCGGCTACCAGCCGGAGCGTGCCGCCGAGACGACCGCGCAGCGGGTGCGCCGCGCTGTCGAGGGCCTCGGCGACCTGATCGACGACTACGAGTTCCACTACCCCGCGGAGCTCGACTCGGGCAACGTCGACGAGGTTCGCGACGCCCTCGACGGGCACGGGATCTACGCGGTCTGCACGGGGCTGCACCTCGACCCACGCTTCGGGCGCGGAGGCCTCGTCTCGCCCGATCCCTCGGTTCGCGCCGAGGCCCGCCGGGTGACCCGCGAGACCGCCGAGCTGGCCGGCTCGCTTGGCGCGAGCATGATCTGCTGGCCGGGGATCGAGGGCTACAACTACCCGTTCCAGACGCCGTACGCCGAGTCGTGGGAGTGGTTCCTGGACGGGATCGCGGAGGCGGCCGAGACCTGCGCCGCGCACGGCGTCAAGCTCTTCCTCGAGCACAAGAACTCCGAGCCGGCGATGAAGATCCTGATGCGGAACATCGGGATGACGCTCCACGTGATCCACAAGCTGCGCGAGCGGGGGATCACGAACGTGCAGGTGAACATGGACTGGCAGCACCTGCTCATGAACGGGGAGAGCCTCGGCGAGTACGCGGCGATGCTCGCGGCGGAAGGCCTGCTCGGCCACCAGCACGCGAACTCGGGCTGGGGCACGTTCGACGACGACAACATGGTCGGCGCGACCGCGTTCATGGAGACGCTCGAGCTCGCGGTCGAGCTGCGTCGCGTGGGCTACGGCGAGAACGGCGAGCGGCTCGGGTTCGACCTCTACCCGTACACCGAGGACGCGGTCGCCGCCGTCGCCCGCAGCGTGAAGCAGTGGAACTTCATCTGGGACGTCTCCGGCCGGATCGACGACGCTGCGCTGCGCGAGGCGCAGTCGCGCAAGGACGCGGTGCGCGCCTACGAGCTCGTCTACGCCGCCCTGGGCGCCTAAGGGGCGTGGCTTTAGCCTCGCCCCCCTTCTGTGCCCGGCGCCCGGGATGAGAGTGGCGAGGCTGAAGCCACGCCCCGCGGACACCGATTGGCCATGACGTCCCGGGTGCTGATCGGGCTCGACGTCGGGACGACCGGCGTCAAGGCGATCGCGGTCTCACCCGACGGAGAGGTGCTCGCGAGCGCCACGCAGGGATACGCGCTGTCCACGCCCCGGCCCGGCTGGGCCGAGCAGGATCCGGAGGACTGGTGGCGGGCGGCCGAGGCTGCGCTCGCCGAAGTCGCCACGGGACGCGAGGTGGCAGGCATCGGGCTCTCCGGACAGATGCACGGCCTTGTCGTCCTCGACGCCGCAGGCGAGGTGATCCGGCCCGCGATCCTCTGGAACGACCAGCGCACGGCGCTCGAGTGCGCCGAGATCGAGGAACGGGTCGGTGCTGAGCGCCTGATCGAGCTGACCGGGAACCGCGCGCTGACGGGCTTCACTGCCCCGAAGCTTCTCTGGCTTCGCCGCAACGAGCCCGACTCGTTCGCGCGCATCGCTCGCGTGATGCTGCCGAAGGACTACGTCCGACTCCGGCTGACCGGCGAATGGGCGATCGACGCGGCCGACGCCTCGGGCACGCTGCTCTTCGACGTCGCCCGGCGCCGCTGGAGTCACGAGGTGCTCGACGCGCTCGAGCTTCCTCACGAATGGCTGCCGCCCGTCCTCGAGTCCCCCGAGCGAGCCGGGGTCGTGGGCGCAAGTGACACTGTGTTACAAGGGACGCCTGTTGCTGCCGGGGCCGGTGACCAGCCGGCAGCGGCGCTCGGTGTCGGGATCGACCGGCCGGGGTCGGTCTCGGTCGTGCTCGGCACCTCGGGTGTCGTCCTCGCCGCACTCCCCGGCTATGCCCACGATCCGGAGGGCCGGGTCCACGCCTTCTGCCACGCGGTTCCCGAAACGTGGCAGGCGATGGGGGTGATGCTCTCCGCCGCGGGCTCACTGGAATGGTTTCACGAGCGTCTCGCGCCCGAGTGCTCGTTCGACGCGCTCGTCGCGGAGGCCGACGCCTGGGCGCCCGGCGCCGAAGGCCTCCTCTTCGCGCCGTACCTCGCCGGAGAGCGGACCCCGCACGCGGATCCGGACGCGCGCGGGGCGTTCGTCGGGCTCCAGCTTCGCCACGATCGGGGCGCACTCGTCCGGTCGGTGCTCGAGGGCGTGGCGTTCGGCATGCGCGACGTGCTCGACGCCGTCCGGGAGCTCGGCGTCGACGCGTCTGCCGGACGCGTCTCGGGCGGCGGAGCACGCAGCGCGCCTTGGCTGCGCATTCTCGCGTCGGTGCTGGACCTGCCGCTCCATCGCACCGAGTCCGAGGAGGGCTCGGCGTTCGGCGCCGCGCTCCTCGGAGGCGTCGCCGGCGGGGTCTTCGCCGACGTTCACGAGGCGGTGGCACTCTGCGTTCGCGTCGGCGAGCGGGTCGACCCGGACCCCGCCTGGCGCGACGCGTACGCCGAGCTGCTACCTCGTTACCGCGCCCTCTATCCCGCGACGAAAGGAGCTCTCACATGAGCGCACTCCGCCTCGGCCTCGTGTCGACCGCGAACATCAACCAGGAGATCCTCGACGCCGCGGCCGAGACCGACCGGGTCGACGTGGTCGCGGTCGCGAGCCGCGACGACGGCAAGGGCCGGGCCTATGCGGCCGAGCACGGGATCGAGCGCTCACACGGATCGTACGACGCGCTCTACGAGGACGACGGCGTCGACGCCGTCTACATCTCCCTCCCGAACGGCATGCACCACGAGTGGACGATGCGGGCGCTCGCGGCGGGCAAGCACGTGCTCTGCGAGAAGCCGTACTCACGGAACGCGGTCGAGGTCGAGGAGGCGTTCGCAGCCGCCGAGGCCAACGGCCTCGTGCTGACGGAGGCATTCATGTACCGCCACCATCCGCAGACGGCCAGGGTGCGAGAGCTCGTGGAGGGCGGTGCGGTGGGAAGGCTCTGCACGGTGAAGACGACGTTCTCGTTCCCGCTCGAGGACATGACGAACGTCCGGGCCCTGCCCGAGCTCGACGGCGGCGCGCTGATGGACGTCGGCTGCTACTGCGTGAGCGGCATCCGTCTTCTCGCCGGCGAGCCGCAGCACGTCAGGGGCGAGCAGGTCACCGGCACGACCGGAGTCGACATGGGCTTCCACGGGACGCTGCGGTGCGCCGACGACGTCGTCGGGCAGTTCGAGGCGTCGTTCCGCTCGCCGAAGCGTCAGCGCCTGGAGGCGGTCGGGGAGGACGGTGTCCTCGTCGTCGAGGCGCCCTGGCGTATCGACTGGGGTGGAACGGTGACGCTCGCGCGGCGGGCGGGCGGGGAGGAAGCCTCGGAGGTCGAGACGATCCCCGTCGACACCGCCAACTCGTACCGTCTCGAGCTCGAGAACCTCGCGGACGCGATCGAAGGTCGCGCGCCGCAGCTCCTCGGGCGGGAGGACGCCCTCGGCCAGGCGCGAACGATCGAGGCGCTCTACCGCTCGGCAGCCGAACGGCGCGTCGTCGAGACGGCGTAGGCCGGAATCCGCCTCCGCCGGTGCTGCGTACGACAATGGAGACGCAATCGACCAAGGAGAGCCATGAGACTCACGCTCGTTGCCGCCGTCGCCGCGGCGTTCCTGCTCACCGCCCTCCCGGCGGTCGCGGCCACCACGCCGAGCTTCAAGGGGTCGGTCGGCCCCGGCTTCACGATCACGATGGCGAAGAAGCCGACGAAGGCGGGGAAGGTCAAGATCGTCGTTTCGGACAAGTCGGACTTCCACAACTTCCACCTGAGCGGTCCCGGGGTCAACGTCAAGACGAGTGTCCCCGCGACCGGTTCGAAGACCTTCACGGTCACGGTGAAGAAGGGGACCTACAAGTTCGTGTGCGATCCGCACGCGGGCAACATGAAGGGGTCGTTCAAGGTCTCGTAGCGGCGCCTCTGTGGCCCGGACAACGCTTGTGGTGAGTCACCACAAGCGTTGTCCGCTCAGGGCCGGCGCGCGGTGTCAGCTGAGCGGCAGCGGCTCGTAGCCGTCCTGCGTGACGCGCCAGGCGGCGAGCTCGTCCAGGCGCACCGAGTAGATGACGTACGGCTGGCCCTGCCAGAGCCCGATCCGCTCGACGTCCGTGCGTGAGGGTCGCGGTGGGGACGAGACATGCGAGTGGACGACCGCCTGCTCGACGTCCCGTTCGCCGAGGTCCGCCCACGCGACCGGGTCGAGGCGCAACTCGAAGAAGTACGGCGACGGCGACGCGTTCTCCGCCGGGACGTACTCGACCGCGACGTCCCCCTCGAGCAGGAGGAGGCCACACGATTCGTTCGGAAGCTCGGCGCGGGCGTGCTCGGCGATCGCCGACCGCACCGCGGCCGGGATCACCACCAGACGGTTGTCTCCATCGACGCCTCGACGTCCTCGTCGGGCGCGTCCCAGAAGTCGGCGCTCAGGTACTTCCAGCCGCCGTCGGCGAGCACCGCGACGACGACGCCCTCGTCGAGCTCGTCCGCGAGGCGCCGTGCGACGTGGAGCACCGCGCCAGACGAGACGCCGCCGAGGATCCCCTCGAGTCGCAGGAGCTCGCGGACGGACGTGACGGACTCCTGGTTCGAGACGAGGACCTTCCGGTCGAGCCGGGTGACGTCGAGGATCGGCGGCACGTAGCCGTCGTCGAGCGACCGAAGGCCCATCACGGGGTCCCCCGGCAGCGGCTCCGCCGCCGCCACGACGACGTCGGGGAACGACTCGCGCACCCTGTCACCGGCGCCCATCAGGGTGCCGCCCGTGCCCAGGCCCGCGACGAGGACGTCGACGCGGTCGAGCGCGGTTGCGATCTCGGCGCCGGTCCCTTCGTAGTGCGCGCGGACGTTGGCCGGGTTCGCGTACTGGAACGGGACGAACCACCGTGGGTCGCTCGTCGCCATCTGGAGCGCGAGGCGCACCGCGCCGTTCGATCCCTCTGCCGCGGGCGACGAGACGATCTCCGCTCCGTAGAGGCGGAGCAGGCGCTTGCGCTCCTCGGTCGCGTTCTCGGGCATCACGCACGTCAGGGGGTAGCCCCGGAGGCGTGCGACCATCGCGAGCGCGATGCCGGTGTTCCCCGACGTCGGCTCGAGGAGCGCACGACCCGGCTCGAGCTCTCCCGACGCCTCGGCCGCCTCGATCATCGCCTTCGCGACGCGGTCCTTGATCGACCCCGTGGGGTTCTGACCCTCGAGCTTCGCGTACAGGCGCACGGCCGGCTTCGGCGACAGGCGCGGCAGCTCGACGAGCGGCGTCGAGCCGACGAGGTCGAGGACGCTCGCAGCGACGGGAAGTGACCACGGGGGCGAGCTGCCGCCGGCCATCGCGGGGAGGAGGATGACCGTGTCGCCGGTGACGACCGCCGTATCGAGCCCGTTCAGCGTGCGCACGTCCTCGCCGCCGAGGTAGACGTTGACGAAGGGCGCGACGCCGCCGTTCGCGAGGATCTGCGGGGCGAGTGCGGGGTGACGCTCGACGAGGTCGTCGAGCACCTCGCGGACGGTGTCTCCGACGGCCTCGACCTGACGTGCGCCGCCGACCTCCGCGCGAAGCGTGGGGGGGATGCGGACGGTGATCACGCGTGCACCGGCCCACCGGAGCAGAACTCGACATAGTCGACGTATTCGGTGATCGACGGGTTGTCGCCGCAGACGGGGCACTCCGGGTTGCGCCGGATCGAGACCTCGTCCAGGGTCGTGTGGAGCGCGTCGAAGAGAAGCAGGCGGCCGGCCAGCGTCTCTCCCGCGCCGAGGACGATCTTGAGCGCCTCGCTCGCCTGGAGCGAGCCGACGATGCCGGGCAGGACCCCGAGGACGCCGCCCTCCGCACAGCTCGGCGCGAGCTCGGGCGGCGGGGGAGAGGGGTAGAGGCAGCGATAGCACGGCCCGTTGCCTGGGTGGAAAACAGTCACTTGCCCTTCGAAGCGGTAGATCGAGCCGTGGACGACCGGGATCCCGTGCCACACCGAGGCGTCGTTGACGAGGTAGCGCGTCGGGAAGTTGTCGGTCCCGTCGACGATCACGTCCCAGCCGTGCGCCAGGATCCGCTCGACGTTCTCCGAGTCGAGCCGCTCCTGGAACGGCACCACGGTCACGTCGGGGTTGAGGGCCTCGATCGTTCGCTGCGCGGAGGCGACCTTCGGCTCCCCGAGCCGCTCGGTCGAGTGGACGATCTGCCGCTGGAGGTTCGAGTCGTCGACGACGTCGGGGTCGATAATCCCGAGCGTCCCGATCCCCGCGGCGGCGAGATACAGCGAGGCGGGCGACCCGAGGCCGCCGGCGCCGATGAGGAGGACGCGCGACTCGAGCAGCCGCTGCTGGCCCTCTTCGCCGACCTCGGGGATGAGCAGGTGGCGCGCGTAGCGCTTGCGTTGCGCCGGAGCGAGCGCGACGGGGGTCACGAACGGATAGCCGTTCCGCTTCCAGTCGGCAAAGCCGCCCGCGAGGTTGGCGGCACTCTCGTATCCGAGCTCCAGGAGCGTGCGCGTCGCGAACGCCGACCGCGAGCCACTCTCGCAGTAGACGACGAGCGGCCGCCCCTTGTCGCCGATCAACGCCTCGACCCGCGACTCGAGGTTGTTGCGCGGCAGATGCACGGCGCCCGGAAGGTGACCTTCGTCCCACTCGTCGCGTGTCCTGATGTCGACGAAGAGCGGCGCTTCCTCGTTCTCGAGGAGCGCGTGGGCGTCCGGCGTCGAAATCTCGTCGATCTCGGAGCGTGCCTGTGCCAGGAGCTCGCGGTACGTCGCCATTACTTTCCTGAATATAGCGGCTCGACGATGGCTCGGTCGGAGCGGAAGAGACACGGGCCGAGCAGCGTCCTGAAGGTATGGAGTGCCGACCGAAGCACCTGCGCGCGGATCTCGCGGCTACCGTGGCGCCGTGTCGCCCCGGTCGCGCGTCGTCGCTCTCACCGCCGCAGCGGCCACGGTCGCGACGGTGCTCGTCGTGGGAATCGCCGCGCTCCAGAGCGAGGCGCCGCAGGGCGTGGCAGAAGGACCGAAGCCCCGGCCGGGAGCGCCCCCTTTGACCCTCGAGCTCGGTGTGCGCGCGGACGACGAGGCCGTCGCGCTGCGTCGTGCGACCCGGCTCTACGCCGACGGCAAGCGCGTGGACGCGGCGCGCGCGTTCGCGCGCTTCGACTCGCTCGAGGCGCGCGTCGGCCAGGCGTTCGCGGCGTGGCCCGGGGGCACCGTCGACCGCCTGAACCGGCTCGCGGGACTCCATCCGCAGAAGGCGGTCGTCCAGCTCAATCTCGGCGTAGCGCTTTTCTGGTCGGGGCTCGCCGGCTCGGAGGACGCGTGGCGCGCCGCGGCTCAGTCGGAGCCGGACACGGCCTACGCGATCGCGGCGGGGAACCTCCTCCACCCGGAGTACGCGAGAGGGATGCCGCTCTTCGTCACGACCGTCCCTCTGCCCGGCGGGCTCGACGCGCTCACTCCGGCCAAGCAGCTCGAGAGCCTGCGTCTTGGCGCCGGGAAGAGCGTCGACGGGCAGCTTCTCTACGGCGTGGCGCTGCAGCGGCTGGGGCGGCAGCGCTCGGCGCAGCGGGTCTTCTCGGCCGCGGCGCGCGAGGCGCCGACGAACGTCGAGGCCCAGGTCGCCGCTGCCGTCGGTCGCTTCGACAAGACGCGGCCGGCCGAGGCGTTCTCGCGGCTCGGGCCGCTCGCGCGCAGGTTTCCGGGGCGCGCGACCGTGCGGTTCCACCTCGGCCTTCTGCTCCTCTGGGCGGGCGAGGTGAAGGAGGCGAAGCGACAGCTCGTGCGGGCGACACGCGCCGAACCGGGCTCGCCGCTGGCCCGCGAAGCCGATCGCTACCTCGACGTGCTCCGCAAGGCGGGTGTATGAGATCGGCCGAATTCTTTGACGCGGCACTCGGGCGCTGGCTACGGTGTCCGCGCACGCGACGGAAGGGGCGGTCCTGAGCGAAGCATCTGGTTCCCCGGGCTCGGTTGTGGCTTCGGAGGTCACAGTCGAGTTGGGCGGTGAAGCGACCGCGCTGTTGGAGACCGGCCGCGCCCAGGGTTCCGTCGACGCGGACGCGTTGGCGCTGGCTCTCGACGAGCTCGATCTCGAGCCCGAGCAGCTCGACGCGTTCTACACCGCGCTCGACGAAGAGCAGATCGAGGTCGTCGTCGAGGGCGCCGAAGAGCCGGAGCGCGAGCAGACCTGGGATGCCGAGCCGGAGATCTCGACCGACACCTTGCAGCTGTTCCTGAAGGACATCGGCAAGGTCCCGCTCCTGACGGCGGCTCAGGAGGTCGAGCTGTCGAAGCGGATCGAGCTAGGCGATCACTCTGCGAAGCAGGCCATGGTCGAGGCCAACCTGCGGCTGGTCGTGTCGATCGCGAAGCGGTATCGCAACCAGGGGCTGCCGTTCCTCGACCTGATCCAGGAGGGGACGATCGGGCTCGTGCGCGCCGCCGAGAAGTTCGACTGGCGCAAGGGCTACAAGTTCTCCACGTACGCGACGTGGTGGATCCGCCAGGCGGTCGCGCGCGCGATCGCCGACAAGGGCCGAACGATCCGGATGCCCGTCCACGTCGTCGAGAAGCTCAACAAGATCAACCGCTCGGAGCGGAAGCTCCGCGCCGAGCTCGCTCGCGAGCCGACGTCCGGCGAGATCGCGGCCGACCTCGACTTGCCGCTCGAGGAGGTCGAGCACATCAAGCGGAGCGCCCAGACGCCCGTCTCCCTCGAGAAGCCGGTCGGCGACGAGGACGAGTCCGAGTTCGGTCACTTCCTGACGGACCAGTCGGAGCCGCTGCCCGACGAAGCAGCCGAGGTTGCGCTGCGGCGCGAGGCGCTGCGCTCGATCCTCGGCGCCCTGTCGCCGCGCGAGCGCCAGGTGCTCGAGCTTCGCTACGGGCTCGACGGCCGGCAGCCGCGGACGCTCGACGAGGTCGGCCGGGCATTCAACGTGACGCGCGAGCGGATCCGCCAGATCGAGCACCAGAGCCTGAAGAAGCTCCGCGCCCTGGCCGACGCGGCCAGCGTCCGCGACGTCGCCTGAGACGGGACGTGGGCTCTGCCCGCGTCCCGGGTGGCGCGGTGCAGGCGGGACGCGGCTAGAGGCCACGTCCCGGGCGGCGTGTCCCTACAATCGCGCGGGTGCTGCCGCCCCACGAGGAGCTCGTCGCCGAGCTCGCCGAGCTGATCGCGATCCCTTCGGTCAGCGCCGACGACGCGCATGCCGCCGACGTCCGACGCGCCGCCGAGTGGGTCGTCGAGCGCATCCGTCGTGCGGGCGGCACGGCCGAGATCCAGGAGCGGGCCGGCCCGCCGCTCGTGCTCGGCGAGGTCTCCGCCTCGAAGGGCGCGTCGGCGCCGACCGTTCTCGTCTACGCCCATCTGGACGTGCAGCCGCCCGATCCGCTCGACCTCTGGGAGTCCGACCCCTGGGAGCTCGTCGAGCGGAACGGCAAGCTGGTCGCGCGCGGCGTCGCCGACGACAAGGCCCACCTCTTCATGCTGCTCCGGGCGACGGAGCTGCTCGCGTCGGCCGGCGAGCTGCCGGTGAACGTCCGGTTCGCGATCGACGCGGAGGAGGAGATCGGCGGTCATTCCGTCGTCGACTGGGTGGGCGACGACACCGGCCCGGCCGATGTCGCGATCGTGCTCGACGGCGGCTATGCGACCGAGACGCTGCCCTCGATCTGCACTGCGCTGCGCGGCATCTGCTACTTCCACCTCACGATCCGGACCGGCGAGCGGGACCTCCACTCGGGCATGTTCGGCGGTGCCGCGCTGACGGCGACGCATGCACTCATGCAGGTGCTCGCGGCTGTCCTCCCCGGCTCGAACGGGCTGCTGCCCGAGCCGCTGCGAGCCGGCATCGTCCCGCCGACCGAGGACGAGGTCGCCGGTTGGGCGGCATTGCCGAGTGGGAGCGAGGAGCTCGCCGCGCAGGGGGCGCGGCCGGTGGACTCGTCGGCCGCGGGGGACTTCTACGTCCGGACGACGGCCGAGCCGTCGATCACCGTCAACGGCTTCGATGGCGGCTCGCCGCGCCTGCAGAAGACGGTGCTGCCGGTGGAGGCGCAGGCGAATCTCTCGATCCGGCTCGCGCCGGGCCAGTCTCCCACGGAGATCGCGCCCGCCCTCGAGCGGTTGCTCCACGAGGCTGTGCCCGAGGGCGCCAGCCTCGACGTCGAGCTCTGGTCGACGGGCGATCCCGGGTTCGTGGATCCCGCCGCTCCCGCGGTGCGGATCGCGCAGGACGCGTTCGAGCATGTGCTCGGCACGCGACCCGTGCTGACTCGCTCGGGTGGGTCGATCCCGGTGGTGGCCGCGCTCGTCGCCCGGGGCGTCCCCGCGATCGTGACCGGCTTCACCCGCCCGACGTCGCAGCTGCACTCGCCGAACGAGCACATCCCGGCGACAGCGCTTCGTGACGGCCTCGCGACGACGGTCGAGCTGCTCCGGCGGCTCGAGGCCGTTGGCTGACCCGCGGTACGCGAGTCCGCTCGCCGAGGAGCTCGCCGAGGAGGTGCTCGAGCGTTTCCTGCGCTACGTGGTGATCGACACACAGTCGGAGCTGGACGCGCCCACGTATCCCTCGACCACAAAGCAGCTCGACCTCTCGCGGTTACTCGTCGAGGAGCTCCGGGCGATCGGGGTCACCGAGGTGGAGCTCACCGCGCCCGGCTACGTCTTCGCAACGGTCCCGGGCACGGTTCCCGGTGCGCCGACGGTCGGTCTGATCGCACACGTCGACACGGCCCCGGACACGCCCGGCACGGGCGTCCGGCCCATCGTGCACCGCGCCTGGGGCGGCGAGCCGATCACGCTTCCGGGCGATCCGTCCCAGGTCCTGGACCCGGCGGACATGCCCGGCCTCGAAGAGCGGCAGGGCCACGACCTCGTGACGAGCGACGGTACGACGCTGCTCGGCGCGGACGACAAGGCGGGCGTCGCGGTGATCGTCTCGGCCGCTGCCCGACTCCTCCGCAACGACGCGCCACGCGCCACGGCCCGCATTGCCTTCACCGTGGACGAGGAGGTCGGCAAGGGCACCGACCATTTCGACCTCGATGCCTTCGGCGCCGACTTCGCGTACACGTTCGACGGCTCGGGGATCGGGGAGATCGAGAACGAGTCGTTCTCCGCGTACCAGCTGCGACTCACCGTCGAGGGCATCGGGCTGCATCCTGGAACCGCGAAGGATCGGCTCGTCAACGCCATCAAGCTCCTCGCGGACGTCGTCGCGAAGCTCCCGCGAGACGGGCGCTCCCCCGAGACGACCGAGGGGCGCGAGGGCTTCGTCCATCCGATGCGAATCGTCGGGACCACGACGAGCGCCACGCTCACGATGCTCGCGCGCGACCACGACGACGCGAAGCTCGAGGAGCACGTGGAGCTCGTTCGCGGGCTTGCGACGGAGATCGTCGGCCGCGAGCCTCGCGCCTCGTTCACGCTCGAGGTGAAGGAGCAGTACCGGAACATGCGCAAGGCGCTCGACCGGCGTCCCGACATCGTCGAGGTCGCGGAGGAGGCGATCCGTCGCGCCGGCGTTGAGCCCATGCACACCATCATCCGCGGCGGAACCGACGGCTCACGGCTGACCGAGAAGGGACTCCCCACGCCCAACCTCTTCACGGGCGGGCAGAACTACCACTCCGTCCGCGAGTGGGCGTCGGTCCAGGACATGGCCGCGGCGGCAGCGACCTGCGTAGAGCTCGTGCGACTGTGGGGCGAGCGGGCCGATCGGCTTCGCCGATCGAGCTAGAGCTCGGGCTGCGAGCGCGATTACGTCGGACAACGCTTGTGTTGATTCACCACAAGCTCTCGCTGCGCTGACCACGCAAATCTCGGGGGTGCTTGTCTAGAGGTTCATTCGGCGTCAGCCGAATGAACCTCGCAGCCGAGCTGCTCGTGGCCGAAGCGGCGCATCTCGGCGATGATCGGCCCGAGCGCCGCGCCT
The DNA here is from genome assembly GCA_963810295.1 of uncultured Actinomycetes bacterium. Classification (GTDB taxonomy): domain Bacteria; phylum Actinomycetota; class Thermoleophilia; order Gaiellales; family Gaiellaceae; genus Gaiella. The sequence continues at coordinate 25,316 of CAWEMW010000013.1, forward strand.
TTCTCGGTCAGCTCGTACTCGACACGCGGAGGCGACTCCGCGTAGCTCCGCCGCACGACGATCCCCTCGGCCTCGAGCCAGCGCAGACGCTCCGCCAGCGTCCGCGGACTGATCCGTGCACACGCGTGCTCGAGCTCGGTGAAGCGCCGCGGGCCCTCCGAGAGGTCGTGGACGATGAGGACCGTCCACTTCGAGCCGACGATCTCGCTCGCCGCGGCGACAGAGCACTGTCCGGCCTGGTGGACCGGGAGCATGGTGCGCGTCGTGTCGGCCTTCGTGGCCATGTCCTCAGTGTAGGGGTCGCTGAGGCCGCTGCCGAGTACGGATATCCCTAGGGCCGCGCGCGTGCAGACCTTCCCCTGGTCCGCTTCGCGGAGAAGCCGCTACGCGGCTAGTCCCAGGGCGGTGCGTTGTGCACCCAGCGCCCACCGACCATCGTCGCGACGACCTGTAGCTCGGGGAGCTCGTCGGGCGGGCATGCGACGGGGTCCCGGTCGAGCACGACGAGATCGGCGAGGAACCCGGGGAGGAGGCGGCCTCTGCGGCGCTCGTCACCGGTGAGCAGCGCAGGCGCGACGGTCGTCGCGTGGAGCGCCTGCTCGACCGTGAGCGTCTGATCGGGCTGCCAGGCCGGCCTGGCGTCGATCGTCCGGAGGACGCCCGCCGCGAGCCCGGCGAGCGGGTCGAGCTCCTCGACGGGCGCATCCGAGCCGTTCGCGACGAGCGCGCCGCTCTCGAGCAGGGTCCGGAACGAGTAGGCGCCCTCGAGCCGGTCTCCCCAGAACCTCTCGGCCAGGTCCCGGTCGGACGGGGCGTGGCTGAACTGCACCGAGCATGCGACCCCGACCTCCGCGAAACGAGGCAGGTCGGCGGGATCGACGCACTGGGCGTGCTCGATGCGCGGGCGCAGGCCGATCGGCGCCCACAGCTCGCGGGTCGATGCGAACGCATCGAGCGCTTCGCGGTTTGCCCGGTCGCCGATCGCATGCACCGCCACCGGCCACCCCGCCGCGGCAGCCGTCCGCACGATCTCGGCGAGTGCCTCTCCGCTCGTGATGCAGACGCCGCTGCCGTCGAGCATCCAGGCCGTCTGCGACCCGAGCGTGCCGTCCATGAACGCCTTCAGGTAGCCGAGGCGGAGATAGTCGTCGCCGAGGCCGGGCCGGAGGCGCAGCTCGGCGAGCTCGGCGATCCGATCGTGGGGAAGCGACTGCCAGACGCGCAGCGTCAGCCCGTCGCGACCGTGGATCCGGGCGAAGATCGACTGCGCCCCGAGCCATCCGTCCTTGTCGTGGATTGCCGCGACCCCGCGCGCGTTCGCGACCCTGATCCCGTCCCGGGTCGCCGCGACGTACTCGTCCTCGGAGATCGTCACGTGACTCTCGCGGAACCGCCACGCCGACTCCTCGCGCAGGATCCCCGTCGGCTCGCCCGACGCGTCTCGCTCCACCACGCCGCCCGGCACGTCGAGGTCGCCGCCGGCGCGGGTCAGCGCCGCGCTGTTGAGCCACAGCGAGTGGTAGTCCTTCGACCAGAGGGCCGCCGGTGTCTCGCCCGTGACCCCGTCGAGCGCATCGCGCGTCGGATGCTCCTGCCAGAGAGCGTCGCGCCAGCCACGGCCCCGGATCCACTCGCCCTGCCGAGGGTGCTCGGCAACGCGTGCGAGCGCCTCCGCGAGAGACTCGACACCCTCGAGCTGGACGTCCTTCCGTGCGAGCGACCACGTCGGGAAGTGGACGTGTGAATCGCTGAACGCGGGCAGGACGCAGCGCCCCCGCAGATCGACGCGTTCCGGTGTCGGAAGGGCGGTCTCGTGCACGCCGACGCCGCCCACGACACGATCGCCGGCGATCGCGAGCGCGGCGGTCGTCGGGAGCGACGGGTCCATCGTCCGCACGATCCCGTTCGAGAGGATCACGGCCGCAGCCTACGTCGCCGAGACTCGTCGCGACTCGCTGCCAACGCTACGATCGGAGTCTCGGAACGGAGGACCGATTGCGCTTCGAGAGCCCGCTGGCGCTCCTCTCGCTCGTGCTGGTTCCGGCGATCGTCGGGGGCTACCTGCTCGCCCGCCGGAGGCGGCCCCGGTACGCCGTGAGCTTCACGAACCTCGACGTCCTCCGTCAGGTTGCGGGGCCCTTCGCTGCGAGGCGGGAGCTCGCCATCGCGTCGCTCGCTCTCGCGAGCCTCGCGCTGTGCCTGGTCGCAGTGGCGCGCCCGCAGGTCTCGCGCGTCGTCCCGGTGGAGAACGCGACCGTCGTCCTCGTCGTGGACACCTCACGCTCCATGCTTTCGAACGATGTCGCCCCGACGCGCCTCGGGGCGGCGAAGCAGGCAGCTCATTCGTTCCTCGACCGTGTCCCGGATCGTCTGCGGATCGGCCTCGTGACGTTTGCCGGTGACGTGACCGTCGCCGCGTTCCCGACCCACGACCGCGAGCAGGTTCGCAGCTCGGTCGCCGGAATCACGCGATGGAATGCCGGAGGCGGTACGGCGATCGGCGATGCGCTGGTGCGAGCCGTCGAGCTCGCGGACGACGCGTTCGGCGAGGGCGGGCGGCCGGTGCAGAGTGCCAACGAGCGCGACCCCGAGAGCCCGGTCACGATCCTCTTCCTGTCGGACGGGCGCCAGAACCGGGGCTTGATCCCGGCCGATCAGGGCGCTGTCGTCGCCAAGCAGGCGGGAATCCCCGTCTTTACCGTCGCGCTCGGGACCGACCGGCCCGACCAGGGCGGCGGCGGACAGGGGGCGTTCGCCTTCGGCGGCGGCTTCAACCGCGCCCCGGACCGCGAGACGCTGAGGAGGATCGCGACGACGACAGGCGGTGAGTACTTCGCGGCTCGCTCGGCCGAAGCCCTCTCCTCCGCCTACGACGACCTCGGCTCTCGCCTCGGCCGCGCCGAGCGCCAGACGGAGGTCACGTTCCTGTTCGTCGCCGCCGCCGGGCTCGCGCTCGTCGGGGCGGCCGGGTTGGCACGCTTCTGGGCGCCCGGGCTTCCCTGAGCCGGAGCGAGATGCCGGGGTTTCCAGCCCTGGCCCTCACGCATCCCTATCCGCTCAGCCCGAGGCACGACGCGACGCGTGTGTCGGTGTTGTTCTCCTCGTTCGACTCGGCCACTACCTTCGCGTAGTCGGCCGTCGCTGTGTGGGTCCCCCGCAGGCACGTGAACGTTCGCGTCGCCGATTGCCCAGGCTGCAGCGCCGCGATCGTGAACGTCCCGATGCCCGGAACGGTCACGAGTGACGGGCCTGCGGGCCCTTCGCCGGCGTTTCGGACCGTGACCGTCGTGTCGGTCAGCACGGCGACGAGGTCCGGGAGGGGCACCATGACGGTCCACCGCGCCAGCGCCGACTCGCCCGTGTTCCCGGCGGCGTCCGTGGCGCGCACCGCGAACGTGTGGTCGTCGGCGCCCACGTCCGAGACGGTATGCGGGCTCGTGCACGAAGCGAACGGGCCGCTGTCGTAGGAGCACGCGAACGTGACCCCCGTCTCGCTCGAGCTGAACGCGAAGGTGGCCGATCGAGACGTCGTCGACGCAGGTGGCGTCTGGGTGAGCGTCACGGTGGGTGGGGTCGTGTCGGGCGGAGGAGTGACCGTCCAGCGGCGTGTCGCGGGAGCGCCGACGTTTCCAGCCGCGTCGGTACCGCGGACCTCGAAGGTGTGCGTCCCGACCGGGATCGCCTCGAGCGCTCGGGGGCTCGCGCACGGCTGCCAGGCGCCGTCGTCCAGACGGCACGTGAACGTGACGCGAGACTCGCTGGCGGTGAACGCGAACGCCGCCGACGTGGCCGCGCCGGCCGCCACCGGCCCCTGGCCGATCGTCACGGTCGGCGCAGTCGTGTCAGGGGACTCACCCCGCAGGGGTTCTTCCCCCGTGACCGTCGAAGGCAGAGCCACCTTCGGGACACGCTTCTTTGCCGGCGGTGGCGACGGAGGTGGTGGCGACGGAGGCGGCTTCGGCGGGGAAACCGCCGGCTTGGCGTCGGTTGTCGTGACCGCCTTGGTCGGTGGCGGCGGCTGCGGCTGCGTGGTCGGCTTCGGCTTCGGCGCGGGCGTCGCCTTGACCGCGCCGCTCGTGGTCGAAGACGGCGGAGGCGGCGGTGCGATGGTCGTCGTCGGATCCGGCGCGCTCGTCACCGCCTCCGTCACCGAGGGCGTCGATTGAAGCGCGCTCGTCCTGTCCGGCTCGGCCAGGAGCGCGGCCGCGCCCAGCCCGCCCGCCAGGGTGAGGAGAGCCGCTGCGACGACCGCGACCGCCGCGGCGATGCCACGCGGCCGCCGAGTCAGCAAGCCGCGCCGCCCCGCGCCGCTCCAGTAGCCGACCCGCTCGAGGTCGCGCTCGACGGCCGCCCGCGCCTCCTCGACGGGCATGCCGAGCGGCGGCAGGAGCAGGGCGCGGTAGCGGCGCTTCGCCTCGCGCATGTCCGTGAGCGCCGCCCGACAGCGTTCGCAGCCTTCGAGGTGCGCGAGCGTCGTCTCGAGCTTCGGCCCCCGAAGCTTCCCGTCGAGGTGCTGCGCGAGGAGCGGCAGGAACGAGCGGCACTCCTCGGGCAGCGATTCGGGGTCGACCTGCACGAGCCGCAGCTCGGTGCGGAGCCGCTCGCGCGCGCGGAAGACGAGCTGTGCGACGGCGTTCTCGTTGAGACCGACGAGCTCGCCGATCTCGGCATACGAGCGGTCTTCGAGCTCGCAGAGGGCGAGCACCAGCCGCTGACGCGGGTCGAGCCGCCCGTTGGCGATCCGCACCTCCTCCTGCTGGCGGTGCAGGAGGGCGCTCCGCTCGGGATCGTCCTCGATCGCGGCGGGGATGTCCGGCTCGGGCACCTCCGCCGTCGGCTCGGCGCGCTTCGCCCGCTCGACCTGCTTCAAGAAGAGGTTCTTCGTCGTCGCGAAGAGGTACGCGGTGAGGTCGACGGTGTCCGGGTCGAGGCGGTCGAGCGCTGGAAGCGCCCGCACGAACGTCTCCTGAGCGAGGTCGTCGGCGTCGTGGGTGTTGCCCGTCAGGCGGTAGCCGAATGCGCGAAGCCGCGGCTGGTACTCGGCGTAGAGCTCCGCCCAGGCCGCGTGGTCGCGACCCTGGAGTCGCCGCACGAGGGCGGCGTCAGTCCTGGTCGGTGCGATCGCCATCGTGTGAATCGTGACGTGTTTGGAGGAACTCGTCGAACGCCGCGTGCGCGGCGAGGAGCCGCTCGAGGCCGGCGATGCCCTCGGCGGCCCACTCGCGGAGCCACACGTCGTCGACAGAGAGGAGTGTGATGTCGGTGTCCTGGTTCATGTTCACCTCGAGTGCGAGGCGCCCCACCCTCCGCGGGGCGCCTCGCGGTCACTGATCAGGAAAGGCGGACGTCCACGGTCGCGTAGACCCGGAACTTCAGGTAGTCGTCGGTGGTCTCCCAGACCGGGTAGGCATCGTGGCCACCCGGGAGACCCGTGCCCTGGCCGAGCGGGAGCGCTCCGACGCTCATGGCGTCTCGGAGGTCGAGCTCGAGCTTGGCGAGCGCATCGAAATTGCCCCACGTCCCGGACTCGGTGACGCAGTTCTTCAGGATCGTGTCGCACTCGTTGGCGCCGACCTCGAGCGCGAGCGTTCGCTGACGGTCGATCGACTGCGTGATCATCACGCCCGGGCGACCTGCCCCGTACGCCCGCGCCGCCACGGTCTCGCCCGAGTCGATCCGATGGAACCCGTGTCCGCCGACGGTGTCGTCACCGGCCCGGTAGTCGAACGAGATCTCGCCGGCGTTCGAGCCCTTGTCGGCGTCGTTGATCACCGTGATCTTGTGGAAGGTGACGACCGCGACTGCGCTGCGGGTGCGGAACGTGCCCTCCTCGACTCGCGTCCGGCCCTCGGCGTCCGTGGCCTTGGCAGTGACGTGGTAGGTCGCGCCCGTGAGCAGACGGTCGAAGGTCGCGGTGTGCTCGGTCTTCTTGCTCCCCGTCACGTGCTGGAAGAAGTGGAGCGTCTTCCCGGAGATCGTCTTCACGACGAGGCTCAGCGACATCGTCGCCGGAACCGCGGTGCGCATCTCGAAGTGCACGCGCCCGGGGACCGTGCCGTCGTTGGTCAGCAGCGCCTTCTCGATGCACGCTGCCTGGCAGCCGAGCCCTGCGGAAAGGTTCGGCTGGGGCGTTTCGACGGACACCTTCACCGGCCGTGTCTCGAACGTGCCGCTGCGTGTTGCGACGCGGCCCTTGATGTCCCTGGCCGTGACGACGATCCGGTAGGTCGTTTCCGGCTCGAGCCCCGGCAGGAGGACCATCCGGCTCGTGACGAACGGCGGGACCGTCACGTGCGGCGTCTGTCCCGACGTGAGCCCCGGCGTTGCGCCGAGCTTCGCGACCTGAACCGTGACGGATGCCGCGACCGAGGTGATTACCTCGACCTCGGCCGAGGAGGCGGTCGACGTGACGAGCGCCTTCGTGATGCACTGGACGGAGCAGCCGGCGTCGGTGATCAGCGTCGTCCCCCCGGCGACGGGACCTCCCGCGGTCGCGCCGCCGGCCAGCACGAGCACTGCGGCGGTGGTCGCGACGAGGCTTTTGGTGATTCGAGGGCTCCGGTACATCTCGTCTCCTTGCGTCTGCGGCGGCTCCGTGCCGCCGTTCTGAGCGGAGAACCCGTGAATTGCGGTTTCCTTACGCCGACCGTCAGCGCGGTGTGGAGAGACGCGGCCGCAGTGCAGCCCGCCCGCACCCGAGGCCCTTGCACGGCCACGCGACGTCGAAGCTGCCGGCCGGCACGATCTCGCCGTCCACCCGCGCGATGTCGATCCCGCGCCCGTGGAACCCACCGGCCGCGGCCGCGGTGCCGGCGGTCGAGAGAGCAGCGACCGATATTGCGAGGGCAACGGCGCCGATGCGGGTGGAAGCGGTCATCTCGGTCTCCTTCGTCGAGGGCGGCCGATGCCGCCGCGTCAACAGGAGAACCCCCGCAGCGGCGGTTCCTTACGCCAGCGCGACACGTGGGAGGGCGGGCTCCTCGCGGAGCCCGCCCTCGTGCTCCCCCCGAGCTCAGGCAGCGGCCGGCAGGATGTTCTGGGTGAGCCGGAACACGTTGTCCGGGTCGACCGCAGCCTTCACCTGTGAGAGCCGGGCGTAGTTCGGGCCGTACGTCGCCTTCACCCGTGCCTGGCCCTCGTCCATCATGAAGTTGACGTAGGCGCCGCCCGCTGCGTAGGGGTGCAGCGCCTCCCAGTACCCGATCGTCCAGTCCTTGAGCGCCTGCGCCTGCGCCGGGTCGCCGTCCACGCCGACGAACACCTGCGACCAGGTCGCGTCGCGGAAACTGAAGGCGGTGTCCTCCGGCGCAACGTCGTGCACCGCTCCGTCGATCGGGTAGAGGTGCGAGCCCGACTTGAACGTCGGCATCTTCGCGTTCCATTCCCGGTTCCGCTCCACCGCCTCGTCGGGTACCTCGCGCACGAAGTCGGCACGCGCGTACCACTGGTCTCCCGGGTGGTAGAGCCCGTCGAAGGCGCTGTTGAGCGCGGCGATCGGCATCCTGCCGACTCCGTGCATCAATGGCTCGGCGATGGAGAGGAACGGCGCCATCGCCTTTTCGGCTTCGTCGTCCGAGGCGTCGATGCACCAGACGATCCCGCACACGAGCCGCATGTGGATCTCCTCCGGGAACGGCTCCGCCGGCGGGATCGTGTGCCAATTGAAGAATCCCGACACGTTGCGCGGCGCTGACGGGAGCCACTCGCGGTAGGCCTTGAGCAGCTCGTCCGAGTCCTCGAGCGCCCAGAACGTCGGCCCGCCGACGATCGTCTCGAGCGGGTGCGCCTGGAATGTGAACTCGGTAACGACGCCGAAGTTGCCTCCGCCGCCGCGGATCGCCCAAAACAGATCGGGGTTCTCGTCGGCGCTCGCCGTTACCTGCGAGCCGTCGGCGAGCACCATCTTCGCCGAGAGCAGGTTGTCGATCGTCAGCCCGCGCCGTCGTGAGAGGTGGCCGTGCCCCCCGCCGAGCGTGAGGCCTGCGACGCCCGTGGACGAGATGATCCCCGTCGGCACGGCGAGATTGTGCGGCTGCGTCGCCGCGTCGACCTCGCTCCACACGCAACCGCCGCCGACGCGCACGGTCTTCGTCGCGGGATCGACGATGACCGACTTCATCGGGGACAGGTCGATGACGACGCCGTCGTCGGAGCTCGCGAGCCCTCCCCAGTTGTGCCCGCCGCCGCGCACGGCGAGCGGCAGGTCGTGGTCGCGGGCGAAGCGAATCGTCGCCGCGACGTCGGCCGCGGTCTCGCACCGCGCGATCACCGCGGGTCGCTTGTCGATCATGGCGTTGAAGAGCGCCCGCGCTTCGTCGTAGCGGGCGTCTTCCGGGCCGATCAGCTGCTCGCCGAACGACGCGAGCTCTTCGCGCGCGCTCTCGAGCGCGGAAACGGTCATGCTCATGCGCATTCCTCCTGAACCGTCGTGGTCTGCGGGAGGGTAGGAAGTCGCGCCGCGTCTGTCATGACCGGTGTTGACCGACTTTCCGGGCGGCCCCGCGATGCGTCATGATCAAATCTGATCAGATGAGCGTCGCGACACCACTCCCGGGCCCGCTACGGCTGTCGCCTGCATATGCGTTCGCGGGGCGGGCGCGCGAGCTCGCCGCTCTGCGGGCCCTGTTGCCGCGCACGGCCGCCGAGGGTCGTCGCGCAGCTCTCGTCGCCGGTGAGGCCGGGTCGGGCAAGAGCCGGCTCGTGCGCGAGCTCGCTCACGCGGTCGCGGCAGAGGCAACCGTCCTCTACGGCGATTGCGACGGCGTCGTCGGGTCTCCCTACGGGCCGTTCGTGCCGGCGCTCGAGCACCTCGTCGCGCACACCGAGCCAGAGACCCTGCGCCGGCATCTCGGTGCGGGCGGCGGTGAGCTGGCGCGGCTTCTGCCCGGTCTGCGCGAGCGGGTCGGCGACCTGCCGCGCTCCACGGCGGACGCGGACGCCGAGCGTCACCGCTTGCACACGGCCGTCACGGACCTCCTCGTCGGCGTCAGCACCGCGACGCCGCTGCTGCTCGTCCTCGAGGACGTTCACTGGGCCGACGCGTCGACGCTCCAGCTGATGCGCCATCTCGTGCGCTCCGGTGCGGAGGCGCGCATGCTGCTCGTGGCCACGTTCCGGGACGTGGAGGCGGACATGCCCGTCGCGGTGTCGGACGCGCTCGTCGACGTCTACCGCTCGGAGGGCGTCGTCCGCGTCCACCTGGGCGGCCTTTCGGAGGACGAGATCGCGGAGTTCGTGCAGTTGACGACCGGCGTCGAGGCCGCCGGCGATCTTCGCACCGCGATCGCCGAGCTCACGGGCGGGAACGCGTTCCTCGTCAACGAGCTCTGGCGGGGGTTGGTCGAATCGGGGGCGATCGAAGTCGGGCCGATGAGCGCCCGTCTTGCTCGTCCCACCGACGGACTGCAGGCGCCGACGACGGTCCGCGAGGTGGTGAGCCAGCGGATCGCGCGCCTTTCACCGGACGCGAACGGGCTGCTCGAGCTGGCGGCGGTCGCGGGAGCGGAGTTCGAGCTCGACACGCTGCGGCACGCCGCTGTCATCAGCGAGGCAGCGCTGCTCGACGCGATCGACGAGTTGCTCCGCAGTGGGCTTGTCGTCGAGGAGCCCGGGCTCGGCCTTGCGTACCGGTTCGCACACGAGCTCGTCCGCCGCGCGATCGCCGACCGCCTCTCGAGTGCACGGAAGGCCGAGCTCCACCTACGAGTGGGCGAGGCGCTCGAGCATCGTCGTTCGCAGGCCGACAGCCGCGCGGCGCTTGCGGCGCTCGCCTATCACTTCGCGGCCGCGGTCCCCGTCGGCGGCGTCGAGCGGGCCGTCGACTACAACGTGCTCGCGGCCGAGTCGGCCGCCGGCGCGCTGGCGTACGACGAGGCGGCGGAGCGCTTCGGGACGGCGCTCCAGCTCGGCCTTCCGGAGGCGCGCGACCGCGCGTCGGTGATGCTGCGGCTCGGCGAGTCGAGCCATCGCGCCGGGCGGGCCGAGGAGGCGCTCAGCGCGTTCACCGAGACCGCAATGCTGGCCCGCTCGCTCGGCGACCACGAGCTCCTCGCACGCGCGGCGATCGGGTTCGAGGAGACGTGCTGGCGTCCGGCTATTCACGACGCGGGCGCAGTCGACCTGCTCGAGGAGGCCGCAACGGCGCTCGGGGAGAGCGACTCCGAGCTGCGCGCCCGCGTCCTCGGGGGCCTGGCGCGTGCGCTGGACCTGCGGGGTGACCGGGAGCGCGCCGCACTCGCGCGCGACGAGTCGATCGCGATGTCGCGCCGCCGGGGCGACGGGCACAGCCTCGCCGCGACGCTCGCCGGCGCCTACTGGTCTCGCGGCGTCAGCACGACCGACGACGTCCTGCAGATGTTGCTCGAGGCGCGGCAGCTGAGCGAGGAGCTGGGCGACATGGAGGTCCGGGGTGACGCGGCCGCATGGCTCGTGCCGACGTACGTCGTGCTGTGCGACCACGATGCCGCCCGCGATGCGCTCGCCCAGGCCTTCGCGATCACACGGCAGCTGAGTCAGCCGTTCCTGCACCACGTCGCCGAGCACTACGCCGCCGCTCTCGCGCTCTGCGACGGCGATCTGGCCGCGGCGGAGGCCGCGGCACTGCGCTCCTACGAGTGGGGGAGGCTGCTCACGGGTCGCGACGCGTCCGGCACCTACGGGATCCAGATGTTCTCGATCAGGCGCGAGCAGGGCCGCGTTGGAGAGCTCGCGCCGTTTGTACGCCTGCTCGACGACGGCGCGCTCGACGACGCATGGCGCCCCGGGCTCGTCGCGATGTTGGCCGAGCTCGGGATGGAGGACGAGGCGCGCTGGCGCCTCCGGGCGATCCTCGACGACGGCGTGGGGTCGCTCCGGACGTCGCTCTGGATCGCCTCCCTCGTCTACCTCGCGGACGCGTGCACGACGCTCGGCGACGTGGACGCGGCAGAGGCGCTCTACCCGGAGCTCGCCGCGCACGCGGGCACGAACGTGATGGTCGGGCATCTCGTCGCCTGCTACGGCTCGATGGATCGCTACCTCGGCTCGATGGCCGCGCTGCTGGGCGACTGGGATCTCGCCGAGTCGCACTACGAGTCGGCGCTCGCGCTCAACACGAGGCTCGGCGCGCGCACGTGGCTCGCACACACCGCCTACGGGTACGCGCGCATGCTGCTCGCGCGGGACGTCGGCACCGACCGCTCACAGGCGCGGGCGCAGCTCGGAGTCGCGCACGGCCTCGCCCGGGCAATCGGTCTCCCCGACCTCGCCCGCCGCGCTGCGGAGCTCGGCGCCGACGACGCCACGCCCAGCGCGCTCCCGGACGGGCTCACGGGTCGAGAGCTCGAGATCCTCGTCGAGCTCGCGCGTGGCTCGTCGAACCGAGAGATAGGGCGCGCGCTGCACATCAGCGAGCACACCGCCGCGAACCACATCCGCTCCATCCTCCGAAAGACCAGCTGCACGAATCGCACCGAGGCAGCCGGCTATGCCATGCGGCGCGGTCTCGTGCCGGACTGAGAGGAGTACCATCCGCGAATGCCTCTCTACGTCATCGAGCGCACTTTCGCCGACCGCCTCGAGTTGACGAGCGACGACGTCCGGCTGATCGACGACATCAACGGCGACGAGGGTGTCAGCTGGCTTTTCTCGTTCATCTCAGCCGACAAGCTGCGGACGTACTGCCTGTACGAGGCGCCGTCGCCCGACGCGATCTTCGAAGCCGCGCGCCGAGCGAACGTGCCCGCGGACGAGATCGTCGAGGTCACGAAGTTCGTGCCTGCCGAGCTGCGCGCGAGCTGAGCGGAAACGCTCGCCGTACACTGCGGCCGTGCCCTGGGACGTCCTGAGCGACGAGCAGCGCGAGCTGCGCGACCACGTGCGCACGCTCGCGCGCGAGCGCATCGCGCCGCGCGCGGCGGAGATCGACGCCTCGCACGAGTTCCCGTGGGACGTCGTCGAGCTGTTCCGCGACCAGGGGATCTTCGGCCTCCTCTTCGACGAGGAGCACGGCGGCACCGGCACCGGCACGCTGCTGGCGCTCGTCGCGATCGAGGAGGTCTCGAAGGTCTGCGCGACGAGCGGGCTGATCCTCGCAGTCCAGGAGCTCGGCTCGCTCGGGCTGAAGCTCGGCGGCACGGACGAGCAGCGCGCGGCGTGGCTGCCACGGCTCGCGTCCGGCGAGGTGCTCGGGGCGTACGCGCTCACCGAGGCCGGCTCCGGGTCGGACTCGGCCGCCATGCGAACGACGGCGCGACGCGACGACGGCGAGTACGTGCTGGACGGCTCGAAGCGGTTCATCACGAACGCGGGCGTGGCGGGCCTTTACACCGTGTTCGCGAAGACGGACTCCGACGCGGGGCACGACGGGATCTCTGCCTTCCTCGTCGAAGAGGGAACGCCCGGCTTCGAGGTGTCGAGGCTCGAGGAGAAGATGGGGATCGCCGGGTCGACGACGGGGGAGCTCGTCTTCGACGATTGCCGGATCCCGGAGGCGAACCGGCTTGGCCAGGAGGGCACGGGATTCAAGCTCGCGATGCGCATCCTCGACCGCTCGCGGCCCGGTGTGGCGGCGCAGGCGCTCGGCATCGCACAGGGCGCAACCGACTACGCGCTCGAGTACGCCCGGACACGCGAGACGATGGGCAAGCCGATCGCGCAGCATCAGCTGATCGCGGCGAAGCTCGCCGACATGGAGACGCAGACCGAGGCGGCGCGGGGGCTCCTCTACCGCTTCGGGCAGATGGCCGACGCAGGTGTCCCCGAGAGCGAGCTCACCAAGGCCTCCGCGATGGCGAAGCTGATGTGTGGCGACGTTGCGATGGAGGTCACGACCGAGGCCGTCCAGATTCTCGGCGGCTACGGCTATGTCAAGGAATACCCGGTCGAGCGGTTCATGCGCGACGCGAAGATCACGCAGATCTACGAGGGCACCCAGGAGGTGCAGCGGCTCGTGATCGCCCGCGAGATGCTCAAGGAGAGCCGCGCCTTCCTGCTCGCCGGCGTCGCCTAGGGCCTCGCTACCCGCGTCGGCCGACGTCGGCTCGGATCCCGCTCGTGGCCAGCACGCGGCCGACCCCGCGCACGGCCTGGCGGATCCGGTGCTCGTTCTCGACGAGCGCGAAGCGGACAAAGCCCTCGCCGCCGGGCCCGAACCCGACACCGGGCGAGACCGCGACGCGACCCTCCCGGGCGAGGAGCTCGGCGAAGCCGAGCGAGCCGAGCTCCGCGAACTGCTCCGGGATGCGCGCCCAGGCGAACATCGTCGCCCGCGGTCGCGGGACCTCCCAGCCGACGCGGGCGAGGCCGTCGCACAGCACGTCGCGCCGCGACCGGTAGATCTCGGTGACCTCCCGCGGCGTCTCCGGCGCCTCGTTCAGCGCCGTGATCGCAGCGATCTGGATCGGCTGAAACGTGCCATAGTCGAGCCAGGACTTGAGCCGGCCGAGGGCGCCGACCAGCCTCGCGTTTCCACAGAGGAATCCCACCCGCCAGCCGGCCATCGAGAACGACTTGGTGAGCGTGTAGAGCTCGACGGCGACGTCGGATGCGCCGGGCACCTGCAGGATCGAGGGCGGCTCGTATCCGTCGAAGGCGAGATCGGCATACGCGAAGTCGTGCACGACGACGACGTCGTGCTGCCGCGCCAGGGCGACGACGCGCTCCATCACTTCGAGGTCGACCGTCGCGGTCGTCGGGTTGTGCGGGAACGAGAGGACGATCACCCGCGGCCTCGGCTGCGCCCGCTCCCAGGCCTCCTCGAGGTTGGCGAACAGGTCCTCGTCCGGACCCATCGGGACCTGGAAGACGCTCGCGCCCGCGAGCATCGGCCCGTGGATGTGGATCGGGTAGCTCGGCGCCGGGACGATCGCCGCGTCACCGGGCTCGAGGAGCACCCACATGAGGTGCACGAAGCCCTCCTTCGCGCCCATCGTCGTGACGATCTGTGTCTCGGGGTCGAGCTCGACGCCGAAGCGGCGCCGGTACAGGTCGGCGCACGCGAGCCGCAGCTTCGGGATGCCGCGCGAGGCCGAGTAGCGATGGTTGTGCGGCTTGGCGGCAGCCTCCTGCAGCTTCGCGACCGCGACATCGGGAGAGGGAAGGTCCGGGTTGCCGAACCCCAGGTCGACGACGTCCTCGCCGGCGCGCCGCAGCTCGAGCGTCAGGTCGCGGATCGTCGCGAAGACGTAGGGCGGGAGCGAATCGATCCGGCGGAGCTCCATCGGTCCTGTTCTATCCGGTGTTGCGGAGCGCCGCCGCGATCCCGGCGATCGAGCGGAGGAGCGGCCGCGTCGCGGTCTCGTCACCGGCGCGGTGGGCGGCGAGAAGCTCCACCTGGATGGCGTTCATCGGGTCGACGTACGGATTGCGCAAGCGGATCGAGCGTTGGAGGACGGGGTGGTGGTCGAGCAACTCTTGCGACTCGACGATCTGGAGCACCGAATCGACGGTGCGTGCGTGCTCGTCCTCGATCAGATCCCACAGCCGGCCCCGCGCCGGCGTCGCCGGGACGAGGCGCAGGTAGCCGCGGGCGATCTCGATCGAGGACTTCGCAAGCGCCATCTCGAGGTTCTCGACGAACGTCCTGAAGAACGGCCAGTCGCGATACCACCGGCGGAGGTCACGGAGGTACCCGTTCGCTGCGCTCGCCGTGAGGGCGGTCCCGCACCCGTACCACGCCGGCAGCAGGCAGCGCGTCTGCGTCCAGGCGAAGACCCAGGGGATGGCGCGCAGCGCAGCGAGCTCGCCGCGGCCCGACGCGTCCGTCCGCGACGCAGGACGCGAGCCGATCTCGAGCAGCGCGAGCTCGTCGACCGGTGTGAAGGAGCGGAAGAACGCGGGCAGTTCCTCGTCCTCCCAGACGAGCGCGCGATACGCGTCTCTCGACGCCGCCGCCATCGACGACATGAGCTCGCGCGCATCGCCGTCCGGCGCCGCCTGCCGTGACGTCCCGGGAGCGGCGGTCAGCAGCGTCGCGGCCACGGCGGCTTCGAGATTCCGCTCGGCCAACCCGTGCAGGCCGTACTTGAAGGAGATCGTCTCACCCTGCTCTGTGAGCCGAAGCCGGCCCGCGACCGCTCCGGCCGGCTGCGCGAGGATCGACGCGTGCGTCGGGCCGCCGCCGCGCCCGGTGCTGCCGCCGCGGCCGTGGAAGAACGTCAGCTCGACGGCCCGGTCGCCGGCGAGTGCGACAAGCGCCTCCTGCGCGGTGTGGATCTCCCATTGCGCCGCCAGCGCGCCGCCGTCCTTCCCCGAGTCCGAGTAGCCGACCATCACCTCCAGCGCGTCACGCGGGCGCCGATCGAGGAGCTCTCGGACGAGCGTGGGCGCAGCGCGGAGATCGTCGATCGTCTCGAGCAGCGGCACGACGTCGACGCGGCAGCCGGCATCGGCGACGAGCCGCTCGGCCGCGAGCACGTCCTCGGCGGAGGAGGTCATCGAGAGGACGAGCCTGCCGATCGCGCGCTCCCCGTAGCGTCGCTGGACCGACGCCGCAGCCTCGAGCGCAGCTACCAGGCGCGGAGCGCCGGTCCGGACCTCGGAAACGTGGGCGCGCAGGTCGAGCGAGGCGAGGTGCAGCCCGAACACGTCGATCCGCGCCCGCAGGTCGGCGAGCGCCCCGTCGGCGATAGCGGCCGCACGGTGCGCGCGGAGAGCCGTGTCGATCCGCTCGAGGTCCACGGCGACATCGGTGCCGGTGGCGTAGTCGTCGTCGCCGAGCCGCTCCCAGACGCGTGTGAGAAAGGCGCGGTACGGCTCGTCCGCCTCAGCGTCGAGCTCCGGCACGGGGCCCGCGACCGTCGAGGACATCCCCCAGGCGACGGCAAGCGCGCGGACGTCCCGCCTCACGAGGTCGCGTGCGAGCCCGCGCGCCCGTTCCGCAGCCTCGCGCACGGTCTCGGCCCCCGTGTTCGGGTTTCCGTCCATGTCGCCGCCGATCCAGGAGCCGAAGCGGAGCGGCGCCGGCGCGCCCGGGACGGCGTGTCGCAGGGCTCGCACGACGGCGGGTACGGCCTGCCAGAGCGACGTCTCGAAGAACCACAGGCCCGACCGGATCTCGTCCACGACGCGCGGGCGGGTCGACCTGACCGGATCGGTCTGCCAGAGCGCCGTGATCTCCGCGTGTAGCCCGGCCAGGACGCGCTCGCGCCGGAGCGGCGTCAGCCACGGGTCGTCGAGCGCACGAAGCCGCCGGGCGATTCGCTGGTGTGCCGCGAGTACGGTGCGCCGCGTCGCCTCGGTCGGGTGCGCGGTGAGCACGGGCTCGACGTGGAGGCTGCGGGCAACGGCCGCGAGCTGGTCGTCGCGAAGGCCCTCGGCCTTCAGCTGCTCGACCGCCTCCGCGATCGACTCCCGCGCGACGGTTCCTTCCCGCTCGTAGTCGCGGAGCCGGCGGACGCGGTGATGCTGCTCCGCGATGTTCGCGAGCTGGAAGAAGAGCGAGAACGCCGCCAGCACGCGTGCCTGCTCCGCCACGTCGAGCGTCGCCACCGTCGCCTCGAGCTCCGCGTGGTCGCCGCCGTCACGCGCGTCGCGGGCAAGGCCACGGATCCGCTCCTCCAGAGCGAGGAAGCTTTCTCCGTGCTGCTCCACAAGAACCTGGCCGAGGAGGTCGCCGAGGAGGTGGACGTCGGCACGAAGCCGCTCGTCCGCGGAGGCCTGAACCGCCATCGCTCAGTTCTACGCGCTCAGGACGACCGTGGGCGCAAGTGACGCGGCCAGAGCGACGACGTCGCCGACGATGACGAGCGCTGGGCCTGGCAGCTCGGCGGCGCGCTCGGCGAGGGCCGCGAGCGGCGCCGTGACGACCTCCTGGTCGGGCAGGGTGCCGCGGGACACCACCGCAGCCGGCGTGTCCGGCCCGAGGCCGGCGGCTATCAGGCCGTCGGCGAGCTCGGAGAGCCGGGCGAGGCCCATGAAGAGGACGAGCGTCCCTTCGGCTGCCGCGAGGCTTGCGTAGTCGGGCGAGGAGCCGTCGGCGGCGTGTGCGGTCGCGATCGTCACGCGGTCCGAGAGGCCGCGGTGCGTCACCGGAATCCACGCGGCGCCGGGCACGGCAGCCAGCGACGACACGCCCGGGATGACCTCACAGTCGATTCCAGCTGCTCTCAGCACCTCGACCTCCTCGCTACCACGGCCGAACACGAACGGGTCGCCGCCCTTCAGCCGCACGACGTCGAGCTCGCGACCGAGCTCGACGAGCAGCCGGTCGACCTCGGTCTGCCCGAGCCCGTCGCGGCAGATGCGCAGGGCATCGGCGGGCGCCTCGTCGACGAGCTCCTCCGAGACGAGCCGGTCATAGACGACGGCATCGCAGTCGCGTAGCCGTTCGAGCGCGCGGACAGTGATCAGCCCGGGGTCGCCCGGGCCGGCGCCGACGAGGGCGACGCTCAACGGAGCTCCGTGTCGACGAGCTGCTGGAAGTAGTCGCGCCGCTCTTCGTAGGTCAAGAAGCGCTGTTTCGCCCACGGGCGCAGGTCGCGCAGCCGGCGGGCGAGCGTCGCGTGCTCGGGCCGTACGACCCGGGCGATGTCGTCCCGTAACCGTTGCGCGAGGGCTGGTGAGGCGCCGCCGGTGGAGATCGCGACGGCGATCGGGTCGACCCGGTGGACGGCCGGAAGGATGAAGCTGCAGAGCTCGGGCACGTCGACGACGTTGCAGAGGAGTCCCCGAGCCTCGGCGTCGGCGAACACGCGCGTGTTGACGGAGGTCGTGGACGTGGCGGCGACGACGAGAAAGCGGCGGTCGAGATCGTCGGTGCGATACGCGCGGCGAACGAGATTCACGTCGAGCCGCTCGAGCTCGGCCGCGATCTCGGGCGCGACCACGGTCACGCGCGCGCCGCACGTCCGCAGCCCTTCGACCTTCTCCACGGCGACCGGCCCGCCGCCGACGACAAGCACGTCCCGTCCCTCGAGGTCGAGGCAGGCCATGTAGTAGCGCTTCTCGGCCACGCTCATGCCTCGACGCTCGCCAGTCGCGCGCCCTGGCGGTCGAGGTGCACCTTCAGCTGGACGCCGCCGGCGGTCACGGTGAGGCTGAACGCACCGGGTCCTACCGCGGACACCGAGACGTTCTCCAGCGTTCGTCCCTGGAGCCCGGACAGCGCTTCGCCGACCGCCGTGGCGCTCTGCGTGAGCTCGACGCCGCCGGGGAGCTTGCGATACAGGCGGAGCAGCGCCTGCTCTCCGCCGGGGCCGTACAGCGCCCGGATCCGACCGGACTGCAGCGCGATCGTCACGAGCCGCTCGAGCTCGGCGACCTCGCCGGGGTCGACCGTCCCATCGTCCTCGATCGACTCGCGGAGCGCGTCGAGCCGCTCGCGGTAGTCGGCGTCCTGCACCGCCGCGCGCACGGCGTCGACCTCCGCGAGCGCGACCTCGCGCTCCTCGCCGCGCAACGCGACGGCACTCACGCGTGCGCCTCGTCGCCGAGAATCGCGTGCAGCTCGTGCTCGAAGCCGCCCGTCTCGATCGCGCAGTGCATCCCGCACTCCTTCGGCGCGTTGGACTCCCACCACCAGCGCCCCGCTCGCGTCGGCTCGCCCGGTGCGATCGCGCGCGTGCATGGTGCGCAGCCGATCGACGTGTAGCCGCGCTCGTACAGCGGATGCACCGGCACGTCGTTCTCCCGGAGGTAGTCCCACACCTCGCCCTCGGTCCACTCGGCGAGCGGATTGAGCTTCACGATCGCGTCGTGGTCGTGATCGATCTCGACCTTGCGGATGTCGGAGCGCGATGCCCACTGGTCGCGGCGGAGGCCCGTGACCCACGCGTCGAGGCCGGCGAGCGCGCGGTTGAGCGGCTGCACCTTTCGAACGTTGCAGCACAGGAGGCGCAGCTCCACCGACTGGCGGAAGAGGTTCGGCCCGTTGCGGTCGACCAGGCGCTGAACCTGCTCGGCCTCCGGCGAGAGAAGCTCCAGGCGCAGCCCCGGGTAGCGCTCGCGCAGCTGCTCGATCAGGTCGAACGTCTCCTGCGGGAGGCGGCCCGTGTCGATCGAGAAGACGCGCACCGACGGATCGAGGCCGTACGCCATGTCGATCAGCGCGACGTCGCCCTCCTGGAAGGCGGTCGACAACGCGAGCCCCTCGCCGAAGCGGTCGAGTGCCCACTCCAGGACCTCCCACGGCTCCTGCCCCTCGAACTCGACCGACAGCTCGCCGGCCTCGAGGTCGTCCAACAGCTCGGTGCTGCTCACGCCGCCTCCTCTCTGACGCGGGCCTTCGCCGGCTCGTGGCCCGCGAGCACGCCCAGCTCCTCGTCGTCGACCCGGTCGCAGAACGACCGGAAGTCCTCGCCGTCCCGACGCTGCTCCAGCCAGCCGGCCACGAGTCCCGCCACGAGCTCGTCGAGCTCCTGCGTCGGGATCCGTCGGAAGACGGGGCGGCCGATTGCGGCCCGCGGGCCAAGTGCGCCGCGGAGGTACACGTCGTAGGCCTGCTGACGCTTGCCCTCCTCGTCGCGGGCGGTCGTCCCCTGGAAGCCGAGGTCGCCGACCCAGTGCTGCGCGCAGGCATGTGGGCAACCGTCGAGGTGCAGCCGGAGCGGCGCGACGTCGTCGCCGAAGCGCTCTTCGAGCGTGTCGACGAGCGCGCCGAGACGGGTCTTCGTCTCGGTGACGGAGAAGTTGCAGTGCGGCTCGCCCGTGCACGCGATCGAGCCGCCGCGGATCGGGTTCGTGTCGAGCGGCAGGCCGAGCTCGGCGAGGCGTGCGACGGTCTGGTCGACCGCCGCGTTCGGGACGTTCGCGAGCACGAGGTTCTGCTGACGCGTGACGCGCGCCTCGCCGCCGAAGCTGTCGAGAAGCTCGCCGAGCGCGAGCAGCTGCTCGCCCGTGACGAGGCCGAGGTGCACGGGAATCCCGATCGCCGTCAGCCCGTCCTGCTTCTGCGGCTGGATGCCGACGTGGTCGGCGAACTGGCCGTCGAGGGGCGGGAGCGGGAAGTCGGGCAGCGAATAGCCGAGCCGCTTCTCGACCTCGGCGCGCATGCCTTCGGGCCCGATGTCGTCGACCATGAACTTCATGCGCGACTTGACCCGTGAGACGCGGTAGCGGAGGTCTTCGCGCCACGCGTCGAGAAGCGCGCGCAGCACGGGGATCGCTTCGTCGGGCCTGACGAAGACCCCGAGGTCCCGCGCGATGCGGGGAACGGAGGAGAGGCCGCCGCCGACGAGCACGCCGAAGCCCGGCTCGCCGTCGCGGAGGACGCCGACGAGCGAGATGCAGTTGATCTCCGGCGCGAAGCATCGGTCGGCGCACGCGCCGATTGCGATCTTGTGCTTGCGGGGAAGGTCGACGTAATCCGGATGACCGGTGAAGAAGGCATGCGCTTCCTCCACGACGGGCGTGGCGTCGAACAGCTCGTCGTGAGCGATCCCGGCGACGGGGCAGCCGGTGATCGCGCGCACCGCGTCGCCGCAGCCGCCGAGGCTCGTCAGCCCGGACGCGTGCAGCTTCTCGAAGACGTCCGGAAGCTCGGCGAGGCGCAGGTAGTGCAGCTGGACGTTCTGCCGTGTGGTGAGCTCCGCCTCACCTCTGCCGTGGTCGAGCGAGAGGCGCCCGATGGCCTGCAGCTGCGCCGGAGTCAGCCGACCCGCGGGGAGCTTGATGCGCAACATGAAGGTCCCGACCTTCGGCTTGTCGTGATAGAGGCCCCACCATTTGAGGCGGACGATGTCCTCCTCCGGGACGTCCGCGTAGCCGGCGGCGATCAGCGCGGGAAGCTCGTCGAGCATGCCGAGCGGGCTCTTCTCGCGCTTGAGGCGCTCGACCCCATTCCGTTTCAGTACGAGCTCGAGCGTGGGGGGCTCGGCGGTGGCTCCACGCCTCGGTGCGGTGCCTGCCATCCTCGCGTGCTCCTCTCGGTCGCCGTCCGGCCCTCGCTCGCCCCGGAGGCCCGAGAGCCTCCGTTCCCGGAGGCCACGAGTGCGACCGCCGTGGCGATCGCGGCGCGGTTGCCATCTACCCGTTCGCCGCTCCGGGTTGGCGGCTCGCGGCTGGATGTCGCACCTGACGGGTCGAGACCCCGGTTGCGGCGGCGTCGTCGGGCCAGATCCCTCGACCGCTCGCGATGGCTAACGCTTCAATACGTATAGCAACGTCACTTCACGAATGCAAGTAACGGTCTGCGGCTGCTGTCCGCCGAGGACGCGGGGCGGGCTGACGAGCACGCCGTTTCGTCCCGGGCTCAACGGCGCTTAGCCGCAGGCGCTTGGGAGTCGAGCCCGCGCCACGTGCAGCCGCTCGAACCCGCTCACCTCCCAGCCCGACGACACCCAGAACAACCACCCCCAGGGGCACCCCCGGTGCCCTGATGTCACGCTATCGAGAAACCTGTGACAAATGGGTCACGGCTTTGTGCCAAGAGCGAACGCCTTTGTGCCAGTGAACCGTGCTCCGAAGCTGGGTCAGCTCGCGTCGGGAAGCCGAGTCGCGGCTTGCTTGCTCTCCCAGTAGCGGTTGAGCGCGCCCTGGACCTTGATGAACCAGACGAAGATCCCGACGATCGGAAGGAGGATCCACAGGCCTGTCCAGCCGGTGAACGGCGCCTCACGGCCGTCCGCTTTGAACATCTTCCCGACCTCGGACGGAATGAGGAACCACGTGACCGGCGAGAGGAGGATGTAGATGACGAGCCCGATCACGCCGCCGATGCCGATCCCGGAGTGCTCCTTGACCTCGTCCTGCGTCTTGAAGACCCAGTAGAAGGTGTAGATCCCGAGCGTGACGATCGCGATCAGGATCGCGAACCCGATCCCGCGCGGATGGCCCAGCGGGCCGCTGGTGGAGGCTTGTGTGCTCATGGGCCGGGATTCTCCGTCATATGGTCGACGCCTGCCGCGCGGGCCGGGGGCGTTGCGCGCGGGTAGCGGTTGCGCACGGCGTCGACGTAGCGCGCGAGCGCGTCCGCCGTCGCCGGATCGTGGAGCTCGAGCACGTTCTCCGCGTTTCGCTCACCGGACCGCGAGAAGTTGAAGGAGCCGACGAACGAGACGTCGTCGCAGACGACGACCTTGGCGTGCATGAAGTCGTGGACGCCGGACGGCGACCACGGCGTCGACGGCTTCCCGGCGAACTCCCCCGCGGTCACGATCGTGTGGAGCAGCGGGATCTTCCACGCGCTGACTCCGTTCCGGGCCCACTGACGGAAGACGTCGTCGGACTGGGTGTCGTCGAGGACGCCCGCGACGTGACAGCGACGCTCGTTGACGACCTCCACCAGCGTGCCGAGGATCGGGCCGGCCGTCAGCACGGGCGACGCGATCCGGATGCGCGTTCGCGCCCGTCCGATGTGCTTCGCGACCCGGTGGGAGAGCGCGTCGCCGTGACCGGGCGTGAACCACGGGCGGACCGTGAGCTCGCCTCCGAGCGCCACCGGACGGGGCTCGACCCGCCCTGTGCCCTCCACCGCTCCACGCCCCCACAGCTCCTCGAACGCGAGCGTGAACGCGAATGCGAGCCGCTCGCCTCCGAGCACGCGCACGACGACGTTCTCCTGGCGGGTCCAGGAGTCCTCGGTCCAGTTCATCGAGCCGGTCCACACATCCGAGCCGTCGCGGACGCAGAACTTGTGGTGCATCAGGTCGGGGATGCCAGCGATCGCGCGCGTCTCCACGGGGAGCGCTTCGATCGCCTCCGGGCGTGTCTCGGGCGGCGGAGGCACGGGGATCGGACCGGGGTGCGCGACGTTGTAGAGGAGACGCACGCGGACGCCTCGCTGGTGCGCGGCGAGCAGCGAGACGAGGACGAGCGCTCCTGCCTCGGTCTCGAGACGGACGTCGTACAGCGCAAGGTCGAGGCTGGTTCGCGCCTCGGTGAGGAATGCGGCGATCTCGGCAGCGACGCGTGTCGCCGGTTGTCCGCCGTCGAAGAGCGTCGTCAGCTCGACCGACGAGCTCACGCGTGCAGCACGTCGCGTCGACGCTTGCGATGCATCACCGAAAGCAAATCCCACCGCGTCAGTCCCATTCGACGGCCATCCCCGTCCTGTTCGGAAGCGGCAACGACTCGGCCTCCGCGACAACCGCCTCGCGGGCCGCGCGCGAGAGGCGTTGCCAGGTCCGAATGGACATCCTCGCCTGGGCGCGGCGCCATGTGCCGACGATCGTTCCCTCGACGAGGACGGCTCCCGGCCACACGCGCGGTGTCCACAGCTCGCGCCGCCGGCCGGCGTCCGGCACCAGGAGCGCGCGATCCTCTTTTGTGATGCCCAGGGTGTAAGCGTCCCCGCTGGGCAGGAGTCGGGCGGTCGCCGCGGACGCTGGAGGCTCGCGGATGGTGGCTTCGTCCCGACCGAGGATCCGGGCATCACCCACAGGCGTCCGCACGGGTATGAGCTCGGATGCGAGATTGTCGAAGGCCGAGGCGGCCGTTCGGACCGCGATCCCGGCCCACTCGGCGAGCGCGTTCGGCGTCGCCGGACCGAAGATGTGCACGAAGCGGCGCGCCAGCTCGAGCGTCGCCTGCGCACGATCGATCTCCGGCGGAGGCACCGTCCACACGACGGGTCGGCGCGCGCCTTCCCAGCGGATCGCGAGCGTGCCGGTGAGGGCCGCGTAGCGGAGGGCATTGCCATGAACCCCGAGCGCCTCCCCGGCGTCGTCGTATCTCATGCGCGCCCCACCGAGGAGGGCATGCAGGCGATCGGCCAGATCCTCCGCACGTCGGCGGGTCCTGCCGCCGTCGGGCAGCCTCGCGAGCGTGAACACCGGGAGGTCGCGCGCCGCGACGAGGTACACGTTGTAGCGCGGTCCCCACACGTGTACGAGGGAGGAGTCCTCCCAGGACGACGGCGTTGCCCCTTCGACACGCGCGTGGATCGACAGGAGCGCCGCTCTCGGCATGCTGTCCTGAAGACCGGCCCACGCCGCGCGCTGCAACGAGCGTCGCCCGCGCGGCAGCCGCCGATCGAGCGCCCCGACCTGCTGTCGGAACGCAAGAATCTGCGTTCGCGTGACCCTGAGCGGCGCCCCGGTCACCGCAACGGTGGCGTGTCGAACGGCACGCGTCGCGTGATCGCCGGCGACGTCAGCTCAACGGACGAGCGCGGCACGCGGGTTACGAGGCAGCCTGCGCCCGCAGCTCGGCCTTGTGGGCCCGCTTTGCAGCCTGGTACGCCTCGAGCGCCTCGACCGAATCGACGTCACCGAGCGTCGGGTAGCTCGGTGCAAGCGGCTCTGCAACCCCGACGCCGAACCGCTTCGCGAGAACGGCGCTGAGCGCCTTCACCTTCATGTCGCCGAAGCCCGGCAGCGCGCGAATGCGCCGCTCGAGCTCCTTGGCGTCCCCAGCCTCCGTCCAGACACGTTCGGCATGACCGTCGTACTCACCGGCGACGTGCTGGCACAGGTCCTGAACGCGCTTCGCCATGGAAGCCGGGAAGCGATGGATCGCAGGCGGCCGCCGGAACAGCGCCTCGAGCTCGGCGGGATCGGTCGCGGCGATCGTCGCTGCGTCGAGCGTCCCGAGTCGCTGCTGGAGCTTGAGGGGGCCTGCGAATGCCGCCTGCACGGTGATCTGCTGGTCCAGGGCGAAGCCGATCAGGAGCGCCAGCGGAGCGCGTGCGATCAGCGCGTCAGCCTCGGCATCTCCCGTGAAGTGGAGTGCGTCCGGCATGTGTCGATCCTACCGCCGGTTGCCGGCCACGACGCCTTTCGGAAGCAGGTCGAGCTTCTCGTAGCGCTCGAAGGCTGCGCGCCAGAGCGGCTCGGCTTCGACGATCTCCGCAACGAGCGCGGCCGCGCGCTCGACGTCGCCGTTTCGTGCGTGCGCGAACACCTCGGCCGCTGTCACGTCGTGCTCCGGGAGGCCTGCGGCCCGCGCCGCGTCGACCTCCGCCTCGGCGTCCGCGCCCGCTTCGATCCGGTTGCGGCGCCGATATCCGGCAGCCATTCGGTGGAGGCGGCGGAGCTCTGCGAGCGGCTCGAGATGGTCGTCGACGCGCAGATCGAAGACCCGCTCGTATGACGGCGCCGACTCCTCGGTCGTGACGACGACGAGCCCCGCCGCCTGCCTGCCGCGAAAATCGCCGCCCGCCGCTTCCGCCGCGTCGAGAGCCGCGAGGAGCCGCTCCGCGAGCGATCCCGCCGTGGACGTGAAGGCTTCGGCCATCCCGCGCCAGACGTCGTCCGAGCGGAGCATGTTCCCCTGCACGCTGAACCCTGCGCCCTGGAGGTCTCCCGCGTGCGGGATGCACGCCGCTCCCGTGTGGGCGGCGGTGCGGCCCTCGCGATCGACGAACGCCACCTGCCGGACGCCGCGTAGCTCGTCCTCGGCGAGGAGCTCGTCGAGCGCCTCGTGCGGCGCCTTCCCGCCCTGCATCAGCGCCAGCCCGTTGGGCCCGTACCCCCGCTCGGTGAAGGACTGCGTCGCGACGACGCCGATGCCCGGAAGCGCCCACGCACACGCGGCGCCGGTGTTGAACGCGCACGACTGGACTGCGACGCCGAGCTCCCCGCCCTCTGGATCCCAGGCGACGATCGAGTAGGTCACCGGCGCGAGCCTATCGCGGCCGTGCGCATCGTCACCCTCGAGCGTGCCGGCGTGCCGTGGCTCGACCCGTGGGCAGCCTGACCCCGTACGGTCAGCCGTAGGCGCGACCCGCTCGCTGGGGTCTACGCTCGAGCTGTGGACGCACTCGCTTCGCTGTCGCCCGCGACGAGAGCCTGGTTCGAGCGGGCGTTCACCGCCCCGACACCCGCGCAGGAGCTCGGCTGGCCGGCTATCGCCACCGGCGCCCACGTTCTCGTCCAGGCGCCGACGGGCTCAGGGAAGACGCTCGCTGCGTTCCTCCAGGGCATCGACCGACTGAACGAGACACCGGGTGAGGGCCTGCGCCTCCTCTACGTCTCGCCGCTCAAGGCCCTCAACTACGACGTCGAGCGGAACCTCCGCGGGCCGCTCGCCGGGCTCGGGTCGCAGCTCTCGGTGGGCGTCCGCACGGGCGACACACCGCAGCGGGACCGCCAGCGCATGCTGCGGAAGCCGCCCGACGTTCTGATCACCACACCCGAGTCGCTGTTCCTGCTCCTCACCTCGCAGGGCCGGGAGATGTTGCGCACTGTCGAGACCCTGATCATCGACGAGGTGCACGCTGTCGCTGGGACGAAGCGCGGCGCCCACCTCGCCGTCTCGCTCGAACGGCTGGAGCGAGTCGTCGAGAAGCCGTTCCAGCGGATCGGCCTGTCGGCGACGCAACGCCCACTCGCCGAGATCGGCCGTTTCGTGGCCGGCACGGGACGTGAGATCACGCTCGTCGACGCGGGACAGAGCAAGGAGCTCGACCTCGAGGTCGTGATCCCGGTCGAGGACATGCGCGAGCTGAATGCGCGCAACCAGCTGTCGCAGCCCGTCGTCCAGGACGGGGTGGAGATGGACTCCGGTTACGAGGCCAACGCGCGTTCCATCTGGCCCTCCATCTACCCGGCGCTCCTGGAGCTCGTCCGCGCGCACCGCTCGACGATCGTGTTCGTCAACAACCGGCGGCTCGCCGAGCGGCTCGCGCTCCGCATCAACGAGCTGGCCGAGGCGGACGCCGAAGGCGCGGTAGCCCATGAAGGCGGAGCCGTCGCCCGCGCACACCATGGGTCTTTGGCGCGCGAGCAGCGCGTCCTGATCGAGGAGGACCTCAAGGCCGGCCGCATCCCGTGCCTCGTCGCGACGTCGAGCCTCGAGCTCGGGATCGACATGGGGGCGGTCGACCTCGTCGTGCAGGTCGAGAGCCCGAAGTCGGTCGCGCGCGGCCTCCAGCGCGTCGGTCGCGCCGGCCACGAGCTCGGGGCGGTCTCGAAGGGTCGGATCTTCCCGAAGTTCCGCGCAGACCTTCTCGAATGCGCCGTCGTCGCGAAGGCCATGCGCGAGGGCGCGATCGAGGAGACCGCCATTCCCCGGAACCCGCTCGACGTGCTCGCCCAGCAGATCGTCGCGATCTGCGCCGACGACGAGATCGCGGTCGACGAGCTCCACGCGCTCGTCTGCGGCGCCCATCCCTTCGCGGAGCTGCCACGCACGCAGCTCGACAACGTGCTCGACATGCTCGCGGGCCGCTATCCGTCCGACGAGTTCGCCGAGCTCCGACCGCGCATCGTGTGGGATCGCACCGCGGGCGTGATCCGCGGGCGAACGGGCGCCCGGCGGCTCGCGGTGACCAACGCCGGCACGATCCCCGACCGTGGGATGTACGGCGTCTTCCAGGTTGGTGACGGCGGTCGCGTCGGCGAGCTGGATGAGGAGATGGTCTACGAGGCGCGCGAGGGCCAGACGTTCATGCTCGGCGCCTCGACCTGGAGGATCCAGGAGATCACCCGCGACCGTGTGCTCGTGACCCCCGCGCCGGGCGTCCCGGGCGCCGTGCCGTTCTGGAAGGGCGAGGGAGTGGGGAGGCCATACGAGCTCGGGGCGCGGATCGGAGCCGCTTCCCGCGAGCTCGCGGCTCTTTCCGACGCGAAAGCGACGAAGCGTCTGCGCGAGACGTATCACCTCGACGAGCTCGCCTCCAAGAATCTCCTCGTGTTCCTGCGTGAGCAGGAGCGCTCGAGCGCGCTCCCGACGGACAGGACCGTCGTGGTCGAGCGGTTCCGCGACGAGATCGGCGATTGGCGGGTCTGCATCCTCACGCCGTTCGGAGGGCGCGTGCACGCGCCCTGGTCGATGGCGCTCGCGGCGAGGCTTCGCGACACGCTCTCGGTCGAGGCGCAGTCGTTGTGGTCGGACGACGGCATCGCGCTCCACCTGCCGGACGCCGATGCGCCCCCGGCCCTCGCGGACATGCTGGTCGAGCCCGACGAGCTCGAGAACCTCGTCGTTCAGGAGGTGGGGCGGAGCGCGCTCTTCGGGTCGCGCTTCCGCGAGAACGCGGCGCGCGCGCTCCTTATCCCGCGCCGGCGCCCCGGCCAGCGGACGCCGCTCTGGCAGCAGCGGCTCAAGGCACAGAGCCTGCTCGAGGTCGCGCGGCCGTACGGCTCGTTTCCGATCATTCTCGAGACGTATCGGGAATGCCTGCAGGACGTCTTCGACCTGCCGGCGCTCCGCGGGATCCTGCGCGGGTTGCAGTCGCGCGAGCTCGACCTCGTCGAGGTCGAGACGGCCTCCGCGTCGCCGATGGCCGCGTCGCTGCTCTTCGACTACGTCGCGACCTACATGTACGCGGACGACACGCCCGCAGCCGAGCGGCGCGCCCAGGCGCTGTCGCTGGACCGGGAGCTCCTGCGTGAGCTGCTCGGTCAGGAGGAGCTGCGCGACCTGATCGACCCCGGGGCGCTCGCGGACGTCGAAGCGTCGCTCCGCCGGGTGGCGCGAAACGCAGACGAGTTGCACGACCTGCTACGGCGCGTCGGCGACCTCCGTGACGGCGAGCTCGACCCCGGGTTCGCGGAGACCCTCGTGCGCGAGCGCCGGGCGTTCCGCGGCCGCGTCGGCGGCGTCGAGGCGGTGATCGCCGCCGAGGACGGCGGGCTCTACCGCGATGCATTCGGCGTGATGCCGCCGGGTGGGCTCCCGGAGGCCTTCCTCGAGCCTGTGGACGATCCGCTCGAGCGCGTGCTGCTCCGCTACGCGCGTGCCCACGGGCCGTTCACGACGGGCGAGGTTGCGTCGCGGTACGCGCTCGATCCGGAGGCGGTCGAGTCGCTGCTTGCCGTCCTCGAGACACGCGACCTGCTCGTGCGCGGCGAGCTCCGGCCGGGCGGCGTCGAGCGCGAGTGGTGCGACCCCGACGTTCTTCGTCGGATACGTCGTGCGTCGCTGGCGGTGCTGCGGCGCGAGGTCGAGCCTGCCGAGCAGGCGACGCTCGGCCGCTTCCTCCCGTCCTGGCACGGGATCGACCGGCGGGCGACGCTCCGCGAGGCGATCGTGCCGCTCCAGGGTCTCGCGCTGCCGGTCAGCCTCTGGGAGGAGGAGCTCTTGCCGCGGCGGGTTCCCGGCTATCAGGCCGCCGAGCTCGACCAGCTCTGCGCGTCCGGCGAGGTCGTCTGGGTCGGTGCCGGGCTCGACCGCGTGGCGCTTTACTACCGCGAGGACGCGCCGCTGCTCGGAGCGCCCACAACCGGCGAGCCGCTCACCGGTCCTGTTCACGACGCGATCCGGGCCGCCCTCGGGCGCAGCGCCGAGTTCTGGGCCGGCCTCCTGGCGGCGATCGACCTCGAGGCCGCGGAGGCGCTGCCCGTCCTCTGGGAGCTCGTCTGGGCCGGCGAGGTCACGAACGACGCCTGGGCGCCACTCCGTGCAAAGCGCCGCTACGGTGTGCCCTCGGTCGAGCGGCGCCCGCGCCGGTTCTCGCGTACTCGCGGCTCGGCGCAGGTCGCCACCGCGGGCCGCTGGTCCCTCACCGGGAGGCTCTTCGAGACGGGCGGTGCCGCCTCGGGCGGCGACCGTCGCGCACTCGCCGAGCTGGTGCTCGAGCGCCAGGGCATCGTCACGCGGGACGGCGTCCGAGCCGAGGGAGTTCCGGGCGGGTACGGCGCGGTGTACGGAGAGCTGAAGGCGCTCGAGACCGTTGGCGCCTGCCGCCGCGGCTACTTCGTCGAAGGGCTCGGCGGCGCGCAGTTCGCGCTGCCCGGCGCAGTCGAGCGCCTGCGCGAGCTTCGCGGCGCCGGGGACGGGGAGCCGCTCGTGCTCGCCGCCGCCGATCCGGCGCAGCCGTACGGCGGCGTGCTGCCCTGGCCGAAGCGGGCTGCCGCGCGCGCTGCCCGTGTCGCGGGCGCCCACGTGGTGCTCCTCGGTGGCGAGGCATCGCTCTACGTCGAGCGCGGCGGTCGGTCGCTGCTGCCGCTCCGCGAGCCTGACGAGGCGTGGCTGCGGCCCGCGCTGGCGGCGCTCGTCGCCTGGGTGCGCGGCGACCGGGGCAGGCGCCTCTCGGTGGAGCGATTCGACGGGCGACCGGTCGTCGAGAGCGAGGTGCTGTCGCTTCTCGTCGAGGCAGGTTTCCTCGCAGGCCCGCGGCGCGCCGTCTTGCGGCCCTGAGCGAGCCGACGACATCCGCGGGCACGGCTGGAGGCTGACCGCCAGCGGCTGCGTCATTGCCGCCGCAACCGAGATGCGGGACCAACGATTCGGGGCGGTCCCCACGACCGCCCCGGCTCGTCCCCCCGAACGGTCGGCGTGCTACGGGAGAGCTACCCGACCGCGATGGCGCGTCGTCATCAGGACACCGGCGAGCCCTGCCGCCACGAGAGCCGCCATCCCTGCCCCGACGCCGAACCACGTCCAGTCCGTGTCGTCACCGGACGAGGCTGCCACGGTGAGGTCGTGGCCCTGCGCCGGATAGCGGGTCAGCGCGCTGTCGCCCGTGAGACCCTCGGGCTCCGGCGCCGACACCCGGGTCAGTGCCGAGTCGCCTGTCAGTCCGAGCGACTGCTCGCCCGAGAAGAGGCTCTCGTCCACGCCCATCCCCTGGCTGTGGTACGGGATCGTGCCCGGCCCGAACTGAGACTCCTCGGCGGCCTTGCCGTGGAAGAGCGACTCGTCGACGCCGATCCCGTGGCTGAGGTACGGGATGGTGCCTGGCCCGATCGGCGCAGCGGTCGTCGCGCTGGCACCGCTGCCCCCGCCTCCCTCGGCGTCCATGACGAACGCGTTCGCCGGCCCCGCCGCCGCGACGGCGAGAGCGGCAAAAACCGCGGTCGTGAGAATGATTCGTGCGATCGTGTTCTCGTACATGTCCCGTTGCCTCCTCGACCGTTCGACCATGCGAGGACGCTACGACCGGAGGCGGGCGATGTCGTGCACCGCTGATGCACATGATGTGTAACGCTTGCGACATATGGAATGGCGGATCTTCGCGGGGATCCCGGGCGACGACGTGCGCGCCGTTCTCGCGCTCGCGCGGCGCTCCACGTATCGCCGCGGCGAGGTGGTCTTCCATCGCCATGACCCGGCCGACGCCGTGCATCTCGTCACGAAGGGTCGCTTCGACGTTCGTGTAGCCACTGCGCTGGGCGACGAGGTTGCGCTCGCGATCCGCGGCCCGGGGGAGACGTTCGGCGAGCTGGCCGTGATGACCGAGGCCGAGCGCAGCGCGACCGTCACCGCGCTCGAGCCCGGCGAGACACTGGTCGTGCGAGGCTCGGAGCTACGCCGCCTCGCGCATCAGCATCCGACCCTCGACGAGGTGCTTGTGCGCCTTCTCGCAGAGCGCGTGGCCTTCCTCTCCGAGCGGCTCGTCGAGGCCTACACGGTCGACGCCGAGACGCGGGTTGCCCGGCGCGTGCTCGAGCTCGCTCATGTCTATGGCGGGGCGCCACCGATCGTCATCCCGCTGATCCAGGACGATCTGGCCGCGCTCGCCGGGACATCCCGTGCGACCGTCAACCGTGTGCTTCGCAACGCCGAGCGGAGCGGCATCGTCGAGCTCGGTCGCGGTCGGACGATCGTCCTCGAGGTCGACGGGCTAACCAGGCTCGCCCGGCTCTGAGGGCGACGAGCCGCGCGCGCTACGTCGCGTCGTAAGCAGGTCGGAGCTCGGCGACCCGCTCCGCCCAGTCCGGCGGCTCTTCACCGGCGAGATGGGTCGCGAGGCGGTCGAGGTAGGCGTGCCAGCCGCTCCCGTAGCCGGACGCCCACTCGGGAGGCAGCCCTGTGTGCTCGAGGACGAGCCGTGTTCTCGCGCCGCCGTCCAGCGCCTCGAGCGTCCAGGCGACGTGAGCCTCGCCGTCCTCGGGAAACGGCCATCGATAGGCGAGAGCTCGCGGCGGTTCCCACATCGTCACGAGACCGGTGACGAAGCCTTCGCCGAAGTCGAACCGTGCGTCGCCGCCGAGCCGCGGCTCGATCGTCGCTCTGCTCAGCCAGCGCTCGAGGGCGTCGCTCGATGTGAGCGCGCGCCAGACCTCGGCCGGTGCGTGCGCGAGCACGCGTTCGAAGCGTGCAGTCCGGGTCTCGCCGTTGTCGCTGATCACACCGAAGGGCTCCGTCGGGCTCATGCCGTTCCTGTCTCCTGTCGGCGCTCGTCGAGGTGGCGCTCGAGCGCGTCGAGGCGCGGCTCCCAGAAGATCCGGAGTGATCGCAACCACGCGTCGACCTCCGCGAGCGGCCGGGGCTCCAATGCGTAGACACGCTGACGGGAGCGTGGCCGGACGCGGACGAGGCCGGCCTCGCGTAGCACGCGCAGGTGGCGCGAGACGGCCGGCCGCGAGATCGTGAATGCCGACGCCAGCTCGCCTGCCGTCCGCTCACGCTCCGCGACGAGCCGCAGCAGCCGGCGTCTCGTCGGATCGGCGATCGCGTCGTACGTCGCTACGCGCACACGCCTTATGTAACAGGTAGGTTACATAACGTCAAGCTGCGGGCAGGCTCGGGCCGGGGGTGTGGAGCGATCGTGACACTCCTGCTTCAAGGTCGTCACCCATTCGTCGCGAATTCCGCGTTAGGCTCAAGCTGTGGGGAGGAGGTCGGTGGCCCGATGAAACGGGCCGCTTCGGACCTGCCGAAAAGGGACCTGCCCAGAAGGGACCTAGCCGGACGGGACGTGGCCGGAAGGACGTCGTCCACCTCGTTGAAGCCGCAACTGCGAGGGTTCCGGGCATGCCCGAAGGGGATGCACTGCGTCGGATCGCGCTCCGGCTCACGCCGCTCGTCGGCGAGCGGCTTGCGGCAACCGCCCCCGACCCTCGGGGTGAGCGCGTCGCGCGAGCCGTCAACGGTCGTATCCTCGAGTCGGTCGAGGCGATCGGGAAGCACCTCCTCCTTCGCTTCGCCGGCGGCGTTGTCGTGAGGAGTCACCTCGGCATGAACGGGCGGTGGCACATCGGCCGACCCGGCGGGCAGTACCGCGGGAAACCGTGGCTCGTGCTGAGCGGCCAGACGCTCGAGGCGACGCAATGGCGTGGGACGACGCTGACCCTCGACGACGGGCGTGTCGCACAGCTCGGCCCCGACCTTCTCGCCGACGACGTCGACGTCGGTGCTCTCGCGCGACGAGTGGCTGCGTCCGATCCCAGCCGGCTCCTCGGCGAGGCGCTTCTCGACCAGCGACTTGTGGCCGGGATCGGAAACATGTGGCTCGCCGAGCTGCTCTGGCACGCGCGGCTCTCGCCGTGGCGCCGAGTCGGCGAGGTCGACAGTGCCGAGCTCGATGCCTCGCTCACCTGGGCTCGTACGGAGATGCGGCGGGCGATCGGCGGTGCGCGTCACAGCCATGCTGTCTATCGGCGAGCGGGTCGCGGCTGCCCCCGCTGTGCAACGCCGATCCGCTCCCGCGGTCTCGGCGACCGAAATCGGACGGCGTACTGGTGTCCCGGATGCCAGCTGCCGAGCCCACGCGAAGGCACGACCTGACGAGGAATCGCGCGGGCCAGCACGTACCCGAGAGCTATGGCCGTACGGGCGCCGCAGCTCCACCACGCTCTGCGAGGCTTTACGCTCGGCGCGTTCGCGTACCTCCTCCGAGAACTGGACGACGCGGGTGAGGCGTTGCCGTTCGCGTTCGAGGAGCACGGAGGAGGCTCGGACGGCCCGGCGCTCTACGAGTATCGACCGCTCGTCCGCGATTTCATCGACGCGCGAGCCAACCGGCTCCGTGGTCGAGACGATGCGACGATCGCACTCGACGAGCTGCGCCGCGAGGAAGCTGCGGGCATCTACGCCCGCGCCCACGCTGGCCGCGAGCCGTCGGAGGACGACGCTCTCTTCCGCACGGTGCTCGTCGACCTCCTCGTGCGCGTTGCCGAGGCATGCGGTGGATTCGACTGGGACGACGAGTCCTTCGACCGCGCGTATGCAGAGCTCGAGCGGTCGCTGTTCGGCGAGCGGCGAGCCTACGTTGCGGTTGCCCCGCTCGTGGGCATCAGCACCGGCATCCAACGAGAGTTGGGCGAGGGCGTTCGCGTTCGAGCAGCCGCGGACGCCGAGCTCGCGCGCCACTGGCCGGAGGCGAGTGGGCTTCTACCCACAGGCTTCGGCCGCGAGGCCGACCGCTACTGCGTGATCGAGATTCGCGCCGCGCTCGGCCCGGGCGAGGACGTACCCGACGCGCCCGCCGAGATCGCGGACGCCGTGTCCGCGATACGTCTCGCGACAGCCGCGCCACTTGCTGCGGGGCCGGTGCTCTTCGAGACTCTCGACGGCCGGCCCTACGGTATTCGGCCCGTGCTTCCGATCGCGGCAACGCAGCCCCCGGGCGAGCCCACCAGGCTCGACGAGTTCCGCGGGCCGCTCGCCGCCCAGCTCCTCGTCCGGCTCGGCCTTGCCGACGCCGACACGCATCTCGCCGAAGCCCTCGACCGATGGGAGCTGTCGCTCTTCCAGCACGAGCCCTTCCGCTCGGAGCAGTTGCGCGCGGCCCTCGCGGCCCTCCTCGGCGCCACCTGGCCGCTACGCACCTCCGTGCTGCTCGAGACCGAGCCCGCGCATCGCGAGACATTGCATCGTGACCTTGCGGCCCTGGCCGACGGCGCCGAGGCGACCTCAGCTGCTGCGAGCGGCGTGCGTCGGGCACTCGTCGAGGTCCTTCGCGAGGGCGACCGGCCCGCGCTGGTGGAGCGCCTCGACCGAATGCTGCTCGGGCTCACGGCCCCCGGCCTGCTGCGCGTCGCTTCCTAGCCCGTCGGCAGCCGTCGCTGTCGGGTGTCGGGCGGAGCTCGGACCAACGGGACGCAGGCGCGACGCCGACGCGCACGCTCAGTTCCCGCAGGCGCTCGACGCCGTCACACTTCCGGCACGAAGGCGTCACACACCTGTCACGACTGGCCGTCTACGGTCGGGTCATGGAGGAGGCGCGGAGCGTACTCGAGCGGTTCGAGCGGATCGAGTCCTTGCGACGGGCGAACGCGGGCCCGGTCGAGCTCCTCGGGGAGCTCCGCGCGCTTCTCCGAGAGGCGGAGGTGTGGGCAGACGAGGAGGGAGGTGATGCCGGGAGCACGGCTGTCGCCCGACTGCGTGAGGCACTGGCGCGTGACATGATCGGTGCGTGATCTCGCACTGGGACGACGTCGAAGCCGTCCGCCGCGAGCGAGGCCATATCTGCGGAGACTGGCAGGCGCTCACCGGAGACGCCTCGGAGTGGATCGGCGTCCAGCGGATCCAGGTGGCGCCCGGAAAGTGGTCCACGCCAATGCACCTGGAGGGTGCGGAGGAGGAGATCTTCTTCGTGCTCGGCGGCGACGGGCTCTCGTCGCAGCGGATCGGAGATGAGGAGGAGGCGTTCGAGATCCACGCGGGCGACTGCCTCGTCCATCTGGCTCTCGTGCATGCGCACACCCTCCAGGCAGGCCCCGACGGGCTCGACGTTCTCGCCTTCGGCGAGCGCACCTATGCGGCGAACACGCTTCTTCCGCGCGCCGGCGTCTCCTGGCTCGGTCCGACGTGGGTGCTCGAGGGCGCGCCCGACGATCACCCGTGGAAGCGCGAAGCGGCCGCCGGCCCGCCGGTGGTGGACGAGTCCGCCGAGCGGCCACCTCGGATCGTCAACGTCGCGGACGTCGAGCCCGAGACGCGCGACGGGGATACGGTCGCACGCACTGTCCGGGACCTCGGTCGTGCCGCCGGGTCGTACAAGACCGGCATCCGCCACTTCGAGGTCCGACCCGGCAAGCTGATCAATCCCCCGCACTGTCACAGCGCGGAAGAGGAGATCTTCGTCGTCCTCGACGGCGAGGGGACGCTCGAGCTCTGGCCGCATCTCCGGGTCGGCGGTGAGCACGAGGTGCACGCGGTCCGCCGCGGGAGTGTCGTCTGCCGACCGGCTGGGAATGGACGACCGCACACCTTCCGGGCTGGGGAGTCGACGCTCAGCGTGCTCGCGTACGGGACGCGCGATCCACGCGATACGACCTACTACCCACGCTCCGGGAAGGTGAGCTTTCGCGGCCTCGGGCTGATCGGTCGTCTGGACGTGCTGGACTACTGGGATGGCGAGGATTGAACAGCCGCCGCAAAGGGTTGAACAGCCGGTGAAGGAGTCGGCAGGACCGCGGTGAACGAGGCGAGGTCATGGGACTCATTCGCCTCAGGCCGCGGCCTGCGCAGTCGCGGCCTGCACACGCTCCCGAAGTGGAGCCGGAGGTGCTCGACCACGCCGCAGAGTCGGACGTGGTGAGCGAGCCGGTACGCGACCCGGCGCCCGTCGTAACGCCGACGTTCGGTGCGCCCTCCGGCGAGCCTGCGGGAGAGCCGGCGATCGCCGACCGCCTCGCGACGCGCGTGATCGTGCTCGCGAACCAGAAGGGTGGGGTCGCGAAGACGACGACGACGCTGAACCTCGGTGTCGCGTTCCACGAGATGGGGCATCGCGTCCTCATCGTCGACCTCGACCCCCAGGGCAACCTGACGATGAGCCAGGGGCTGAACCCCGACGTGATCGAGCGCTCGATGTTCGACGTCCTTGTCCACAAAGTGCCGATCTCCGAGGTCATCGAGCAGCGCGAGGTCGACCTCGCAGTCGCGTCGATCGATCTCGCCGGCGCCGAGTTGGCGCTCAGCTCGCTGATCGGTCGCGAGCGGGCGCTGGAGAAGGCGCTCGCCGAGGTACGCGGCTCGTACGACTTCGTGCTCGTCGACACGCCTCCATCGCTCGGCCTGCTGACGATCAACGCGTTCGTTGCGGCAACCGGCGTGATCGTCCCTGTGCAGTGCGAGTACCTGTCGCTCCGCGGGCTCGTACAGCTCGAGAACACGCTCGCGATGGTGCGCGAGAACCTGAACCCGCACGTCGCGGTCGAGGGGATCGTCGCGACGATGTTCGACGCGCGTACCCTGCACTCCAGAGAGGCAATCGAGATTCTCGAGGAGAACTTCGGCGAGCTCGTGTTCCGCACGCGGATCCGCAAGACAGTGCGCTACGCGGAGGCGCCCGTGAAGGGCAGCTCTGTCCTCAAGTATGACCCGACAGGCGCCGCGGCGGAGGCTTACCGCGAGCTGGCGCGCGAGATCGTCGCCGTGAAGGAGGCGCAGGATGGCGCGCAAGCGCGCGAGCATGCGTGAGGGCCCGCTCGCGGAGCTCTTCCGCGCGACGGAGGCCGCACAGCGGTCGCAGGGCGAGCAGGCGGAGGCCAAGCAGCCGCCCGCCGAGCCCGAGGCCGCGGGCGAAACGACGGCGTCCGAGGCGCCGACTCAGCTTCCGCTCGAAACCGAGCAGTCGACGCCCGAGTCCGCGCCACCGCCAGAGCCGCGCGGCCCCATCGAGCTCGACGCGACGGTCGAGCACGTCTACGAGTTCGAGCTGAACCGTCCAACGGCGGCGCCGGTCGAGGCCGCCGCCCCGGCTCCCCCGGCCAGCGCGCGCGAGGCCGAGACGCCCGCGCCCGAGCGGGTCGACGCGCCGGTGTCACGCGAGGCGCCGGCCGAGTCCGAACCGCCCTCGGTCGCGCAGGCCCCGGAAGCGCGGGCCGAGCCGTACACGCCACCCGCAAGCCGTTTCGTCACGCCGATGCCGGAGGGCGGGCCGCGACTGAACGTCGCCGGCGACGTCGCGTCGTACCTCGCAGTCATCCGAGTGGTGGGCGTCGGCGGCGCAGGAATCAACGCGGTCAACCGCATGATGGACGCGGGGATTGCGCAGGTCGACTTCGTTGCCGTCAACACCGATGCGCAGCAGCTCGAGCTCTCCGATGCGCCGGTGAAGCTCCACATCGGCGAGACGATCACCCAGGGCCTCGGCTCGGGCGCCGATCCCGAGACGGGGCGCCGCGCCGCGGAGGACGGCTACGACCACGTGCGCTCTGCGCTGCGTGGTAGCGACATGGTCTTTGTGACCGCCGGGGAAGGCGGCGGCACCGGAACGGGCGCGGCGCCGGTCGTCGCGCGGATCGCGCGCGAGCTCGGAGCGCTCACCGTCGGGATCGTCACGACGCCGTTCAAGTTCGAGGGCACGCGCCGACGAATGGCTGCGGAGTCCGGGGTCGACGCGCTCCGCTCGGCGTGC
Source organism: uncultured Actinomycetes bacterium (assembly GCA_963810295.1). GTDB lineage: Bacteria > Actinomycetota > Thermoleophilia > Gaiellales > Gaiellaceae > Gaiella. Next base: position 63,147 of record CAWEMW010000013.1, read on the forward strand.
GACACGGTGATCGTGATCCCCAATGACCGGCTTCTCGAGGTGCTCGATCGCTCGACGTCGATGATCGACGCGTTCCGGATCGCGGACGACGTGCTGCGGCAGGGTGTCCAGGGCATCTGCGATCTGATCACCATGCCGGGCTCATCAACCTCGATTTCGCAGACGTGCGCACGATCATGTCCGGCGCCGGCTCGGCCCTCATGGGAATCGGCTACTCCGAGGCGCCGGACGGACGTGCCCGCGAGGCAGCCGAGCGTGCGCTTCGCTCGCCTCTCATCGACACCGAGATTGTTGGCGCGCGCGGGATCCTGCTCTCGATCGCGGGCGGCGACGACCTGACCCTGCTCGAGGTGAACGAGGCAGCGGAGGTTGTGCGCCAGGCTGCGACCGACGACACGAACATCATCTTCGGTGCGACCGTCGACGAGCGGCTCACCGGGCAGGTGTGGGTCACCGTCGTCGCGACGGGGATCGGGCCGGCCCGCCGATCGTCCTACACGCCGTCGTTCCCGAGCTCGACGACGAGCGCAAGCGGCACCGCCGGGGCGGGCGCGAGGCCGTCCGAGCGCGAGAGCGAGCTGCCGAGCTTCCTGCGCTGAGATCGGATTCCACCTACCGTCGCGAGGTGGTCGGCCGGGCAGGTCACGCCGCCAGTGTCATGCCGTCGTTCCCCGACGCACTGACCCTTCGGCTCACGCCGACGCTCGGCTCTACGCTCTCCCTGTGAGCGGGGCGGTGGCAGCGGGGAATCGACATTCGGCAGAGGCCGGCGCGTGGGCTCTCCGCGAAGGCGGCACCGCAGTCGACGCGGCGCTTGCCGCAACGTTCGCGGCATTCGTGACCGAAGGACCCCTGACAGGCCCGGCGGGTGGCGGCTTCCTGCTCCTGCACGAGCCGGGCTCCGAGGCGGTCGCGCTCGACTGTTTCTTTGCGGTTCCCTCCGGCCCGCGGGAGGAGATGGAGGAGGTCGTCATCGACTTCGGTGACGCCTCGACACAGATCTTCCAGATCGGCGAGGCTTCCGTCGCTGTCCCCGGGCTCGTGCCCGGGCTCGAGGAGGCGCATGCGCGACGCGGGCGGCTTCCGTGGGGGCGGCTGTTCGTGCCTGCCCTCGAGCTCGCGCAGAGGGGCTTCGAAGCGGATTCCGCCCAGGCTTTCCTGCACGAGATCCTCGTTCCGATCCTGCAGCGTGAGCCGGCGGGGAGGCGGATCTACGGCACACCCGGGCGCGTGGACGCGCGCGACCTCGTCCCGGCGCTGAACCTCGTCCGCGACGCTCGATCCGAGGCGATGGCGCTGCTCTTGCCCGACCTCGCATCCGATCTCGCGACATACGTCGTGGAGGCTCGAGCTCCGCTCGACGGCGCCTTCGCCGGTGCCCTCGTGCTCACAACCCCTGCGCCGTCCCGCGGCGGCATCGTGGTGCAGGCCGGTCTCGCGACGCTGGACGAGCGTCCCGAGGACCCAACCGGCTCGGCCGCCGAGGCTCGCTCGCTCGCAGCCGCACTCGCAGCGGGGTACGAAGCCGGGCCGGCGGTGTCCGGCGACGCACGGCCGACCGGCACGACGAACGTCTCGGTCGTTGACGGCGACGGCGCTGCCGTCGCGCTCTCGTCGACGCTCGGGTCGGGCGCAGGGATCTTCCGGCACGGCTTCCAGCTCAACAACATGCTCGGCGAGCTCGACGTGATCGGAGAGGACGTCCGCGATCCAGGCACACGCCTTCCGAGCATGATGGCGCCGACGCTCGTGCTCGACGAGGGTGAGCCGCGTCTCGTCGTCGGCAGCGCAGGATCCGTTCGCCTGGCGGGAGCGATCCTCCAGGTGGTCGCAGCGGTCGTCCGCCAGGGCCTGCCAATCGCTGAGGCGATCGCGCGGCCTCGACTGCACGTCGACGGCACGACCGTCCACGTCGAGGGCGGCTGGCCGGACGGCGTCGCCGAGGCTCTGGCCCAGGAGGGCTATGACGCCGTGTCGTGGGCGAGCTCCAACCTCTTCTTCGGCGGCGCCTCGGCCGTCGAACGGACACCCGGTGGGATCCTCGGCGCTGCCGGCGACCCGCGCCGCGGGGGCTACGGATGCATCGTCCGATGATCGCGATCCGCCCTGCCGATCCCGCTGACGCGCCCGATCTCGTCTCTCTCGCGGCCGCGGTCGGCCGCGAGCCCGGCGGCTACCTGCTGACGACCGAGACATGGCGGACTACGGTCGACGAGCGTCGGTATTTGCGGGCCGTCCGCCGCCATGCCGACGCCGCGGTCTTCGTGGCCGTCGACGGTGACCAGGTCGTCGGGCGGCTCTCAGTCGCACGGGATCCCCATCCGGCGAGCGCGCACGTCGCGGATCTCGGCCTGATCGTCGCCTCGAGCCACCGCCGCCGTGGGATCGGACGGCTGCTGCTCGAGACGGCCGTCGCGTGGGCCGGTGACGCGGGCGTTCGCAAGCTGGAGCTCCACGTGTTTCCCTGGAACGGTCCGGCGATTCAGTTGTACGAGAGCTTCGGGTTCGTGCGCGAGGGACTTCGCCGCGGCCACTACCGGCGTGACGGCGCCGACGTCGACGCGCTGCTCATGGCTTTCCACCCCCCTCCGGTACAGGAAGACCCTCCATCTCCAACGCCCTGATGAGGAAGCGCCGCATCTCCGGCTCATAGCGCGGATCGAACAGCGCCTCGCCTCCCACGTATCCGCCCGCGGCCCTGACCGCCGCCACGAGCTCGGCGATCGACGGACCGGTCTCCGCACGACCGACAGGGAGCGCAATCCACCCGGGCGCGCCGCCGAAGAGGCCGGCGGGATCCGGCAACCCACCTGCGTGGGGGGACCGGGGCTCGTCTCTCGGGTGGTCTTCCATGGCTTCACCATGCCGGCGAACCTTTGACGTGTCTGTGCCGGCTTCGTGCCAGAAGTGCAACGACGCGCCGCCGCGACGGGCCGCAACATGTTGCGTCGGGACAAGTGCCGCCGTGTGCTGAGCCGTCATCGAGCCGTCCGCGAGTCAGTCCGCGCGACAGAGGCGACGATCGCCTCCCAGCCGGGCGGACCGTGCTCGCGGAGGGCGGCCGCGGCCGAAAGAGGCGCCGATCCGTGTGCGACGGCCGTCGAGAACAGATCGGGGTCGGGCTCGATGAACACCCGCGGGAGATGCAGCCGGTCCGCGTCCCAGCATGCGCCGATCGTGGGATCGACCGACACCTGGCCGTCGGAGTGCAGCCGTAGTGCCTCCACGAGGGCGCCGAACCGCGTCTCGTCGAGCTCCAACGCCCCTTCGTCGCGGAGGTCTGCCGCGAACGACGCCGCACGGGTCCCGTGCCCGGGGTCGTACGTCTCGTTCTCGCGGCGCGTGTCGTGGAGCAGGCCGAAGCAGAAGACGAGCCCGCGATCGACGCCGTCGAGCGCCGTGCCGAGCGTCAGGCCCGTGGCGGCGACGCAGCGCCAATGATGCTCCCCATGCCATTCCGAGTCGCGACGCCACGAGCGTGGCAGTACCGCGTCGACGAGGGCGCTCAGCGCCCGCGCTTCCACGTCGTCACCATGGCTCGTTGCGCCGAGGTCTCCGGCGAGAGCATCCACGCATCCGAAACGTCACGGCGCAGTTCCGCGATCCGTCCGATCGGGTCGCTGCCGTCGAGCCCGTGCCGCATGAGCCAGCATCCGACGACCGTGCCAGTGCGGCCGATCCCGCCCCGACAGTGGACGTAGACAGTTCTTCCCTCGCCGATCACCGCGTCGATGTCGTCGAGGATCCGTGACATGTGCGGGATCGTCGTCGTGCCCATGTCCACGATCGGGTGTGTGACGCGTCGCGCGCCATCGCGGAGCAGGGTCTCATACGGGTCGAGCCCGTCGGAGGGATGGGTGAGGTCGACGAAGAGCGCCAGGTCGCGCTCGGCGAATGCCTGCAGCGGACGAGCCGCCTGGTCCGCGTCGCCCGCTCCGGGATACCCGCCTGCGAGAAAGCAGTCGGCGGCCCAGTAGCTGGAGCGGACCGGGATGATCACGCCCCTCGGACGTTACTTGCGTCGGCAGGGCGATCGCCGCCGACAACGGCTGCTCGTGACCGCCGGCGGCGTACGCTTTGCGGATGGACGCCGACGCGGTCGAGCTGCGAGTGCTCGGGTGCCTCCTCGAGAAGCAGCGGACGACGCCCGACCAGTATCCCCTTTCGCTCAACGCCCTTCGGCTGGCATGCAACCAGACGACGAATCGCGACCCGATCGTCAGCTTCGAGGAGCGCGAGATCCATGAGGCGCTCCAGCGGCTCGCCCGACGAGGCTGGACGCGCCTTGCGAGCGGTGCGGGTAGCCGTGCCGCGAAGTACCGCCAGCTGTTCGAACAGGAGCTCGGGCTCGCCGACGCGGACGCTGCCGTGATCTGCGTCCTCCTCCTCCGCGGGCCGCAGACCCCCGGAGAGCTCAAGCAGCGAACCGACCGACTCCACCGCTTCGTGGGTCTCGACGAGGTCGTGGAAACGCTGGACGCACTCGCCGGTCGCGATCTCGTCGAGCGGCTCGAGCGGAGACCGGGACAGAAGGAGGAGCGCTACCGCCATCTCCTCGGAGGCGACGAGCCCGATGCGGCACCGTCGCAGGGAGACGAGCCGGCGACGGCGACCGAACGGGTCGACCACCCGAGCCTCGCCGCGCGGGTCGCCGCGCTCGAGACGCATGTGGCGCAGCTCCGCCATGAGCTTCGAGCGCTCAGCGGGTCGCAGGCTCCCCCGCACGACGACGAGCTAGACGACTCGTAGGAGCGCGACGTCAATCCCTGGGCGTGCGGACGGCTTGCCACGCAGCCGACGACGAGAATCCGCGCCGCGCGAGGAATGCTGCCGCGCGGCGGCGAGCAGCGTCGTCGTCCACCGATCGTGACCCCAGCGCAGCGCGTGCTAGCGCGACCTCGTCCGCCTCGCCGAAAGCCGTGGAGAGCGCGTCCTCGGCCAGCACGGCCGGGACCCCGCGACGCCGGAGGGCCTGCTCGGCTCGTCGACGGCCATAGCCGCGGGCGAGAAAGCCGCGCGCGAGCTGGCCGGCGAGCTCGGCGTCGTCGAGATAGCCGAGGCGAAGCCCCTCCTCGATCACGTCTCGGGCCTCCGCCTCCGGGACGCCGCGGGCGGCGAGCTTCGCCGTCATCTCGGAGACGGACTGCGCCTTCGCCGCGAGAGAGTTGACGACGAAGGTTCTCGGATCGGCTCGCCGCGCCCCCATCGCAGCTAGTCCGGTTCGCGCATGGGAGACTCGCCACCGAGCGCGAGCGCCGCCTCGACGAGCGTGAGGTGCGTGAAGGCCTGCGGGAAGTTCCCGAGCTGGCGCCCCGATCGCGGGTCGTACTCCTCCGCGAGCAGACCGACGTCGTTCCGCAGCGCGAGCAGGCGCTCGAAGAGCGCACGCGCCTCGTCCCGCCGACCCTGGAGGGTCAGCACCTCGACGAGCCAGAACGAGCAGGCGAGGAACACGCCCTCCCCGGCCGGCAGCCCGTCGACGTCGCCGTCCTCGTCGGTGTGGTACCGGAGCACGAATCCGTCCCAGGTCAGGTCGCGACGGATCGTCTCGACCGTCGAGACCACGCGTGGGTCGTCCACCGGCAGAAAGCCGACGAGCGGGATCAAGAGCGCGCTCGCGTCGAGCTCCGAGGAGCCGTACGACTGAACGAAGGCCTGACGCTCGTCACTCCAGCCGCGCGTGAGGACCTCGGCGTGGATCTCGTCGCGCAGGGCACGCCAACGCTCGATCGGCCCGTCGCGGCCGAACTCGTCGTGAAAGCGAACGGCCCGGTCGAACGCGACCCACGCCATCACCTTCGAGTGGGTGAAATGCCGCTCCGGCCCGCGCACCTCCCAGATCCCTGCATCCTCGAGCCGCCAGCCCTCCTCGAGCCACGAAAGCAGGGAGCGCATGAGCGACCACACGTGCTCGTCCGCGGGCGCCCCGTGCACGCGCGCCTGGTAGAGGGAATCGAGCACCTCGCCGTAGACGTCGAGCTGCAGCTGCTGACACGCCCCGTTGCCCGTCCTGACCGGACGCGAGCCCTCGTACCCGGGGAGCCAGCCGAGCTCCCGCTCGTCGAGACGCCGCTCGCCGCCGAGCCCGTACATGATCTGCACGTCGGCGGGATCCCCCGCGACCGCGCGCAAGAGCCAGGCGCGCCACGCGACCGCCTCGTCGTTGTAGCCGGCCTGGACCATCGCGAGCAGCGTCAGGGTCGCGTCGCGCAACCAGCAGAAGCGGTAGTCCCAGTTTCGGACCCCTCCGATCCGCTCGGGAAGGGAGCACGTCGGCGCGGCCACGATCCCGCCGGTCGGCGCATACGTCAGGGCCTTGAGAAGGAGGAGCGAGGAGTGGATCTCCTCGTGGTAGTCCCCGTGGTGCTTGCACTCGTGGGCCCAGTCTCGCCAGTAGCTCTCCGTGTCGTCGAGTGCCTGCTCGGGGTCGATCTCGTCCGGCAGATCCTCGTGGGACGGGTACCACGTGAGAACGAACGGAATCCTGGTGCCTGGGTCGACGGTGAACTCGGAGACGGTCGTCAGGTTCTCGCCGTGCACGTCGACCGGCGTCCGAAAGCAGAGCGCGTCGGGCCCGGCGACCGCGACGCGCGCGTGGTCGATCCGCCGGACCCAGGGGACGATCTTCCCGTAGTCGAATCGGATCGCGAGCTCGGAGCGCATCGACACCGTCCCCTCGACGCCCTCGACGATGCGGACGATGTCGGGCGCCACACCGCGCGGCGGCATGAAGTCGATGACCCGGACGACGCCGTCGTCGGTCTCGTGAAGCGTCTCGAGCACGAGCGTGTCATGCCGGTACCGGCGCGTCGAGCGTGCTACTTCCGCGATCGGGGAGAGGAGCCAGCGGCCGTGCTCGGGTGTCCCGAGTAGCGCCGCGAAGCACGCACCCGAGTCGAAGCGCGGAAAGCAGCACCAGTCGATCGAGCCTTCGCGGCCGACGAGCGCCGCCGTCTGCAGGTCGCCGATGAGCGCGTAGTCCTCGATCCGCGCCATCCCGCGATCCTAGGTGTCGGCAGCCATGGCGTCCTTACCGTCGGGTTGATGCGCATGACGCATCGCCTCGTCCGGTCCTCGCCGGGTCACGCGCTGCCGTGCCACTGCCGTTACTCACATCGATGTCCGAGGCGACCGCCGCCACCGTCTCAACAACCACCCCCAGGGGCACCCCCGGTGCCCTGATGCCAGGCTATCGAGAAAGGCCGTACGACTTTGTGTCGACTTCGTGTCAACATTGCGCGCCCGTAGGGCTTTGCACGCGCGCTGTACGGCTTCTGATTTGCGCACGCGGAGCGCGTCTCATTGCACCCACGCCCCGTACGGCTTCTCATTGCAACGCACCAGTAGGGCGTCTTGGTGCGCCCGAAGCCGGAAAGCTTCTCATCGCGCCCCCAGGCCGTCCAGCTTCTCACTGCGTGCGCGGCCCCGAGGGCTTCTCGACGAGCCTAGGCGGCAGTCGCCGCAGCCTGCGCCTCGTCGGGCGCGAACATCCCGAGGAATGCACGAAGCTCGGACTCCGAACCGGCCGCCAGCCTGACGCGTCCCTCCGCGACGGCCCTCCCGGGGTCGTCGCGCCCTTCGATCAGCGCGTGGACGTGCGTCGGCTCGGCCTCCAGGACGAGCGTCGGCTCGCCTATCTCGCCGCGAATCGCGTCGAGGGTGCCGTCCTGCACCGCGAGCGAGAAAACATCCGCGCCCTCGAAGCGAATGACGTAGCGCCCGTCGACCGCGGCCTCGGGTCGGAAACGCATGTGCACCGCATACGTGCTCCAGCAGTCGTCGGCCTCGGGAGCGCCCATCGTCCGCGCACCCCACTCGGCGAGCGAGTGGAGGACACCCTCGAGCTCGCGCCCCTCGGTCGTCAGCTCGTACACGACCACTGCAGCAGGTGGCGGGAGTTTCGTGCGGCGCACGATGCCCGCCCCCTCGAGATGGCGCAGTCGTCCGGCGAGGATGTTCGTGCCGATCCCCGGTAGGGCGTCAGCCAGATCCGTGTAGCGACGCTGGCCCAGCATCAGCTCCCGCACGATCAGGAGCGCCCAGCGGTCGCCGATCAGGTCGAGCGCGTGCGCCACGGGGCAGTACTGGTGGTAGCGCTTCACGCGCGTATTCTAGCGCGCTGCTTGTGGTTCGGTTGTCCGCACTTTTGGTACGGAAGACCGTACTTTCGGTTTGCAAGCGTCCGCGATACGGTCTTGCAGTCACATCTGAAGAACGACTCCGAAAGGTGACATCCATGGTTGCTTCTGCGAATCACAGGTGGTTGGCGCTGGCGCTCCTGAGCGTCGTCCAGTTCATGATCGTCCTGGACATCGCGATCGTGAACGTCGCGCTCCCGTCGATCCAGGTCGATCTCGGGTTCTCGCAGGAGAACCTGCAGTGGGTCATCAGCGCGTACGCACTCGTCTTCGGGGGCTTCCTGCTCCTGGGCGGTCGCGCAGCCGACCTCGTCGGCCGACGCAAGCTGTTCATCCTCGGTCTCGTCGTGTTTACGGCGGCCTCTCTCCTCGCCGGACTGGCGTGGAACGAGCCGTCGCTGATCGGCGCCCGGGCGCTCCAGGGCCTCGGCGCGGCGATCATCGCCCCGGCGGCGCTCTCGATCCTGATGACGACCTTCATCGAGGGTAGGGAGCGCAACATCGCCCTCGGCGTCTGGGGTGCGGTCGGAGGATTCGGCGCGGCGGCGGGCGTGCTCCTCGGCGGCGTGTTCACGGACGCGCTCAGCTGGGAGTGGATCTTCTTCCTCAACATCCCGGTCGGGCTCGCAGCGATCGCGCTCGCGCCGGTGCTGCTCGGCGAGAGCCGCGACGTCACGGCCAAGAGCTTCGACGTCTTCGGCGCAGTGCTCGTCACGGCGGGCCTCTCGCTCGCGGTGTTCGGGATCACCCAGGCGAATGAATACGGCTGGACCTCGGCCGCGACGATCGGCATCTTCGCGGCGTCCGCCGCGCTGCTCGCCGGATTCGTCGGGTGGGAGCTCCGGACGAAGGATCCGCTGATGTCGTTCTCGATCTTCCGCATCAAGACGGTCGCGGGAGCGAACATCGCCGGGTTCATCCTCGGCACAGCGCTGTTCTCGATGTTCCTGATGCTGACGCTCTACATGCAGCAGGTGCTCGACTTCTCGGCGATGGAGACCGGGATCGCGTACCTGGCCGTTGCCGGCACGTCGATCATCTGGGCGATGGTCGCGCAGACGCTGGTGACCAAGATCGGCGTCAAGCCGGTGCTCGTGACGGGGATGAGCCTCCTCACCGTCGGCCTCGTGTACTTCACGCAGGTCTCGGTGGAGGGCTCGTACCTCGGCGACCTGCTGCCGGGCTTCCTCGTGATCGCGATGGGGATGGCGTTCGCGTTCGTCTCGATCTCGATCGCAGCGCTCGCGGGCGTGCCGGCGAAGGACGCCGGGCTCGCCTCCGGCCTGATCAACACGTCGCAGCAGATCGGCGGCGCGCTCGGAATCGCCGTGCTCTCGGCGGTCGCGATCGCGCAGACGAACGACGCCGCGGCGTCGGGTACCGCGGTGCCGCAGGCCTTGACAGATGGCTTCCAGGCCGCCTTCTGGGTCGGTGCGGGGATCTCCGCGGTGGGCGTGCTCGCCTCGTTGATCCTGATCCGCAAGGACGAGCTGGCGACGATGCCTGCCTTCGAGACCGAGGCGGAGCCGCTGCCCGAAGCGGCGTAGAAGGTCGCGACAGGAGAACCGAGGGGCGTGGCTTCGGCCGCGCCCCTCGTCGCGTTCTGGCACACTGTTGTTACACACTCACCTTAGAAGGTGTGTAACGATGACTCGAATGCGCCGGATCAACATTGTGATCGACCCCGAGCTCGATGACCGGCTCGAGCGGGAAGCGGCGCTGCGTGGCATCTCGAAGAGCGCGCTCGTCCGCGACTGTGTCGAGCGCGGCATCCCCGAGCCTGGCGAGAACGGGCTGCGCTGGATCGGCGAGCTGTCGAGATTCAACACGGACGTCGAGCCCGCAGATATCGATACGGAGTTGTACGGGCCGCTCGAAGCCGAGTCGTGATCTTCGTCGACAGCTCGTTCTGGATCGCCCAACAGGTGCCTCGCGACCAGCGACACGCGGAGGCGATGATCCTGGAAGCGAGACATGGCAACGGGGTGCTCGTGACATCGACCGCGGTTGTGGCCGAAACATGGACCTTCTTGCGAAGGCGCCTCGAGCACGAGCGAACGATGGCGTGGCTCGACCGCGTGCTCGCGGCACCAGACGTCCGGACTGAGCGGATCGACGCGGAGCTCGAGGCCGAGGCGTGGGCGTGGCTTGGCGTCCACGACGAGCGTCCCTACTCCTTCGTCGATGCGACGAGCTTCGCGCTGATGCGCAAGCGGCGAATCACCGATGCTCTCGCCTTCGACGGCGACTTCGCGGCCGCAGGCTTCACCGAGCTCCGGCCGTAACGCGGTAGGTCGCTGGTGTCGCTTCAGCCGGGCACCCGCTCCGCATCCGCCGAATTCGGGTAGGAAGGGGCCATGACGAACCAGCTCGAGCCGCGCGAGGCGAGCGTTGCCACCCGTGTCCCCGATTCCGAGCCGGAGCGCGACCGGCGGCTCGTCGACGCGGTCGGCGCTCTCTTCGACCAGGTGATGGACCGCCTCCTCCTGAGCCCGGAGCGCGTGACGTCGTCGGCCGAAGGAAAGCGCCTGATGGCCGGAGACGACGACACCGAGGTGCTCGCGGACACGATCCAGCGCGTCGCGGTCGTCGCGACGCCCATCGTGCGGACGCTCGCACACGGCGCGAGGTGGCTGCCGCGTGTCCCCTGGGTCCTCGTCGCCTCCACGACCGCCTCCCTCGTGACGACGCTGCGGGCCGGCGTCCGCGAGGTACGCATCCTCGGCTCGTTCGTCGCCCATCGCCTCGAGCTCGCGACGGGTCGCCCGGCCGACCCCGCGCTCGTCAAGCAGCTGACGCTCGAGCTCTACCTCTCGCCACGCCGCACACCGACCCTGAGGGGCGGCCTCCCGCTCGGCCGGCTCGTTCGGCGCTGGGTCTTTCGCGGCGCGATCGGGAAGGACACCCGAAAGGCGGCGTACAAGGCGCTCGACGCAGCCGAGCATCTCGACCTCGCCACGCTCGAGTCCCGCTGGCGCTCACGCTGACGGACCACTGAGGTGTCCGACTGGAAGTCGGACACCTGCTCTCATCCGCGCCCGAGCACCATCCCCCCGTTCACCTGCAGGATCTGCCCCGTCGTGAAGCCGGCTTGCTCCGAGGCGAGGTAGGCGACGGCCTCGGCGACCTCGCCGGGCGTCCCGGGCCGTCCGACCGGTGTGATGTCGACGCGCGAGGCGACCACGCGGTCTGTGAGCCGTCCCGCCCAGAACCCTGTATCCGGGATGAAGCCTGGCGCGACCGCGTTCACGGTGATCCCGTCAGGCCCGAGCTGTGTCGCGAGCGACATCACCCAGCCGTGCATCGCCGCCTTCGCCGCTCCGTAGGATCCTGCGCCGCGCACGGCCGCGACCGACGTGATCGCGACGATCCGCCCGCCCGGTCGCGACAGGTCGGCAAGAAGCGCCTCCGTGAGGAGGACGGCGGTGAGCACATTGCCCTCGAAGTCCCGTCGCCACGCGTCGGCGAGCTCCTCGAGCGTGGACGCCTCACCGCCGAAGTTGCCACCTGCGTTGAGGACGAGCACGTCGACGGGCGCGACGCTCCGAATCTCCGCCGCAGCGTCGGCGACCTGCGCGGGGTCGGTCAGGTCGGCGACGATCGTCGAGACGAGATCCGTGCCGGCGGCATCGTTGATCGCGAGCGCCGCTCGGGCGAGCGTGTCGCCGCGTCGACCGAGAATCGTGACATGCGAGTGATCCGCCGCGAAGCGTCGGACGACCGCCTTGCCGATCCCCGTCCCGCCACCGCTGACGACCACGTGTCGCGCCACGCCCTCCCTCCGTCGGCTCTCCCGGCCATCCTGCCCGAGATCGGAGGCCGTCCGCTCAGGACACCGCTGCGGCGCCGGTCCACGGACAGACGGGGGACCGCCGCCACACCGCGGCCCCCCGTCGAGCCCGTCTAGGCCGGCGTCGTGCGCTGCCGCCGAGCGACGAACGCGGCGCCGACGATCAGCAAGCCCGCCCCTGCGAGGCCGCCGATCGCTGCCGCCGTGCCGGAGTCGAGTGACGGAACCTCGATGGCCGAGCCCGAGTCGACGACCACTGCGGGCGTCTCGATGCCACGGCCGACGAGCGTCGCCTCGTCGTGCGTTGCCGGCGTCTCGATCCCACGTGCGGCGAGCGTTGCCTCGTCCGCACCGGGAATCGTCTGGCCGACGCCGCGTGTGGCCGCGCTTGCCTCGTCGTGGATCGCGGTCACGCTCGCCAGCTCGCTGGCGGTCGTGGCGTCGCCGGTGCCGACAGCGGCGACCTGCGTGTCGATGCCGCGTGCCGCGAGGGTTGCCTCGTCGGCGCCCGGAACGACCTGCTCGACGCCGCGTGCGGCCGCGCTTGCTTCGTCGTGGATCGCGGTCACGCTCGCCAGCTCGCTGGCGGTCGTGGCGTCGCCGGTGCCGACAGCGGCGACCTGCGTGTCGATGCCGCGTGCCGCGAGTGTCGCCTCGTCGGCGCCCGGAACGACCTGCTCGACGCCGCGTGCGGCCGCGGTCGCCTCGTCGTGGATGGCTGCGGGTGCCGCGAGAGCGCTTGCGGTGGTCGCCTCGCCGTGGCCGGGCGCGACGACGGCAGCGGTTGCACCGCCGCCTCCTGTTCCCTCCATCAGCTGGCCGGACGCGGTCGACGCTGCCAGCGCCGCCGAGGCGCCTGCAGCCGCGACTGTCAACATCACCATCTCCCGAATGCCGTGCCCCTCGAAGTCGGGGTGCTCGAGCGCCCGGTAGAGCTCAGCGCGGTCGAACGAGAAGGTGATCCCACCGGCATCCGTGCCGGCGAGCACCGTCTCGAGGTCGGAGCGCTGCCACGCGACCCGCACGTCCTTCGGAGTGCTTGCACCCTGGCCGACCGTGAGGATGAGCTCGAGAGGCTCGCCGGAGGCAAGGGCCTCCTCGATCTCCTCGCGCGTCAAGGTCACGGTTGCGGCATCCGGACGTTCCCCGACGTCCTCGGGCGTGCCGACGAGCATCGCGGTGGCGCTCGTCCCGTTGCCCTCCATGGAGCCTCCCTTCCTCAGTTGCGCCGCAGGGAAGAGCGGCACTGCAATTCGAGACGGCGAACTGCCCCCCGATCTTCCCTCCTTCGTCACGATTGTCTCATGCCTGTCCAGGGATGGGGACTGGCCCCGAAGCGCCTGCCCCGCGTCAACGTCTGGAGGGCCGCCAGAAAGCTCAGGAAGGCTCGCTCGGGACCGCCACCGCATCCTCCGCCCCGATCTCGCGCATCACCCGCGCAGGCGTCCCGACTGCGACGACGCCCGCCGGCAGGTCGCGCGTCACGACCGCCCCGGCTCCGACGACGGTGTCGTTGCCGATCGTCACGCCGGGACAGACGATCGCGCCGCCGCCGAGCCAGACGTTGTCGCCGATCGTGATCGGCGCCGCTGACTCCCAGCCGAGCCGTCGCGGCTCGGGGTCGATGGGGTGGGTGGCGGTGAGGAGCTGCACGCGCGTCGCAAGCTGACAGGCAGAGCCGATCCGGATCGGCGCGACGTCGAGCAGCACGCAGTCGTAGTTGACGAACGTCCCCGCTCCGATCGCGATGTTGCTCCCGTAGTCGATCCAGAGCGGCGGCCGCACGACGACGAAGTCTCCGACCTCGCCCAGCAGCTCGCGCAGCAGCGAGTCCCGGAGCCCGGGCTCGGCGGCGCGCGTGGCGTTGAAGCGCTCCATCCGCTCCTGCGCCTGCGCCAGAGCAGCCTGGATCTCGGCGTCGTCGGCGTGGTACAGCTCGCCGCGAAGCATCCGCTCCTTCATCTTGGACATCCCGCGGACGCTAGCTGCGAGCCCGGTGCCTGGCTCGAACCAGGCACGCGACTTGCGTCACTCCTCGGCGATCCCCTGCTCGGCCAGCCACGCCTTTGCAACGCGCTTCTGCGCGCGCGTCAACCACGCCTCGGCGACGATGTCCCGCAGCTCGTCACGGTCGATCTCGGCAAGGTCCGGAATCCGCACGAGCACCGCTGAATAGCCGTTCCAGTGCGGCGTCGTGAAGAAAATGTCGCGGTCGTCGGCGAGCATCGCCTCCTTCTCGCCGAGGTCCGCGACTCGAAACACGAGCACGTCGCCGAGCCGCTCGCCTGTCTCGGGATCGACGGCATCCGGGCGCCGGCTGCGGTGGAAGCAGAAGAACTTCTCATGGACGGAGTAGGTGGGCCGCCCGTCGTCGGAGACGCCCTTCGTCGCCTGAGGCATCGCGAGCGCGAGCTCGTCCAGGTCCTTCATCGTCGCCACGATTTTCACTCTGCCACGCGGGGTTGCATGCAGCGGTTCTTTCGGCCGAATGTTTGATCTCCACCCGATTCCGGTATTCACTCCAGACAAGGGGAGCGTGCCTCCCGCATTCGCGCGATGAGACGTCCATCGACAGCCCTGATGCTTCCGGCCGCGATCATGGCGGCTCTCGCGCTCGCCGGCACGGCACCCGCAGCTGGCGGGCTGCTCCCGGGCGCGACCTCGCCGGAGACGAATGCGGTTGCCCCGGTGACGCAGGCGGCGGCGCCTGTGACGCAGGCCGCGGCGCCCGTGACGCAGGCGGCAGCGCCCGTGACGCAGGCGGCAGCGCCCGTGACGCAGGCGGCAGCGCCCGTGACGCAGGCGGCAGCGCCCGTGACGCAGGCGGCAGCGCCCGTGACGCAGGCGGCAGCGCCCGTGACGCAGGCGGCAGCGCCCGTGACGCAGGCGGCAGCGCCCGTGACGCAGGCGGCAGCGCCCGTGACGCAGGCGGCAGCGCCCGTGACGCAGGCGGCAGCGCCCGTGACGCAGGCGGCAGCGCCCGTGACGCAGGCGGCAGCGCCCGTGACGCAGCGCAGGCCCAGCGCCCGTGACGCCAGGCCGGCAGCGCCCGTGACGCAGGCCGTGGCGCCCGTGACGCAGGCCGCAGCGCCCGTGACGCAGGCCGCAGCGCCCGTGACGCAGGCGGCAGCGCCCGTGACGCAGGCCGCAGCGCCCGTGACGAACACGGTTGCGCAGGCGCCGCAGGTGACTCCTTCGGCCACCCAGGCCACCACCCCGCCCGTGACCCAGGCCGTGGCGCCCGTGACCCAGGCCGTGGCGCCTGTGACCCAGGTTGCGGCGCCTGTCACACAGGCTGCGGCACCGGTGGCGAACGCGGTAGCTCCGATCACGCAGGCTGCGGCGCCCGTCACACAGGCAGCGGCACCGATCACGAACGCGGTGGCCCCGGTGACCAAGGCCGCGGCGCCGCTGACCCAGGCCGTCACGCCGGTGACGAGGGCTGTTGCGCCAGTTGCTCAGGCGCTCGAGCCGGTCGTCCAAGCGGTCGAGCCGGTCGCTCAGCCGGTTGAGCCGGTCGTTGCCACGGTCGCTCAGGCGGTCGAGCCGGCCATTCAGGCGGTCGAGCCGGTGGTTACCACGGTCGTCCAGGCGGTTGAGCCGGTCGTTACCACGGTCGTTCAGGCGGTCGAGCCGGCCGTTCAGGCGGTCGAGCCGGTGGTCACCACGGTCGTTCAGGCGGTCGAGCCGGCCGTTCAGGCGGTCGAGCCGGTGGTCACCACGGTCGTTCAGGCGGTCGAGCCGGCCGTTCAGGCGGTCGAGCCGGTGGTCACCACGGTCGTTCAGGCGGTCGAGCCGGCCGTTCAGGCGGTCGAGCCGGTGGTCACCACGGTCGTTCAGGCGGTCGAGCCGGTTGTTCAGGCGGTCGCCCCGGTCGTCGCGTCGGTCGTTCAGGCGGTCGAGCCGGTCGTTACCACGGTCGTTCAGGCGGTCGAGCCGGTTGTTCAGGCGCTCGCCCCGGTCGTCGCGACGGTCGTTCAGGCGGTCGAGCCGGTTGTTCAGGCGCTCGCCCCGGTCGTCGCGTCGGTCGTTCAGGCGGTCGAGCCGGTCGTTACCACGGTCGTCCAGGCGGTCGAGCCGGTCGTCACCACGGTCGTTCAGGCGATCGAGCCGATCGTTCAGGCGGTCGAGCCGGTTGTTCAGGCGGTCGCCCCGGTCGTCGCGTCGGTCGTTCAGGCGGTCGAGCCGGTTGTTCAGGCGCTCGCCCCGGTCGTCGCGTCGGTCGTTCAGGCCGTCGAGCCGCTCGTCACTACGGTCGTCCAGGCCGTCGCGCCGGTTGTTACGGCGGTTGTTGAGGCGGTCGCGCCGGTCGTTACGGCGATTGTGCAGGCGGTGGAGCCGATCGTCACAACGGTCGTGGAGACGGCACCGTCGGTCGTCACGGTCATTGACGCAACGGTTGCCCCAGTCGTGACCGCACTAGTTCCCGTCCCTGCGGCGGTGGGGAAGAAGGTCGCCCGGTCGACCGCGCCGGTCGTTCGCGGAGGCTCGTCGATTGCGGGGGGAACGCAGTCGACGAACGGTACGGCGAGCGGCCCGCACGCGCCGCTCATGCCGAGCGCCTCCGAGAGCGCGGCGACTTCGAGCGACGATTCGGCGCCGGCGAGCGGCACGTCCGTGCGGGTTGCGGCAGGCGGCGCCCTGCCGGCACGGTCGCCGCTCGTGGGCGTCGGTGCTGAGATGTCGCTCGCGCCTTCGCTGCGCTGCCCTGAGCCGACGCAGCCGTTGCACGGCCTTCGACCGGCGACGGCCGACTGCCCCGTGGCTCCCGTGGTCGCACCTTCCAGCAGTCGCGAGGCCGCGCCGACGCCATCCGTGGCGAGCGAGCCGACTGCAGCCCCCACGGCACCGTCCGGGCTGCGTCCGTTCGGTTTCGTCGTCTTCGGCGGCCTCCTGGCCGTCGGCCTTGCGTTGATCTCGACTTCGTCCGCCGGAAGCGGCGGACACTCACCTTCCTCGACGATAGCGGCCACAGTGCCGCGGTACCGGCTCGTTGTGCCCGCACTCCGTTGGCGCGTGCGTGCGTTCGCGGAGCGTGTGAGGCCGGCACCGATCGTCTTCCCGATCGAGCTCCCCGGCTAGCGCTCGCGCGCTTTCCGGTCGATCCGGGCACCCGCCCGGGTCTTTCAACGAGCTCGAAGGAGAAAAACATGAAGCGGTTCTGTATCGCCGCGATCACGTGTCTCGCGCTGGTCGTCGGGGTTAGCCCCGCGACGGCAGGCTCCGGTCCCGGAGGCGTGCCCAACACGCCCACGGGGACGAGCCAGGAGAACACGAACGTGGCAGGCGACGCCTCGGCGTCGAATGTGAACGGGACATGGCAGTCGAACGAGCAGTTCCAGAACGGTGTCGGCGGCGACGCCACGACCGGTGGCGCAACGACCGGCTCCGGCGATGCGTCGAGTGGCGACGCCTATGGCGGCGACGTCACCCAGACGCAGGACGCAACGAACACGAACAACACCGACCAGACGGCCTCGGCGGAGTCGAAGGCCGAGCAGAAGTCCCCGGTGAACGTGAACGTCGGGGGGTCGGGTGCTGGAGAGCAGTCGAACACGAACAGCTCGGGTGACGCGTCGGTGTGGAACGAGAACCACACCGGCCAGTCGAACGAGCAGTTCCAGCAGGGTGTCGGCGGCGACGCCACCACCGGTGACGCAACCACCGGCGGCTCGTCCGGCGACACCGAATCGGGCAAGGCAGTCGGCGGCGACGTCGACCAGTCGCAGGTGGCTTCGAACTCGAACAGCACGTCGCAGTCAGCGACGGCTGAGTCGAAGGCGATTCAGATCGCGCCGGTGAACGTGGCCGTGCCGGTCTGCGTCGCGAAGTACTGCGAGTCGGGCGACGTCGTGCAGTCGAACACGAACCGTTCGGGTGACGCCACGGCGTCGAATGCGAACGGGACGTGGCAGTCGAATCAGCAGGGCCAGTCGGGCTATGGCGGCAACGCGACCTCCGGTGATGCAACCACCGGCGGTAAGGGTTGCTGTGGCTCGGGTGGCGATGCGACGAGTGGCGACGCCCTTGGCGGCGACGTCACGCAGTCGCAGGAGGCGACGAACTCGAACAGCACGTCGCAGACAGCGACGGCCGAGTCCAAGGCGATCCAGATCGCGCCCGTGAACGTGTACGCGCCGGTCTGCATTGCCAAGCACTGTCGGTTCGGAGACGTCGAGCAGTCGAACACGAACAGCTCGGGTGACGCGTCGGCGTGGAACAAGAACAACACCGGCCAGTCGAACGAGCAGTTCCAGAAAGGTGTCGGCGGCGACGCCACCACCGGTGACGCAACCACCAGTGGTAGCTGCTGCAAGCCCGACAGCCATCCGAAGCCGAAGCCGGACTGCGGCGAGCCAAAGGGCCACGGCAAGTCGTACGACAAGCCGTGTCACGAGAGCAAGCCGAAGCCCGCTGACGGCAAGCACGGCGGCGACGCTCAGTCGGGCGACGCCTACGGCGGCGACGTCAGCCAGACGCAGAAGGCGTCGAACGCCAACACGACGTCGCAAACAGCGACGGCCGAGTCGAAGGCGATCCAGGTCGCACCGGTGAACGTCTATGTGCCGGTCTGTGTCGCGAAGCACTGCCGACTCGGCGATGTCGAGCAGTCGAACACGAACCGTTCGGGTGACGCCACGGCGTCGAATGCGAACGGGACGTGGCAGTCGAACGAGCAGGGCCAGTTGGGCTACGGCGGTGACGCTTCTACCGGTGACGCAAACGCCGGTGGGACGGGTTGCTGTGGTTCGGGTGGCGATGCGTCGAGTGGCGACGCCTATGGCGGCGACGTCACCCAGACGCAGGACGCAACGAACACGAACAACACCGACCAGACGGCCTCGGCGGAGTCGAAGGCCGAGCAGAAGTCCCCGGTGAATGTGAACGTCGGGGGGTCGGGTGCTGGAGAGCAGTCGAACACGAACCGCTCGGGTGACGCGTCGGCGTGGAACAAGAACAACACCGGCCAGTCGAACGAGCAGTTCCAGAAGGGTGTCGGCGGCAATGCCAGCAGCGGTGACGCAACCGCTAATGGCAACTGCTGCAAGCCCCACGGCCACCCGAAGTCGAAGCGCCAGTGCAAGGGGCACAAGTGGCACGGCAAGTCGTACGACGGCAAGCCGTGTCACGAGAGCAAGCCGAAGCCCAGCAAGCGCGAGCACGGCGGCGACGCCAGCTCGGGCAACGCAGTGGGCGGCGACGTCGACCAGTCGCAGGTCGCGTCGAGCGACAACCGCACCACGCAGACCGCTTGGGCAAAGTCGACCGCGAAGCAGGAGAAGGCCCTGAACCTGGCTATCGGGCGCCCTCCGTTGACGCGATGAGAGAAGAGGAGGAAGCGACAGGAAAGCGATGACTGAAGGGACGGGCCGCCGGCGTAAGCCGGCGGCCCGCACCCACCACGCCAGCGGGCCTGGCGGCGATCCGAGCAGGGTGCGCGACGCCCGTCTCGTCGCCGCCGTGCGCGAGCACGACGATCGCGACGCACTGCAGGAGCTCCTGACCGAATACCTGGGGCTCGTGCGACGCATCGCCCGTCGCAACGCTGCGCACAGCGACCAGGTCGATGACCTCGTCCAGGAGGGAGTCGTGGGGCTGCTCAAGGCGATCCAGCGCTTCGAGCCGCGCCGGGGCGTCCCGTTCCCGGCCTATGCACGCACGCTCGTCGCGGGTGAGATCAGCCATCACCTCCGCGACCGGTCGTCGTGCCTCCGGTTGCCCGAGCCGGTGCATGAGCTCCGCGGACGCCTGCGGCACCTGGCGGCCGAGGTGCGTGCGGAGACCGGACGCGAGGCGGAACTCGGCGCTCTCGCCACTCGGGCGGGTGTCAGCGACGAGGACGTCGCGGAGGCGGCCACGGCCGGGCTCGTCCCGCTCGAGGACGACCTACCGGCGCCGGGGGACGAGCTCGTACGCTCGGAGCGCAGGGCCGACCTGGAGCCGCGACTCGCACGGCTCGATCGCCGCGAGCGCGAGGTCGTCTACCTGAGGTTCTTCGCGGACCTCACGCAGGAGGAGATCGGCGCGTGCCTGGGCATCTCCCAGATGCACGTCTCGCGCCTGCTCCGTGATGCCCTGGAGAGGATGCGGGCCTCTGCCGGAGACGCGGATGACTGACCGCATCCACCGACTCTCACCGCGTCCGCGCGGTCCACCGCCCGAGGTGTCCGACTTCAGTCGGACACCCGCTCCCATAGGACGCCTAGACCAACCGGTGCTGCGTCGCCCAGCGCGCGAGCTCGTGCCTCGTCGAGAGCTGCAGCTTGCGCAGGACGTTCGAGACGTGGCTCTCGACCGTCTTCACGGACAGGTGCAGGCGCGCTGCGATCTCCTTGTACATGTAGCCGCGGGCGATCAGCTGCAGCACCTCTCGCTCGCGCGGGGTGAGCTCGTCGAGCTCAGCGTCGCCGCCGATCTGCTCACCGGCGCGGAAGGCGTCGAGCACGAAGCCCGCCAGGCGTGGGGAGAACACTGCATCGCCGCTCGCGACGCGCTCGATCGCAGCAGCGAGCTCCGGGCCGGAGATCGTCTTCGTCACGTAGCCGCGCGCGCCGGCCCTGATGACCGCGATCACGTCCTCGGCCGCGTCCGAGACGGACAGCGCCAGGAACTTCACGCCCGGGCGTTCGGGCGCCACCGCGTTGACGATCGCGTCGCCGCTCCCGTCCGGCAGATGCACGTCGAGGAGGACCACGTCCGGGTCGAGCTCTGTGATCAGGGGCACGGCGTCGGCGATGGTCCCCGCGTGACCGACCACCTCGACCGCATCGCCGAGCTCGGCGCGGACGCCGGCCAGGAACAGGTCGTGGTCGTCCACGAGCACCACGCGGCGCTTCACGACGTCCCCCGGGGAAGGTGCAGCTCCACCTCGGTACCCGCGCCGGGGCTCGTCACGATCGTGGCGCGGCCGCCCGCGCGCTCCATCCGGCCCTCGATCGACTCGACGAGGCCTCGGCGGTCGTCCGGCACCGCCGAGCGGTCGAAGCCCGAGCCTCGATCGCGCACGAACACGCTCACCGCGTCGTCGGAGACCTCGGCGTACACATCGATCTCGTCGGCGCCCGCGAACTTCGCTGCGTTCGTCATCGCCTCGCGCGCCGCGAGCACGAGCGCGCCGACCGACGCGTCGACCGGGCAGTCCCCGGCGCTCGCCAGCTCGACGCGCACGCCGTGGAGCTCCTCGACGTCACCTGCCGCCGCCGCCAGCGCTGCCGCCAGCGACGCTGTGTCGTCGCCGAGCGGCTGGTCGCCGTAAAGCCACCCGCGCAGCTCGCGCTCCTGCCTGCGGGCCAGCGAGGCGACGCGGCGCGGCTCTTCGGCATGCCGCTGGATCAGCGCCAGCGTCTGCAGTACCGAGTCGTGCACACGCGCGGCCATGTCCGATCGCTCCTCGCTCCGAATGCGGGCTGTCCGCTCCACGTCCCGCTCGAGCGCGAGCCGCCATACCCAGGGACCGGCGATGAGAAGCAGCGCCCCGGCGACGGCGCCGGGAGCGAGTAGCGCCGACGACCTGCCTTCCTCCGAGAGCAGTGCCACCGCTCCCACGGCCACGAGCGCAAGCCCGCCGTAGGAGAGCGGCACCTCGGGACGGAAGCTGCCGCCCTGGCGCCACGCGAGCGCGAGCCCGCCGGCGATGAGTGCGATCCCGATCACCGACCGGTTGGAAAGGCCGAGCGCGCCGAGCAGCGCGGCTCCGGCGACCGCCGCGAGGACGGCCGCGATCCAGGTGCGTCGCCCGCTCGTCCACGCCCAGAGAGCGAGGTAGAGGAGGATCCCGGCCCCGCCCGCCAGCGCGAGCAGCGCGAAAACGAGCCGCACCAGGGTGGGATCGACCGCGAGGGTCTGCGCGATGCCCGCGCAGACCCCCGCGATCACCCGCTCGTCAGAGCTCGGCGCGAAGGTGCGCAGCGACATGCGGCCTCATCGTACGACCCGGATCACGCGCACGGTCCCCGCGCCGACCTCCGTGTCGAGCACGAGCACGCGCTCGCCGGTCTCGGTGAGGTCGCTGACGACGTTGCGACCGTCACCGCCGATTCCGTTCGGCAGGTCGATCTCGCCGACCTCCGCCGTCGCGTGGATTCGCAATGCGACGTCCGAGGGGACGATCACCTGCAGGTCTCCGACGTCGACCCGCGCCCGGACATGCGTCTCTCCGACCGGGAACTGCACGTCGCTGAGCTCGAGGTCCAGCGAGCCGATCCCGAGCCGGTACTCGTCGCGCAGGTTTTCCGCGCTCGTAACGACGACGTCGCGATCCCCGATGCCGTGGCCGAGGTCGACGTCGAACGCGGCGATGAAGATCGCAGCGGCGACGACCGCGAGCGCGAGGAGGGATGCGAACGCGATACCGATCCTGCGGAACAGGCGCCGCACGCGACGCGAGTCCTCGGCCGCGAGCTGCTTCGGGTCCGTCGCGGAATCCGAGGGCGGCTGGTTCGTGAGCCAGAGGATCAGCGCGCCCGCGATCAGGAAGAGCCACCACGCGTCACCGTCGAACCACAGCGTGGCGCGCGACAGCAGGATGACGACCGCGACGGCGAGGAGCCCGAGACCGATCAGCGGCCAGGGCCGGTCTCGCCGGTTGCGGAGCGCCGCCGTGGCGACCGAGTCCTGCTTGCCGTCGTCGGGCATCACGAGCGCCGCGGCTGCGTAGATCAGGATTCCGGCCCCGCCCAGGAGGGTGAGAACGACGAAGCCGACGCGGAAGATGGCGGGGTGGATCTCGAAGTAGCGAGCCAGACCCCCGCTGACGCCGGCAAGCATGCGATCCGAGCGGCTGCGCTGCAGCCGGCGGACCTCTGGGATATGTGTTGTGTGTTCGCTCATGAATCCAGGATGGCGTCGCACGTCCGTGGAGACCATCCGGAATGACCCTGAGTCGACCCTGAGACGCGCCTGGTGCCTGGCTCGTGCCTGGCTTCAGCCAGGCACCAGCTTCACCGTGCGTCAGGCCATGTGAATCTCGACGTCGTCGGCGACGGCGCCGAGGATCGTGTAGTCGGTCCGCGTGGTCTGCAGGATCGAGCCGGGGACGAACTCGGACACCGGTCCGTGCGCGACGAGGCGGGCGATGAAGCGCTGCCACGAGACGCCGCCGCCGAGGTCTCCGTCGAGCCAGAAGCTGCGGTGGCGCGCGCCGAGGATCTCCCGGGGGCCGATCGTGTTCGCCTTCGGCGGCACCCACGACCAGTCGCCGCCGAACGAATGCAGCGCGTTCTGCATGATCGTCATCGGGTGGAGCTCGACGAGCCGCGCGCCCGCCTGCTTGTACGCGTCGAGATCGCCCGCGAACTCGTGACCGAGGTGGGACTCCCAGAACGCAATGTGCCCGCACCAGCCGATGCCGCCGTAGCAGACGTCTGCGCCGCCGAGGTCTTCGAGACGCGCGCTGTAGTCGCCGATCGCCTCGGTCGTCGGGAAATGGATCTGATCGTCCGGCGGCCGTAGCTCCGGGTCGACCGCGCGAAGAAGCGCTCCTGCATCGCCCGCTGGAAGGAGCCGGGCCACGAGACCGGTGCGGTGACTCCGTCCTCGTTCGCGTACTCGTCCATGTTGAACGTGTGGACGTGGTCGAGCGCGATGCGCTCCGCGTTGATCATCTGCGCGGCGAGCTCGTACTGGGGCATCGGGCCGACCGGCAGGATCGCGACGAAGGTTCGGCCCTCGTCGCGCGCAGCGCGGATCCGGCCGACGAGGTCGGCGGCGAACGAGCGATAGAACTCCGCCGGGTCGTCGGCGACGGCGATCCGGAAGTCCGGATTCGCGTGCTCGGTGAGCTGCGTGCGACGGATGCGGCGCACCCGATCGCATTCGACGACGTCGCGGAAGTCGATGAATCGGGCAAGGTCGTACTCGAAGTCGAGGTCGACTGCCACGGTCGAGTCCTTTCGTCAGGGAAGAAGGCGCCGCGTGGTTGCCCGGAGCCAGGTCAGGCAGGGGGTGAAGCCCTCGGCGTACTGGACGCGGCATTGGATCCCGCGGAAGCGTGTAACGGCGCGCATCTGCTCGACGACGTCGATGCCGTCGTGATCGCGTAGCCACGTGAGCTGGCTCTCGTGCGCCTCGAGCATCGCGACCTTCGTCTCGATCGTCGACGTCACGTCGACGTACTCGGTGGGGTTGAAGCCGAGCCCCATCACGGTGTCCATGTAGTAGATCGGGCGTGACCGTGTCGTAGTGGGGACGCTCGCTCTCGAGCAGCGGCAGCGTCGCGTGGAAGCTGCAGTCGAAGACGAGCTTCGACGTCTCGTCGTGGTCGGACATGTAGTCGCCGGTGGAGTGCGTGATGATCAGATCGGGGCGCACGTCGCGCACGAGATCGACGACGGCCGTGCGCTGGTGATCGTCGCCTGCGTCGACTTCTCCGTCGGTGAAGCCGAGCGTGACATGAGCGGCGCCCACGATCTCGGCGGCTCGCCGCGCCTCCCGTAGTCGTATCTCCGCGATCTGCTTCGAGGTGTGCTCGAAGCTGCCGCGGTTGCCGAGTGTCGCGTTGCACATCACGACCTCGTGTCCGTCCTGGACAAAACGCGCCAGCGTGCCGCCGCAGAGGATCTCGAGATCGTCCGGGTGGGCGCCGACCGCGAGGACGCGCATCAGCGATGGGTTCCGCACGATGATAGAAACGTCATAACGACTCGCAAGGGTGGAGACGATAGGCGTCCGAGAAATCGACCGATCGCGGTTCGACCATATCGGCCTCGTCACCGACGAGGTGAAGGACGGCGAGTCGTTCGTTGCCGCGACGCGCGTCTGGGTGACCAACCCGCGCGCCGATCCCTTCAACGTCGAGTGGTTGCGCTTCGAGCCCGACTCGCCGGTGACCGGGCCGCTGCGCACCGCTCCACACGTCGCCTTTCGCGTCGACGACCTCGAGGCGGCGATCGAGGGGCACACCGTCCTCGCCGAGCCCTTCGACCCCACCGGCCGCGGCGACGACTTCCTCCGCGTCGCGTTCGTGGAGGTCGGCGGCGCAGCTATCGAGCTCATGCAGTACGGCAATCCCGACGAGACCGGATGGTTCTGATGGAGCCGAAGTTGCGCGTCGAGGGTGCATCGAAGGTCTACGACGGCAAGAGCGGTCCCGTTCACGCCCTCGAAGACATCTCGCTCGACGTTGCCGAGGGCGAGCTGGTCACGATCCTCGGGCCGAGCGGGTGCGGCAAGACGACGCTGCTCTGGGCGATCTCCGGCCTGCACGCGCTCACCGGCGGGCGCATCACGCTCGACGGCACGGAGATCGACGGGCCCCGGCCGCAGGAGACGGGGATGATCTTCCAGGACGCGAACCTGCTGCCGTGGCGCAACGTCCGCCAGAACATCGAGTTCCCCTTCGAGATCAAGCGGAAGTCGGTCGACCGGGCGCGCATCGATTCGCTGCTGGAGGAGACCGGGCTCACCGAGTTCGGACGCTCGATGCCGCGCGAGCTCTCGGGCGGCATGCAGCAGCGCGCGTCGATCGTGCGCGCGCTCGCCCAGAACCCGGAGGTGCTGTTGCTCGACGAGCCGTTCGGGGCGCTCGACGCGTTCACGCGCGACGAGATGAACCTGCTGCTGCTCCGGCTCTGGCAGGAGAGCGGCCACACGATCGTCTTCGTCACGCACAACATCTCCGAAGCGATCTTCCTCGCAGACCGCGTCATCGTCCTGACACCGCGGCCGGGCCGGCTGGCGCACATCTACGACATCGACCTGCCGCGCCCACGCACGATCGAGATGACGTTCGAGCCCAGCTTCATCGAGCTCGTGCAGGATATGAAGCGCACCGTGGAGACGGGCGGGCGCGCGATCCTGGAGGTCGAGTGAGCAACGTCCCGAGCGAGTTGCGCGACGACATACCGAGCTTCGACGATCAGCCGTCGTCGAGGGACCACGGGCCGATCGACTGGACGGGCCTCACGTCGATGCGCACGGCGAAGAGCGCGCTCGAGATCGGGACGATCGTCGGTCTCGCCCTCGCGATCTTCTTCGGGCTGGAAGCCATCCTGCGCTGGACGGACACGCCGTCGTACGTGTTCCCGAAGCCGATCGACGTGGTGCAGGTGCTCTGGAACCAGTTCGGGCCTGTCTTCGCCCACCACCTGTGGGTGACGATGTACGAGTTCCTCGCCGGCTTCGCGATCGGGGCCTCGATCGGGCTCGTGCTCGCGGCGCTGATCACGCAGAAGCCGTTCGCCGAGAAGGTGATCGCGCCGTACATCCTGATCATGGTGGTGACACCCATGATCGCGCTCGTGCCGTTCCTGCGGCTGAAGATGGGCTTCGGGTCGTGGCCGCTGATCATCGCCGTCGCGCTCGCCTCGGGGCCGATGGTCATGCTCAACTCCGCGACGGGATTTCGCCGGACCGATCTGGCGAAGATCGCCCTCGCGCGCTCCTACGGCGCGTCGACATTCCAGATCTTCCGCAAGATTCGGTTCCCGCTCGCTTTGCCGATGATCATCGTCGGCTTCATGGTCGGGTCGATCTTCGGGCTCCTCACGGCCGTCGGCGGCGAGATGGTGGCTCCGAGCGAGGAAGGGGGGCTGGGCGAGCGGCTCGTGTACTACTCGTCGCTGGCACGGATGGACGAGTTCGGCGCAGTAATCGCGATCATCGCCGCACTCGGTGTGGGCATCTACGTCCTGTTCTATTTCATCGGCAAGCGATGGGCCAGTTGGGAGGCCTAGTCGCCCCAGAAGGAGGAGGAATGTTCGAGGCCACGTTGTCGCGCCGCGAGGTGCTGAGGCGCGGTGCGGTAGGCGCCGCGGTTCTCTCCACCGGCTCGCTCTTGACCGCCGGAAAGGCGTTCGGACGGCCGGGGGCGACGCTGGAGACGGTCCGCTGGATCTCTCCACGCGGGACGTTGCAGGTGATGGACGACTTCAATCTCTGGGTCCCCATCAAGATGGGGTACTTCAAGGCGCTGGGGATCGAGGCGAGGCTGATCGCCGGCTCCGTGACGGACGCGCTGGCGTCCACGAAGTTCGTCGCCCAGAACAAGGCCGACATGGGCTACCCGTCGCCCGGCGTGCTGACCGCGTCGATCGACAGCGGCATGGGCGTCAAGTCCGTCTGGAACGTGATCTCGGGTCAGGTCTTCAACTTCGGCCTGCCTGCGAACAGCAAGATCAAGTCGCCGAAGGAGCTCGAGGGCAAGTCGATCTCACTCGGCAGCTCCGGCTGGAAGGTGATCGTCGACCCGATGCTCGTCGAGCTCGGCATCGACCCGAAGTCCGTCCGGTACGTGTCGTCGGGCTCGTCGTGGATGCAGGCCGTCGCGACGGGCAAGGCCGACTCCGGGCTCGCCTGGGAAGGGCTCCGCGCCCAGCTCGCCGGCCAGGGCCTCAAGCTGAAGTACCTGATCGGCACGGACTGGTCGAAGCATCCGTCGAACGTGTACTCGATCCGGGCTTCCGACCTCGAGGACCCGGCGAAGAAGGACCTCTACACGCGCTTCCTCCAGGGCGTCGTCATGGGCCTCGAGTTCACGAAGGCGAACCCGCGGGCGGCCGCCCAGATCACGTACCGCTCGCTGCCCGACCTGCAGAAGACGCTCAAGCCGCAGCTTGCGCTCGACTCGATGCTCGAGCTCGCGCATGCGTACGGCACGAGCCATCTCAAGGGCCAGGGCTGGGGCTACAACGATGCGAAGGGCTGGGCCAACTACCTGAAGGTCGTCAAGGGCCTCGGCCAGACGAAGAAGCTCCTCCCGACGAAGGACGTGATCACGAACGAGCTGCAGGTGGTCGCGAACCGGAAGGCCAACCGCGCGCAGGCGCGCGGGGACGCGAAGGCGTTCAAGCTCGACTCGGCCTTCGCAAAGACGAAGGTCCGGGCCGGCTTCACGATGTAGTCGATCGGTGTCGGGGCGTCCCCTGCACCGCGGGGCGCCCCGACACCCCTGTCGCTGATGGAGGCGTCGATGGCGAACCCCCTCGCGGGTCACACGAACTCGTACCACACCTACTCCCACGACGAGGCCCTGCAGGGCATCGCGGAGGCGGGCTACAGCGCCGTCGAGCTGTCGGCGGTGCCGGGCTGGACGGAGCACGTCGACCTCGACGCCGACCAGGGCGAGCTGCGCCGCAAGCTGGAGGGCTACGGGCTCGAGCCGGTCAGCCTGTCGGCGCACTCCGACCTGACGACGGCGGAGGGGCTCGCACACGGCGTCAAGGCGGTGCGGTGGGCTGCCGAGTACGGCATCCCGATCGTCAACACCGCGGTCGGCGGCCACCAATCGGCCGACGAGAACGAGGCCGCCTTCCTCGCGAACATCGGGGCGATGGCCGACGAGGCCGAGCAGGCAGGGATCGCGATCGGCCTCGAGATCCACGGCGACATCATGGCCTCGGGCGCCGTCACCCTTCCGTTGCTCGAGAAGATCGGACGCGATTCCGTCGGGATCAACTACGACACGGCGAACGTCGTCTACTACTCCGGCGACACCGCGGTCGAGGACCTGCCGAAGGTCGTCGACAAGCT
This sequence comes from uncultured Actinomycetes bacterium, assembly GCA_963810295.1. Classification (GTDB taxonomy): domain Bacteria; phylum Actinomycetota; class Thermoleophilia; order Gaiellales; family Gaiellaceae; genus Gaiella. Next base: position 91,542 of record CAWEMW010000013.1, read on the forward strand.
CGTGCACGTCCATCTGAAGGAGTCCAGGGGCGGCAAGGGTGTCTGGGACTTCGGCGAGATCGGTACCGGCGACGTCGACTTCGCCGGCGTCCTTCGGATCCTCGGTGACGCCGGGTACGACGGGCCGTACTCGGTCGAGATCGAGTTCGGCGGCGAGCCGTGGCCGGGGCTCCCCGAGGTGAACGCCGCGATGCGCGGTTCGCGGGAGGAACTGAACAGGCTCGGCCTGGAATGAAGCGCTACATGCCGGAGATGACGAACCTCCAGGTGCGCGAGTACATGGAGGGCGGCGGCCGCACTGTCCTCGTGCCGGTCGGCTCGACGGAGGATCACGGCGACCACGGGCCGCTCTGGACGGACGTCTACATCCCGCTCGAGGTGTGCAAGCGGGCTGCCGAGGAGCTCGACGCGCTCGTCGGGCCTCCGGTTCCGTTCGGCCTGGCGCCGGATCACCGCGGCGCCAGCGGGATCATCTACGTCCGGCTCGCGACGTTCGTCGCGATGCTGCGGGACATCTGCGTCTCGCTCGCGGAGGCCGGCTTCGAGCGGATCGCGCTCGTCAACGGGCACTACGTGAACACGACGGCGATGCAGTACGCCGCCGCAGAGATGTTCGACGACCTGCCGCAGGGAGTGCGCGTCTACCCGTTCGCGTACTGGCAGGGGCTCCAGCCGGAGCAGGCCGAGGCGTATCTCTCGGGAAGCGCGGGCCTGCACGCGAACGTCGGCGAGACCTCCGCGGTGCTCGCGATCGACCCCGACCTCTGCGACATGGAGCGCGTGCGCGACTTCGTGCCGGAGCTCGACGGGTTCACGAACCACCCGCTGGCGCTGCTCGACCCTGTGTTCCTGTCGACGCCCGGCTCGTTCTGGGCACTGCTCGAGGAGGGAGGCGGTGTCTGGGGCAATCCGAGCGAGTCGACCGTCGAGAAGGGCGAGCAGTTCCTCCAGTGGGGCGCCGCCTCGGTCGTCAACCTCGTGCGCGACATGGAGACGATGCACGACCGGATTGCACCGGGCTACGACCGCTATCGACAGCCCCGCGCGTGATCACGATCGCGATCCTCGGCGGCGGGTTCATGGGGGCCTCGCACGCCGCGAACTACCGTGCACTCGGCGATCGGGTGCGCGTCAAGACGGTCGCCTCCCGTCGGAGCGACCGCGCCGCCACGGTCGCGGACTCGGTCGACGCTGAGCTGACCGACGATCTCCTGGCGGCGCTCCGCGACCCGGAGGTCGACGCCGTCGACATCTGCCTGCCGACGCCGCTGCACCGTGAGTGGGCCGAGGCGTCCCTCGCCGCCGGCAAGCACGTCTTTCTCGAGAAGCCGATCGCGCTGACGCTCGAGGACGCCGACGCAATCGTGGCCGCGGCGGAGCGGAGTGGCCGCGTCTTCATGGTCGGGCTCGTGTTGCGCTTCTGGCCGGAGTACGTCGAGCTGCAGCGGCGGCTCGCCGACGGGGACCTCGGCCGGCCGCTCTCGGTGTCCACGCTGCGGCTGTCGCCCCCTGCGGACTGGAACGACTGGATGGGCGACCCGGCCAAGTCCGGTGGGGTCCCCGTCGACCTGCTGATCCACGACTTCGACCAGATGAACTGGCTGCTCGGCACACCGCGGCGCGTGTTCGCGCGCGCGCCGCATCCGGACCACGTGCTCGCGGTCGTCGAGTACGACGGCGCCGAGGGGATCGCCGAGGGATCGATGGCGATGCCGAAGGCGTATCCGTTCTCGAGCAACGTCCGCGTGTTGGCGGAGCACGGCGTCGCCGAGTACGCCTTCAGCGCGGCGCCGGCCGAGGACGGCGGCAACATCGGCGCGAGCGACGCTCCGCGCGGGCTGACGGCTCTATCTACGAGATCGCGCCGAGCCGCTTTCGGTGCCGGTCGAGCCTGCCGACCCGTGGGGCCCCGAGATCGCGTACTTCGTGGAGTGCGTCGAACAGGGCCGCGCGCCCGAGCAGGGAACCGGGGCCCAGGCCCGCGCGGCGCTCGCTGTCTCGCTTGCCGCGGCGCGCTCGCTCGACAGCGGGCGGCCCGAAGACGTTCGTGACGTAAGCGGGATCGCAGTGACCCTGGACGGCGGCGCTTCGCCGCCGGAGGGTCAGTCGCAGGCGTCGAGCGCTTCGGCCGTGCGCCGCGCCGCGCGCCCGCGGAGAGCGGCGACGGGGATCGCCACCCCGAGGCTCGTCCGGGAGTCGACCCCGAGCACAGCCGCGACGACGCGCCCCTTGGCGTCGAGCACCGGGCCCGCGTCCCCTTCCCGAACCGCCGAGGTCACGCGCAGCACCTTCGCTCGGGCGCCGTACGGCGCGCCGGGAACGCTGTCCACGACGACGCCCGGGAGCATGCGGAGCTTGCCGTCGCGCTCGGTGACGACCACCACCGAGGCCCCGGCAGTGACGCTCCGACCGAGCGGCAGCACTCGTGGAAGCCGGCGGGCGACCTGGGCGACGCCGAGCTCGCCGACGCGGTAGGCGCTCGCTGCGCCGACTGCGGTCGATTGCCGGTTCGCGGTCTCGACGCGCACCCATCCGCCCCCCGGGAGAACGTCGCGATGGCCGATCAGCGTGTGCGAGTCCAGTGCGAAGCCGCGTCCCAGAGCAGCGCTCGCGCACGAAGGGATACGGATCTGGAGAGCGGTCTTCCGGGCCATCCGTCGTGCCCGGCCGAGCGAGAGCGTACGGGTGGCCGCCGGCGCAAGGGCCTCGACTTCCGGGAAGGCAGGGAGCAGGGCCGGCGCGGAGGCTCGAATGAAGTCCGTCGGCGCCTCGTCGGTCACGACGATCCCGCGGCTGGTCAGGAGGACGGTGACGATGAGTGTGAGCCCGAACGCGGCAGCCCGGATCATTCGGCTTTCTCCAGGAGCGTGCCGAGACGTGCCCGCGCCCGGCTGCACTGCGCGAGTTGCGGGCCTGCCGTCGCGAGCACCGCCTTCGGCTTCCCGCGCTGGGCTCTTGTGACGATCGATCCCAGTCCCTGGCTGCACGCGCTCAGTGCTGAACCGACCGAGGCGAGTGCAGCCCGCCGAGCCTGGAGCTTTCGTCGCTCCGTCTCGGCGCGGGCGAAGTCGCGCGCCAGCTGGCGCTGCTGCCGTGAGAGCGCGCCAACGCTGGACTTCGACTGGCGCAGCGCTCCCCGGCTCGAGGCGAGCGTGGCCGCGAGCATGTTGGCCTGCCGCGTCCGCTGGTTCAGCGCACGGCTGCGGTCCGCGATCACGACGCGAAGGCCGCCGGCGACCTCCTCGGCGGCGACGGCTTGCCGTCGCCAGTCCTCGGCTCGACCGTTGTTCGTCCGGACGCTGTTGGCCAGCATCCCGACGACGAGCACGAACGCGACCCCGACGACGATCGACGTGACGCTCGCGCTGAAGCGCCCCACCTCCAGGGTGAGCTGCCCCGGTCGTTCGGCCCGAGTCGACTGCATACCTCCCTATCGGGCGCGCGGCGCGCGTTCTTGACCCGAGTGATGGTCAGGAAGAGCCGCGGGTGCCCGGCACGAGGCCGGACACCCGTCCGTCGGCGGATCCCTGGTCTAAGGTGCCTGGCTTCAGCCAGGCACCTGGCTCTACCGCCGCCGACTGGGCCGCGCGATCCGCCCGAACGCCCGTGCGCCACCGTCGCCGCTGGTGAATGCCGACAGCTGGATCGTCTCGCCGTCGAGCTCGAGCCCCGAGCCGACGACACCAGGCCCGCGCAGCCGCACGTCCTGGCCGAGCCCGGCCGACGGCCCGCGAGTCGCCTGCGCGGCGCCGACCTCGTCGACGAACCCGGAGATCCGTTCGACCGAGGTCGCACGTCCGTCGAGCCGCTCGAGCGCGTCGAGCAGATAGCCGGCCCGGAGCTTCGGCCAGAGGAGCGCGAAGGCGTCGGGCTGCGAGACGGCGTCGAGGCAGAGATCGTCCCCGAGCGCGAGGACCGCGCCGCACTGGCCGGGCACGAGAACGAACGCCTTCTCGAGCGCCTCGAGCCGGGCAGCGTGCGCCTGGAACGTGTCCTGGTTCGCCGCGGTCTCCGAGCGCACGCCCATCCGCGACTGCTTCGCGCGCACCTCGTCCCAGACGTCTCCCTGCGCGAGCCCGAGAGCGAGCGGCGTCGCCGCGAGCGTCTCGGCCTTGCGCCGCCGCAGGTGCGAGTGCGAGATGTGCGGCGCGGAGTGGAACGACTCGCTCCGGCGGCTCCAGCGCCCCTGCTCGACGCACGAGACGGGGATCGGCAGCTTCGCACCGGCGGCGACGAGGACGCTGACGTTGAGGATCCGGTTCTGCTTCGCGCCGACGAGCTCCTCGCCGTCGTAGAGCAGTACCGCGCTGTCGGTGGGGTTGTGGACGAACAGCTCGGGCACCGAGCCCGAGTCCGATGTCTCCGTGATCCGGAGCCCGCGCGGCAGCGCCTCGTCGAGCGTGATGTAGGGCGCAACCGGGTCACGCCGGGGAAAGAGTGGTGTCACGACGATCCCGCGGTGCTCCACGGGCTCGCCGAGTTGGAATGCATCGAGTGTCATGAGCGATTCTCCTTTCGTCAGAAGGGAGTCGCCCCGCCGCGGTTCTCGCCTTACGGCGTTCCGATTTCGGTGCCTGGCTTCAGCCAGGCACCTGCCGCCCTGTCGCAGACAATGTCCCTGATGGACATCTTGCGTTACCTACATCACAATGTAAGCATGGCTCGCAAGATGTGGCGCCACAAGATCACCCGCGCCGGCCAGGTCTCGATTCCCGCTGAGGTCCGAGAGCGCTGGGCAGCATCGAACGTGCTCATCGTCGACGAGGGCGACCGGATCATCATGAAGCCGGCGCCTGACAATCCGCTCGAGGCCATCCGAGGAATCCTGAAGGGGAAGGCCAAGTCCAACATCACGGCTGCGGAGGCGAAGAGGCGCTGGCGTGAAGAGGACAACGCCGCGATGGAGCGCAAGTGGCGCGAGTACTACGGCGAGTAGTCGTCGATGCAGGCCCGATCGTCAGCTTGATGCTGGACGATCCTGCGGCGCCGGAGGTTGTCAGCGCGTTGGATGGCCGCGAGTGCGAGGTGTCCGTCGTCAATGTCGGAGAGGTCATCGACGTGGTGATCCGCGTTCACCGCGTTCCGCCGCGCCGCGCGGAGGAAGCCATCGGCCGCTACCTCGACGAGGTTGCGCGCCCGGTCACCGCGACGCGTGCCCTGGCCGAGCAGGCGGCCCGGCTCCGCGTTCGCCACTACCACCGCCGCGACCGCGACGTATCGCTCGCGGACTGTTTCGCGATCGCGACCGCCCTCCCCGACGGCGAGATCGCGACGTCCGACTCGGCCGTAGCTCGCGTCGCGCGTGCGGAGGGACTCGGTGTGATTGGGCTCCCGAACCCGCGCGGCCGCAGGCCGTAGGTTCGCGCTCCGTAAGATCCGCCCGTGCCCGACCTGACTCACGCCTCGATGCGCGATGCACGAGATGCCGAAGACAAGCGACTGCTGGAAAACGGGGAGATCGATCTCCTGCTCTCTGGCTGGGTGGAGACGATCCGCGAGAAGTGCATCGCCAAGATGCGCGGCCCCGTCGGCGAGGACGTCGGCCAGGCGGTGTGCGAGCGCCTCTGGCACGAGCTCAAGGCCGGCAAGCATCGCGACGGCAGGCTTCCGTTCCGGGTCATCGTTCACTGCGTGATCGGCTGGGTCTGCAGCGGCTGGTACGAGCCCGGGTGGCGCGAGAACGAGCTGCTCGACCTCGACGGCGCGGCACCCGACGAGACGGCGGACGTCGTGATCGGCCTGACGCTGGAGCAGTTCGTCGCGACGCTGCCGCCGGGTGACGGGGAGGTCGGACAGCTTCTCTACCTCGAAGGTCTCGAGCCGGCGGAGATCGCAGAGCGGCTCGGCAAGGAGCCGAACGCCGTCTACCAGGCGATTCATCGTGTCAAGAAGAGGCTGCGGGAGTGGCTGGAGGCATGAAGGTGGAGCTCGAGACCCTTCTCGACGAGCTCGCGCGCCGACACGCGCGCGGCGAGCCGCTCGATGTCGCGGGGACGTTGCTGAAGGCGGGCGACCACGCCGACGAGCTCGCTCCGTTGATCGAGGCGTTCCTCGACCGCGCCCCGCGCCGAGCGCCGTCGGATGAGGCGCTCGCGTTCGTGCGCTCGCTCGACGATCCGCCGATGCTGCGCGCCCGCGTCGCGAACGCGCTCAAGGTCGACGACGTCGTGGACGCAATCGTCACCGCGTGCAAGGTGCGGCCGGAGGCGCGCCCAAAGGTGCGCCGCTACTACCAACAACTCGAGGGAGGCATCCTCGACCCGTCGCGCGTCGCGACGTCCGTGTGGGACGCGATCACGACCCTGCTCGAGCGCCCGCGAGCGTCATTGCTAGCGCCGCGCTACGAGGTCATGCCCCAGGCGAGCCCCATGCTTCGATCGGACATGCTGTTCGACGCAAGCGCGCTCCAGGCGCGCCTCGCGGAAGCCTCGGAGCCGGACCCGCCCGACGAGGTCGACGCCCTGTTCCTCGGCGAACCGACCTAGCGCGACCGCTCAGTGTGATGCCTTCGACCGGTGTCCGACTTTAGTCGGACACCTGCTCTTCCCGCCGCCGGCTGGGTTCGGTGCCTGGCTTCAGCCAGGCACCTCACGACGTGCCCGGAGCCGTCAACCCAGCTGCTCGAGCCAGTCGAGAAACGCGCGCGGCGTGAGCGCGCGCGGCCGCAGGTCTTCCATGTCGAGCAGGTGCCTGTCGCCGCTCACGATCGCGTGGGCACCCCCGGCGCGCGCCAGCGCCACGAGGTAGTCGTCTCGGGGATCGCCCGGAACCAGCCGCTCCGTCGCCGGTGGGTCGCTGACGTAGACGGCACCGATTCGAAGACCCGCGACGAGCGCGGCGAGCACACGCTCGTCCGCGTGAGCTCGGATCTCCGGTCGCGCCAGCACCCGCTCGAGCTCCGCCATGAGCGCCTGCGACACGACGAGCTCGAACGCGCCTTCGAGCCACTGTTCGAGGAGCCGATGCGGTGACCCGCCGGGAGTGAGAACGGCAGAGACGAATACGTTGACGTCGACGACCGCGCGAAGCACCTACGACGCACGCTTGCGACGAGACTGGCGCGACTCGTGCTGCACCTTGACGGCGAACGCCAGCGCCTCGTCTTCGTCCATGGTCGCCGTTTCGGCGATCCGCTCGAGGGCCGCGAGCCCGAGATGCTCCTTGATGGCCTCCTCGACCGCCTCGGAGTCCCTGATCCCGCGGCGTGCCGCCGACACACGGAGGACGCGTGCGACCTCGGGAGAGAGGTACACGGTGAGCCGCTCTTTGGCCATGTCCACATCATACAGCTTTGACGTCATGACGTCATAGTGCCATCACGAGAGATCTCGCGCTAGTGGCCGAAAGCGACATCGCTCGGGGTGTCTGGGCTTCAGCCAGACACCTGCTCTTGCCCGAGCGGCCCCGGGTACGCTCGAAACCGTTCCAGCGACAAGACGGAGGAAGCGAGCGATGTCCGACCTGATAGTGACGACGATGAACGACCTGCCTGGCCACAAGGTGACCGAGGTCTTCGGCGAGGTGTTCGGCCTGACGGTGCGGAGCCGCCACATCGGCTCGGACATCGGCGCGAGCCTCAAGGGCCTCGTCGGCGGCGAGATCAAGGGCTACACGAAGATGCTGGCCGAAAGCCGCCTGCAGTCCGTCGAGCGGCTCCGCGATGCGGCCCGCGAGGTCGGCGCGAACGCCGTCATCGCGATGCGGTTCGACTGCAACGAGCTCGGGAGCAACATGACCGAGGTCGCCGCCTACGGCACCGCGGTCACGGTGCAGCGCGACTTCTGACGCATCTCACACGAGCGCACGACGAACGGCCCCGTGCCAATCGGCGCGGCGCCGTGCGACCTCGTCCGAGCTCATCCGCGGCTCGAAGCGATCGCCACGGCGGATGAGCGGCGCGAGCTCGTCCGTGGTCGACCACGTCCCGACGGCGAGCCCGGCCAGCGCGGCAGCTCCGATCGCGGTCGCGTCGGCGTCCGCCGCCACCTCGACACGGCTGCCGATCAGGTCGGCCTGGAGCTGCATCAGGAAGCGGTTCGCGGTCGCGCCACCGTCGGCGCGCAGGACTCCGATGTCGAGCGGAAGCACGTCGAGCACGTCGGCGACCTGGTGCGCGACGGCCTCGAGCGCCGCCCGGACGAGGTGCGCGCGCGTCGTCCCCCGCGTGAGGCCTGAGATCAGCCCGCGTGCGTCGGGCCGCCACTGCGGCGAGCCGAGCCCCGTGAGCGCAGGAACGAAATGGACACCGTCGGTGGAGTCGACGCTCGCCGCGAGCCGCTCGCTCTCCGCCGCCGACTCGATCACGCCGAGCCCGTCGCGGAGCCACTGCAGAGCCGCGCCGCCGACGAGTACGGAGCCTTCGGCGGCGAACTGACGGGCGGCGCCGGGCCCGACGGCAGCGGCGGTCGTCAAGAGCCCCTCGGCCGCCTCGCCACGCTCCTCGCCGAGGTTGACGAGCACGAAGGTGCCGGTCCCGTACGTCGCCTTTGCTTCACCGGGAGCGATGCAGCCCTGGCCGAAGAGCGCCGCCTGCTGGTCGCCGGCGATGCCCGCGACGGGAACGGTGGCGCCGAGCAGCGACGCCTCGCCCACGACCCCGGACGAGGGAACGATCTCGGGGAGCATCGCGTGCTCGATGCCGAACAGCGCGAGCAGCTCGTCGTCCCACCTGCCCGAGTCGAGGTCGAGGAGCATCGTCCGCGACGCGTTCGTGAGGTCCGTGGCGTGCACAGCGCCGCCGGTCAGCTTCCACACGAGCCAGGCGTCGATCGTCCCGAAGGCCAGCTTCCGCTGCGGCCTGTCGGTGTGCTGCAGGATCCACTCGAGCTTCGTCGCGGAGAAGTACGGGTCGGGGACGAGCCCCGTCCGCTCCTGGATCAGCGCGGCGGGCAGCTCGGCGCAGCGATCCGCGGTGCGCCGGTCCTGCCACACGATCGCGGGGTGCACGGGCCGACCGGACGAGCGCTCCCACACGACGGTCGTCTCTCGCTGGTTCGCGATCCCGATCGCGTCGAGCTCGCGGGCGCCAACGCCGGCCGCGTCGAGCGCGTCGGAGACAGCCCGCTCGACGCCGGCCCAGATCTCGTCCGGGTCGTGCTCGACCCAGCCGGGCTGCGGAAAGCTCTGTCCGAGCTCCCGGTATCCGCGCCCGAGCACCTCGAGGCCCGAGTCGACGACGAGGCACGTGGTGCCGGTCGTTCCCTGGTCGATCGCCAGGATCACGACGCACGAGCCTCGAACCTAGCCGGGCGTGCCCAGCTCGGACAGTTCGACGTCCGGCAGCTGGCTGACGGCGTTCAGGATGTTCCGCTCCCAGACCTCGCGAAGCTCGTCGAGGATCGGCGAGTCGGCGGTGAACCGGTGCTCGTCGAGGTCGAACGACCCGGTGCGGTACACGGCCGCGTCGTACGGCGGGCCGACGGAGAGGTTCGCGCGGGCGGTGCTCATCATCGACCCGAGCGCGATCTTCGTCGACGTGGCGAGATCCGTGTCCGCGAGGATCGCGACGTCGAGCATGAACTTCCCGTACTTGCTCTCGCCGATCTGCAGGAACGGCCGGTCGTCGGACGCCCGGATGTAGTTCCCCTCGGGGTACACGAGCAGGATGTCCGGCGGCGCGTCGCCGATCTGGCCGCCGAGGATGAAGGTGGCGGTCCCGTCGGCGCCCGACGCGGCCGAGCGCGCCGGCGTGGTTCGTCGCGATCTCCTGGCTCAGCCGCCCGACGTAGAGCGCCGCCTCGAAGAGATGACCGACGGTGGCGAGGCTCTCGCGCCCGTCCGTCGCCGCGAGATCGGCGTCGATCCGGTCGAGCACCTCCTGCGTCGTCGCGAGGTTCCCGGCGGACTGGAGCACGAGCAGCCGATCCTCCGCCGGCCGGAACACGTGCAGCTTCCGGTACGTGCTGATGTTGTCGAGCCCGGCGTTCGTCCGCGTGTCGGACAGGAACACGAGGCCCTCGTCGAGCCGCATGGCGAGGCAGTACGTCACGGCGGTCGAGTGTAGTCGGCGCTGCGTCAGTTACTTACGTGGGGCCAGACCGCGCTGGTGCGAGGTCGGACACCTCCTAGTTTCACCTCACTCTGGTACCGACCCAGGAGGTCGGCGGGTTCGAGATCGATGGTGGGACGCAAAGCAGAGGTCGGCCAGCTCAGCCCTCATCGAGGGCCTCGCCAACCTGGGAAGCTCGACCTCGACAACTTCCGTCGCCGTGAGTGCTCGCCTGGGGGCGTATCGAGGCATCGGGGACCGCGACGCCCGCCCGCATCTCGATCTGCGCTCGACCTTCGCCTCGAACGCGTCCGCGGGCCCGCGTCACCGTCTTCGGGCTAGCTCTGTTGCCTACACACCTGCGAGACATCTGATGGCGCTCCGGGCCTCCGGCGAGCCTTGTGGTCGACCAAGACCCAGCTCGCCTAGGAGGCCCAGATGCATGATCGAGTGTGTGCCGGCCCCGGACGGATGGGGACCTCGGTGCGGATGATCGAGAAGGCGACTACGGCACCCTGCTTGAAGGCGCTCACGCGGGCCTCGGGATTCGACTTGATGAGCAGCTCGAAGCCAAGCTCGCTCGGGCGGCTCAGAAGGGTACGGCGGAGGTCTGAGGGGATTACTGCGAGAGCATCCCGCACGAGTTGATCTGCCTCGAGGTTCCACTCCCGAGGCACCCAACTGATGCGGAAGCTCTTGAACCCAGCGCGGAGACCGCTGGCAACTTCGTGCAGCTCACGGAGATGAGGTAGCCGCGCGCCTGACCGTTGCCGCGCTCGGCGGCGGCCGTGATCGCGCAGACGAGATCCGCGCACTGCAGGCCGATCGAGTAGTGGCTCGGGCCGAGGAACAGCCCTTCGACGATGCGGCCGAGGCGCGAGTAGGGGCTGCCGTCCTTCGTCAGGTCGGCGAAGAACCGTCGGAGACGCGCATCGTCCTCGCGAAAGCGGCTGTCGACGACGATCAGGCCAACGTCGTCGGCGGCCTCGAGGAGCAGCTCGAACCGCTCCGCCAGGAACATTAGACCCGTGGCGTAGGTGTCCTCGTCGTTTCCGAAGAACGCCGGCGCGACCTGCGAGCCGAGCTCGATGTCGAGCAGCGTGACGTAGCAGCGGAGCGGCGAGCGGGCGAGCGCCTGGACGACCGCGTCCGCCAGTGCCGGCGGGACCTCACCCGTACGGATGCCGTGCCACTTCACCTCGCGGTCGACGGGCCAGCCGTGCGCCGTCAGGGTCTCCTGCCAATGGTCTCGAAGGAGCTGCCAGTCGGTGTCGGCGAGCGCGACCCCGCCGAGCGCGAAGAACTTCCGCTCCGAGAGCTGGCCCGACTCGTCCAGGAAGAGAAGGTGCATCTGCGTATCGGTATGCGCCGCTGTGCCGGCCGTCAACCGGCGTAAGCCGGTTGAGCCTCGCAGATGATTACTTGTACGGCGACGATGGATACTCAATCGGACGACGAGGAAGAGGAAGCCGACGAGCGGGTAAGGCGGGCGGAGGACCTAGAGGACGGCAGCCTCGACCCGGACGAGCTCGACGGCGAGCCCGCCTGGTGGGACGAGGGTAGCGACGACGAGACCTAACCTGCGCTCAGCCGCCGGCGAGCTTCACCCGATACCCCTGTGACTCGAGTCGGGCGACGATCTTCGGGCGATGGTCGCCCTGGATCTCGACGACGCCGTCCTTCACCGCGCCGCCCGAGCCGCACTGGCGCTTGAGGTCGCTCGCGACTGTTGCGAGCTCGCGGGGCGGGATGCCGCGGACGACCGTCACGGTCTTGCCTCGCCTTCCGCTCGTCTCGCGAGAGACGCGCACGATGCCGTCGTTCGGCACGGGCTGCGCGGGGCGTCCGCGGGTCTTCGGCTCGGCGGCCCGCAGGTCGCCGTCCGCGGTGGAGTAGACGCGGCGGCTCTCACCCATGCCGATGAGTTTGCCTCCTGAGACACGTCATACGTGCATGGACGCAACGTTCGTGCTGGTCCCGGGAGCCGGCGGGGCCGCGTGGTACTGGCACCGCGTGGTCGCCGAGCTGGAACGGCGTGGTAAGGAGGCGATCGCCGTCGACCTGCCCGCGGCCGACGACAGCGCCGGGCTCGCCGCCTACACCGACGTCATCGTCGAGGCGATCGGCGACCGGAGACCGGTCGTCCTGGTTGCCCAGTCGTTCGGCGGCTTCACGGCGCCGCTCGTCTGCCATCGGGTGCCGGTCGAGCTGCTGATCCTCGTTAATGCGATGGTCCCCCGGCCCGGCGAGACGTTCAATGAGTGGTGGACGGCGATCGGCTGGGAGGACGAGGTCGGCGAGATCGACATGGACGACGCGTTCTTCCACGATGTCCCCGACGACGTGAAAGCCGTCGCGATGAAGGAGGAGCCGCCGCAGTCTGGGACCCCGCTGGCGGAGCCGTGGCCGCTCGAGAAATGGCCCGACGTGCCCACGCGGTTCGTCCAGGGGCGCGACGACCGCTTGTTCCCGCTCGGGCTCCAGCGTCGCATCGTGCGCGAGCGGCTCGGGATCGAGCTGGACGAGGTTCCCGGCGGGCACCTCGTCGCGCTCAGCAGGCCGGTCGAGCTCGTCGACCGGCTCGAGCGGCTCGCGCGTCGGTAGTCAGTCACCGTCGCAAGCGGGAGCGGCTCGAGCGCACGCCTCGCCACCAGCGACTGGAGCGTGCTGACGGGGGACGGCGATCGCGAGTCCCGTCTCAGGGTCGATGGTGAACGCCACCGCGACGATTTGACCTCTGGCGTCAATGATCGGGCCGCCCGGCTCCTCGTCACGAAGCGCCGGCGTCAGGCGCAGCGCCTGCCTGAGATCACGACTGGATTCGATGCGGCGTCGACGGGGAACCATGAGCGAATGGCGGAGACGCGTCCCGCGCTTCCGTCCCGGTACGCGACGCCCGAGCTGATCGCGTACGGGGGCATGGGGGAGGTCTATCGGGCGTCCGACGAGAGTCTCGGGCGCACGGTGGCCGTGAAGGTGCTCTCCGAGCGCTACGCGCGCAATGACGAGTTCCACGCCCGCTTCATGCGTGAGGCGCAGACAGCCGCGAGCCTCTCGGGTGAGCCGAACGTGATCGTCATCCACGACGTGGGCGAGACGCACGACGATCTGCCGTTCATCGTCATGGAGTACGTCCCGGGTGGCACGGTCGCCGACCGGCTGCGTGCCGGCCCGGTGGCGCCCGAGCAGTCGGTGCGCTGGCTCGACCAGACGGCGACGGCGCTCGACCGCGCACACGCCCGAGGGATCGTCCACCGCGACGTGAAGCCCGCCAACCTGCTCGTCGCCGACGAAGACACGATTCGCGTCTCCGACTTCGGCATCGCGCGCGCGGCCGGCGACGACACGCTGACCGCCGCCGGGACCGTGCTCGGCTCGTCCGGCTACATGGCGCCGGAGCAGGCGCGAGGGGAACCGAGCACGCCTGCCAGCGACCGCTACGCGCTGGCCTGCGTTGCGTTCGAGCTCCTCTCCGGTCGCCGGCCGTTCGAGCGCGACAACCCGACCGCCGAGGCTGCAGCGCATGCCGCGGAGGCTCCGCCCTCGCCGCGGGCGATCGACCCGGACCTGCCCGTGGCGCTCGACACCGTCTTCGCGCGCGGTCTCGCCAAGCGCCCCGAGGAGCGGCATGCGAGCTGCGCGGAGCTCGTGGCCGAACTGCGTCGTGCCCTGACGCCTGCTCCTTCGACGGCAGCGACCGTCGTCTCCGCGCCGCCGCATCCCGCCAGGACCACGGTTACCCGCCACGTCTCGCCGCCGCGGCGCACCGCCGTGCTCGTCGGGGCCATCGGCCTGCTGGCAGCGGGAGCCGCCCTCGCGTGGGCGCTCAGCGGCCTCGGCGACGGAGACAGGGCCGCGACGGTCGTGCTCACCGAGACGGTGCAGGGGGAGACGGTCGAGCGCACCGTCACCGAGACGACGGAGGGACAGACCGTCGAGCGCACAGTCACGGCGGAGACCGAGCCCGCGCCCCAGCCGCCACCGGCCGCAGCCGACGGGAGCGCGCTCAACGACGAGGGCTTCCGGCTCCTGGAGGCGGGCGACGTCGCGGGTGCGCTCCCGGTGCTCGAATCCGCGGTGGCTGCGCTGAGCGGCTCGTCGACGATCGCCGAGGCCTACGCCTCGTACAACCTCGCCTCGGCGCGCTTCGCGCTCGGCCGCTGCGACGGCGTCCTCGAGCTGCTCGACCGCTCGGAGCAGGTGCAGGGCGAGCGCAAGGAGATCGACCGGCTCCGCCGCCAGGTCGATAAACGCTGCGACGACTGAGCCCCGGTGCATCGACGGCCGGTGCGTCACCCGGGCTCCCGCGATGCCGGCTGCTACCGTCACAGCAGTTAGAGCGGGTCCGGTCTGCGCATCAAGCGCCTTCCTTACGCGTTCGTGAGTACGCGAGGGAGGTGTATTTCAATGGCAGAAGGAACCGTGAAGTGGTTCGACGATGCGAAGGGCTACGGGTTCATCACCCCTGCCGAGGGGTCGAAGGACCTCTTCGTGCATCACAGCAACATCGCCGGTGACGGGTTCAAGTCGCTCCCCGAGGGAGCGAAGGTCTCGTTCGAGGCGCGCGAGGGTCAGAAGGGCCCCGAGGCGACCGAGGTCACCGTCGTCGCGTAGTCGATCATCGGCAGCCCGTGGTCGCCCGGCGGCCACGGGCGCCGAACTCGTCCCACGCCTGACGAAAGGAGGCGGCCATCGCCGTCAAGGAAGAGAAGCTCGAGATGGAGGGCGAGATCACCGAGTCCCTCCGCAACCGGATGTTCCGGATAACGCTCGACAACGGTCACGAGATGATCGGCTACACCGCGGGGAAGATGAAGCGGTACCGGATCCGGATGGGCCCCGGCGACCGCGTGAAGGTCGAGGTGTCCGCGTATGACCTCGACAGGGGTCGCATCGTCTACCGCCTGCGCTAGCCGAGATCCGATGCCGAGCGGGCCGAGGCTCCGCGCCTCGAGCCCGCCTCGCACGAACCCAGGCTGACCGAGGCGACTCGCCTCGCGCCATGCCTGCTCGGCTACCGTGGCCGGGTCGTCTGCGAAGGAGGAGCACATGCCGTCCTCGCGCGCGCTTGTCGGTGCACTCGTCTCCGCCCTGGCCGTGTCTCTGGTCACGGGAGCTTCGGCCGCGCCTGGCCCCGATCTCACGCGGAACCTGCGGGCCGGCGGACTCGTCGTGGTGCTTCGGCACGCGGCCACGGACTTTTCGAAGCCCGACCAGAACCCGGTCGTCGTGGCCGACTGCGCCACTCAGCGGAACCTCTCCGCGCAGGGACGGGCCGACGCGCGCACAGTCGGCCGCGGCGTGCGACGCCTCGGTCTTCCCGTCGGCCGGGTGTTCTCGAGCGTCTACTGCCGCACGCTGGAGACCGCCCGGCTCGCCTTCGGGCGGGCGACCGTTCACCCGGCGCTCCTCAACACCATCGCGGCCGAGCACGACGCCGCCTGGCGGACGCAGATCAAGAACGCTCGCCGACTTCTCGGCACGAAGCCCGCGCCCGGGAAGCTGACCGTGCTCGTCACGCACAACATCGTCGTCCAGGAGACGACGGGGCAGACGCTCGAGGAGGGCGAGGCGATCGTCTTCCGGCCGCTCGGCTCGAGCCGCTTCCGGGTCGTCGGCCGCGTGATGCCACGCGAGTGGGGGACGCTCCGCAAGCCCGCCTCCACCCGTCCCGGCGAGGTCCTGGGCGCCGAGTCCGGCACGGACACGCTGGTCGTCGTGCGCGGCTGACCGCCGTGTAGCGCAAGGGGTCGGTTCAACCCCCGCGAGACTCGCGCTGGCCAACATCACGGCCGCGTCGCCGCACGCGGGGGCTTCGGGCATGGCTGCGGCGGCGACCGTTCGGGGGGCGCGACACGTTCACGTCGCCTTCGCTCGTCCACTTCCTCTTCCTCGCGTAAGGAACTCGGCTCTGCCGGGTTGTCCAGGCACGGATCTCGTCCACGACAACCGAAGGAGGAGCCATGAAGATCCGCAACCTCAACCCGGCGACCATCATCGCCACCATCGCACTGCTGTTCGCCCTGTCCGGCACCGCCGTCGCGGCGGGAATGGTCACGGGTGCCAACATCCTCAATGGGTCGATCGGGAGCATCGACGTGATGAACGAGACGCTCCGCACGGTCGACGTCAAGAACGGGACGCTGCTCCCCGAGGACTTCAAGGGGAAGAAGTTCCCGAAGGGACCGCAGGGCGACCAGGGCCCGCAAGGCCCGGCCGGCTCACAGGGTCCCGCAGGTCCCGCCGGCCCCGCAGGGGCGCAGGGGCAAGCCGGGCTCAGCCAGATCACGGTCGTGACGGCCGAGTCGGCGAGCGACTCGGACGGCAGCAAGTACGTCGACGCTCACTGCCCCGCGGGCAAGCGCGTCATCGCCGGCGGCGTGACGCTCGTCGGCGCATACGGAGACATCGCGGTCGACGAGGACACACCGCTCAACTCCACGACGTGGCGGGCGATGGGGTTCGAGGTCAACGCGACCGGCGCCAACTGGTCGGTGCGTGCCCACGCGATCTGCGCGGTGGTTGCCGCGTAGTGGGGGAGGAGCCGGAGGGCGCGGCGCAGGCGGCCGCCGCGCCCTCACGGCTGATGGAGGCTCAGCGTTCCACGTCCTCTCGCGGGCGCCTGAGCTCGTCGGAGATGACGCGGTACTCGCTCGCGGCGAGCAGGTCCTTAGGACGGCCCGCGGCCTCTTTCATCGCGATCAGGTGGTCGAGCGAGGCAACGCGGATGTGGACGCCCTCTACGTCGAGTGGCTCGCCGGCACCCTCGCGGAGTGTCGCGTAGGCCGGTGCTCCGTCTGGATCGGTGAGGATGTCGAGCGGCCCGAACCGGGTGTCGAACGTGAAGTTGGCGCCGTTCTCGAGCGCCTTTGCGTCGAGGATGAACGGCAGGCCGGGCGGCGCTCCACGGAGCGTGACGTCCAGCTCGCGCAGCGCCTCGGCCAGTCGCTCGAGATTCCGTCTGCTGCGCTCGTACGCGACGTCGAGGTCAAGGGTGACGAACGCGGAGCCACGGGCCGTGCCGGCCATGCCCCCGATCAGGACGAAGTCGACGTCATGGCGGACGAGCGTCTCGAGCAGCCTGCGTGGCTGGAAGGACTCAGCCACCTGCACCGACCCGCCGCAGCTCGCTCGTGAAGTCGGCATATGCCCCGAGCCTGTCCAGCCGCTGCGCGACGGTGAGCGAAAGATTCGCCCGGTTCAGCGTGACGTCGTGGCCCCAGTCGATCTCGCGCGCGTCGAGAACGAGCTCCTCGTTCATCAGCCGCAGCAGCTCGACGAGTGTCGAGACCGAGGGCGAGACCAGGTCGCGCTCGATGCGCGAGACGGCGGCCTGCGAGGTGCGTGCCCGGATCGCGAGCTGGCGCTGCGTGAGGCCGTGCTTGCGACGGGTGGCGCGGAGGAGCTCGCCTGCTGTCATGGAGGAACGATATCAGAACAGATATATTCGCCTGGACTATTGACACCGTGTGCGTATCCGTGCACCGGTGGGCTCGCCTACGCTGAGCCTCGATGAGGCGCACGCTTCTGTTCATCGCCGCTGCTCTGCTCGTCGCGGCCGGGGCTGTCGGCGGGTGGTTCGGATCCCGCGAGCTCGAGGATCCCGAGACCGTCACCGAGACGACCACCGTCACGGTGACCGAGACCACCGACGCCGCGGCTGGGCTACCGGCTGCGGTTGCGCGGACGCGGACAGCGCTGCTCGAGGCGGCGCAGGCGCGCGACTACGACGCGCTGCGACCTCTCATTCCGACGACCGGCTTCGAGTACACGTTCGGCAGCCCCGTGGACGGCGGGCCGATCGCCTATTGGCAGGAGCTCGAGAGGACGACCGACGAGGAGCCGCTCGAGCGGCTCGAGCAGGTTCTCGAGATGCCGTACACCCTGTCGCGCGGGCTCTACGTGTGGCCCTTCGCCTATGACGTTGCGAACATCGACGACCTGACGGCGTACGAGCGCGAGCTGCTGGCGCCGCTGGGCCCGCTCGAATCCGTGTTCGTCGAGGGGACGGGCTACCTCGGCTGGCGGGCGGGCATCCGGCCGGACGGCGCCTGGGTGTTCTTCGTCGCCGGCGACTGAGCGCACGCGGTCATCGTTCGCTCATCTCGGCCGGCTTCTTTCGAGCACCATGCGCAGCCCCGGCAGGACGCGACGGTCTCGGTCGCGGTTCGCCGCCTCCTTCGACCGGATCACGTCGGCCAATGCGGCCACCTGAACCGTCACGGTCTCCGTGAGCGGCTCCTCGGTGGCGCCTCGCCGGAGATCCGTGTACCCGGCGGTTCCGTCGGGACGGAGGACGACGTCCAGGAACCCTGCCCCGGTGACGAACGTCCACGTCGTTCCCTGGTCAAACGCGCGCTCGTCGAGCGGCCACTCGACGGGTGGATGGCCTTCGACGCGGAGCTTGGCGCCCAGCTCCATGAGTGCGGCGGCGAGTCGACCGAGGTTGGCTCGATCGGTCGCCGGGGTGATGTCGACGTCGGCGGTGGGGTACGGCGACCCGCGGACGGCGGCCGCGAGCCCTCCGATCAGGACGTACTCCACCTGGTGGCGCTCGAGGGTCTCCAGGATCTCCTCGGGACGGAATCTGGGACGGTCAGCCACGCGCATCCGAGATTCGCCGACGCGCGCCGTCCACGAAGTCGACCAGGTGCGTGTTCTGAGCGAATCGCTGCGCCGGCGTCATCCGCAGCGACTCGTCGATCAGGGCTTCGAGCTCGTAGTCGACGGGGTCGAGGGCCACGGACAGCTGGAGATCGCAGGCGCGGACAGCCCGAACGACGTTCGCAAAGCTCGGCTCGATGCGGCCCGTTTCCCACCGTGCGATGGTCGACTGCGGGACGCCAAGTCGCGCGGCAAGCTCGGCTTGCGTCAGGTTGGCGCGTTTCCGGGCTTCGGCGACTAGATTCGCTCCCATCACTATAGCGTATCAGCTATTGAATCGAGTCATTGAGGCATCGCCGCTCAGCGTGGCCGCTCAAGCACTACCCCGGAGCAACGTGCCTGGCTCGAGCCACGCACGCGGGCGCCATAGGCAGAGCCTGCGCCGCGATACGCTCGAGTCGTGGCCAGGTTTCCGCTCCGCACGCTGCGACTCCGTCCGGGGGAGGAGCATCGCGAGGTCGTCCAGCTCGGCATTGAGCCCTTCTCGCTCGGTGGCGAGCAGTACCAGGCAGCGCCCGCCGAGGTGCCTGCCGAGCTCGTCGCCCAGCGCGCTGCGACCGGAGACGTCTTCGCGCTGCGTTTCACGACGACGGTGGAGGGGCCGTGCATGCGCTGCCTTGCGCCGGCGACTGCGCGCATCGACGTCGTCGCGCAGGAGTACCACGCGTCCGAGGCGGGCGCCGACGATGAGCTGCGCTCCGAGTACGTCGTCGAGGGCGATCTCGACCTCGACGCGTGG
The DNA here is from genome assembly GCA_963810295.1 of uncultured Actinomycetes bacterium. Classification (GTDB taxonomy): domain Bacteria; phylum Actinomycetota; class Thermoleophilia; order Gaiellales; family Gaiellaceae; genus Gaiella. The sequence goes on from CAWEMW010000013.1 coordinate 110,933, forward strand.
GCGCGCGACCAGGTGGCGCTGAGCCTGCCCGATCAGATCCTCTGCCGTCCTGACTGCGCGGGCCTCTGCCCCGTCTGCGGGAAGGATCTGAACCTCGAGCCTCACGCCCACGAGGAGGTGGCTGTCGACCCTCGCTGGGCCGCGCTCGAGGCGCTTCGCTCGGAGCCCGACGGCGAGTAGCGGACGAGATCGGTAGCCTGGGCGGCGCGCTTCGGCGCGCGCCCATGACGGACTGACCGACGCCCATCGTCTTGCAGCGGGGCCCTTTCGGCGCCGCTGCCGTCGTCCCGGTCAGGAGGGTCCTGCGCATGCGCGCACAGCTCGTCGGCGTCACCAGATCTCACGGCGCGAACGTCGTCCTCGAAGAGGCGTCTCTCGCCGTCGGCCCACGCGCGCGGATCGGCCTCGTCGGCCCGAACGGCGTCGGGAAGTCGACCGTCCTTCGGCTGCTCGCGCGTGAGGAGGCGCCGGATCGTGGGGCCGTGCGATTCGATCCGCCCGGCGCGACGGCCGCGCACCTTCCGCAGGCGCCGGACGCCTTGGCTGCGGAGACGCTTCGAGCACGACTCGCGCGGCGGACCGGCGTCGCGGCGGCCGAGCGCGAGCTCGAGGACGCGTCGGCCGCGCTGGCGTCCGGCGCAGGCAACGCTCGTGGTGAATCACCACAAGCATTGTCCGACCGCTACGAGCTGGCGCTCGCACGGTTCCTGGCGCTCGGGGGCGGCGACCTCGACGCGCGGGCGGGCGTGGTCTGTGCAGAGCTCGGGCTGGGCGTCGAGCTCGAACGCCGTCTCGAAGGTCTCTCGGGCGGCGAGGCGGCGCGCGCGTCGCTCGCCGCGGTGCTGCTCGCGCAGGCGGATCTGCTCCTGCTTGACGAGCCGACGAACGACCTCGACGCGGACGGGCTCGCCCGCCTGACGCGCTTCGTCGACGGCTTCCAGGGCGCGATCGTGGTCGTCTCCCACGATCGAGCGTTCCTCGACGCGACGGTGAGTCGGATCGCGGAGATCGATCCGCGCTCGCACCGGATCGTGGGGTGGGCAGGCGGCTGGTCGGAGTACGAGCGCCGACGTGAGGAGGCGCGCACGACCGCGTACGCGCAGTACGCGGACGCCCAGGGTCGTCGGCGCGAGCTGACGTCGCTCCTCTCGCACCGCAGGACAGAGGCGCGATCGCATGGAGCAGGGCTCGGCGAGCGGTCGGGCGGCGCCGACCGACGCGGCACGAACGCGCTCCGGACAAAGGTTCGTCAGGCCGAGCGCCTGCTCGAGCGGAACCCGCTGTCCGAGAAGCCGTTCGAGCCCTGGGAGCTGCAGCTCGCGCTCCGCGCCGAAGGTCGCGTCGGATCGCCTGTCGTCCGGCTGTCCGGCGCAGTCGTCTCCCGGGGGTCGTTCCGGCTCGGCCCGGTCGACGTCGAGGTGCTGCCCGGTGAGCGCCTCGCGGTGACGGGGGCGAACGGATCCGGAAAGTCGACGCTGCTCCGGGCCATGCTCGGGGAGGTTCCGCTCGTGTCGGGCGCGCGTGAGCTCGGCCGCGGCGTCGTGCCCGGCGTCATAGACCAAGACCGGGGTCCTTACGACTCACCCGTTGCGCTGCTCGAGCGATTCACGGAGCGGACGGGCGCCGTCGCGGTCGAGGCAAGGACACTGCTGGCGAAGTTCGGTCTCGGCGCCGAGCACGTCTCGAGACCGACCGCGACGCTCTCGCCGGGCGAGCGGACGCGAGCGCACCTGGCAGAGCTGCAGACCCGGGGTGTCAACCTGCTCGTCCTCGACGAGCCGACCAACCACCTCGACCTCGAGGCCGTCGAGCAGCTCGAGCAGGCGCTCGGAGGCTACGACGGGACGCTCGTCGTCGTGTCGCACGACCGGCGCTTCCTCGAAGCGGTCGCGCCGACGAGGGAGCTCTCGCTGGACTGAGCCTGCGCGCCGTTCGCTACTATTCGCGACCGCTCATGGCCGTTCCGAAGCGAAAGACCTCCAAGTCGCGCCGCGACAAGCGTCGCGCCCAGCACGGCATCTCCGCTCCGCGCGTCGCCACGTGCGAGAACTGCGGGTCGCCGAAGCGGGCGCATCACGTCTGCCCGACGTGCAAGACGTATCGCGGTCGCGAGGTCGCACCGCTCCGGGCGCCCGCGCCGTAGCGGGACGATGCCCGTTCGCGTCGCGGTCGACGCCCTCGGGGGAGACCACGGGCCCGACGAGGTCGTTGCCGGGGCGGCCGCAGCGGCGTCCGACGCGCTCACGCCGATTCTGTACGGGCCGGCAGGGCTCGACGAGCAGGGGCTCGAGCTCGTTGCATGCAGCGAGGTGATCTCGATGAGCGACAAGCCTGCCGAGGCGGTTCGCGCCAGGCCGGACTCGTCGCTCGTGCGGGCAGTTCGCGCGGTCGGTGACGGCGATGCCGCTGCCGTTATCTCGGCGGGCAACACAGGTGCCGTGCTTGCCGCGTCGCTCCTCCATGTTCGCAGGCTGCCGGGCGTCCACCGGCCCGGGATCGCGATCGTGATCCCGTCACGGAAGGGGCCGACCGTGTTGATCGACGCCGGCGCGAACGCCGACGCGCGCCCGGAGCACCTCGTCCAGTTCGCACATATGGGCGTCGTCTTCGCGCAGGAGGTCCTCGACCTCCCTGATCCCGCCGTCCGCCTCCTCTCGATCGGCGAGGAGCCGGAGAAGGGCAACCAGTTGACGCTCGAGGCGCACGCGCTCCTGGAAGAGGCGGACCTGCGTTTCGAGGGCAACACCGAGGGTCGCGCACTGCTCGAAGGCGACGCCGACGTCGTGGTCTGCGACGGCTTCACCGGCAACGTCGCGCTGAAGACGCTCGAGGGGACGATCCGCGGCGTGCTCGGCGCGCTGCGTGACGAGATCCACGCGTCGAGCCGGGCGCGTCTCGGCGGCCTCCTGATCCGTCCCGCTGCGCGTGGGCTCCGCTCGCGTCTCGACCCCGACACGTACGGCGGGGGGTACCTGCTCGGCCTCCGCGGGCTGGTCGTGATCGCGCACGGATCGAGCTCGCGAATCGCAATCGCGAACGCCACGCGCATGGCCGCGCGCGGCGTCGAGCACCGCCTCGTGGAGCACCTCGCCGCGCGGCTTCCGTCTACGCGCTCAGAAGCCCGTGCTGCCGCCCGAGATGGTTGTTAGAGTCGTCCGCTCAATCCACCCCGTAAGGCGACCAGTGAGGTTCTGAAGTGGCCCTTTCCCGCGATGAGGTCTACGAGCGCGTCAAGTCGGCGCTCGGCGAGCAGCTCGGCGTCGAAGAGAGCGAGATCACGAACGAGGCGTCGTTCCAGGACGACCTCGACGCCGACTCGCTCGACCTCGTCGAGCTGATCATGGAGCTCGAGGACCAGTTCGGGATCAAGATCCCGGACGAGGACGCCCAGAAGCTGACGACTGTCGGCCAGGCGGTCGACTACGTCGTTTCCCATCAGTGAGGTGCGCGAGGGGAAGGGCGGCGAGGCGCTCGCGCGCCTGATCGACGCCCTTCCCCCCGGCCGCCGCGAGCAGGTCTTCACGCACACCTCCTGGGCGCCGGATCGGTCGTCGTCGTACGAGCGCCTCGAGTTCCTCGGCGACTCGGTGCTCGAGCTCGCGATCGCGCGAGTGCTCTACGACCGGTTTCCCGACGCGTCGGAGGGGCGGCTCGCGAAGATCCGCGCGCACGTCGTCTCCCGGCAGAGCTGCGCGGCCGTTGCGCGCGAGCTCGGGCTCGGCGACACGCTCGCCACCCGTGCCCAGGACGTCCCGCAGCCCGAGCTGCATCGCATCTCGCTCAGTAGGAACGTGCTGGCGGCCCTGCTCGAGGCTGCGATCGCCGCGGTCTACCTCGAGGACGGATTCGAGGCCGTCGAGCCGGCGATCGTCGAGGCGTTCGACGACAGGATCGAGTACGCGCGCACGGGCCACGTCGACTCGAAGACCGAGCTCCAGGAGGCGCTTGCCCGCACGGGTCGAGCTGTCCAGTACGACGTCCTCCTGGTCGAGGGGCCGCCGCACGAGCGTCGGTTCGTGTGTGCGGCCCTGATCGACGGCATCCAGCTCGGAACGGGGAGCGGCTCCACGAAGAAGGCGGCCGAGCAGGAGGCAGCTGCGCAGGCGATCGAGGCTCTGGGGTCGGCCGAGCCCGTCGTCTGAGGTCTGCCGGCGCACGCCGCCGGGAGGCCGTCCGTTCCCAACGCGATACTCCCTTGCCGGTGCACCTGCGCTCTATCAAGCTGCGCGGCTTCAAGTCGTTCCCCGACCCCGTCGAGGTGTCACTCGAGCCCGGTGTCGCGGTCGTCGTCGGCCCGAACGGCTCCGGCAAGTCGAACGTGTCGGATGCGATCGTCTGGGCAGCGGGCTCGCTGACGCCGTCGGAGCTTCGAGCGGAGAAGCCGGACGATGTCCTCTTCAGCGGTTCCGCGACGCGGTCGGCGGCCGACCACTGCGAGGTCGAGCTGGTGTTCGACAACGAGGACGGTGGTTTCGGCGACGAGCTCGACTTCAGCGAGCTCTCGATCACGCGGCGGCTCGCCCGGGGCGGCGAAGGGCAATACCTCGTCAATCGCGCCCCGGTGCGCCGCACCGATCTCGTCGAGCTGCTCGCGGACGTCGGCCTCAGTGGCTCGATGCACTCGATCGTCTCGCAGGGGAAGGTCGACGCCGTCCTCGCGTCGAAGCCGGAGGACCGGCGAGCGCTGGTCGAGGAGGCTGCCGGCCTCGGAAAGTTCAAGCGTCGACGTCATCGCGCCGAGCTCAAGCTCGCCCGTGTCGCCACGCAGGTCGAACGCGCGCGCGACGTCGAAGAGGAAGTTCGGAAGAGGCTTCGACCTCTCGCCCTGCAGGCAACGGCGGCCGAGCGCGCGGAGAAGCTGGCCGGCGAGATCGTCGCCCTTCGGGCCCGGATCGCCCGGCTCGACCTCGCCGCGCTCGACGAGCGCCGCGTCGAGGCCGAGGAGCGCCGGAGCGCCGCATCGCTTGCCCGTCGCTCGACGCAGGAGCGGCTCGCGTCCGTCCTCGGCGACCGCGAGCGTGCCGAGGTCGAGCTGTCGGACGCAGCGGGCGCGCGCGAGACCGCGGTCGGCGCGCTCTACCGCCTCCAGGGCGCAGGCGAGAGGCTCGCCGTCCGGGCCGAGTCGGCAGGCGGTCTCGCGACCAGGTTGCGCGACGACCTCGCGGAGGCGGAGCGAGCACAGGGCGCGCCGACGGACGATGCGCTCGGTCTCCTCGAGCAGAGAGCCCGAGACGCGGGCGCCGCGGCGCGCGATGCGGCGGCCGAGAGCGGGCAGGCGGCCGAGCGGGCACGTCATGCCCACGCCGTCCTCGCGGCGGTCGAGCGGGCGGCGGCCGAGCAATCGGAGGAACGGCTCCAGGCCATCCGTGGCGAGCGCGAGGAGGTCGACCGGGAGCTCGCAGAGCTCACGACCGGCATCGGAGAGCCGAACCGTGCGCTCGTGGCGCTCGGCGCCGCACGGGAACGGCTCGGCGCTCGCCGCGAAAGCATTGCCGAGCTCGGACGGCGGCTCCGCGATGAGCTCGATGGTGCCCGAGCGCACGCACGCAGCGGCGCCGCGACCCCCGCCGAGCTCGAGAGCCGCGCGGACGCTGCGCGCGCGGCAGCGCGCGCGGCCGCGAGCGAACGCGACGACGTGGCGGAGCGCGCGCGCTCCGCTCGGGACAGGCTCGCCGCGCTCGAGCGCTCGCTCGAGGAGCGCGAAGGTGTCGCGCCGGCTGCTCGCGTCCTTGCGGCCGAAGGGGAGCGTCTCGCCCTCGCCGAGCTCGAGGTCGAGCCGGGGCTCGAGAAGGCCGTCGCGGCCGCGCTCGCGTGGCGCGCGTCGGCGCTCCTGGCCACGGACGCACGGCCACGCACTCGGTCTCCTCGACCGCGCCAGAGCAGGTGGGTCTCGGTCGCCTTTCGGTCGTTCTCGGTCGCGCCACTCCGTGCCGACGAGCAACCTCCGCTTCCGGCCGCCCGCAGCCTCAGGTCGCTCGCGGATGGCCCGGCGGACGTCCTCAGCCTGCTCGACGGCGTCTGGCTCGTCGACGCAGACCGGCTGCTCGACGTCCCTCGCGGGACGGCGATCACCGAGGACGGCTACGGGTACGACGCGGATCGCGGTGAGCTGTGGTTCGCCGGCGAGGCCGGCGAGGCGGTGCTGCTCGAGCTCGACGCGCGGCGACGCGCGCTCGCCGACGAGGCCGAGGAGCTCGGCGCGCGGGCCACGGCCGCCGCCCGCGAGGCCGAGGAGGCCGCGGAGACGGCCGCCGCCGCGGAGACCGCCTACGCCGATGTCGCGCACCTGCGTGGGACGCCCCTGGACGCTGCGCTGCTCGGCCGACTCTCTGCCGTTGGCGCCTTGCTCTCGGAGTTGACGACGCGCGCGCACGACGCGATCGGCAGCGTCGAGGCGCCCGTCAACGCCCGCCTCGCCGGCGCGCAGCGCCGTTCCGCCGAGCTCCGGAGCGAGTTGCAGAGGCTTGCGGGGCTCGAGGCAACTGCACGTGGCGACGCCGCCGATGCGAGTCGACGCGCCGCCGACGTGGAAGTCGTCCTCGCCCGGCTCGGAGGCGTCCCTGCGCAGTCCGTCGCCGTCGGCGGCCTGGACCGAGTCGAGCTCGCCGCGGCTGCGGCGACGGCCCTCGCGGACGCCGACGAAGCCGCGGCTCGGGCGCGCGCCGCCGCCGACGCGGCTCACGCCGCGGACGCCGCGCTCGTCGAGCGCGCGCCGCGGCGAAGCCGACTCGACGTCGACCTGCTCGACCGTCTCGTCGCAGCCACGGACGCGCTCGGCGCGTCGCTCGTGCGCGCGGCGGCGACCGCGACGCGCTTCGAGGCCCCGGTCCGCGCCCGCGTCGACAGCGGCGCCGCCCGCGCCTCCCAGCTCGGCGCGGAGTTGCGCCGCCTCGGCGCTGCCGAGGTCGAGCTCCGGCAGGCTGCCGACGAAGCGTCCGAGCGGGTCACGGTGGTCGAGGTCGAGGTCGCGCGACTCGAGGGTGAGGCCTCCGAGGCGCGGCGACGCCTGGACGAGGCCGTTGCCGCCGGCGCCGGCGCGGACGAGGCGCAGGACGACGAGACCGAGGCTCGCGACGCGCTCGCGGAGCGGGCCACCCGGCTCGAGGCTCGGCGCGAGGCGCTGGGACGGGTCAACCCGCTCGCGAAGGAGGAGTACGAGGACGAGAAGGCGCGTCTCGAGGAGCTCGCGACGCAGCGCGCCGATCTCGAGGCGTCGCTGACCGAGCTCGAGTCGCTGCGCGACGAGCTCACCGAGACCGTCAACCGGCGCTTCGACGAGACGTTCACGGCAGTCGCCGCGAACTTCGAGGAGGTCGCCGCGACGCTCTTCCCAGGCGGGGAGGGACGCCTGCGGCTGGTCGAGCCGAGCGAGGAGGACGAGGGCGAGGGTGGGGTGGAGGTCGAGCTTCGGCCGGCCGGCAAGAAGATCACCCGCCTGACGCTTCTCTCGGGCGGCGAGAAGGCTCTGGGCGCGATCTCGTTTCTCTTCGCGCTGTTCCTGGCGAAGCCGTGCCCGTTCTACCTTCTCGACGAGGTGGAGGCGGCGCTCGACGACACGAACATCGCGAGGTTCGTCGAGCTCCTGCGTCGCTACGCCGACCGCGCGCAGTTCGTCGTGATCACGCACCAGAAGCGCACGATGGAGGCAGCCGACGTCCTCTACGGCGTCACGATGGGCGGCGACGGCATCTCCGAGATCGTCTCGCGCCGACTGCCGCGCGACGAGCGGGCAGTAGCGAGCGCCTGAGGAAGCCGCCGGTACGCGGAGCTCAATTCGAACCAGCGTTACACCAACGTCAGTCTCGTGGCGTATGAGGAGGGTGTGAAACGCTCCAGATCATGATCGAGGAAGATCTCGATGAGGCTCTCGAGCGGCAGGCGCGCGACGAGGGTACGTCAAAGGCGGCGCTGATTCGGCGCTATGTCGGCGAGCGACTGCGGCCGTTGCCGCCAATCGAGGACGACCCGATCTGGGGCATCGTCGGCAGTGTCGAGGGAGATCCAGGCGACTCGATGTCGATTGGCGACGTCGTCTACGGCCCTCGAGAATGAATTTCGTACAGCGACGTCATGGCCGCAGGGTTCGTCGAGCTGCGCGCGTAGGCTGACTTCCTGTGTCGAGAACGTGGGCAGAGCTCCTCGGGGACGCCGAGGACGGTGCGCGGGAGGCCGAGGAGCGCAGCGGCTTCTTCGGGCGCCTTCGGGACTCGCTCTCCAAGAGCCGTCGCGCGCTCGTCGCCGAGCTCGGGGCGTCGTTCGACCCGGCTGACGAGGAGGCCTGGGAACGTCTGGAGGAGGCGCTTCTCCGAGCCGACGTCGGCGTTCCTGCGACGGCCGAGCTCGTGCGGCGTCTCGAGGCGCGCGGCGAGCTGTCCGACCTCGCCGGGGCGCTTGCCGACGAGGTGGAGACGCTCTTCGGAGAGCCGCCCGTGCTGGCGGCTGCTCCCGACAAGCCGACGGTCGTCCTCGTGGTGGGGGTCAACGGGACGGGGAAGACGACGACGATCGGGAAGCTCGCGCGGAAGCTCTCGGAGCACGGCCGCAGCGTTCTCGTCGGCGCTGCCGACACGTTCCGCGCGGCCGCCGAGGAGCAGCTCGAGATCTGGGCCGAGCGCGCGGAGGCCGACTTCGTCGGCGGGTCGCGCGGCGCTGACCCGGCAGCCGTCGCCTTCGATGCGGTCGAGGCCGGTCGCGCGCGCGGCCGCGATGTCGTCATCGTCGACACCGCCGGCCGACTCCACACGCAGGGCAACCTCATGGAGGAGCTCGCGAAGGTGCGCCGGGTTATCTCCGGACGCCTCGACGGGGCGCCGCACGAGACGCTCCTCGTCGTCGACGCGACGACGGGACAGAACGGCCTGCAGCAGGCGCGCTTGTTCTCCGAGGCGGCGGGCGTGACGGGCGTCGCGCTCACGAAGCTCGACGGATCGGCGAAGGGCGGCGTCGCAGTCGCGATCGCGCACGAGCTCGGTATCCCGGTGAAGCTCGTCGGCGTGGGGGAAGGGGTCGACGACCTGCGGCCGTTCGATGCCCAGGACTACGCGCGTGCGCTTGTCGGCGCTTGATCCCTCGTTTGCGGGATTCTCTCTGACCCTCTTGCGGTACCCCACCCGGCGTAACTACCCTCAGATGAGTGATCGCCGCCGTCACCTGTAACGGAAGGAGAGGCCGCCTAATGGCCGTCGCAGTCATCGCTCGGTATCCGGAGCTCGACCCGCGGACGTACGACAGGGTCATCGCGTCGCTGGAGCTCGACGTGAACCCGCCGGCGGGCGCTGTCCTTCACGTCGCAGGCGAGGCCGAGGGCGGGATCGTCGTCTCGGAGATCTGGCAGACGGAGCAGACGTTCCGCGCCTATCTCGACTATCGCCTCAGGCCTGCGCTCAGGATGCACGGCGTCCACGCGGACCCGATCGTCGAGGTTGCGCCGCTGCACAACGTCCACGCCGTCGAGATGGACACGATCGAGCGGCTCGGGGCAGTCTCGCTACCTGCGCACTCCGCAGGTGCGGCGCTCTACTAGCCGCGCCGCACCGTCCGCCGAAATCGCCACGGACGCCTGCGTCGAGGCTACGCGTCGTCGAGGTCGACGATGTAGTCGGTGATCGGGTTCTCTCCCTCGACGCGGATGCCGACGACCTTGAACCGAGCGTCAGGTCGCCCCTCGAGCGTGCTCCGCTCGTCGTCCGGCTTCGCCGTCATCGCCCTGCTCGTACGCGTCCATGATCGCGTTCTCGAGGGTTACCGTCTTCCGTGCCGCACCCTCCTCGAGGCGCGCCCATGTACTTCCCTCTCCGCTGCTTCTCCATCTCCCACCTCCTCTTGGGCTCGGGATCGTACGACGGTCGACGCGCGGAAAGGAAAGCTCACGCGGCGGATTCCGCTCGGCGCCGGCGACCTGAATCGCTGCGACGTTCCCCTTGCGCACGTAGAGCGCGTCGCGCCTGCTCGACGGCCGGCAGCGCCTCCGCGCTTCTTGCCGCTTCGCGCGAGCACGTCGCCGAGCAGCGACGAGCGTGCCGGCGCGAAGATCGAGGAAGTCCGTCTCCCCGGCCAGCACCGACGGCGCTCCGGACGAGCTCCTCGGCACCGCTCGGCGTCGCCGCGCCGCGCGACGTGCGCGCGAGGGCACGTCTCCACAGGACCTGCGGCACGACGTCCGTCTCGGCGGCGGTCTGCTCGCGCGATCTCGACGAAGTGCTCCGCCTCGCCGTCGTTGCCCTGCAGCGCCAGGACGTCCGCGAGGCACGCCGGCCAGCGTCGAGCGGACCCCACGCTCGCCCATCTCCTCGAGCATGGAGTAGCCCAGTGCGCAGCTCGCGCTCCGCGGCGCGGCGAGATCGCCTGCGAGGGTCTCGATCTGGGCTCCGACGATCGCGCGGACTGCCCGCCGGAACCGGAGGCCGAACTCCTCGTAGACCGCGACCGACTCGGCGTACAGGGTGCGTGCCTCGTCGAAGCGGCCCTCCATCGCGCGAAGGCCGGCGAGCGTCGTCGCCGAGCCCTGCCTCGAAGGTCGGCGCCCCGGGGTCTCGGCGAGCAGGTCGCGAGCACCTGCGGACCGCCTCGGGCACGGGCGTCGGCCCGTAGTACAAGCGCCTGGGCGTACAGCGCGACGAGGAGCTCGAGCTGGCCCTCGTCCGGCGACTGCCGTGCGTGGCAGGATCGCCCGCTCGAGCGCCTCGGCCCGCTCTCCCCAGCGACTCGCGATCACGTGCGACTCGCTGAGGAGCCACCACGCCTTGGCGAGACCGAGATGATCCTCGATCTCGCTCGAGCTCGGGGATGACCGCCTCGGCGACCCGTCGATCCTCCTCGGCCGCCCCGTCCGGCTCGGTGTACGAGCGCTGCCACTGGAGCTCGATCGTCGCCCGAAGCTCCGACCGCCGATCGCCAACGTGCCTGGCCGCCGCGATCGCCTCGTCGAGCGCTCCCGCGCCCGCTCCCACTCGCCCGCGCGGATCGCTGCGCTTCCCAGCTCGGTCAGCAATGCGCCGCGAGTGGCATCGTCGTCGGGGAGCAGGGCGAGAGCGCGGTCGAACAGCGAAACGGCGGCAGGCACGTCTTCGCGTCCGAGCGCTCGACGTCCCGCGGCCGCCAACACCTCTCCAGCCTCGGCCGGCGAGCGCCCGAGCCGACTCGTCGGCCGGGACGAGCTCGGTGCGATAGCGGTACGCCTGCTCGAGGTGGTAGCCGAGGATCTCGTCGTGCTCCCCGAAGCCCTTGCCTTCCCGAGCCTGCGACTGGAGCCACCGCGCGAAGCGCTCGTGGAGCTCTGCGCGCACCGCCTTGGGCATGCCCGCGTACGTCTCGTCGCAGATCAGCGAGTGACGGAAGCGATACGCGTCCTCCCCTGGCAGCTCGGAGCGCGCCGGCTTCACGAGCCCCTTGCGAACGAGGCTCATGAGCTGGCCCGTCACGTGCGGCTGGTCGGCGTGCGTCGAGAGGTCGACGATGGCGCGCGGCCAGAACTCCTTCCCGACGATCGACGCGCGCTCGAGCGTCCGTCGCTCGGCCGGGTCGAGGCTGTCGATCCGCGCGGCCAGAAGCGCATGAATCGACGCGGGCAGCTCGATCGCGTCACCGGGCTTCGAGTCCGCGATCATCGCCGCGAGCTGCTCGGCGAAGAGCGGATTCCCCTCGGAGGTCGAGATGATGCGCCCGAGCAGATCGGCGTCGTCGATCCCGAGCGCTTCGACGAGCTCCTCGATCTCGCCGTCGGAGAGCTGCTCGAGCTGGAGGTTGACAGCGGCAAGGGTGGGCCGGGTCTCGAGGAGCTCGGGCCGTGAGATGCACAAGAGCACGATCGGTCCTCTCGCGAAGGCGGCGATGTACTCGACGAGATCGAGCATCGTCGGCTCGGCCCAGTGCAGGTCCTCGAGGACAACCAGGAGAGGCCTGCGGTCCGAAACGAGCTCGAGGAGGCGCCGCACAGCCCAGAAGACCTCTGTGCTCGGCGCAGCCCCCTCGGCGGCGCCCGTCGCGGCGCGGAGACGCTCGAGCACGACGTCGCCGTCCTCGGTCTCGGCGAGGAAAGCCGCCACGGCCTCGATGCCGCCGAGGTCCGTGACGAGCTGCTGGAGCGGCCAGAACGTGACGCCGGTCCCGTACGGGAGGCAGCGCCCGGTCGCGACGTCCGCAACGTCTTCGAGCCCCGAGGCGAGCTCGCGTGCGAGCCTGGACTTCCCGACCCCCGCAGTTCCCAGCAGCATGACGACGCGGCAGCGGCGCTCCTCGAATGCCTCTTCGACCAGCGAACGAAGTGACTCGAGCTCCTCTGCCCGACCCACGAGCGGAGCGTCGAGCCGTCGTGCGTAGCCGGCCGCGGCGGCGTCGACCTCGTCGAGCCGGAACCGTGCCACGGCCTCCTCCTTGCCCTTCGCCGTGAAACGCTCACGCGGGCCGACCGTCACTGCATCCTTCACGAGCGGGTACGTGGTCGTGCCGATCAGGATCGTCCCGGGCTCGGCGGCCTGCTCGAGCCGCTTTGCGAGGTTCACCGCGTCGCCGGTGACGAACGTCTCGCGCGTTGCGGGATCTCCGGCCACGACCTCCCCCGTGTTGATGCCGATCCGGCAGGTCAGCTCGACACCCCAGGCCTCGAGCAGCTCCGCGTTCAGGTCGGCGAGGCGACGTTTCATCTCCGTCGCTGCGCGCACTGCTCGAAGCGCATCGTCCTCGTGTGCCGTCGGGACTCCGAAGACGGCCATCACCTCGTCGCCGCGGAACCTCTCGACCGTTCCGCCGTGTTGACGCACGACCTCCGCCATCGCTTCGGCGTACCGCGTCATGACGCGACGTGTGGTCTCGGGATCGGTTGCTTCCCCGAGTGTCGTCGATCCGACGACGTCGCAGAAGAGGATCGTGACGGTCTTCCTGACCTCGAGGCCTTCGCGAACGCGATCCGGAAGCGTGGCGCCACACGAGCTGCAGAAGCGCGCGCCGTCGGCGTTCGGCTTGCCGCATTTGTCACACTCGGACACCGGTCGAGTCTAGGCCGCTCGGCCATGGCCGAAAAGGCCGTCGGATCGGCGGGTACGCTGACAGGCCGTGTTCGACACGCTCGCCAACCGCCTCCAGGACGCCCTCGGTGACCTCGGACGCAAGTCCCGTCTCGACGAGGAGACGGTCACCCGCGCGACCCGTGAGATCCGCCTCGCGTTGCTCGAGGCCGACGTCGACTTCGAGGTCGTCAAGCAGTTCGTCACCTCGGTGCGGGACCGTGCGCTCGGCCAGGACGTGCTGAAGGGGCTGGAGCCGGGCCAGCAGGTCGTGAAGATCGTCCACGAGGAGCTCACCGAGCTCATGGGCGCGTCCGACTCGAAGCTCGTGTTCGGACGCCCGCCGGTCGTCGTCCTCCTCTGTGGACTCCAGGGATCGGGCAAGACGACGACTGCGGCGAAGCTCGCGCTCCACCTTCGCAAGCACGAGAAGAAGACCCCTGGCCTCGTCGCGGCGGACCTCCAGCGGCCGGCCGCGATCGACCAGCTCGAGCAGCTGGGGCGCCAGCTGCAGGTGCCGGTCTACCGCACCGAGACGCAGGACGCGGTCGTCGCGGCGCGGGAGGGCCTCGAGCGGGCGACCGCGGACGGGTGCGACGTCGTGATCGTCGACACCGCGGGCCGGCTCCAGATCGACGAGGCGCTGATGGAAGAGCTCGAGCACGTCAGGGACGCCGTGAAGCCGCTCAACGTCCTCCTCGTTCTCGATGCCATGACCGGGCAGGAGGCCGTAGGGGTCGCGCGTGCCTTCCAGGAAAGGATCGCGTTCGACGGCCTCGTCCTCACGAAGCTCGACGGTGACGCGCGAGGCGGCGCCGCACTCTCGGTGAAGGCGGTCACCGGCATCCCTGTGAAGTTCGCGTCCATCGGCGAGAAGCTCGACCAGCTCGACGTGTTCCACCCGGAGCGGATGGCCTCGCGGATCCTCGGTATGGGCGACGTCCTCACGCTGATCGAGAAGGCCGAGCAGGCGGTCGAGGAGGACGAGCAGGCCGAGATGGAGCGGCGGCTGATGACCGGGCAGTTCACCTTCGACGACTTCCTCGCGTCCTCTCGCATGCTCAAGAAGATGGGCCCGCTCCAGGGCGTGATGAAGCTTGTCCCCGGAATGGGACGCCAGCTCGACGGCCTGGAGATCGACGACCGCCAGATGGCGCGCGTCGAGGCGATCGTCCTCTCGATGACCCCGCACGAGCGGCGGACACCGCATCTGATCAACGGCCCGCGCCGACGCCGGATCGCGGCCGGCAGCGGCACGACGATCGAGGACGTCAACCGCCTTCTCCAGGCGCGCAAGCAGATGGAGAAGATGATGAAGGCGATGGGGAAGGGCAAGATGCCGGCCCTGCCGCCGGAGCTGACCGGCGGCGCCGGCCGCGCACAGCGCGGCCGCCGCTAGAAGCGCACGTTTCCGGCACAATTCGCCGTCGCACTCACAACGAAGGGATTCAACGGAATGGCTGTACGCATGAGATTGACGCGCGTCGGATCGAAGAAGAACCCGATCTACCGCGTCGTCGTGGCCGACTCGCGCTCGCCGCGCGACGGCCGGTTCATCGAGATCGTGGGGCGGTACAACCCGCAGACCGACCCGTCGACGATCGATCTCGACGCCGACAAGGTGAAGGACTGGCTGGCGAAGGGCGCTCAGCCCTCTGAGCCCGTCGCGCGCCTGATCAAGGCCGCAGGCATCCAATAGGCACGTGGACGAGCTCCTCGCCTGGATCGCGCGCGGGCTCGTCGACGAGCCCGACGCCGTGCGGGTCGAGCGCGTCGACGAGGGCGACGTCGTCGTCCTCCGGCTGAGCGTCGCCCCCGACGACGTCGGCAAGGTGATCGGCAGGCAGGGACGTGTCGCGCGAGCGCTGCGCACCGTCGTTCGCTCGGCAGGCGCCAGGAGCGACCGGCGCCTCCTGCTCGAGATCGCAGACTAGGGCCGTAGGTTGGCGGAGCCCGAGCGGCTCGTGCCGATCGGCAGGGTCGGCCGCCCGCACGGCACCGACGGCGCGTTCGTCGTCGAGCAGGCGAGCGCCGACGAGAGCCGCTGGCTCGTAGGGGCGACCGTCCTCGTCGACGGTACGCCGGCGGAGATCATGCTCATGCGGCGCGTCGGTGGAGGGCGCCCCGCGATCCGACTCGACCGTCCGGCGCCGCGCGGAGCAGAGCTCGCAGTGCGGCTGGCCGATCTCGCGCCGCTCGAGGACGACACCTACTACGCCTTCGAGCTCGTCGGGCTGGCGGTCGTGGACGATGCGGGAACCGCGTTGGGCACCGTCGTCGACGTGATACCGGGCGTCGCCAACGACAACCTCACGCTCGACGACGGGACGCTCGTACCGATGATCGAGGACGCGATCCGTGAGATCGACCTGCCGGGTCGGCGGATCGTCGTCGTCCAGGGGTTTCTTCCCTGACGCCGGTACCCTGGGTCGCCCGTGCGCATCGACGTCTTCACGCAGGTCCCGCATGCCTTCGGCTGGCTCACGGAGCAGAAGCCGCTCGCGAGCGTGCTCGGTGACGAGCTCGAGCTCCGGCTGCTCAACTACCGCGACACCACTCCCTTGCGGTCGGGCCAGGTGGACGACAGCCCGTACGGCGGGGGAGCGGGAATGGTGCTGCGGGTCGACGTCGTCGACGCCGCGCTCACGGCTGTGTACGGGGACGACCGTCCGTCACGCATCGTCGGGCTGACGCCGCAGGGCAGGCAGCTCGACCAGGAGCTCGTCGAGGAGCTCGCCGGCGAAGCCCACATCGCCTTGCTCTCGTCCCGTTTCGAGGGCTTCGACGAGCGGATCGTCACGAACCTCTGCTCGGACGCCGTCTCCATCGGCCCGTACGTCCTATCGGGCGGCGAGCTCCCGGCCATGGTCGTGCTCGACGCCGTCGCGCGTCGGCTTCCAGGCGCTCTTGCGGAGGGCTCCGGCGAGCTCGAGAGCTTCTCCGCGGAGCTCGACGGCGGGCTCGAGTACCCGCACTACACTCGGCCGGCGGAGTACCGCGGTTGGGACGTCCCCGACGTGCTTCTCTCCGGCGATCACGCGCGAATCGAGCGCTGGCGGCGAGACCAGAGCGAGGTCAGGAGCGCGACGTGAGCGGCATCGACGAGCGCGACCCACCGTTCGGCACGACGCCTTCGTCAGAGCGCGAGGTCGTTCAGGCACCGCCCGAAGCGCCAGACCAGGCGCCGGACGTCGCGTTGCCGTCGGCTGACGGCGCCGGCGCGGGCTGGCCGACGACCCCGGCGGAGATTCCGCTCGTCGCGCCGGCAGAGCACGACGAGCGACCTCCCGCTGCTCCCACTCAACGACCGCATCGCCACTCTCGAAACCCCGTCGACCGGCTGACGCGGGGGCTCCCCGACCCGATCCGCGTGATCGTCGACTGGATCGTGACGATCGTCGGTGCAATCGCGATCGTGCTCCTGGTCAAGGCCTACGTCGTCAACCCGTACCGCATTCCGTCGTCGTCGATGGAGCCGACACTCCACTGCGCGCAACCCGCCTCGGGATGCGAGGCGCGGTTCTCCGACCGGGTGCTCGCCAACCGGTTCATCTACCACCTGCGCGATCCCGAGCGGGGCGAGATCGTCGTCTTCGACACACCGGAGGCCGCGCGGCTCAAGTGCGGGGCCGGCGGCACGTTCGTGAAGCGTCTGATCGGCCTCCCGGGCGAGACGGTCGAGGTGCGGCTCGAGCGCGGTGACGGCTACGTGTTCGTGAACGGGCGAAAGCTCGACGAGCCGTACATCGGGGAAGGCCGCCGGTCGGGCGAGGAGTTCGGGCCGGTCAAGGTGCCGGAGAACGGCTACTTCATGATGGGAGACAACCGCTCGCAGTCCTGCGACTCGCGCGAGTGGGGCTCCGTCCCCCGCGACAACCTGATCGGCAAGGTCTTTGCCACGTACTGGCCGCCGAACAGGATCTCGATCCGGTAGTCGCTCGGAAAGGAAGGCCCCGAGCGCTGCTATCATCCGCGACCGGCCGTCGGCCGACCCTTCGCCATGAGCACGATCATCGAGAGCATCGAGCGCCGGCAGCTGCGCGAGGTCCCCGACTTCAAGGCGGGCGACACGGTTCGCGTGCACTTCAAGGTGATCGAAGGAAGCCGCCAGCGTCTCCAGGTCTTCGAGGGCATCTGCATCAAGCGCCAGGGCTCGGGCGCGCGCGAGACGTTCACGGTGCGCAAGAACTCCTTCGGTGTCGGGGTGGAGCGGACGTTCCCGCTGCACTCGCCGAAGATCGAGAAGCTCGAGGTCGCCATGATCGGCGACGTCAGCCGGGCGAAGCTCTATTACCTCCGCGGTCGCGTGGGCAAGAAGGCGCGGATCCGCGAGCTCCGCCAGTCGTAATCGCGCTTCGCGCGATTCCGACTAGATTCACTGCGGTGCGCGGGCTGCTCTTCGTCTGCTGCTTCGGGCTTCTCGCAGCCGGATGCGGTGGGCCGGAGGATGCGACGCAGCGGTTCGCTCGTGAGGCGACCGAGTCGCGCCTGGCTGCGAACCCCGAGTACGACACGGACGAGGTTCACTGCACCGGGAACCCGCGACCCTGGTTCGTCGAGCGGCAGGCGCGCGTCGTGATCTGCGCAGTGCGGCGGACGGAGGGCGGCTGCGACTGGTTCCGGGTGGAGCTCGTACCGCTCACCACTCGCGTGACGACGAAGATCCGGCTCGACGAGCCGAACGCCGGCTGCGTGCTGCCGGCCTAGGCTGAAGCGCTTCCTGGGGGAACCTCCCGGTTCCCCCAGACCCCTCCCTTGGTCCGCTTCGCGGAAAGGCGGCTCCGCCGCCGACACAAAGCTGGCACAGTCCCGTCCGAAGGCGGGGGATATCCTCGGGTGCGTGCCGCTCTCGTCCGGCCAGCGCCTGCTTCGTCACGACCGGCGCCTCGATGCCCGGTTCGTCGCGGGCGCGGACGAGGCGGGTCGTGGATCGCTCGCCGGGCCGCTCGTCGTGGCCGGCGTGCTCCTCGACTACGCAGAGCTCCGTGGTCACCGCGTGCGGTCACTCGCGTTCCTGAACGACTCGAAGCAGGTCGAGCCCGTCGAGCGCGAGCGCCTCTACCACGCGGTTCTCGCAGCGGCGAGCCGCATCTCGGTACGTGTGATCCCGTCGACGGTGATCGATCGCGCCGGGCTCCACCGCTCCAACCTCCTCGGCCTCCGCACTGTGCTGGCCGAGCTCCACCCGCCGGCGGAGGCGTGCCTCGTGGACGGTTTCCGGCTCGGGCCGCTGGCGCCGCCCCACACTGCTGTCGTCGACGGGGACACGAAGAGCGCCGCGATCGCCGCAGCGTCGATCGTCGCGAAGGTGACGCGCGACCGTCTCATGCGTCGACTCGACGCGTTGTACCCGAGGTACGGGTTCTCGTCCCACGTCGGCTACATCACGCCCGAGCACACGCAGGCCGTCCTCGCGCACGGCCCGTGCCCGCAGCATCGACGGTCCTTCGCTGCCCGCGCGTACGCCGTGCTGTGAACCGCGGCGAGCGGATCGCCGCGCGGCACTATCGCCTTCGCGGCTACCGGATCCTCGGCGCGAATGTCCGCGCCGGCCGCCACGAGCTCGACCTCGTCGTCCGACGAGGGTCGCGTCTCGTCTTCGTCGAGGTGAAGGAACGGACGCGCGACGGATTCGGCGGCCCTATCGCCGCGGTCAACCACGAGAAGCGCCGTCGCGTGAGGCGAGCGGCGTCGGCCTGGCTTCAGGCGCACCCCGAGTCGTCCGCGCTCGAGATCGGCTTCGAGGTGGCCGCCGTCAGCGGCCGCCGCCTCGAGCGTCTCGAGTTCGATTGAGAACGCGTGCGAGGGGAATGACGGGATCAGGCTCGCCGTTACAGTGAGAACAGAAAGCCGGGGGGCACTATCCCCCAACGGACGCGCTCGTCAACACGGACGTGCGATGGCGACATCGCGGTACCCGGGCGCGTCGGCCTCGAGAGAGGCGGGAGAAACCTCCGGCTGACAGGAACGACACGTCAGCCGGAAAGGACACGAAACACCTCATGACAACACGTATGCGCACCTGGATCCTGCTCGCCGGGCTCTCGGCGCTCTTCGTCGCCGTCGGCGGCCTGGTCGGAGGTACGAGCGGGATCGGCGTCTTCCTCGTGATTGCCGTCGGGTTCAACCTGGCCATGTTCTGGTTCTCCGACCGTCTCGCGCTCCGCATGAGCCGAGCGCGGCCGCTCGAGCCGGGCGAGGCTCCAGACCTCGTTGCGGACGTCGAAGACCTCGCCGCCCGGGCGCGGATTCCCGTTCCCCGCCTCTATCTCATGCCGTCGCAGCAGCCGAACGCCTTCGCGACCGGCCGCAGCCCACGCCATTCTGCCGTCGCGGTGACCGAGGGGCTGCTCGCCCTGATGCCTCGCGACCAGGTTCGGGGCGTCGTCGCACACGAGTTGGCGCATATCCGAAACCGTGACGTGCTCGTGACGACGATCGCGGCGATGATCGGCGCGGCGATCTCCGCAGTCGCGCACTTCCTCCAGTTCCAGTGGCTGTTCGGCGGCGACGACGAGAGCCCGCTCGGGCTCGTCGGCACGATCGCGGCGATCGTGATCGCCCCGATTGCGGCGATGCTGCTCCAGTTCGCGGTCTCCCGACAGCGGGAGTTCCTCGCGGACGCGACGGCCGCGGAGCTGCTGGGGAGCGGACGACCGCTCGCCGACGCGCTCGGGACGTTGCAGCGCGGCGTCGAGGTGCTGCCGATGGAGGTCAACCCTGCCACGGCGTCCCTCTACATCGCGAGCCCTCTCTCGGGCCGCGGGATGTCGGCGCTCTTCTCGACGCATCCACCGATCCCGGTCCGCATCGAGCGTCTCGTGGCGTTCGACGCCGCCCGCGGGTTGTAGACCGCCTCGATAGCTCGCTGACGAGGACCGCCGCCATGGGCGCCGAAGTAGGCGCCCATGGCGGCCACGCAGGAGGCGCTCTACGGCCGGCTGGACCTCGCGCTGTCGTGGTCGGAGTCCGAGCTCCCCGAGCGGGAGCGGACGAAGCACGTCCATCGGCTGCATCCCTATCTCGGAAAGTTCGTCCCGCAGCTGGTCGAGGCGCTGCTCGAGCGATACGTCGCTCCGGGCGGGCGGGTGCTCGACCCGTTCGCCGGCTCCGGGACGACGCTCGTCCAGTGTCTCGAGTCCGGGCACGACGCCGTCGGGGTCGACGTGGCGGCCTTCAACTGCCTGCTCATGCGCGTCAAGACTCGTCGCCACAACCTCGATGCGATCAGGCGCGACCTGATCTGGGCACACGAGCAGACCTCGGCGTTCGAGCCCGACGACCGGGTGCCGGCCGACGCCTCGCCATACCTGCGGGCCTGGTACGCGCCTCGGGCCGCCTCCGAGCTTCTCCACTTCAGGTCGCTCGCCGAAGAGACTGCCTCGGCCGACGTCCTGCGCGTCGTGTTGGCGCGGGCCGCCCGCTCGGCCCGCCGCACGACCCACTTCGATCTCGAGTTCCCGCGCGCGCCGCAGCTCGAGCCCTACTGGTGTCACAAGCACCGGCGGACGTGTCGGCCTGTCGAGGAGGCGCGCCGTTTTCTCCTGCGGTACACGCTCGACACACTCGACCGGATCGAGACCTTCGCTGCCGCCCGTGTCGACGGGGTCGGTGCCTCCGTGCATCACGGCGATGCGCGGCAGCTCGAGCTCGGTGGGCCGTTCGACGCCGTCGTCACGTCGCCGCCGTACCCGGGCCTGATCGACTACCACGAGCAGCATCGCTATGCGTACGAGTTGCTCGGCCTGCACGAGCGGAGTGCAGACGAGCTCGGTCGCCCTGCCCGCGGGGTCGGCCGCGAGGCGATCCACGCATACGTGGAGGGTGTCGCGGATGTCCTCGCGAACGCCCGCAGCCGTCTCGCGCCGGACGCGCCGGTGTGCGTCGTGGTCAACGATCGAAGAGACCTGTACCCGCAGATCCTTGCGCGCGCGAACCTGCGGCTCGAGGAGCGCCTCGAACGCCACGTCAACCGCCGGACGGGGCGACGCGCCGGGGAGTACTTCGAGTCGGTTCTCGTCTGTCGGGCCGCCTGAGCGCGGCGGCCACTCCTTTCAGGATCCTCACACGGCTGATCCATGCTTGGCGCCGAGCTGTTCTCGACCAGGAGGTCACATGAAGACGCTGTTTCGCCACAGACCGTCACCGGCGATGGTCGTCGCGTGCATCGCATTGCTCGTCGCGCTCACCGGGACGAGCGTCGCGGCCGTGAGTGCGCTGGCGCCGAACTCCGTGGGAACTCCCCAGCTCCGCGCGAGTGCGGTGACGACCGCGAAGATCAAGAACCGCAACGTGACCGGCACCAAGATCGCGTCGAACGCGGTCACCGGGCCGATCGTCCGCAACGGCACGCTGACCCGGAGCGACTTCGCGCCGAACTCGATTCCCGCCGGCCCTGCAGGTCCTGCCGGCCCGGCCGGTGTTATCGGTGCGATCACCGTTCGGCAGGGGAGCGTCGCCGTCCCGGCAGGCGGCACGGCGCAGAATGGCGCCTACGACACGGAGTCCGTGGCCGTCAACTGCAACGCCAACGAGAAGGCGATCTCGGCCGGTACCGGCTGGAGCGACGATGCAATCGATCGCGAGTTGTGGACGCAGCGGATGACGCCGATCGTCACGAACAACGTCGTGACCGGGTTCCGGGCAACCGGCGGCAACGACAGCGGTAACGCGAGCACGTTCACGCTCTACGTGCTCTGTTACGTCGGCTGACGACTGCGTGATGACGGTGGGGTCGCCGACCGACTCGACCCCACCGTCACACTTCCGGCACGAACGCGGCACGCTTCCGTGACAGGTTCGTCCGTAGCGTCGAGGTGTGCTGGGCCGCGCGGTCACGTTCGCGCTCGTCGGCCTCGAGCCGCGCTGCGTCGAGGTCGAAGCCCACCTGCGCTCGACTGACCTGCCGTCGTTCTCCATCGTCGGGCTCGCCGACCGTGCCTGCCAGGAGGCGAAGCATCGGGTGCGGAGCGGCGTCGACTCGGCGCTCCTCACCTGGCCGAAGCGCGCGATCACCGTCAACCTTGCTCCGGCATCGCTGCGCAAGGAAGGCACCGGCTTCGACCTTGCGATCGCGCTCACGGTCCTTGCCGCCTCGGCGCAGGTTCCTGCCGCACGGCTCGAGGAGCACGCCTGCATCGGCGAGCTCGGGCTCGACGGTCGCGTACGGCCCGTGGCCGGCACGATCGCCGCCGCGGAGGGCGCCGCACGTGCCGGGCTGAGTCGGGTGATCTGTGCTGTCGACTCGTCTCCGGAGGCGGCGCTGGCCGGAATCGAGGCCGTCGGTGTCCGTCACCTGGCGGAGGCGGTCGGCTATCTGCTGGGACACGACCAGGATCACGCCCGCGGTCCCTCGGGAACGCTCCAACGGCTCTTCTCCGGCGCTGCCCGACCTCGCGGAGGTCCGCGGGCAGGAGCGTGGCAGGCGCGCACTGGAGATCGCGGCCACGGGAGCGCACAACCTCCTGCTCGCCGGGCCGCCGGGAACCGGCAAGACGATGCTCGCACGTCGCCTGCCGTCGATCCTGCCTCCTCTCAGCCACGAAGAGGCTCTCGAGGTGACGCGGATCCATTCCGTCGCAGGGACGCTCGCTGCAACGGGAGGACTCGTTGCTGCGCCGCCCTTCCGCGCACCGCACCACGGCGCCTCGGCGGCGGCGGTCGTAGGCGGCGGCGCGATCCCGAGACCGGGGGAGGTGAGCCTCGCCCATCGAGGTGTCCTGCTGCTCGACGAGCTTCCGGAGTTCCCTCGCCCGGTGCTCGAGGCGCTCCGGCAGCCACTCGAGGACGGCGTCGTCTCCGTGGCACGCGTCGGTGGGCGGTCGCTGTTTCCCGCGCGCTTCCGGCTCGTCGCCACCATGAACCTGTGCCCCTGCGGCGGGCGAGGCGACCCGAGGCTCGAGTGCGCCTGTACGCCCGCGCGCGTCGCCGCCTACCGCGACAAGGTCTCGCGCGCCCTGATCGACCGCTTCGACCTCGTCGTCGCGATGCCCCGTCCACAGGCGGAGGAGCTCGCAGCGGGGCCGTCGGAGCCGTCGTCGTCGGTCCGCGCACGCGTCGTCAATGGGTCGGTGCGGCTGGCGCACGACACTCCGCGCCGCACACCGGCCGCGTCGGAGCTTCTCGACCGTGCGGTCGATCGATTGCCGCTCTCGGGGCGCGGGCGCGCCCGCGTCGCTCGCGTGGCGCGCACCATCGCGGCGCTCGCAGGATCGGCGGACGTCCTGCCCGAGCACGTCGCCGAGGCGCTCTCCTATCGCTCACCGGCGGAGCTCTCGCTCCCGTGACGATCCGGCGACTGCGGCGCGGCGAGCGCGGATTCCCGACACTCCTGAGTCAGATACCCGACCCTCCTGGCCGCCTCTGGCTGCGGGGCGACGCGGATCTTGAGCTTCTCTCCGAGCCGGCAGTCGCGATCGTCGGAGCGCGAGCCTGCTCCGGGTACGGACGTGCGGTCGCGCGCATGCTGGCGACCGAGGCGGCCGCGTCGGGGGTCGTGGTCGTCAGCGGTCTCGCGCGCGGCATCGACGGCGAGGCGCATCGCGGCGCCGTTGCTGCCGGTGGCCGGACGGTCGCCGTGCTCGGCTGCGGCGTCGACCGCGACTACCCGGCCGCCCACGCGGAGCTCGCGCGTTCGATCGTCGAGAAGGGCGGGCTGGTGGTGTCCGAGTACGAGCCCGGGGTCGAGCCGGCGCCATGGCGTTTCCCGGCGCGGAACAGGATCATCGCCGGCCTCGCGCTCGCGACAGTCGTGGTGGAGGCACGCGAGCGCTCGGGCGCGTTGATCACGGCCGACTTCGCGCTCGAGGACGGGCGTGAGGTCCTCGCCGTGCCCGGAGAGATCACGAGCTCGCTGAGCACCGGCACGAACGCACTTCTCCGTCTCGGTGCCACGCCGGTGACGTCCGCCGCCGATGTCCTGGAGGCGATCGGCGTCGAAGGTCCGACCCCTGGGCTGCCAGTGCCGGACGACCCGGCTGCAGCGGCCGTGCTCGAGGCAGTGGCGTCCGGCGCAGGAACGCTCGACGAGCTCGCGCGCGCGACGGCGCTGCCAGTCGGGGAGGTCGCGGGCGCACTGGCCCTCCTCGAGCTCGGCGGGACCGTCTCGATCGACGAGGGAATGGTGCGCAGTACGATCGCGCGATGACGCCGTACTGGCTCGCAGAGCCCGCTCCAGCGCTGCCGGCCGGCTCGGGCACGGGGCCTGTCGACGTCGGCATCGTGGGTGCGGGAATCACGGGCTGCGCATGTGCCCTCGCGCTCGCATCGGCCGGACTGCGCGTCCGGGTCGTCGACGAGCGTCGCGTGGCAGAGGGCGCCAGCGGCAGGAACGGCGGCTTCGCGCTCCGCGGCACGGCATCCTCGTACGACGAGGTCGTCGGCTCGCTCGGTCGCGAACGCGCCCTCGCA
Source organism: uncultured Actinomycetes bacterium (assembly GCA_963810295.1). GTDB lineage: Bacteria > Actinomycetota > Thermoleophilia > Gaiellales > Gaiellaceae > Gaiella. Next base: position 135,343 of record CAWEMW010000013.1, read on the forward strand.
CTCTGGCGCTGGACCGAAGAAGAGCTCGAAGCGATGGGCGCGGTCGGAGGCGACGCCTTCAGGAAGGTCGGCAGCCTGCGGCTCGCCGTCGACGGGGAGGAGCGCGAGGACCTCCGCGACGAAGTCGAGGCGCTGTGGGCCGACGGCCTCGAGGCCGAGTGGATCGACGTGCCGGAAGGCCTCCTGGAAGGACGGTTCACCGCTGCGATCCGCCACCCGACGGATGCGGTGCTTCAGCCGGCTCGTCTCGTCCGTCGGCTGGCCGAGAAGGCGGCCGAGGCGGGCGCCGAGATCGTCGAGGGTCGACGCGTGATGGATCGCGCACAGCTCGAGGCGGAGACCGTGGTCATCGCGACCGACGGGTACCCGAGCGGCCTGTTGGGCGAGCTCGAGGGCCTGATCGTCCCAACTCGTGGCCAGGTGATCGCCACAGAGCCTCTCGCTGAGCGGCTCTTCGACGTGCCGCACTACGGACGGCACGGATTTGACTACTGGCACCAGACCGCGGACGGCCGGATCGTCGCAGGCGGCTTCCGCGATGTCTCGCTCGAGCGCGAGTTCACGGCGGAGGAGAAGCTGACCGATGACGTCCAGCACGCCCTGTCGACGTTCGTGAACGAGCTCGTCGGACGAGAGCTCCGTGTCGACTACCGCTGGGCGGGCATCTTCGGACTCGTCCTCGACTTCCTTCCCGTCGTCGGCCCGGTCCCCGGCCTGCCGGGCACGTGGGTGACGGGCGGATACTCGGGACACGGGAACGTCCTGGGCTTTGCCTGTGGCCGACTCGTCGCCCGCGCGATCCTCGGCGACCGCGATCCGCTGCTGGACCTGTTCGAGCCTGGGCGTTTGCTCGGCTGAAGCCGAGCAAACACCCAGATTTCGCGCTCGGCTAGAGCTCGATGCGCGGCAGGTCGAGCTGGTCGGCGTTCGCAAGCGCTGCCTTAGCGATCGCGAGATCCTGGATCGCGAGCCCCGTCGAGTCGAACAGCGTCACCTCATCATCGCTTCGGCGGCCGAGGGCCGGGTCGCTCAACACCGCGCCGAGATCGGTGACGTTGTCGCGATCGACGAGACCGGCCTCGACCGCGGCGGCGAGCTCGCCACCGTGGCTCGCCTGTTCCCATTCGTCGCAGAAGAGGCGCCCGCGAGCGAGCTCGGCAACGGCGATCTCCGCCTTGCCGGGGCCGTCCGCTCCCATCAGCGAGACATGCTGCCCCGGGCGGAGCGAGCCCACGCCGTACAGCGCCTCACGTCCCGGTGTGACGGTGATCACGACGTCGGCGGCGAGCGCCTCCTCGAGGCTCGCCGCTGGACGGACGCCGAGCCGCTCCGCGGTCGCCGCCACCCGCTCGCGATCCACGTCCCACACGATCGGCGCCGAGCCGCGTGCCTCCAGCATCCGTGCCGTCTCCGCGCCGTTCACGCCGCACCCGACGACCGCGGCCGACCTCGCGTCAGGCCGCGCAAGGGCATCTGCGGCGATCACCCCCGCCGCGGCGGTTCGCAGCGCCGTGACCGCGGCGGCGTCGAGCATCGCTTCCAGCTGGCCGGTCTCCGCGTTCGAGAGCAAGACGAGCCCGGTGACCGTCGGGAGCCCGCGTGCCGGATTCCCCGGGAACGACGTGACCCACTTGAGCAGCGCATGGCCACCGCCGAGCGCGGGCATCGCGCGGAAGTCGCCGGCCGGGTAGTTCGTCACGTAGAGCTTCGGCTGCATCGTCCACTCGCCGCGAGCATGTGCCACGAACGCCTCCCGGACGGCGTCGTAGGCCTCGAGCGGCGAGACCGCCTCCATGACCGCCGCGCCCGAGAAGCACGGGACGTCGCTCACGCCGACTTGACGGCGCCGATCAGCTTGACGACCGAATCCTTCGCGTCGCCGAACAGCATCGTCGTCCGCGGATCGAGGTAGAGCTCGTTGTCGATCCCGGCGAAGCCTGGGTTCATGCTGCGCTTCATCACGATCACGCTGGTCGCCTTGTCGACGTCGAGGATCGGCATGCCGTAGATCGGACTGGACGTGTCGCTGCGGGCCGCAGGATTCGTCACGTCGTTGGCGCCGATCACGAGCGCGACGTCCGTCTGCGCGAAGTCGGGATTGATCTCGTCCATCTCCTTGAGCTGGTCGTAAGGCACGTTGGCCTCCGCAAGCAGGACGTTCATGTGGCCGGGCATGCGACCCGCGACGGGGTGGATCGCGTACGCGACGTCGACTCCCTTGTCCTCGAGGAGCTCCGCCAGTTGCCGCACGTCGTGTTGCGCCTGGGCCACCGCCATCCCGTACCCGGGCACGACGATCACCTTGCGGGCGAACGAGAGCTGCACGGCGACGTCGTCGGGCGTCGTCGCGCGGACGGTGCGGCCGTCGTCCTCGCGGGGGCCACCTGCCCCGGGCTGCACCTGGCCGAAAGCGCCAAAGAGGACGTTCGCGACCGAGCGGTTCATGGCCTTCGCCATCATCAGCGTCAGGAGCGTGCCGGACGCCCCGACGAGCATCCCCGAGACGATCAGGACCGTCGAGTCGAGCACGAAGCCGGTCGCCGACGCGGCGAGACCCGTGAACGCGTTCAGCAGCGAGATCACGACGGGCATGTCCGCGCCGCCGATCGGCAGCACGAACATGACGCCGAACACGACCGCGAGCAGGATCAGCGCAACGAGCGCCCACTGCTCCTCGAGCCCCGCGACGAGCGCCGCCCCGAGCCCGAGCGCGCCCAGGATGATGGCCGAGTTCACGATGTTCTGGCCGCGGAAGACGATCGGTCGGCCCGAGACGAGCTCCTGGAGCTTCGCGAAGGCGACGAGCGAGCCCGAGAAGGAGATCGAGCCGATGAGCGCCGAAAGCACGATCGAGACGGTCTCGTCCTCGACGAGATCCCCTGCGTCCACGTGGAACTCGGCCAGCGCGACCAGAGCCGCGGCGCCGCCGCCCACTCCGTTGAAGAGGGCGACCATCTGCGGCATCGCGGTCATCTTCACCGTCCGTGCGCCGACCACTCCGACGACGCTTCCGATCGCCGCGGCCACGCCGATCAGGCCCCAGTTGCCGATCCCGTCCAGCGCCAGGGTCGTCCCAATCGCGACAAGCATTCCGACGCCGCCGACCCAGTTCCCCTTCCGGGCGTGCTTCGGAGAGGAGAGGAATCGCAGCGCGACGACGAAGCAGACGATCGCGACCAGATAGAGGAGCCCGATGACGTCCGGGTCCGAGATCACGTCTCGTCCGTCCTCCGTGGCTCGGTCGGCCGGCGCTTGAACATCTCGAGCATGCGATCCGTGACGAACCAACCGCCGACGACGTTCGCGGTCGCGAGCACCATCGCCGTGAAGCCGATGGCCTTCGTCACGCCGTCGTCGGCGTACCCGAGCACGACGATCGCCCCGACGATCACGATCCCGTGGATGAAGTTCGTCCCCGACATCAGCGGGGTGTGGAGCATCGTCGGCACCTTCGAGATCACCTCGAAGCCGAGGAAGATCGAGAGGACGAGGATCGTGAGCTCGACGACGAGCCCGAGATCGGTCACGCAGCGACCTCGGCAGGCTGACCGGTGACACACGCGCCGGCGGTGATCTCGTCCTCGAAGTCGAGCGTGAGCGTTCCAGCGGGTGCGAGGTGCTCGAGCAGGGCGGAGACGTTCCGGGCGTACAGCCGGCTCGCGTCGGCGGCCATCAGCGACGGCACGTTCGTGAAACCGACGATCGTCACCCCGGTGTGCGCGATCTCGTGGCCGGGTGACGTGAGCTCGCAGTTCCCGCCGGTCTCGGCGGCGAGGTCGACGATCACCGAGCCGGGGCGCATGGACTCGACCGCGGCGGCCGGGATCAAGCGCGGGGCAGGGCGTCCCGGAACGGCGGCCGTCGTCACGACGACGTCGAACTCGGGTATGCGCTCCTCGAGCGCTTTCTGCTGGGCATGCTGCTGCTCCTCGGTCAGCTCCTGTGCGTAGCCCGCCCTCGGTCTCCTCGCCCCGCACGCCGAGGTCGAGAAATGTCGCGCCGATCGACTGGACCTGCTCTGCCACCGCCGGGCGCACGTCGAACGCGGAGACAACGGCCCCGAGCCGCCGCGCCGTCGCGATCGCCTGGAGGCCCGCGACTCCGGCCCCGAGCACGAGGACACGCGCGGGCGCGATCGTCCCCGCCGCGGTCATCAGCATCGGGAAGAGCTTCGGGCTCCGGTCGGCCGCGAGGAGGATCGCTTTGTACCCGGCGATCGTCGCCTGCGACGAAAGCGCGTCCATCGCCTGCGCGCGCGTGATCCGCGGGATCGACTCCATCGCGAACGCCACGACACCCCGCTCGCGGAGGCGCGCGATGCCGTCATGATCGGTGAGGGGTTGCAGGAACCCGACGAGGACAGTTCCTCGCTCGTATGCCGCCACTTCGTCGCCGGGTGGCGCGCTGACACGGATGACGGCGCCGACGTCGTCGAGCATGCGAGGCGTGTCTGCGAGGCGCGCGCCGACCTCTGCGTAACGCTCGTCCGGGAACCCGGCGAGGACGCCTGCGCCTCGCTCGACGACGACCTCGAACCCCGCTGCGCCGAGCTTCTTGACCGCCTCGGGCGTGAGGGCCACGCGATGCTCACCGGGTCTGGACTCCCTCGGGACGCAGATCCGCATCGCCCGAGGAATCTACGGGAAGGGTTCCGGCAACGGGGAGGGAACCTGACAGCCCGTGGTCCGTCTCGCTGCCTTCTCGACCGCAATGGAGGTTTGTGATCCCGCGCTCGGCGCTCATGCCGCGCGCGTCTCCGCGAACGCCGAGGCGGTCGCGGTTCGTCTCGGCTGGTCGGACACCCGGCTCGACGCGCTTCGCCTCGGCGCGGCGCTTCACGACGTCGGCAAGGTGAACGTGCGCCCCGAGGTCCTGACGAAGCCCGGGCAGCTCGACGCGTTGGAGTTGGCAGAGATCCGCGCCCACCCCGTCGAGGGCACGTGGCTCCTGGCCGGCGTCCCGTCGCTTGCGCCTGCGCTGCCGTACGTCCTCTTCCACCACGAACGCTGGGACGGCTACGGCTATCCAACGCGGCGCTCGGGCGAGCTGATTCCGCTCGAAGGAAGGATCCTCGCTGTCGTCGACGCATTCGACGCCATGACGTCGTCGCGGCCGTATCGTCCTTCGCGCTCGCCGTCCGAGGCCGCAGACGAGGTCAGGCGTTGCGCTGGAACCCAGTTTGACCCGAGGGTGGCGGACGCCTTTCTCGCAGCCCTCGACGCGGGCGAGATCCTCTGCGGCGAGACTGCTATCGCGGCCTGATCTTCTAGGTGCGACTCGGAGCGTCGCGCCCTACAGCGAGGCCCAGACCTCGAGCTTCGTCTGGGTCCGCCGGATCACCTCGTCCGTGAACGCCGTCGTGCCGTGGTGGCCGCCGAGGTCGGCTGTGCGGATCCCCTCCGCGACCGCCTCCAGCGTGCTTTCCCGGATCGCACGGCCGGCGCTCTCGCAGTCCTCGTCCTCCGTGTGGGAGAGAAGCGCGGCGGCTGCGAGGATCATCGCCATCGGGTTCGCCACGTCCTTGCCCTCGAGGGCCGGCGCAGTCCCGTGAGCGGCCTCGGCCATCAGCGCCGTCGGCCGGTCGACGCCGTCGTCCCCGAAGGCGACGAGCAGCGACTCCGAGCCGGCGATCGAGCCGAAGAGCGGCAGGACGAGGTCGGACAGGATGTCGCCGTCGCGATTGAGCGCGGGAATCACCATCGGCGCGCCGCTCGACGAGATCAATAGTGCGAAGGTCGCGTCGATCAACTGGGGCTCGTAGGGGACCTCCGGGTGGCGCTCCGCGGCCGCGTCCATCTCTTCCTTGAGCATCCCCTCGTACACCGGGCTGACCGTGTACTTCGGCCCGCCGAACACCTTTGCGCCGGTTCGCTCCGCCTGCCGGAATGCGAACTCGGCGACCGCGCGGCACACACTTCGCTCGATGCGCTCTGTGCGGAAAGCCACCTCGTCGTCACCCGAGCCTTCGCGCCACTCCTTCGCTCCGTACGCGTCACCGACGGCCATGCGGACGACCGAGATCGGCGAATGCACACCTCCCACAGGAAGCACGCCGGGAATTCGGCGTCCGGTGCGCACGATCACCTTGCCTCCGATCTCTTCCCGGAGGATGCGGTTGGGTGAGCCGACGTCGTCACGTCCCTCGGGCGTGATCGTGGCGGCCTTCAACCCGAGCCCGTGCGTCGCCAGAGCGCGTGCGGCCTCGTGCACGATCTGGTTCTCCGTCTCGCGACGCTTTCCGAGCGACAGGTCGTATCGGGGAAGAGCCAACTCCACTCCGATCACCTCGGGGTGAAGCACACGAACGGCAGATTCGAGAAGCTCCTGTCCGGTCTGATCGCCCTCCATCACGACGATGGTTCGTGTGTCCACGATAGAGCAGTCTAGTTGTGGATCTGCTAGGCAGCTCCACTAGAAAAACCCGATCGTGAATGCATATGATTCGTGATGTAAGGATCATGTTCATCTAATGGAAATCGCGTCAGCGATTTCCATCACTGGAGGAAAACGTGGCTAGAAAGACTGTTCTTGTTTGCGATTCGTGCGGAACCGAAGTCGGCGAAGCAAAGGGCGCTGTTCTTCGCGTGACGTTCAACGACGCGCGACGCGGCGCGAAGCAGGCAGATCTCTGCGATTCCTGCGCAGGCGGGATGCCCGGTGCTGCCGTCGCGCGCCGTGGGCGAAGGCCGAAGTCCCTGGCCTGAGCTCTGCTCTCATGACGGCGGGGGCGAGCTATTTCTGCGCCCTACGCTCGTAGCGACTTTTCTCGGCGTTTCCGTCCCAGCCGTAAGGCCGGGACGGAAACGCCCCGGACTACCATGCACCGGTGGGTCTCACTCTCGTCGTCGGTCCTGCGCACGCAGGCAAGGTCGCGTCGCTGCTCGATCGCTATGTCGAGACGATCGACCGCGACCCCTGGCTGATCGTCCCGAACCGCACCGACGTCGAGCACGTCGAGCGTGAGCTCGTTCGCCGCCAGGGCGGCTTGCTCGCCGGCACGGTCGCGACGTTCGACACGCTGTTCGAGTCGCTCGCGCGGGGGGATGGAGGGGGGCTGAGGCTGCTCGGGGACTCCGAGCGTGCGATGGTGGTGCGACGCGCGGTCGACAGCGCGTCGACGGGGGCGGCGCGCTATCCGGGCTTCGCGGACGCACTCGGGCGTGCACTTGCCGAGCTGGACGGCGCCCTGCTTGCGCCGGACGATCTGGACGAGCCGCTCGGCTCGTACGCACGGGCGTACGGGGAGGAGCTCGATCGGCTCGGGGCGTGGGACCGCGGACGATTGCGACGTCGGGCGGTGGAGCGCCTGACGAGCGAGATCGGGTCGTGGGGTGACTCTCCTGCTCTCGTGCACGGCTTTGAGGATCTGACCGGCGCCGAGTGGCGCCTCCTCGAGGCGCTCGCCGCCCGCACCGACGTCGTCGTCTCGTTGCCGTACGAGCCCGCGAGAGCGGCGTACGCATCGCTCGCACGAACGGCTGGAGACCTCGCCGCGCTCGCGGGAGACTCGATTGTCGAGCTTCCGCCACGCGCGTTCGACTACCTTCCCCCGGCTCTCGCGCATCTGGAGCGGCGGTTGTTCGAGCCCACGACTGTGAGGTCACCCCTCGACGGCGCGATCCGCTTTCTCGAGGGTGCCGGTACGCGGGGGACGCTCGAGCTCGTTGCAGAGGAGGCGCTCGCCGCGATCCGTGGCGGAACCCCGCCCGAGGAGATCGCGGTCGTCTGCCCCTCGCTCGACGCGGTGCGCGTTCCGCTCGAGTCCGCCTTCGCGGGGCTCGGCGTCCCGGTGGCGTTCGAGGGGCGAATTGCGCTCCGCGCCACGTCCTTCGGCCATTCGCTGCTGTCCCTGCTTCGTTTCGCGTGGCTCGGAGGCGAGCGGCCGGAGCTGTATGCGCATCTGCGCTCGCCGTACTCGGGCATCCCGCGGCGAGAAGTCGACTGGGTCGAGGGCAAGCTTCGCGGTCGCGGCATCCTGCAAGGCGACCGCGCGGTGGAGGTAACCGCCGAGCTCAGGGGCGGGCGGACGTTGCCGCTTCTCGATCTGGCCCGTGGCGAACGTCCACCCCTCGACGTCGTGCGCGACGTCACGGCGGCCATGCTGCGCAACGCGCACGGCACCGGCGCGCCGCCGCTCGGGCCCCGCTCACGAGCCGATCTCCAAGCACACGACGCGGCAGCGCGCGCCGTCGACGAGCTCGAGACCCTCGCGGCCGGCGGCTGGCGAATCGGTCGCCGCGACGTCCTCGCGGCGCTCGAGAGCGCGACCGGACGGGGCGAGCGGCCCGGTACGCCAGGGCGGGTCGCGGTCATCGACCTACTGCGCGCACGGACGCGACGATTCGACACGGTCTTCGTACTGGGACTGGAGCAGGGAACGCTTCCGCGCCGTCCGCGCACCGAGCCCTTCCTCGCCGAGGAAACGCGTCGGGCGCTCGAGCAGCGCAAGGGCGCACGCCTGGAACGGCCCGACACCGCGAGTCGCGATCGCTACCTCTTTGCGACCGCGTGCACGCGACCTCGACGCCGGCTCGTCCTCGTTCGACAGGCCGTCGGCGACGAGGGAACACCGCGCGAGCCGAGCCCGTTCTGGGAGGCCGTCCGGGAGCTCTTCGACGAGGACGACCTCCGTCACCACACGGTGCGGCGACCGCTCTCTGCGCTCACGCGTGAGCTCGAGGCGGCGCCGACCGAGCGGGAGCGGCTCCGGGCTCTCGCGCGTCTCGCCGCCTCCGACCCCGCAGGTGCCGCCGCGCTCGCCCTCCAGAACGGTTGGGATCGACGACTCCGCCGCGCGACCCACGCCTTCGACCGTCGGACGGACGTGAGGCACGAGCGCGCCCTGCTCCTCCTGGGCAGTCGCGACGCGTACTCGGTCTCCGACCTCGAGCGGATGGCCTCCTGCTCGTCTGCGTGGTTCGTGGAGCGCTACCTGCGTCCCGCCACCATCGACAAGGAGGTCGATCGCATGTTGCGCGGGTCGATCCTCCACAGCGCCCTGCAGCGCTTCTACCAGCAGCTCCCGAGCGCGATCCCCGGCGCAGACCGCGTCACCGAGGAGAACGTCGAGGAGGCCGTCGGGCTCATGCGGGACTGTGTCGCACAGGCCGTCGAGACGGGGCTTCGCATCGAGGCGGGAGATCTCGATCGTCGCGAGCTCGAACAGGGGCTGCAGCGGGATCTCGAGCAGCTGGTGCGAGACGAAGCGACCGCGAAGTCCACATTCCTTCCGCGCGATCTCGAGGTGTCGTTCCGCTCGTTCGAGCTCGAGCCGGGTGTCGTGGTGAGCGGAAAGATCGATCGGGTCGATCGCGACCCGATGGGCGCCCGAGGGATCGTCGTCGACTACAAGTCGGGCGCCGCCTCGTCTGCGACCGATATTCGCGACAAGGATCTGCTCCAGATCCCGCTGTACATGCTCGTCCTCCGCGACCAGCTCGGGCTGGAGCCTGTCGGCGGCGTCTACGTCCCGGTCGGTGGCGGGCGGCGGCCGCGCGGGATGCTCCGCGCAGGCCCGGACGCGGTTCCCGGTTTCAGCTCGCGGGACTACCTGGAGTCCGACGAGTTCGACGATGCCGTCGCGACCGCGCGCTCGACTGCGGTCGGGCTCGTCGAGCGGATCCGCGCCGGCGATGTCCGCCACGACCCGCATGGAGGGACCTGCCCCCACTGGTGCGACCTGTGGCGCATGTGCCGAAAGGAACGGCCGTGAGTCGACCCGCGCCGAACGCCCAGCAGCAGGCCGCGATCGACGCACGCGGAACCGTGTTCGTCGCCGCCGGCGCCGGCACGGGGAAGACCGCGGTCCTCGTCGAGCGGTTCGTAAGCGCCGTCGTGGACGACGGGCTCGACGTCGACTCGCTGCTCGTGATCACGTACACCGAGCGGGCGGCGGGGGAGCTTCGCGGGAGGATCCGCGCCCGGCTGATCGAGCGTGGCCGGCCGGATCTCGCGCTCGAGCTCGACGGGGCGTGGGTCTCGACCATCCACGGTTTCTGTCGGAGGCTCCTGAGCGCGCACCCGCTCGCGGCGGGCATCGACCCCGGCTTCCGCGTGCTCGACGAGCCGCAGGCACTCGTCCTGCAGGCCGAGGCGTTCACGTCGGCGCTCGAGTCGTTTTGCGGCGCGGACGAGCCGGATCGGTGGCAGCTGCTGGCGACGTATGGCGCCGACGGGCTCCGGCGGATGCTCGTGGAGGTGTACGCCACGCTGCGCTCGGCCGGCCGGGACCTCATCCTCGAGCGTGGCGCCCGAGCGCAGCTCGACGAACGAGTCGACGAGCTTCGCGAAGCCGCGACCTGCCTGATCGAGGACGACCGCGCAACGGAGCTCCAGAGGGCCGCCGCCGGTGTGGCCCTCGAGGCGCTGGCCGTATCGACGCTGCCCGAGCGACTGCTGGCGATCGGCGACCTGAAGGCCCGAGGGCCTCGCGCCGCGACGTTCGGCGAGGCGCGGGACGCGGTCGTAGCCGCCGCGCTCGAGGAGCTCGCGTCACGAGACCGCGAGCTCCTCCAGGAGCTGCTCTCGACGTTCGCGCTCGCGTACGCAGACGCAAAGGACCGCGAGTCCGCCCTCGACTTCGAGGATCTCCAGCTCCGCGCGCGCGACTTGCTGCGTCACGACGAGGCCATTCGCGAGCGCGAGCGGCAGCGGTTCCGCTCGATCATGGTCGACGAGTTCCAGGACACGAACCGCTTGCAGACCGAGCTGCTCGACCTTCTGTCGCCCGACGGCGGCGGCGATCTCTTCGTCGTGGGCGACGAGTTCCAGTCGATCTACGGCTTCCGCCACGCGGACGTCGCGGTCTTCCGTGAGCGCCGCGCGGCGGCGCCGACGGTCCTGCCGCTGACGCGAAACCACCGGTCCAGGCCCGAGGTGCTCGAAGCGGTGAACGAGCTCTTCGCCGCCGAGTTCGGCGACGAGTTCCAGCGCCTGGAGCCGGCGACGGGGGCGGGTCAGCCGGCGCTCCGGAACGCGGTCGAGTTGCTCGTTACGGACAAGGCCGCAGCGAGTGAGGGGGGTATCCATTGGCGCCGCTCCGAGGCGCGGCACGTCGCGCGTCGTGTCCGCGAGCTCGTCGACGCCGGCGTCGCGTCGCCCGGGGAGATCGTCCTTCTCTTCGCAGCAGGCACCGATGCGGAGTGGTTCGAGGAAGAGCTTCGGGCGCTCGACCTACCGACCTACCGAGCAGCTGGGCGCAGCTACTTCGGCCAACAGCAAGTCGTCGACCTGCTCGCGTATCTGCGGCTCCTCCACAACCGCTACGACGACGAGGCCCTCCTGACAGTGCTCGCATCGCCGTTCGTCGGTGTCTCGAACGACGCGCTCGTCCTGATCCGGGCGGACGCCCATCGCCAACCGATCTTCCGCGGCATCGAGCGAGGACTGCCCGCCGACCTCGCGGACGACGATCGCCGCATGCTGCTCGCGTTTCGGCAACGGTACGACCGTCTGCTCGAGCTCGCGTCCCACACCACCCTCGAGCTTCTCTGCGAGCGAGTGCTGAGCGAGCACGACTACGACCTCGCGGTGCTCGCGCGAGCCGACGGGAAGCGGCGGTACGCAAACCTCCGCAAGCTCGCGCGCCTCGCGCGATCGTACGAGGAGCTGCGCGGCTCGGATCTCGAAGGGTTCGTTCGCTTCGTCGCCGGGCAGGAGGCCGTCGGCGCCAAGGAGTCCGACGCCGTGTCGGAGGAGGAGGGCGCCGACGCGGTGCGCCTGCTGACGATCCACGCGGCGAAAGGGCTCGAGTTCGACGTCGTCGTCGTCGCCGATGCCGGTCGTCTCCGGCCTCCGGTCTCCGACATCCTCGCCCTCTCCGACGGGCGATTCGGCTTCAAGGTCGCCCATCCCGCGACGGGCACGCGGGTGGGCACGGAGTCCTACCGCGACGTCAAGGAGCAACGCGACGCGGCCGAGCAGTCGGAGCGACTGCGCCTGTACTACGTCGCGATGACGCGTGCACGGGAGCGGTTGATCGTGTCCGGATCGATCGGCCCGCCCGGTGAGCCCGGCGAGGAGACGCCGATCGCATGGGTGCTGGATCGACTCGGGCTGGAGGAGGAGGCGCGGCGGCAGGACGCCGACGGCCCCTACGAGGTCGAGTGTGGGGCCGCGACGATCGTGCTCAGGGTCGACCGGGGTCAGCCCGAGCCGGAGCGGGTGCGGCCTGCCGAACCGACGACGACGCCCGAGACCGAGGCGGGTCAGCTCGCCCTGTTCGAGGGCGTTGGAGAGGCGCTCCCGCCGGCGGCGCCGCGCCTGCGCGAGCTGACGGTCGTGCCCGAGCCTCCGTCGCATCATGTCGCGCGCCTGTCGTTCAGCGCCCTTTCGCTCTTCGAGCGGTGCTCGTATCGCTACTACGCGGAGCGCGTCGTCGGAATGCGGGCGACATCGTGGGGCGACGGCGACGCAGAGATGACGTCCGGGTTGCACCCGACCGAGATCGGCGACGCCGTGCACCGGCTCCTCGAGCAGGTCGACCTCACCCGCCCGCAGCCGCCCGACGGTCTCGTCGACCTCGTGCGCGCCTGGTACCCGACCGTCGGCGAAGCGGAGCTCGCGCATGTGGCCCGGCACGTCGACGCGTTCTGCGGCTCGTCGCTCGCGGCCAGGCTCGCCGCTCTCGGTGACGTCCGCGTCGAGCGTCCCTTCGCATTCGAGCTGGACGGCGTGCTGCTCAACGGCCGCCTCGACGTGCTCTGGCGCGCAGGCGGAGATGCGCTGGTCGTCGACTACAAGACGAACATGCTCGACGAGCGCGAGCCCCAGGAGGTCGTCGATTCCGAGTACCGGGGTCAGAGGATCGTCTACGCGCTCGCGTGCCTCCGCGCAGGCGCCGAGCGCGTCGAGGTCGTCTACCAGTTTCTCGAGGCCCCTGAGGAGCTCGTCTCTGCGACGTTCTCGCGCGCGGACGTCGACGACCTCGAACGCGAGCTCGGCGCGGCGATCGCGCGGATCCGCGAAGGCGACTTCAGGCCGACGCCGAGTCCCTTCGCCTGCTCCGGGTGTCCGGCGCTCGATCGTGTGTGCGCAGGACCCGGGCTTGGCGCGCAACCCGACGGGCGGCCGCTTCCCGAGCTGACCTCGGCGGGGTAGCGTCCGCGCGATGCGCGTCGCAGCGCTCTACGACATCCACGGCAACCTGCCGGCGCTCGAGGCGGTGCTGGCCGACGCGCGGTGCGCTGCGGCCGACGTGCTCGTCTGCGGCGGGGATCTCGTTGCGGGGCCGCTGCCGGTCGAGTGCCTCGATCGGCTCGAGGCGGAGGGCGAGCGTGTTCGTTTCATCAGGGGGAACGGCGACCGAGAGACGGTCGATCCGCCCGAGGAGGGCGCGCTTGCCGAGATCGGGCGCTGGGCCGCCGAGCGCCTTGGCTCCGCTCGGCTCGAACGCATCAGAGGCTGGCCGCTGACGATCGGGCTCGACGTCGACGGCGTGGGCCGCGTGTTGTTCTGCCACGCGACGCCGACGTCCGACACCGAGATTCTCACTGCGGCGACACCCGACGAGGACGTCGCGGCGGCGCTCGACGGCGTCGACGCACATGTCGTCGTCTGCGGGCACACGCACGTCCAGTACGACCGTGTCGTCGGTGAGCGACGCATCGTCAACGTCGGCAGCGTCGGCATGCCGTACGAGGGCTCGCCCGACGCGCGCTGGGCGATCCTCGGCGACGGCGACGTCTCGCTCGTCTCGACCGCATACGACGCCGACGCCGCGCTCGCCGACCTCGCGCAGACAGGCTTCCCGTACTGCGACGACTGGTATCGCGACGTCTTCCTTGGAGAGGTCACCGCCGAGAAGGCGACGGCCATCTTCGAGAGCCGCCGCCGTGGCGCGTAGCTACGTCGGCGAGGCGCGGCGTCGAGGGCTCGGCTCGCGTCGCGAGCGGATCCGGCCGATCGTGGAGCGGCTCGCCACGGAGCACGACGACGCGACGATCGCCCTGCGCTTCCGAAGCGACGTCGAGCTTCTCATTTCCGTCATGTTGTCTGCACAGACGACAGACGTGAACGTCAACCGGGTCACCGAGAAGCTCTTCCAGAAGTACCGGCGGCCGGAGGACTACCTGGCGGTGCCCGTCGAGGAGCTCGAGCAGGACGTCTACGCGACGGGCTTCTACCGGCAGAAGTCGAAGGCGATCCGCGGCGCGATGCGTGTCCTGCTCGAGGAGTTCGACGGGACAGTGCCCGAGGAAGCTCGACGAGTTGCTGCGGCTTCCCGGCGTGGCCCGCAAGACCGCGAACGTCGTTGCGGCCGAGCTGGGCCATGCGCAGGGCATCGTGGTCGACACGCACGTTCGTCGGCTTTCGCAGCGGCTCGGCCTGACCCGGAACGAGGATCCGGTCAAGATCGAGCGAGACCTCCAGCGCGTCGTGCCGCGCCCGGACTGGGCACGCTTCCCGCACCTCTTGATCTGGCACGGCCGGCGCATCTGCGACGCGCGTCGGCCCCTCTGCGAGGAGTGCGTGCTCGTCGATCTGTGTCCGGCAGCGAAGCTGCCTGTCCGCGAAAAGCGGACTAACCCCTAGCGCGGACGGACCCAGCGCTGCACGACGAGACCGCTCCCTGCAGGCTCTTGCGACAGCAACGCGTACCGGGGCGGTGAGACGACGGCGCGCGCCGCTGTCGTGGCCTCCGACGGGTCGCCTGCGACGACGACAACGACCTCGTCGCCGCGCCCCGCCAGGCTCGTGCGGATCTCGGGCGCGTAGTAGGCGAATGCGGCCCGTGCCCTCTCGGGTAGCACGACCACCGTCCCGCGCGGGGTGGCTTCGCTCCGAACGAGCTCGGTGGCGCTGCGCCAGTCCTCGGGGCCTTCGCGCAACGCACCGGCCGTCAGCGCCGCGACTGCGACGACCGCGGTCGCCACGGCGGCGGCGACGCGATGGCTTCGCTCTGGGATTGCCATGAGACCGATGCCCGCCGCCACCGCCGCACCGCCTGCGCAGACGGCGAGTGCCTCGCGTGGGTAGATGGGCAAGGCGACTCCGCCGACGAGCACTGCGAGGAGCGGGACGATCGCCAGGCCTGCGACGAGCACGGGCTTCCAGCGCCCCGCATCCCGCGAGGTGCTCCGGTAGAGCGTCACGATGCCCCATACGGCGAGCCCGGCGACGAGCACGTTCCACCCGATCCCGCGCGCGAGCCCGACGCCGAGGTCTACGAGCTCGAGCGGTCCCGCGCCGTCGGCCGCGTCCGCCCGATCGAGCACACCCGCAGCGAGGAAGAGACCCGATTCGAGGACAGCGACGCCCGCCGCCGGCAGGGCCCGCCGAAGGTCGACCTCACGTCGCGCGATCGCCAGCGCCGCGAGTTGCGCGACGAGCGCGCTGGCTGCGATCGGGTGCGTCAGCGGCAGCAGTCCCGCGCTCACCGCGTAGACCGCCCACCAGATCGCGTTCCCGCGCTCGACGGCACGTGCAAAGAGGGCGCTCGACAGGAGCATCGCAGCAAGCGCGAGCGTGAGCGGCCCAACCGACCGCGACAGCTCGACGACACCGACAGAGCTCGCGAGGATGACCGACGCGGCCGCGCCTGCATCGACGCCCCGCCAGACGGCGGCCGAGCCGATACGCCGCGATGGCCGCAACCACGGCCGCCAGGACAGAGGGGAGCCGTACCCAGATCTCCGCGTCGTTTCCCTGCACGACCGGTTGGAGAAGCGCGAGATACCCGGCACGAGCCGGGTCGTCGGACAGGGCGCGCTCGACGACGTCGGAGAAGGAGCCCTGCGCAGCCGCGACCGCCGCCGCCTCGCCGACGTCGAGCGATCGCTGACCAAGCGCGACGAGCCCGAGGACGAGCGCCAGGCCGGGGCCGAGCAGTGGCAGCACGCGGTCGAGCACGGCGTATGCGCGTGCTTCGACGGCGATCGACTCGCCCGTCGGGGAGGGGGTGTGGGCCGGAGCGCTCACCCGGACCGAGGGTAGCTGCGGAGTCGGCCGTGCTAGAGGCTTAGATCCAGCGGCGCCACCGGAACAGGGCGACCTGCACCAGCGTCGTCGCGACGATCAGCCCGAGCGAGAAGCCGACGCTCCAGTACGCCTCGCGGAACTCGCCCGCGAAGTTCTGCCCGTAGAACCCGACGATGAGGCTCGGCACGAGCACGAGCGACGCAATCACGGTGAGCTTCTTCGATACGTCGTTCTGCTGCTCGGTGATCTTCGCCTGGTAGTAGTCGCGGACGCCCCCGAGCAGGTCGCGCGCGATGTCGAGCTCCTCGGTCACGCGCACGAACGTCTCGTAGGTGTCGACGAACAGGGCCTCGACGTCGTCCGGGAAGAGCTCGGCGCGTCCGACGTCGATCCGCCCGTCGACTATGCGCCGGGCAATGCCGCGCGTCGCACTCGCGAAACGGCGTGCGAGGAGGAGCTCGTGGCGTACGTCGGCGAGTCGCCGTCGAACGTCCGCTCCCGGAAGTCGCTCGACATGACTCTCGAGATCGTCGATCTCCTCGTACAGGCCGTCCAGTAGCTCGAGGAAGGCGTCAGCGGCGTCGTCGACCGCTGCGTGGAAGATCTCGCCCGGGCGAGCTCCGGCCTCGACCCGCGCCGCGAGGCCGTCGATCGCGACCAACTCCCCCCGCGGCCCGGACTTGCGGATCGTCACCACCTGGGCCGGCGTAGCGACCACGTCGAGCTCCAGGTACTCGACCCGATCCTCCCGGGTGACCGCCCTCGGGTACGAGATCACCCCTAGGACGTAGCTGCCGTGGCCCTCGAGCATGGGTCGTGCGGCGCGCCCATCGCCTGCGGGCGAGGCGAGCATCTCGATCGCCTCCGGGTCGAGCGGGGTGGCGAGCACCCGGAGGATCTCGTCCGGCGTCGGGTCGACGAGGTCGATCCACAGCTCGGCCACGGCGACCGAGGCTAGAGGACGGGTCGGCGGTCGAGCCGGAGCTACGGCGCGGCGGCGGCGACGGTCAACGCGGCGTGTCGCTGCTCGCTGAGCCACCGCTCGGAGTCGAGCGCCGCGGCGCAGCCGGACCCCGCTGCCGTCACTGCCTGGCGATACACGTGATCCTGGACGTCACCCGCGGCGAAGACACCCGGGATGTTCGTCTCCGTCGTCTTCCCGCTCGTCACGAGGTAGCCCGTCCCCGGCTCGTGGTCGAGCTGATCGAGGAACAGTGCGGTGTTCGGATCGTGGCCGATCGCGACGAAGAGCCCGTCCGTCTCGAGCACGCTCTGCTCGCCGGTCACGGTGTCCGAGAGGCGGACGCCGGTGACCGAGGGATCACCGAGGACCTCGTCGACCAGCTTGTTGAGTACGAACTCGATCTTCTCGCTCGCGTGCGCCCGGTCGACCATGATCGGCGAGGCTCGGAACTCCTCGCGCCGGTGCACGAGGTAGACCTTGCTCGCGAACCGCGAGATGAAGAGTGCCTCCTCCATCGCGGAGTCGCCGCCGCCGACGACCACAACGACCTTGTCGCGGAAGAAGGCCGCGTCGCAGGTCGCGCAGTACGACACGCCGCGTCCCTGGAGCCGTGTCTCGGACTCCAGGCCGAGTTGCCGTGCCGAGGCGCCCGTCGCGACGATCACCGACTCAGCCCGGTACTCGTCGTCGCCGACCCACACCCGGAACGGCCGGGACGAGAAGTCGACCTTCGTGACGTCGTCCGTCACGAACTCGGCGCCGAAGCGCTCCGCCTGCCGGCGGAAGTCCTGCATCATCGCCGGCCCGAGCACGCCGTCGGCGTAGCCGGGGTAGTTCTCCACGTCCGATGTGATCATCAGCTGCCCACCCCAGTTGAATCCTTCGATCACGAGCGGCTCGAGGTTCGCGCGCGCTGCATAGAGCGCCGCGGTGTAGCCCGCAGGCCCACCGCCGATCACGATCACGTTGCGGACGTCGCTCATCGACTCAGTGTGCTCCTCGCTGCGTGGTAGGGGAGGGCTCGCGGTCCATCCGCAGCCTCCTATTGTTCCAACGCCGGCGCCCGCGCTGGTGTTCCCGGCTCACGCGGCGTCGGCGCTCTTCGGAACGACCTCGAGCTGGAGCGGCTGCAGCTGCGACGACGCGTGCTCGGTCAGCGGCGGCAAGTCGTCGAGCGTCTCACGCGTCGTGGCCAGGCTCTCGAGGCGACGTGCCGAGACGAGCACCCGGGACCCATAGGAGCCCACCACCTTGTTGTAGGCGCCGACGGCGGAGTCGAGGCCGCGCCCGACCTTCGCAAGATGGTCGGCCATCGTGGTCAGACGCTCGTGGAGCTCGGTCGCGACCTTGAGCACGGCTTCGGCGTGCTCGGACGCATTCTCGTTCTGCCACGCGACCCGGATCGTGCGCAGCATCACGACGATCGTGCGGGGCGTCGCGAGGAGCACGCCACGCTCGTACGCAAAGCTGAACAGCTCGCTGTCCTGCTCCTCCGCGGCGGCGAGGTACGCGTCTCCCGGCAGGAACATGAAGGTGAAGTCGGGCGACGGCGTGACGTGCGCCCAGTACCCCTTGCGGCCGAGCTCGGAGACATGGTGGCGGACCTTGCGCGCGAACGCCGTGAGCGCGGCTCCACGCTCCTCTTCGCTGCTCGCCTGCGCAGCACGCTCGAACTCGTCGAAGGGTGCTTTGGAGTCGATGACGACGTTCTTTCCGCCCGGGAGGTGCACGACCACGTCCGGACGGCCTCCGTGCTTGCCCGTCTGGCACGAGTAGTCGACTCCCTGCTCCATTCCGACGAACTCGAGGATCCGCTCGAGCTGGATCTCGCCCCAGCGGCCCCGCGTCTGCGCGCTCCCGAGGGCGACGGCGAGCGACCGCGTCCCGGCCGAGAGAAGCTCGAGCTGCGCCGTGAGCCGTCCGCCGTCCTCGAGCCGACGCGCCTCGGTCTCGTCGACGAGCTTCCGGAGATCTCCGAGACGCTGCTGCACCGGCATGAGCGTCTTCTCGACGCGCTCGCCGGCCTGTACGAGAAACGCGTCACGCGATGCGGCGAGCGTCTCCTGCGAGATGCTGCGCACGGTCTCGGGCAGCTTCTCCTCCAGCGTCGAGAGCCTCGTCGCGGCGGCGACGGCGCCGGCGCGGGCCTCGACGAGGTCGCCGCGCGCGACATCGAGCTCCGCATCTCGTCGCGCAAGCTCCTCGTGGAACACCAGCTCGCGGCGATCGAGCTCCGCCCGCAGCTGCCGGCGCTCCGCGAGGGCAGGTCGGAGCGCCAGCCAGCAGACGACAGCGCCGACGAGCCCGGTGGCAATGGAGGCGACGACGGTCATGAGGACCAGGCAACGTAGCGTCGAGATCGGACGGACCGACCGGCGTGCCCCTACCGCACTCCTCACCGACACCGGTATCTTTCCGCCTCCATGCCGCCCAAACCGCGTCCGCACGGCAAGCCGAAGCCGCCGCCTCCGGGCCAGTCTCGAGGGCTCGACCGCCGTCTGCTCACGATCCTCGCGGTGGTCGGCGCCGTGCTCGTCGCAGCGGTCGCGATCGCGCTTGCCGTCGGCGTAGGCGGCGGCGACGACGGCGCGGCCGATCCGACCGCGGCGCTCGAGGCCGCCGGCTGCACGCTGACGACCGTCGAGGCTCTCCCCGGAGTGCACTCGGTCGCGACGCCGGAGGGGACGTCGAAGGACTGGAACACCGTTCCGCCGACGAGCGGCCCGCACTACGAGGTTCCGGCCATCTGGGGCTCGTACGACGAGCCGGTCAACCAGGCGCAGCTCGTCCACAACCTCGAGCACGGCGGCATCGCGATCCAGTTCGGCGACGAGGTTCCCCGCGCGACGGTCGCGCAGCTCCAGAGCTTCGCTCAGGACAACCCGCGCGGTACCGTCCTCGCGCCGTATCCGGCGCTCGGCAACCAGATCGCGCTCGGCGCCTGGGTCACCGAGGACGCCTCGAAGCCGGAGGAAGGCACCGCATACCTCGCAAAGTGCACGGGCTTCGACCAGGGTGCCTTTGACGCGTTCTTCGACGCGTACCAGTTCCAGGGCCCCGAGCGCTTCCCGGCGGACTCGCTTCTTCCGGGCCGAACGTAACGCTCACGCGGTCGCCCGCCCGCGGTGCCAGGTGCCGGGGGAGGGACTCGAACCCCCATGTCCCGAGGGACAGCCGGGTTTAAGCCGGCCGCGTCTGACCAGTTTCGCCACCCCGGCGCGTGGCTCAGCGTAGCGCCGGCGTCGCGAGCTAGGGCCAGTGCTCAGCTGTGCGCGGGATACACTCCGCCGGCGATGGCGAGCACCGAGCACGTCCCGTCGTTCGCCCATCTCGAGTTCGACACGCCGCTCTACAGGACGGCGATTGCTCAGTTCGATCAGGCGGTTCCGCATGCCCAGGTCGACGACGGCGTCGCCGAGCGGCTTCGGCACCCGGAGCGGTCGATCATCGTCGCCTGCCCGATCAAGCTCGACGACGGGCGGCGGGTCGTGTTCCCCGGCTACCGGGTGCAGCACTCGAGCGTGTTGGGCCCGACGAAGGGCGGGATCCGCTACGACCCGGAAGTCTCGCTCGGAGAGTGCGCCGCCCTGGCGGTGTGGATGACCTGGAAGTGCGCGCTGCTCCGGCTGCCCTACGGGGGCGCCAAGGGCGGCGTGCGCTGCAACCCGCGCGAGATGTCCCGGGCCGAGCTCGAACGGCTCACGCGCCGCTTCACGTCCGAGCTCCTGCCGTTCATCGGCCCGCAGGAGGACATTCCCGCGCCCGACATGGCGACGAACGAGCAGACGATGGCCTGGATGATGGACACCTACTCGATGCAGCGCGGGCACGCAGTCCCGGAGATCGTGACCGGCAAGCCGATCTCGATCGGCGGCTCCGTGTTCCGGCACGAGGCGACGGGCGCCGGCGTCGTGATGGTCGTCGCGCGCGCGTGCGAGCGGCTCGGCTGGAAGCTGTCCGAGCAACGCTGCGTCGTCCAGGGGTTCGGCAACGTCGGCGGTATCGCCGCCCAGGAGCTCGTCGACCGCGGAGCGACCGTGCTCGCGGTCTCCGACATCTCCGGCGGCATCCACGACCCCGCAGGCCTGGACATCCCGACCATGAGCGCGTACGCGATCGAGCACGGCTCGCTCGAAGGCTGGGCCACGGGGTCGCGCATCACGAACGAGGAGCTTCTCGAGCTCGAGTGCGACATCCTCGTCCTCGCAGCCCGCGAGGACCAGATCCACGAGGACAACGCCCAGCGCCTCCGGTGCAGGCTCATCGCGGAGGGCGCCAACGGCCCGACATCGCTCGAGGCCGACGCGGTCCTGAGCGAGCGAGGCATCCCGATCCTCCCGGACATCCTCACCAACGCCGGTGGCGTCACCGTCTCGTACTTCGAGTGGGTCCAGGATCTCGGGCGCCTGTTCTGGGGACGCGACGAGATCCGCGCCAAGCTCGCGGAGAAGCTGAACGACGCCTTCGATCGGGTGTGGGAGATCTCGCACGAGCGCGAGATCACGATGCGGACGGCAGCCCTCGTGGCCGGGATCCGCGACGTCTCCCAGGCGCTCGAGGCGCGCGGTCTGTATCCGTAGATGGTGGGTGACGCGAACGGCCACGCGGTCGACCGTGTACGCGACGCGATGATCGCTGAGCCGCGGTCCCTCCCGGCGACGGCGACCGCGCGCGAGGCAGGAGAGGTTCTGACGCCGCCCGAGGTGCGTGCCGTGTACGTCGTGGACGAGGATGGCGCGCTCGTCGGCGTGGTCACCCGCAAGACGCTCGTGTCGCGCGTCGTCGCCGAGGGGCGGGACCCCGAGGCGACGCAGCTCGCGGCCCTGGCCGAGCCTCCGTACTACACGATCGAGGCCGACACACCGCTCGACGAGGCGTTCCGGTTCATCGAGGAGCGCGACGCCGAGCGGGTGCCCGTTGTCGACGGAGGCCGCCTCGTGGGCGTCATCTCACGAGCTGTCCTCCAGCGTCGCCTGGCGGAGGACGAGGAGCCCCCACCCGACGAGGGCGCGGCGTAGGTGACTCTCGCCGGGAAGGTCGCGGCGGTCACCGGCGCCGGTTCGGGGATCGGGCGTGGGATCGCGGCAGCCCTCGCGGCCGCAGGCGCGGACGTCGTCGCCAATGACGTCGCCCCGGAGGGTCTCGACGAGACCCTCCGGCTCGTGCGCGAGGCGGGGGCGGAAGGTGTCGCATGCGTGGGCGACGTGCGCAGGCGGGACGACGTCCAGCGGATCGTCGACGACGCGAGCTCGGCGTTCGGCGGCCTCGACATCATGGTCGCGAACGCGGCCGTGGGCCTCTACGCCGACCTCGCCGAGATGGCGGAGGACGATGTCGACCGGATCCTCGATATCAATCTCAAGGGCGCTCTGACCAGCGCGCAACTCGCGATCCCGGCGCTCCGGGCGCGTTCGGGAGGGAGCATCGTGTTCGTCAGCTCGGTCCAGGCATATGCGACGCTCCGCGGCTGCGTCGTCTACGGCGCGGCCAAGGCGGGCCTTGTCGCCGCTGCACGGGCGCTGGCCGTCGAGCTCGGCGGGGATGGGATCCGGGTCAACGCGATCGCGCCCGGCACGATCGACACGCCGATGCTCGAGCGTGACCTCTCCGGGATGAACACAGCCGACGCCGAGAGCTTCCTCGACCGGGTGCGCGGCGCAAACGCGCTCGGACGGATCGGCACGGTGGACGAGGTCGCGGACGTCGTCGTCTTCCTCGTGTCGGACGCGGCTCGCTACGTCACGGGAGCGACGATCGTCGCCGACGGCGGGTTGCTCGCCGTCAAGAGCTTCTGACGCGTGCTCCGCCTCGCCGAGATCCTCCTCGAACCCAGGGCCGCTCCCTCGTGGGCGCAGCTCCGCCAGGTCGGCGTGGAGGAGGCCGTCGGCGTGCTCCCACGCGCGACGACCGACTGGCGCGGGCATGCGTCCGAGGCGCCCTGGGCATACGGGCCGCTCGCGCTGCTGCGGCAGGAGATCGAGGACGCCGGCCTGCGACTGACCGTGATCGAGGACAACCCGCCGATGGACCGCCTCCGTCTCGGCCTTCCAGGCAGGGAGGAGGAGCTCGAGCACATCCTCGAGCTGCTTCGCACGATGGGCCGGCTCGGAATCGAGGTGCTCTGTTACAACTGGATGGCCGTCGTCCCGTGGTCGCGGACGTCGAGCGCGATCCCCACGCGCGGCGGCGCCCAGGCGACGGGCTTCGACCTCGCGACATGGACGTCGGCGCCAGATGCCCCGTCGGCGCCCGTCGCGGAGGAACGGCTCTGGGAGAGCCTCGCGTGGTTCCTCGAGCGCGCAGTCCCGGTTGCCGAGGAGGCCGGTGTCCGACTTGCTCTGCATCCGGACGACCCGCCGCTCTCACCGCTCCGCGGCATCGGTCGGATCATCCGCTCACTCGACGCCTACGACCGGGTGTTCGACCTCCAGCCGAGCGTTGCCAACGGCATGACCATGTGCCAGGGCAACGTCGCGCTGATGACGGACGATCTTCCCTCTGCAATTGGTAGGTTCGGCTCGCAGGGACGGATTCACTTCGTCCACTTCCGAGACGTCCGCGGAACTCCCGAGCGATTCGTCGAGACGTTCGTCGACGACGGCCCGACCGACATGGCCGCTTGCATCCGCGCGTATCTCGACTGCGGGGTGGACGCGCCGCTCCGCACCGACCATTCACCTGCGCTCACGGGCGACAGCTGGACCGTCGCCGGATACCCGACGCTCGCTCGCCTCCACGCGGTCGGGTACGTGCAGGGCCTGCTCGCCGGCGCCGAGGGCGCTCAGCAGCAGGCGTAGGCGCCGGGTGGGGCGGGTCCCTCCTCCGGCTCGGGGAGCTTCGCTGCTTCGAGCGCCACCCCGTGGAGCAGATCGCGCTCGCTGACCGTGACCCCGTCGAGGGTGTAGCGCGCCAGGATCTCGTTGAGCACCACGAGCCCTGCGACGATCACGGGCGCCCGCTCCGGCGCCAGCCCTCGGACTCGGCGTCGCCGCTCGAGCGGCAGCTCCGCGAGCCGGTTCAGGGTCTCCACCACCGACTCGCGGGTCAGGAAGTGGCCGTGGACGCCGTTCGCGCCGCCGAGCTCGATCGAGGCTGCAGTCGTGATGGTCCCGGCAACGCCGATCGCGCGGTCGATCGCGAGCTGCGGCAGCAGGCTTCGGACATGCGCCTCGCACATCGCCAGCTCTTCGCCGTGCGGCGGATCGGAAGCGAGGAACCGCTCTGTCAGTCGGACGCTTCCCGCCTCGGTGCTCACCGTCGACTCGACGCCGTCGCTCCCGACGCCCACGAGCTCGGTCGAGCCGCCGCCGATGTCGATCACGAGCGTCCGCGCCGCGAGCGACTCACCGCTCGTCACGCCGGCGAGCGTCAACTCGGCCTCCTCGCCGCCCGTCAGGAGGCGGGTCGTGAAGCCGTAGCTCCATTCGACCTCGCCCAGGAACGCCTCGCCGTTGTCCGCGTCACGGACGGCGCTCGTCCCGACGGCGAGCACACGCTCGGCGCCGAGCCCCTCCGCTTCCCGCCGGTAGTCGACGAGCACGTTCCGCACGCGGGTTATCGCGGTCGGCAGGAGGATGCGCCGGCGGTCGACACGCTCGCCCAGACGGGTGATCTCCTCGTGGCGAACCACCTCCTCGAGACGTCCGTCGTCGACGTCTGCGACCAGGAGGCGTGTCGTGTTCGTTCCGAGGTCGACGGCGGCGACCCTCATCCGTCGCACCGTAAGCGCTGCCGGGGACTGTTGTCGACCCTGCGCTCAGGTCCCGGGCAGGAACCAGAGCAAGCGTCGCATCACGTATCGCGCTTCGCGGATCGCCTGGATCTGCACGTCGAGCCTCGCTCGCGAGACGCCAAGCCTGTCCAAGGCCTCGTGAAGTCGTGCCTGGGAGGCGCTCGCCCGGTCGAGATGCATCTGGATCTGGGCGGTCGAGTCTTCGATCCGGGCCGTCTCCGCGCCGAAGCTTTTCTTCGTCCGTTTCAACTGCCGCCACAGAGCGAGACCCCGGAGAACCGCGTATGCCAGCCCGCCGACGACCCCGACGACGAGCACTGCGAGTGCGATCCAGAAGCCCACGATTGCGCTACCATAGTGGTGCGACGCGGGGTGGAGCAGTCAGGTAGCTCGCCGGGCTCATAACCCGGAGGTCGCAGGTTCAAATCCTGCCCCCGCTACTCCCTCGAAGGCCGCTGCGCAGCGGAAACCTTCTCTCCGTCCAGGCCCAGCAGCGCGTCGACGCGCTCTCTCACCGCTGGGAAATGCTCCGGCGGCAGGTGCTCGACGACCAGGTCGAGGTCGGGGCGCCGGTCGCGTAGGAACTCGAGGTACGGACGCTGGGCGAAGACTCCCGTTCCGAGCTCTGGCGTGCCCGTCTCCGCGCCGCCGGGGGCGACGTCCTTCAGGTGGGCGGCGACGAAGCGAGCCTCGAAGCGATCGAGCAGCTCCGCGGTCGCTCGCTCCTGAGCCGGCACGAGGTGGGCCGAGAGGTAGTTGTACGGATCGCAGACGACCTGGACGTGCTGCGTCGGGAAGCGCTCGAGGAGGCCGAGCAGCTGACTCTGCGTCTTGAGGACGTTCTTCACGTGCGCCTCGAGCGCGAGGATCGTGCCCGCCCGCTCCGCGACCGGGAGGAGCCTCTCCAGGGCGTCGTCCAGGAGCCGCCAGGCCTCCTTGCCCCAGTTCTCGGGGGAGTCTGTCCAGTCGCCGTGCGGATCCCTGGTGCCCGTCTCGGTCGCGACGATCCACGTGCCGAGCGAGGGCGCGACCTCCAGGCACCGGCTGAGGTGGTCGATGTTCGCATCCCTGAGCGCGGAGTCGGGAGAGACGAGGTTCCGGTAGCCCGCGATCCCCGCGACGGCGATGCCGCGCTCGGCGAGCCATGCGCGTCGGGAGACCGAGCGGTCGGGGTCGAGGCAGTCGTCGAGGAGGGCGCGGCCGATGTAGACGGATTCGAGACCGGCGCCGTTCATATCGTCTGCGAGGTGCTCCCAGCTCCGGTCGTCGCGCTCGTACGAGATGGCGGCAAAGCGCGGCCACGAAAGCTCGCTCTCGACCCCCGCGAACACGGATCGGGTGAAGCTCAGGTCGCGTCCGAGGAGCGGGGGAGGGCCGGGCGGCGTCTCGAGCGTCAGCCACCCGTCATAGCCGATCTCCGCGAGCGCGCGGGCGCACTCGGAGAAGTCGACCCTCCCGAGTCCCGGCCGCACGTCGCCCGAGTCGACGCGCATGTCTTTGACGTGCACGCGCCGCACGAGCTCGCCGAGGGCGCGAATCTCCGTGGGGCTGTCGAGCCCGCGTCGCAGCGGGTTCGCGAGGTCGAAGTAGCACCCGAAGGCGGGCGAGCCGATGCGCTCGGCGAGTAGCCGGATCTCGTTCGCAGGCAGGAGCCCCTCGAAACACAGTGAGACCCCCCGCTCGGCGGCGAGCGGACAAAGGGCCGTGAATGCAGCCGCGCACCGATCAAAGGAGTCCTGTCCGACGAGCTCGCCGCGCATGAAGAACGGGACGAGGATCACCTCGGCGCCGATGTCGGCCGCAATACCGATCGCCTGGCGCACGTCCTCGGCAGCGGCCTCGGCCACGACCGGGTCGGCGTCCGCGATCCCGCCGTGGTTGTGCTCGCCGAGGACGAGGGCGTGGATCTCGAGCGGCCGACTGCCGAGCCCGGTGCGAAGGCTGCCGGCGTCGCTCGCTCGAAGCGTACGGCGGTCGAGAGACACCTCGACACCACCGAACCCGAGGCGCTCCGCGATCTCGAAGACGTCGCCGCCGTCAGGGACGGCGGTATCCATCAGCGCAGCTCTCACTGCCGCGGGGAAGCCATCACTGCTTCGACGCGACTGCGCCAACCTCGAGGACGTCCGCGCCGGCCGTCGAGCGCGGCGGCTCGGCGCCGTCGGTCACCGGCAGACCCGTGATCGCGGCGATGAGCTCTGCGGTGTGCTGCGCCGCAGCGGCAGGCCCAAGGCGGCCGGTGAGGACTGCCTCGAGCATCGCCTGCAGCTGCGCCGAGACGCGCGGATAGAGGGGTGTCGACGGCCTGGTCACCGCGTGGTCGAGCAGGTCGGCCGTCTGTGAGAGGAAAGCGAGGTGCGGTGCAGCGAGCGCGCCGGCCGACCTGCGGGACGGAATACGCCCCGTCGCCCGCGCGATCCGTGCAAGAGCGTCCGGGGCGAGGACGTCCTCGAGCAGGCGCATCGCAAGGGCGGGCTGCGCCGCCTGGCGGAAGATTCCGTAGACCATCGTGCCCGCGACGCTTGCAGGCGCGCCGCGCGGG
The DNA here is from genome assembly GCA_963810295.1 of uncultured Actinomycetes bacterium. Taxonomy (GTDB): domain Bacteria; phylum Actinomycetota; class Thermoleophilia; order Gaiellales; family Gaiellaceae; genus Gaiella. Next base: position 162,499 of record CAWEMW010000013.1, read on the forward strand.
CCGCCGGGAACGGGCGCGAAGCCCACGTGATCCCAGAGGTTGCGCAGCGGAACCCCCAGAGCGCGCGCCAGGGCGGCTGCCTCGTAGCTGCCACCGAAGCTGATCGCCGCCTCTCCCTCCGCGAGCAGGCGGACCGGCCGGTCCCACTCGTAGGCGACGACCTCGGGCGACATCAGGCCGTCCTCGATCAGGCTGCGGAGAAAGCGGAGCGTCTGCGCCGCCGCCCGCGAGCTCAGGGTCACCCCGCCGCGCGCGAGCACCTCCGCAGTGTTCGAGGCCAGGAACGAGATCAGGCAGTACGCGGTCGTCTCGCCGCCCCGGGACCCACCCGGCATCACGATCGGGTGCGGCTGGCCGTTCCCGACGAGCGCGCGCGCGACGGCGCGAAGCTCGCTCCAGGTCGCGGGCGGCGCGAGATCGAGAGCCTCGAGCTCGCTTCGCCGGTACCAGTACCCGGCGACGTCCGCGAATGCGGAGACGCCGAAGGTCCGGCCCCCGTACCGGTTCGCGGCGACCAGCGCGTCGAGGAAGTCGACCTCGAGCTCGTCACGCACCCAGCTCTCGTCCAGGTCCTCCAGTGCGTAGAGGAACCCCGCCGCCGCGAACTCGGCCGCCCAGACGGAGTCGAGGAGGGCGAGGTCGGGCGCCTGACCTTCCGCGACAGCGTGGGTCAGCGCCTGGTGCAGCCTCGGTCGCGAGACGGTGACCACGTCCACCTCGACCGTTCCCTCGGCGCCGTCCCGGATCATCCGCGCCCACGGGCCTTCCTCGGGCACGACGACGCGGATCTCGGGCTGATCGGGTCGCCGGTGGAGCCAGTGCGGGTTGACGAACGTCCCGCGGCGTCTGTGCCGGAGAATCACGCCCTCCTCCGCAAGCTCCGAGAGCGCGCGACTCACCGGTGTCCGGCTGATCTCGTAGCGGTCGCAGAGCTCGTGCTCGGTCGGGAGCTGTCCGTCCCTGCCGTAGACGCCGCCCAGGATCTCCTCGAGGAGCACCGTCTTCAGCTGGAAGTACAGGGGAATCGGCTGGGTCGGGTCGATCGCCATCAGCTGTCCGATCTGAGGAAGACGACGCACACTAGTCGTCGCCTGGGGTCCCAGGAGCACGCGTCGCTCACGACGTCAGCTCGCGCAACCGGTCCCACGGAAAGCGCGCAGTCCGCAGCGCCCGCAGCCGTTCGAGCATTGCGATCACCGTCTCGAGAGGCGGTCCGCTCGCGGAGAGGGCCGCGTAGCGATCCGGCGGCGCGCCGGCGGCCGGTCGCTCGAGGCGAGCACGCCGAGGGCATTGAGCTCGACGAACGTCGCCTCTTCGGGCAGCGCAGTGAAGGTGCGGAACCTTCCGCCGTGAGCCGTGTTGAAGAACGTCTGATGGCTGAAGACGTAGCGCGGCGCGACCCCGAGGCTCTCTCCGAGCCGCTTGGCGACCTCGCCGACCGGGGCAAGGACAGCCACGTCCTCGGTCTCGTGCCGGCGGCACGCTCCGAGGACGAAGCCGACCATGCCCAGGAGCTCGTACCGCTCCGTCGCGCGATCTGGAAAGGAGTCCACCGAGCCGGCGAGCGCCGCCCCCTCGTCGAGGATCACCCGCTTGTCGGCATCGAGCGCCGGATCGTCGAGGAAGTCCACCCCTGCGGCGAAATACGCCTCCTCGAGCGCTGTGTTGCGCTCGACGAACGTCGTGCGGAGCCAGGCGTCCAGACGAGTGGCGCTCGCGTTCATCCCGCCGGCACACGGATGCTCGGGTGCGCTGGGGCAGCCGGCCTCCCGGACGAGGACAATCGACGGTCGAGCACGCTTGTGTCCCGAAGAAGTGGCAATTGAGCTTGACGGGGTGCGATCGATTTGTTATCTGAGCATGACAATACCCCGGCTCGGGAGCTCGATGAGCGAAGGCGTGGTCGAACGAACGACCGATGGGCGGAGAGGCCTCGAGCTCTCGGCGCGGGCCCTCGAGGTGCTCGAGTCGAACTGGCTCGGTCACGGGACACGGCCTTCCCATCTCTATCCGCATCAATGGAGCTGGGACTCCGCGTGCATCGCGATGGGGTACGCGGGCTGGAACCAGGGGCGCGCGGAGACGGAGCTCCGCTCGCTCTTCGCGGGGCAATGGGCGAACGGGCTGGTACCGCACATCGTCTTCGCCGAGGGTGACGGCCGCTACTTCCCCGGGCCCGACTTCTGGCAGGCCGAGCGGTCATCCGAGGCGCCCGCGGGCGTCAGGACGTCCGGGATCGCGCAGCCGCCGATCCACGCCACCGCGGCGTTGCGGGTCTTCCGTCGCTCGGCCGATCGCGACCGCGCAGTCGCGTTCCTCGGAGAGCTGGCGCCGAAGCTCCACGCGTGGCACGCGTACCTCTACCGCGAGCGAACGCAGGACGGCGGCGGCCTGGCCGAGATCTGGCATCCGTGGGAGTCCGGGATGGACAACTCGCCGCTCTGGGACGAGGCCCTCGCGCGGATCGAGCTGACCCCCGCGCAGATCCCTCCTTACGAGCGCGTGGACGTCGAGCTCGCCGATCCCGCGGAGCGACCGCGCGACGACGAGTACGACCGCTACGTGTATCTCGTCGCGCTTTTCCGCGACCTCGCGTATCGCGCCGACCGCATACAGGACGAGACACCGTTCGCGCTTCATTCCGTGCTGTTCAACTCGTTGCTCGTGCAGGCGAACCTCGATCTGGCGGAGATCGCGCGGGTGCTCGGCGACGATCCCGGCCAGTACGACGAATGGGCGGCGCTGACGGCGGCCGACCTGAACACGAGTCTGTGGAGCGAGCCGGACGGGCTCTACGTGGATTACGACGTTCGCGCGGGCGACCACGTTTCCGCACGGACATCTGCGGGCCTAGCGCCTCTCTACGCGGGGGTTCCGACCGTCGAGCGTGCGCGCCGGATGGTCGAGCGGCTCGCCGGGTCACGGGTCGAGGTCAACGGCTCGGGCTGGGCCGTGACGAGCCTTGCGCCCGACGACCCCGGATTCCTACCGAGCCGGTACTGGCGCGGTCCGATCTGGCCGATCCTCAACTGGGTCCTACAACGCGGGCTCGACCGATACGGCTTCACGACGCTCGCCGCCGAGGTCAGGCGTGCGCTGATCGACCTGTCCGGCCGCAGCGGGTTCTGGGAGCACTACAACCCGACGACCAGCGCTGGCCACGGCGGCGAGAACTTCGCGTGGACCGCGGGGCTCGTGCTCGACATCCTTTCCATCGAGATGGAGTCCAAGGAGGAAGGAGCACCAATGGAGGACGCTGCGATCACGCCTGCCGTGGACGGCAGTGCCCCATCGAGCAACGAACGGAGGGAGTGAGATGAGCGACGAGAGGAACGACAGCCTCGGCTGGGAGGAGCCACTCGATCGGCGAACGCTGCTCGGCAAAGCAGCGGTGGCGGGCGGTGCGCTCGCTGCGGGAGGGCTTCTGACGGCAGGGCGGGCGAGCGCCGGTGCCGAGGCGGCTGCCGGAAACGTCACCGCCTTCTTCGGACAGTTCGGAGCGATCGCCGAGCAGGAGGGTATTCGGAGATTCGTCCTCAGGGGCTTCAACGGGGACGTCGACGCGGTCTTCGCACCGATCAGCGCTCCGACGCAGTTCATCGACCGTGTCAGGGCGGAGGCGAAGGCGGGGAAGGGCTCGATCGACGTTCTCGTCGGCCTCCACGGCGACTTCGTCACCTTCCAGAACGAAGGCCTGATCCGGCCTGTCGGCGATGTGGCCCGCCAGATTAGGAACCTGCCGCCGGCCCTCGTCAAGCACGGGAAGCTGGGAACCAAGACGCAGTACTTCGTTCCGCACTCCCAGGCGACGTATGTGATGGTCGCCAACAAGGACGTCATCCGGTACCTGCCGAGAGGCGCCGACATCAACGCCCTCACGTACGGCCAGCTCTTCCAGTGGGCCAAGACGATCCGCCAGCGGACGGGGCAGAACAGGTTCGCGCTGCCCGCGAGCGACGCCGGCCTCATGCACCGGTTCCTCCAGGGCTTCCTCGTACCGTCGTTCACCGGCGCCTTCGTCACGAAGTTCCGCTCGAGGGAGGCCGTGGCGGCGTGGGAGTACCTGAAGCAGCTCTGGCAATACACGCACCCACAGTCGCTCTCGTACGCGTTCATGCAGGATCCGCTGCTCAGCCAGGAGGTCCTGCTCGGCTGGGATCACGTCGCGCGGTTGAAGACGGCGCTCGATCAACGCCCCGACGACCTCGTCGCGTTCCCCGTCCCGCGAGGCCCGAAGGCCCGGTCGTACATGCCGGTCCTCGTGGGGATGGGGATCCCCAAGAACGCGCCGAATCCCGACGGCGCCAAGGCGTTGATCCGCCACCTGACGAGGCTCGGTCCACAGGCGGCGCTCCTCTCGTTGACGGGATTCTTCCCGGCTGTGTCGGGCCGGCTGTCGAAGCGGCTCTCCCCCGGCCTGCTCGCCGAGGCGGCCGCAGTCGCGAGGCAGCAGAAGGCGAAGGACGCGGTCCAGGCGTTGCTCCCCGTCGGGATCGGCGCCGAGGGCGGCAACTTCAGCAAGTACTACCGCGACTCGTTCACCCGCATCGTCCGAAACGGCGAGAACATCCAGACCGTCCTCAGGGAGCAGGGCGAGCTTCTCGACCAGATCTTCGCGAAGACGAATGCCCCCTGCTGGGCGCCCGATCCGCCGAGCGGGAAGGCGCGGTGCAGGGTCGCATAGGACGCATGCGCTCTGATCGTGGGCGATGACGACGATCGCCCACGAGACGGCGCCGGTACGTCGTCGACGACGGTGGGAGATTCTGCCCTACTGGCTGATTCTTCCCACCGTCGTCTACCTCGGCCTGTTCTTCGTCTGGCCGATGATCCAGGGCTTCGGGCTCGCGTTGCGCGACGAGAGCGGCAACTGGAGCTGGAGCGCGATCGACACGATGTGGAACGACGCCGCCTTCGGCGAGGCGATGAGCTTCACCTTCCTCCTGATCCTCGTGATCCTGCCCATCCAGTTCGTCCTCGCGTTCGGCATGGCGCTCCTCCTGAACGCGCGGCTTCGAGGCAGCGGCCTCCTCCTCTACATCTTCCTGCTCCCGCTCGCGATCTCGGATCTCGCGGCCGGGATCGCCTGGTCGGCGATCTTCACCGAACGCGGGTACTTGAACACGATGCTCGAGGGCGTCGGCGTGATCGACCAGCCGTTCATCTTCCTCGACCCGACGTCGAAGACACAGCTCGTGATCGCCGTCGCCGCGGCCGAGATCTGGCGCTCGACCACGTTCATGATGGTCATCCTCTTCGCCGGGCTACAGGCGATCCCCAGGGACTACGTCGAGGCCGCGGAGGTGTTCGGCGCCGGATTCTTCCAGCGCGTGCGCCACGTGATCCTGCCCATGCTCAAGCCCTCGATCCAGGTCGCGGTTCTGCTCCGCCTGATCTTCGCCTTCGAGGTCTTTGCCGTCGTGATCGCGCTGACGGGCTCCGGCGCCACGGTGCTCGCGGCCGAGGCCTACAAGTGGCAGGTCACCAACGAGAACGAGCACGTCGCGGCCGCGTACTCCATCGTCATTCTCGGCCTCTCCCTTGCCGCCGCGGCGGTCGTGCTGATCGTGCTTCGCACACCTCGGGAGCGGAGGCTTCGCTGATGGCGTTGCAACGCATCCGGATCGGACGGGCGCTTGCCTACCTCGCGGCAGTTGCGATCTCGATCTTCATCCTCGCACCGATCTACCTCATCACGATCTCCGCCTTCTCGAGCTTCGATGCCGTCTACGAGTACCCAAAGAACCTCGTCCCGACCGATCTCTCCATGGAGTCGATGAACATCTTCCTCGACTCCGACGGCGTCACCGACTCGCTGTGGCGGAGCGTCTGGGTGGCGATCATCACGATCATCGCGTGCCTCGCGATCGGCACGCCCGCGGGCTATGCGATCGCGCGATTCTCGTTCCGGGCAGCCAATCCTTTCCAGCTGGCGCTGGTGAGCACTCGCGCGTTCCCGCTCATCATCATCGCGATCCCGCTCGCGGTGACCTATCTCCGCTTCGGCATCGACGACACCATCTACGGCGTGGCGATGGCACACATCGCCTTCACGCTGCCTCTCACCGTGCTCGTCATGGCCAGCGTCTTTGCGGGGATCTCCTACGAGCTGGAGGAGGCTGCGATGACGCTCGGCTGCAGCCGGTTATCGGCGTTCCGCCGAGTTGCGCTTCCGCAGGCTCTGCCGGGGGTCGCCGCATCGGCGATCTTCATCTTCGTGACGACCTGGAACGAGGTGTTCGCCGCGGCGCTACTGACACTTCGGAACCGCACGTTGCCCGCCCAGATGCTGGCCGCGCTCGACACGTCTCCACTTCCGTACCGCCTGGCGGGAGGCTTCTTTCTGCTTGCGCCCGCGTTGGTCGTGATCTTCTTCATCCGCAAGTATCTGCTCACGACCTGGGGGCGGGTGGCTCGGTGACGGCCGCCACAGATCGAAAGGGGCGCTCAAGCGATGGCTGAGATCACGTTCCAGGGTGTGCACAAGAACTTCGGCAAGTTCGCCGCCGTCGACGGCGTCGACCTCGAGGTGCACGATCGGGAGTTCATAGTGCTGCTCGGCCCGTCGGGTTGCGGCAAGACGACGCTACTGCGCTGCCTCGCGGGGCTCGAGCGTGTCGATCACGGCCGGGTCTTCATCGGCGGCCGGGATGCCACGGACCTTCCGCCGCGGCGACGGCGTATCGCGATGGTCTTCCAGAGCTACGCCGTTTTTCCCCACATGAAGGTGTACGACAACATCGCTTTCGGCCTGCGCATGCAGAAGGAGAAGAAGCCCGTCATCGACGAGCGCGTCCGCTCCTCCGCCGGGCTGCTGCACATCGAGGAGCTGCTCGACCGCTACTCGTCGCAGCTCTCGGGCGGACAGAGGCAGCGCGTGGCCGTCGCCCGGGCGATCGCCACGAAGGCCGACGTGTTGCTGATGGACGAGCCGCTCTCGAACCTCGACGCACTGCTCCGATTGGAGATGCGAGCCGAGCTCAAGTCGCTGCTGCACGGCCTCGAAGCGACGACGATCTACGTCACGCACGATCAGATCGAGGCGCTCAGCATGGGCGACCGCATCGCAGTCATGAACAAGGGCAAGATCGTCCAGCTCGGCAACCCGCTCGAGGTGTACGACAATCCGGCCGACACGTTCGTCGGTGGGTTCATCGGCAATCCACCCATGAACTTCCTCGAGGCGGAGGTGTCGACGAACGGCGGCTCCTCGATCGCCAAGCTCAGCGGAGGCTCGTTCGAGCTGACCGGCGAGACGGCCGCCCTCGCGGGTCACAACCTCTTGCTCGGCATCCGGGCCGAGGCGATCGGCGTGGAAACCGCGGCTGCCGACGGGCTCGTGCGGGCGAAGGTGATCGTGCTCGAGCCGCTCGGCTCCTACAACCTGCTGACCGTGCGCTGCGGCGAGGACACGCTGAAGGTCTCCGTCTCTCCCGAGCTCTTTCCGCAACCGGAGAGCGACGTGTGGCTGCGCATCGAGCCGGCGCGGATTCGGTGGATGGACCGCGACACGGGCGTCGCGATTCACACCGGCGCGGAGGAGCTCGCGACGGAGACCGCGATCGTGACGACGTGAGCCGCGGAGGCTTCGATCCTCGAGGCTGACCACCGACCTTCGCGGCCCCGGGTCATCGTCGATCCCCACTTCCGGGCGATGCGCGACATCTTCTCGCCCGAGGACTCCCTGCGCCTCGCCGGCGCCGCCGACGTCGTGTGGGGACAAGATGAGCCGATGCCCGCCGAGGCGTTCCGCGAGGCGCTACCCGGCGCGTTCGCCGTCGTGAGCTCCGGCTGGCGCTACGGGCACGTCCTCGACGAAGCGGTGAGCCTGAGGGCGATTCTCACGGTCTCGGGCGGGTGGCCGCCCGAGCTCGACTACCGGCGGTGCTTCGAACGCGGGATACGGGTGCTCTCGGCAGCGCCGGCGTTCGCAGGCGCGGTCGCCGAGATGGCACTCGGGCTGGCGCTCTCCTCGAGCCGGGACATCGTCGTCGGCGATCGTGTCATGCGTGCACGCGACGAGCGGTGGCTGAGCGCCGCCGGCGACATCGACACGTTTCTGCTCTCCGGCAAGCGGGTCGGATTCGTGGGCTTCGGAAACATCGGCAAGCGCTTGAGAGCATTGCTCGAGCCGTTCGGCTGTCCGATGTGCGCATACGACCCCTGGCTCACCGACGTCTCGCTCCGGGAAGAGCGGGTCGAGCCGATCGAGCTCGAGCGGCTCCTCGGGACCTCGCAGGTGATCTTCGTGCTCGCGACACCCACCACGGAGAACCAGGCGATGCTGTCGCGCGATCTGCTCGAGCTGATCCGTCCCGGCTCGGTCCTGGTGCTGGTAAGCAGGGCGCACGTCGTCGACTTCGAGGCTCTGACCGAGCTCGTGCTGGCCGGTCGGTTCCGCGCAGCGATCGACGTCTTTCCGGCGGAGCCGCTCGAGCCGGATCACCCGATCCGGGATGCACCGGGCGCAGTGCTCTCGCCGCACCGCGCCGGGCTCGTCGCGGAAGCGCTCCGCGATATCGGCCGGCGTGTCGTCGACGACCTCGAGGCGCTCGTCCGTGGGCTGCCGCCGAGGCGCCTCCAGGCGGCCGAGCCGGAGCTCGCGCAGCGGTACGTTCGGACGACACAGGTCGTCGCGAGGTAATCGTGCCGACCGAGCTTGCCGAGCAGGCATGGGCAGTGCTCCGCGAGAACGACGAAGGCATTTTCGTCAAGCCGTCCCAGCGGCTCTACCCGTTCCAGTGGAACTGGGACTCGGCCTTCGTCGCTCTCGGCCTGGCGAGTGTGGACCCGAAACGAGCCCGTACGGAGGTGCGGTCGCTCCTTCGCGGCCAGTGGGCCGACGGGATGGTGCCGCATATCGTCTTTCACACGCAGCGGGACGACTACCGGCCCGGGCCGGAGCTTTGGCAGTCGGCCGAGTGCGACGGTGCGCCGGCCGTCCCGACGTCCGGGCTGACGCAGCCGCCTGTCCTCGCCACCGCGATTCGAGTCCTCCACGAGGTCGCGCCGGATCGTCCGTTTCTGGAGGAGGTCCTCCCGGCTGTCGAGGCCTGGCACGCATGGTTCGAGCGCGAGCGCGTCGTCGACGGCCTCGTCGTCGTGCTGCATCCGTGGGAGTCGGCCGACAACGCACCGCGCTTCGACCGCGCGCTCGAGCGCATCGACATCGAGGGCTTCGAGCCTCCGGATCGCAGCGACCGCGATCAGGTCGACGCTGCCGAGCGGCCAACCGACCTCGAGTACCGGCGCTATGTCGCGCTGATCGCGGCTCTCCGCTCGTGCGGCTACCGCCCCGCGTCGCCGCTCGACGCGCCGTTCGCATACCACGACCTTCCCCTGAACTCGATCCTCGCCGTCGCCGAGGACGATCTCGCGCTGCTGCTCGACGAGATCGGCGGCGACGCGACTCGAGCGCGCCGGTCCGCGGCGGCGCTTCGCGCTGCCCTCGCCTCGACATGGGACGAGGACGCCGGCTGCTATCGCGAGCGTGACCTCCACGACACCGCGCGGGTCACAGACACCGTCGCGGATCTCTTTCCCCTGTACGCGGGCGTGCCCGACGAGCGACAGGCGCGCCGAATTGTCGACGACCACCTCCTCGAGCCGACCCGATTCGGTCCGTCGGCTGAGGCGCCCTGGGCGGTCACGACCGTCGCGAAGTCGAGCCCCGCCTACGCGTCGCGGAACTACTGGCGCGGGCCGATCTGGATCAACGTCAACTGGTTCCTCATCCGCGGCCTCCAGCGGTGCGGGCTCGAAAGCGAGGCGGCTGCGCTGCGCGACTCGACGATCGAGCTCGTCAGCCGCTCCGGGTTCACCGAGTACTACGAGCCGACGACCGGCGCTCCGCTCGGCAGCCGGGTCTTCTCCTGGAGTGCGTCTCTCACGCTAGACCTCCTGCGTGACGTACAACGCTGAGCCCAGGTACCCGGTCACCGGGGGCGAGGTCGAAGTCGGGCTTGGGCCGCTGGCGACGGAGGTCGCGCGGCGCGGCGCAGGCGTCGTCGCGCTCGACGGGCCCGCGTGGCTCGATTGGGAGCGCCTCGTCGCCCCGCTCGCGGAGCTGCTCGACGCCGAGACGCTCGACGTCCGCCGGTCGCTCGTCCCCTGGGACGAGGTCCTCCGACGGACGGCGTCCTCCGAGCTTCCCGGCGACCCCGTCTTCGCTCGACTCGCGGACGGCTCGCTCCGAGACCTGTTCGACCGGTTGCCGGCCCGTCCCGAGCACGGCGGGGTGACGATCGTCTTCGGACCCGGCGCTGCGTTCGTCCCGCACGACCTTCTGTGGTACGCCGACATGCCCAAGCGCCTGTCCATCGCCGCGATCCGAAGCGGCGCCGCGGGCAACCTGGGGCAACCCGAAGGTCAGTCCGGGAGCGAGCAACGGCTCGTCTTCGTGGACTGGCCGCTCCACGACCGGCACAAGGCGGACCTCCTGGCGTCCCTCGACAGGCTCGTCGACGCGAGCGACCCCGCCCGGCCGCGCTCACTCGACGGGGGGTCGCTCCGCGCGTCGCTCCACGGTCTCGCAAGGCGCCCGTTCAGGACGCGCCCGAGCTTCTTCCCGGGTCCCTGGGGTGGTCAGTGGCTGCGACGGACACTCGGCATCGAGACCGACGCGCCGAACCTCGCGTGGTCGTACGAGCTGATCACCCCGGAGAGCGGGATCCTGCTCGGGCTCGAGCCGACGCTCGAGGTCGGGTTCGAGCTCCTGATGGCACAGGAGAGCGAGTCGGTGCTCGGTGGCGAGGTCGCAGATCGCTTCGGACGCTCGTTCCCGATCCGGTTCGACTATCTGGACACGCTCGACGGAGGACACCTTTCGTTGCAGTGTCACCCGGGCACGACGTACGCACGAGAGACCTTCGGGCTCGACTACACGCAGGACGAGACGTACTACGTGATGGAGACGACCTCAGGCGCACCCGTCTTCCTCGGTCTGCGCGCCGACGCCGACCTTGCGGCGTTCAGGACGGCTGCCGAGGGCGCCGAGCGGGGGAGTGCGCTCGACGCGGCCAGGTTCGTGCAGGTGCACGACGCCGAGCAGCATCGCCTGTACCTGATTCCGGCGGGGACCGTGCACGCGAGCGGCGCGGGCAACGTCGTCCTCGAGATCAGCGCGACGCCCTACCTCTACACACTTCGCTTCTACGACTGGCTCAGACGGGACCTCGACGGTCATCTGCGGCCGGTCCACGTCGACCACGCCTTCGCAAACCTCAACAGCCGCCGCAGCGGAGACGCGATCAGGGAGCTGATGCAGGAGCCACGCGTCGTCCGGCGGAGTGACGGCTTCGTGGAGCTCGAGCTCGGTCGCCACCCCGACCTCTTCTTCGCCGTGCATCGGCTCGACTTCGAGGGCGTCGCGGAGGACGACACCCAGGGGCGGTTCCATGTGCTCAACCTCGTCGCCGGGGACAGGCTCGAGCTCGAGACGGAGGCCGGCGACCGCCACCCGCTCTCCTATGCCGAGACGATCGTCGTGCCGGCGTCCGTCGGCGCGTACCGGTTGCGGCGTCAGCGTGGCGGTGACTGCAAGGTCGTGAAGGCGTTCGTCGTATGAGCCGCACGGTCACGGCGCTCGACCTGGGGGGCACCCATGTGGTCGCGGGACGCGTGGACCTCGGAACAGGAACGGTCGATCGCGGACCTCGGTTTCCCCTGCCGGACGACGTGAGCCGGGCCAAGGCCCTGGACGCGATCGTCGGGGCGGCGAGGGGCATGCTCGGCGAGGGCACGCGCGTCGCGTGCGCGGTGCCCGGCCCTTTCGACTACTCGGGCGGGGTCAGCCTGGTCGAGCACAAGCTCCGCTCGGTCCACGGCGTCGACCTGGGCGCCGCGCTGGCCTCCGGTCTCGATCTCCCGAGAGAGGCGATCTCGTTCGTGAACGACGCCGACGCATTCCTGCTCGGGGAGTCGTGGGTCGGGGCGGCGGCGGGTCACCGCCGTGCCGTCGGCGTGACGGTCGGAACCGGTCTCGGAAGCGCGTTCCTTGCGGACGGGCGGATCGTGAGCGAGGGAGCGACGGTCCCGCCCAAGGGCGAGATCCATCTCCTCGAGCATCGGGGGAGGCCGGTGGAGGAGTCGATCTCGCGCGGGGCATTGATCAGCCGGTACGGCGACGCGTCGCTCGACGTCGAGGACCTTGCCGCCCTCGCCCGTGGCGGCGACGAGCGCGCTCGAGCGGCGTTCGCCGAGGCCGGGACCGCCCTGGGCGAGGTGCTGGAGCGGTGGCTGCGCTCGTTCGCCGCAAGCTGCCTCGTCGTCGGCGGGTCGATCGCGCGCGCCTGGGATCTCTTCGAGGGCGCGCTGCACGACTCGCTCGCGGACGTCGAGCCGCTAGAGGTGATTCGTCCCGCGGGCGTCGCTCGACGATGCCGCGCTGCTCGGGGCCGCGATGGCTTCGTCTCGAATCGTGTTCCGTCGCTCCCGCGGCACCGACGCGCAGGTCGGCGTGTGGCGGAGTGCGCGTCGCGCGGCGGGTGCCCGTCCTCTTCATCGCCTGTCGGTTTCCGAAGCGAGAGCCGACGAGGCTGCTGAGGCGGTCGTCGGCACGGTGAGGCGCGGCGATCTCGAAACCGTTGACCTCGACGGCCCGGTGCCGATCCGCCTGTACCGACCGTCGGGGGTGGATCTGGCGCCGCTGTGCGTCTGGTTTCCCGGCGGCGGTTGGGTCCTCGACACGATGCCCTCCGCCGAGCCCGTGTGCCGTCGCGTGGCGTTCGCAACGCCCTGTGCGGTCGCCTGTGTTCGCTATCGCCTCGCGCCGGAGCACCCGTTTCCCGCTCCGCTCGAGGATGCCATTGCCGCGGTCGGCTGGCTCGTCGAGAACGCGGACGACCACGGGCTCGATCCGGGGAGTATCGTGGTCGGCGGCGCCAGCGCCGGCGCGAATCTCGCCGCCGCGCTCACGCTGGCCGCGCGCGGGACGGACGACCTCGACCTCGCCGCGCAGCTCCTCGTCTATCCGGTGCTCACTCGAGACGCGGCAACCCACTTTCTGCCCGCCGCGGGTGACGAGGTGTTCTTCGGCGGCGACGACGTCGAATGGTGCTGGTCGCACTACCTCGCGCGAGACGACGATGCCTCGAACCCGCTCGCCGCGCCGCTTCTCGCCGATGAGCTGGACGGCCTGCCGCCGACGCTCGTCATCACCGCCGAGCTCGATCCGCTTCGCGACGAGGGCGAGCTCTATGCCGATCGCCTGCGGGCAGCCGGAGTAGCGGTCGAGTGCGTCCGCTTCGGCGGCGTGCCGCACGGCTTCTTCTCGCGAATCCGCGGCCTCGACGCCGCCGACGACGCCCAGGAGCTCGTGATCGAGACGCTTCGGGCCACGTTCGCCTCCCCGTAGCTACTCGCGGGGCGGAAGCTGCTGCACCGCCCAACGGTTGCCGTCCGGATCGTCGAAGAACGTGAAAGAGCCCCACGGGAACTCCTGAACCTCGCTCGCTTCGATGCCGCGCGCGACGAGCTCGTCCCGCGCGGCCTGGACGTCGTCGACGACGAGCTGGACCTGTGCCGAGCCCGGCGGTGACTCGGTGATCCCGGTTCCGAGGGCGATCGAGCAGGCCGATCCCGGCGGTGTGAGCTGGACAAAGCGAATCTCGTCGCTGACGGTGTGGTCGTGGTCCGCGTCGAAACCCGCCTGCTCGACGTAGAACCGCTTGGCGCGGTCGACGTCCGTCACGGGAATCGACACCAGCTCGAGCTTCCAGTCCACGAAATGCCTTCTCCCTAGCTCCGCGGTGTCGAGCTCGGCTGCGAGATCTCCTCGACCATCTCTCCCGCCGCCTTCTCGTTGGACACCATCGCGACATCGGCCTGGGCGAGCATTCCGACGACGCGACCCTCCTCGACGACCGGCAGGCGGCGCACCTGCTGCTCTGCCATCAGGCGCCTCGCCTCGTCCAGATCGTCGTCGGGCCCCACCGTGAACACGTCGCGCGAGGCGACATCGCCGACGGTCGTGGTTGTGAGATCGACGTTGTCCGCGACGGCGCGGGCGACGATGTCGCGATCCGTGACGATTCCGACGAGTTGGTTGCCGTCCACGACAGGAATGGAACCGACGTCGTTCTCTCTCATCAACGCTGCCGCCCGCGGGAGGTTCTCCGACGGTGGCACGGACTGCACCCCCGGGGTCATCGCATCGCGCACCTTGGTCGCCATCGTGAGGCTCCTCTCTCCGGATTGTCGGAGCCGCGATACCCGAAGCTCGGTGGGCAGAAACGCTCTCATCCGCCGCGGGAGCCTCGCCGCTGCGCACGGCGGAGGGCCTCGAGGCGGCGGCGATCCTGTTTCGTGGGCCGTGCGCCAAGGTCGGCCCCGAGCGGCCGTGCGAGCCGGCGCTCGGCCGCACGCTGTTCACGGAGCGCGATCGACTCGGGTGTCTCCTCGTAGAGCGTCGCCGCGACGACCGCCGAGCCGCGCTTGTCGGCGAGCGCCCGGATGATCATGGTCCGCCGGGTGTCGCCGACCGTCACCACGAGCCGGTCTCCCGAGCGCACTTCCTTCGCCGGCTTGACGCGCTCGTCGTTGACGTGGACACGACCCCCCAGCACGGCCTCGGTTGCGGCGCCGCGCGTCTTGTAGAAGCGGGCCGCCCACAGCCATCTGTCGATCCTCACCCTGTCCACGGCTCAGCCGCGCTGGGCGCGCGGGTGTACTCGCTCCGGGGCGCGATTGTCGGTGATCGTCAGCGTGTCCTCGGGCACGTTCGGCTCCTTCCGTCCCGTTCAGCGAGGATCGTCCCAGATGATCGTCGTCTTCGGACGCCGCTTAGATGGTCTGGCTGAACGTACGCCGCCGCCGATGGTCCGTGCGGGGTGGTCGCCGAGCCGGGTGCGGAGGCCGCGATCGGAGCTGACGAGCCACCAGGGACGGTCGAGGCCGGCGGTGAGCTCGACGATGGCGTCGTCGGCGTTGCGCGACCCGAGGAGGTCGGGCGCCTGCTCGGGTGGCTCGCCGTCGAAGACGATCAGCAGATCGTGGCCTTCGCGGGCTGCCCATTCGCGCGCGCGTTCCACGAGCGCTTCCCGGGGGATGTTCGGCCAGCGGGAACGACGGACGTTCTCGGCGTCGACGACCACGAGCGCCACAACCGAAGTATCGGGCGTGGGCGCACCGGCAGGATGCGTGTGTGAAGAAGATTGGTTTTCTGTCTTTCGGCCACTGGTCGCAGTCACCGTCGTCGCAGGTGCGTTCCGCGTCTGACGCGCTGATCCAGTCGCTCGAGCTGGCTGTCGCGGCCGAGGAGGTTGGCGCTGATGGTGCGTACTATCGCGTGCACCATTTCGCGCGCCAGCTTGGCTCACCGTTCCCGCTGCTTGCGGCGGTCGGCGCGCGGACGTCGAGGATCGAGATCGGCACCGCGGTGATCGACATGCGCTACGAGAACCCGTTCTACATGGCGGAGGACGCAGGCGCCGCCGACCTCCTGGCCGGTGGCCGGCTGCAGCTCGGTATCAGCCGGGGGTCGCCCGAGCAGGTGATCGAGGGCTGGCGCTACTTCGGTTACCAGCCGGCGGAGGGCGAGACCGACGCCGAGATGGCACGCCGCCACGCCGGGGTGTTCCTCGAGCTCCTCAAGGGCGACGGGTTCGCCAAGCCGAGTCCGCGGCCGATGTTCCCGAACCCGCCCGGGCTGCTGCCCATCGAGCCCCATTCGCCGGGCCTGCGTGAGCGGATCTGGTGGGGGGCAGCGTCACCGACGACCGCGGCGTGGGCGGCCGCCCTGGGCATGAATCTGATGAGCTCGACGCTGGTCTTCGACGATGCGAGCGGCGACCCCTTCCACGTCGTGCAGGCGCGCCACATCCACGCGTTCCGAGAGGCCTGGCGAGAGGCTGGCCATGAGCGCGAGTCACGCGTCTCTGTCAGCAGGAGCATCTTTGCCCTCGTGAGCGACATGGACCGCGCGTACTTCGGCCAGCGCGACGAGGAGGGTGACCACGTCGGGTACATCGACGAGAGCACACGGGCGGTCTTCGGCCGTACCTACGCCGCCGAGCCCGACGTGCTCGTCGCGCAACTCGCCCGGGACGAGGCGATCGCGGCCGCCGACACGCTCTTGCTGACCGTGCCGAACCAGCTGGGGGTCGAGTACAACACGCACGTCATCGAAAGCGTCCTGAAGTACGTCGCGCCGGAGCTCGGCTGGCGTTGATCCGCCTCTTCGTCGCGAGGAGGTGATGCTCTCTCCAGCCGGTCCGTCGCCTCGCGCTTAGGTGCGCGCGAGGGAGGAGCAGGCGTCCGGGATAGCGCGGCCGATAATCCGTCGTCATGGAGAAGCTCATGCGGCAGAGGGCGCGGGAAGGCTGATGCCTACAGGCTTTGGCCGGCCGCGTCAGACGGATGTCAGATTCCCGACTCGCAACGCCATCCACCCGTCACACTCTTGGCACAGAGTCGTCACCCACACGTGACGGTTTCGTCGATAGCGTGGCATCAGGGCACCTGGGGTGCCCCTGGGGGTGGTTGTTCTGAGAGTGGGGCGGTAGGAGTAGCTGGGAGCACTCCGCGCGGCGGCTAGGCCCGGCCCCATGACCCCTCGCGGTCGCGCGACCTAGGGTTACGCGATGCGCCGCCTTCCCGCCGAGGCGATCCCGCGGATCCCCGAGCCCGTCCGCAAGGTCGCGCGCAACGGGATCTGGGCGTTCGGGCGCGCGACCGCGCGTTGGCGCCCGCTCCCGGACTTCCTCGTGATCGGAGCGCAGAAGGCCGGCACCACCGCGCTCTACGCGTATCTCCGTTGGCACCCCGGGATCACCGGGCCGTCCTGGAAGGAGGTCAGCTTCTTCGATCGCCACTGGGCTCGGGGCGAGGGCTGGTACGGCGGGCAGTTTCCCCTCCGTAGCGAGGGAAAGCTGGTCGGCGAAGCGAGCCCGAGCTACCTCTTCCACCCGCTCGCCCCCGAGCGGGCTCGAGCCGTGGTCCCGAACGCGAAGCTCGTCGCGTTGCTCCGCGACCCGGTCGATCGCGCGTACTCGCAGTACCAGCACGAGGTCGCGCTCGGCCGGGAGCCACTGTCGTTCGAGGACGCGCTCGACGCGGAGGACGAGCGCACGCGAGGCGAGGTCGAGCGGCTCGTCGCGGACCCGAGAGCGTTCAGCCGGGCGTGGTGGGATCACACGTACGCCGCCCGTGGGCTGTACGCCGAGCAGCTCGAGCGGTGGCTCGCAGTGTTCCCGCGCGAGCAGCTGCTCGTGGTCCCGACGGACGAGCTGGGCGAGAGGCCGGCCGAGACGTACGCCTCGATCCTCGCGTTTCTCGGCGCGGCGCCGCACGAGCTCGCCGACTACCCGCGCGTCTTCGATCGCGACTACGCGCCGATGCGGCCCGAGACGCGCGCGGCACTCGTCGAGCGCTTCGCGGAGCCGAACCAGCGGCTCGAGCGGCTCCTTGGCCGCCCGCTCGGGTGGCCGCATGAGCAGGTGCCTGGCCGAGCCAAGGCGCCAGGCGCGATTACATAGCGTCCTCGGGCGCCCAGATGTTGATGTCGCTCTCGGTCGCGTAGCGATCGATCTCGGCAAGCTCGTCGTCGGAGAAGTCGAGCCGCTCGAGTGCGCGCAGGTTGTCCTCGAGCTGCTCGACGCTGCTCGCACCGCCCAGCGTCGACGTCATGCGTTGGTCGCGAAGTGTCCACGCGAGCGCCATCGCGGGAAGCGTCTGACCGCGCTCCGCAGCGATCCGACGAAGCGCCCCGACCTTCGCAATCGTCTGGTCGGTGAGCTGGTCTGCCGACAGGTGGAGGCCGCGGGCGATGCGGGAGTCCTCCGGGATGCCGTCCGCATAGCGGTCGGTCAGCAGGCCCTGGGCGAGTGGCGAGAAGCCGATGCACCCGACGCCGAGCTCTCCGAGTGCGTCGAGCAGCCCGTCCTCGATCCAGCGGTTGAGCATCGAGTACGACGGCTGGTGGATCAGGAGCGGTGTGCCCAGCCGCTCCAGGATCGCCGCCGCCTCCCGCGTCTCGTCCGGCGGATATGACGAGATGCCGGCATACAGCGCCTTCCCCTGCCGAACCGCGCTGTCGAGCGCGCCCATCGTCTCCTCGAGCGGCGTGTCGGGGTCGAGACGGTGGGAGTAGAAGATGTCGACGTAGTCGAGGCCCATTCGACGAAGGCTCTGGTCGAGGCTCGCGAGGAGGTACTTCCGCGAGCCCCACTCGCCGTACGGCCCGAGCCACATGTCGTACCCCGCCTTGGTCGAGACGACGAGCTCGTCGCGATACGGGCCGAGATCCATGGCCAGGAGCCGGCCGAACGTCTCCTCGGCCGATCCGTATGGCGGGCCGTAGTTGTTCGCGAGGTCGAAATGCGTGACCCCGAGATCGAAGGCGCGGCGGACGATCGCGCGGTTCGTCTCGAGCGGACGGTCGGCGCCGAAGTTGTTCCAGAGGCCAAGCGAGATCGCCGGGAGCATGAGACCGCTGCGACCGGTCCTGCGGTAGGGCATGCGCTCGTAGCGATCGGTTGCGGGGGCGTACGTCACACGTTCCTCCATTCGGGGCTTGCGGCCAGCGCTTCGAAGGGTCGAAGCGCCTCGGGGTTCGCGAGCGAGTCGCGACTCAGCGCCAGATCGGCGGCCTCGCCGGAAAGGATCCGTTTGACAGGCACCTCGAGCGCCTTGCCGGACAGCGTCCGCGGAACTGCCTCGATGCTCCGGATCTCGTCCGGGACGTGACGTGGGGAGCAGTCTTCCCGGATCCGAGCCCGGATCCGCGCCAGCAGGTCGTCATCGAGCTCGACGCCGTCTCGCAGGACGACGAACAGGGGCATGTATCCCTGGGTCCCCTCGCGCGGCAGGTCGACCACGAGGGCGTCCACGACCTCGTCGAGCGCCAGCACGGCGCTGTAGATCTCCGCCGTGCCCATCCGGATCCCGCCGCGGTTGATCGTCGCGTCGGAGCGCCCGGTGATGATCGCCGTGCCGCGGTCGGTGATCTCGATCCAGTCTCCGTGCCGCCAGACGCCCGGGAAGGTTTCGAAGTAGCTCGCGCGGTACCGGTCGCCGGCGTCGTCGTTCCAGAGGCCGATCGGCATCGAGGGCATCGGCTCGGTGATCACGAGCTCGCCGACCTGCCCCACCACCGACTCGCCGTCGGCCGTCCAGGCCTCGACCTTCGCGCCGAGTGCGCGCGCCTGGAGCTCGCCGCGATAGACAGGCAGCGTCGGGACGCCCCCGACGAAAGCCGTGCAGAGGTCCGTCCCGCCGGACGTCGAGAAGAGCCACAGGTCGGGACCGAGCGTGTCGTAGACCCAGTCGAACGCCTCCGGCGAGAGCGGGGAGCCTGTCGAGCCGACGGCCGTCAACTCGGCCAGCTCGCGGCCCGCACGGGGCTCGACGCCGTCCTTCATGCACGCGGAGACAAAACTCGCCGAGG
The DNA here is from genome assembly GCA_963810295.1 of uncultured Actinomycetes bacterium. Taxonomy (GTDB): domain Bacteria; phylum Actinomycetota; class Thermoleophilia; order Gaiellales; family Gaiellaceae; genus Gaiella. The sequence continues at coordinate 181,883 of CAWEMW010000013.1, forward strand.
TCCCGAGGCAGGTGATCCCGGCGTCGGCTGCCAGCTCCCAGAGTCGACCGAGATCGGGGTGTCCCGGACTGCCGTCGTACAGGACGATGGAGGCATCCGTGAGCAGTCCGCCGTTCAGGAAGTTCCACATCATCCAGCCGGTCGTCGTGAACCAGAAGAACCGGTCGTCGTGCTGCAGGTCGGCGTGGAGACGGAGCTTCTTCAGGAGCTCGAGGAGGATCCCGCCGTGCCCGTGCACGATCGCTTTCGGTAGCCCGGTCGTCCCCGAGCTGTAGAGCACCCAGAGCGGATGGTCGAACGGAACCTGGGCGAACGACAGCGGCTCGTCGGCCCCTTCGGCGAGAAAGTCCTCCCAGAGCGTCGCAGCCTCGAGCCGGTCGAGGCGCGGCTCGGGATCGAGGTAGGGGAGGACGACCGTCCGTTCCAGCGTCGGCATGGCTTTCTGGAGATCTCGCACGACGTCGACGCGATCGTGGTCGCGACCGCCGTAGCGGTAGCCGTCGACGGCCAGGAGCACGCGCGGCTCGATCTGTGCGAACCGGTCGACCACGCTCCGTACGCCGAAATCCGGTGAGCAGCTGGACCAGATCGCGCCCAGGCTCGCGCACGCGTGGAGGGCGACCGTCGCCTCGAGGATGTTCGGGAGGTAGGCGACAACCCGGTCACCAGGGCCGACACCCGATGCGCGAAGAGCGGCCGCGGTGCGCCTCGTCGCCTCCTCGAGCTCGCACCAGGCCGTCGGTGTGAGCGGACGCAGCTCGGAGGCGTGCAAGAGCGCGATCTTCTCGGGTGCCCGGCCGCGGAAGACGTGCTCGGCGTAGTTGAGCCGCGCGCCGGCGAACCAGTCCGCCCCTGGCATCTCGCGTGAGCCGAGCACGCGCTCGAACGGCCTCGAGGCCAGGATGTCGAAGAACTCCCAGATCGACCCCCAGAAGGCCTCGATGTCGGTCACCGACCAGCGCCAGAGATCGTGGTAGCCGGCGGTTTCGACGCCGTGCGCTTCGGCCAGCCAACGCGCGTAGCGCGTGATCGTGGCGCGCTCGATGCGCCCCGCCTCGGGCGCCCAGAGGATCGGGGGGGTCTCCGCCACGAACGAGAGCCTATGCACGGCGCGGCGAGATCAGAAAGAGAGCCGGGCGCGCCCGCGTGGGCGCGCCCGGTCGCTGCGCATCAGCCGGCGAGCACGACGTTCGTCGCCTGCGGGCCCTTCTGGCCCTGCTCCGGCACGAACTCGACCTTCGCGCCCTCGGGGAGGGACTTGAAGCCGTCGCCCTGGATGCCGCTGAAATGAACGAAGAGGTCCTTGCCGCCGTCGTCAGGGGTGATGAAGCCATACCCCTTCGCGTCGTCGAACCACTTCACGGTTCCGGTTGCCATCTGATGAAACACCTCCTTGCCAAGTACTCACGAACGGGCAGGAAGATGCATCAACGCACGACCGGACCACGTCCTGATTGAACGCCCGCACCGTAGCAACGAATCGGGCGTGTGTGGGAAAGATCCGGGGCGGGCTGTTCGCCCGCCCCGGTAGAGAGTGGTCGCGCCCGTTCTCCTACGCTGAGGTCGCCAGGTCGCGGCGCCGCTTGAGCGGCGTCGCGTCGTGGTCGAGCGCATGCTGGAGGCGCGTCAGAGCCGACTTCTCGAGCTGCCGCACGCGCTCCCGCGTGAGCTCGAGCTGGCGCCCGATCTCCTCGAGCGTGAGGCTCTCCCGCCCGTCGAAGCCGAAGCGGAGCTCCAGCACGCGGCGCTCGCGGTCGGGCAGCCCCGAGAGGGCCGAGCGGACACGTTCGCGCTGGAACGACTCGTCGGCCTCGTCGACCGGGTCCGGCGCCGTGCGATCCGCAAACAGATCGCCGAGCTCGCCGTCACCGTCCGAGCCGACGGCCTGATTCAGCGAGACGGAAGCTTCGACCGCGTCCAGTGCCTCCTGGACATGGTGCAGCTTGAGGCCGGTCGCCTTCGCGAGCTCCTCGACCGTCGGCTGGCGGCCCAGGCTCACCTCGAGCCGCTGGCGCGCACGGCTGAGCTTCTGCTGCCGCTCCTGGACGTGCACGGGCACGCGGATCGTCGCGGACTGATTCGCGACCGAGCGCTGGCACGCCTGCCGGATCCACCACGTCGCGTACGTCGAGAACTTGAATCCCTTGCGGTAGTCGAACTTCTCGACCGCCCGGTTGAGGCCGATCACGCCGTCCTGGATCAGGTCGAGGAACGGCACGCCGTGACCGCGATACCGCTTGGCGATCGAGACGACGAGCCGCAGGTTCGAGTTGATCATGCGCTCCTTCGCCGAGAGGTCGCCGCGCTCCACGCGCTTCGCGAGATAGATCTCGTCGGCTGCGGTGAGAAGCTGGTAGCGGCCGATCTCCGACAGGAACAGACCGAGCGAGTCGGTCGTCGCCGGGCCGGTACCCGGGGTCAGGTCGAGCTCGAAGTCGTCGTCGTCCTCGGCTGCGGGCAGCTCGACGCCACGCCCCGTCAGGAGCGCCCTGAACGCCGTGAGGGCGTCCTCGTCGAGCTCGTGCTCGAGCACGAGCGCGTCGAGCTCGTGCGCCTCGACCTTGCCGCGCTCCTCCGCCTCGGCGGCAAACGCGTCCAGTGCAGGAATTTCGATGATGCTGGTTTCCAAGTTTCCTCGCTTCGCTCTCGAAGCGCGCGCCGCGGTTCGGCTCGCGCGTGTGTGGTCTGTCCTGAGGTGAGGCGCACTCGCCAGCGCATGCTTTCGCGGCGCGCCTGTGAGAGTGTGAACGGACGAACGGCCCGTGTCATTCCCAGACGGCCACTCCAAACGAATTGTTTACGTTTTGCGTGGTATCGGCGTCAGTTCACCCGCGGATCCGCCGGGAGCAGGGCCAGGACCGCGTGGGCGCCGCCCTGACGGCGGAGCACGTCGGCCCACAGGCCCTCGGGGTCGGCGCCGAAGAGGTCGGACGGGCGGGCGCCGAACACGAGCCAGGACTCCTCCTCGAGCTCGCTCTCGAGCTGCCCCGGCGCCCACCCCGCGTAGCCGGCGAAGACCCGAACGCTCTCGACCGGCCCGACGTCGCTCGCATCCTCGATCTCGCCCGGGAGGAAACCGACGGTGTCGAGCACGAGCGACCCCGCGGCGGCCGGATCCACGAAGTCCGCCAGGACGACGACTGCCTGTGGCTGCACCGGGCCTCCGATGTGCACGACATCACCCTCCTCCACGAGCGGTGCCAGCGGTGGGACGGCGTCGGCGACGGTGACCTCGGTCGGGCGGTTGAGGACGACACCCATCGCGCCGTCGTCGCCGTGCTCCCCGACGAGCACGACCGTGCGGTGAAAGTTCGGGTCGAGAAGCCCGGGCCCGGCGACGAGCAGCTGACCGCGAAGTGAGCGCATCCCGGCATTCTCGCCCGCCCGGCACGGTGGCCGGGCGGGCGATGCCATGCATCAGCGCCTGACGCTCTGGATCTTGATCCGGTAGCTCTTGGAGATCTGTGTCCCGGCGTCGCCGAGGACCCAGAACTTGACCTTGAACGAGCCCCCGGTGAGCGGCCTCCCGCTCACGAAGCCGGTCTCCTCGTCGAGCTCGAGCCCGGGTGGGATCTTGCCCGACATGAGGTAGATCTTGGTCTCCGAGGCGCCGGCCACCGGCACGCGCCAGGAGTAGAGCTTGCCGACGGTGCCGACCTTGGGCTGCTTCGTCTTGTGGAAGGCGAGGAGCGCCTGGGTCGTGAACGTCACCTGCAGCGTGTCGGCAGTGCCGCCGGCATCTCTGACCGTGATCGTCGACCTCGTCAGACCTGCCTTCGTCGGCGTGCCCGTGAAGGTGCCGTCGGCGTTGAGCACGATCCCCGCCGGAAGCGCACTGGCCGTGTACGCGTACGGCGCGCGACCACCCGTTGCCTTGACACCCCATGTGAACGGCGTCGCGAGCTTCATGCTCACGGGGACGGGCTGCGTCGTGACCGGCGTGCCCGCGGGGGCGAGCCCGAGGTCGAGCGGGGCGACGACGAACAGCGAGAGCTGCTTCGTGTCGTTGTTCGGCGAGCCGTTCGCCTGGACGGTGAACGTGAAGGACCCGCTCTGTGTCGGCGTGCCGGTGATGACGCCGTTCGTGCCGAGGCTCAACCCGGGCGGCAACGTGCCGCCGGCGAGGGTCCAGGAGCTGACGGTGCCGTTCTGCACGGTCAGACGCGGGCGACGTGTACGCCTGGCCGAGGTTCGCGTCCGGCAGGCTGTTCGTCGCGACGAAGAGACGAACAACCTGCGGGTTGATGTTGAAGATGAACCGGTCGTCCGACGGCGTCTTGGCGCAGAGTGGCGTCTTGTCGTACTTGACCGTGAGGTAGAAGGTCGTAGCTTCCCGCTGTTGTCGGAGTCCCTCTGATGACCCCCTCGTCGGAGATGGACAATCCGGGCGGGAGCGCGCCCGAGGTGACGTGGAACGTGGCGCAATCGAAGTCCTCTCCGCGCCCGTCATCGGGTGGGGCGAGGTAGATCGTCATCGAGAATGGCTGGCCGACCTGTCCCCGGCGGGCAGGTGGCCGGATCGTCTCCGACGCAGCCCATCTTGGACTCGTCGAAGTTCCCGGCTATCGCGCCGGGCGCGAAGGTCGCGCCCGCGAGGCATACGAGCGCAACGGTGAAGATGAATGAGATACGGCGCATCAAGCTCCCTTCGGCGACGACGGGCGTGTTCCTCGTACGGCTCGTCGCGCCTCTGTTGATCACAGACCGGCGCGCGAGGCTAGCAGCGGTGTTGAAAGATTCCGTAAGGGTGGCGGACCCGTAGGATGGCGCTCGTGCCGATCCCGTCACGCGAGATCCGGCTCGCCGCGCGACCTCGCGGTGCGCCCGTCCCGACCGACTTCGAGCTCGCCGACGTCGAGGTGCCCGACCCGGGCGAGGGCGAGATCCTGATACGCAACGCGTTCGTCTCCGTCGACCCGTACATGCGCGGGCGGATGAACGACGTCAAGTCCTACGTGCCGCCGTTCGAGCTCGGAGAACCGCTGATCGGCGGCGCTGTGGGGCAGGTGATCGAATCCCGCAACGAGCGCTTCGACGAGGGCGCCTGGGTCGTCCACGGCCTCGGGTGGCGCGAGCACGCGCTTTCGGACGGACGCGGCGTTCGCGCTTTCGACCCCTCCCTTGCACCGGTGTCGACGTCGCTCGGTGTGCTCGGGATGCCCGGGCTCACCGCGTTCGTCGGCATCGAGGACATCGCCGGTGTCACCGAGGGCGAGACGGTCTTCGTCTCCGGGGCGGCCGGCGCGGTCGGGAGCGCCGCCGCGCAGCTCGCCCGGCTCCGCGGCGCGCGCGTGCTCGGGAGCGCCGGGACGCCCGAGAAGGTCGCCTGGCTCGAGGAGCTCGGGCTCGACGGAGCCTTCGACTATAGGGAGACGTCGACGCGGGACGCACTACGAGAGCTCGCGCCCGACGGGATCGACGTGTACTTCGACAACGTCGGCGGCGAGACCCTCGAGGCCGCGATCGGGGCGATGCGCCTCCACGGTCGCGTCGTCGCCTGCGGCTCGATCTCGCGCTACAACGCGACGGAGGCGCTGCCCGGCCCGCGCAACCTCTTCATGGTCGTCACGAAGCGGCTCCGGATCCAGGGCTACATCGTGTTCGACCACAACGATCGGCTCCCAGCCTTCCTCGCCGAGGTCGCACCGCTCGTCACGGATGGGACGATTCGCCACCGCGAGACGATCGTCGACGGCGTCGAGAACGCACCGCAGGCCTTCATCGGTCTGCTCGAGGGCCAGAACATCGGAAAGATGCTCGTCCGCGTCGGTCCCGAGCCGTGAAGCAGTACCTGTGTCGGGTCTTCGGCCACCGCGTCCCGGAGAGCAGGCGGTTCTTCCTGACGCAGCGCCGCGCGCGCTGCTCCCGCTGCGGCAGGCGCGTGCGCGTCAATCACTGAACCGTGTCGAGCGCCGCCCGGAGCGAGGCGACGTACGCTGCGAGCGCATCGGGGCCGTCCTCGGCGATCTGAACGGCTCGTGACCCGACGACGACGCCGTCGGCCAGCGCCGCCACGGCGGCGGCCTGCTCTGGCGTCGAGATGCCGAAACCCGCGTACAACGGGACGCCGTTCGCCAGAGAGCGAGTCCGTCCAACCAGGCCCTCGAGGGCTGACGAGAGCTCCTCTCTCGCACCGGTCGTTCCGGTCAGGGTGACGAGGTAGAGCCACCCGTCGGTCGTCGAGGCGGCGACCCGGATCCGCTCGTCGGTCGAGGTCGGGGCGACGAGGTGGATGCGGCGAAGGTCGGGCCGTTGCCCCGCGGGGACGTCGGAGACGATCAGGCTCGTCGCACCGCGTTCGGAGGCGTCCGCTGCGAAGCGCTCCCAGCCGTACGCCTCGAGGAGCGCCGCGTACGTCATGGGGACGATCGGCGTCGTCTCCGACCACTGCGCGCGTCGCCGCCAGGCAGTCGAGGCACTGCGCCGTCCGCATCCCGCGCTCGAGCGCGCGCTCGGACGCCCGCTGGATGACCGGGCCGTCGGCGAGCGGGTCCGAGAAGGGGAAGCCGAGCTCGATCACGTCCGCCCCGGCAGCGACGGCGGCAGCCGCGAGGTCGGGGGTCTCGGGCTCGCAGACGAGGTAGATGACGAGGGTCTTTCTCACCCGCTGCGACGCCCCGCCGAGTCGAGGAGAGCGACGACGTCGATTCCCTCCGCTCGTGCGACCTCGAGCACCGAGCCGTCGGCCGTTGCGATCGTGTCTTCCGGCCTGGCTGACGCCAGGAGCACGCAGTCGGCGATCGAAATCGCTCGCGTTCGGCTCTTGTAGTGGCGTGCGCGAAGCTCCCCGGCGCGAACCGCTCGCGCATGGTCGCAGTCGACGACAAAGAGCGATGACTGTGTCAGTTCACCTAGCTCGGCGGAAACTCGAGATTCCGGAACGCCGTGGACTCGCATCGCGACGTCGATCGCCTCCGCCAGGTTGATCGAGGCGATCCCGGCCTCGCTATCGTCGAGGATATGTTCGACCTCGTCGGCTGCCGGCTCGCCGATCATGAACGCGACGAGTGCTTGAGCGTCGAGAAGCGTCACGATTCGTCGCCGTAGAGCTCCCGGATTCGTTCTTCACTGACTCCGTGCAGTTCGCGAAGCTTCCGCTTCTCGATCTCCTCGTTCTCTTTCCGCACCAACGCCCGCGTCTCGTCGGTGGTCATCTTCGTGTACTCCCTCCAGACGCCCTTCAGAGCAGCGACCGGATCCTCTGGCAAGGGGCGAACGACGACGTGGTCTCCATGGTCCTCCACGCGGACGCGCCGCGTCGCCCAGCGCCTTCGAACGTCGGCAGGGATCGAGACCTGTCCGCTTGTCGTGATGCGATAGCCGTTCATATCGAACAATCATACTATGAACAAGTCCTATTTAGAGGCGCTTTCCGCGCGAAAGCGCGGAAAGCGCCTCTGCGAGATCCTTGTCGCCCCTGCCGGACAGGCAGACCGCGACGTAGTCCGCGTCCAGCTGCTCCACGACCGCGAGGGCGTGCGCGGACTCGAGCGCGGGGATGATCCCCTCCGTCCGCGTGAGCCGCTCGAACGCCGCGAGCGCCTCCTCGTCGGTGCACGGGATGTACGTCGCACGACCCGTGTCGCGAAGCCAGGCGTGCTCGGGGCCGACACCTGGGTAGTCGAGCCCCGCGGAGATCGAGTGTGCGTCGGCGATCTGGCCGTCCTGGTCGGCGAGGATCGACGAGCGGGAGCCGTGGAGCACCCCCGTACGTCCCGTCCCGAGCGAGGCCGCCCCTGCGGCTTCGACGCCGACGAGGCGCACGTCTTCGTCGTCGACGAACGCGTCGAACATCCCGATCGCGTTCGAGCCGCCCCCGACGCAGGCCACGACAACCTCTGGGAGCCGTCCCTCGGCCTCGAGCAACTGCTCCCGGGCCTCGCGCCCGATCACCGCCTGGAGCTCCTTGACGAGCTCGGGATACGGCGCCGGCCCGACGCACGAGCCGATCACGTAGTGGGTCGTCTCGACGTTCGTGATCCAGTCGCGGATCGCAGCGCTCGTCGCTTCCTTGAGCGTGCGCGTGCCGAACTCCACCGGCTCGACCGATGCGCCCAGGAGCCGCATCCGCTCGACGTTGGGCGCCTGGCGTCGCATGTCTTCGACACCCATGTAGACGACGCATTCGAGCCCGAACCGCGCGCACGCTGTCGCCGTCGCGACGCCGTGCTGGCCGGCGCCGGTCTCGGCGATGATCCGCTGCTTGCCGAGCCGCCTGGCGAGGACGACCTGACCGAGCGCGTTGTTGATCTTGTGCGCGCCGGTGTGGTTCAGGTCCTCGCGCTTGAGGTAGAGCCGTTTCGTCGGCGCGAACCGCGACGCGAGCGTGATGGGGGAGGGGCGCCCGACGTAGGTGCGCCCGAGCTCCTCGAGCTCCGCCGCGAACGACCGATCGCGCTTGGCTTCCTCCCATGCGGCGGTCAGCTCGTCGAGCGCGGGGATCAGCGTCTCGGGGACGTACCTCCCGCCGTACGGGCCGAAGGTCTCGTCGAGGGCCGTCACGCGCGCGCCGCCTCGACGTAGGCGCGGACCTTCGCATGATCCTTGATCCCCGGCGCGGTCTCGAGCGACGAGGACGCGTCGACCGCCCACGGGCGCACCCGCTCGATCGCGGCCGCGACGTTCTCGGGGCCGAGCCCTCCGGCGAGCACGACCCTGCCGTCCGCCTCGGCCGCGCGCTGCGCCCAGTGGGCGGGGTCTTCCTCACCCCACGGAAGGTCGAGAAGGCGCGCGACCGGCTCGCCGTCCCGGTAGAGCGTCGCCTCACGTCCACGGACCTTGCCCTCCTCGACCGAGTGGACCTGGTCGAGATCGGCCGGCGAGTCGCCCGCCGCGCCGACCCACACGGCCACGCTGAGCGTCTCGCCGGGGACGGGCAGCACACGCTCGGCCGCCCGAGGGCTCTCGGGGGCGAGCACGAAGCCGAGAAGGTCGGCGCCCGCCTCGACCGCGGCCGCCACGTCCTCCTCGCGCGTCAGCCCGCAGACCTTGACGAGCGGGCGCGAGAGAAGCTCGCGGAGCTTGGCCGCTGGGTCGGGCGCGCGCATCAGAGCCGAGCCGACGAGGATCGCATCCGCCCCTGCGAGCTCCGCTGCCGCGCCCTGGGCGCGTGTCTCGATGCCCGATTCGGCGATCACGATGCGGTCGTCGGGGATGCGGCCGAGGAGCTCGAGCTGTGCTGCTCCGGTCGATCTCGAACGTCGCCAGGTCGCGCGCGTTGACGCCGAGCACCGGGGCGCCGACCTCGATTCCGCGTTCGAGCTCCGCCGCGTCGTGCGCCTCGACGAGCGTGTCCAGGGCGAGGCCTTCGGCCTCACCTAGAAGTGAGACAACTGTCTCGTCGTCGAGATCTCGGAGCAGAAGGAGCACCGCATCTGCTCCCGCTTCCTTCGCCATTCGCAGGTCCTCGGGGCTCGAAAAGAAGCCCTTCGCGAGCAAGGGCGCGTCGGTCGCGGTTCGTGCCGCGCGCAGGTCGTCCCACGAGCCTGCGAACCGTTCGTCGACGAGCACGGAGATCGCCGCGGCGCCGGCCGACGCGTACGCGGGGGCGATCCGGGCCGGATCCGCGTCGGGACGCAGGTCGCCGGCCGACGGTGAGCGCCGCTTGATCTCCGCAATCGCGCCGAGGCCCGGGGCGCGCAGCGCGTCGGCGAAGCGGCCCATCAGGCGGGAACCTCCTCGTTCGAGAATGCGACGAGCTGCTGGAGCGTCTCCGCTGCGCCGCCCGAGTCGATCGCGGCGGCCGCGACCTCGACGCCCTCGCCGATGCTCTCGGCGAGCCCGGCCGCGACGATTGCCCCCGCCGCGTTGAGGAGCACAGCGTCGCGCCTCCCGCTTCGCTCGCCTGCGAGGACGCGGTGGACGGCATCGGCGTTCCCCCGCGCATCTCCGCCCCGGAGGTCGTCGGGCGAGGTGGGGTAGATGCCCAGCGCGCGAGGATCGAGCTCCCACTCCCGGATCTCGCCGTCGTCCACCTCCACGACGAGGTTCGTCCCCGAGGGCGACAGCTCGTCCAGCCCGCCGTCCCCGTGGACGACGAACGCCCTCCGCGCGCCGAGGCCTGCAAGCGTCTCCGCATAGGTGCGCGCGAGCGGGGCTGTGTAGACGCCGAACACGCCGTCGCGCGCCCCCGCGGGGTTCGTGAGCGGCCCGAGCACGTTGAACACCGTGCGCGTGCCGAGCTCCTGCCGTACAGGCGCGGCGTGGCGCATCGCCGGGTGGTGAGCCCTGGCGAACATGAAGCCGAAGCCGTGCACGTCGATGGACGTCGCGATTCGCTCCGGTGACTGCTCGAGCCCGATCCCCAGCTCCTCGAGCACGTCCGCCGAGCCGCACGCGGAGCTCGCGGCGCGGTTCCCGTGCTTTGCGACGGCCGCGCCCGCGGCAGCCGCGACGAGCGCCGCGGCGGTGGAGATGTTGAAGGTGCGCGCTCCGTCGCCTCCCGTGCCGACGACGTCGACGAGCGGCGTCCGGGACGGCGTCACGCGCACGACGTGCTCCGACATCGCCTCCGCGAAGCCCGTGATCTCGTCCGTCGTCTCTCCCTTCGCGCTCAGCGCCACGAGGAGGTCGCGGATCTGGTCGGGAGTGGCTTCACCGCTCATCACGATCCGCATCACCGATCGCGCCTGCTCGCGGGTCAGGTCGCGTCGGTCCGTGATCGCGATGATTGCCGCCTCGATCACGTGAGGAAGTTCCTCGCCATCGACGGGCCGAGCGGCGTGAGGACGCTCTCTGGATGGAACTGGACGCCCTCGATCGGATGCGAGACGTGCCGCACGCCCATCACCTCGCCGTCCGCCGTGCTGGACGTGACGAGCAGCTCGTCGGGCACGGTCGTCGCGGCGAGCGAGTGGTACCGGCCGACCTCGACCTCGTCCGGGAGCCCTGTGAAGACGCCGTGCCCGTCGTGCGTGACGACGCTCGACTTGCCGTGGAGCAGGGCCTTGGCCTGACCGATGTCGCCGCCGAACGCCTCGACGATCGCCTGGTGCCCGAGACAGACGCCGAGGGTTCGCGTCGTCGGGCCGAGTGCCTGGATCAGCTCGACCGAGACGCCCGCGTCGACAGGTCGTCCGGGGCCCGGCGACACGACGAGCCGGTCGGGAGCGAGCTCGAGCGCCTCGTCGGGCGTGATCGCGTCGTTCCGGACCGTGATGACCTCGGCCCCGAGCTCCTCGAACAGATGGACGAGGTTGTAGGTGAACGAGTCGTAGTTGTCGATCATCAGGACCTTCACGAGCCCTGCGCTCCCGGCGCGGCGAGCAAGTAACACATTGCAACTTGGGCTGTCTGCCGACGGCTCACCGCACGGCCTCACGTTCCGCGAGGTCGATCGCCGCCTCCATCGCGGCGAGCTTGCGGAGGCACTCCTCGTGCTCCGCTGCCGGGTCGGAGTCGGCGACGACCCCGGCGCCGGCCTGGAGGTACGCGACGCCGTCACGCATGACCATCGTCCGCAACGCGATGCATGCGTCCATGGTGCCGCCTGGGAGCGCGTACAGGACAGCGCCGCCGTACGGGCCGCGCCGGAAGCCCTCGAGCTCGGTGATCAACTGCATCGCGCGGATCTTGGGCGCGCCCGTCACTGTGCCCGCCGGGAAGGACGCTCGCAGGACGTCGAACGGCGTGACGTCGTCGCGCAGCTCGCCGACCACCTCCGAGACGAGGTGCGAGACGTGCGAGAACCTCTCGACCTCCATGCTGCGGGCGACGTGCACCGTCCCTGCGCGGCAGACACGCGACAGGTCGTTTCTCCCGAGGTCGACCAGCATCACGTGCTCGGCACGATCCTTCTCCGACGACAGCAGCCGCTCCACGTCGCCCTCCGTCGGCTCGGTCGTCCCGGCGATCGGGCAGAGGCTCACCTGGCCGTCGTCACAGGCGACGAGGCGCTCCGGCGACGACCCGACGAGGGCGATCCCGTCCAGATCGAGGAGGAAGAGGTACGGCGACGGGTTCACGCGGCGCAAGGCGCGGTAGACGTCGAGCGGTGAGGCGGAGGTCGGTCGCTCTGCTCGCTGGGACGGGACGCACTGGAAGACGTCTCCCGCGACGATGTGCTCCTTGACCGAACGAACCATCTCCTCGTAGCGCTTCCGGTCGGGGAAGCGGCGAAGCTCCGCGCGCGTGCCACGCGGCTCGTGGTGCCAGGGGATGCCCGACTCCAGCCGGCCGGCGATCTCCTCGGCGTCGCCTGCGAGGACGTCCGCCGTCCCTGCGCCGTGGTCGAAGCGCACGAGCGTCTCGGCGACCACGAGCCGGCTCTCCGGGAAGCCGTGGCCGTCGCCAGGGAGCGGCACGGCGGGCTCGAGGGCCGCGATGTGGTCGTAGCCGACGTATCCGATCACAGGCAGCTCGAGCTCCTCGGCCTCGGCGAAGGTGACGAGTCGCGAGCCGGCGCCCATCCACGAGCTCCGGCCGAGCCTGCCGCGCTCGACCGACTCGAGCAGGAAGCTCGCGCGACCCATCGCGCGCAGCCGGAGATAAGCGCCGAGCGGGGTGAGGAGGTCGGTGACGATCGTCGTGAGCGGCGTCATGGACTCCATGAGCCTAGGGGACTGACCGTGCGCGGGACTGACCCCGCAAGGGCGTCTGGCCCCTGCTGAGGGCATGCTGGCATGACGCCAGACGTCGCGCGGAGTCGACGTCTCCCTCGCGGGACAGACCCCTGGCTAGGCTGACGTCGATGTCAGGCGCAGTGATCGTCTCTGCCGTCCGCACGCCCTTCGGCCGCGTCGGCGGAGGCCTCGCCGAGCTCCCCGCCACCGAGCTCGGCGCGACCGCGATCCGCGCGGGGCTCGAGCGCGCGGGAATCGTGCCCAAGGACGTGGGCTACGTCGTCATGGGCCAGGTGCTCCAGGCCGGAGCCGGCCAGGCGCCGGCTCGTCAGGCGGCGATCGCGGCCGGGATCCCGAAGGACGTGCCCGCGGACACGATCAACAAGGTTTGCGCGTCCTCGATCCGCGCGGTCGAGATCGCAGAGCTGATGATCGCGGCCGGCCGCCACGACGTCGTCGTCACCGGCGGAATGGAGTCGATGTCGCGCGCGCCGTACCTCCTCCCGAAGGCCCGCTTCGGCTACCGGCTCGGGCACGGCGAGGTGCTCGACCACATGGTGTTCGACGGCCTCACCTCGACGTTCGACGGGCTGCACATGGTCCAGCAGGCCTCGGCCGTCTCACGGGAGCTCGGCATCTCGCGCGAGGACCAGGACGCGTGGGCGCTGCGCTCTCAGGAGCGTGCCGCTGCGGCACAGGACGCGGGTCGCTTCGACGACGAGATCGTCGCGGTCCACGGAGTCTCGGCTGACGAGAGCATCCGCCGCGACACGACGCTCGAGCGCCTCGCCGCCCTGAAGCCGGTCTTCGACCCGGAGGGGACGACGACCGCCGGAAACGCGCCCGGCGTGAACGACGGAGCGTCGTGCGTCGTGGTCTGCTCGGAGGAGTGGGCGAAGGAGCGAGGGATCGAGCCGCTCGCGCGGATCGTCGGCCACGCGTACGTCGCCGACGACTTCGCATACCTCGCGCGCACACCCGCGAAGGCCGCAGCCCTGGCTCTCGACGAGGCGGGACGGTCGATCGACGACGTCGCGCGGGTCGAGATCAACGAGGCGTTCGCCTCCGTCGCGCGCAACTCCACGCAGATGCTCGGCGCCGACGAGGACCGCGTGAATGTCAACGGCGGGGCGGTTGCGCTCGGACACCCGATCGGCGCCTCCGGCGGCCGGATCGTCGGGACGCTCGTCCACGAGCTGCGACGAAACGGTGGGGGGCTCGGCCTCGCAGCGATCTGCTCCGGCGGCGGCCAGGGCGACGCCCTCCTCCTCGAGGTGTGATCGTCCGAGGCTCCCTGGCCGCGGTCGTCGCGACGCTCGGCGCACTCGTCCTCACTCCGGCGGCCCTCGCGCTCGACTGTCCGAACATCCCGCTGGAGGAACGTCTCGCTCGAGCGGAGGTCGCGTTCGTCGGCCGTGTCACCGACGAGCGACGTGGCGCCGACGGCGCGGGGTTCGTGTCCCGCTTCGTCGTCGACCAGCGCGTCAAGGGCCCGGTCGGGCGTGAGATCGAGGTGAGCTCTCCGGGACGGCTCGTCGACGCCGCCGACGAGCCGCTCGTCCGCGACGAGGCTCTCGGCGTCATGGCGATGGTCGACGGCGCGCGAATCGTGACGGAGTCGTGCCTGCTGACCGACCCGGGGGCCTTGCTTTCGACGAGCGACGAGCCGCGCGGCGACGCGATCAAGATCGTGATCGGGCTCGGGATCCTCCTCCTCGTGCTGCTCTACTCCGTGCGCCGGCTGAAGCGCCGCGAGCTCCCGGGACGCAGTAGCCTCGACGGATGACCTTCGAGCGTGTCCTCGTGGTCGGCGCCGGCCAGATGGGCGGCGGGATCGCGCAGGTGGTTGCCGCATCCGGACGTCAGGTGCTCCTGTACGACGCGCAGCCGGGCGCAGTCGAGCGCGGCGTCGAGGCGATGCGGCGGAGCCTCACGAAGCTCCACGAGAAGGGCGGACCTGACCCGGACGAGGTCATCGGGCGCGTCGAGCCGGTCGACGATCTCGCGGAGGCCGATCTGCTCATCGAGGCGATCGTCGAGAACGCCGACGCGAAGAAGGAGGTCTTTCGTGCGGCGGACGAGACGCTGCCCGCCGACGCAATCCTCGCGTCGAACACCTCCTCGATCCCGATCACCGAGCTCGCTGCGGCTACCTCGAGGCCCCAGCAGGTGATTGGCATGCATTTTTTCAACCCCGTCCCGATGCTCGCGCTCGTCGAGGTGATCCGCGCCGAGCAGACCTCGGACGAGACGGCCGCCGCGATCGTCGAGCTGGCGCGCGACCTCGGCAAGACGCCGGCCGAGGTGAACGACTTCCCGGGCTTCGTCTCGAACCGGATCCTGATGCCGTTCGTCAACGAAGCCGCATACGCGTTGATGGAGGGCGTCGCGGAGCCCGAGGCGATCGACACCGTCGCGAAGCTCGGGTTCGCACACCCGATCGGGCCGCTCGCGCTGGCGGACCTGATCGGCCTCGACACGTGCGTCGCGATCATGGACGTCCTGCACGAGGGGCTGGGTGACCCGAAGTACGCGCCGTGCCCGCTGCTCCGGCGGTACGTGGCGGCTGGGCGGCTTGGACGGAAGTCCGGTCGCGGCTTCTACACGTACGACTGACGTCGCCGTGGATCCTCTCGTCCTCGCCGCGGTGGAAGCCTACGAGGATGTCGACGAGGCCTTCGTCGAGCGCGCGTTCCGAGCCGTGCTTCGACGTCCGCCGGACTCCGACGCGCGCGAGCGAGCGCTCGAGAAGCTGGCTGGAGGCACGCTCTCGCGCGCGACGTTTCTCCACGAGCTCGTGATCTCGGCCGAGGCTGTCCGCGTTCGCGAGCTCGATGACGCCGTCGTGCTCGGTCTGGGCGCGCGGCGGCGCGGCGAGCGGCTGTCCTGGCTTCAGGCGCCGGCTGCGACGGACGAGCGCGTCGTCGAGGTCCCGTGGGTCCTCTCGCGGCTGGTTTCCGAGGGCCGCGTCCTCGAGATCGGCTACGCGTTCGCCGAGCCGGCCTACCTCGCGGGTCTCCTGCGCGCGGGCGTCGAGCTCGTCGGCGTCGACCTCGCCGAGCGCGACGTCGGAGGGATGGAGAGGATCGTGGCCGATGTGAGGGCACTGCCGCTTCCCGACGAGAGCGTCGACCAGGTGTTGCTCGTCTCGACCCTCGAGCACGTCGGCGCGGACAACTCCGGCTACGGACTGACCGCGGAGGACGATCCCGGCTCCCGTGTCGACGCGCTCCGCGAGCTCGGACGTGTGCTTCGCCGAAACGGACGGCTGCTCGTCACCGTCCCGTTGGGTGAGCCGGGTGACCACGGCTGGTTCCGGCTCGACGACGTCGCCGGCTGGACTGCGCTCTTCGCCTCGGCTGGGCTTTTTGTGGAGGAGCAGGAGGCGTACGAGCTCGGTCCCGAGGGCTGGCGCGCGGTGCCTGGCTTTCGCGCGGCTGGTGTCGGCTACGGAGACCGGGGGCCCGCGGCGTCCGCCGTGCTCTGCACGGAGCTGTCGGTGGGCCGGCTGCGTCGTCTTGCGACACCGGACGGGCTTGCGCGGACGGTGAAGCGCCGCCTGCGCCCGATACGCCACCGGTAGAGCAGATGTCCGACTGAAGTCGGACATCGGTCGGCTGCAGAGCCGCTCCGAGCCTGCGCTCTAGACTTCCGCCGTGGACTTCGCCCTGACCGACGAGCAGCGCGAGATCCAGGCGCTCGCGCGAGAGGTGGCAGACTCGGAGATCGCTCCGAACGCGGCCGAGTGGGACCGCGAGCACCGGTTCCCGAGGGAGCTGTTCGCCAAGCTCGGAGAGCTGGGGCTGATGGGAGTCTGCATCCCGGAGGAGCTCGGCGGGGCCGGCGCCGACTTCCTGTCGTACGTCCTCGTGCTCGAGGAGCTCTCGCGGGCCGATGCCGGCGTCGGAGTGACGGTCGCCGTCCACACGAGTGCAGCCACGCTGCCGATCGTTCTCTTCGGGACAGACGAGCAGAAGGCGCGCTTCGTCCCGCCGCTCGCGCGCGGCGAGTCGATTGGCGCGTTCGCGCTCACCGAGCCGGGGTCGGGCTCGGACGCCGGGTCCCTGCGAACCGTCGCTGCTCCCGACGGCGACGGCTGGCGCATCACCGGCACGAAGCAGTGGTGCACCAACGGCAGTCACGCGTCCACGTTCCTGCTTTTCGCGCGCACCGACCCGGCGACCGACGGCGGACGGGGCGTGTCGGCGTTCTTGCTCGACGCGGGTCACGTCGAGGTCACTCGTGAGGAGGAGAAGCTCGGTCTGCACTCCTCGTCGACGGCAGATCTCCGTCTCGAAGGCGTTCACGTCGATGCCGACCGGCTGCTCCACGAGGAGCGGAAGGGGTTCGCCGTCGCGATGGCGACCCTCGACGGAGGCCGGATCGGGATCGCCGCCCAGGCGGTCGGAATCGCCCAGGCCGCGTTCGAGACAGCGCGCGCCTACGCGCTCGAGCGCGAGCAGTTCGGGCAGCGGATTGCGGACTTCCAGGCCGTCCAGTTCAAGCTCGCGGACATGGCGACGGAGATCGCCGCGGCGCGCCAGTTGACGCTCCGCGCCGCATGGCTCAAGCAGTCGGGGCAGCCGCACGGCTCGGAGGGCGCCATGGCCAAGCTCTTCGCCTCGCGGGTCGCGGTGCAGGCGAGCCAGGAAGCGATCCAGGTGCTCGGCGGGTACGGCTACACGCGCGAGTTCCCGGCGGAGCGCTACTACCGCGACGCGAAGATCACCGAGATCTACGAGGGCACGAGCGAGATCCAGCGGATCGTCATCGCGCGCGACCTGCTGCGCACGCACGAGCGCTCGCTGGCTGCGCGGGGACTGGCCCCGTAGGGGGCGCGTCCCTTATCGCTCAGCCGTTTCCCGGCCGCGTACGTCGCAGCCAGTCTGCGAGCTCCCGCTCCGAGATCGCCCCCGCAGCGACGCCCTCGATCGTCGTGACTGTCTCCTCGACCGAAGGCGGCGTCCACTCGATGTCGTTGCGGGAGAGGAACTCGACAAGCGCGAGATAAGCGACCCGCTTGTTGCCGTCCGGCAGCGGGTGATTGCGAGCGAGCCGAGCGCACAGCACGGCTGCCTTGTCCATCTGGTCGGGGTAGAACTCCACGTCTCTGAAGCTCGCTGCGGGAGCGTGGAGCGCCGATTCGGCGAGCCCGATCCCGGGCCAGTTCGCAATCGTCTCGGCGGGAACGCCGACCACGGCCTCCGCGATCAGTAGGTAATCGGCGAGGTCGAGGTACTGCAAGCCTTAGCGGGCGAGCCGCTCGAGGATCTCACGATCGCGCTCCATCACGGCCCGCAGGCGCTCCCGAAACGCCTTGTCCTTTCGCTTGCGAGCGATGTGCTCGGAGATCGCCTCGCGCACCGCGTCGGAGACGGTGATCCCTTCTGCGCGCGCGACGGCCTCCAGGTCGTCTGCCTGCTCCGTCGGGATCCGTAGAGTCATGCTCTTGCGTGCTGCCATATAGGTATCAAGATACCACGAAAGCCAGCCGAAGTGAACCTCCGTGAAACACCATGCAGCGCCCCGGGAGCGCGATTCTCGCTGGCGCCTTGGCGTAGGCTGCGGCCAATGGCCCGCGCGAGGGACGAGCCGGTGCGCCTCACGCGGATCTACACGCGCGGTGGGGACGCAGGTGAGACCTCGCTCGGCGACGGGTCACGTGCGTCGAAGCTCGACGCGCGGATCGCGGCCTTCGGCACGGTGGACGAGCTCAACGCCGCAATCGGCGTCGTGCTCGCCGGCGAGCCCGACGCGTCCGTCAGAAATGTGCTGGAGCGTGTCCAGAACGAGCTCTTCGACCTCGGCGCGGACCTTTCCGTCCCGGCGCACGTCGAGGGGAGGCTCAGGGTCGAGCAGTCCGTGGTCGATCGGCTCGAGGAGGACTGCGATCGCTTCAACGCCGACCTCCCCGAGCTCAAGAGCTTCGTCCTCCCGGGCGGAACCGGCGCCGCCGCCATGCTCCACGTCGCTCGGACGATCTGCCGGCGCGCCGAGCGCGAGGCGCTCGTCGCAGCGCAGGAGCACGAGCTCGGCCCGCTCGTCGTCGTCTACCTCAACCGGCTCTCCGACCTTCTGTTCATCCTGGCGCGAACGGCGAACGCCCGCGCGGGACACGACGAGCCGCTCTGGAAGCCGGGCGCGACGCGCGAGTAGGAGACAGACGCTACGCGACGACGGAGGCGACCGGCCAGGTGCCGCTCAGCCACTCCGCGAGCTTCTTGGGCGGCATTGGATAGCCGAGGTAGAAGCCCTGGGCGAGGTCGCAGCCGAGCTGGGCCGCGGCCTCCCATGCGAGCCTGCTCTCGACACCCTCGGCAACCGTCTCGACGCCGAGTCGATGGGCCAGCTCGACGAACGAGCTCACGATCGCGTCGGATCGGCCGCCGCGACCGGCATCGTGGAGGAACATCGCGTCGATCTTGACCTCGTCGAGGGGCAGCATCCGGATCGCCGCCACCGACGACGCACGCCCGAGATCGTCGAGGGAGAGCCGAACGCCGAGCCCACGAAGGCGCTTCACGACGAATCGGTCGACCTCGGCGCCCGCGCCTGCACCTGACGGAACGACCTCGAGCGTCAGTCGCTCCGGTGCGACCCCGGTCGACTCGAGCAGGTCGGCGATGCCCGACACGAGCTCCGCGTCGTCGATCAGCCGGTACGGAACATTGATCGCGACCCCCAGGCTGTGGCCGACTGTCTCCCACTCCGCGAGGCGCCGAAGCCCGTCGGCTGCTACCGCGAGCGTCAACGCCCGCACCACGGGCGTCTGTTCGACGTGCGGGATGAACTCCGAAGGGGCGATCAGCCGATCCGGATGCTCCCGGCGCACCAGCGCCTCGACCGAGCGCACGGCGCCGGAGCTGAGGTCGACGATCGGCTGGTAATGCACGACGACCTGACCGCGCTCGAGCGCGCTCTGCAGATCCTTGACAACCGCCCGGTCAGGCCGTCGCGGCAGTGCGGATTCCTCGCTCGAATCGCGCTTCGTCGCGTACATCTGACCGTCCGCCTTCGCGAGCAGATGGTCGGGCGCGAGGCCGTCCTGAGGGAACAACGCCCAGCCGATCGACGCGTCGAGCTCGACGAGGCCGCCTTCGACCTGGTAGGGCCGCTTGAGCACCTGCCGCATGCGGCCGACGAGTGCCTCGGCCTCCTCGTCCTCCGACGTCCCCCACGAGAGCACGACGAACTCGTCGCCGCCCACGCGAGCGACGGTGTCCGTCTCGCGGACGACCGACTCGAGGCGCCGAGCGATCGACCGCAGCACCTGGTTGCCCGCTTCGTGTCCACGGATGTCGTTGACGCCCTTGAACCCGTCGAGATCGACGACGAGGAGCGCGAACGACTCCCCGCTGCGCCTACCGCGAGCGAGCGCCTGTGCGATCCGGTCGTCCAACAGCGCCCGATTCGGGAGGCCGGTCAGTCCATCGCGAAGCGCAAGCCGTTGGGCGGCCAGCAGCCGCGTGACGAGCAGCGTGCTCGCCGCTCCGGCGAATCCGGCCAGCGTCATGGCGATCACGAACGCGTCGACCGGCCGGTTGCTCTGGCTCAGGCCCAGGGCGGCAGTCCCACCAACTCCGATGACGAGTACAGCCGCCGCCGGCCACAGAAGCCAGTGACGGGCAGCCCTCGCAGTGCGAGGAATCCCCAATGTCCTCTCGATTTCTCGCGCCCCGACGCCAGGAGCGGGCGCGTGCTCCGCAGTCCTCGGATCGTCGCGGACAAACGGGCCGCCTTCGCCACCCTTCCGAGGGAACCCCGTCCCTCGCATGGGGGAGAGGATCGAGGCGGACCGCGGTGAATCCGGTCCAGGTGCCGCTGCGCGCCATCGCCGTCGTCGTGTGGATCGCGCTCGCAGTCGTCTGCGTCGCGGTCTTCGGAGTGTCGCTCGAAGCCGTTGTCGGCGCCGCGGGGTGCGCGGTTCTCGTCGCCGTCACCGTCACCGACCTCGAGCGGCGCATCATCCCCAACCGGATCATCGTGCCGGCGCTCGGGGCAGCGCTCGTCGTGCAGACGATCCGTGACCCGAGCGTCGAGTGGGTCGTTTCCGCGGCCGCCGCCGGGGCGTTCTTCCTCGCGATGGCGCTGATCTATCCAGCGGGGCTCGGGATGGGCGACGTGAAGCTGGCGGCGTTCCTCGGGGCCTGGCTTGGGCGGGACGTCGCGGTCGCGCTCTTTGTCGGCTCGCTGCTCGGGGCGGTCGCAGCGCTCGCCGTCGTCGCGAGGCGTGGGTCGGCGGGCCGAAAGGCGACGCTGCCCTACGGGCCGTTCCTCGCTGTGGGCGGGGTCGTCGGCCTGTTCCTCGGTGAGACCCTGCTCGACGCCTGGCTCGGCTGATCCGTGGCGATGAGCAAGGTGCCGGCTGAAGCCGGCACCGAGGGAGTCCCGGTATGCACGAGATGGAGGTGTCCTGGCTCTCAGCCGGACACCTGCTCTACAGCCCGCTCGAGAAGCGCGCAGCGGCGGAGATCCGACGGAAGGGGCGAGCCGGTGACCCGGACACACCGATAGCGGCCGTCCTCGAGCTCGACGTCGGTACCGGGGCTCGGCGCGGGACCGTCGCGCTCGAGCAGCCGATAGCCGTCTCCTGCCGCGAACACGAGGTGCTCGTCGTCTCGAACCGCCGGCTGCTCGACTCTGGCGAAGGTCGTCCCCACCGCATCGAGCTGACGCGCGAGGTCCGCCAGCTCACCCGCCCGCAGCTCGAGCTCGGACTCGCGAGTCTGGAGTGCTTCCTCACGACGAGCAACGGCCGCGCCTCGCAGCTCGACGGCGCCGAGCTCGCGACGGCGGGCCTCGAGCCGTCGCTCGGACTCGACGAGAGCGGCTTCGCGCCGGTCGAGCTCCGCGGCGCGAGCCTCGAGCTCCGTCTGGCGGACGTCCAGCTCCATGGCGCCCTCGCGAAGGACCCGTTCCACTTTCGCGTGGAGCTCCTTCGCCCGCGCCTCGCGCAGCTCCAGCGCGCCGGCCGCGCTGACGAGCTCCGCCGACCGCTCCTCGAGCCGCCGGCCGTGGACGGCGATGAGCTCGGTAACGTCGTCCCCCGCGTCCGTGGGCGCGAAGAGCGACCGCAGGCGCCCGCGCACTCCGGCGTCACGGTCGTCCGGCCAGTGCGTCCATTGGCGCTCGTGACGTGCCTCTTGCGGCATCGAGATCGTTTCCCTCCCTGGTAGCGCCGGCGACACACCCTCAGCCGTCGAATTCGAATGAGCCGCCGGCGCGAGTCTGGGTTCGTCGTCTCCGCCCTTCATCCTTCCCCCCATGGGGGGAGGAGATCCTGTCCGAACGGGGGAGGGCGGCGCGGGCGATGCCGCGTATCAAGAGAGCATGGATGCTTCTGGCGCACGACTTCTTGCGGCACGGATCGCGGCAGGTGTGCGGATCGGTAGCCGGATCGAGCTCACAGCGGACGGCGAGTCGGATCTGCGGGCCGGTGATCGCGGGGTCGTACGCGACATCCAGGCCGGCGGTGCGGTCATCGTCGAGTGGGAACGCGGCTTCAACAGCGCGATCGATCCACGCCGAACCACGTACCGCGCGCTTCCCGTCTAGCGCACACCTTCTGAGGGGACTGGCCCCGCAGGGCCTGTCTGTGAGATTGGCCGGGTGCTGTCTGGAGGCACAGTCAGGCTGGTGTCGAGCTCGTGCGCGTGACTCAGGGCCTGTCCGACCGCCGTGAGGCGTGTCTTGCTGGGGATCTGTCCGTGTGCGAGCGCCGGCGCCGGTCTGGCGCTCCGCCCGCTGGCTTGATCAGAAGCCTGTCCGCCCCTTTAGGGGCGTGACTCCTCACAGACCTGCCGCGCGCGGCCTTCGGTGTCCAGACCGGCACCGGTGTGATCGCTCCAACCGAGGCTGGAGGTGGAAGACATGCTTGCAGAGTCGCTCGATGTCGTGATCGGCGTCGATACGCATCGCGACAGCCACACGTTCGCGCTCGTCGAGGCGCGCACGGGCGCGCTGGTCGCCCAGACCGTGCTGCCCGCCACCCGGGAGGGCTACCGCGAAGCGCTGAGGTTGGGCAAGCGGGCGGGCGCGGTCCGCGCCTGGGCGGTCGAAGGCACGGGCGCCTACGGGGCCGGGTTGGCCCGTTTTCTGTCCCTCAAGGGCGAGCGGGTGCTCGAGGTCGAGCGTCCAGCCCGCCACCGCGGCCGCGATGGGCGTCTCAAAGACGACCAGCTCGACGCGCTTCGGGGGGCGCGCACGCTGCTCGCCGGCCAGACAACCGGTCAGCCGCGACTGGCCGGCGAACGCGAGGCGCTGCGCTGCCTGCTGGTAGCGCGCGAGGCCGCCGTCGGCGAGCGGCGCTCAGGGCTCAACCAGCTGCGCGCGCTCGTGCTCACCGCACCCGAACAGCTACGCAGCTCGCTGCACGGGCTGCCCAAGCAGAGGCTGATCAAGCGCTGCCTGGCGTTGCGTCCCGCTGCCGCCCGCGACCCACAGCTACAGGGCAGCTCGCTAGCGCTGCAAAGCTGTGCCCGCCGCGTGCAGCTCGCCAGCGCCGAGGCCAAGACACTCGAACGCGAGCTGCGCACGCGCCTAACGAGACTCGCGCCCTGGCTACTCACGCTCCCCGGCGTCGGCCCGATCTCCGCCACCCAACTGCTTGTCTCCTGGTCACACCCCGGCCGCCTCAAAAGCGAGGCCGCCTTCGCCCGACTCGGCGGAGTCGCACCGATCCCCGCCTCCTCAGGACAAACCCTCCGCCACCGGCTCGACCGAGGCGGCGACCGCCGCCTCAACCGCGCCCTCCACCAAATCATCCAAAGCCGGCGCACGCACCACCACGCCACGATCACCTACATCGACCGGCGCACAAGCGAAGGCAAAACCACCCGAGAAGCAATCCGCTGCCTCAAACGCTTCCTCGCCCGCTCCCTCTACCGCCAACTGGAGGCAACACCCCCCGGAACTTGACACGCATAGAAGCATCCCCTGTGAGCGCTTCGCAGCGTGGCTCCGTCGGCCCGCGCGCGTAACGGGAACGTGCGACGCCGGCTAGCGCGAACCGACGTCGAGCGTGACGAGCCAGGTCGGCAGCCCGCCGAACACGCCGCCTGCGGCGGGGTGGTGCACGATCGCGATGCCCGCCTCGCGGAACTGCCGGCGCAGGACGTTGGCACGATGGCCGGGGGACGCCATCCAGGCGTCCACGATCGCCTTCGCAGTCGGGGTGACGCCGCCGAACATCGCGAGGTTCTCGCCCACGGTCCAGCCGTTCGTCGACTGGGCGTAGAAGCGTCGGAGGCGATCCGAGAACGGCGTGCCGTCTCGGGACTCGTGGGAGAAGAAGCCCAGCGTCACCATCGCGCGGCTGTGCCCGATCGCGGCGCGCGACAGGTGAGCGGAACGGCTGAGCGGATACATGCCGTGTGCCGCGCGCACGGCATTGAGCTCGACCAGCACGAGACTCTCCAGCGAGCTCGCGCGGGTCACGCTCGAGCCCGTCGAATGGGACGTCGCCGACGTTGCGCTCGCGGGAATCGCGAGCGCGAGGACCATCACGAGGAGCAGCCGGCCGCGAAGCATTACGCACCTTATCGTCATGGAAGACGGTGTGTGCGTCCCCCTTTGGGGGTTCGCGCACGGCGCGTGAGGTCGACGGGTTAGCGACCCGTTCTCTCAGCCGTCCTTGCCGTCGTGCCTGGCGTCGTGCTTCGTGTGGCCCTTGCCGACGTGCGCCGTGCCGAGCTCGTCGCCGGCTGTCGGCCCCGGGCTTGCTGGCGCCGGCGGCGCCTGGGATGTCTCGGGGCCGGGCGACGGGGCCTCGATCGGCGGCGGAGCCGCGCCGGAACCTCCAGCCTGGCTCGCAGGCGGCGTCGAGGCGGCCGGCGAGGACGCCTGACCTGGCGGAGTCGTGTTCGGACCATTCCCGTTCGACCCCTCGTTGGGCTTCGGCTTGGGCTCGGCGCCCGCATCGGCGCCCGGCGGCGTGGTCGGCTTGTGCGGTGCCGCGTCTGCCTTGTCCTTGTCCTTTCCGTTCGCAGGCGACGTCTTGTCCTTCGCCGCGTCCGCCTTGCCGTTCGGCAGGGCCGCGAGGCGCTCGGCCTTCATTGCGGCCGCTCGCTCCTTCGCAACTGCGCTGTTGCCCAGGTTGGCCGTCGCCACGACCTCGGAGCTCTGCTTCACGCGGCCGGGGGCCGCTGCAGCGCCTCGTGCCTTCACCGGTGCGATCGCTGTGGCGCGACGCAGGGCGCCGGTTGCGCTCGGCCTACCGCGTTCTGTCGGTGTCGTCGCGGCCGCACGCTTGGTGACCACCGTCTTCGGAGGCGTCTTCGACGGTTCGTCCCTCACAACCTTGACGCCCTGATAGCCGACTCCCGTCGCGACGCTCGCCGCGACGACCACAGCTGCGACCTTCGCCGCTGCACCGCCGATCAGCGTTCCACCCGCGACCGCGCCGCCCGCGCCGGCAGCCGAGCCGCCGACCACGACACCGCCGGTCACAGCGGTCCCTGCGCCGGTCGCGCCGACGCCCGTGGCGCCGATTCCCGTTCCTGCGACACCGAGCGTCGTGACGGTCGCAGCGCCCGCGGCCGGGGCGCCCTTGAAGAGCGCGAGACCGATCGGAAGCGGCAGGACCGCGAGCCCCTTGAATGCCTTCCGCTGGCGCTTGGCCGTCGCCGCGAGACGGGCGCAGTCCTCGCACTCCGCGACGTGCTCGTCGAGCCGGCGTCGATCCTTGCGCGAGAGTCGGCCGTCGAGCTGCTTCGAGATCGCGAGCTCGGCGTTCTGGCACGTGACGAGATTCTCGAGCTCCTCTGCGAGCGACCTCCGGGCACGGAAAAGGAGTGTCTCGAGCGCCGAGGTGGTGATCCCGAGAAGCTCCGCGATCTCGGCATAGGGACGACCCTCGAGCTCGCGCATGACCAGCGCCTCGCGCTGCGACGGTGGGATCTTCTGAAGCGCGACGACGAGAGCGTCGAGCTCGACGTCGCTGTCCTCGGCGGACTCGTCGGGAACGTCGTGGACGAGCTCCACGACCGTCGGCCGAGACGCTGTCTGGCGCCAGCGCTGCCGGCAGAGATTGTGCGAGATCGCGAGCAACCAGTGAGAGGCGTTGCGCGGTGACTCGCCTCGCTCCAGGGCACGCAGCGCGTTGACGAACGTCGTTTGCGTGACGTCCTCGGCGTCGGCGTGGTTGCCGAGCACCGCGTACGTGTAGCGGTACACGTCGCCGACGTGACGACGATAGAGGTCGTCGAGCGCGGCGTTCGCGCGGGTGCTCGATTCGGTGGCGGCCATGAACTCGCTCACGATGGCTGAAACTTCGGCCCCGTGCACGCCCCTTACACACTCTTTACAGGCGAGCGCGCAAGTTCCGCGGTCCGAGCGCATCTTCCCCGTGATGAGGACGACAGCGGCATCGTGCACGGCGTGGCGGCTCCTGCTCGTTGCCGTTGTCGGACTCCTCGTCGTACCGGCGGCTCATGCGGCCGAGCCGACGGCAGCGCCCAAGAACGCAGCCCAGTGGTGCAAGGCGTGGAAGGCCGGAAACCAGGCCACGAAGCTCGTCGAGCTCTATCCGGGCAGCACGGGCTTCGCGACGACCTTCGTGACGAAGACCGGAGGCGGCCTCGACAAGAAGAATCTCTTCGGCCGGTGTGTCTCCCTGACCGCCAAGAAGCTTGTGGCGGCAAAGCGGTCAGCGGTACAGGGAGACCCGGCTGAAGCGACCCTCAAGACCCGGTGCACGGCGGAGCTCGCTGCGGCGACTCCCGCGTACCGGAACCTCGGTCGTTGCATCGCTGACAGGGGACGGCAACTCACGCCGTAGCGGGGCCCCACGACCGGCGTCGCTCGCTCGCCCCACAGTGGGGGGTGGGGAGAGCGAGTTCGAGGGGGAGGGTCGGGGGACCCTCCCCCTCCGTCGTTGTCGCCGTGCTGCGCACGGCGACAGATGTCAACCAGGGAGAAGCGCCGCCAGTTCGCCGCCGGCCAGGTCGATCCAGCGCAAACCGCGAACGTCGTCGAACGACCGATCTGCGGAGACGAGCGCCTCGGCGTGCATCGCGATCGCAGCGGCCGCGAGCACCGCGTCGAAGGCGCCCAACGCCTCCTCCCGCTCGAACAGGCGCAACCCGTCGACGAGATGTTCCTCAGACGGCTGGATCAGAGGACTCAGGAGCGTCGCGTACGCGCGACCGAGCGCGGCGGCATCCGCGCGACCACGTCGCCGCGCACGAACGTGAACGAACTCTTGGATCGCCTCGACCGTCGTGGTCGCCTGCAGAGTGCCGCCCTCGACGGCCTCGACAATGGCACGCGCCGGATCGCGCAGCCGATGGTCGTCGCCGACGGCGTAGACGAGCACCGTCGTGTCGAGGACGATCACGCGCGACGGTTGCGCAGCGCGTCGAGCTCCCGCCGCAGTGCGGCGGGCGACGGAACGTCCATCGGCTTCGCCGACAAGATCCGCCGGGCGGCCCCTCGCCGCTCGTCCCGCGAAGCGGGAATTGCCTGGTCGAGCGCCTCGCGAACTGCTGCACCCACGGAGAGGTTGCGCTCAGCCGCGTACGCCGAGAGCCGCTTCCAGCGCCCCTCGTCGAGCAATACCTGGAGGCGCTTCTCCAACATGTGCATACATTAGCATGTGCAGGCACCAGACCGCATCGCGCCTGAGATTCGGCAGCTCGGGATACGAGGGGACTGGCACCGAAGGGTGCCTGTCCCCAGTGAGCCTCGGGCTCTGTGCGAGCGATCGCCGTCAGCGATGCCTCGCGACAGCACCTTGCCGGCAAGAGGCCCGCGACCCCCGGTAGGCGAAGACGTGCAGAGAACCGCGGACGCGTGTGGACGGGGCTGAAGGTTCGCGGGGGACAGACCCCTTCGGGGACAGTCCCCTGGGCGCTGGCGCTAGCCG